>JAEPNK010000001.1:167622-2050937 GCA_017643495.1 Rhizobiaceae bacterium | reverse complement strand
CGACGTGCGCTCCGATACATACCAGCCGTATAGCGGACCGCGACGCTACTGCAATTCCCCATACAACTAGGGAAAACGGATAATGCCGGTCATGCCGCCCCTTGTGACCGGCAAAAAGAACCCCGCTTCAATGCGAAGCGGGGTTTCTGTGTCGGCAAGTTCACTCGACTAGTCCAAATTGGCGGATTGAAACAATTTTATTGCCACAAGGTGAAATTCACCCTTGCAGGAAATATCCTGCCAGTGTAGTTCATCCGCTAGCCAGCAAGTCGGAGCGTAGCGCAGCCTGGTAGCGCATCTGGTTTGGGACCAGAGGGTCGCAGGTTCGAATCCTGCCGCTCCGACCATTTTCCCAAATACAACCTTTCCTGATCAAAACGAATGTCCGGAAGTCCCGGGTAGCGGCGACAGATGTTTCCTGAAAACATCACAAAGAACAGTCGGCCTTTACAAGCCAATGTAACAGCTTGTAATGAGATGGGACTTGTCCTTAATTTTTTGCGGAAATTGAGATGTCAGCGCGCATTTACAAACCAGCCAAAACTGCAATGCAGTCCGGAAAAGCAAAAACGGATCGCTGGATTCTGGAATTTGAACCGGAAACGCCGCGAGAAATCGACCCACTGATGGGTTACACGTCTTCGTCCGACATGAAATCGCAAATCAGGCTTGAATTCGATTCCCTGGAAGCTGCGCAAACCTACGCAGCCAGAAACGGAATTGCAGCAGCTGTACAACAACCGCAGAAAGCCAAACGCCGGGTCATGTCCTACGCCGAGAATTTCAGTTCAAACCGGTCTTTGCCCTGGACCCATTGACGCCACCATGGCGCTTTCCGGTTGCAAGAATCCTTCTTTCAGTTATAGACGTGCTATTGGGGTCCCGTAGCTCAGCTGGATAGAGCAACTGACTTCTAATCAGTAGGTCGGGGGTTCGAATCCTCCCGGGATCGCCAATAACCACCCGCATGCCCCATATCGGTATATTCCCTGAAATTCCGACACGCATTCAGCCACCAAAGGGATGATGGAACAGAACTTGTTCAATCCTGTCTGGTCTGATCGAGCAGGCGTTTGCATTCCAGCAATTCATGCAATGTGCTTTTGAGATGTTTGAGGTCTTCTGCATCAATTGAAACGCCTGCGCCGTGTTCATCTTCCGACATGACAATTCCGCTGAGACGGTTCAGAATGGATTTTCCCTTTTTTCCCGATTGCTGACGGGAAAACTCCGCGACATCAACAGCCGGAGTCATTTTACCCGAAACCGCAGTTTCCGGGTCCTCCTCTTCCGGCAACTCAGGCCGGGCCGGTTCTGGTCCGTCAGCCAGGCGCTTGTCCGCTGCCTGCTCCTTAAGCAGTTTCTGAACACCGCGAATGGTATAGCCTTCCTTGTACAGGAGAGCCTTGATGTTTCCCAGAAGTTCAACATCTTCAGGCCGGTAATAACGTCGGCCGCCGCCACGCTTCATGGGATTGATCTGGCTGAACCGGGTTTCCCAAAAACGCAGGACGTGCTGCGGAAGGTCGAGTTCCTCAGCAACCTCACTGATTGTACGAAATGCATCCGGGCCTTTGCTCATGGAGCCATACGACACGATTCTTCCAGAAAAACCAATCCGCGTTCACACGAGTTGTGGGAAAAGACAAAACCAGCGGAACCGGTCAACCGATATTCAGGACTTCTTGTGCCCATCCAGGACAGCCTGCTTGAGAATATTTGACGGTTTGAACACCATGACGCGACGCGGTGTAATCGGCACTTCTTCGCCGGTCTTGGGATTGCGGCCGATGCGCTCATTCTTGCTGCGTACAACAAAAGAACCAAAAGAGGAGAGTTTTACCGGCTCGCCATCCACGATGCGGTCACTGATAAGTTGCAGTACCGTTTCGACAAGTTCTGCAGATTCAACACGAGACAATCCAATTTTCTGATATACAGCTTCACTGAGATCACTACGGGTAATAGTCTCTTGGGCCATTTATCTTACCGTTTGCTTTTTAAAATGATGATGATTGTGAAACAACTGAAATTGCAGACTGAAATAGTTATTGCATGAGATTTCAAAGTTTAAGGCAAAAAAAGTCGCCTAACAAGGGCAGGCAGAAGAAATCGTTTTTCAGCGTTTCACCTAAAGGCAAACCGGCACCGGGCTCACTACCACCTCAACAGGATTGAACCCCAGGTGAAGCCTCCACCCATGGCTTCAAGCAGAACAAGGTCACCTTTTTGTATCCGCCCATCCTTTACTGCCACATCAAGTGCCAGCGGTATGGAGGCAGCCGAGGTGTTGCCATGCATGTCCACCGTCGTAACAACCTTCTCCGGTGCAATTCCAAGTTTCTTTGCCGATCCGTCAATAATACGCTTGTTGGCCTGATGCGGTACGAACCAGTCAATATCATCTGAAGACAGGCCAGTTGCTTCGTAAGCGGCTGTAATCACATCCGTGATCATGCCCACCGCATGGCGGAACACTTCCTTGCCCTCCATGCGCAAGTAACCGACAGTCCTTGTGCTGGACGGGCCACCGTCAACATAAAGCTTTTCCTTATGAGAACCATCCGAGCGCAAATGTGTGGTCAGAATTCCCCGTTCCTCCACATTTCCTTCGCTATCGGCTGCCTCAACAACCAGAGCGCCGGCACCATCACCAAAGAGCACACACGTTGTGCGATCTTCCCAATCGAGTATGCGCGAGAAAGTTTCGGCGCCTATCACGAGAATACGTTTTGCCTGGCCGGTACGGATAAACTGGTCTGCGGTAGTCAGGGCAAAAACGAACCCTGAACAGACGGCTTGCATGTCAAATGCAGCGCCATGATCCATTCCCAACCTGTGTTGCACCTCAACCGCAGTTGCAGGAAACGTATTGTTGGGCGTCGAGGTCGCCAAGACAATAAGGTCAAGGTCTGCTGCACTGATCCCGGCCGACTTCATTGCCGCACGTGCAGCATTTTCGGCAAGATCTGCCGTTGTTTCACCTTCCGCAGCGATATGTCTTTGACGGATACCGGTTCTTTGAACGATCCATTCGTCAGACGTATCAATACGCTCCTCAAACTCTGCATTCGACATTGCTTTTGCGGGCAGGTAAGACCCGCAACCGGTTATAACTGATCGTATCATTTCAAGTATCTCGCTCCACGCGGTAACTAGCCAGCATGCTTTTCCAGCCTGATCCGGATCTCGGAGAAGTTTTCAATGTCCTTCTCGATTTTCGACATCAGGTGATTTGCCACCATGTCATGGCCAAGTTCAATTGCAGCGGCGAACCCTTCAGCGTCAGTGCCGCCATGACTTTTGATTACAACACCGTTCAATCCCAACAGAACAGCGCCATTGACTTTTCGGGGGTCCATTTTCTCCCTAAGACGATCAAAAGCGCCTTTGGCAAGGATAAAACCTGCCTTCGCCAAAATCGTCCGGCTCATGGCCGCCCTCAGATATTCACCTATCTGTTTAGCGGTTCCTTCGGCGGTTTTCAGCGCAATGTTACCAGCAAAGCCTTCGGTAACCACCACATCAACCGTCCCCTTGCCCAGATCATCACCCTCGACAAAACCGTGATAATTCATTGTCTCCAGTTTTGCTTCCCTGAGTAGGGCTCCGGCCTCTCTTACCGATTCGACTCCCTTGACCTCTTCCACGCCGATATTGAGCAAACCAATACTGGGCCTGTCGAAATCGAACAATGCACGCGCCATGGCCGATCCCATGACGGAATACTCAACCAGTTGGTCAGCGTCTGCACCAACGTTTGCGCCAACATCAAGAACAATACTCTCACCGGTCATGGTGGGCCATATGGCTGCCATTGCGGGCCGTGTTATCCCCGATTGGGTACGCAGGCAGAACTTTGACATGGCCATGAGAGCGCCTGTATTGCCCGCCGAGATACAAACATTTGCCTCGCCATTCTTCACTGCCTCGATTGCCCGCCACATGCCGGATTTGTAACGTCCGCGTCGCAGGGCCTGGCTTGGCTTGTCTTCCATGGAAATGGAAATCTCGCAGTCATGAAACACCGAAGCATCCCTGACCCTTGGATAGGCATCAAGAACCGGCCCTACTACAGCCTGTTCGCCGTATATCACGAACTTCAGGTCCGGTTTGCGATCCAGAACAATGTTTGCTCCGCCGATCACGGTTTCCGGCCCGTGATCGCCACCCATAGCGTCAAGGGAAATGGTCAATTGATGATTCATTCAGATACAACGGATCGTAAAAACTTGTGTGGACGTGTTAGCAAACCCAGCGTCAATATTCATCCGTTTCCCGGCTTTTTTTCGGTTAATAACCCTTCAAGCCCCTCAAAGGGTCTGTGAGTGGCTTCTTTTTCGGGCTGTTCACCTTCTGCAACGACTATGTCCCCTGCCCCTGGAGAACGTGGATACGGATCAATTTCCAGGTTGAGCTCCTCAAGCACCACATCCCAAAGGTTCACTTTGCCGCCCGATACAATGTCTGGCAAGTCATCATCTTCCGGATCGAGTACAATTTCGCCATCGTCAATCACGGGTGAGAACCTGCGCCCCTCGCTTTCAGGGACGAATGTACGTCTCAAATCGACTTTCAGTGAATTGTCAAATGGCTCCAGCGTCGCGACACACATCTGACTGAAACCAGACTGAACACTTCCCTGCACAAGAATTCCCTTGTTACTCCAACGAGATACATGCAGGCCTGCATTAATAGAATCAAACCTTTCCACCGGCGCCAATCCTGCCAAGACTTCCAGCGCATTCTTGTCAGCGATCATTTGCACAGTTTCACCAGAGGATGAAACCCGGTTCAGATCGACCCAGAATACAGGGAATTTTCCAGATGGTTTTTGCGTATCATTCATTTTGGTGCCAGCCAGTCTGATTTGCCCGCCAGAAACTTGTCCAAGGGTATCTGGTCCAGATGGTTGGCCGTTTCAATCATGTAATTTGCCAATGCGGAAGGATTTCCATTTTCTGCATCTTGAAAATATCGCCGGGCGACACTGTTTGCGAGTTCCGACTTGTCAGAGGTTTCAAGTAGAGGGTCAAAATCCTCGATCTGTGCATAAAAACTGTGAACCAGCCGCTTCTTGCGTTTTGGAACCGTGGTGTCTCCGATGCCGATCTGGCGCAGCGCCCGCTCGATATCTTCGACAAACAGGTCAAACACATCCTGGCTGAGCTCTCTTGCCACCGGCTTATCCTCCTGGGCCAGTCTCCTGGTTAGCATATAGACATGCATGGCGAGCATATCGAAACGCCCCATCACAGAATCGGGAACGCCAAAATGCTCATAGAACACCCGGTTTCGCGCATGTGTCATAAGTCCGCCATAAATCTGGTGCGGGGTTCCGACTGTCGGCTTTCGTTTGAAAAGTCTGTTAATCATGTATTACAGCAACTAAAGGGTTAGACGGATAAACAGGGTGTTCTGCCCATAATGAAGGCAGAACAACAATCTGCCGAGCTTACTGGTTGAATCTATGACCTGACTGATATAGGCAATTCGATACAATTTCGAGATTACAGAGTATGAAATTCGATATGACGGCCAAAAAATCCAGCACTAAAGGTAAATATGTCCGGGCGCTGGGCGCAGCACTCATATCCCTTCCATTGGTTACAGGGTGTGTTCAGCAGCGGGTTTTCAACAATGGCCCGCAAATTACCCAGGACCAACTAGACCTCATTCCGGTCGGGTCAAGCCAGGAACAGGTTCTGCTTGCTCTTGGATCTCCGTCCACTACGGGACAGTTCGACACCGAAGTTTTCTACTACATCTCCCAGAAGCGGGCAAAGAGATATGAATTTCAGCGCATGACACTGATCGATCAGCGCGTCCTTTCTGTCTACTTTGACGAAAACAAACAGGTTAGCCGTATTGCTGATTTTGGCCTGAAGGATGGCAAGGTGTTTGACTTCATCTCAAGAACAACACCAACCACCGGCAAAGACTTCACATTCCTTCGTCAAATCCTCACAGGCAAGGCCAGCCCTGCCACCGTGCTTCAGGGTACCCAACGCAGTACAGGCGCTCCGAGCGCTCCGGGCGTTCCAAACTGACGGGACACCCTGTACCGACAGCTTACGATCAAAACTGTATGTGTTATTGAAAATAAAAACCCGCGGCATAGCCGCGGGTTTTCTTTTTTTAGCCATTCCCCGGTCAGCTGTTGCCCGGGGAATAATCAGTTGATCAATGGGCAAGAACTGCAAGAAGCAGCAGTGCCACAATATTCGTGATCTTGATCATCGGATTAACAGCAGGACCAGCAGTATCCTTGTACGGATCGCCTACCGTATCACCGGTGACTGATGCCTTGTGTGCTTCCGAACCCTTCTCGTGCTTTACACCATCCTTGTCGACGAAGCCGTCTTCAAAGCTTTTCTTGGCATTGTCCCATGCACCACCGCCAGCGGTCATGGATACAGCAACGTAAAAGCCGGTGACAATCACTCCGAGGAGCATCGCACCCAACGCTGCAAACGCATCTGCCGGCGTTGCAATTGCCTTTACGAGGAAGAAAACAACGATTGGAGACAATACCGGCAAAAGTGACGGTACGATCATTTCCTTGATCGCCGAGCGGGTAAGCAGGTCCACTGCCTTGGCATAATCCGGCTTGGATGTGCCTTTCATGATTCCGGGATCGGCCTTGAACTGGCGACGAACCTCTTCAACGATCGAGCCACCCGCGCGTCCCACAGCGGTCATGGAAAGACCGCCAAAGAGATATGGAAGAAGGCCACCAAACAGGAGACCGGCAACCACATACGGATTGGAAAGGTTGAACAGGGTATCGGCATTGATTCCGAAGAATACGGAACCGTCCTGTGCATTTTGTGAGAAGAACTTCAGGTCTTCCGTATATGCAGCAAAAAGGACCAGCGCACCGAGACCGGCAGAACCGATTGCATAGCCTTTGGTTACCGCCTTGGTGGTATTGCCGACAGCATCAAGGGCATCGGTTGTGTCACGTACTTCTGATGGAAGTTCTGCCATTTCCGCGATACCGCCTGCGTTGTCCGTTACCGGGCCGAAGGCATCAAGGGCAACAACAAAACCGGCAAGTGCGAGCATGGCGGTCACCGTGATCGCAATACCGAACAAGCCTGCCAGTGAGTAAGTGATCAAGATACCGGCAATAATGATGATTGCAGGAATTGCGCAAGCTTCAAGAGAAACTGCAAGCCCCTGAATCACGTTTGTGCCGTGACCGGTTACCGATGCCTGGCTGATGGAGCGCACCGGACGATAGTCAACACCGGTATAATATTCCGTCACCCAGATAATGAGACCGGTAACAATCAGTCCAACCAGCATGCACCAGAAAAGGTCTGCAGCGGTAAAGCTTGTGCCCGTTGTGGTCTCATAGGCAGTGCTACCGCCCAACCAGCCGAACACAATGCCTGCGAGGGCAACGGCAGAAAGCACGGCACAGGCGATGAATCCCTTGTAAAGGGCACCCATGATCGAATTGTTAGAACCAAGCTTCACAAAGAAGGTGCCGACAATCGAGGTAATGACGCAGATGCCGCCGATTACCAGTGGCAACAGCATCAATGTGCTGGCTGTTTCACCCGCAAAGAAGATCGAAGCCAGAACCATGGTTGCAACAACAGTCACAGCGTAGGTCTCGAACAGGTCTGCTGCCATGCCGGCACAGTCACCCACATTGTCCCCCACATTGTCCGCAATCGTAGCAGGATTGCGTGGGTCATCTTCGGGAATGCCAGCTTCAACTTTACCGACAAGATCGCCGCCAACGTCAGCACCCTTGGTGAAGATACCGCCGCCAAGACGGGCAAAAATCGAAATGAGAGAGGCCCCGAAGCCAAGTGCAACAAGACCGTCGATCACGGTGCGGCTGGTGTTTTCATATCCCATGCCCGTTGTGAGAACATAATAATAGACTGCAACACCGAGCAGTGCGAGACCTGCAACCAACAAGCCGGTGATTGCTCCGGACTTGAATGCAACATCAAGCCCTGCACCCAGACTTTGCGAGGCGGCCTGTGCGGTGCGAACATTGGCACGGACAGAAACCAGCATGCCAATGAAGCCAGCAACACCTGACAGGATTGCACCGATTGCAAATCCGGTTGCAGCTACAGCACCAAGAAGCACCCAAGCGATAATGAAAACGACCACACCAACAATGGCTATGGTCATGTACTGGCGCGTAAGATAAGCTTGCGCACCTTCCTGAATGTATTTGGCGATTTCCTGCATGCGCTGGTTACCAGCATCCGCATTCATTACGGAGCGGCCAGCCCAGAAGGCATAAATGACGGACAGAAGTCCGGCAATTATTACCAAAATGAGAGGATCCATTTCGAATTTCCCTTTTTAAGTTTTCCGGCAGTATAGGGGGATGAGCGGAAACCTCCTCCCGGTTCCCCAGCAACTGATTAGATTTTTAAAATCAATGGCCGGACTTACCTAAATCCGGCCAAACCGTGGCGGAAGATATCGTGATCAGCCCAAAGGTCAAGAATTTGTTAAGTTTTCGCACTACAAACGCGGTGTTTTCGTGTCATTTCACGATAACCGGCGGCTGTTTACCCAAAGCCATGCAAGAGCACACAGTGCCATAGTTACAATCGGGAATACCATCCAGTTGAGAAATTCCCATCCAAAGGCATTGAGCGTTTGGCCAGAAAGAAATGAAGCTAGGGCAACAGAACCAAACAGGAAAAAGTCATTGGCACCCTGCGCCTTGTTTTTTTCTTCCGGCCGGTAAGTATCTGTAACCATTGCGGTTGCAGCTATGAAGCCGAAATTCCAGCCAATTCCGAGCAGGATGAGCATTCCCCAAAAGTGAGCCAGTTCCGAACCTGACAGGCCAACAATCGCACAAGCAACCAATATGAGCATGCCGACAGTGACGATCATCTCCTTGCCAAACCGTGCGATAAGATGACCGGTCACAAAGCTTGGTGCAAACATTGCCAACACGTGCCACTGGATCCCAAGGGTGGAATCTTCCACCGAATGGCCGTGATGTACCATCGCCAGTGGAGCCCCTGTCATCAGGTAGGACATCAAGGCATAAGCACTCGTGCCACAAAAGACTGCAACCATGAAACGCGGTTGTGCAATTATTTCAGCTATCGAACGTCCAGAGCCAAGCCTGGCATTTGCAGCCTCTTCATCGCGATTGGAAGGACTGAGCAAAGAAAGCACGAAAAAGCTCAGTACAAACAGCGTGATTGCACAATAAAAAGCACCAGCAAACGGAATAGGAGCCATGATCCCACTGGTATGGATGACGAGTTGCGGACCGATAATCGCAGCAGCAACACCACCGATCATGATGAGAGAAATGGCCTTTGGCTTGTATTCGGCTGTACCGCGATCTGCTGCGGCAAACCGGTATTGCTGGACAAAGCCGCCTGCAATGCCGTTGAAAAGAAGAGCCAGGGAAAACAGGACAAAACTACCGGCGGTAATTGCCAGACCTGCCCCACTCAGTCCGCATATTCCCACAAGCGAGCCCACCATGAAGCCGGCACGGCGACCGATGCGGCGCATGATTGCGTTTGAAACGAGCGCACCAACGGCGACACCTACATTGTAGGCTGTGACCGGTACAGTCGCCCAAGACTTGTCATCGCCGAGCAGATAACTGCCAACCAGCGCACCCAATGCGATATTGACCGGGGCAGTCGCACCTCCCAATGCCTGACAGCAGAGATAAAGCCATGCATTTTTACGCGCAACGGCATTTTCTTCCTCGTCCGAAAAAGGTACCGGATCGGGTTCAATGACAGATTTGACAGTCAGTTTCTCGCTCCAGAATGATCATAACCAAGGCTCGGAAACTCCACCTTTTCCCCATGTCTGTCAAAGACACTTATGCCTTCTCCAGAAGTTATTTCACCAATACAGGTCACAGCAATCCTGGCTTCATTGGCCAGCTTCATCAATTGCCCAATATTTTCCGGTGAGACTGTGAAAAGGATTTCGTAATCATCTCCACCGGTTACGGCAGTTTCCAGCAAGTTTGATTCATGTTCCAGCGCTGTTTTGACTGCACTGGAGAACGGCACTTTGGAAAGCACAAGCTCAGCTGATACCCCGGATGCATCACATAATTTCACCAAATCACCGAGCAAACCGTCGGAAACATCCATGGCTGAAGTGGCAATTTTTCGGAGTGTACCGGCAAATTCCAGCCTCGGTTGAGGAAGCTGGTAACGGTCAACCAGATATTTCCTGTCCTGCATTGAGATACCAGACAAGTCATCGCGGCGGGCAAGCAATCCCAGGGCACCATCACCAATTGTTCCGGTTACAAACAGCTGATCGCCGGGTGAAGCACCGATTCTTGCCACATAGCTGTCACGGGGTATCTCCCCTATCGCCGTTATGGAGATTACCATACCTCCGCCGGTTTTGAAGGTATCTCCTCCGGTCAGTGCAATATCATACTGGTCGATATCTTCGCGAAGGCCTTGTGCAAACTGCCTTATCCACTCCTCCGTCCAGTCTTCACCCAAGCCCAGAGCTACGGAAAAGCATTTCGCACGGGCGCCCTTGGCTGCGAGATCCGACAAGTTTACCCGCAATGCCTTGCGAGCCACCAGATCAGCAGGGTCATCATCCAGAAAGTGTATATTCTCGGCAGATGCATCCTGGGTGATCACCAATTGATGGCCAGGCTCGACTGAAAATGTGGCCGCATCATCCTTGAGACCAAACGTCCCCTCACCCGCCAGGGGCGCAAAATAGTCAGCGATCAGTGCAAACTCACCCGGCCTTTGAGTCACTGAACTCGCCCTCGCGCTGACCACGGGCAATGTGGTCAAGAACGCCGTTGATCAACTTGGGTTCTTCGCCATCAAAGAATGCTTTCGCAATCTCCAGATATTCGGTGATTACCACTTTGGCCGGTACATCATTGCGCTTCATCAACTCAAAAACGCCTGAGCGCAGAACCGAACGCATCAGTGTGTCAATACGGGCAAGCGGCCAATCGGCAGGCAAGGCATCGTGTATCAGCGGATCGATATCAGCCTGATGCCGGACGACACCTGATACAACACCTCGAAACCAACCCAAGTCAGCGTCAAGATAGTGTTCATCGTCGACGATCTGACCAATGCGAAGATTTTCATATTCTTCCACGATGTCTGCAAGCCGCCCTTCAGACAAATCCATCTGGTACAATGCCTGTACGGCGGCAAGTCTGGCCAGACCACGCTTGTTTGCCTGACGGACGACTTCCTCGTTGTGTGGTATGGCAGGCATCAGGAAAGTTTCTCCCGCAAGGCAATCATCTCTAGTGCTGCCCGTGCAGCTCCTCCGCCCTTGTTTTTCTCCGCAACTTTTGCCCTCGCCCAAGCCTGGGCTTCATTTTCAACCGTCTGTATTCCGTTGCCAAGTGCCAGACGGTGTCTCACAGACAATTCCATGATTGCGCGGGCAGATTCATTGGCAACAATATCATAATGGGTCGTTTCACCACGAATAACACATCCGATCAAAACATAGCCGTCATAATGTTTGCTGCCTTCCAGCGCCATTGCAAGTGCAGTCGGTATTTCCAGAACGCCCGGCACTGATACATAGGAATGTGTTGCCCCCTCTTCCTCGAGGGCTTGCAAAACACCTTCCATCAGACTTGCTGAAATCTCGCTGTAATATGGTGCATCAATAACCAGGATGTGCCTGCGGCTCATGCCAAACTACTCCGATTCAAAAGACAGGACGTCAAAACACGGCAGCAAGGGTATGGCAAGCTTGAAATTACCAAGCTGCCGCTTGTCAGGTAAGTTACCGGGTTGAAGCCGAGTAGCGGTAGGCTCTGCGGGAGGCTTTCAACTGGGACAGAATACGCGCATGCACGCTCCGGTGATCCGGCAATGGTATATGGGATGTCGGGATCTTGAAGCTGGCAAAGCTTGTAACCCTGTTGCCCCGCGCAAGACGTGATTTGGTCCGGAAGCAATCCAGGTTCGAACATGTGAAATTGTCGGCAACTGCCACATTGTCTCGAATTGGCACCATTGCAGGGCCATCAATCGTCACCAGATAGTTTACGGGTATACCCAGCTTGTCCAGGTCTGCTGCAATGAGAGTTACAATGTTTGCGCCGAAACTCACCCCTATGAGATTGAACTCGATGTTCGGGTTACGCCGGTAAATTGCCTTCATCTGTTTGGTAATGCGTGAGCGTATAACCGTCGAGCTTTCGATAAAGGATGCGTAATTGTAGAGTTCCGAATTGGATATCTTCTTGGCAAGATTGGTAAACCCGTAACCGATTGCCTTGACGTTACTGGCCAGGCCATTGATCAGGAAAGTTCTTGATTCCCTTGGTGGTAGCGGAGCGATTTCGGGCTTGTAAGCAGCAAAACTGGAACCCGGTTGCAGCGGTTGCGCCTCTGTCCGAACCGTGCCCTGGACAGTTCCATTCGTTGCAGGCGCTGGCAAGGCCTGACCGGCAATGTCAGTTCCGGAAACAGGCCCATACGATGAAGGTTGCGCAGTACCTTGTGCAGAAGCAAGCTGGTTCGTATCCGGCTGGGCTTGAGCAGACTGGGGCTGCACAGCAGAATTTTCAAACTTATATGGCTGTGGGTTCTTCTGCTGGACTGCAAGTGCAGACTGCAAGCCTTCGCCGTCACCGGACGCAGTACAAGCCACAACCATGAAAGGAAGAAGAAATAAAAAGCCGATTCTGAGAAGTTGAGTTCTCATAAAAAATTTGTTCCAACACCGCTGACGGCGTGTCGATAGTCAAACATTTTGGTTAATCTTTGGCAAATCACATATTTGCAACAGATTATCAGGAAAATTCTGCCAATCGTGCTGCATATCTGGCCATCTGGTCAATCTCCAGATTAACCGAATCTCCCTCGGTACGATCTCCCCAAGTTGTTACAGCAAGGCTGTGCCTTATCAAAAGCACGTCAAATTGGTTCTGTTCGACAGAATTGATCGTGAGTGAAGCACCATCCAGTGCAACAGATCCTTTCGGTGCAATGAACTTTGCAAGCTTGTCAGGAACCTGCAAAGTGAAACGTACCGCTTCTCCTTCCTCTTTCCTCGATATGACGGGAACTGCCGCATCAACATGCCCGGATACCAGATGCCCGCCCAGTTCATCGCCGATTTTCAAGGCACGTTCCAAATTTACCCGACTTCCTTCTGTTACGGCACCAAGTGTTGTCAGACGGAGAGCCTCTTCCCAAGCCTCCACTTCAAACCAGTCCCGCCCCTTTCCGACAACAGTCAGACATACACCGGCATGAGAAATGGATGCTCCAATATCGATCGTCCCGGTGTCGTAGGCTGTTTGCACGCGAAATTTTCTTCCTTCCGGCAAGGAGCTTGCTTCCACGATTTTGCCTATGTCGGTAATTATGCCGGTGAACATTCACTTTTCCTCAAACGAAGCGACGTATCTGCCCCAAATACCGATGATTGGCAAATCTCGAAACCATCTGGCAAATTTTCAGGACAAATAGGCGCATATACTGCATTTGACATGTCTTTCGGAAGCTCCGGATTACCGCCAATATGCAAAATGATTTCATCCACCAGGCCGTCTTCAAGAAAGCTTTTGGCAATGGTTGCCCCCCCTTCAACCATGAGTGACTGGATTCCGTTCGCCGCAAGGTCATCGAGAAATTCAGGAAGGGCAATGCGACCATTTATACATTCGCAAGACATCAGTTTGACGCCGTGGTCAGTCAACATTTTCCGCCATGTCGCAGGACTGTCAGCAGGCGCTACAACAAGTGTAGGCGTATATCGGGCTGACGAAACGACGTGATAATCAGGACTCAATTCCGCATTTGCATCCATGACCACACGCAATGGCGAACGATCCTCCAGACCGGGCAGTCGGCAGGTCAGCCCGGGGTCATCTATCATCGCTGTCTTTTTTCCGACCAGGATTGCATCATGGCGGGCACGTACAAGATGTGTAATCCCTTTGGCTACCGAACCGGAAATACGCAAATTGCCATTATTCGAACAGCCAATAAGACCTTCTCTTGTCATCGCCATTTTCAATGTGACAAAGGGTCGGGAAGCGGTTCTTGACTTGAGGTAGCCTTGCAATACCCGGCGCGCTTCTTCACCACCATCCAATGTGACAACTTCTACTCCCGCATCCAGAAGCATGCGGTGTCCCTGCCCGTTGACGCGATTGTCAGGGTCAGTAATCGCTGTTACCACCCGCTTTATTCCGGCATCTATCAGGGTCTGCGCACATGGTGGTGTCTTGCCATGATGGGCGCAAGGTTCGAGGGTGACATACGCAGTTGCCCCCTTTGCCAGACTGCCGGCCTCAGCAAGGGCAGGCGGTTCTGCATGCGGACGCCCGCCGGGGGCTGTTACAGCCGATCCGACCACTACCCTGCCTCCAGGCAGATCAGCAACAATCACACACGCAACCGACGGGTTGGTGCCGGTCAGTCCTTCATGTTTTCGGGCAAGCCGAAGCGCTGCCTGCAAATATCTTCTGTCTGTACAGGATTGGGATACACTGTCGCTACTCATGGAACTCGTATGGCGAATATTTGAGGCTGATAAAAGGCGAACAGTTTCCATACTGCCATGAAAACATTCTGCACCACTATTAAAAAAAACGTGACAAAATCAAGACTTAGACGAAATCACTGAATTGGCAGGCGCACAACAATTCCGGCATTAACAATCACGCTCGTCCGCCCGGTCACTTCATCATGAATATTCAGGCCACCAATTACCGCCTTTGGAAACACCTTGCCATAGGGCAATTCTGCCGCAACTGCATCAAGATCAATCATCTCAGGCTTCCAGGCGGCCAGATTCAGCTCGATTTCCATGTTTTCAGGATTGATATCAAGCGACTTGAACAGGATTAATGATGAATGGTGAATGGCATCCTGTACGGCCCGTTTTGCTGCCTTGGTGTAATCTTCGCCATAAAGATCATTCCCGGTTCCCATTTCCAGAATGATCCGCTTCATGCCTGACATGTCACCTTCATCTCTCATGATTTTGCCAGCCATGCCTTGCCTTCAGGCAGGTCAAGATAAACAATTACTGCTGCATTCACCAGAATTGTTCCCGGAGTGCCATCATCCCTGGGGGTATCCATGCCCCCTCTCTCCACCTGTATGTCACCTGAACCGTAAGGCAGAACCTTTGCTACCTTCGCCTTGTCCACCTCATCCGGTTGGCCTGCTCCAAGCACAATATCCACACGCATCTGCTCGCGAGGCACACCAAATGCATCGGCAACAACAAGGGTATTTTGTCTGATTGCGTTTTCAACCGCACGGACAGCCGCCTTGGTATAATCACCACCGCGGATATCCGTCCCCATCCCCAATTGCATGACCATCCGCTTCCAGGCCATCAGTCTTCCTCTTCCATCTTGCTGAGGAATCCCTCAAAGTCCCTGGCTTCCTGAAAATCCTTGTAGACAGAGGCGAACCGGACATAGGCAACCTCATCAATCTGCCTGAGACCTTCCATGACCAGTCGGCCGATTTCCTCGGAGGTAATATCCCCCTCGCCCTGGGCTTCCAGTTGGCGAACAATGCCGGAAATCATCTGCTCTACGCGTTCCGGATCAATGTCTCGCTTGCGAATGGCTGTCTGAACGGAGCGGGTAAGCTTGTCCCGGTCGAGAGGCACGCGTTTACCGGATTTTTTGAGTACCACCAGTTCGCGCAATTGTACCCGCTCAAACGTGGTGAAGCGTCCGCCGCAGGCGGAGCAAATCCGCCTTCTGCGGATGGACGCCCCGTCTTCGGTTGGACGGGAGTCCTTAACCTGCGTTTCGTGGTTTGTACAATATGGGCAGCGCAATACGCCTCTCCTTGTGGATGCCTGTTTTTAAACAGGCCCGACATGTCCGGTTTACATAGCAGAATACATCGGGAAACGGCCTGTCATCTCGACGACTTTTGCATGTACCGCCTTTTCAGCTGCTTCATTTGAATCATCTGCATTTGAGGCCATGAGCCCGTCAAGAACTTCAGTGATCAGATTGCCTATCTCCTGAAATTCTGCTTCACCAAAACCACGGGTTGTGGCAGCCGGTGAACCAAGACGAATTCCGGAAGTCACGAACGGTTTTTCCGGGTCGAAGGGTATGCCGTTCTTGTTGCAGGTTATTCCTGCCCGAACGAGTGATGCCTCAGCGGCTTTCCCTGTTGCCCTCTTGGGGCGGAGGTCAACAAGCATCAAGTGATTGTCGGTGCCTCCAGAAACAATATCCAGGCCATTTTCCAACAGGCTTGCGGCCAAGGCGCGGGCATTGTTCTTTACACGCTGCTGGTATTCCTTGAAATCCGGTTGCAATGCTTCACCGAAAGCAACCGCTTTTGCAGCAATCACATGCATCAACGGACCGCCCTGCAAACCAGGGAATACAGCCGAATTCATTTTCTTGGCAAGCGCTTCATCATTGGTAAGAATCATGCCGCCACGCGGTCCACGCAGGGATTTGTGCGTGGTTGTCGTTACAACATGCGCATGAGGAACCGGCGAATCGTGCACTCCGGCTGCAACCAGACCGGCAATGTGTGACATGTCCACCATGAGATAGGCGCCAACACTATCCGCAATGCGGCGGAAGGCAGCCCAGTCCCATTCCCTTGAGTAGGCAGTACCACCGGCAATGATGATTTTCGGCTTGTGCTCCTTGGCAAGACGTTCGACCTCGGCCAAGTCAAGCTGATGGGTTTCGCGGTCGACACCATAGGAAACCACGTTGAACCATTTGCCTGACATGTTTACGGGTGATCCATGGGTAAGGTGTCCACCTGAATTCAGGTCCAGCCCCATGAATGTATCGCCCGGTTGAAGAAGCGCCAGGAATACGGCCTGGTTCATCTGCGAGCCGGAATTGGGCTGAACATTGGCAAAACCGCATCCAAACAGTTTCTTTGCCCGCTCAATTGCCAGTTCTTCCGCCACATCAACAAACTCGCAGCCGCCATAATAGCGCTTGCCGGGATAACCTTCCGCATATTTGTTGGTCATGATGGAGCCCTGTGCCTGAAGAACAGCCAGCGAAACCACGTTCTCCGACGCAATCAGCTCGATTTCGGTACGCTGACGCCCAAGTTCATTACTTATGGCTTGATGAATTTCAGGATCCACTTCAGCAAGCGGCGCATTGAAGAAGGTGTCGAGGCTGTTAGACATTGGCATTTCCGTTTCGGCTGTTGCTGCAAGGCTCTGTTTGGCCGCGCAATTGAGTAGAGTACATAACGGAACCAGGCCGCAGGTAAAACGGTATTTTTTGGTTTCTAAACGGCAAATCAGCGCATGTTGGCCAACATGCGCTGAGAAACAGTGTTCAAATCCTGAAAGTTGTTACAACCGGCAGTCAGTTCCAGTTGCTTGAAACCAGCTGTTCGGCACCATCACGGCTGTAAATATCATCCCGGAACTGGACAACACCCGGATTGGTAGACCAAGCCGTAATATAATTCCAGTATACGGGCACCGGAGCGGAAAGCTCGACATCGATCCGTTCACCGGACTCGATCGCCCGCTCGATTTGGCGGCGCTCCCAACCTGGTGTCTCGTTTGCCAGCCAGGTGATCAGGTCACGAACATTTTGCACCCGAACACAACCAGAGGACTCAAACCTCAGCAGTCTTGAAAAGAGGCTTTGTTGCGGCGTGTCATGCATGTAAACGGCATGCGGATTCGGGAAGTTGATCTTCACGGAGCCCATCGCATTGATCTTGCCGGGATCCTGCCTGAACATGTATTTCACTGCTTCGTCGGAATTCCAGTCAATACTGTTCGGCGGTATCTCCTGCTTCGTTGTCCAGTCAAAAATACGAATGTTGTTGCGCTCAAGATAACCGGGATCCTTCTGCATCAACGGGATCAGGTCTTTTTTGACGATCGAAACTGGAGAAGTCCAGTAAGGGTTGAGGTTCAATTCGTAAATCTTTGACGAAATGATTGGTGATTGCCGGTCCGTCTTTCCGACAATTGCTGTATGCCGGGATTCCACATTGCCACCCCGGACAGCTTCAATTTGTGCTGCCGGGATATTGACCAGGACATAACGGTCACCCAGAAAACCCGACATAGAACGCAGGCGAACCAGGTTGGTTTCCAGTTGGCCAAGCCTGATGTTGGCCGGAACATTCATGGCTGCGTAGGTGTATTTGCCGAGCACACCATCTGCTGGCAGGCCGTGACGCGCCTGAAAACGGCGCACGGCACCATCCACCCAGGTATCAAAAACTTCGGAATTTCCGGCACTCGGATCAAGATCGTTGGATTTGGCAAGGCGCTGACGCAATGTCAAAACCGTACGGGATTCACTACCAAGGCGCAGTTTCTTGTTTGCAGGAACAACAGGCCAACCACCAGTCGACACGATATTGCGGTATTCGGCGATTGCCTGCTCTACACGGGCTGTTGTCTGGTCGGAAAAAATCGGCGTCTTGCTCGCAGAAAGCTTTGCATCGCCCTTGCGCGCATCGAACTGGTCGCTCCAGCTATCGCGCCGTGAGGAACGAATAATCGACTCGATTGCATTTTCTGCAAAGGCCGGAGAAGCCATTGTGCCGCCACCCAACGCAGCCATTCCGGATAGAAACTGTCTTCGCTTGATCATATTCTTTCTCGAACCAATCACGTCAACACCGTGCAGAAGTGCAGGCGCCGTGACGTATAGTTTTCAATTCATATAGTCGCTTATTTGAGTATCCCAACATGGTTAACAAAAAATTTGGGATTGCCAAATGCGGACGCAGTGTGAATGCGCCGCATGCGACTCGAGCCCTGCCCTTTCATTTCTTGTATGAATACTTTGTGTTTAATTCTTGGCCAAGACAAAAAGGCCCGCACAATGGCGGGCCTTTTTCACATTGATGTGAACTCGCAATTTTACAGGCGGTACAGTATCTGGTCGGTCCAGAAACGTTCCAGGCGCTGAAGCGACTTGTTCATTCGTGTAAACTCGTCGGTGTTAATTCCGCCAACCTTTTCGATCGAACCGATATGGCGCTCGTAAAGCCCATCAACGATTGCGGCAACCTTCATGCCTTCATCGGTAAGGCTTACCCGCACTGACCTGCGGTCTACACGTGATTTCTGGTGGTTGATATATCCCTGGTCGACCAGTTTTTTCAGGTTGTAAGAAACGTTGGATCCAAGATAGTAACCCCGCGAACGCAATTCGCCGGCTGTCAGTTCGGTATTTCCGATATTGAACAAGAGGAGAGCCTGTACAGGATTGATATCACTGCGCCCTTCCCTGTCGAATTCATCCTTGATTACATCAAGTAGACGGCGGTGCAGCCGCTCAACCATTGTCAGGGATGTAAGATAAAGCGACTTGATATCGCCTTCGTGTTCGGACTCAACGGCCTCGCCCACCATGTGCGGTGCGTTTTGCATGATTTCTGCCTCACTGTTTTGTTTTTGGCGGATTTGTTTTCTCCCGCTCTGACAAAACTTTTACGGCATGCGTCTAAAATTCGAATTAAAACTTAGGATTAATTTCCGGTTACAATTCCGGTGCAGATTTTAACAGCATCACAGCATTGAGAACGCACACGCCTTTCATGAGACAGCGCGGCGTCTTTCAATCCATCGCAGCAGTCGATATCCAACAAACAATGCAATTGCTGCAAGATGAAAAACGACCAACAGGCGGTTTTCACCAAACCTTTCCGGCATAAGCAAATGCATGAAGAGTTCAACGGATACTGCAATCAGCCAGATTGCAACGCCCCACCGGTAAAGCCCCCACAATCCGAGACTTGCCACAGGCATCAACACACAAAGTGTCGTTGCCGCAATTTTCCAATGGTTGGGCATGGTATCAAAACGAAATGCCGGATCAGTTACGCCAAGCAACATCAACCAGTAATGAATACCGAGCAGCAATACGATTATTGCCACTCCCCGAAAAAGCCATAACACGATCTGGTCCAGACCATATAATCGACCGACACGGGCTGCTGCCTCGCTCATTTTGTCTCACTTAGTTTGGTTGACGGGTCTCTATAGGAAATTCTATTCATGGTGGCAAACATATCCCCTATTCAAGAAAAGCAATTAGGCAATGGCACGTAGCGTTGATGAGATAACCGGGAACCGTCGCATGCGTCGCAATCGCAGGTTCGAATGGAACCGTCGCCTTGTGCGGGAAAACAGGTTGTCGGTAGATGACCTGATCTGGCCAGTATTCCTTTGTGAAGGCACCAATGTCTGTGAACCACTCGAAAGCCTGCCCGGAGTTTCACGTTATTCTGCAGACAAGATTGGCGAGCAAGCGCGGATTGCACAGGATTTGGGCATTCCGGCAATTGCTACCTTTGCCAACATTGCCATGGACAAACGCGACGTTAACGGTTCCGAGGCATTAAACCCGGACAATCTCATAAACACGGGAACCCGCGCCATAAAGGATGCCGCACCGGATATAGGCGTCATTACGGATGTGGCGCTTGACCTGTTTACCACGCATGGCCACGACGGAATTTTGCGCGATGGAATAATCGTGAATGACGAAACGGTAGACCACATTGCCAAGGCAGCCGTGCTTCAGGCACAAGCAGGAGCCGACATTATTTCCGCCTCGGAAATGATGGACGGCAGAATGGGTGCAATACGCGATGCCCTCAACCTCGCTGGGTTCCAGGATACGGGAACACTTGCCTATTCAGCGAAATATGCATCCGGGTTTTACGGCCCCTATCGTGAAGCGGTCGGTACAGACGGCCTGCTGAAAGGCGACAAGCGCACCTATTTCATGGACCCGGCGAATGCGGACGAAGCTGAAATGGAGGCTCTTCTGGATATTGAGGAGGGTTCCGATATCATCATGGTAAAGCCCGGCATGCCGTATCTTGACGTGATAAGGCGCCTAAAGGACAAATTCGCCATGCCTACCTTTGCCTATCAGGTGTCCGGGGAATATGCCATGATCAAGGCAGGCAGCAGTCTGGGATTCATGGATGAGGAGCGTGTTGTCCTCGAAAGCCTGACCTGTTTCAAAAGAGCCGGTGCTGATGCGATCTACACCTATTTTGCACCACAGGTCGCACGAATCCTGAACAGCAAATAAGTTACGCCTCCGGGCATTTCCTGTCATGCAAACCTGCATTTGCATGAAGATGGTTGTGTTGACCATTCTTCGGATGCGGGTAATTTTCAATCCAGACACTATATATGCCTGACCAGACTGGAAACCAACAAACGCAGACAGGGAACCGGAAGATGAATCAACCCGACATTCTTGATCAAGATGGAAATGTTGTTACGGACGACAGTCTTGAAGAAGTAAGGCGCAGACGGATTTTTGCGTTTGTCGTTGATTATCTGTTCATACTCTTTTTCAGCTTCATAGCAGGCATAGTGGTCTTCTTTCTCGGTATCCTTACCCTTGGCCTTGGCTGGCTATTATACGGGGCAATCATCCCTGTCATTGCTGCCTTGTATTTCATATTCACGCTGGCCGGACCGGCACAGGCAACGCCGGGAATGCGCATGTTTGCGCTCCGCATGAAGCGGTATGATGGCGGCGTGATTGATATCTGGACCTCTATAGTTCACTTGGTACTGTTCTGGACCGGTAACGTGGTGCTGCCGGGCTTTATCCTGCTGGTATCGCTTTTCTCCAAGGACAAAAGGCTACTTCATGACATCCTGTTGGGTACGGTTATAGTACGATCCGACCGTTCATAACTCTCAGGTGAGACATGGATGATCGAGTTGCCTTGACAATACCGCGTTGCCCATATCTTCCGGCACACTAGGAGAATGGCTGTCCGTTACTGCGAGGTGATCCTGTAATCCTCATCCGGATATCCCATGGAATCCTGGTCTGAAAATGCTCCATGACAATCATGGCAGAATTTCTGGGATATTTTTGCTGGTTTTCCATTCGGTTGAACTACGGAATAAACCCAGTTTCCATATTCGTCAGCATTACCCGCAGCAACTTTCTCCATGAAAAACAGCGGCCCCTTTTGTACCTGGTTCTTTTTGTTGAGGTTGAACGATTCCTTTGCAAGTACACTTCCTGCTGGCATCGGGCCGCGCTCATCCGAAAATTTCACATATTCAGCATGACCGGTTTCATTGACAAAGGTTATCAGGAAACGGTTTCCGTGCGTGCCCGCCGCCACGGGTTGTGAGGATGTCTCTCCCCAACTCGGATAGTCGGAGGTCCACTGCCCTCCTTCCTTGGCGTATCCTTCACGCAGACTGTCCCGGATACAATCATAAAGCTCAACCACCTGTTCGTCAGTCAAGTCGTCCTTTGCCACCTCAGATGTGCAGGTGGCGAATGCCGGCCCAGAAAACATCATGGCACATCCGGCAATCATGAACTTAGGTATTGTTCGCATTATACTCCTCCATAAAATTTGCTTCACTTGATGCAGCACTCACTGAACAGAATAGAGAAATCCGGCAATCAGACTCCTCATTTTTTTCTCACGATGGCGTTAGTGTGCGATGTGGGCGAATTTGTTTTTCCCTTACCAAGGCATGGATTTTTCTGGAAAATATACTAGGCTTCCAAGCAGTGATATTTGCAGACAAGCCGAATGACACGACATTCCCTAGATACACCGCAATTCTATCTGACTGCGCCTGCCCCCTGCCCCTATCTTGAGGGTCGTTATGAGCGGAAAGTTTTCACGCATCTTGTTGGTGAGCGGGCCGAGCAGGTGAACAACATGCTGAGCCAAGGCGGCTTTCGCCGTTCGCAGAATATCGCTTACCGGCCAGCCTGCGAGGGATGCCGGGCCTGTGTATCAGTTCGTGTGCTCGCCAATGAGTTTGAACCTGGCAAATCGTTCAAGCGGATCCTGAATGCAAACAAGGACCTGGTAGCTGAAATTCTGCCCCCTTCCCCGACCAGCGAACAATTCTCCCTGTTTCGCAAATATCTGGATGACCGTCATTCAACCGGTGGAATGGCGGAAATGACATCACTCGATTATGCGATGATGGTTGAAGACACACATGTCGACACAATTCTGATTGAATATCGCAAGCGAGGCCCTGATACCGCCATTACCGGCAAGGGTGAGGGACCACTTGTTGCTGTTGCCCTGACTGACGTTATCGCCGACGGACTATCCATGGTGTACAGTTTTTTTGATAGCGAATCCGGTTTCAACAGCCTTGGCACCTACATGATTCTAGATCATATACGGATGGCGAGACAGCGCGGCCTGCCCCACGTTTATATGGGATACTGGGTCTCCGGCTCGAGAAAGATGGATTACAAAACCCGCTTTCGTCCCCAGGAACATCTGGGCATGAATGGCTGGACCAGACAGGATTAACGTGCTTGCAGCTACAACACCGAACAGGATTGGGCGTCATACTGGCGCTAACAGGCGGCTTGCTTATTTCGCTGGATATCCCCGTAATCAGGCTGGCTGGCGGTGATCCGTGGATTGTCATGCTGTGTCGCGGTCTCGGACTGACACTCGTTCTCGGTTACGTTCTTGTCTTCAGAAAAAACTGGACCCAGACACCCCGTGACCCGTTTGACAACCCGAAATGGGTTGAAGTCGGCATATATTACGGCATCACCAGCATCATGTTCACTCTTGCAGTGTTCAATACTTCAGCAGCCAATCTGGTATTCATACTCGCATTCAATCCGATGATTGCGGCGCTGTTCGCATGGTGGCTCTTTGGGGAAAGGCCGGGTCCGGCAACCTGTATTGCAATCGTTCTCACAATCGCCGGGGTTGCCATCATTGTCGGAGAAGGATTGCAGGGAGGCACTATCAAGGGGGACCTTGCTGCATTGCTCGCAGCCATGTTTCTTGCCCTGTCTCTTGTCCGCTGCCGCCAAAGCGGACAAGACATGTCCCTGTCGGGCTGTCTAGGTGGAATGATAGCAGCCCTTTTTGCGCTACCGATGGCAATTGCCTATTCCACAATCCCCGATGCACCCTGGTGGCTGGCCCTGAATGTTCTTGTGATGGTTCCTGCTTCCGGCTTTACCCTTCAGCTGGCACCCCGCTTCATACCGGCGGCCCAGGTATCGATGTTCTTTCTGCTGGAAACCGTTCTGGCACCCGTCTGGATCTGGCTCATTTTCCGTGACGTGCCATCAGCGAACACAATTCTGGGCGGCGCCATCGTACTGGGAGCCATTGCGGGACACAGTGTGTGGCAGTTGCGCACAACGAACCGGATAACAGCGCCAACGGCCTGAACTCCTAAAAAGGATTTCAGACTTCATCTTCGGCCACGTACCAGGTTTCTGCACGGCCCGCCTGTTCCCATTCCTTCCAGGCTTCCAGAGATTTCATGGCATTGCTGTACTGTTGCACCGCATCCGAGGCACCAAGGCAGTAAATTTCAAGCCGATTGACTACCGGTGCATACATGGCGTCGACATTGGTGAATTCACCAAAAAGAAAGGGGCCACCGGACTTCTGCAGGCATTCGCTCCAGAGTTGTTCGATCCGTGCAGCATCAGCATGAACGGCGGCAGGTACATCAATCGGTGAAGGTTCACGGCTCATGTTCATCGGGCACGAATTGCGCAAGGCACCAAACCCGCCATGCATCTCATGGGCAACAGCTCGGGCTATTGCCCTTTCAGCAATCCCGGCAGGCCACAAATGTGCTTCAGGGTGTTTGTCTGCCACGTACTCAAGAATGGCCAGTGACTCCCAGACTGTCAGGTCGCC
Source organism: Rhizobiaceae bacterium (assembly GCA_017643495.1). Classification (GTDB taxonomy): domain Bacteria; phylum Pseudomonadota; class Alphaproteobacteria; order Rhizobiales; family Rhizobiaceae; genus JAALLB01. The sequence continues at coordinate 2,026,293 of JAEPNK010000001.1, read as the reverse complement.
ATCCAGCAGACAAGGCACCTTGCCGGTTGGAGAAAACTTCCTGAATTCCGGATTGCCTGCCTCCATGTCGAAAGGCACCAGCACTTCTTCAAACGGAATGTTGCGCACCTTCAATGCAAGCCAAGGGCGCAATGACCAAGAGGAATATTTCTTGTTTCCGATGTACAACTTCATGATCGTATTCCTTTACGCAAAGGGACACCATCAATAGCCTCACACCAATACATCCACCATGTGAAAATTGTCATGGTGACTATATGGCAGACGGATTTTCAGGAGTTACCGGGTGAGCATGTCAGCCAATACGCCTGCAGCAAAAACTGCAACGACGAGGAAAGCAACCGAGGCAAGCATCCAACGTGCCTCAGCCACACTAGTATCCTTGCCGATTTCCATATCTGACTGATTTTCTTGACGTTCTGTAATATCCATACCCACAATCCCGGATGCCGAATTTTGTGGGCCGGTTATAGCCGTGGTTAACAACGGGTAAAGTGCAAAATGGCACAATTCGAGCCATTTCCACACGATGCCGACCATTGTTGCCGGACCGCAACAGTTGCATCTACATTGCCGGTCAAACCGAGGAGAAACGGCCGTTTTTAGGGAAACCTTTCGGTGCAACACGACCCGCCTGGGCACGCTCACCAATATATTCCGCCAGTTCCGCTTGTGAACGGGTATGCGTACGACCTGCAGAGTCTTCCCAGGTCAACCCCTCTTCGAGTGTAAAGATCCTGACATCTTTCACACCGCCATCCTTGTACTTCTGAAGCCGTACACCTTTTCCACGTCCCATTTCCGGGATTTGCTCAAGCGGGAAAACAAGTAGCTTGCGATTGTCACCAACAACCGCGATGTGGTCCCCGTTTACGAAAGTGCAGATTTCCGCTTCGTCAGGCATTTTGACGTTGAGAACCTGTTTGCCCTTGCGAGTATTGGCAACAACATCGCCTTCCGAAGTAATGAATCCGTTACCAACCTTTGACGCTACAAGTATCTTGCGATCAGACTGGTGTTTGAAAGCGGCGACAATGTCCGTATCATTGTCCATGTCGACCATGACACGCACCGGGTCACCATGCCCCCTGCCCCCGGGCAGCTTGTCTGCCCCAAGCGTGAAGAATTTCCCACCGGTCGTAAACAACAATACCTTGTCGGTTGTTTCGGCATGAAATGCGGTCAGCAATTCGTCCCCTTCCTTGAAGGAAAGGGTAGCAAAATCCGACACATGGCCCTTCATTGCCCTGATCCATCCCTTTCTGGACAGCACAACCGTAACCGGCTCCTTTTCAATCATTGCCTGCTGAACAGCTTCAAGATCATGCTCGGGAGCCACACCGAACATTGTTCGCCGGCGGCCCAATTCGGTATTCTCGCCAAACTGCTTCCTGACTTCGCCTATGTCATGCCTGAGTATGCTCCACTGGCGCTCTTCCGAACCCAGAATTGCTTCAATCTGGGCCTTTTCTTCCGATAATTTGTCATGCTCCTTGCGAATTTCAATTTCTTCAAGCTTCGCCAGCGCACGCAATCTCATGTTGAGAATTGCTTCCGTCTGCACATCCGTCAGATCAAACCGCGCCATCAGCTTCTTCTTCGGCTCATCCTCAAAACGGATAATCCGGATCACTTCATCAATATTGAGATAAGCGATCAGAAGCCCGCCCAGCACTTCAAGACGGCGCTCGATTTGCTGTAACCTGTGACGGGAACGGCGGATGAGAACATCCCTGCGATGCTCAAGCCATTCCAGAAGGACTTCCTTCAAGGACATGACTTTTGGCACCTTGCCACCGGAAAGCACATTCATGTTGAGCGAAACCCGGCTTTCCAGTTCCGTCAGCTTGAAGAGTGACTCCATCAGGATTTCGGGATCAACCGCGCGCGACTTCGGTTCAAAAACAATGCGGATATCTTCTGCTGATTCATCTCGCACATCGCCGAGCAATGGCAATTTCCGGTTCAGCAGAAGCTCGGCAATTTTTTCAATCAGGCGTGACTTCTGGACCTGATAGGGAATCTCGGTAACAACAATCTGGTAAGTCCCACGCCCGGTATCTTCCTTCTCCCATTTTGCCCGGACGCGAAACCCTCCCCTTCCCGTCTTGTAGGCCTCTACAATGCTTTCGTGATCATCGACGATAATACCACCCGTGGGAAAATCGGGGCCTTGTACAAATTCGACGAGTTTTTCGATCCCTGCATTGCGAAACTTGATGAGATGCATTGCTGCATCACAAAGGCCGGCAACATTGTGGGGCGGTATGTTGGTCGCCATGCCAACGGCGATACCCGAAGAGCCATTTGCAAGAAGATTTGGAAAGGCACCCGGGAGTACCACAGGTTCCTTGTCTTCCTCATTGTATGTCAGGCGAAAATCGACTGCATCCTCATCGATCCCTTCGAGAAGCAAGGATGCGACTTCCGTCATGCGGGCTTCGGTGTAACGATAGGCAGCGGCATTGTCGCCATCGATATTGCCAAAATTACCCTGGCCATCAATCAAAGGGTATCGCTGGGCAAAGTCCTGAGCCAACCGGACCAGGGCATCATAGACTGCCTGGTCGCCATGGGGATGGAACTTACCAATCACATCACCAACAATACGGGCGCATTTCTTGAACCCAGCATCGGGGTCCAGTTTCAGAATGCGCATGGCATGCAGAATACGGCGATGGACCGGCTTCAATCCGTCACGAACATCCGGCAGCGCACGGCCCATGATTGTTGAAAGTGCATATGCAAGGTAGCGCTCTTCAAGTGCCGACTTGAGGTCAACTGCCTCGATATCGTTACCATCGCCAGAACCCGGCTTGATCAAATCTTTTCCCATAATGAGGCCTTACCCAAACCACTGATTCGGGGCAAGCTTCTCACATGAAGGAATGCTGTGGCTTGCAAACTTTTCACAGGAAGGTTTTCGGCAAGGCCGGATTACCAGCCTCCACCGCCCCCGCCGCCTCCTCCGCCGCCAGAAGAGCCACCGGAAAATCCGGAAGAAGATGATTTCGGCACCGGCATCGCACTGGAAAAACCGCTTTGCATCGAACCTGTGAAATCGCTCATGGTATCGGACAGGCTGTCGCTATCGAAACTCCTTCCGGAGTACCAATCAGGCCGATATGTGGATGCTGCTACAGCACCGGCTGCAAAAGCGGCGGCCAGCCAGGTTTCAAAAGCGCGCGACCATGGTTTTTCAACACCCAATGCTACCGCATAGGGCAACAGCTCTTCGAAATGCTTGACCGAAAAATCCGGAGCGCCCTTGAGATTCATGCGGTCTTTTTCGGCCAGTTGGAGATAGGTACGCAGTCCTTCTATCCCGTCCATTTTTTTACGACCAAGTGGTGTGGGAGCACCCAGCAGGAAGTAAAAAAGGATGTTGAGCACGATGATCCCGACGATGGTCATGAGAAGCCAGGCTTCCGGCCCCTTTCCCATTTCGATCACGGATACCGCAATGCTCGCGAAGAATGATGACAGCACAGCAAATGACACCAAACCTGTCATGATCAATGAAACAACCTTGCCGAAGAAGTTTCCGCTGGACGAAAACTTCTTGGCCAGCGAAATGGCAAAAACGCCAAAGAAAACAGTGCCGAACCCACACATGAACAGGAACTCGAACATTTCTTTTGAAGGTGAAGCAAAAAACACAACCAGAAACATAACAACCAGGGAGAGCAACACGCCGCCAATGAAGGTCAATGTGTTTGCTTCATAATATTTCCCACGGTGTTCCTGCTCCATTGCCGTGGCAAATCCCTGCTGGAGCTTTTTGACAGTCGCCCCGTTACTTTTTGAAATCGTGAGTTGCTGATCCCCGGTCACTTTCAAGCGATTTAGAATTGACCTTTCACCAACGGGGAGATCCGGCGGTTTGGGAACATCCTTGTTTACAGAAACGGTTATGGTATCCGCATGCTTGTCGATGGTTACAAGCCCTTTGACTGCCAGATTCAATATCGCCGAGGATATGGCGTCAAAGCCTTTTCCTGCGAGACCTTTCTTGTCGATATAGTTTACCAGTGCCGGGGAGATATTGTCCGGAGCATCCCAGCGAGGGACAACGACACCTGCAGCAGGATCACGCCCTACCATCCACCAGTTGGCAAAATAGTAGCCACACACAAGAAGCAAGCCGGCTATTGCCATAAAGTATCCGATATTGTCCTTCCAGAACCATGCACTGCGCTGAGCAGCGGTTGGCTCCGCGATGGAATTGTCCGGCATTTTTACAGCAATGGTAAGCCCCTCCCCACTCTCCAAACGCCGCCTTGCTTCCGCCTTGACTACATTGTCGCTTGAAGACATGTTCACAGCCTGTTCCGTGGAGCCGACCCTGCCCGTAAACCCGATCAGGCCGGTTGGTCTTACTCCCCGAGGAAGCATCACGGTTGCCGAGGCCTTGAGAACCGGAAAATTCCAGAAGTTCCCGGTCACGTTCCAATACAGTTCGTCATGGTCTGGAAAGAACCTGATTTGCCGGTCCGTGGTGTACCTGATCGTATAGGTATAGGTTCCGGGCTGCAGAAAACGGTCTTCCTTACCGATGTAAATGCGCACCTTGGAACGACTCTTTTCAACCCTGCTTCCATCAGCCTGGCCATCCCTTTCCACACCAAGCAACTCAAAACCGACCTGGCGCTGCCTTCCGCGAGCATCCTCAAAAAGCAACGGGAAGTCACGATAGATACCACGGCGAATATTTCTGCCTTCTGCCGTGACACGAATGTTTTCGGTAACAAGCAGTGTGCCATCTTTTTCAACTTCAATGCGGCTGTGGAATGATTGAATGACTTCAGCAGCACTGAGGACTGTTGGCCCGGCAAGGATGGCCATGACCAAGGCAGTCAGATAGAGACGTGCATACCGGAGAAACGACATCAATCAGTCTCCGAAGCTTACCTTTGGAACGGCCCGATCAGCTTCATTTTCAACTTCGAAATAGTCCACCTGTTCGAACTTGAAGGTGTTTGCCACGAGATTCGAAGGGAAACTTTCCACGCGAACGTTGAGATCGCGGGCTGCACCATTGTAATAACGGCGAGACATCTGGATTTCAGACTCAAGCTTTTCCAGAGAATTCTGGAGATCCCGGAAATTCTCGTTTGCTTTCAGATCAGGATAATCTTCGGCAACTGCAAAAAGTTTTCCGAGTGCCCGTGTCAACATGCCTTCTGCTTCAGCACGGGCAGCCACATCATCAGACGGTACTCCCTGGGCACGTGTACGCATCTCGATCACTTCAGAAAGCGTATCCTTTTCATGGGCCGCGTATCCCTTGACGGTTTCCAAAAGGTTTGGAATGAGATCGGCACGGCGTTTCAGCTGCACGTCAATTCCGCTCCAGGCTTCCCGCACCATCTGTCTGGCTTTCACCAAAGCATTGTAGATGATGATGGCATAGAGCCCTATGGCTGCTATTACGACAATTGCGATCAGATCCATGGTTCCCCCACTTGTATGACTGGCTGGCTGGCTGAAGTCGCTGGTATGCGACCAATAAAGACAGAATTTCCTATTTTCCAAAAGCAGATCGCAAAAACCGTTCCACGGCTCTGGTAACTTCCGGACTGTGCCCGATCGTACGGGCAATCGAACCGTGCGTGTAGCGCTTTCCGTCAAACAGCGTGACCCGGGCGCCCTTGGCCCGCAAATCTCCGGCAAATCCATGCGCCAGTATTTTCCGCCGCTGATAGTTGGAGCCCGAATACATGATCATGATGGGTGGGTAGCCTCCACTTGCCCCGCGCCTTACGTAGGTAACCGGCGACCATCGAACCCAATTATCCGGATTGCTGCCAAATGCGGCTGCATAAACATAGGGCAACGAACCCCGCATACCGCCATACGCGACCATGTCATATGCCTGAACATCGTTTGCGATCACACCATTCAGCTTGCCGCCAAGCCGCTTGGCTGCAACCATGGATACAAGATGAGAGCCAGCTGAATGCCCCATGATGACAATACGGCGGCGATCACCCCCATATCTGGAAATATTGTTGCGAACCCAGTTTATGGCACGCACAACATCGTGCACCTGACCATCAATATTGGTTTTCGGTACCGGGCGGTAATCGATTGAAACCAACATGTATCCACGTTGGGTTGTAAATTCACCAAGGCTGTAGCTTTTCTCGCGGGTTCCCTTGATCCATCCACCGCCATGCACATAGAGCAATACGGGTGCCTTGCGCGCAGGCTTGAAAAAGCCGCGGCTTTTCACTGTCAGCGGAGCATGGATATCGACACGTTGACCGCCACCAACATGAACCCCTTTTGTGATAATGCGATTGGGTTCTTCAGCAAATGCCTTGTCAACAATCGAGATTGTGGCGAAGCTTGCTATCGTGAAAACAATCGCCAATGCGAAAAACTGTGAAACACGACAGCGGATAGCACTTTGCATCATCTTTCCCTTATGGAAGCTGCAAACCGTTTTACCCCTTGAAGAATCCTTATAACGCAAGGTCACACAGCTTTTGAAGGCTGAAATTCAGTTTTTTCAACTCCAGAAGCACTTTATCCCTTTTTTGTGCCTCAATCCCTTGCCTATGTTATGCAATCAGGGGCTGCAAAATCATGGGAAGGTATCACTTCATGCGTATTATCCGCTTGTCATTTTCAATTTTATCACTGTTTTTTGTCTCCATTAGCCTTCCTGTTCACACTGCAGCTGCGCAAGATACGCCAAGCTTCATAGATGTTCTCAAGAAACAGGCTGAAGCAAACGGCAATGAACTTGTGATTGGCAGTCAGGAGCAGGACGGAAACAGAAGCATTGTCAGGGATTTCCAGTATACCAACGAGACTGAGAACCTTGAAATTACTGTCAGTGAGCTGATCCTGACCGGGTTCTCGCAGGTTGGCGACAAAGGCTTTTCTGTCAACAGGCTCGAAGCGAACGGCTTCAGACAAAAGTCGAAAACGCGAGATGGCAAGGATACTGTCCTGAGTATTGACGCCATCACCGCCGACAACGTTGATTACCCTGACCTTGCAGACCGCAAAACAGCCGTCTGGCCGCTCAGTCTTGGCGACGGTCAGTTCGCAAATGTGACCTTGACGACCGAAGGCCCCAAGGAAAAACAGGAGTTCCGAACTCCGGGTATCAACATCACGGGTCTGGAAGCGAAGGATAACCAAACCTTCAGTGTTGAAACACTTGTTCTGGAAGCCCTGAGCGGAACGACATCGGCACCAAACGGCAATTACGACCTCACACTGGATGGGATCACCCTGGACAACGCTACGCTGAACAGCGCTACAGCTTTTGATATTGCCCTGCTTGAAATTGGCAAGTTCAATCTTGAAGGAACCAATGAAGAAGGTCACGATATTGCGTTCGCACTTGGAAAGATAAGTGCTCGCAACCTTTATTCTCCTGACTGGAGCAAACCGGTTGATTCAATTTTGCCAGAAACAGGGATAAACATCGCTGCCGGACCTGCAGAGCTCAAGCTGGACGGGAAAACAGTTTTTGGCTGGAACAAGCTGGAGGGAAGCAGCGAGATCAATGATGAGCGTTCTGTAATGCAAGGCAGCGGGGCATTCAGCCGTGCATTTGTAAATCTCGATGCCCTACCCGTTACACGCGAAAACAAGCGCGGTCTCGATGCGATGACCGAGTTGGGATACGAACGACTTGTGCTTGACCTAACGGGAGATGGCACATGGAATATAAAGACCGGTGACTTGTCACTCGGGTCATACCGACTCGACATTGATGATGTCGGCTCAATTGAGATGGTTCTCAAGGCATCAGGTTATACTGAAGCTGTAGCACGCAAAGTCTCACAGCTCTCCCACAAGAGCAGCCTTGAAACCGATCCTGAAAAGCAGAGTGCAGTATCATTGCAAATACTGGGCGAGTTGGCGGGGCTGACACTGGAAGAAGCACAATTGTCCGTGACGGATGACAGTGCCTTGCAACGGGTCATAAAACTCCAGTCCCAAAAGACAGGACAGGACGCCCAAAGCTACCAGACAGTCATTCCTTTCCTCGCAAGCAGTATGCTTGGACCATACAATGTGCCGGAGCTTGCAGCCCAGGTTCGCGATGCCCTGGGGGTATTCATGCAGGGCAACCGGAGTATTGATCTCCGCCTTGCACCAGTGCCACCGCTGACAACTACCCAGATCATTGCCCTGGGAGCCGGTGTGCGGGCGGGAAGCGTTCAGCCCGATGAGATTGTCAAAAGACTGAACATCACAGTCAATGGCAGGTAGGTGCTGGTCTGCCGTAAATCAGGTTCAGACTGATTAGGTTCGGCCAAAGCAATGATGCACAATCAGATGCTTGTTTGAACCTGTCAGTACCGCTTACCATCGACAAATATCGGTATGAGCTGATTGCAATCTGGTACGGTCAGGAGAGGACAATGACAGAAGCGGTGCTTGAACTAAAGGAAACCGTTGCAGTTCCGTTTGAACAGGCAAGAGCCATGCCGCCTTCTGTCTACACGTCCGAGGAATTTCTCGAGAAAGAACTGGCCGGGATATTTTCCAAAGACTGGTATTGCGTTGGCCGGGCATCATCACTCAGCAAACCGGGTAATTACGTCACCCTGGAGTTGGCCAACCAGCCAATCATTGTATTGAGAGACTCACAAAGCGAATTGCGGGCGATGTCCAACGTTTGCCTGCACAGAATGTCAACGCTTCTCGAAGGCCGGGGCAGCACCAGAAGCATTGTTTGCCCATATCATGCCTGGACCTATAATCTTGACGGATCGCTTCGCGGTGCCCCTGCGATGACGATGAACAAGGATTTCTGCAAGGGGCACTACGCCCTGCCCCAAGTACGATGTGAGGAATGGCTTGGCTGGGTATTCGTCACACTCAACTCCAATGCCTCCCCTGTCGCCACGCAACTAGCCCGGGTCGAAGAGTTGGTTGGGGACTACAACATGGCTTCCTATACGGAAACCTTTTTTGAAACCCATCTATGGGACACAAACTGGAAGGTACTGGCTGAAAATTTCATGGAAAGCTACCATCTGCCTGTCTGCCATGCGGGCACAATCGGCGGATTGTCGAAACTTGAGGAAATGGTTTGCCCCCCTGGTGAGGAAGCGTTCAACTATCACACCATTCTCAAGGATGAATCGCTCAAAATTGCTTTGGCCCATCCCGAAAATGACAGGCTTCAGGGTGAGCGTCGGCGTATGACATACCTGCTTGCCATATATCCCAGCTTGATGATCACGCTAACACCCGGCTATTTCTGGTATTTGAGTCTACATCCAAGCGGAGTTGGCCAGGTGCGCATCAATTTTGGAGGCGGCATGTCGCCAGAATATGTCAATGATCCAGATGCGCAGGCGCATTTTGCCCAACTCAAAACATTGCTGGATGATGTGAATATTGAAGACAGGGGTTGTACCGAGAAGGTATACAGGGGCCTGTGTTCCCAGGCAGCCAAACCGGGCCATCTTTCGCATCTTGAAAGACCCAATTACGATTTTGCCTGTTATATCAACAAGCGCATCCAGGAAATCGCCTGACAATCATTCCTGAACCAAGAACGGGGAAACGGGTTGACCCATACACGCATTCGCAAATTCAATACGCGGGATACCTATCCCGAACAGCAACTGGACAATGACCTTTGCCAGGCCGTCGTTACAACAGGGGGCCGGATTGTCTGGTTGCGCGGACAATGCCCCCAAAACCTCGATGACGCAAAGAACATCGACAGTCACGACCCGGTGGAACAAACGCACAAGGTCATGCAAAACATAAAACAGCTTATTGAAGAGGCCGGCGGCGAGATGGAGCATCTTGTGAAAGTTGTCGTCTACATAACGGACGTTCGGCATCGAGAAGCCGTTTACCGTACGATGGGAGAATACCTGAAAGGCATTCATCCGGTTTCGACAGGTCTGGTTGTGCAAGCCCTAGCCCGCCCGGAATGGCTGGTTGAAATAGACGGAACAGCGGTTATTCCAGAATGACATTTTCGCTTGTAGCCCGGTGCGCAGATACCGGCATGTTCGGCATTGCTGTTTCATCCTCATCTCCTGCTGTAGCAGCGCGCTGCGCCTATACGCGTGCCGGGGTGGGAGCCGTTGCCAGCCAGAATATTACAGACCCTACCCTCGGCCCCTCTACGCTTGACCTGATGGAACAAGGCAAAAGCGCTGCAGAGGCAGTAGAAATCATCCGAAATGCCGCACCACACGTCGAATACCGGCAAGTGCTGGCGATTGACAGTCAGGGAGAGACAGCAATCTTTTCCGGCAACAAGGCGCTGGGAATCTGGACCGATGCCAGCGAAAGGGATGTTATTGCCGCCGGCAACCTTCTGGCCAACACCGATGTACCAAAAGCCATGGCAGAATGCTTCGCCAGTACAAAAGGTCATCTCGGAGACAGGCTCATTGCAGCGATGAAGGCAGGTCTTGCGGCTGGTGGTGAAGCAGGTCCGGTCCATTCTGCCGGCATGCAGCTTTGCCATCGTGTTTCCTGGCCCCTTGCCGATCTGAGATGTGACTGGACAGATGCATGTCCGATTGAGGCAGTTGCCAATGCCTGGGATATCTACAAGCCGCAAATGGAAGCTTATGTACAACGGGCACTCGATCCAAGAGAGGCTCCTTCTTATGGCGTACCAGGTGACGATTGAGCCTTGTCTCGCTTGTGGTTCATGCGGCCATCTTGCAAACGCTTGATTTGTCAGCCTCTACAGTTCATGAATCCCCATGCCTTTGCGTTTTACATTCAGACAACTGGAATACCTCGTCGCAGTTGGCGAAGCAGGAACCATTTCGCTTGCATCACAAAAGGTCAACGTTTCTTCCCCCTCCATTTCCGCAGCCATCAGCCAGTTGGAGGCAGAGTTCGGCATCCAGATTTTCGTTCGCCATCATGCGCAAGGGCTCGCCCTTACGCCGGGCGGACGCCGCCTCTTCAATGCTGCAAAACGAATTCTTGACGATGCGGCTGCATTGAATGACCTGGCAGCCGATATAACCGACAAACCACGCGGACCAATTACCATTGGTGTGTTGACCACACTTGCCCCACTTATCAGCGCTGCGGCCCGCAAATCATTCGAGGAAGAATTTCCGGACGCCTCTGTTACCCTGAGAGAAGGCCATCAGGTTGAGCTTTTCAGGATGCTAAGCCGGGCAGAAATAGATATCGCCATTACCTATGAGATGGAGATTCCCAAGGACATCGCATTCCAGGAGCTGGTTTCGCTGCCTCCCAGCATCATGCTCCCGGCAAACCATCCGCTTGCAGCCCGCAAGGAGCTCTCGCTCAAGGAGCTGGAACACGAACCGATGATCCTGCTGGACCTGCCAATCAGCCGGGAATATTTCCTCTCAGTATTTCAGGATCTGGGTGTGAGACCAAACGTGGCGGAACGCACATCAGAATTGTCAATTGCACGCAGTCTCGTTGCGAACGGTTTTGGTTTCAGCCTGTTCAACATGCAACCAAAAACCAAACTGGCACCTGATGGCGGCCAACTTGCCTTTGTCCGGCTGACAGACAGCATTCGTCCATTGACCCTCGGTCTGGCGACCAAGCAAATTGAGTACCGTTCACGGATTGTCGATGCTTTTTTGAATCACATGAAAGAACTGGTCGAGACAAACCGGTTTCCCGGAATTGTGTTGCCGAAGGTTTAGTACTGCCGCCTAACAAGCCTGGTTATCCGGTCGACAGGATCAAAGGCCGGTTTGTAGCCTGCCCAGCAGTGTTTCAAGCATTTCATCACACATTTCCAGTTGGTCCAGTGTGATGAATTCGTCGGGTTTGTGTCCCTGTTCCATGGAGCCAGGCCCGCATACGACTGTCGGGATCGCCAGTTCGGATGAGAAAAGACCGCCCTCCGTGCCAAAAGCCACCTTGATCGTATCATTGGTTCCCCGAAGAGATTTTACAAAGCTTACCACGCTCTCATCCTCTGGCGTGGAGAGTGCCGGATAGCGGTTTGTGACAGCCATGTTGATGGCAGCATCAGGAAAGCGTGGCTTGACGTTGGCCAACAGTTCGTCCGCTTTCCCTGCGATGCGAGCAAGCAACTGATCAGGATTGTCCTCCGGGAGGTTGCGGATTTCAAAATCAAACCCTGCCTGACCCGGAACGATGTTGAGGGCTACACCACCCTGTATATTGCCAACATGCAATGTCGTGTAGGGAATGTCATAAGCTTGGTCATGGGAATGGTTTTCGCAGACTTCGTCCTGGAGATTCCGAATAAAGGAAATCATGTCACAAGCAAGATGGATGGCGTTAAGCGCGTCCGGCGCCACGGAAGAATGCGCCTCATGCCCCTTGCAGGAAACATGACATGCTGTCTTGCCCTTGTGGCCGGTTGCTACAGCCAGGCTGGTTGGCTCTCCCACAATACAGAAAAGTGGTCGAAACGGTGCCTTGGCAAGCACATCAATCAGTGAGCGTACGCCAACACAACCGATTTCCTCATCATACGAGAACGCCAGGTGCAACGGAGTAGCGAGTTCCATTGCAGATGCCCGACAAGCAGCATGCAGGGCCGAGGCAACGAACCCCTTCATGTCTGTCGTGCCACGTCCATACAGTTTCCCATTCTGCTCCGTCATTTCGAAAGCAGGAACCGTCCAGTCCTGTCCGTCAATCGGCACGACATCAGTATGCCCTGACAACAAAACTCCGGGTCTGTCTCTCGGTCCGATAGTGGCGTACAGATTGGCTTTTTCTTCCTTCTTGTCCTCTACAATCGAGATTTCGGCACCAGCCTGGTTCAACAGTGCAGCACAATAGTCAATCAGGTCGCGGTTGGGATTGCGGCTGACTGTAGGAAATGAAATCAGATCCCGAAGAATGTCCCTTGTATTCATTCTGCTGCAGGTCTTGTGGTTTGAGCCCGTTCAGCGATTTGGGAAGCAAGGTACTTTGCATCCACCCAAACGCCCCAGATAAATGAAGAACCTCTCATTGAGAGCCATGGAAGCCCCAGAAAATAGACCCCGGGTTCTTTGGAAACCCCGTTTTCATGAACCGGTTTCCCACCGTCATCAAATGCGTCGACCTGCAACCAGCCAAAATCCTGCTGGTAACCGGTTGCCCACACAATCGTGGTTATGCCGGCCATATCCAGGTCAAGACTCGTGAAGGGGTTCTTGATGCAATCAGGGTCGGGACCAATCATTCTGGCATCGGGTTCTTCGGGAAGATCAAGTCCGTTCGCTGCAACATAGGCATCTGCCTCATCAAGAAGAGACAAGTAGTTTTCATCCCCCTGCCTGATGTTTTCCGCAAGGTCGAGAGCAAAGGTCAGTTTCCGGTTTTCCCAGGCACCTGTCATGCCGACAAGCCTCATGCCGCGCGCTGCAAACTCTCGAAAATCAACCGTTTTCCCTCCATAGGCGCCACTAACAGCAATTGTTACGTGCTCACGTCCTGCCGGCGGGGTTTTCATTTCCCATTTGCCCAAAACACCGAGCCACCAGACAAAATCCTTGCCTCGATAACTGCGCGGAGGCCGATCATGCGGACCAACAGACAAATAAACTTCACGCCCGTGACGCAGCAATTCATCGGCAATCTGAGAACCGGACGACCCTGCTCCTACAACAAGAACGGCACCGTCACGCAGTTTCTGCGGATTTTCATAATCTGCAGAATGAATCTGATCCACTCCGGCTCTCTCGGGTACAATTGAAGGAAATACCGGTTTCTGAAAGGGGCCTGTCGCAGCGACGATGTTTTGCGCTTCAAATACACCATCACTTGTTTCGACCACGAAGCCGGATGCATTTTCCTGCCTTCTAGCCCTGACAACTTCCACTCCACAACGTATGGGAGCATCTATCTGTTGTGCAAAATCCTGGAAATAATCCGCAATACTGTCTTTCGTGGGGAAGCCGTCGGGGTCAATCTCGTCAAATTCCTTTGACGGGAAGCGATCATGCCAAGCCGGTCCGTTGGCAACCAGTGAATCCCATCTTCCAGTGCGCCAGCGTTCAGCTATCCGGCCTTTTTCCAGAACAACATGGGCTATGCCATGCTTGCCCAGGTGCTCGCTCATGGCCAGACCGGCCTGGCCACCGCCAACGATAAGCGTGTCGATTTTCTCTGTTGCCATACCGAATGATCCTGCTTGATGGTTCGATCATTCAACTTTAGCAAATGCGGAAATCATGCGCCATTTGCCCCGCGCCATGATTTCATTAAGCACTGATTGGGTTCAGGCTAATACCTGCTAACCACATCAGTTGTTGGCACGATGTTCATTGTCAGCAGAACGCATTTCCCGAGGGGTCAGGATGCCATCGCCATTCTTGTCTGCAAATGAAAATGCGTAATCATACATACCGAAGAACCGGATAGCCTTGGCCGTTGTTTGCCCGTTTGCAGCCATCAGATCCACAAAGGCCGGAAATTCTTCTTTGGAAAGAACACGATTCTTGTCCTTGTCAGAAGACTTGAAGGCATCCACTTCCGAAGGAGTAGCGTTCACCGGTTGTGCATGGAGGGATTCCGTAACGACAAGGAGTGTCGCCAAAACGGTGAATATCAATCTGATGCCCATGACGAACTCCTGACCAACAGGCTGCCGACAGGCAACCATGAATTAAAGTATCATGACCATATGTTGGCAGATTGACGCCAGTATGTTTGCAATATGGAGAGAAATTGTTCTCTCCATATCGTTTGTACTTGTTGATTATTCGGGCTTGGGCATCAGCCGCAAGCCAAGCTCCGTCAACTGGGCAGGCTCGACGTTTCCAGGCGCTCCCATCAACAAGTCAACGGCTTGCTGGTTCATCGGGAACATGGTGATCTCGCGAAGGTTTTTAACGCCACAAAGCAACATCACGATCCGGTCAACACCTGCCGCCATGCCACCATGCGGTGGTGCGCCATACTGGAAAGCCCTGTAGAGGCCACCGAACCGCTCTTCCACTGTATCCTTGGAAAGTCCGGCAATCTCAAATGCTTTCACCATGGTTTCCGGCAAGTGGTTGCGGATGCCTCCGGACGCGATCTCATAGCCGTTACACACCATGTCATATTGCATGGCATCAATGGTCAGGGGATCCTGACTTTCAAGTGCTTCCATGCCACCTTTCGGCATGGAGAACGGATTGTGGGAAAATTCCACCTTCTTATTTTCTTCATCCCATTCGTAAAACGGGAAATCGACAATCCAGCAAAACTCGAAGGCGTTTTCGTCAATAAGCCCGTTGTCCTCACCGGCCTTTTGGCGAGCACTACCGGCAAAATCGGCAAACTTGGCAGGATCACCTGCAGCAAAGAAAACCGCATCCCCCAGTTCCAGACCCAATTGCTGACGCATCGCTTCAGAGCGTTCAGGGCCGATATTCTTGGCTATCGGTCCGGCTGCTTCAAAATTTCCGTCCAGTTCACGCCAGAAGATATATCCCATGCCAGGCTGGCCTTCAGACTGGGCCCAGGAGTTCATCCGGTCACAGGCTTTACGGCTTCCTGCCCCCTTCACCGGAATTGCCCACACTTCAACCTTTGCGTCTTTTTCCAGCATTTCCGCAAATATCTTGAAACCGGAACCACGGAAATGTTCGGACACATCCTGCATCACGATCGGATTACGCAAATCTGGTTTGTCTGTACCGTATTTGCGAATGGCTTCCTTGTAAGGGATTCGTGGCCAGTCTTTAGAGACTTTCCGACCATCGGCAAATTCCTCAAATACCTCTGTAATGACCGGTTCCATTGTGTTCAGAACGTCGTCCTGTTCAACAAAGCTCATCTCAAGGTCAAGCTGATAAAACTCGCCGGGAAGACGATCTGCCCTTGGATCTTCATCACGAAAACATGGCGCAATCTGAAAATACTTGTCGAAACCAGACATCATGACCAGTTGCTTGTATTGCTGTGGTGCCTGCGGCAGGGCATAGAACTCACCATGATGGAGCCGGCTTGGCACCAGAAAATCACGCGCACCCTCAGGAGAAGATGCTGTCAGAATCGGGGTAGAAAACTCCGTAAAGCCCGATTCCCCCATACGTTTGCGCATGTCGGCTATAATCCGTGTACGCTGCATGATGTTGTGGTGCAGGGTTTCACGCCGAAGGTCCAGGAAACGGTATTTCAGTCTGATGTCCTCAGGATATTCAGGCTCGTCAAACACGGGCAATGGCAGCTGTTCAGCTTTCGAGAGAACCTCGATCTCCCGGGCATATACCTCGATCTCGCCTGTCGGCAGGTTTTCGTTTACTGTCTCCGCGCTGCGTGCTTTCACCTCGCCGTCTATGCGGATCACCCATTCAGCGCGCAGGCTTTCAATCGTTTTGAAAGCGGCAGAATCAGAATCAGCGACAACCTGGGTGACTCCGTAATGGTCCCTCAAGTCCACAAACAACACACCGCCATGATCCCTAACACGATGAACCCATCCTGAAAGGCGGGCTGTGCTGCCCACATCTGTTTTTCGCAAACCTTCACACGTATGGCTACGATACCGCGCACTGAGACTGGTCATTAGATAATCCTGGAATTTCTGTCTTTATGTCAGACAAATCAACTTGTGATGCAATTGGGTCGGACAAACACCGTTGACAGGGCGTTTGTCAAGCGCAGGTTTGGACATTCACCTTTTGAATTCCTGCCAGGTTTTAACGAAATGTGTCATATTTCTGGCAGACAAACGGGCCATATTTGTCTATATAGCTGTGATGCAGATTATCAAGACGACTGAAGAACTTTCCGAAGCCTGCGAAAAAATCACGCAACATCCTTATTGTACAGTAGACACCGAATTCCTCAGGGAATCGACCTTCTGGCCTGAACTTTGTCTGGTTCAGCTGGCGTGCCCGGGTGATGAATGGATCGTTGACGTCCTTGCCAAAGACATGGACTTCCGCCCCCTGCTCGCCCTGATGAAAAATGAAAATGTTGTCAAAGTCTTTCATGCAGCACGCCAGGATATCGAGATCATGTACCATCTTTCCGGAGAGGTACCCCACCCGGTTTTCGACACACAGGTTGCGGCAATGGTATGCGGTTATGGAGACAGCATCTCCTATGACCAGCTTGTCTACCGGATTACCGGCCGTCAGCTCGACAAGTCTTCCCGCTTTACCGACTGGTCGAAGCGCCCTCTCAGCCAAAAACAGCTTGAGTATGCCCTTGCCGATGTGACTCATCTGCGAGAAGTCTACATCTCAATCAAGGCCAATCTGGAAGAGCAGAACCGCTCACACTGGGTCGCCGAAGAGATGGAAATACTCACCTCGCCGGAGACTTATGACATGCCACCAGAAAATGCGTGGCAGCGGCTGAAAATGCGGGTCAGAAAGCCCCGTGAGCTCGCCCTCATGAAGAAACTCGCGCACTGGCGTGAAGAAACCGCACGTGCAGCAAATGTTCCACGAGGACGGATCATCAGGGATGATGCGATATATGATGTGTGTTCCAGGGCACCAACCAGAATGGAACAACTGTCTGACATGCGCAGCCTTAATCGCGGCTTCGACAAGTCACGCTACGGGCCTGAAATTCTCAGGATCGTTTCCGAAGTAAAAGCCCAGGACCCAAACAGCTTCCCCAAAATTCCCAAGCCAAAGCAGACACCTGAAGGCTGCGCTGCCTGCACAGAAATGCTGAAGGTATTACTGAAAATCACCGTGGAAAAATACGGGGTTGCTGCAAAGATCATTGCCACGGTTGACGAGTTGGAAAAAATTGCAGCCGACAACAATGCTGATGTCCCCGCCCTTCATGGCTGGCGCAGGGAATTGTTCGGAAACACTGCTCTGGACTTGAAAAACGGAAAAATCGCGCTTGGTTACAACAACCGTTCCGTACAGATTGTGAAACTGGATTCAGATCAAAGCAAGGTTGCCGCAGAATAGCCGGAGCGTCCAGCTTCCGGTTTCAACCTTCAAACGCGATTGTGATTTCTTCATCGACTTCCCTGGCCAGTTGTTCCACCCGTCCCCTTGGACGTTCACCTGCAAGCTCTTCCAGTTCTGCAGGCAGGACAAACAGCAATTCGCCCTTGTCGCCACGCTTCAATGAAAACTTTGGCAGGATTCCCTCAACGGACGCCGAGAATAGATAGAGAACCCGGAAAATCGCTGCCAGTGTTCTTGCATGTCTGGCGAGTTCGTCACCTGCCAGATTTGCGCTGGCCGGCGGCTGTTTTTTCAGACCCAGCCCCTGATAGCGATGAAAATTCACGATTGAAAGATAGGCACGTCCCTGATGGGACAAGGCATTGAACCCTGCATTGTTTATGAAGCCAAGGGTTTGTTCCGCCCGATAATCCATTGATGATCGCCATGCAATATCGGCAAGATTGCATGCTGCAGTCCGGAACCGTTGCATTTCCCTGGTTTCTTCCCAGCCAAGTGTCTTGAAGGCGTTTTCTGTCCACTCGGACAACTCCTGGCAATGCCTGGGTGAACGTGAGCGCAAGAGCGCAATCTCTGCAGTCGCTTCAAGCAGCGCATCCTGCTGCTGGCCTTCCTGGTCAAGCAGCGAAAACATGTATCCGTCACGCAAGCCGGTGGTAGACATGGTAACTTGCTCAGCACCAAGGAGTTGCAAGGTTTCAGCCATTACAGCCGCCCCATAGGGTACCAGGCCAATCCTGTTGCTTGAGATCACATCAGATCCCGGGTGACTGGACAAATCGGCTTTCATGACCTTCGTGCAAAACCTGATGAATTCATCAGCAGGCACGGTGTACTCATGAACCACATCAAGAGGATATTTTTTCTCAAACATATGGAGACGGGCAAGCGAGCGCCAGGTTCCTCCGATTGCATAAAAGGTGCGGCCCTCCCCCGGCCAACCGATTTTCACATCCTTGAGAATTTTTCTGGCTACCTTGCGGGCTTTGGCAACATCCCCCTCATGATCTGTCTGTAACCGCAGGCCACCCAATGAGGTTGTCACACCGTCTGCATTTTCAGCCACGACCTGGGTCAGTTCCATGGAACCACCGCCCATGTCACCAGCAATGCCATCGGGGCGATCAAAACCGCTCAGAACACCCAGACGGGCATATTTGGCTTCCTGTCTTCCTGACAGGAGTTGCACATCTGTCTGGCAAATACGCGATACTTCGGCGACAAAAGCCGGACCATTGTCAGCTTCCCTTGCTGCCGCTGTTGCAAGCACATGAATACCGCTCACCCTGCTTTGCCGGGCAAGATGCGCATACCTCCTGATAGCGACAAGAGCGCGCTCTGTTGCCTCGGGATCAAGGCTTCCTGTCTTGGCCACGCCACGCCCCAAGCCACACATGATTTTCTCATTGAAGAGAATTGCCGGGGCACGGGTTGTTCCTTCAAACAATACCAGACGGATTGAGTTGGAACCAATGTCGATGACAGCTACCGGTTGGCGAGCCCGCAGGCGACCCTGCGCTTCAGTTTTTCTGTCTGTCTTCAGCAATCCAACGATCGACAAACCTTTTTGGAGCATCGTTCTTTAAAGCTTTCCCCCGTCCGGACAGGCTGGGATTGGTCATGAAATAAGTTTGGCAATTGAACGAAGGAACATCTTCGGATGACCGCATCCGGCGTGAAGATCCGTCCGGCAGAATTTCCCAGCTCAACTCGGTATCATTCAGGTTTGCCACCATTATCTGGTCAAGCACCTGTTGGCGAACTGTCCTGTTTTCCAACCGTACCATTGTCTCGACACGGCGATTGAGATTTCTCGGCATCAGGTCAGCCGACCCCATGTAAATAATGCTGTCGGTTGAAGGCATGGGGGAACCATTTCCGAAACAGACAATACGACTGTGCTCGAGGAACCTGCCGATGATTGACTTCACCCTGATATTCTCCGACATCCCCTGAACATTGGGTCGAAGACAGCAAATACCGCGAATGACAAGTTCAACCTGCACGCCTGCCTGGCTTGCCCGATAGAAAGCATCGATAATGGCCGGATCAACAAGTGAGTTCATTTTGGCCCAGATATTTGCTGGCCGTCCTGCATTGGCATGCCCGATTTCATCTTCAATATGTTCAATGAGTTTGCTGCGCAATGTGACCGGCGAAACGGCAAGCGTATTGAGTGCTTCAGGCTCAACGTAGCCCGTTATGAAGTTGAAGACCCGGGCCACATCACTGGCGATGACAGGGTCTGTCGTGAAATAGGAAAGATCAGTGTAAATTCTCGCAGTTATCGGATGATAATTGCCTGTGCCGATATGAACATAATTGCGTATGCCGCGCTCCTCGCGCCGAACAATCAGTGAAAGCTTGGAATGGGTTTTCCATCCAATGAAACCGAATACGACCTGAACCCCGGCCCGCTCCAGATCGCGGGCCCAACGAATGTTGGCTTCCTCATCAAACCGGGCTTTCAGCTCAACAAGGGCGACAACCGACTTGCCCGCCTCTGCTGCTTCAATAAGCGCTGCAACGATTGGTGAGTTGTTGGAGGTACGATAAAGGGTCTGCTTGATAGCCAGTACATCAGGATCCCGGGCAGCCTGCTTGAGAAACTGGACCACCACGTCAAACGACTCATACGGATGATGGACCAAAATGTCCTTTTGGCGAATGGCGGCCAGACAATCCCCGTTGTGCTCCCTTACCCGTTCGGGAAAACGGGCCACGAAGGGCTCAAACTTGTGTTCGGGGCGTTCGAGCGAAGCAATCTCTGACACATTGTTCAGGGCAATCATCTCGCCAACGACTGCTGTTTGCATCCCGTCAACATGCAATTCCGACACCACGAACTTTCGAAGGTTTTCCGGCATCATGCTGTCGGTTTCCACACGGATTACTGTGCCCCTGCGGCGGCGCTTCAAGGCGGATTCAAACGTGATAACAAGATCTTCCGCCTCTTCCTCCACTTCAAGGTCACTGTCCCGGATGACCCGGAAGTTTCCAAACCCCTTGATGTTGTAACCAGGAAAAAGCGTATGAATGAATGCAGCTATGGTGTCCTCAGTTCGGATAAACCGGGTTTGTGCATCATTGTTGCTTGGCAATTTGATAAAGCGCTCCAGCCCAACAGGAAGACGGATAAACGCGATCATCATCTTGTTGTCGACCTCGCGAATGAGGTCGAAGACAAGCGCCTGGCCAAGGTTTGCGATAAATGGGAAAGGATGCGCGGAATCCAGTGACAGTGGTGTCAGAACCGGAAACATGTTTGCCATGAAATGATCATCCAGCCATTCAAGGTCATCCTGGCTGAGTTCATCCGGTGTCGTTATGAATATCTGCTCACTGGCTAGTTCATCCTTCAAATCCGACCAGTATTCCTGCTGGTCTTTCTGAAGTTCCGCAATTACTTCATCAACAGCTACAAGCTGTTCGCGAGGCGTCATTCCATCATCGGAACGCTTGTCGACATTCTGTTCCCGCTGGGCAGCAAGTCCTGCAACACGGACCATGAAGAATTCATCGAGATTACTGGCGGAAATCGACAGAAAACGGACACGTTCGAGCAACGGGTTGTTCCGGTTGCGAACCTCCTCAAGCACACGGCGATTGAACTCCAGCCATGACAGCTCACGATTCACGAAACGGCCAGGATCGTCGAAAACCTTTTCGTCTATCAGGGAAGTTGTCTCAGACAGAATACCGTTTTCAAACATGGAAAATCGTTCATTCATAATCGCCTGTTCCTGTTCCTCTTTTCAGCTCAGAAAGGTGTCGCTGACACAGGAGATAGCCATATCCGGCATTGGGAAGCAAGCATGAACAGTGTCACAATCGGGTCTTGCGAAAGAGTACGTGAATCCGACCCTCCTTATCCCATTCCCAGTTTTTGCAGGGCATTTGCTGCTGTCGCACGGGTTACCGAGGATTGCCTTGCCAGCGACTCGGCATCGATTTCAGCAACAAGCCTTGCTGCCGATTCAAGAGATCGTTCCATTCGGACCACGCAATAATCCAGTACCTTGTCATCGACGGCGATCTGCCTGTCCGCAAACAGTTTCATCATCACCATTTTCAACAGCAGGTCATCCGGCTCTCGTAGCTCGACCAGTTGGGCGGTTTTCAATCTGGATGACAGGTCTGCCAAAGTGACATTCCAACTCAGCGGCCAGGAGCGGGATGTCACAAGACAATGTCCCCCCACCTGACGCACCGCATTCAAAACGTGAAACAATGCGTTCTGGTCAATAACCTTCTCATCCAAATCCTCGACAACGACACAAGCATGGTCGGCCATCCCTGTAACCAACGCGTCAAGTACCGAGGGAAGGTCACGGGCGGACACGGTTACTGCTTCGCTGGTTGTTGCCCATATCGAGGCGAGATGTGATTTCCCGGAACCGACGGGGCCGGCAAGGATTGTCAGAAAACCCGGCCAATCCGGCCAGGCATCAATTACGGAAACGGCCAGCTCATTGGCTGGAGTTTCTACAAGGTCTTCCCGTCTGACCGCATTTTCGTGGGTCAGGTTGAAGGGTATCTGTGGAGTGGATTTTCCCATAAGCAAATCGGAAGAAATTGTTGTTTCGGCCAGCAATATCAGGCTGCTCCGAATACTGCTACCAGCTCTTGCCTGAAAACTGGCTGTCATTCTCTTCTCTGGTGCTGTGGCCGTGATAAAGTTCGCTTTGAAGATAACGGCGCAACCCAAAGCGGGTCACCACACCTACAGCGGCAGCAGCAGGGACGGCAATCAGCATGCCGGTAAACCCGAACAGCATCCCGAATGCAAACAATGCAAACATCAGCCAAACCGGGTGCAATCCCACCCGGTCACCTACCAGTTTGGGCTGCAGAATGTTGCCTTCAATGAACTGACCGGCAGCAAAGATGGCTGCGGACAAGAATATTGGCAGGAACTCTGGCCAGAACTGCACAATTGCAACGCCTACGGCAAGTATGAAACCGACAATCGAACCGACAAAGGGAATAAAAGAAATCACACCGGCAAACAGACCGATAAGCAGGCCGAAATTCAGACCAATCAGGGTTAGCCCGATCGCATAGAACAGGCCAAGAATGATACAAACAGTCCCCTGCCCCCGCACGAATCCGGCAACGGCCCTGTCTATGTCCGAGCAAATGTCCCGGATGGTTTCCCTGTGATCACGCGGCAACCAGCTATCTATCTTTTCTACCATGTTGTCCCAGTCATAAAGCAGATAGAAGGCCACCACCGGTGTCACTACAAACAATGAAAGAACGCTAAGCAGGGATTTGCCCGAGTTCCAAAGAGAGGCGAGAACGCTGGAAAGCCAGCTGGCACCCTGGGTGACAACAACGCCAAGGTTTTCTTCCAGCGTTTCTCCGTCAACGCCTATCAGGTCACGCAGCCATGTGCTTTCTGAAGATGCCACAAGGGACTGAAGCCGTTGAACAAGCTCCGGCATACGCTCAAGGAAACCGCTTATCTGGCTCGCCAACACAGGCACGACAATCATCAGGAAGAGTGCAAACAGGATTACAAAGGCTATCAGGATGATGATGGTGGCAACCAGACGTGATGCACCCATCTTCTCAAGACGGTCGGCAACCGGATCAAGGAAATAGGCAAGTGCCATGCCTGCGAAGAACGGAAGGAGTATATCGGCAAAAACCCATAGAAAAACCAAAAAAGCGATCAGGGCCACAAGCCAGAAATAGAAATGCTTTCTTACACGTTTCCCCAGACTCTCCGACATTCAATACTCCCATCGTATCAGCAATTGTGGTAGGCGAAGCGCACAATTGTTCTTTTACGCGCTTAAGGATCATCCGGCAATTATGTCCTCCAATAAATCAGACGCAGAGAAAGGTATCAGTTATGCTGATGCCGGAGTTGATATCGATGCAGGCAATGCACTGGTCAATGCAATCAAGCCAGCGGTCCGTTCAACCAGCAGACCCGGCTCCAATCCGGAAATTGGTGGTTTCGGCGGATTGTTCGACTTGCAGGCCACGGGTTTTCGTGATCCGGTACTTGTTGCAGCAAATGATGGCGTTGGTACAAAACTCCGAATAGCAATAGAGGCCGGCATTCATGATACGGTTGGTATTGATCTCGTAGCCATGTGTGTAAACGATCTTGTGGTTCAGGGCGCCGAGCCGCTTTTCTTCCTCGATTATCTGGCGACCGGCAAACTTGATGTCGCTGAAGCGACAAAGGTAATTTCCGGAATTGCAGAAGGTTGTCGTCAGGCAGGCGCAGCATTGATTGGCGGAGAAACCGCCGAAATGCCCGGAATGTATGCCAACAAGGATTACGATCTGGCTGGCTTTGCAGTCGGAGCAGTGGAAAGAGATGGAATTTTGCCAAACGGCAACATCAGGGCCGGAGATGCAATTCTCGGACTCACATCTTCCGGCGTTCATTCCAACGGCTTTTCATTGGTGCGCAAAATCGTCGAAAAAAGCGGGCTGGACTGGTCGGCTCCTGCACCCTTTGCAAGTAATACCAGCCTTGGTGAAGCTTTTCTCGAGCCAACCAGGATTTATGTGAAACCAATTCTCAAGGCAATTCGGGAAACAAATGTGATCAAGGCGCTGGCCCATATCACGGGGGGCGGGTTTACGGAAAACATCCCGCGCGTCATTCCCGAAGAGTTTGGTGTTTCTCTCAACCTGGATGCAATTCAGCCGCCTGCAGTGTTCGGCTGGCTAAAGGAGAGCGGTAACATTGCTGAAAGTGAGATGCTGAGAACCTTCAATTGCGGTATCGGCATGGTTCTTGTTGTGCCTCCTGAAAAGGCTGATGAAGTCATCTCGACCCTTGCCGTTGAAAATGAAAAAGCGGTTCGTTTGGGCGAAGTTACTGACACCACACCAGGCAAGGTTTCGTACACGGGCAAAATGGCGTGGTAAGCAAAACACGCAAAAAACTGGTTGTACTTGTTTCAGGACGTGGCTCCAATATGGAGGCCATTCTGGAAGCCAGCAAAGACCCGGACTACCCGGCCGAAATCAGCCTTGTACTTTCCGACAACATGGATGCAAAAGGCCTTGATACTGCTAGCGAAAACGGCATTACGGCCACAGCAGTTCCACGCAAAGACTATGACAGCAAGGCAGACCATGAAGCAGCCATTGACCAAGCCATCAATTCTGCCGGTGCCGATTTTGTCGTCCTGGCCGGATACATGAGAATTTTGTCACCGGAATTTGTCTCCCGCCATAATGGCCGGCTGCTCAACATCCATCCCAGCCTCCTGCCACGCCACAAGGGGCTCGACACACACGCTCGCGCAATCAAAGCCGGCGATGAGCGACATGGTTGTTCTGTTCATTTTGTAAATGCAGAAATGGATGGTGGTGCGATCATTGCGCGGTCAAGCCTTCCGATCGAGGCTGCCGACACACCAGAAACCCTTGCTTCCCGTGTATTGAAGCTTGAACACAAACTTTATCCGCAGGCCATTGCTGCCGTGGCACGGGGAGATATTACGCTTGAAAACGGGGAATTGAAGATATCCGGCAACCTGTCGCCTCAGGCTGACGGCACTGTAGCTTTTCCGTGACACTTCCAGCTTGACTGACAAACGTCGCTGTCAGATTGTAAGGGGAACTGACACCATTACGGCATGCCCCCAATGCGATATCTCTGCTATGCTATTACCGGCCTTGTGCTTGGCTTTGCTTTCATAAACCCTCTACCGGGTGAAGCACGGGAAACATTTCCACAGTGTGAAAACGAAAAAGTGCTTCGCAAAGTGGTCAAGCGTTTCAATCAGACAGAAAGAATCTACTGGGAAGAGCGCGGATTATCACTAGAGCGAATTTCCGGTCCTCACCTGCATAATGACCATTATCTTCCCGAGTCGCCAATCAATCGACGTTACTGCCATGCAACTGCCCATTTCCAGAACGGAAAACGGCGCCGCATGCATTACCTGATTGAAGAAGGTGCAGGCTTTGCGGGTTTTGGCTGGAATGTCGAATACTGCATCCATGGCCTTGATCCATGGAAGTATTATGATGGCCGTTGCCGGGTATTGAGCCGGTAGCTACAAAAGCAATTATCAGTAATTTCTTGCACTCATCGCTGAAGCTTCGTCAAACGCCATTTCGAATGGCACCAGCAGCGGGTCTTTGGTGACCCTGGCAATCATTTTGCGTTCTTCGTGGCCTGACTTGCTTGCTGTATCGGTATGACGAACCTTGACCAGAAGATTGACAGAATCAGCAGTCTGCACAGGGCGCGGCGATGGTGCGGGAATCGCAACGGCGGCAACGCCCAATTCCTTGAGGTCATCAGCGGAAAGCGCATCACCAACAGCCTCACGAACCGATGCAGTCAATTGGACCTCGTCACCAGCATGTTGACCGGCCGAGCCAGATGACGAATTACTTGCAACCAACAAGGGCGCTTCTTCAATCCGTTGCGGCTTTTCAGGGACAAGGCTGTCGAAAGGCCAGGCCTTGTCGAACTGGGCGACAGTCAGCGACGTCACATTGACATCAATATCTGTCGGCGTTCCCTTGACCGGATAGAGGCATTTTTTCTTGCTGCAGTTATGTCCTGATGAAAACTGCCACATCGCATAGTTCTGCCAATTTCCCATAGGAAACACACCTTTGATATTGTCGCGATAACGCGCATACCAAAGTGGCAAGCGGGACAGGACAGGAAACTCTGCCCGGCGTTCCGCGATTTTCCGGGCTGTGTGATGGTTCGTATACAGCACCGGATAACGTCCAATGCGCGCATGGATGTGCCTGACAAAAATTTCGGCGTCACTGAATGATATCCATTTGTCCGGGTCATCATGCTCTATGTCGAGAGCAATCAGTTCATCAGGTTCAGGTTTTGCGAACTCTAGAAAATGGTTGGCTTGTTCAATCGGGTTTCCAGGGCGGCCAAGGTGATAGGCTCCCCATTTCAATCCCAGGTTCTTCGCCAACGCCCGCCGGGTATGGTAAAGCTGCTGCTTCATGAAATAGTTCTGGAAGCTTTTCTTGCAGATCGTTTTCTCATGGTCCTCGCCCGTGCACGAATAGGGTGAAGGCAAACCATCACTGGCCTTTCCTATAAAGGCCCGAATTTGCCTGTTACGGACCATTTGAAGCCAGTTTATATGGTTTTTCTCATAAGCATCTATGACCAGGGCACGCTGCCTGTCTTTCCAGGGCGTGCTGTGATCAGGATAAACGGCGTTTCCCGCCTGTTCGGACACGGGTTCCGCATGCGCGGTTTCCACAATTGGCCAGACTACATGGAATGCAGCCAACAGGGAAAACAAAAACACGGATTTTCTGAGCAATGTCACGGCCTTTTCTCCTGCTATGGCTCATGGCCAGAAACACAGACAAAAAGTTTCTCACGTTGCGGTTAACTGATTGTAAGGATCAATAGGCGGACGGCACCCCTGTCACCGGCCTTTTCCCGCAAACACGCCATACCGGCCAATTGTGACCGTAAAATGTGCTCATAACTGCATTTTACAGGCAGCAGATTGAAAAGATGCGATAAAAACAGCTTTCATGCCTTAAAATTCACGGCATGCTCCCCATATAGTCTGCAAACCCAAGTCCCTGCCTTATCCGGACCCGTCACCCCATGACCCAATACATATTTGTTGCCGTCGGCATTGCCGTTCTGGTTTTTGGTGGTGATATTCTTGTCCGTGGAGCGGTCTCCCTTGCCGAAAGACTGGCAATTCCTCCACTTGTAATCGGGCTAACCATAGTTTCGTTCGGCACTTCAGCGCCGGAACTTTTCATTTCAGCAGATGCAGCATTAGTCGGACTTGGCGGTCTGGCTGTCGGAAACGTCGTTGGCTCCAACATAGCCAACATCTTGCTGGTTCTGGGTCTGCCTGCCCTGTTCATGAAAACACCTTGTGCGGGACGTGCTGTCGACCGGAACATCATGATAATGATTGGCCTCACACTTGTGTTCATGGCCATGCTCTATTTTGACCCGTTGCGCTGGCATGACGGGATTATCCTGCTCATCTTGCTCGGATTGTTTTTACGGGAACAGTATGTAACTGCAACGTCAGGCGGTACGTCAGTGCTGGTAGAAGCGGAACCAGAATCGGACAAGCTGGCAAATGCACCCGACCCTGTGTGGAAGTCTACCGCATTTCTGATAGCGGGCATCGCCCTGTTGCCGCTTGGCGCGCACCTCACAGTGTTGGGTGCCCAGGAAATAGCCAGCAATTTCGGGATCTCAGATGCGGTAATAGGCCTGACCGTTGTAGCAATCGGAACCTCCTTGCCCGAACTTGCGGCTTCCCTGATGGCAGTCGTGCGGGGAAACTCCAGCGTAGCAGTAGGCAATGTGGTTGGCTCGAATATTTTCAACATTGCGGCAATCATGGGCCTCACCACACTTATCACTGACGTCTCACCGGGCCCGGAAATAATCGGTTTTGACATGTGGGTGATGCTTGCCGTTGCCATAATTCTGGCGCTTGTTGCACGTTTCCTGAAAGCCATCTCGTTCTGGACAGGCCTTGGGATGGTTTGTTTGTATGTGTCCTATGTTGCATATTCATTCATGTGACACTCATCTGGCGGAGGAAACATGAGGACAGCTTTGGTAACAGGCGGTGCCCGCCGGATCGGGGCTGCAATAGTGAAAGACCTTGCAGAACACGGCTACAATGTTGCCCTCCAATATACGAGTTCCGAGAAAAAAGCAGATGCTCTCGTTGATGAATTGCGTGCTGAAGGCAACCGGGTAGTCGCATTCGAAGCTGACCTGATTGAAAAGAATGGTCCCCAGCAACTGTTTTCTGACGTTCTGGAAAAATTCGGCAGTGTAGAACTGCTGGTAAACAATGCTTCAGTTTTCCATGCAGACAGCATTACGGAAATCAATGAAGACTTGTGGGATGAACATTTTGCAATTCATGCAAAGGCGCCGTCACTGCTTTCTTCTGCGATGGCTGCACAGAGCAATCTGGGCTCGGGCCTGATCATCAACATGATTGACCAGCGGGTATGGCAGCTTACGCCGAACTTCTTTTCCTACACTCTTTCAAAATCCGCACTGTGGACCGCCACCCAGACAATGGCACAAGCGTTGGCTCCCCGTATCCGGGTCAATGCAATCGGACCCGGCCCGACATTACCGAATGAACGACAATCACAGGAAGATTTCCAGAAACAGGTTGATGGCCTGATTTTGAAACGAAGCCCGGAACTCGAGGAATTCGGTCGAACGATCCGGTTTCTCGATCAATCTCCTTCCGTTACAGGACAGATGATCGCTCTCGACGGAGGCCAGCACCTGGGTTGGGAAACTCCGGACGTTCTCGGCATCAGGGAATAGCACCATGGTAACCGGCTTGAGTCATATCACCTTTATCGTAAGCGATCTTGATCGAATGGAAGCCCTGCTTGTGGGGATACTCGATGCCAGGAAAATCTATGACAGCGGCGACCAAACCTTTTCAGTGGCCAAGGAGCGGTTTTTCATGGTGGGCGATGTCTGGATTGCAACCATGGAAGGCAATTCATTACCCACCCGCACCTACAATCACGTAGCGTTCAAGATCGATGACAAAGATCATGACAAGTATTACAAACGGATTGAGGCGCAAGGGTTGGATATACTCAATGGACGTTCAAGAGTGGGAGGCGAAGGCCGGTCCATTTATTTTTATGACCATGACAATCATCTCTTCGAGTTGCATACGGGGACACTTGAAACCCGTTTGAAACGCTATGCGGCGGATAATTCCTGAACAAGAACTCGAATTCCGCGACAGAATCCACCATATTCGCTGAATGAGCGACTCTCCTGTCAAAAACCCGAAACTCGCAGCAACAACTGGCGATTCAGCTGGTATTGAGTGGGAAGAATATTCTTCCGCTGAGAGCGGGAAATCGGGCGCAGAAGTCATTGCCTCAATTGTGAAAAGATTGCCGAATTCATCCGGTGTTTACCGCATGTTTGATGCTGCGGGTGATGTTCTTTATGTCGGCAAAGCAAGAAACCTGAAAAAACGCGTATCATCCTATGCCAAGACGGGTGGTCACAGCCACCGGATAGCCCGCATGATCCGTGAAACCGTTTCCATGGAGTTTGTTACCACACACACGGAAACGGAAGCACTTCTGCTTGAAGCGAATCTGATCAAACGACTGCGGCCAAAATTCAATGTCTTGCTGCGCGATGACAAGAGTTTTCCCTATATCGTGATTACGGAAGACCATGCTTCACCGGGATTGTTCAAGCATCGTGGAGCGCGTAGCAAAAAGAGGACCTATTTCGGTCCGTTCGCTTCAGCCGGGGCGGTTAATCAGACAATAAATGCAATGCAACGGGCCTTTCTGGTGAGAACCTGCACTGACTCGGTCTTTGAAGGCCGAACCCGGCCCTGTCTCCTGCACCAGATCAAGCGTTGTGCCGGCCCCTGTACTGGTGAAGTGTCCGACACGGAATATGCTCGTCTTGTTGATGAAGCCAAACGGTTTCTTTCAGGAAAAAGCTCGCAGATTCAGGGCAAGCTCGCAAGACAGATGGAGGAAGCTTCAACCAATCTCGATTTTGAACGCGCTGCGGTGTATCGCGACCGGCTGAGTGCCCTGAGCCATGTTCAGTCACACCAGGAAGTAAATCCGAAATCTGTTAGTGAAGCAGACATATTTGCCGTCCAACAGAAAGAAGGGATGACCTGTATTCAGGTATTCTTTTTCCGCACCGGGCAGAACTGGGGAAACCGGGCCTATTTTCCAAGAGCTGACAAATCTCTCGAACCTGATGAGGTTCTGGGGGCATTTCTTGGACAGTTCTACGATGACCGCCCCTGCCCTCGCCAGATCCTTCTTTCCCACCCAACTGAAGACCAGGAATTGATAGCAGAAGCATTCTCGCTTCGGGCAGAACACAAGGTTGAAGTCCTAGTTCCCCAGAGAGGTGAAAAACGGCAACTGGTGGAAAGGGCCATACAGAATGCCCGGGAGGCAGTTGAACGCAAGCTTGCTGAAACCTCAACCCAGGCAAAACTCATGCAGGGTGTAAAGGAGGCCTTTGGTCTAGACAAAGTTCCGAACCGTATCGAGGTTTATGACAATTCCCATATCATGGGCACCAATGCCGTAGGAGGCATGATTGTGGTTGGCCCGGAAGGTTTTGCCAAAAACCAGTACAGGAAATTCAACATCAAGTCGCAAGACCTGGTCCCCGGAGACGACTATGGCATGATGAAAGAGGTCCTTTCACGAAGATTTTCCCGTCTTGTGAAAGAACATGGTCTTCCCGGCGAACAACAAAATGCCGAAAATGAAATTGGTGTTTGGCCGGATTTGTTGCTGATCGATGGGGGCCAGGGCCAATTGAATGTGGTTCACGAGACGATGAAGGAAATGGGACTGGAGAAAACAGTGCCAATTGTCGGCATTGCAAAAGGACCTGACAGGGATGCAGGGCTTGAAAAGTTTTTCATGAAAGGCAGACAATCCTTCATGTTGCCCGAACGTGACCCGACATTGTATTTCGTGCAGCGAATGCGGGATGAAGCCCACCGATATGCGATTGGCTCCCATCGTGCACGCCGCAAAAAAGAAATGGTGAAGAACCCGCTCGACGAAGTGCCTGGAATTGGGCAGAGTCGCAAACGGGCGCTCCTTCATCACTTTGGCACTGCAAAAGCTGTTTCCAGAGCTGCTGTCACCGACCTTAAAGCGGTTGACGGGATTTCAGAACAAATGGCACAAGCCATATACGATCATTTCCACTAACAAGAATATCAAAACCGTTAGCACCGAGCCATGAGCATAACAAAAAAAGACAAGCCAGCCTTGTTGTTCAGTCTGCCAAACATACTCACTTACGGACGAATAGTGGCTGTTCCGTTGGTGGTTTTGTGCTTCTATCTGGAAGGCAAGCTGCAATCATCAGACTTTGCCAGATGGTCGGCACTGGCCATATTTATTGTTGCTAGTATCACTGATTTTCTTGACGGCTATATTGCCCGTATCTGGCAACAGACTTCAAATATCGGAAAAATGCTTGATCCGATAGCCGACAAACTTCTCGTGTCGACCTGTTTGTTATTGCTGGCGGCTGATACCGACAAAACGATAGCCGGCTGGTCACTATGGGCCGCAATCATCATTCTGTGTCGCGAAATACTGGTATCCGGCTTACGGGAGTATCTTGCCGAATTGAAAGTCAGTGTACCGGTTACCCAACTGGCAAAATGGAAAACCACGGTGCAAATGCTGGCGATTGGCTTTCTGCTGGCAGGTTCCGCCGGAGACAAGATATGGCCTTACACAACAGAAGCCGGACTGTCCCTTCTCTGGATTGCCGCAATTATCACGCTCTATACTGGTTATGATTATTTCCGGGCGGGCTTGCGACATATCATCGAATAGGATTGCAACCAGATGACCGTAACGATCAATTATTTTGCATGGCTGCGAGAACGGACAGGCATCAGTACAGAAGATGTTGAACTGCCTGAACAAGTGTCTACCGTTGCAGGCTTGATAGACTGGCTTGCTACGCGTGGAGAAGAGTTTGAGGTTTTTGATCAGCATCGTGAACTGATTCAGGTTGCGGTTGACCAGCAACATCAGCCTGACCACGGCGCAGACTTGGAAAATGCAAGGGAAATTGCCCTTTTTCCTCCCATGACAGGTGGTTAGCAACATGACCGTCATACCCGAGATCCGTATTCAGGCAGAAGATTTCAACCTGGATTCAGAGGTTTCAAAACTGACAAAAAACAGCAATGACATTGGCGCGGTTGTAACGTTCAGCGGCTTGTGCCGCGACGAAAAGGGAGCGCTGGCAGCGCTGGAACTTGAACACTACCCAGGCATGGCAGAAGCTGAAATCCGAAAGATTGCCAAGGAGGCGATAGATCGTTTCAACCTCACGGGAATGATTGCCATTCACCGCTACGGGAAAATCCTGCCCGGAGAGAATATTGTTCTTGTCATTGCTGCCTCACCCCACAGGCATGCAGCTTTTGACGGGGCAAATTTTCTGATGGATTTCCTCAAGACCAATGCTCCATTCTGGAAAAAAGAACATTTGAAAAACGGTAAAGAGGGAAAATGGGTCGATGCGAGGGACAGCGACATGAAAGCAGCTTCCCGGTGGGAAGACATCCTCTAGACCGTAATTTGCTCTCAGAAGCCCTTTAGAATGGCCAGAAAACCAGAATTGCCGGAACGCTGGTTGCAATGACAATTATTTCAAGCGGCAAGCCCATTCGCCAGTAATCACCAAACTTGTAGCCACCGGGCCCCATGATGAGCGTATTGTTCTTGTGGCCTATGGGCGTCAGGAACGCGCATGAAGCAGCTATGGCAACGGCCATCAGAAACGGATCAGGATTCACATTCAGGCGGTTGGCGATGTCGACTGCAATGGGCGCACCAATCACGGCTGTGGCCGTATTGTTGAGAATGTCTGACAATGTCATGACTACCACCATCAGGACGGTCAGGATTATCCACGGTTCAAGCCCGCTTGTAAGGCCGACGATCTGTTTTGCAATCAGCGCTGTTCCCCCTGTTTCTTCAAGCGCTGTACCGAGAGGGATCATGCTTCCCAAAAGAACAATAACAGGCCATTCGACATATTCGTACACGTTTCGAATTGGCACGATGTCGAAAATTACGTACAGCGCCACAACCATTGCCAACGCGGTTGCAAGATAGAAAAAACCCAAGCTTGCCAAAGCAATGGCAGTTGCAAAAATGGCGGTAGCGAGCCAGGCATTCTTGTGTTGGGTAACCTGCAAACCCCTTTCGGCCAAAGGCAATCCGTTAAGGTACGGAATGACATCAGCGATATTGTCGGCGGGACCGATCAGAAGCAATATGTCACCGACACGTATCTTTTCGTGGCGGACACGTTTTGAGAACCTGCGGTTGCCCTTTCGTGCAATCCCCAGCAAAGCCACCCCTCTTCTTGCCCTCAACCGCAAGTCGATCGAGGATTTTCCAACTATTCGTGTCTCCGGGGTAACGAGAATTTCTGTAAGCTGGAGGTCTCCAATAGCCTTTTCGCTACTCGACTTTTCTCCGAAAAACTCCAGCGAGTAGATTCCCCTAAAGCGGTCAATGTCATCTGCCGCAGCCTCCACCACCAGCATGTCTCCCTGCCTCAATTCAAGGCTGGCACTGAAACCTTTCAGGCGGCGGTTGTTCCGTACAACCCCCAGAATGATGACATCGTTTTCATTACCTTCTTCATACAAATCGCGCACTTGCTGGCCTATGGCCTTGGATTTCTCGGGAATAACAAGTTCTGCAATATAATCTTCCAGCTTTATCGGTTCGCTCGAAGATGTTGTCCCCTCCTCTGCTTTCGGAACAAGACGCCATCCAATGAGTGCCACAAAAGCGATGCCCACAAGAGCCGAGATCAAACCAACCGGCGTAAAATCAAACATTTTGAAAGGAGTACCGGCCTCCGTCGAACTGCGATATTGGGCAATAATGATGTTGGGAGGCGTACCGATCATGGTAATCATGCCACCCAAAATTGATGCAAATGAAAGGGGCATCAGTGTTGAACGTACACTTCTGCCCGCCCTTTTTGACGCCTGCAGATCAACCGGCATCAGCAGCGCCAAGGCAGCCACATTGTTCATGAATGCCGACAAAACCGCACTGGTCGATGACATGATAGCGATATGGGCTGCTATCCCGCGGGAAGTATCAACAACACGTCTGGTGATAACGTCGATTGCTCCCGAGTTCAGCAACCCCCGTGAAACGATCAACACCAGGGCAACAATAACGGTCGCCGGATGACCAAAACCGGTAAACGCCGCTTCTGTATCTATAATGCCAAACAAAAGGGCAATCAGCAGTGCGCAGAATGCAACAAGATCGTAACGAAACCTTCCCCACAACAGCATGGCAAAGACGCCAGCAAAGAGAATGAACAGGATGGTCTGGTCTTCAAGCATGTATTCCTCGCAACAACTTTGGCTTGTCAGGCGATACGACACCCAACCGGTATAACCAGATTAATCATTCGTGTCTGAAAATGCGCTCCACCGTACTTTATTCCACACATATGCCCCCTTCCTGAACGTAATGCCTCCGGTATCAGCACATGTGTACCGGAAGATTTTGCAGATTCAATCATTGATAACGGAACAAAAACCCGTCTGTTCCCTTGATTGTATACAACAAGAAAGGGAAAGCCGTGAAACGCATGGAAAACAATGTGTTGGTTTGGGTCTTTGCTTTCTTCCTTGTAGCTGCCGCAGGTGTTTTTGCCCAATTTCTTATTCCAGTGAATAATGCGCATGCGGGGAAAAAGAACATCATTGGCGGCGCACTTGGCGGGGCTTCCCAGGGAACTGCCGCGAATCGTGTTCTTGGCAATGATCAAGATGGCAAAAACCGAAAACGACCTGAAAACAGAAAGCACAGAAAGTCGACAAGGAACGACCATGTAGACTGGTGCTATGAAAACCGCCTCCGTTACCGGGAGTCGGACAATACTTTCCGTCGTCGCGGAGGTGCGCGCGTTGAATGCGTATCTCCGTTCACGGAATAGTTTGTATTTCCCTATGCAAACTAAAAAGCCACGGCGCAAAACGCCGTGGCTTTTGTTTTGGAACAATTCTGCTCCCGTATAATACTAACCGACGATTTCACACCCGGCAAACCAGAATGCGATTTCTTCGGCTGCGGTTTCCGGAGCATCTGACCCGTGTACCGAATTCTCGCCAAGAGACAACGCGAATTCCTTGCGGATAGTACCTTCATCAGCTTCTGCCGGATTGGTCGCGCCCATCACTTCACGGTTTTTGGCAATGGCATTTTCGCCTTCCAGAACCTGAACAACTGTCGGGCCTGAAGACATGAATTCGGTGAGTTCACCAAAGAAGGGACGCTCCGAGTGAACGGCATAAAACGCCTCAGCCTGAGCCAGGCTCATACGTACACGCTTTGATGCCACAACGCGCAAACCCGCCTCTTCCAGCTTGGCGGTAATTGCGCCCGTCAGATTACGCTTTGTTGCATCCGGTTTAATCATTGAAAATGTGCGTTCGATCGCCATGGAAAATCTTTCTTTGTCGAATTTGAGGGGAATTTTTCGGCTATATACGCTTCCAGCATGGCTCCGGCAAGAGGGGAAGGCTATTTCCGGGGCAATCAGGAGAAATGCTGGCTGGTTTTTGAATTTACAGCTTGCACTGGCGCCCGCTGCACTCCAAAACACGGCGCATGTTGAAAATTGAAAATCTCACCGTACGAATAGCTGGCCGCCTGCTGCTGGAAGACGCCAACCTGTCCCTGCCCTCCGGCACCCGTGCGGGTCTGGTTGGAAAAAACGGCTGCGGAAAAACTACCCTGTTCAAGGTTCTATTGGGCGAGCATCCCAGTGAAACCGGCGATGTTTCAATCCCGAAAAGCTGGCAGATCGGCCAAGTTGCACAGGAAGCACCCGGCACCGAAGACAGTCTTCTGGAAATTGTTTTGGCTGCTGACAAGGAGCGGGCCGAACTGCTCAGTGAAGCAGAAACTGCATCTGATCCGGACCGTATTGCAGCAATCTACGAACGGCTGGACGATATTGATGCCTACACAGCAGAAAGCAGGGCAGCGTCCATTCTTGCCGGTCTGGGGTTTTCAGAACAAGACCAGCAAGCACCTGCCTCAAGTTTCTCCGGTGGATGGCGGATGCGGGTAGCACTTGCAGCTGTCCTGTTTTCCGAACCGGACCTGTTGCTGCTTGACGAACCAACCAACTATCTGGACCTGGAAGGAACATTGTGGCTGGAAAACTATCTGTCACGTTATCCTGGCACTGTTCTGGTGATCAGCCATGACCGGGACTTGCTGAATGTCGCAGTGGATTCCATCATTCATTTTGAAAACCGGCACATCCAGTTTTTCAAGGGCAACTTCGACACGTTTGAGCACAATCGCGAGTTGCAACGGGAACTTGCGTCCAAGACGCGTGAGAAACTTGAGAAGCAGATTGCCCACATGCAGGGATTTGTGGACCGGTTCAAGGCCAAGGCCTCAAAGGCCCGGCAGGCCCAATCCAAGATCAAGGCCATTGCGAAGATCAAACTGCCAGCAATGCTCGAGGAAGAAGGCACTCGCCCGTTCCATTTTCCGGCTCCTGAAAAAATCGTGGCATCGCCTGCCATCAAACTTGAGAATGTTCGATGCGGATATGCCAAAGATGCGCCGGTCCTGCATAATCTTGATCTCAGAATAGACAGCGATGACCGCATTGCACTACTGGGCTCAAACGGCAACGGAAAATCCACTTTTGCAAAACTGCTGGCAGGCCGCCTGCCCCATGTTGATGGCAATGTTGTAATGGCACCAAAACTACAGGTAGCCATGTTTGCCCAACATCAAATGGATGACCTTCACCCGGACCAGACGCCCGTCGACCACGTTCGTAAGCTCATGGCAAAAGCCCCTGAATCAATCGTTCGGTCCAGAACCGCCCAAATGGGTCTGGATCATGAGCGAATGAACACATTGACTGCCAAATTGTCCGGAGGCGAAAAGGCAAGGCTCCTGCTTGGCTTGTGTACTTTTCACGGCCCCGACATTCTGATTCTCGACGAACCGACCAACCACCTTGACATGGGAGCACGTGAGGCACTTGTACATGCCATCAACGAGTTTCGTGGTGCCGTAATTCTTGTCAGTCACGACCGCCACCTTATTGATGCCACGACTGAACGGCTGTGGATTGTACGCGATGGCACGGTATCGCCCTATGAGGAGGACCTTGCTACCTACCGCAAAGAGGTATTGCAAACAGGACGGAAACGGAAAGACCAACTGGTTGCGGCGCCTGAGCCTGAACCCGCTTCTCCACCGGCACCCCAGCAACTTGACTATGACGAGCGGCGGGAATTGTCGGAAAGACGCAGGAAACTTGCTCCGTTAAAGCAAAAAATTTCTGAAAAAGAATATAAGATTCAGAAGCTTGACGAAGACATTTCAAAACTTGATTCCGCATTGCTGGAACCTGGTCTTTATGAGAACAACCCGGACAAGGCAGCAAGGATTTCAAAAATGCGAGCAAGTGCGGAAAAGCAGAAAGACTTGTTGGAGGAAGAATGGCTCTCACTGAGTGACGAGTATGAGGCAGGACTTGTAGCAAAACCCGCTTAATCTTGTTATCGGTCTGAGCCCTTTCGTCCAAAGGTTACGATACCGGATTTTTTGCCTGAGCGTCTGCTGCGGACAAGCAGGTAGAAACCCAGCATGGCGACTATAAAACCGGCAAGCGTGTACTGATCATCAATGACTCGTGCATTGCGAATAAACGTTGCTGAAACCTTCTCAATATCCGGACGCGAAATACCCCCGTCACCGGCGTTTTCTGCAAAGGTCAGTGACAAGGCGTGTGGACCATCATTCACAACTGTGAGATTGAGTGCCTGACTTCCGCTTTGGGTGGGCAATTCAGGGCCCGTTGTCAGGCCATCCGTAGCAAAAGACACTATTCCGGCAAGCAGCGTACCCTGACGATCAGAAATCTTTGCCGTGAGGGGGAGCCTGACAGGAGGCAATTTCCCATCCGGCAGGAATGTAGCCAGGAACCGGATTCGTACAGGGTTATCTGAAGTTTTCAAATTGACAATGGCTTCCACGGAGCCATTCTCTCTCAAGCCTGTCATGGAGACACGCTCAATTTCATCATTCAGGAAATTGCCCTGCGCCCACGGCCAAATCGCGCCGATACCCAGCCCCGCAACAATCAGCAAGAATGCAAATTTTCTCATGCTGGCCGCCTCCAGACACAAAATACGTGCGGTATTTCCCGTTCCCGCTTGCAGATTGTGAAATCCTCTCGGTTTTCAAGGACAAGTCCGTAGCGTTCAAACGACATTGCCTGAGACATTTCGAGCGGCCAGGGCGGGCCATCTGCTTCCGCTCCATCCTGCCTCACTCGCGCATAAACCAGCAAGATTCCATCAGGTGCCACAAGTGATGCTGTTGCGGGTATGGTCCTGGACAGGGTTGTCGGTGACAATGACTGAAGTGTGTAACACTCGTGAACCAGTTGAAACCTCCCACGCCAGGGTGTTGGCAAATTCAACAGATCAGCAGTTCTGTAATCAACGGTACTACGGAAAAACCGCTGACTGGCCCATTCAATTGCCTGTTCGGAGAAGTCAAAACCGATGGTTTGATATCCGTAAGATGCTATTGCTTCGGCATTGTCGCCAAGACCACACCCTATGTCGATTGCTTCCCCCTCGTGAGAAGGATGGTTCTCAAGCCATTCAAGCAAAGTGCGTTTGGGTTCCATGTCGGCCCAGGGTATCGCAGCAGGGTCTCCTGCGGCATTGTCATAAACAGAGCGAAAGAAATCCTTGCGGCCGACATCGTTTTCAAATCCTGACCGGTCCAGGCTATCCGCAAACTTCCGTCCGGCCTCCCGGCGTTCCTCAAACCCTCTTGCCATATCATCCATCCCTACGCCTTCTTTTCCCATCCACCGGTTTCAGTCTGCTGCCAATAGGTCTGTTGTTGCCCATCAGATTGATTTTCCTTGTGAAACTTCCATCGCTCACGGGCGTGTTCGACTGCGGCATTGTCATGACCATCAAACATGTAAACCAAACGCTCATACCCTTCCGGGGAGTTGATCGCAGCACGGTCAACCAAAAACCGAATGGCCGCTTCATTCGGGTTGTCATCACCTTCCGTCAACCAGACCGGCTGCAAATGCTCTGAGCCATCCCTGGTTGAACCATGAGCCAGAAAGCTGTCTTCCCGATATGTCCACAAAAGGCTGTCAAGGGACTGGATCCGTTCCGTGTTGCCTGCCTGAACCACCACTTTCCAGCCCCGGGAGAGTGATTTCTCAACAAGACCAGGCAAAACCTGGTCAAGTGTTCTTTCTGTGAGGTGGTAGAAGAGAATTTCAGTCATAACTCAGGTTACCAATCCAACTTGACACGGTTCGGATGCCAATTCACAAAAGGTGACACAATTCAACAAGCGGAAAAAGAGATGCGCTTTTATAAACTTTTTGCAATGGCGATCCTTGCGGCATTCACAATGTGGCATATCCCGGCATACGCATCCGGCTGTGCACTGGACGGCGTTGTTCTGAAATGCAGCGAAGCAAAGAGTGCCGCCAGTGTTGCAGAAGCCTTTGCAGATTCGGCAACCAGAGAGGCACTTGCCACGCCCATCCACGAACTGAACCGGTTCAAACATCCGTCTGATCTTGAAACTTTCCGAAAGAGCATCGAGAAAAACTGGCGCCAGGTACGCAAGGCAGAATTGCAGCAACGAAACCAGATGAGAAGGCGTCAGATCTCCGCTGATCAATTCGAGGAATGGTCAAAGACCTATGATGCTGCCGAAGCAACTTACAAGCAAGCCCTGATTTTCTACAGAACCCTCGTCTGGCACGGGAAAAACGGCAAGCCGCCGCCATCTGACAGCGACTCCTGACAATTCGCTTGTCTACTTGAAATTATTCGTAGAAATCCGCAACAAGCCTGTCGAGAAGACGAACACCATATCCTGAACCCCAGGACTGGTTGTATTCATTGGTCGGTGCTGCCATCGCGGTGCCTGCCACATCAATATGAACCCATGACTTGTCATTGACAAAACGTTGCAGGAACTGGCCGGCAGTAATTGATCCCGCATATCGACCGCCGGTATTTTTCATGTCTGCGTTCTTGGTGTCGATCATTTTGTCATAAGCTTCGCCCAGTGGCAGTCTCCAGACCTTTTCATCAGTGGAGGTACCGGCCTTGGTAAGATTTTCCGCCAGTTGATCATCATTGGAAAAGATCCCGGCATATTCCTTGCCCAAGGCAACCAGAATCGCGCCGGTAAGCGTTGCCAGATTGATCATGAATTCAGGGTCAAACCTGTCTTGGCAGTACCAAAGAGCATCCGCAAGCACCAAGCGGCCTTCTGCGTCCGTATTGATGATTTCAATCGTCTGGCCAGACATGGATTTGACTATGTCTCCCGGCCGTTGCGCCTTGCCATCCGGCATGTTTTCCACAAGACCGATAATACCGACAACATTCGCTTTGGCCTTGCGTGCAGCCAGCGCATGCATCAGTCCGGTGACAGCGGCGGCACCGCCCATATCACCTTTCATGTCTTCCATTCCTCCGGCAGGCTTGATTGAAATACCGCCGGTGTCAAACACAACCCCTTTGCCAATAAAAGCGAGTGGCTTAGCTCCTTTTTTTCCGCCCTTCCATTGCATGATTGCCATGCGAGCCGGCCTATCGGCACCCTGAGCGACTCCGAGAAGCGCATGCATACCCAGTTTCTTCATTGCGGCAGGCTCAAGGATCTCAACCTCAACGCCCAGCTTTTCAAGCTCTTTGGCTTTCTTGGCAAACTCGACAGGCCCTAGTGTATTTGCCGGTTCATTGACCAACTGGCGGGCCAGCAAAACACCGTCCGTCACGCCATCGAAAACCGACCATTCTTTTTTCGTTTCTGGGAGACTGTCGGAACCAAAGCCGATTTTTACAGCTTTTTTCGGTTTTTTATCCGCCTCCCGTCCCTTTGTGAGGTAATCATCGAACCGGTAGCCCCTCAGTTTTGCCCCTGCGGCAATCGTCGCAACAACCTTTGCTGAAAGGCCTTCGGATTCTCCTGCACCACTTGTCAGCACGAACACTTTTTCCGCCTTGCCTGCCAAGGCCATGAGCTTGCCGCCGGTTTTCAGAAGGTCACTCTCTTCGGCTTCTTCAAGGTCGCCACACCCCAGCAAAATAACCCGGTCCAGTGAACCTTCCGGAGCCAGCAAAGACAAATTGCTGCGCGCCTTGCCGGAAAACTCTTCCACCTTGATTGCCTTTTCAAGTTGTTTGGCAAATGCCTGCTCCGCAACCTCTGCCGGCAAACCGGCGTCTTTGGGGAGCAACACAACAAGTGTTCCTTTTGCCGGGATGGAGTTCTTTGAAAAAGTGATTTCCGGTAATTTAGCCATATGACCTCCGCTGGGAATCTGAACTGCAAGATGTAGCGAAATTTGCCGTCTTGTCGAGGGGAGACGGGGATTTGTTGCTAGCGCACCAATCAACTGCCTGTTTGGTCTGGCAACGGATGAGGCATGGCGAAAAGGTCACACCTTACCGAATTCGGCATTTTCAGAGGTGAAAAACGAGCCAATTTTTGGCCAAAGACTGCCACTAATGGTATTGAAATCAGGAGAGTTTTGCGAGTCGGGGGCGCAAATCTCATTCGTATCCAAACGATCGCAACAACAGCGGCTTTCAGGGCATTCATGAAACTGGTTGAGCGCTATATTTTCGACAAGGCTGGCACTGCCACCCTGGTTACTCTCGGCTCGCTTGCCGGAGTGGTGTGGATTGTTCAGGTCCTGCGGGGAATTGATATCATCAACAACAAGGGCCAGACGATCCTTGCGTTTCTTTCCCTTACCAGTCTTGCCGTACCAGACCTTCTGCTTGCCATCATTCCGGTAGCGCTCCTTATCTCCACCATCCACACGATCAACGCGATGAACAACAACACCGAACTTGTTGTTGTTACCGCAAGCGGATGCTCCAACTGGACGATTGCCAAACCCCTGCTCTTTCTGGCGCTGCTGTGCAGCATCTTTGCCGGAATAGTCGGACACGTTGTGTCCCCTCTCAGCCTTGTCAAATTGAACGAATTCATTACTGAC
This sequence comes from Rhizobiaceae bacterium, assembly GCA_017643495.1. GTDB lineage: Bacteria > Pseudomonadota > Alphaproteobacteria > Rhizobiales > Rhizobiaceae > JAALLB01. The sequence continues at coordinate 1,983,822 of JAEPNK010000001.1, read as the reverse complement.
ATGAGGGCCGACCTTGTATCCGTCATTATCCAGGAAGGTACATTCAACACGATTGATGACGGGCTGACCTTCCATATTGCCGACCGCAGGGCAGCAGGCGTCATCGGCGGCATTCTCATTGCAGACGACAGGGATGAGGATACATCGATCATTTACTCGGCCCGTGAAGGCATCATCACCCGCAATGAAGACGGCTCCCTTCTCAAGCTCAAGGACGGGGCCATTCAGCAGACAAACCGCAAGGACGGAACTGTCTCCCTGATAAAATTTCAATCTTATGTATTTGACTTGTCAAGCTTTTCTGCAGAACGGCCTCAAAAATCAAGACGCGCAAAAGAGCGCATGACCACGGAACTTTTCTTTCCCAACCCCAATGACGAGTATTTTCAGAAAAATCCGGGAAGGTTTCGGAGCCAGATACACGAGCGGTTTTCCGAGATGCTCTGGCCATTTGCATATGTTTTGATCATTCTTGCATTTTGCGGCCAGGCCCGCTCCAACCGTCAAAGCTTCAGTTCCGCAATTACAACAGCCACGGTCTGCGTGATCGTGGCACGTGGCATGGGCTTTTCTGCAATCAACACACTCAAATCAGACCCTTCGGCCGTATGGTATGTCTATGCCCTTCCCATTGGCTGTATTCTTGTCGGCAGCTTTTTTGTCATTCGCAACCGCCCTGCAGGCCTCCCCAAGCCGGTGATGCAGCGGGTTGAACAATTCAACATGAAAATCGCTATGCAAGTCGAGCGGTTTCAGGATGCCTACAAGACCTACAGGCGCAGACGTGCGGGGGTTGAGGCATGATTGGCAAGACCCTTGGCATTTATATCTCGATCCGCTTTGTGAAGGTTCTTCTGGGCATGGTTCTCGGCCTCGGATTTCTCATAGTGACGGTTGATTTTATCGAGCAGTTGAGAAAAGCGGCCGGGATTGACGACATTTCCCTCTGGTCACTATACACGATCGCATTATTGCGGGCTCCTTCCTTCATTGAACAGGCGTTTCCGTTTGCCTGCCTGTTTGCAGCAATGATTACCCTCACCCAACTCAACCTCAAGATGGAGCTTGTGGTCGCCAGATCGGCAGGTATTTCCGCATGGCAATTCCTTTTGCCCATCGGCATTTCTGCGGCCATTGTCGGAATGCTCGTCGCAACCGTCTATAACCCCCTTTCGGTTCGTGCATTTGAGAAAAGCAAGGATCTTGCTGCCGTTGTTCTTGCGCGCGAAAAGCCGGGGGCAGATATCACCACCCGCGGGTACTGGGTGAAGCAGCTCGATGCGAATGGGGGAACCTCAATTCTTAATGCAGAAATTGCCCGTGAAGAAGGACAGGTTCTCGATAATGTGAAGATCCTCAGGCTTGACGAAACCGGTCAAATTTACGAGCGAATGGATGTCCTTAAAGCAACCTATCAACCCGGCGAATGGCAGCTTGAAAATGTGTTCGTCACCAACGAGAATGGCGTGAATTCCCTTAAAAGTTTAATCAAAATGCCAACAAGGTTAACCAGGGATGAACTGCTGGGCATTAGTGCGCGCCCTGAAAGCGTATCGTTCTGGTCCCTTCGCAATACGGCAGAAAGGGTTGAAAAATCAGGCACCAATGGCAAGCCATACCTGGTTCGACATCATTCGTTGATGGCACTTCCGGCCTTTCTTCTGGCAATGGTTCTGGTGGCGGCCACGGTATCGCTTCGCTTTGTCCGGTTTGGGCAGGTCGGCAGGATGATTTTGGGTGGCATATTAACCGGCTTCGTGCTTTATACGGTTTCGAGTCTGATAATTGCCTTGGGCAATAACGGGGTCGTGCCGCCGATAGTGGCAGCATGGGCGCCAGGGTTTGTAGCTATTTTGTTTGGAATGAGTGCTTTGCTTTATCAGGAGGACGGATAGTTGAGACGTCCCGGACCTGCAGAGCTGATGAGTAAAAATCTCCTTCAGCGACGCCTGCTCGCGACCACTGCGGTTGCGGGCCTGTTGGCGTTTGTGCCTGCGGGTCATGAGAAGCTTGCTCCCCTGTCCGCCATCAGTTCTGCCAAGGCACAAAGCATTGTCGCAGAGCAGGTGTTTGGCGATCAACTTCCGAGTGAAGAAGACCAGTTACTGCTCGAATCCGACACACTGACCTATGACAATGATCGCGGGCTGGTTATTGCCACCGGCAATGTGCAGATTGTCTATGGCAAGTTTTCTCTTGTTGCCAACAAGGTTGAATACAACCAGCAAAGCGGCAGGCTGCTTGCTGTGGGCAATGTAGAAATCATTGAGCCAAACGGTAACCGCATATTTGCTGCTGAAATCGACATCACCGATGACTTTCGGGATGGTTTTGTATCCGCACTCAATGTTGCCACAGCAGAAAATACCCGCATTGCTGCCGAAAGTGCCGAGCGACTGGATGGTGAGACCACTGTTTTCAACAATGGTGTTTATACTGCCTGCCCTCAGTGCAAGGAAAACCCGGAAAAGCCACCCCTGTGGCAAATTCGGGCCAAGAAAGTCATTATCGACAACAATACCCGCACAGTTGAATACGAAGACGCACGGTTTGAGTTTTTTGGCACTCCGGTTGCTCGTGTAGCCCGCTTTTCGCACGCCGATCCTGCGATAAAGAGAAAGTCGGGATTCCTGTTCCCAAGCTTTGGCGAGTCGGAAAGCCTGGGGGCACATGCCCGTATTGGGTATTTTTTCAATCTGGCACCCAATTACGATCTCACAGCCTACGGCACCTATTATGCCCGCCAGGGCTTTCTTGGTGAACTGGAATGGCGCCAACGCCTGGAGAATGGCGAATACAGCATTCACTATGCAGGGATGAGGCAGGACGACCAAGGCGCCTTCAGTGCCGGCACCATCGACAGTGTCGTCGAAGATCGTCATGCCGTAATCACCACCGGCCGATTCGACATCAATGACCGCTGGAAATTCGGCTGGAACGCCCTTTACCAGACAGACAACAATTTTGCGCGTACCTATGACATCGAAGGTGGAGACGAGCGTGATATTGTCAATGAAATCTACCTTACCGGGCTTGGCGAAAAGAATTATTTCGATCTGCGTGCCCAGGATTTTCTGGTTCAGGACAACCAGATCGATTTTGACCCTGTAACCCCTGGTAACCAAACATTCGACGACCAGCAGGCAAGTGTTTTGCCATCTCTAGATTACAATGCCGTTTCCGGCGAAGAATTCACCCTCGGACAGGTTTCCCTGAACGTCAATCTTGCCAGCGTAAACCGCAATACTTTCCAGGTTTCCAATCCGGACGGGAATGCAGCAGTTATTGCTCCAAATGAGCGCTTCTCCGGCATTGAAGGCAATACGACGAGGATCAGTACGGAAATCGAGTGGAAACGCTCTCAAATCGTATCTGGTGCAGTTGTTACAGGAGAGTTGAGCTATCGCGGGGATGCAATTTACCAGAATTCAGACCTGAACAGTCCGTTTAATCCGCTGACCACGAATGAAAGCATCTATCGCTCTACCCCGGCTGCATCCCTTGAAATCCGTTATCCGCTGATTGCACAAAGCGACACAGTCAGCCAGATTTTTGAGCCGATTGCACAGATTATCGTTCGTCCGGATGAAACCCACATCGGGCGATTTGCAAACGAAGATGCACAAAGCTTTGTTTTTGATACTTCCAACCTCTTCCAACGCGACAAGTTCTCCGGCTATGACCGTGTGGAAGGTGGTACGCGTGCCAATGTCGGCTTCCGCTACTCGGCAAGTTTTGCGAGCGGTGGCAGCGTAAATGTTGTTGCGGGTCAATCCTTCCATCTGGCAGGCAGAAACTCCTTTGCAAGCACGGCTGACCTCACCAATGCCGGTGAAGAATCCGGCCTTGAAACAGACCGTTCAGACTATGTCGCTTCCGTCCAACTTGATGATGGGGCAGGTTTTTCAACCGGCGTCTCGGTTCGACTGGATGAAAAGGATCTTGGTCTGAAGCGCAGTGAAGTATCGCTTGGTGTTGCCCAACCACAATACTCGTTCAACAGTTCCTACATTTACACTGAAGCGCAACCGAACTACCGCTTCAATCGCGCTCGTCACGAGATACGCGGATCAGGCAGCGTGCGGCTGGACGAGAACTGGCGAGTGTTTGGGGGGCTTGCTTATGACATTGAAACTGAAGAAGTTTTCCGGGAAACCATTGGCATAGCCTATGATGATGATTGCTTCTCCATCGCCTTGGGTTATTCGAATGTCGACAGCGATTTTACTGGAGACAATACAGAACGAGCGATCAGTTTTTCTGTAGGATTCAGGACGCTGGGCGGCTTCCAGCGCTCGTTTGATTTTGATGAGGATCAGCAGTAATTCTGCGAATTTTGCGCAAAACACTGTGTGAATGGTTCATAAAACCAACAAATTTAGGTAGTTTGAACCACTCAGCACTATTTTGCTGGCTTGCTTGAGAAAGAAACATGAAACCGACCGAGTTAGTATTCAAGTCTGTATGTGGTCTGCTGCTTCTTGCCATGGCAGGATGCACAAACACGACCACGTCAACCTCCAATGCAAGCAAGCAACAAAGCGAAACAAAATCCAAAAGCAAGGATGGCAGCAACACGCAGACTGCAGCACTGGAAGGTGTGGAAAGCTCTGATGCGCCGGCGATAGCCGAGAAGAACGAAGAGCTGGCCAAGGTCATCAGGAAACAGGGCAAAGTCAACAATCGCGGCGGATACATCAAGATACTGGTAAACGGCACACCGATCACCAATTATGAAATCCAGCGCCGGATAGCATTCCTCAAGGTTCGCCGCGTCGGGGGCAACCGGGCTGAAGTCGCCGAAAAGGAGCTGATCGAACAGGCATTGAAGATTGGCGAAGCAAAACGCCTCAAGACACTTGCAAGTGATGCCCAGGTTGACAGCTCGTATGCCCAGTTTGCCAAAAGCAATCGTGCCACCCCGGCACAGCTTTCTAAAGAACTTGGAAGGCTTGGCATTGGTGCATCGCACTTCAAGGAATTCATACGAAGCCAGATGAGCTGGAGCAGTACAGTGCAACGACGGTTTCTGGCAAAAACCAGACAGATCAATGAGCGGGATGTTGTTACCGGCCTGAGAAAAAGCGGCAGTGAAAAACCGGAACTGACAGAATATACCCTGAAACAGATTGTGTTTGTTATTCCGGCCGCAAGACGCAATTCTGGAACGCTGTCAGCCAGGAAACAGGAAGCCAAGGCATTTCGCCAACGCTTCCCCGGATGCGAACAAGCCATTGATTCTGCAAAAAACCTGAAAGATGTCACCATCATTGACCGACGCAGGGTTCTTGAGCCGGAACTACCGCAAGACTGGAAAGACCCGATACTCAATGCTGATGGCAAAGGTACGACCAGTATCCGCGAAACCAAAAACGGCGTGGAGTTTTTCGCGGTGTGCAGCAAACGTCTTGTTAGTGATGATCGCGCGGCAGTGGTTGCCCAACAGGCAGAGAACTTCAGCAGCTTCAACGTCAAGTCCAACGGCGTGGAGAAAGAATATCTCGACCAATTGCGCGAAAACGCAACAATCGTTTACCAGTAAACCCAAGGAGCCGGCTAGCCATGGCCGACACCCCTCCTCTTGCCGTTACCATGGGAGACCCTTCCGGAATTGGGCCGGATATTATCCTGAGGGCATGGCAAGACAGACACGCCTTGTCTCTCCCGCCGTTTTTTGTAGCCGGATCACCTGATTTTTTTGACCGGCGTTCCAGGCAACTCGGGTTCGATACGCCTATCACGGCTTATTCAGCTGGCCAAAAAGCAGATCCAGACAAGCTCAGCGTTCTTGATACCGGCGGGACGGTTAACGGTGAAGCAGGTGCTCCAGACGCCGCTGATGCAGTGGCAACCATCAAGGCAATCAGTACAAGCGTGGATCTTTGCTTCACAGGCGAAGCTTCCGCCGTGGTAACCTGCCCCATAAACAAGAAAGTCCTGTATGATGCCGGGTTCAACCACCCCGGACATACTGAATATCTGGCAGAGCTTGGTCGCGAAAAGACCGGTCAAGCGCATCTTCCGGTCATGATGTTAGCCGGCCCTGAATTGAGAACAGTGCCGGTTACTATCCACTTAGCGCTTAGCCGCATACCGGAATTTCTGACAGCAGACCTGATTTTCGAAACCGCATCAATTACTGCCCGGGATCTTGGGCAGCGATTTGGAATTGCATCCCCCCGTCTTGCCATTTCCGGGCTTAATCCGCATGCAGGAGAAGACGGAAGCATGGGAACGGAAGACCAGGAAATTATTTTGCCAGCAGTCAAACGACTGCAAGACGCTGGTCTGGATGCGCTTGGCCCCTTGCCCGCAGACACCATGTTTCATGAGGCGGCCCGCAAGAGATATGATGTAGCCATCTGCATGTATCATGACCAGGCACTGATACCTGCAAAGACACTGGCATTCGATGATGCAGTCAATGTTACCCTGGGCCTGCCATTCATACGCACATCACCAGACCATGGTACGGCGTATGACATAGCAGGAACAGGCAAGGCTAACCCATCAAGCTTTGTAGCTGCTCTCAAAATGGCATGGCAGATGGGATCACGGCGGTGAACAGCATGGACAACCTGCCACCATTACGTGAAATCGTTGAGAAGTTTGATCTCAGGGCCAAAAAATCCCTGGGGCAGAACTTTCTGTTCGATCTCAATCTCACTTCGCGGATTGCCAGATCCGCAGGCGATCTTTCAAACCATGATGTTATTGAAGTCGGTCCCGGGCCAGGTGGATTGACACGTGCCTTGCTCGCCGAGGGTGCCGAAAAGGTCATAGCCATTGAACGTGACCACCGATGTATAGAAGCGCTTCATGAAATCCAGTCACACTATCCCGGCAAGCTGGAAATTATCGAGGGTGACGCCCTTGCAACAGATGCAAGGACACTGACAGACAGGCCCGTAAAGATTGTTGCCAATTTGCCCTACAACATCGCGACTCCGCTTCTGACAGGCTGGATCGAGGGTGAACTCTGGCCACCGTTCTATTCTTCCTTGACCCTGATGTTCCAGAAAGAAGTGGCAGAAAGAATTTGTGCCAAACCGGGTGACAAACACTACGGACGACTTGGCATTTTGTGTGGCTGGAGAACGACCGCGCAAATCCTGTTCGATGTTTCCCGCGAGGCATTTTCCCCTCCTCCCAAGGTTACGTCATCCATTGTTCATCTTGAGCCACGCGCAGAACCGCTGCCCTGTGATTATCGGCAACTGGAAATGGTTACCCGGGCTGCGTTTGGCCAAAGACGCAAAATGCTCAGATCAAGCCTGAAATCACTGGGCGGAGAAGCGTTACTCGATAAAGCGGGTATTGAACCTACTCGCAGGGCCGAAGAAATAGACATTGCCGGTTTTGTTGCACTGGCAAATTCACTGTAACGCTCAACCGTTCAGCAGCGCTTCCTCAAACTGGAACAATCCAGGCCTGCGGTCCCTTCTCAACCGCTCGGCGACCAGTATGGAGTGGACTTCGTGGAAAGCCTTATCAAGGTCCTCATTCACAACAACATAGTCATATTCCCGCCAATGGGTGATTTCTTCTGCGGCATTGGCGAGGCGCTGATCAATCACATCCTGCGCATCCTCAGCACGACGAACCAATCTTTTTTTCAGTTCAGCCATAGATGGCGGGAGCAGAAATACGGAGACAACATCAATCCGCGCCTTCTCCATCAATTGTTGACCACCCTGATAATCTATGTCGAACAACATGTCCCGACCGTCACCCAATGCCAATTCAACCGCATCCCTGGGCGTACCGTAATAATTTCCGTGTACATGTGCCCATTCGAGCAATGCGTCACTGTCTTTCAAACGATCAAATTCACGTTCCGATATGAAATGATAATGCGTACCATCTATCTCGCTGCCTCTGCGTTTGCGGGTTGTAACAGAGACCGACATCGTAAGGTTTGGCTCGTTTGACAACAGGTTTCGTGCGATTGTTGACTTTCCCGTACCAGACGGAGAGGAGAGAACCAGCATGACGCCACGGCGGGTAATTGACTGTACATCCATCAGCTTCACTCCAGATTTTGTACCTGTTCACGGAACTGGTCTATCAGCAGTTTCATGTCGAGACCAAGTGAGGTTACCTCAGCAGAGTTTGATTTGGAGCAGATCGTATTGCATTCACGATTGAACTCCTGTGCCAAAAAATCCAGCTTGCGTCCGACAGGTCCGTTGCCCGACAGAATTTTTCTGGCGCTATCCACGTGAACTGCCAGCCGGTCCAGTTCTTCCTGCAAATCCGCCTTGGCTGCGAGAATAACAGCTTCCTGATACAAGCGGTCTCCATCGAGGTCTGACTGGGCTTCCAGCAAACGGCTTACCTGCTTTCCAAGTCTCTTGGAAACTGATTCCGGCAGACGCGCCTCGTTGGCATCAATCTTATCCCGCAAACCTGTAATCCGGCCTACCTGTTCTTCCAGTACCATCGTAACCGCTGCGCCTTCCTCTTCGCGCATTTCCCGTAACGCGTTGGCAGCCACTTCCAGACTCTCCAACATACTCAGATTTCGGGCCTCTTCTTCCTCAGAGGTTACACTTGCTTCGGAAAATTCGATGACCCCGCGCATGCCCATCAAATCAGACACTGAAGGCAGTTCTCCACCCAGTTTTTGCTGAATATCCCTTGCTGATTCAAGCAAGGAGTCAACGACAGTAAAATTCACCTTCGGAAGAAGTGCGTCGACTGCCTGCAAGACCTGTAAAGAGACCTGCAGGTTACCTCGGGAAAACATTCCGGAAAGCTGTTTGCGTACCGGTATTTCCAGCGCTTCGTAGCCCTGTGGAATACGCAATCTTACATCCAGTCCCTTGCCATTCACAGAACGGATTTCCCATGTCCATGAAATTCCGGAGAATTCCCCCCTTGATCGGGAGAACCCGGTCATGCTCTGAAGTGCCATCACATGCCTTTTGTTCGGCTAACCAATTTATTGTGCGCCGGTAGTTTCGGCATTTGAACCCGAAGACTCACTGTTTCCCACATCCGCCGACTCTTGTGCTTTTTTCTCTGCCTCAGCCTGACGTTGTTTTTCTATGGCTCTCCAGCGAGCAACATTCTGGTTGTGCTCTTCGAGGGTTTTGGCAAAGACGTGACCACCTGTACCGTCGGCGACAAAATAGAGATCATCTGTAATGGATGGATTGGCAACCGCTTCCAGAGCAGCACGCCCCGGGTTTGCGATTGGCCCCGGAGGAAGTGCCGGTATAACATATGTATTGTAGGGCGTGGGCTTCTCGATATCCGATTTGTAAATCGGTCGATCCTTGGGTTTCCCCTCACCTCCGAACAGTCCGTAAATAATGGTCGGGTCTGATTGCAAGCGTATTCCCTGGCGCAACCGGTTGATAAAGACGGAAGCCACATGCGGACGCTCCCTTGCGACGCCGGTTTCCTTTTCCACAATGGATGCAAGCGTGACAAATTCCTGCTTGGTTTGGACAGGCAAACCATCCACTCGCCGCTGCCACACCTCTTCAACCACTTTTTCTTGGGCAGCAATCATCCTTTCAAGCATTTCCTTGCGGCTTGTGCCGCGCTGAAACGGATAGGTATCCGGCATGATGCTGCCTTCGGGAGGGTGCTCAGCAGGCAGGTCACCTTCAAGAATTTCGCTTTTTGCCAGACGGTCAAAGACCTGGGCTACGGTCAGACCTTCAGGAACAGACACCTTGTACAGTATGCCCTTTCCTGAACGAATGGTTTCCATCACGTCTTTCATGCTCATGGCAGGATGGAAAAGATATTCGCCCGCCTTCATCTGACGCTGTGCCCTGTAGGCTTTCACACCGTTCTGGAATATCCACGGGCCATCAATAACGCCATTATCGGCAAGCTGGTTGGCAATGGTGTCCAGTGAGGAGCCTTCCTTGATCAGCACGGTCTGGTCACTCTGCAAAGGGCCCGGCTTTTCGAATTCCGACTTTCCCCACAACACAATTCCCGACAGAACAAGCACAACGAATACGATGCATGACATCAGAAAGTTCATGACCACGATAAAACCGTGCCGCGCCCGGTTACTGCGTTTTGGCGGGGGCGGGGCATCTTTTGGCTTCAAAGCTTCTTTTGGCGATTTCAATGATATTCCACTGGCGTCACGGCCACCAAAAGAACCCTGATTGCTGTCACTCTGGCTGGTGTTCATAAAGAGATATTATCCTGACTAATTCAGCGAATTCCGCCACGTTCTACACTACAGAAATATGGCCGTTTTCCGATGCAAGACAATCGCCCCAATGTTTTGCAAAACAACGAATCCAGCGTCTTTGTAACACTGGAATCCGCTGTGTCATACCGCTTTGAAAATCAAAGAAGCATTTGTTCCACCAAATCCGAATGAATTCGAAAGCGCAACATTTATCTCACGTTCCCTTGGCTTGTGGGGAACCAGGTCAATTTCAGTTTCACGTTCAGGATTATCAAGGTTGAGTGTCGGAGGAGCCACATTGTCGCGTATGGCAAGCATGGAGAAAATGGCTTCAACCGCTCCGGCTGCGCCCAACAAATGACCGATGGCAGACTTTGTTGACGACATGGATACACCGGATGCCGAACCGCCAAGAAGTCGCTCAACAGCTCCGAGTTCAATCGTATCGGCCATCGTCGACGTGCCATGGGCATTGATGTAATCAATCTGTGAAGCATCCATTTTCGCATTACGCAGGGCAGCGCTCATGCAACGATAGGCTCCGTCGCCATCTTCCGCAGGCGCCGTAATGTGGAACGCATCGCCAGAAAGACCATAGCCCACGACTTCTGCATAGATTTTGGCGCCTCTTGCCTTTGCATGCTCGTATTCCTCGAGCACGACAGTTCCGGCGCCCTCGCCCATTACAAACCCGTCCCTATCCCTATCGTAAGGGCGGGAGGCGCTTTGAGGATCATCATTATAACTTGTGGACAGCGCCTTGCAGGCAGCAAACCCCGCCATGGAGAGGCGGCATACGGGTGACTCGGTGCCTCCAGCAACCATTACATCCGCATCACCCAGCATGATCAGCCTAGAGGCATCACCGATGGCATGCGCCCCGGTAGAGCAAGCAGTAACAACTGAATGATTGGGGCCCTTCAAACCATGTTTGATTGAAACGTGACCTGAAGCCAGGTTGATAAGACGCCCGGGGATGAAAAACGGGCTGACCCGGCGAGCACCACGCTCCGCCAACAGCAAAGAAGTTTGCTCTATCCCCTGCAGACCACCTATGCCCGAACCAATCAAGACACCGGTTCGATAACAATCCTCATCGTCAGTCGGGTGCCAGCCGGCATCATCCAGTGCCATATCGCTGGCGGCAACACTGTAAACGATAAAGGGGTCGACCTTGCGTTGCTCTTTGGGTTCCATCCAATCATCGGCATTGTAAGTGCCGTTGCTTCCGTCACCGAACGGAATCTGGCATGCAATCTTGGCGGAGACATCTTCAACATTGAAATTTTCAATACGGGCAGCGGCATTGTCACCCTCAAGGATACGCTTCCAGGTTGCCTCTGCACCGCATGCAAGCGGGGATACCATGCCAATTCCGGTTACGACCACACGTCTCATACGCCAAATTCCTCGTCATTTTTCTTTCAGCGGGACAATGAGCCTATCCCGCAAACACAATAAACGGAAGCTGATACAGCAAAGGCGGCCCTCGGCCGCCTTTTTTAACCTGTTACAGGAAAATACTGGTCAGGATTTCGCATTTTCCACAAACTTGATCGCATCACCGACCGTTTGGATTGTCTCGGCCGCATCGTCAGGGATTTCAACATCGAACTCTTCTTCGAAAGCCATGACGAGTTCAACGTTGTCGAGTGAATCGGCACCCAGATCGTCAATAAAGCTTGCGTTTTCGGTTACCTTGTCTGCATCTGCATCCAGGTGCTCTACAACGATTTTCTTGATGCGTTCAGCAATGTCACTCATGTTCAGTCCTCGACTGTTGGGCCCTTATGGGGCGTTCTTGCTTAAGTTGTGGCCAATACTAGATACTACGGCCTGTTATCAAAATTCTGCGCTCGGGTACCATACTTTATTTCAAAGTTCCAGACTTGCAGTTTGACTATTTGCTCTATTTTGTCTGGCTTCAGATCATGGCCATTCCGCCGTTCACATGCAAGGTTTGTCCTGTCATGTAAGCACTTTCGTCGCTGGCGAGATATGTCACAGCCGAAGCAATGTCATCCCCCTGCCCCATCTTTTTCATCGGGATGGCGCCCAAAATGGCGTCCTTTTGCTTGTCATTCAGTTTTTCTGTCATTGCAGAAGCGATAAATCCGGGCGCAACACAATTCACAGTAACATTTCTGGAGGCAATTTCCTGAGCCAGTGACTTGGTAAAGCCGATCATTCCTGCCTTGGAAGCACAATAGTTTGCCTGGCCGGGATTTCCGGTAACGCCTACAACAGACGTGATGTTGATAACCCTGCCGCTCTTGCGACGCATCATCGGATAGACAATTTCCTTTGTCAGACGGAAAACAGCTGTCAGGTTCACCCGGATTACATCATCCCAATCCTCATTGGACATGCGTGCCAGAAGCCCGTCCCGGGTTATTCCTGCGTTGTTTACAAGAATATCCACACCTTCAAGCTTTTCTTCCGCCGTTTTGCCAAGCTCAACAGCAGCATCAAGATCAGACAGGTTTGCCGGAAGCACTACAGTTCGTTCACCGAGCTCCTTTGCAAGGGCCTGCAATTTTTCTTCACGGGTGCCATGCAGGCCAACAATTGCCCCTTGCGCATGAAGCATGCGGGCGACTGACTCGCCAATCCCGCCCGATGCACCGGTAACCAGAGCCTTTTTTCCATTCAACTCAAACATTTTCTTCTCCAGAATTTCCTGTCTTTCGCGCCTTTTCAGCTGTCAGTGAAGGCTGTTAGTTCCATTTTGGTTCTGATTGTCCCTGTCCGATACCCGGCGTTTAGCTGGTGAGTTTTTCCATCGCTGCGGACACATCATCAGGTGTCGCCACATTGGATGTCGACAAGTCACGAGTGATACGTCTGGCCAAACCGCAAAGAACCTTGCCAGATCCCACTTCCATAAGATTGGTAACCCCGTTTGCTGCCATCCACTCAACACTTTCGCGCCAACGTACCTGCCCTGTTACCTGCTCTACAAGACGCTTTCGTATTTCATCGGCTTGCGTGACAGGAGAAGCCAGCACATTTGCGACAAGTGGCACCACGGGATCGTTCATGCTCACATTGGCAAGTGCTTCCTGCATGGCTTCAGCGGCCGGTGTCATCATGGCCGAATGGAATGGAGCAGAAACCGGAAGCAGGAGAGCACGCTTGGCGCCTTTTTCACTGGCAAGGGATGCTGCTCTTTCCACTGCAGACTTGGCTCCTGAAATGACAAGCTGTCCGCCACCATTGTCATTTGCGACCTGGCATGGACCATCGCCGGATACTTCGGTGCATATTGCATTGACAGTCTCATCATCCAGCCCGATGATGGCCGCCATGGCTCCCTCCCCTACAGGAACAGCAGCCTGCATCGCATTTCCCCGAATACGCAACAGACGCGCTGTATCATAAACGGAAAAAGTGCCTGCTGCGCAGAGAGCAGAATATTCTCCAAGCGAATGTCCGGCGACATGGGAAGCGTGTTGTTCGAGTGAAAAACCGTTTTCCTCAAGCATTCTTATCGCAGCCATGGATACAGCCATGAGAGCCGGTTGGGCATTTGCCGTCAGGGTCAAAGTATCCTCCGGACCGTTGAGAATGATCGCGGACAGTTTTTCACCCAGCGCTTCATCAACTTCATCAAATACAGATTTTGCAGCCGGTGATGCCTCCACCAGAGCCTGCCCCATTCCAACTGACTGGCTTCCCTGTCCAGGAAAGACAACTGCTAAAGTCATGCGAACCCCGCTTGGTTTGGATTATTGTGCAGAAAAGTCTGCGTCTTGTGATTGTTCAAAAGGCGTAAGTCAAGGCAGTTTGACGCGGATTCCCCTTTCAGGCAATGAATCAGGGCTGTGCGGCAATCCAGTTAAGGGCTACACGCCAGTCTATCATCCGTACCGGCGTGCCATGTTTCCCGCCGTCGAAAACCACCAGCCTGACAGGATAACCCGGTGCCTTGCTGCGTAGGCCGTCATAAAACCGTTTTGCATCTTTCCAGCTATATACATAGTCAATGCCGCCATGAGCCATGTAGATGGGTTTCTGGCCTGCAGGTACTGTTACCTGCCCGGTTTTGACAAACGCCGGATCAGGAAATCCTCCCATGATTACATAACCATCAATCATCTGGTTTGATGCGGGTGTCTTCATGAGCCGCCAGCAAAGAAAGCTGCCCATTGATCCGCAAGCTACCACAAGCTTTCCTGTGGTTTTGGGGCGGTAATGAGAAACAAGGGCTTCAATATCCTTGCGTCCTTCCTCCTCAAAATCCGAGAAATCAGCACTGATGTACAAACCCGAGTTCCTGTACATCAGGTTTTTCACGCGGTTGAAATTGCCGCCAAACTTGTCGTCATTAAAACCAAGGTGACGACTTCCATCCCTCCCGTGCAAAAAAATCACGGTCATTTTTGAGCCGCCAGAGATTTTACCAACCGCAAAATGGGTCAACTGCTTGCCATTCCCGGAAACTGACAGGTCCCTCTCATGTCGTTTGGGTCTGGATGAGACGTAATAGCCCTTTACCTTTCTTACAGGCATTTCATCACGTTTGTTGATATCCAGCTTCGGGTCGTATGGCAGTATCTGGAAGTCGCCATTGTCTTCCTTGGCAATGGGTGTCCTGTATTTGAAGATACGGTCCTTGTAGGGCTTTATCTGATACGCATGGGCAAGCGGCGCAAACATGGCAAGGCAAGCCAGCGCCAACAGAAGGATTCCGGTGTTTTTTCCAAATAAATCAGAATATTGCATTATCGGCCTGAGTTTTTGATTCAACCAACTATAACAAACTTTGAGACGAAAATCTGTTTGGTACAATCATGTGTTTTTGTCAGCCGGTTACCGTGCCGGAGTGGGAATCCGGTTTTCAAGATAGCGCATGAACAGAACAATGATGATGGTCAGGAATATGTATATGGCAGCAACCAACAGGAGAGGCTCATATACCCTGTATGTTTCCTGGCGTACGATGGTCCCGACACCAAATACGTCATACACCGTGATGGTCGCAGCCAGAGGCGTTGCCTTAAGTGTCAACACGATTTCACCGGCGAGTGTCGGAAACACGTTCTGCAATGCCCGGGGCAGCCATATGCGGTAGAGCATTTTGAATGATCCCATTCCAACAGCTCTTGCGGCCTCAAGCTCGCCCTTGGGAACGCCCTGGAATGCGCCACGCATCACCTCTCCTGAATAAGCCGCAACAGACATGGTGAAAGCAAAGACGGCGTACGGGAATGCTTCCCTCAGATAAGGCCACAGGAAACTTTGGCGAATTTCGGGGAAAGAAGGGAATACGGAACCCAAACCGTAATAGATAAGCCAAAGCTGTATCAGAAGCGGGGTTCCGCGAATTGAGGTGCAAAATCCTCGGGCCAGCCATGCCAGGGGTCGTGGGCCGGTTACCTGAACCAGGCCAATCGGCACAGCAAGCAGCATTCCGAAACAAACTGACATGGCAAGCAGTTGTATCGTGATCCAGAATCCCTCGACGAAACGGGGCGCGTATTCCGGCAGCCAATCCCAAACCATCAGCTATGCTCCAATGGTTTCTGACCGCGTCTGTAATATGCTTCTAGACGACGGATAATCATGTTGGAAACCAATGTCAGGCAGAGATACATCACTGCGGCAACACAGAAGAAAAAGAGATAATTGCGAGTAGTGCCTGCTGCCTGCCGTGTGACGCTGGCAAGTTCTTCAAAGCCGACAACCGCCAGCAATGCGGTATCCTTGGTCACGATCAACCAGAGATTGGCGAGACCTGGAATTGCGAACGGAAGCATGGCCGGAAGCGTTACCCTGCGCAATATCTGGAATGCTGACATACCATAGGCCTTGCCTGCTTCCATCTGCCCCGGTGGCACTGCCTTGATAGCCGCCCTCATGACTTCTGTGGCATAAGCCCCCATTACAATGCCAAGCACTGCAATGCCGGCCGAGATACCACTGATGTCGAGAGGCCGGTAACCAAAGGATTCGAGCGTCCGGTTGAGAAGATCCGTACCTGCATAATACAACAGCAGAATAAGCACCAGTTCGGGTACCGCACGGATAATGGTTGTATAAAACTCGAGAAACCAGACGAGAGGCGATGGTCCGTACAGCTTGCCAAGCGCGCCCAGCAAGCCAATCAATAGCCCCAGCGCAAACGCACCCAGCGCAATTGTGACAGTTTTTCCCAGGCCAGCCAGCAGATTGTCCCCCCACCCCTGAAGGGAAAACGGCAAGCTGTCTGCCAAGGTGAAACTGGCTAATAGGATATCGTGCATGGGCTACCTGCAAAAAGCCCCGACACCATGTGCCGGGGCCAAAAGTTCAGATGCAATCAGCTTCCGAATATGTCGAAGTCGAAATATTTCTTCGCAATCTCTTCATAAGTTCCGTTTTCCCGGACCTTCTTGATGGCTGCGTTGAATCTTTCCTTCAACTCCGTATCTTCCTTGCGCAGGCCGACACCAACACCAGGGCCAAAGATGGCATCGTCATTGAGCTCGGCCTTGACTTCGAAGTTCTTGCCAGCATCGGTTTCAAGAAAATCCTTGAAAGCAAGGCTGTCGCCAACCACGGCATCCACACGGCCAGCTACAAGGTCATTGTTGTGCTCATCAAAGGCCTGGTACGTCTTCACGTTATCGGCGGTGTCCTTGAAGTACTTGTCAGCATAGTTGGCATGCGTTGTAGAGACCTGCACACCGACAATCTTTCCTTCCAGGCTTGCCGGATCACTTGAAATATCACTGTCCTTGGCTGCAACGATCGCCGCAGGTGTATTGTAATACTTGTCGGAGAAATCGATGGTTTTCATGCGCTCTTCGGTAATCGACATGGAAGCGAAAATCGCATCGATTTTCTTCGATGTCAGCGCCGGGATAATTCCGTCCCAAGCGATTGGTGTCCAGACGCAGGTTTCTCCCATTTCCTTGCAGATTGCCTCGCCAAGCTCGATTTCGAAGCCGGTTTGCTCGCCTGCTTCATTTTTCTCTGCAAATGGAGGATATGGCGCAGTATCAAGACCAAGGCGCAATTCTGCCTGGGCCATCACACTCATGGCCAACGACAATGCCGCTGCACCAATAACAGTCTGTAGTTTCCTCATGTTTTTCTCCCTTTTGGTTGTCGTGCCATTCCTGTCTGTTGATCAGTGAATGGACTTTACAAACTCCCGGCAGCGTTCACTTACCGGTTCGTAAAATACTTTTTTCGGTGGCCCTTCTTCCTCGACCATGCCCTGGTGCAAATACATGACATGACTGGAAACATCCCGGGCAAATTTCATTTCGTGGGTTACCAGGATCATTGTCCTGCCCTCTTCGGCAAGGCTGCGAATAACCTTGAGAACCTCGCCGACCAGTTCGGGGTCAAGTGCTGATGTTGGCTCATCGAACAACATGACTTTCGGTTCCATTGCCAGCGCACGGGCAATGGCAGCCCTTTGTTGCTGGCCTCCGGAAAGAAACCCCGGATAAGCATCATGTTTGTCGGCCATGCCGACCCGCTCGAGAATTTCCTTGGCCTGATCCCTGGCCTCCGCCTTGGTCAATCCAAGCACCTGAACAGGTGCTTCCATGACATTTTCCAAAACAGTCATGTGCTGCCACAAATTGAAGTTTTGAAACACCATTCCGAGCGATGACCGCAGACGTTGCACCTGCTTCTTGTCTGCCGGTTCTAGCTCATTACCCGGACCACGTTTGAAACGGAATGCTTCACCGCCAATCGATATTTCACCTTTTGACGGCTTTTCCAGAAGGTTGATGCATCTGAGAAACGTACTTTTTCCCGAGCCACTGGAACCGATCATGGAAACCACATCGCCTTCCCGCGCAGTCATCGAGACCCCTTTAAGCACCTCGAGTGAACCGAAACTCTTGTGAAGATCGCTAACCTGAACAGCTTCCGGTAGCAATGACTTGCCCTGGTCAGACTTTCCTGCCCCTGACGATGGCTTGCTCCCGCCCGATTTGGCGGCAGGCTTCTTGCTTGATGCTGCCATGTCTTCCCTGTCCAACTTTTCAAAGCCTGGGCTCAGCGTTGGAAATTATTGTTATTCGTACATGACACACAACCAGTTTACCAAAACCAGATCAAGCCCCCCGTAACATTTTAGAGGGTTGCATAATTCGGCTTTTTCCCTATAACGCCCCTTGTAATGACACAGGCATGATTGCTGGTGGCTGAACGTTGGCAGTAAGGTTTCACATAACCTGCTGAAAGATTTAAACAAATCTTGTCCATCCGTGTCTCCGCTCTCGACCGCTGAACAGCCCTTTTCCGGTTGCAATACGCAACATAATGAAAAGGCGGCGTGAAGGCTTTGCGCAACAGCCTGTGGTACAAACAAGGAAAGGGCCAGTTTCATGGCATTGTACGAACACACATTCCTGGCACGCCAGGATATTTCTTCCCAACAGGCAGAAGCACTTGTTGAGCAGTTCAAAAACATCGTTGAAGAAAACGGTGGCAGCTTCGGTCGTGTTGAAAACTGGGGGCTGCGTACAGCTGCCTACCGGATCAACAAAAACCGCAAGGCACATTATCTTCACATCAATATTGATGCACCAGCGGCTGCAATCGCCGAGATGGAGCGTCAGATGCGCATCAATGAAGATGTGCTTCGTTTCATGACCATTCGTGTTGAAGAGCATGAAGAAGGTCCATCTGCAATGATGAAGAAAAACGACCGCGATGATCGCCCACGCAGGGATGACCGCGGACCGCGCCGCGACCGTGACGGCAATTCATCTGACAAGAAATCGAGCGAAGGATAACAAACATGGCCATTGCATCCACTTCCGGCGGACGCCGCCCATTCAACCGTCGCCGCAAAACCTGTCCGTTTTCCGGCCCGAATGCGCCGAAAATTGACTACAAGGATACAAAACTCCTGCAACGCTATATTTCAGAGCGTGGCAAGATCGTGCCTTCACGTATCTCAGCAGTAAGCCAAAAGAAGCAGCGTGAGCTTGCCCAAGCAATCAAGCGCGCCCGTTTTCTTGGCCTTCTGCCTTACGTAATCGGCTGAATAACAAGACCGCCGGGGGAAACATTCCTCCGGCTGCTGCCCCTGGAGCGGGCAATACAATTGAAACCGAGTTGAGGTTCCAGAAACCTCTAACTGTTCAGGGATTTCCCTGCAAGACAGGACAGCGACATGAAGACCCGAGATATCATAGCCATTCTGGTTGCAGGCCTTGCCAGCGCCCTGTTTGTGCTGTCAGCTGCGCGTCTTGGCCCGGGCGGCATGCCATTGTTGCTGCTGGGCGCATTCCCGATCTATGTGGCCGCATTGTGCTATGGAACGGTGGCGGGTGTTGGCAGTTCAATCGTTGCCATTCTGGTTGCTGGTATCGTCGGCAGCACGCAGTCCGCAATCGTAATCGGCTTTGCTTTTACGATACCGGCTTCGATCATCGGTCATCAGGTCAATCTTGCACAGCAAGATGCAGACGGAAACCTGGAATGGTTTCCCCTGCCCCAGTTGTTTTTCAACCTTTGTGCCATGCTTTCCATAGGGATTATCGCGCTGGGATTTCTGGTCGGATATGATGAAGCCCTTCTTTCAAATCAGATGAAAGCCGCAGTGGAGGAAATCCTTCGGCAAAACCCTGACGCACAAACCATGACACCGGCAGAACTTGACGGTTTTGCCAATGGCATCATACGGATCATGCCGTTTGTCTTTTCGGGCGTTTGGCTGGTCGTTCATGTTGCCAATCTCTATCTGTCCGGAATTGTCGCCCGTTCGCTGTCTCTCATGCCGCGGCCGCGCGACGATATTCCTGCCACGGCCAATCTGCCAAGAATTGCTCTTTTCATTCTGATAGCCAGCATTGTGCTTGCCTCGTTTGCAAGCGGGCAAGTGCAACTGGTTTCCGGCGTTGTTGCTGGAATCTTCATCATGGCATTCGCCCTTCTCGGACTTGCCAACCTTCATCTCAAGTCCCGTCAAAATCCCGGCGGGCTACTGCTGGTGATCATAGCCTATGCGCTGATCGCCATACTCTATCTTCCGATTTACCTGTTTGCCGTTACCGGAATATTTCGAAACATCAACGGCATCCCTGCATATCCGCCGTCGAAGAACGGCCAATGACATTTTACTGAAAGGAACAAAACCATGGATGTCATCCTTCTTGAACGCATCGCAAAACTGGGCCAGATGGGCGAGATCGTGTCCGTCAAACCGGGCTTTGCCCGCAACTTCCTTCTTCCGCAAGGCAAGGCGCTTCGTGCGAATGAAGCCAACAAGGCTGTTTTCGAGGCACAGCGTGCCGAACTGGAAGCACGCAATGAAGAGCGCAAGTCCGATGCGGAGAAGATCAAGGACGCCCTCGACGGCAATTCATACGTTCTTATCCGTTCTGCAGGCCAGACCGGACAGCTTTACGGTTCTGTATCACCCCGGGACATTGCAGCTGTACTTGACGAAAACGGCTTCAAGGTATCGCGCAACCAGGTCAACCTGACCAACCCGATCAAGGTTATCGGCATTCACGCGCTTGAGATCGCTCTCCACCCTGAAGTGAACGCGGAAATTTCAGTCAACGTTGCCCGTTCCGAAGACGAAGCCGAACGCCAGGAGGCTGGTGAGGACCTGACTGCGCGTGACGAGCAGTTTGAACATCAGGCTACCGACTTTGAAGACGACCTCGACCTTTCAGAAGTTTTTGAAAACCCCGAGGAAGTTGAACTTGCTGAGGGAACCGAAGCTGCTGAAGGCGAGACCGCAGACGACAGCGAAGAGCAACAGTCCTGATTCCAACAGGACTGGCAAGTATCTTCAAGCGGGAGCCAGTCTCCCGCTTTTTTTTGCCTCCGCAAAGGGAATCGCGCATTCTCGGTCAATCAATATTTTCTTTATTTTGATTTGGCTGTGAATTGAAGTGGATCATGGGCAAATATGAGCATGTTTGCCATATCCGCAGGCATGCCTCCTGTATCTCTGTTACAACAACACGAGCAGTTCGAACCAGAAAGCAAATCCATGGCAGACTCCGTTCCACGCATCGGAAGAGAAGAGAAAAGTTATCGTGTTGCCCCACACAATATCGAGGTGGAGCAGGCTCTGCTTGGCGCCATTCTGGTAAACAATGATGCCTATTACCGGGTTTCGGATTTTCTCCAACCCGCCCATTTCATGGAACCGCTGCACCAGGAGATTTTCAAGGTTGCTTCGGACATGATACGGGCAACCAAGACGGCCAATCCTGTTACAATCAAGACCTTCCTGCCCGCCGATGAAAAAATCGGCGACATGACCATAGCGCAATATCTTGCGCGATTGGCTGCCGAAGCCACAACAATCATCAATGCCGAAGATTACGGGCGTTCAATCTATGATCTGGCAACTCGCCGAAACCTGATCAACATCGGCGAAGACATGGTGAATATCGCGTATGATGCACCGGTTGAAACTTCCCCGTCCGACCAGATTGAGGATGCCGAAAGGCGGCTTTTCGAATTGGCGGAAAAAGGAGGCAATGATCAGGGATTCAATACTTTCGGGAATGCCATGAATGTTGCCCTTGAAATGGCGGCGGCGGCATATCAGCGAAGTGGCGGTCTTTCGGGCATCGCCAGCAATATCGAAGCACTGGACCGTCGAATGGGTGGTCTTCAGCCCTCAGACCTGATCATACTTGCCGGCCGTCCGGGCATGGGCAAAACATCCCTTGCCACAAATATCGCCTACAATATTGCCAGCCGGTATGCCGGTGATGTGAAAGCAGACGGGTCTCCCTCTGCGCTGGACGGAGGAGTTGTAGGATTTTTCTCCCTGGAGATGTCCGCAGAACAATTGGCCACCCGGATCATTTCTGAACAAGCTGAAATTTCTTCATCGAAAATTCGGCGCGGTGAAATTACAGAAGCCGAGTTTGACAAGCTGACAACCTATGTCAACCAGATGTCAAAAGTACCGCTTTTCATAGATGAAACCGGGGGCATCTCCATTGCCCAGCTTGCTGCAAGGGCAAGACGCCTGAAACGTCAAAAAGGCCTTGATGTGCTGATGGTTGACTATATCCAGCTCATGCAGGGCACATCAAAAAGCCAAGGTAACCGGGTTCAGGAAGTGACCGAAATCACTACCGGCCTCAAGGCCCTTGCCAAGGAACTCAATGTTCCGATAATCGCCCTCTCACAGCTTTCGAGGCAAGTTGAAAGCCGCGACGACAAACGCCCACAGCTTTCCGATCTCAGGGAATCCGGCTCAATCGAACAGGATGCGGATGTTGTGCTCTTTGTTTACCGCGAAGAGTATTATCTACAGAATGGTGAACCTGAACCCGGTACAGAAAAGCATATTGAGTGGGAAGAGAAGCTCAACAAGGCACGCGGCAGGGCCGAAGTAATTATCGCAAAGCAGCGACACGGACCGACCGGAACTGCCCGACTTGGCTTCCAGTCCGAGTACACACGCTTCTCCGATATTGCCGATGATGAACAGATACCGGAATTCCGCGGGTAAGGGAAACAGCTGCAAGGGGTTGATTGCAGCGCGAAATGCTGCTCCAAGCAAGGTATTCCGCAACGACTTTCAGCAAGTACATGTCCACGGCACCACGACTTACCATCGACTTGAGCGCACTCGTCCATAACTGGCGTTTCATGAAACAGAAGTCGGGTAATGCAGAAGCCGCAGCAGTGGTGAAAGCAGACGCCTATGGGCTAGGCATTGAGCCTGTTGTTGATGCCCTTTCAAAGGCAGGGTGCAAGACCTTTTTTACCGCAATGATGGAAGAAGCCATCCGCGTTCGGAAAATATCGCCTGATGCGCGTGTTATCGTTTTGAACGGTGTTGTTGCGGAAACGACAAAAACAGCGACTGAACAATCCATCATCCCGGTTTTATCCAGCATTGAGCAAATTGCCATGTGGAAGGAACATGGCGGAGGACACCCCTCTGTTGTCCATGTCGATACGGGCATGAACCGCCTGGGATTGCGCATGCAAGAAGCGGAAGCATTGTCAGCTAACCCGGAATTGCTTGGTTCCATTAATCCGGTCATGCTGATGTCTCACTTGGCCTGTGCGGATGAGCCAAACGATCCAAAAAACATCCAGCAACTGGAAACATTTATCCAAACCGCAGAACAGTTTCCCGGTCTGTCAACCTGCTTTGCGAACAGTGCCGGTATCATGCTTGGTGCAGACTATCACTTCAGCACTACGAGGCCGGGCATTGCGCTATATGGTGCGGAAGCAGTGAACAACGTACCAAACCCCATGAAACCAGTTGTTACAGCCGAAGCACGAATTCTACAAATCCGGCGTGCGGAAAAGGGAGAAACCATCGGATATGGAGCAGAACAGCATCTCGACCGTGAAACAAAGGTAGCTGTGTGCTCTGGCGGCTATGCGGATGGGTATCATCGCTCGGCTTCGGGAGCCGGAGTTACCTTGCGCAAAGACGGTTCAGCCGGAGCAATGGGAGCGATTGCAGGCCATCGTGTGCCGGTACTGGGACGTGTATCAATGGACCTGACTACTTTTGATGTTACCGATGTCCCTCAGCAAGTACTGGATGAAAACCAGTGGCTCGAACTTTTCGGAAACACCATTCCTGTTGACGATTTGGCCAGAGCCTGTGGAACCATCGGGTATGAGCTTCTAACCTCACTCGGCAACCGCTATCATCGCGAATATCGCGGAGGTTAAGTTTGGCCAAAACACGAACCCAGTTTGTCTGCCAGAGTTGTGGCAGTTCCTTTCCCCAATGGTCTGGCAAATGCGATTCATGCGGGGAATGGAACACACTTGTTGAGGACAATCCTTCTGCAGGGATTGGCGCGAACCCGGGCAAGCAAATGCGCAAGGGCCAGGCAGTGCAACTGGTTTCGCTCGCAGGGGAAACAGAACAGGCCCCCCGAATTGCGTCCGGCATATCCGAACTCGACAGGGCAACCGGCGGCGGTTTTGTGCAAGGATCAGCCATCCTGCTGGGTGGCGATCCCGGCATAGGAAAATCGACCTTGCTCATGCAGGCTTCTGCTGCCATCGCAGGTCAGGGTCATTCCGTTATCTATGTTTCCGGCGAAGAGGCGGTGGCACAGATCAGGATGCGCGCACTGCGTCTGGGCGCAATTGAACAGAACGTGGGGCTTGCGGCAGAGACAAGTGTAGAAAACATTCTTGCAACGCTAGAAACCGGCAAGCCGCCTGCCCTGTTGATCATTGATTCCATACAGACATTGTGGACCGAACAGGCCGATTCTGCACCGGGTACGGTAACCCAGGTGAGAAATTCGGCCCAGGCATTGATCCGCTATGCAAAGAACCACGGCACCTGTGTTGTGCTGGTAGGTCACGTTACCAAGGAAGGGCAAATCGCCGGTCCTCGTGTTGTGGAACACATGGTGGATGCGGTGCTGTATTTTGAAGGTGAAGGCGGACACCATTACCGTATTCTGAGAACAGTCAAGAACCGCTTCGGGGCAACCGATGAAATCGGTGTTTTCGAAATGTCGGACAAGGGTTTGCGTGAAGTTTCCAACCCTTCGGAGCTTTTTCTCGGGGAACGCAATGAAACCTCACCCGGAGCGGCGGTTTTTGCAGGTGTAGAAGGAACAAGGCCTGTTTTGGTCGAAATACAGGCCCTGGTCGCACCATCCAGCCTTGGTACACCCAGACGTGCCGTTATCGGCTGGGATTCATCAAGGCTCTCAATGGTTCTGGCCGTGCTTGAAGCCCATTGCGGCGTCAAACTGGGCAATCATGATGTGTATTTGAACGTGGCCGGCGGGTATCGTATTGTTGAGCCAGCCGCCGACCTGGCAGTTGCTGCGGCCCTTGTTTCCTCACTGTGTGGTGTAGCCCTGCCGGCTGACAGCGTACATTTTGGCGAAATCAGCTTGTCCGGCAGCACTCGACCCGTTGCTCATGCAGGTCTGCGCCTCAAGGAAGCCGGGAAACTGGGCTTCCACCGTGCCTATTGCTCCACTGCCCGTGACGAGGAAACCTCGACAGCGGGAATAGATGTAACCTGCATTCGCGAACTGACAGATTTGGCTGCTCGCATTGCTTCAATGAAAGAAAAGTCTTGAAAGTGTCATTTTCACTGGAAAAGCGTGTGATTTGGGAGTATGTCCCCACCGTGAGAAAAGGCGGTTCACAAGGGGCAACCTATGCCAATTGAACTTTTGGACATTATTCTGATTGTCCTGATGCTGATATCCGGATTGCTGGCCATGGTCAGAGGGTTTTCAAGAGAAATCCTCTCCATAAGCTCTTGGGTGATTGCAGGGATAGCAGCATTTTCGTTCTACAAGCTGCTGTCTCCCTATGCTGCGGAGTACACTCGCTCGTTTACCAACAACGAGAAAGTGCCTGATATTGTCGCTGGGGCAGCAATCTTTCTGGTAGCGCTGATACTTGTCAGTCTGATTACCATGAAAATCGCCGATTTTATTGTAGACAGCCGTGTCGGCGCCCTGGATAGAACGCTCGGCTTCATCTTTGGTGCAGCGCGCGGGGCATTGCTGGTTATGGTGCTTCTGCTTTTCTATTTGAATTTCTTTCCCGACAACCAATATTCGTGGATTGCAAACGCAAAATCGAAGCCGGCGCTTGAAGCAATGGGGGAAAGCCTTGTCAACATGATCCCGGATGACCCGGCAGGTTATGTTTTCGAGAAGCTCGGCATTGAATCCGAACCTGCGCCCGAAGGCCAGAATACCTGACGCGGTGCGCGCAACACGACCTTTCTTGGTCGACCTGAGAGTCTGGAATGTCTTTTTTGGATGACGACAAACTCCGCGAAGAATGCGGTGTCTTCGGCATTTTCAACAACGAAAGTGCCGCCGCCCTGACAACCCTCGGATTGCATGCATTGCAACACAGGGGTCAGGAGGGAGCCGGCATTGTATCCTTTGACGGACAACAGTTCCATGCTGAACGGCACATGGGGCTTATTGGTGATACCTTCACAAAACAGAGCGTGCAGGACCGCCTGAAGGGGCACAGGGCGATTGGCCATACCCGCTATTCAACCACGGGCGGTGACGAGTTGCGCAACGTGCAGCCGTTCTTTGCAGAATTTTCCGGCGGTGGCTTTGCGGTTGCGCACAATGGCAACATCACCAACGCACTGACGCTGCGCAGCGAGTTGCAGCGTGCAGGTGCCATTTTCCAGTCGACATCGGATACCGAGGTCATTCTGCACATGATTGCCATGGACAAGGAGCCAATGTTTGCTGACCGGCTCACTTCCTCCCTTGCAAGACTGGAAGGTGCATTTTCCTTTGTCGGCCTTACCAACAAAAAACTGATCGGTGCACGCGACCCGCAAGGCATCCGCCCTCTCATTCTTGGTGACCTTGACGGCTCCTACATCCTTGCTTCGGAAAGTTGCGCCCTTGATATTATCGGTGCACGCCCCGTTCGCGACATCGAGCCTGGCGAACTCGTGATCATCAATGACCGGGGACTGCGCTCGCTACGTCCGTTTGAAAATGCCAAGAAACGTTTCTGCATTTTTGAATATGTTTACTTTGCACGACCGGATTCTGTCATGGAAGGTCACAATGTTTACGACATCCGCAAACAGATCGGGGTGGAACTGGCCAAGGAAACGCCTGCTGATGCGGATATTGTCGTTCCGGTACCTGACTCTGGTGTGCCTGCCGCTATCGGATATGCACAGGGGGCCGGCTTGCCGTTCGAGCTTGGCATCATTCGCAACCATTATGTTGGGCGCACCTTTATCCAGCCTTCCGACTCAATCCGCCACATGGGCGTGAAGCTAAAGCACAATGCCAACAGCAGACTGCTCGAAGGAAAACGGGTTGTGCTCGTTGATGATTCCATTGTTCGGGGAACCACTTCGCAGAAAATAGTTCAGATGGTACGTGATGCTGGCGCCACGTCGGTGCACATGAGGATTGCCAGTCCGCCGACCATGTCTTCCTGCTTCTACGGTGTTGATACGCCTGAAACACACAAGCTTCTGGCATCGAGAATGACTACAGAGCAGATGAAAGACTTTATCCGGGTTGATTCACTGGGGTTCATTTCCTTGGACGGACTTTACCGTGCTGCCGGGGAAGCCAACCGCAATTCCGAAAGCCCGCAATATTGTGATGCCTGCTTCTCAGGCGAATATCCCACACGCCTGACTGATCATGATGACAGGGATAATGTTTCCAGCATATCCCTGCTTGCAGAAGCGAAGGGCTGACGCGTGCTTGGAGGAAAGATTGCGGTTGTTACCGGAGCATCACGTGGTATTGGCTACCAGTCGGCGCTTACACTGGCACGAAATGGCGCCCACGTAATCGCTATTGCGCGAACGGTTGGTGGTCTGGAAGAACTGGATGATGAGATCCAGGGTTTGGGTGGAACAGCCACTCTCGTTCCGATCGACCTTCTGGATTATGATGCCATTGACCGGCTCGGTGCCTCAATATTCGAGCGGTGGCAAAAATTGGACATTCTGGTGGCCAATGCAGGCATGCTGGGTGGCCTCTCCCCGGTTGAACACATCGAACCAAAGACGTTTGAAAAGATACAGGCGTTGAACGTAACGGCAAACTGGAGACTGATTTGCTCTCTTTCCCCCCTGCTCAGGGAAAGTCAGGCAGGTCGCGCTGTCTTCATGACAAGTATAGCCTCTGAAGAATCAAAACCCTTCTGGGGAGGCTACGCTACTTCACAAGCCGCGTTGAAAAGTCTCGTGAAAACATGGGCCGCAGAATGCAGCAAGACCAGTCTGCGCATCAATCTGCTGGATCCGGGGCCCATGCGCACAGCGTTGCGGGCAGCCGCAATGCCGGGTGAAGATCCGGACCTGATTGGAAAACCAGCGGAAATTTCCGGCCCACTTTTGCAATTGCTCATGGATGACTTGCAAGAACACGGACTTGTACTGGATCGTCAAACTGGTGAATTCCACGGGTAGATCCCATTTCTCTCGATAATCATGCCTACCGTCAATGCGTGTGGCGAGAGTTGCGACCGTGAATTCCGTCCTGGATCAAGCACAAGAAACAACCAGCAATGGCTGGATCACCAAATTTCTGACAATAAGTCGCGCAATTTATGCTTGACCGATATATATCGAACCATCATATACCAGATGTTCATGGAATGATGACATTGTTCCTTCAGGTGGGTAATCATGAATATACAAACGCTCATACTGGGAATCCTGAATTTCGGGGATGCCAGCGGCTACGAGATTAAAAAGCAATCGATCGAAGGTGCTTTCCGGTACTTCGTGGATATCAGCTATGGGTCGATCTACCCCACACTTTCCAAACTGGAAGCAGACAAGCTGGTTTCATGCCGAGCGGAAACACAGAGCGGCAAACCTGACAAGAAAGTCTATTCCATAACGGATGCGGGACGGACTGAATTTGTAAGAATGCTGCATCAGCCACCCGCATTTGACAAATTCAAATCCGAATTTCTTCTGCTTGCCATGTGTGCAGAACTTACCAGCCGCAAGACAATTCAAAGAGCAATCGATGAACGTATCGCCGAGATGGAAGAGATGCTCGCCCATATCCAGGACTTGCGATCAGAATGCGATCATCCTGCAACGCAATGGATCACCAATTATGGACTTCACATAAAATCAGCAGATCTCGAATTTTTGCGCAATAACCGGGACAGCCTGCTCGCACTTGCAGGCACCGACACAACACTGGCTGAAGCAGCCGAGTAAAACCCAGACAATTATCAAAAGCTCAGCAAGGCACGACGATGACATTCACGATCAAGGGTTCCCACATTGTCGCTGTACTGATTACGGCGCTGATCGGTTTCTACATGTATTTCGGAGACGTTGAAGTTGGTGGTCAAAGCTCAGCTGGCAACCAGGCACCGCCAATTGCTGAAAGGGAAAGCGAAGCTGACCAGGAATTGTTCAGAGTCAGTTATATCGCACTCAAACCCGAGACCCGCACCCAAACAATTTCGATGAGAGGGCGGACCAAGGCGGATGCAGTAATTCCTTTAAAGTCGGAAACAAGCGGCATTCTACGTCAGAGACTGGTCAACCGGGGTGACACTGTAGAGGAAGGTCAACTCGTCTGCACAATTGACCAAGGAGCCCGTGAAGTGAGCGTGGCAAGCGCCAAAGCCGCACTGGAAAAAGCCGAAGCCGATTACAAGGCAAACCAAGCCCTCAAGAAAAAAGGGTTTTCCACCGACAACAAGATGCGGGAACTCAAGGCCGGGCTTGATGCTGCAAAGGCGCAGCTTCGCCAGGCAGAGATTGAACTTGACCGGACGGAAATCCGGTCAAACATGAGCGGTATTGTAATGGACCCCATCGCCGAGCCCGGTGATGTTCTCCAGGCGGGCGGGACCTGCATCACTGTCGTTGACCGGGACCCGATGTATTTCGTCGGACAATTGTCAGAAAGTGACATCGGGGCAATACAAACCGGCATGAAGGCACATGTAAGACCCGTAACCGGTGAGGAAGCTGACGGGGTAATCAGTTACATAGCCCCGGCAGCTGATCCGGAAACACGAACTTTCCGGATAGAAATCGAGCTTTCAGAAGAAGGCTCTGCGGTACGTGACGGCATTACTGCCAGTGCATCGATCGCCCTTGAAGAAACAGAAGCTTACCGCCTCTCCCCTTCCTGGCTCACCCTCGCTGATGACGGACAGGTCGGGATCAAGACGATCAATGAGAATGACGAAGTCGACTTTCGCAAAGTTGATATCGTTTCCCAGGGCAATGACGGGTTCTGGGTTGAAAAGCTTGAAGAGGGACTAAAGGTCATAACCCTTGGTCAGGAGTATGTTGTTACCGGTGAAAAAGTTGAGCCGGTCATGCAACAAGCCAAGAAAACGGAGACAGCCGAATGACTGGCGCACTTGAAACCATACTGAGCCGGCCAAGAACCGTACTCACCATGATGGTTGTCATGGTGGTTGCAGGGATTTTGACTTACATCAATATTCCCAAGGAAGCCAATCCTGATATTGATGTTCCTGTCTATTACGTATCGATAACCCAGCAAGGGGTTTCGCCGCAGGATGCTGAACGTTTGCTCGTGCGGCCCATGGAAACAGAACTACGCGGGCTGGAAGGGCTGAAGGAAATCACAGCGATCGCCTCGCAAGGTCACGCAGGTATAATCGTTGAATTCAATATTGGCACTGACAAGGACAAGGTCCTTGCCGATATCCGTGACAAGGTAAACATTGCGCAGGCTGAACTTCCGCAAGATGCCGAAGAACCTGCAATCTTCGCCACCAACCTTGCTCTTCAGCCAACCATAATCGTAACCCTTTCGGGCAATGTACCCGAACGTACGATGTACAATTACATCAAGAAACTGCAAGACGAAGTCGAGGCAATTTCATCAGTTCGCGAAGCCAACCTTCGCGGAACCAGGGAAGAACAGTTTGAAGTTCTTCTCGATCTTGAAAAACTTGAATCCTACGACATTACACAACAGGAATTGCTGAACTCCATATCTCAGTTCAACAGTCTTGTGCCTGCCGGTTTCATTGATGACGGGAATGCGCGCTTCAAGCTTGAAGTTCCCGGATTGATAGAAAACGCCCAGGATGTATATGCGATTCCCATCAAGCAAAATGACGAAGGTGTCGTCACCCTGGGAGAGATCGCCGACATCCGGCGTGGCTTCAAGGATGCATCAAGTTATACACGGGTGAACGGCAAGCCAGCCATGTCGCTCGAAGTGGTCAAGCGCATCGGCACCAACATTATCGAGAACAACAGTGAAGTCCGCAAAGTAGTAGACAACTTCACCAAGGATTGGCCTTCTGCGATCAAAGTCACCTACATGATCGACCAGTCCAGCTTCATTTTCGAGGTACTGGGCTCCCTTCAGTCTTCCATCATGACTGCCGTAGTTCTGGTGATGATCATTGTGGTGGCATCGCTGGGTGTCGGATCCGGCTTGCTTGTCGGCTTGGCAATACCTGCATCCTTCATGATCGGTTTTTTGATACTCTCTGCTGTTGGCCTGACTGTGAACATGATGGTGATGTTCGGAATGGTGCTGACTGTCGGCATGCTTGTTGATGGAGCGATTGTCGTTACCGAATACGCTACTCGCAAAATCGATGAGGGAATGGCCCCGAATGAAGCCTATCCCCGGGCGGCCAAGCTGATGTTCTGGCCGGTGGTATCATCAACGGCGACCACCCTGGCTGCATTTCTACCATTGTTGCTGTGGCCAGGCGTACCCGGCGAGTTCATGAGTTATTTGCCCATTATGGTGATCATTGTCCTTTCGGCATCGCTTATTACCGCATTGATCTTCCTGCCTACCACAGGAGTGCTTTTTGCAAATATCGGTGCCTTGGCAAAGCGCCATGCGCGCATAATCAAGGCAATGCTGATGACAGCGGGCCTTGGGTTTGTTGGATACAATGTTGGTGGCAACGGACTGGATTTCCTTCCCGCCGGACTGGGCAGTGTTGCCACTGCAATTGTGTTTGCAGTCATTGGTGCATGCTTGACCTGGTTCATTACTGGCTGGATGGCAAAACGGCGAATACAAAGGAAGACCAGCCGTTCCGAGCATGTTGCACAGCTCATTTCCTCCAAAGCACCACTCGACGTACGGAAAGTGCCAGGAGTGATGGGGCGCTATTTGTCATTTCTTCGACTTGCCACCGGCAACATTGTTGGCAACTCAATAATCATTGTTGCCGTTATCGTTACAACTGTAATGACCTTCAGCCTGTTCGGACAGCACAACAAGGGTGTTGAATTCTTTGTTGATGAAGAACCGGATATTGCTCTGCTTTACATGAGTGCGCGCGGCAACCTTGCAGGCAAGGAAATTCGCGATCTTGCAATCCGGGTTGAAGAAGAAGTTCTTCAGGTCCGGGGTATCGACAATGTTGTTACAACCGCAAGCGCACCTGGTACGTCAACGGGTGGAATTGACCCATCCCAGCCACAGGACCTGCCTGCTGATGTTGTAGCCAGCATGCAAATCGAACTTGCCGACTTCTCTGAACGCCGCAGGGCAGTAGAAATTTTTGCCGAAATCCGGGAGAGAACCGCATCGATACCCGGGATCAAGATTGAAGTGCGCAAACTCGAAGGTGGTCCTCCAACCGGCAAGGATGTGCGCCTTGAGGTCAAGTCAACGGATTATGACACCATGCTCAAAACAGTGGGTGTCATTCGCGAGAAGTTTGATCAGGTGGAACACCTCATCGAACGTGAAGATGAACGCCCCCTCCCCGGCATTGACTGGCAACTTACAGTAAACCGGGAAGAGGCTGGCCGCTTCCAGGCGTCCATTCCTGCCGTGGGTGCCATGATCCAACTGGTCACCAATGGTGCCTTGATTGGTACAGCCAATCCTGACAATTCCGACGACCAGATCGACATTCGGGTCAGACTGCCAGAAGAACAACGTTCACTGGACAGTTTGAACGAGTTGAAGTTGCGTACGCCGGTTGGCCAGGTTCCCATTTCCAACTTCATTTCTGTTGAAGCCAAGCCGCGAGTTACTTCCATCAAACGCGTCGACGGCCTTTACGCAATGAATATCAAGGCAAACATTGAAAAAGGCGTACCATTCCAAGGGCGGGAACTCACCCCTGACGACAAGGTGCAGGAAATACAAGCCTGGCTTGATGAACAGGAATGGCCGGACAACATTTTCATGCGTTTCCGTGGTGCAGACGAAGAACAAAAAGAATCTGGCGCATTCCTGCAAATGGCAGGTGGCGGAGCATTGTTCCTGATGTTCATCATTCTGGTGACCCAGTACAATTCCTTCTACCAAACCTTCCTGACACTATCGACGGTCATACTGGCGATTGTTGGCGTGCTGATCGGTATGATGATTACCGGCCAGAAGTTCTCCATCATCATGACCGGAACCGGCGTCATCGCCCTTGCGGGGATTGTCGTGAACAACGCCATTGTTCTGATTGATACCTACAACCGTCTTCGCTCCGAAGGTGCCAGTCTTCATGACGCAGTACTGAAGACCTGTGGCCAGCGCATGCGCCCGATCATGCTGACGACCATTACGACCATTATGGGTCTTGTACCGATGGCATTGTCGATCAACCTCAACTTCCTCACCCAGACGATCACGGTTGGCTCAATTACCGCAATCTGGTGGATACAATTATCTACTGCAGTGATTTCGGGATTGGCATTTTCAACCATTCTGACTCTGGTCTTCATCCCCGTAATGCTGACAGTACCAGTCAACATCGCGAACTCGGCCAACTGGATTGGAAGTATTCCTGCCCGTATGTTCAAATTTACAAGAAACAGGCAGGAACCGGTTTTGAACGCTGCCCTTGCCAAGGATGGGGTTGAACCGGTCATGTCTCCGGTTCCAGACCACGTTGAACATGCTGAGACACCAGCAGAACCGGTAGCCGATCCGTCCAGCAATGTGACCAAGCTCACAAAGCCCAAGGGAAAAAACCACAAGGAAAAAGCGGGCAATGATCGCAAGGATCGAAGCTCGCCAGACAATATTGTGGATGCTGCTGAATAGAGAACATGCATTTTTGTAGTGCCTACGGGGCCGTGTGCCCTGCAGGCCGATTATGCAGTATCGACCGTATTGTTCAGCCTGCTGTATTTGATGCGGGAAACGGGAAGTGACAGCAAATAGAGCACCGCGAAGATGGTGAATGTAGTCCAGGGATAGCTAATCACCGCTGCAGCCAAAAAAACTGCAAGTATCAGAAATGGCAACACCATGTCCCGACGGAGCTTTCCAAAATCCTTGCCAGAAAAAGTTGGCAGGTTGGAAACCATCAGAAACCCGCAAACCAGCGTGTAAACCGTCCAAATGCCCGATGGTATGTCGACACCAAGCAGCAGCAGGTATATTGGCAACAGGGATATGACAGCTCCTGCGGGCGCGGGAACACCTGTAAAGAAACGGGTGCGCCATTCCGGCTGGTTGGGATTGTCCAGCATGACATTGAAACGGGCCAGCCTAAGACAGGCGCAGATTGCATAAATCAGTGCTGCAATCCATCCGAATGAACGAACTTCATGCAGCAATGTGAAGTAAAGAAGCATTGCAGGTGCCACCCCAAAGTTCACAAAATCTGCAAGACTGTCCATCTCGGCCCCGAACCGGCTGGTAGACTTCAAGAACCGTGCAACCCGACCATCTATGCCATCCAGAAAGCCTGCAAAAATAATGGCCGCAACCGCCAGTTCTATCCTGCCTTCAATGGCGAACCTGATCGACGTCAATCCAGAGCAAATCGCCAGCAGGGTAAGCAGGTTTGGAAATATCGTTCGCAGTGGAATGTCACGCAAACGAACGGGCGTATCTGAAGTCAGTTCCTGCTGCTCTTCATCTCCATCCGGATCAAATGGGGGGAAAGGTGTTTCCATATGGAGTTACCTAACTTGCCCGGATCAACGGCATGGGGATATCCTCTCCATATCGAGCAAGAATGGTTTCACCTGCCACTGCGGTTTGTCCGACATGCACACCTGCGCTTGCTTCCCGGGGCAAGTAAACATCCAGGCGCGATCCAAAACGAATAAGTCCGAAACGTTCCCCGACTGCCAAATCTTCTCCTTGCTCAGCCCAACAAACGATCCGGCGAGCCACGAGCCCCGCTATCTGCACTACAGCGATTTCACCGTGCTCGGTATCAATCACCAGGGAATTGCGTTCGTTGTCGTCTGATGCCTTGTCCAGTTCGGCATTCACAAACTTTCCGGCCTTGTGAATTTTGCGAAGTATCTTCCCTTTCACCGGCGAACGGTTCACATGGCAATTGAAAACATTCATAAAGACAGAAATTCTGAGCATTTCTTCATTGCCAAGCCCGAGCTCGGGAGGTGGAACCCGGTTCCCGACCAGGGATATTTTCCCGTCTGCGGGGCTGATTACAAGATCGCTGCTAACTGGTGTAACCCGCTTCGGGTCACGGAAAAACAAGGCGCACCAGCACGTCAACGCAAGCCCCAGATAAAACAGGGGATCCCAAATCCAACCCAGAACAAGGGTAGCAACCGCGAAGCCTGCGATGAAGGGATAGCCCTCGCGATGGATGGGTGGAACAGCATTTTTAATCGATTGTACGAGAGACATGAAAGACACCTGTTTTGTTGCCGAACTGGCTACCAGTTTTCCGGTACGGATACAAACCTGCCAACTAGTTGGCGGGTTTTTTGCGCGTAAGAATACCCATTTTATCACTTTCACGTGCAAGTCTTAAACGTTCTTCTGCTTCCGTTGCTTCACGCTGGCGGTTCCACATTTCGGAATAAAGCCCCTTCTTCTTCAAAAGTGCCCTGTGCGTGCCACGTTCGACAATGCTTCCTTTCTGAAGAACGAGAATTTCGTCTGCGGAAACAATTGTCGACAGTCGATGGGCAATCACAACCGTGGTTCTGTCCCGGGATACAATGTCCAGCGCCGACTGGATTTCCTGTTCCGTCTGGGTATCCAGAGCTGATGTAGCTTCATCAAGGATGAGTATGGGAGGCGCTTTCAAAAGAGTACGGGCAATCGCCACACGCTGTTTTTCACCTCCGGAAAGCTTGAGCCCACGCTCACCCACTTCCGTTTCAAATCCATCTGGCAGCGAGCGGATAAAGTCACCGATCTGCGCCATCTCAGCGGCACTTTCAATTTCTTCACGTGTGGCACCCGGGCGACCATAGCGAATGTTGTAGGCAACCGTCTCGTTGAACAGGACTGTATCCTGAGGCACCATGCCAATATTGGCGCGCAGGCTTTGTTGCGTAACATCACGCAAATCCTGGCCATCAATGCGAATTGAACCTTCAATCACGTCATAAAAGCGGAACAACAAACGGGAAATTGTTGATTTTCCTGCCCCGGACGGACCAACGATCGCCACTGTTTTGCCTGCGGGAACCTTGAAGGAAACATCCTTCAGTATCTGACGGTCTTCATCATAGTAAAAACCGACATGGTCGAACTCAATCTCACCTTCACTGATGTCAATTGCTGCAGCATCAGGTTTGTCTGTAATCTCGCGTTTGACAGACAATATTCTGAACATGTCTTCAAGGTCTGCAAAGCCTTGCCTGATCTCACGGTAAATGAATCCGATAAAATTGAGAGGTATGAAAAGCTGCATCAGCAGGGTGTTGATCATGACAAAATCACCCAAAGTCTGCTCGCCAGCCTGGACTGCATAAACTGACAGGATCATGCAGGCCACAAGCCCTGCCCCCATGATGACAGCTTGCCCGAAGTTCAACCAGGCCAGAGATGTCCAGACACGTGTAGCTGAATACTCATAGCGTTTCATGGATTCACCAAAACGCTCCCCTTCCAGCCGCTCATTGCCGAAATATTTCACGGTTTCAAAATTCAGAAGGGAGTCGATTGCCTTTGAATTCGCATCCGTATCACTGTCATTCATGTCCCGTCTGATACTGATCCGCCAATCCGATGCCCGGATGGTAAACCATACATAGCCCCAAACCATCACGGATATGATTGCAACATAACGCCAATCAAACCAGATCCAGATAACAACTGCCATGAGCGCAAATTCGAGAATGGTGGGCAAGCCGTTCAGGATGGAAAAGCGGACAATTGATTCGATACCCTTCGTTCCCCGCTCGATAATACGGGTCAATCCGCCCGTTCGGCGCTGAAGGTGATAGCGCAGGCTCAGAGCATGCAGATGATCAAAAACAATGCCCGCAAGTTGCCTGACTGCAAACTGACCCACACTGGCAAACAGGGCGTCACGCAACTGGTTCAGGCCAACCGTAACAACCCGGCCAATGTTGTAGATTACAACAAGCATGACGGGCGTCAGAAGGATTATCGGCAACCATTCCTCGAGTTTGGTTTCGCCTGTCAATTCGCCTGTCAGGGCATCTGTGGCAAGCTTGTAAAAATAAGGAACAAGAACCGTAACAATCTTCGCCAGGACCATGAAGAGCGATGCATACACGACACGGCGTTTGAGATCCGGCCTGTCACTTGGCCACATATATGGCCACAGATTTATAAAGGTCCGGCTCATTCCGCCCCGGTCAGCGTCAACAAGTGGCTGCCTCAATCCGGCTGCATCGTCTGAGTTGTAAAATTGCTGGTCAGTCAAAGGGGGTCCGTTTCAATTGTTCCAGACACTGAAGCTGTTCAAGCACTTCCCTGTAGGTCGCGTGCTTCAAGGTGTAATGTGATTTATTGCCAATTTTCTTGCATTCAACCAATCCGGCATCCATCAGCACAGAAAGATGCTGGGAAATGGTCGACTGGGAAAAAGAAAAGCAATCACAAATATCACCACAACAGGGCATGTCCTTGTATTGCAGTTGCTCAATCAGCTTTAGCCGGACAGGATGACCCAATGCCTTCAGGCAAAGGGCAAGCCAGTCAATGTCATACATGTCTGAGATATCGGTTTTTGCGGAAGGCATACCGCGCTTTATCGGCAAATACCGATAAAGTCAATTGATGTATAAATCAGGCCTATGATCTAAATGCCTGGAGGTAGCAGGATCATTCAGCTAACCAGCATCAGAGTCAGCATCAGCACGTGCTTCTTCCGGAACTTTCAAAACTTGCCCGGGATAAATCAGGTGGGGGTTTCTGACCTGATCCCGGTTCGCTTCAAATATTGTCGTGAACCGGATGCCTGCGCCATAACTGCGTCGGGCCACACGCCAAAGACTGTCACCGCGCCTGATGATGACAGACGAACCTGTCCGGATTTCCGTGATGGACGGGTTGTCATTATCAACAGCATTGTCGACTTGCGCTATTTCAGTTTTCGGCGTCTGCGTATTGCCCGCTTGCAACATATCCGGTTTCACCGGCTCAGTTGTTTCTGCATCTTCAACCGTATCAGGACCGGTGTCCGTTCTGATCTGGTTTGATGGGCTATCTTGCGTTTCAGCAGTAGGCTGCGGCGGTGTTTCGACGTTGTCAACCGTCGTGTTCGAGGTCTCCGGAGACTGATCAGCAACTGTGGCGGCAACGTCAACTTCGGGTTGGTGCAACAATGAAACTTCGGCACGAGCCAACACATCTGTAGTTCCCGGTTCCACCATATCGGCGCGTATCGGGTACCTGCCGGGTTTCAAATCATAATCGCCCTCAAACAGAAAAGAACCATTTCCGGCAATGGTTGCAGATCCCAGAAAATCTTCACCAACATAAATGTTCACCGTATCGCCGGGTTCGCCAACGCCAGCAATGTAAACCTTCCCGCTTTCAACATCGGCGGCCTGAATGAGAATCGGCTTTTTTACAACTTTGGCAGCTTGCGGAGTATCATCCTGCGGTTCGGCTTTGGCGACCACGCTTTCCGGTTCAGAAGCTTCCTGCTCCTCCAGCACTTCTTCTGTTTGACTGATTTCACTGTCAGGTTCAGTAGTATCGGCATCAGGTTCAGTCGCAACCGCGCTTGCCGGTGGTTGTTCAGCCTCAACAACATCAGGCTCAGATACCGCGGTGTTATCATCAGTCACAGAATTCGCGTCAGGAGTGCCAGCCGCCTGTTGAACAGGTTCTTCCGTACTCATTGACGGTTCAACCTTCTCGAGAGCCGCTATTTGGGTATCCTCTTCAACCTTTGATGCAACTTCTGTTTCTGGAGCCTGCAGCACACGCGTAGGAGCATCCGGGGTCGATACGATGACAATTGGCCCGCCATCTGATGAAGCCTCGGGCACTTCCACCAACCCCGCATCGGCAGACTGTAGTTTCTCTCCATTCTTCAGGGTTGAAATGATGTAAAGTTCGTGTCTGCCTGCCGAAAGCGGTTTTTCCAGCACGATCGCATAATCCCCGGAAGCAAGTGCAGTTCCCTCGCCAACGATACGGTTACTGTCTGCCGCATCCATGATTTCTATCCGGCTGTCCGGTTGGGCAATACCGGCAATAACCGTGCTGCCATCTTTCTCTACACGCAGCACTTCAAATCGTGGCAAAACAGCAGACGGTTCCTGAACCGGTTCTGCGGCCTGTTCAGAAGCATCCGGCAAGCTGGCTACTGACTGTTTTTCCTCTTTGTTTTCCGTCTCAACTTTCAAGCCTTGTGGCTTGCTTGCGGCCTGCTCATTAGGTGCAGGGGCAGATATTTCCTGTGACGGACCATTGAATTGCCCACTTTCTACCAACACATAACCAACGGCACCTGCCGAGGCCACGCCAGCGGCCGTAAAGAAAAGCGGAGCCAGATTCTTCAACATTCAGTTCACCATGTCCCTTTCAAAAGGCTGGCTGTTTGTGCAAAACCATCCTAACCAGAACCTAACCGGTTTGAGGCAATACGTTAAGTAGGCGATTCAGGAAGCAAGTTTACATGAAAATCAAGTCAATATGCGTTTATTGCGGCTCGCAGAACGGAACAGAGCCACTTTTCATGGAATCCGCAGCACGCTTGGGAGAAGCGATGGCCAAAGCAAATGTGGCCTTGGTGTATGGTGGCGGGGCGCGGGGAATCATGGGCGGCGTCTCCAATGCCGTTCGTGACCATGGCGGTATTGTACGCGGTATCATTCCCGAGTTCCTTCTGAAAAAGGAAGGCGCGGGAGAAATATCAGCGGCTGACCCCGACATTATCGTTGTTGATACCATGCATGTCAGAAAGCAGCGGATGTTTGAGCTTTCAGATGCGTTTATCGCACTGCCTGGAGGGCTTGGCACACTCGAGGAAATAGTTGAAATCATGACCTGGGCGCAATTGGGTCGCCACGACAAACCGGTTGCCTTTCTGAATCTCAACGGGTTTTGGGATCCGGTTATCAACCTGCTTGATCACATGAAGGATCACGGCTTCATACATACGGCAAACCTCGTTCGTCCAATCATAATTGATGATGTGGACGAGGTACTGGAAAAACTGTCTGATGCCTGTTGAGTTTTCAGGTTACTTTTCCCCGGACTTCATCGTCCTGTCGTTTTTCTGAAAGCCCGGCGTCACAATATTCTGGTCGTATTCGAGTGTTTCAATCAATGCTTCCGGAGACAAACATGCTCAGAAACGTATTCCTGGTAACGACCATACTCGTCGCCACCTCACAATCAGCTCTTGCTGAATCCGCTGGTATCCAACTTGGTCCAAGGCCGTTCTATCTGGTTCATGACATGGATGAGGGCGAACTGAAGGAAAAGCTGAAGGCGTGTTCAAAAGGGCCGTTTTCTTCATCCACATGGTCGATAGGTCATCGCGGTGCTCCGTTGCAATTCCCGGAACATACCGAGGAATCCTACATTGCAGCTTCAAGGATGGGCGCAGGCATTATCGAGTGTGATGTTACATTCACGAAAGACAAGCAGCTTGTCTGCCGGCATGCACAAAACGACCTGCACACAACAACAAACATTCTCCAGACCGGGTTAGCATCAACCTGTCATGCTTCATTCTCACCCGCTGAAGGCAATGCAGATGCCTCTGCGGAGTGCCGGACCTCAGAAATCACACTTGAGCAATTCAAAAGCCTGAATGCAAAAATGGACGCTGCAAACAAGAAGGCAAAAACCGTTGATGAGTATGTAGACGGGACTGCAGGATGGCGAACCGACCTATACGCAACCAAGGGTACGCTCATGACCCATGCCGAGTCCATTGAGTTGATCAAGTCCCTGGGGTCAAAGTTTACGCCCGAATTGAAGTCGCCATCTGTTGAAATGCCCTTTGACGGCTATACACAGGCGGACTACGCACAGGCAATGATTGACGAATACAAGGCCGCCGGAATTCCTGCCGCGGACGTATATCCGCAATCGTTCAACCTTGAGGATGTAGTTTACTGGATCAACAACGAACCCGAGTTTGGCAAGCAGGCTGTTTATCTGGATGATTCCTATGATATCGAAGGCTGGTCACCCATGGACGAAACCACATGGGAAAATTCCATGCAGGAACTCAAAGACATGGGAGTGAACTACATAGCCCCTCCCCTGTGGGTGCTGGTTACAACAAAGGACGGAAAAATTGTACCCTCTGTCTATGCAGAAAAGGCACAGGAAGCAGGTCTCAACATCATTACATGGACTGCCGAACGGTCAGGATTGCTCAAAAACGGTGGCGGCTGGTATTACCAATCCATTGAGGAAGTGACGAACAATGATGGTGACGTTTACGAGTTGATGCATGTGCTGCATCAGGATGTTGGCATCAAGGGACTTTTCTCTGACTGGCCTGCAACAACAACTTACTATGCAAATTGTTTTGGCCTGAAATAAACCGCTTACAAGCCCGGACACATTTACTCTGCGGCGCTGCTGCCCCCGGCCTGGCCCGGGGCAGTTTCACTCTGCATACGCTTTCCGGTCAGTGACCAGGAGTAGAATGCAAGCGCTATCCAGATCATTGCAAAGGCCAGCCACTGCCATTGGCTGATCGGTTCCTTGAAGATGAAAAGGCCAATCAGGAAAATCATGGTTGGAGCGATGTATTGCATCATACCAATGGTTGCCAAACGCAGCCTTTTTGCCCCGCTTGCATAAAGGATCAAGGGAATGGATGTCGCTGGCCCTGCAAGTATAAGAAGCAAATTGTCCGTTCCCGAACCTGCCAGAAAGGACGAGGCGCCATCAGCAAGCAATACAAGAACATAGATTGCTCCGAACGGAAACATCAGGATGACCTCAACCAGAAAGCCCTGGGCCGGACCGACATCCACGGTTTTGCGAAGCAGGCCATACAGGGCAAAGGTGCCAGCAAGCCAAAGGCTGATCCAGGGTACCTCGCCAGACAGTACTGACAGCAACAGAACCGCACAAAAAGCAATTGCTATGGCGATCAGTTGCAGGCGGTTGAAACGCTCGCCCAGAAAAATTGCTCCCATCGCAACGCTCACCAGCGGGTTGATGTAGTAGGCGAGCGCCGTATCAATGGTGCGATCCACGGAAATCGCCCAGATGAAAACACCCCAGTTGAGACTGATAATTGTTGCGCAGATGAACAATATTCCAAGTTTTCTCGGAGAACGCATCGCAGGCAAGACGTCCCCTGTTCGCCCCATTGCCCACAAGATTGCAACGGCAACAGGCAAAGACCACACGACGCGGTGTGCGGTCACTTCCACTGCATCAATGTGAGAAGTTGCTTTCCAGAAAAGTGCAAGCACCCCCCAGATAAGAAAGGCGGAAAGGGCAAAGAAAAACCCGGCACGCGATTCATCACCCGTGGAAGGGGTGACCGGTGGTTTTACATTCATGTTTTACCCGGCTTGGAAAGTTTGAAGTTGATGGAGTCAATCAGCGCCTGGAAGGATGCATCAATGATATTGTCTGAAACCCCAACAGTAGTCCAGATTTGTCCTGCCGCATCCATGGAATCAATAAGAACACGAGTAATGGCTTCCGTACCGCCATTCAGTATCCGGACCTTGTAGTCCACGAGTTCAAGATCATCGATCTGATCCTGAAATTTTCCAAGGTCCTTGCGGAGCGCATTGTCAAGGGCGTTGACCGGCCCCTGGCCTTCCGCCACCGAGAGTACGGTTTCCCCGTCTACAGTGAGTTTGACGACCGCCTCTGACACTGTAATCACATCTCCGATGGCATTGAAGCGGCGCTCAACCTGTACGCGGAAACTGTCTACCTTGAAGAATTCCGGGACGGTGCCGAGATACCGTCTGGCCAGCAACTCAAAGCTTGCATCGGCAGCCTCATAGGCAAATCCGGCCGCTTCGCGTTCCTTTACAACGGCTATAAGGGTATCGAGATTGGGGTCCGACTTGTCGACGGAAATGCCTCTCCTTGCCAGCATATCGATGAAATTTGACTTGCCGCCCTGATCCGAAACCATGACGCGACGCGTATTTCCTACAGTTTCCGGTGGAACGTGTTCGTAGGTTTCAGGTTCTTTCAGGATGGCCGAGGCATGGATCCCGGCCTTGGTGGCAAAGGCAGAAGACCCGACATAGGGTGACTGGCTGAGCGGGGCACGGTTCAGCATTTCATCAAAGCGATGTGAAATCCGGGTAAGGTCCTGAAGTTTGTCGGCCTTTATTCCGATTTCAAAATCGTCTGCATATGCAGGTTTCAGGGCAAGTGTCGGGATCAGGGTTACGAGATTGGCATTTCCACACCGCTCTCCGATACCGTTCAAAGTGCCCTGTATCTGGCGTACTCCTGCCCTGACTGCCGCCAGTGAATTTGCAACAGCCTGCCCTGTATCATCATGGGCATGTATACCCAGAAATTCTCCGGGGATGTGCTTTTGCACCTGATGAATAATGATCTCGATTTCATCAGGCTGGGTACCACCATTTGTGTCGCAAAGAACCACCCATCGAGCGCCCGCCTTGAAGGCTTCTGTTGCGCATTGCAGCGCATATTCGGGGTTGGCCTTGTAACCATCAAAGAAATGCTCGCAATCCACCATGACTTCCTGTCCGGCTTCCTTTGCAGCTTCAACAGATACCTTTACGCAGGCAAGGTTTTCTTCGTTCGTCGTACCCAGCGCAACCTTGACGTGATAGTCCCAAGCTTTCGCCACAAAGCACGTGGCATCCGTACTGGCCTGGAGAAGCGCAGCAAGTCCGGGGTCATTGGACGCAGAAATACCCGGGCGCTTGGTCATGCCGAAGCCTACAAACCCTGCCTTCTGCGTTCTCTTGCGCGAGAAAAACTCGGTGTCAGTGGGATTGGCGCCCGGATATCCCCCTTCCACGTAATCAACGCCGAGTTCGTCCAGCATTTCAGCAATCAAAACCTTGTCCTGAACCGAAAAGTCTATTCCGGGCGTCTGCTGACCATCCCTGAGCGTGGTATCGAAAAGGAATATGCGTTCACGGCTCATTGCTTAACTTTCCATGTGTCCGTCGGATGATCAGGATGCTGGTTGGAGACAATTCCCGCATTCCATTCATCATTGTCCTTTTTGCATTCCGAAGAGGCTTCCGGGATCTCGTGAAGTTTCATGGAGACCTCGAGGCGATCATTCACATTGGCATGATAATCGACACTTACGATCGTCGGATCATCGAGCGTTGGAATGGCAAGCTCGATCTCGTCGCCGGTTTCCAGCACAAGCGGTGTACCGCATACCGCACAGAACACCCGGTTGCTGACATTGGATGATGCAAAGCGTGCAGGTTTGCCACGCACCCACTCAAAACCCTCTGCGACAACGAGGGGGGCGAAGTAATTGCCCATGGCTTTCTGGCACATGCGGCAATGGCAAATCGATGCGCGACCCAGCTTTTCCAACTGGTATCGCATCGTGCCGCACTGGCAACCTCCGGTTATCAGTTTTTCGGTCACCGTTTCACTTCCCAGGTTGTTACGCG
Source organism: Rhizobiaceae bacterium (assembly GCA_017643495.1). GTDB lineage: Bacteria > Pseudomonadota > Alphaproteobacteria > Rhizobiales > Rhizobiaceae > JAALLB01. The sequence goes on along the minus strand of JAEPNK010000001.1, from coordinate 1,939,495 downwards.
TTCGCCTGTTTCCGAGTCTTTTGAATCCTTTAGCTGGATTCCCTGAGACGCCAGTTCATCACGAATTCTATCTGCTTCAGCGAAGTTTTTATCGTTCAGTGCCTTAAGACGCTGGGTGACCAACCCCGAAATGTCAGCTTCTGGTGAAACTTCATATGAAATACTTCCATTTGCATGAAGCTCCACCTCCACTCCCTGGTCAGACAATTCCTTTACTAGCGAGGCGGATGTTTCTTCCGAATTGTTGGCTGATGCAATTCTCAGATCATCCAGCGATTTCATCAAGTGTGGCTTTGCAAGCTTTTTGCCATGGCCCAGGAAAATTCCCTCTATATAAGAAAACAGCCGATGTCCCCTGATCAATCCAAGCGCTTCCAGATTGTGCATTAAATCGGATTGTGCTTGTTCACTGCCTTTTCTTGCTTTTGCCAACAGTTTGTCGAGAGCTGCCCTGACCTCGGAAGTATTTAACTCGTCACAGAGCAAATTCTTTATTTCATCTGTTAATACCGCAGGGCTTCCAACAGCTTGTCTTGAAATTGCCTCTTGTTCAGCAGTTGTCGATACAAGTGCAAGTGCATAATCTTTAAGTTTGTCATTCGCTTCCTGAAGCCCGGAAAGGGTCCAGTCGATTGGCTCACGATAGTGGGTTGAGAGCATGAAAAACTTCAAGACCTCTCCCAACCACATCCGGCCACCAAATTTCTGCGTATTTAAAAGATCCTGGATCGTCACGAAGTTTCCTTCGGACTTGGACATCTTCTTTCCCTCTACCTGCAGGTAGCCGTTGTGCATCCAGTAATTGGCCATGCAGTCTGAACCGTGGGCGCAGCGCGATTGCGCAATCTCGTTTTCATGATGCGGGAAAATGAGATCGAGGCCACCGCCATGAATGTCGAATGTTTCGCCGAGATGGAATTTCGACATGACGGAGCATTCGATGTGCCAACCGGGCCGGCCATGGATTTGCTCGCCATTGAACGTGCCCTGCCAGCCAGGTTCATGCTCCCGGGATTCTTTCCAAAGCACGAAATCGCCCGGGTTTTCCTTGTGCGCTTCCACAGCCACCCGGGCACCGGCTTGCTGGTCTTCCAGCTTGCGATTGGAAAGCTGGCCATACTCGGCCATTGAGGAAACACGGAACAACACTTCCCTGCCCTGCCCACCCTCAGCCACATACGCGTAACCCTTGTCCAGCAATGTCTGAATCATGGATGCCATGCCCTCAATATGCTCAGTGGCACGGGGCTCGTGCGTAGGCTCAAGACAACCGAGCGCCCTTACATCATCGTGAAACTGGTTCGCTGTTTTCTCGGTTACATTGCGTATGGCTTCGTTCAGGGGAAGGTCGGGATAATCGCGCAACGCACGTGCGTTTATCTTGTCGTCGACATCCGTGATATTTCGTACATAAGTGACATGTTCCTCGCCGTACAGATGACGCAACAGGCGATACAGTACATCAAAGACGATCACCGGCCTTGCATTGCCGATATGAGCATAGTCATAGACGGTGGGGCCGCAGACATACATACGCACATTATCAGGGTCTTCTGGTTGGAAGACCTCTTTCTTTCTGGTCAACGTATTGTACAGCTTAAGTTCAGGCATGCGCCAAATCCCCAACAGGTCCGCCGACGGGTCCGGCGCATTCCAATTTGTCAGAGGACATGAACAACCAGACCAGCGTAGCGCTAGTTCTTAATGCAACCGGTAATACAAATGACCTTTGCAGGTCTTGTGAAGGTCGTGTTCATGGGGAACTTATGCTGCGAAAGCTGGCCCGGGTCAACCCGCAAACAGGGGCTTCAGCAACAAGACAGCCAGCAGCAGCATGATTGCAGCAATCAACACATCAAGAATCTGCCAGGCTCTGGGATTTGCAAACACGGGGACAAGAAGGCGTGCCCCATACCCAAGGCCGAAGAACCACACGAATGATGCGGACATGGCGCCAATCGCATAGACAAGACGGGCATTTCCTTCAAAACCTGCCGAAAGACCGCCTACCAGAAGGACCGTATCAAGATACACATGTGGATTAAGAAAGGTGAATGCCAGGCATGTGGCTATTGCGGCCTTCAGACTTCCAGCTTCGCGACCGCTTGCCTCCATCGTTTCAGGGTTTCTGGACCTCTGAAATGCAACCCAGGCATACCAGAACAGGAAACCCGCTCCGCCCAAACGAATTGCCGCAAGAAGAAGCGGAGAGCGCTCTATAAAAACCCCTACCCCGGCAACGCCTGCTGCAATCAGCAATGCATCCGAAAGGGCACAAATGAGACAAAGGACAAAAACATGCTGACCCAGCAATCCCTGGCGCAGAATGAAGGCATTTTGCGCGCCGATAGCAATGATGAGAGAACCGCCAAGCGTGAAGCCGGTTATGAGTGGGGCAAGCATCAAGTCAATTTCCAATGAGGCCGGGGAGTTGCTGTAACCTGTCGTGTCTCATCAAAATAGATCCAGTTGATCAGTTGAGTGGGCCTTTTTCTTTTCGGAAACAGGTTTGCTTGTCGATTCCGCTTTGCCCGGAGCCTGAACATCAGGCCCGCGATTGGTCACCTTGTTGATCCTGTCGCTAACGGCAATGGCTTCGAAAAACCCTTCCCGGGCCGGCGCCAACAAGTCCTGAACGTCCCTTGGTTCAACCGTTTTGCAATCAAGCCAGCGATCGAAATCCTCCGGCTGGATTACAACAGGCATGCGATGGTGAATATTGCCCATCTGGGCATTGGACTGGGTTGTCAGAATACAGCCTGTATCAATTTCGCTACCATCACTACCCTGCCAGGTTTCAACCAACCCCGCAAAACATACCGTCCCGCCATTGGACGGCCGTATCCAGTGTGCCTGTTTCGGGAGAGATTTGTCGTCCGGGCGATACCACTCATAGAAGCCGGACGCAGGAATGAGAACACGCCGGTGCCGCATCGCTGTTTTGAAAGAAGCTTTCTGCATGGCTGTTTCAGAACGGGCATTAAGCAGGAGTGTGAAATTGTCGGGATCCTTGACCCAGTGCGGTATCAAGCCCCAACGAACCAGTTTTGCCTCACGTTGACCATTTGCGCCTATCCCCACTGTGAAGACAGGCTGGGTTGGCGCAATATTGTACAATGGGGGGAATTCGAAGACAGCTTCCAGACCGAACAGCTCAGCCAATTCTTCCGGACTTGCCATCAAGGCATATCTGCCGCACATACAAGCTGTTCCATTCGTTCAGAAACTGATTCAGGAAGATCATAAACTGATTCAGGTTGTGGCTGGCAAGAAGCTGATTTGAAAGCATTTTCTTATGAACAGAAAACCTACAACCGGAGCCAGCATGATTGTTCTTTCCAAGGAAAAAATCTTGCTGATCCAACGAGGCAAGGAGCCTTTCAAGGGCGCATGGTCCCTACCTGGTGGCAGTCACGAATACGGGGAAACACTGGAGGAATGCGCAATTCGTGAGCTGCGAGAGGAAACAGGTATTGAAGCAATCCGTGTCGGGTTCCTCAAAATGCGTGACCGGATCACACGCGATGAAACCGGCAAAGTCATTTATCACTACGTGCTGGCAACATATCAGGCACATGAATATGCAGGTGAGCCAAGAGCACAAGATGATGCCATGGACGTCGGCTGGTTCAGCTATCCGGAATTATTGGAACTGGAAACCACAAGCGGGCTTGCCCCCTTTCTGGCCGAAACGCTTGGCCCGGATTTCACGGGACCGTAACGATAGAGACCTTCGAACCATGTTGCTTTCGCGAGCCGGCTCAAGCAAAGTGAATATCCGCAACCAATCGCTTAAAAAGACTGACCGATGAGATTCAGGAACACCCTGCTACTCGCCTGCATGCTGACAACATCAAGCCTGATGTTTCCTGCAATTGCGCAAGAGACGGATGCACCCCAGGAAGACGAAAACAAGCAACAGATCAAGGTTCTGCCGCCGGCCTACGACGAGCAGATGATGCGTTTGTCGGAAATTTTGGGCTCACTCCATTATCTGCGCGAATTGTGCGGAGCCAATGAAGGACAATTATGGCGCCGAAAAATGCAGGAACTTATTGAAACCGAGGAACCCACACCTGAACGCCGGGCAGAAATGACCAGTCGTTTCAACCGCGGTTTCCGTGCATTTCGCGAAACCTATCGCGATTGCACTGATGCAGCGCTGGAAGCCAACAATCGCTATATTTTCGAGGGAACCAAACTTTCCAGTGAAATCCCCACACGGTACGGGCGTTAACCATTTGTGAATTCTTGTGACAAGGGGTCGTGTATTTTTCTGCCGTATGGCATATCAAATACATGCAAAGTGACCTTTACGAGTAAAAAATGAGCAGAATTCCTGAAAATCTCGATGACCTCATCGAAAAGGAAAAGCGTTCCCTTGCAGGTGAGTACTTCGAGGAAGCATGGATGGAAATGCGCGAGGATGGCCTCAGCGCGCGCCTGATTGCTGAAGTCTATATCGATCTGGCGTTGAAAAAGCTCGTGGTTGAAAACGGCGATGCGGAAGCCAGCAAGCTTCTCGCACACTTCAGAAAGCTTGACGAAATGGGCTTTATCCCTGCCAGCCACACCCTCCAATAAGCAGTGGCATGATATTCGGGCCCAACAACAATAAGCCGCCCCCCTTTAACATGACCTGAATTCGGCATAATGTTCCCTCAAATTCATCGGACATGGGAATCATGACGAATTTTACTACCATCTTCCCGTTTTTGCTCTTTTTGCTGGGTGCCCCCCTGTTCACCGCTAGCGCTGTCGCGCAAAGCACTACCGGCAATTCCCAGTCAGAGAATGCAATCGAGAATGAAGATGAAGAAACCGTGCCGGACGCAGACAACGGTGATCAACCGGCTGCTGACGATTTGCACGATGATGGTGCACTGGCAGTTACAAACAATGCGGAACCTGAGGTTTCACATGATTTGCAGGCATTGCCCTTCCCGACACGAAGGATGCACGAACTCATTCTCGAAGCAACTCAATCCGGCGACATTGAAAAGCTGCGCCCCCTGATTGGAACAGGGGAATCCGCAACCCAAGTCTCCCTTGGCACGATTGAGGAAGACCCGGTCGATTTCCTGAAAAGTCTTTCCGGCGATCCGGAAGGACATGAAATACTTGCAATTCTTCAAGAGATTCTGGAAGCCGGTTATGTTCACCTCGACAAAGGTACCAGCCACGAACTTTATGTGTGGCCGTATTTTTTTGGAGTATCTCTGGAAAAGCTTGATGCAGGACAGATGGTTGACCTGTTTCGCATTGTTACCTATGGCGATTATGCCGATTTCAAGGATTTCGGCGGCTACATATTCTACCGTGTCGGGATAACCCCGACTGGCCGATGGGCATTTTTTGTTGCCGGAGACTGAATGAAACGCGCAATTCTGAAGGACCGCAGCCTGATATTGATATCGGGTGACGATGCGGAAAAATTCCTTGAAAACATCGTGACCTGTCGCGTGGCAGGCATGGCCATCAACGCGATGGCATTTGGTGCCCTACTGACGCCTCAAGGCAAAATCATGTTTGATTTTTTCATCTTGCGACGTGAAGACGGCTTTTTGTTTGATTTGCCCGCTGACATGGCAGAGGAGTTTGCCAAGCGGATGACGTTTTACAAGCTTCGTGCAAAGGTTGATATCTCAAGCATGGACCAATTGAGCGTAACCGCACTATGGGGGGACAACAATGATACCGGTATCGAAGATCCACGTCTGCCCGCAATGGGCACGCGCTACTATTCGGATGATATCCCCGAAGCCGAAGACGGCAATTATGATGAACTAAGGGTAGCCAATTGCATGCCCGAAGGTGGGAAGGACTTCGAGTATGGGGATGCCTATCCTCATGAAACCCTGATGGACCAGTTTGGCGGTGTTGACTTCCGGAAGGGCTGTTTTGTTGGCCAGGAAGTCGTTTCCCGAATGCAGCACAGGGGAACAGTGAAAAAACGGATCATCATGATACGGGCCGAAGGAAACTTGCCACCTGCCGGTGAGGCAATACTTACAGACGGGAAACCGGCAGGCAAACTTGGTACGGTTTGCAGCACCGGCGGCCTCGCCTTGCTCCGCCTGGATCGGGTTGCGAAGGCTAACGAGCTCTCGACCAACGGAATTATTCTTCACCCATCCCTGCCAGAATGGGTCGGGTTTGAAATGCCAGGTATCGAGAATCCCGGAATTACCGATGCCGGATGATATATCGCCAAGGGCGTGGCAGCGAATGCTTTCAGGAAGGCGACTGGACTTGCTGGAACCGTCGCCACTGGATGTTGAAGTTGAAGACATAGCCCACGGGCTTGCGCGGGTCGCCCGGTGGAATGGGCAGACGGCAGGTGACCATGCTTTCAGTGTAGCCCAACACTCGGTAATCGTATGGCAAGCGTTTTGCCGCATTTCACCTAAATCAACCCCTGATGAGCAATTGATTGCACTGCTGCATGATGCACCGGAATACGTCATCGGTGACATGATATCCCCCTTCAAGGCGGTTCTGGGAGATGATTACAAGGGTGTCGAGGAACGGTTGCAGCGCGCAATTCATCTGCGGTACTCACTGCCGGCAATCACTCCTCCCAAACTCAAATCCACAATAAAGAAAGCCGATTCCGTTTCTGCCTTCTTTGAGGCGACAGAACTTGCCGGCTTTGCAAGAAGCGAGGCAAACCGCTTTTTCGGCACTCCACACGGCTTTACCGCAGACATGTTCGGCTTCATGCCAATTTCACCCACCGAAGCGCAGAAACTGTTTCTTGACAGCTTTGCGAACATTGAACGCAAACGGAAAAATGCCAGATGACAAGGTCATGAGCGCACCGGAGAAATCTGTCGAGATTGGCCTCAACGCGGCCATGGTGGCAATGCTGGAAGGCTCACCAGCCATCCTCGTCATACCGGGCGTCAACCAGACTTCAGAATACTCATTGCCATATGGGGGGTTCGATCCCCATGCACACCGAACCATGGAAATGGGCTTGAGAGAGCTTGTGGAAGCTCAGACAGGTATCAGGCCCGGCTATGTAGAACAATTGTACACATTCGGTGACCGGGGAAGAAGTCGTACTCTTGATGACCACAGTCCTCACGTGGTTTCGGTCGGCTATCTTGCACTCGCCCGACTGATGGAAGACACAAAAGCCAATATCATGCAGGACCGTGCCTGCTGGAAAAACTGGTACCAGTTCTTTCCATGGGAGGATTGGCGCAAGGGTCGCCCTGCCATGCTGGATGAATTGATAATTCCTCTCCTCGTCGACTGGGCAAAAAAGCCGAGTACAAACCAGCGAACCATTCGCGGGCTTGATCCGATCTCAAGGGTAAGGATTTTTTTCGGACTGGACGAATTCAAATGGGACGATGAACAGGTATTGGACCGTTATGAACTTCTCTATTCAGCCGGTCTCGTGAAAGAAGCGGCTGCAGACGGGCGTGTAACCATGGCAGCCACATGTGAAAGCCCCGGTTTGACAATGATCCATGACCACAGGCGCATTCTGGCCACTGCAATTGCCCGCCTGCGAAGCAAACTTAAATACAGACCCGTAATCTTTGAGCTGATGCCGGATGCCTTCACCCTGTTTGACCTTCAACAAACAGCGGAAAGCATTTTCGGGCGTGCTGTTCACAAGCAGAATTTTCGCAGGCTCGTGGACAAGGCAAATCTGGTTGAGCCCACAGGCGCATCCCAACATTCAACGGGCGGAAGGCCTGCTGCCCTGTTCCGGTTCCGCCGGGAAATACTGAAAGAACGCCCAGCACTCGGCCTTCGTGTGGGGCGCGGCTAACCGATTTTTATATCAAGTCCGAGATCGAGTGTTGGGGCAGACATGGTGATTTTTGAGGTCGATATGTAATCAACACCGGTCTCTGCAATCGCTTTCACGGTATCAAGCGTGACATTGCCGGAAGCTTCCAGCTTAATCGCTCCACCATTGTCGCTTTTGTTGATTTTAACAGCCTCGGTCAATTGCTCGTTGCTCATGTTGTCCAACAAAACAACGTCAGGGTCGGCAGAAAGAGCCTCGGAAAACTGTTCAAGCGTATCAACTTCCACCTCTATCCTGACCAAATGACCGGCAAAGGATTTTGCCCGTTCGATGGCAGGTTTCACGCCACCGGAAACAGCGATGTGGTTATCCTTGATCAACACGGCATCATCGAGACCAAACCGGTGATTGGATCCACCGCCACACCGAACCGCATATTTGTCGAATGCACGATGCCCGGGAACAGTTTTCCGGGTACAGGTGATTTTGGCCTTCGTATGGGAAATCACGTCTGCAAACCGGTGCGTATAACTTGCTATACCGGACATTCGCATCAAAAAGTTCAGTGCGACCCGCTCGGCCGAAAGTATTGCACGGGCATTTCCCTTGACGGTTGCAACGGTGTCACCTGCAACAATCGAATTCCCGTCTACAATGGATGACTTGAACTCCAGTCCATTGTCAAGCATACCAAATGCAGCTTCAGCAAGCGGCAACCCGCAGATAATACCGTCTTCCCGGGTCGCCAGGGTAGCGAATGCCAAGGCGTCCCCGTCAATGGTTGCATCACTTGTAATGTCACCGGCCCTGCCAAGATCTTCAAGCAATGCGCTTTCCACGGCATGCCTTATCATGATTGGTGATAGGCGAACTTTCATCACGCTTCTTCCAACACTTGGGAAATAACACTTTCTACCTGCGCCAGGGTCAAAAAACTGCGCTTTCGGAAATCATCTCTTTCTTCGGGAAAGTCTGACCTTTGATGACCACCGCGGCTTTCCTCCCGCAACAACGCGCCTACCGCGACCATCTTGGCAGTAGCCAGACTGTTAGAAAACCTGACTGAAGTGTTTCGCTTTTCAATCTCGGCAATTTCCCGAATTGCCTGTTTCAATCCTTCGCCTGAGCGCCTGACTCCAACATGACGGGACATGATGGCCCTTAATTCTGGCAGGGGCGGTTCAGCTTTTGTTCGTACATTTTCGCCTGGCGGCCGCTCGATAACCGTTTTCGTCGATCCGTCAGGCCAATGTTTACAAATAGTTTCAGCAATACGGCCTGCGAAAACAACTGCCTCCAGCAAAGAGTTTGATGCCAGACGGTTTGCACCATGCGCACCAGTTGAAGTCACCTCACCGCAAGCGAACAGGCCATCAATGGAAGATTGCCCGTCCGCATCAGTATAAATTCCACCCATATGGTAATGGGCTGCCGGGATAACCGGGATCAATTCGGTTACAGGGTCAATACCTGCCTCCCTGCAGTACTCATGCACTGTGGGAAACTCTGTTTTGAAATGCTCTCCCACCGCCTTACGTGCATCAAGCCAGGCTCCCCGGCCGGCTGTTACTTCTTCAAAAATTGCCTTTGCGACCACATCACGCGGAGCCAATTCCGCCATGGGGTGGACATCCAGCATGAAACGTTCGCCAGCATCATTGACCAGAGTGCAGCCTTCGCCCCGCAATGCTTCTGTTGCCAAAGGTGCGGGATCCTTGCCCACATTGATGGCAGTGGGATGGAACTGGACAAATTCAGGATCGGCAATTACTGCACCTGCCCGTGCAGCCATCCCCATCCCGCCACCACGAGCCTCGGGAGGGTTTGTCGTCACCTCGTACAAATGTCCGAGACCACCTGCCGCCATTACGACAGCCTTGGCATCAAGCTGGGTTCGATGGGGTGAATTCCCCCTTTCCCCACGCGCCAGCAAGCCGGTTACCTTGCCGTTTTCAAGTACCAGCTCTTCGGCAACATATTCCTCCATCAAGCGTATTGAGGGAGTCTTGAGTACGGCGGCAACCAAAGCCTCCATTATGGCCTTGCCTGCACGATCCCCCTGAACCCCGATAACCCGGCTTTCAGAATGGGCAGCTTCTCTTGAGGCCACCAACTCACCTTCCAGGTTACGGTTGAACGGCACGCCATATTCCAGGAGGTCATGTATCCTGTCCGAAGCCTCCCCGGCCATGAGCATTGCTATTTTCTCGTCAACAATGCCTGCTCCGGCCAGCAACGTATCCCGGACATGCTTTTCGACTGTATCCCCCGGCGTGATCGATGCCGCAATCCCGGCTTGGGCCCAAGCTGATGAAGCGCCAGTTCCCACTGGGGCGGCAGCGAGCACAGTCACCGGCCTGGGCGCCATTTTCAAGGCACAGAAAAGTCCTGCAAGCCCCCCTCCGACAATTACAATGTCATCGCAGAACGGGGTGCCGGAGCCGGAAAACAAGTCATCCTGATCAGCCATGAAGAACTCTGTTTCAATTGGTCTTGAGATTGACCATTCGTTCCACTGCCTGTCTTGCCTTTTCAGCAACAACAGGATCCACATCCACTTCCTGCCGCATGTAAACCAGGCTGTCGAGGATTTTCGGCAAAGTTATCCGTTTCATATGCGGACAAAGATTGCATGGCTTTATGAATTCAACGCCCTTCGCTTCCTTCTCGATATTCGAAGCCATGGAACATTCCGTAACCAGTAGAACCTTGGACCCCGCTTTCTGACCGACAGCAAAATCAATCATGCCGGATGTGGACCCGGAAAAATCAGATACTTCTACCACTTCAGGCGGGCACTCCGGGTGAGCAACGATCTGGATTGCAGGATCAGCTTCTTTGTATGCAAGAAGTTCGTCTGCCGTGAAACGTTCGTGTACTTCGCAATGTCCCTTCCAGGTCAGGATTTTCTTTGAAGTCTGCTTCGCAACATTTTGAGCCAGATATTCATCCGGTATCAGAAAAACCGTATCACTTTCAAAGCTTTCCACCACACGAACCGCATTCGAGGAAGTACAGCAGATATCGCTCTCCGCTTTCACGTCTGCCGATGTGTTTACATAGGTGACCACCGGCACACCTGGATGAGCCTCACGCAACAGCCGAATGTCTGCACCAGTGATCGATTCAGCAAGGGAACAGCCTGCTCTCATGTCCGGGATAAGCACTGTTTTTTCAGGGCTGAGAAGCTTGGAAGTCTCTGCCATGAAATGAACGCCACACTGCACAATGATGTCGGCATCAACCTTGTTTGCCTCCATCGCCAGCTGCAAGCTGTCTCCAGCAACATCCGCTACACAGTGGAATATCTCCGGCGTCATGTAATTATGTGCCAGAATGACGGCGTTGCGTTCTTTCTTCAGCTTGTTGATAGCATGGACATATGGCGCGTGAACCGGCCACTCGATTTCCGGAATATGGTGGGCAACCCGTTCATACAAATGCGCCGTTTCCCGGGCGACCTCGTCTGTATACTCAAGTTCAGGCATATCGACCACACCGAAACGCTCGGCCGCCAGTCCGGCACCCTTTTCTCCCATCAACGCCCTGCCCTGAACAACGCTATCCATCGGAATGTCTCCTGTGTCTTTCACTTGACTATTTATACTCATTTTGAGCATAAAAGGTTTCAAAAAATATGCCGGGATCGGCTGATAAATATCTAGCAATTGTTGCAAGTACATTCAAGCAACAAGCTTTCAATTTCTGTTTCACTCGGCACACTAACCCAAAACGTACAGCGTCACGCAAGAAACCAGCAATAGGGTTTTGTTAACCTTTATGACCAGCAGGTTAATTTCGGCAATTCTGTCTTTGCCACGGGGAGCGAAACAATGGGTAAGAGTGAACTTGCAGCTATACCGGACACTTCCGAATCCACAGACAGCAACGTAGCGGCCAGCGAGATTGCCAAATATTGTGACGAGATTCGTGCCAGGCTTGCCTCCAGCAATTTTTCCACTGACAAAAGCAATTCAGTCGAACCACAGCCATCAAAAAGCTCATTGGTTCCTACTCTCATACCATACACCCGAAAAACGTCAGTTTCAGGCACATCCGAGCCGGCCAATGACCAAGCGGCCAACCATGTTGAGGATGACTATGAGGCACGGCTGGAAAACAGTAACAGCGAAATCAAGCAACTACTGGAAACCTTGCAGGATTCAGTCACCTCACTGAACACCGAAAAAGCGGATCAGTCGGTTGATCACAGAATTGATGTACTGACTGCTGCTCTCAAACAAAGCAATAACGAGTTTGCCAAATCACAAATAGAATCTTCCGTCCGTGAAAACAGCCTGAAACGAGAACTTGGCGGCAAGAACTCTGAAATTTCCGAACGTGACAATACCATTGCAGAACTCAAGTCGGAAATCAGAGAGCTTAAAGAGAAGAACGCCCTGCTCAACAAAGAAGTTGATGACAAATCTGATGATCTGGGCGCCGTCAAGATGGAACGGTTGCGGCTGAAGGAATTCGGTCAGAAAATGGAAGCTCGTTTCCGGGATGCAGAACTGCAAAGGTCAAAAGCAACCAGGGACCTTGAAAAAGCGAAATCCGGCGAGACAAAATTTCAAAACTCAATTGTTGAACAGGCTTCTGAAATCAGCAAGCTACGCCAAGTGATTAAACAGCATGAAAACGATGCAGTTCAGCAAAATGAAACAGTCCAATTCCAAAAGCAGCAATTACAAGAACTGAACGGTGAAATTTCCTGCCTGAAAGAAGAAATGCTCAGATACCGTTCTGAAGCTGCGACCTACCGTGAGGTTGCTGAAAAATCCAAAACAATAGCAACGGTGCACAAAAAAATGCACGCCAGCAAGCTCATCATCAAAGAGCAGGAAATACAACGTCTGCGCGACGAGAATGACAGTTTGCGCAGCAAACTCTGTGAATGCCGCGAGATAATCCAGAAAAAAATCTCAAGTCACTAGTTCCAAAAAAATACCGCCAGGGCTTTTCTCCCCGGCGGTATTTTTTTGTTTACTCGAACTTTGAATACGCTTGAAACAAACGGGCTCATCAACTCACCAGTTTGTTTTGCGAATGGGTTATCAGAACTCTTCCCAGTCCGTATCAGTATCAAGCGCCAGTGCGGTGTTACCGCTAACCATAGGTGTTTTCCTGGGCGCTTCTACCTTGGCCTCAGGCACAGTGTTTACAACAGGCTTGGGCACGGATGACTTTGTGTCTTCAGCAGGAATACTCCTATCAGCTTCGCTAGCAACCATTGCAGCACCCGTCTTGAACATCGCAACCAGAGCGTTCAGTTCGCGGACTTCTTCTGCCATCTTGTGGGTTACTGCGGTCGACTCCTCAACCATTGCAGCATTTTGCTGGGTTGCCTGGTCCATCTGGTTCACTGCTGTGCTGATTTCCTCGACACCTGTCAATTGTTCGCCGGTTGCCTGTGCTATTGAGGCGATGCGGCCATTGATACTGGTCACATGTTCGGAAATCTTGCCAAGCGACTCACCGGTCTTGCGTACCAGCCCGACACCGTTTGCCACCTGCTCTGATGAAGCGTTTATCAACGCTTGGATTTCCTTGGCTGCATTTGCAGAGCGTTGAGCAAGTTCACGAACTTCCTGCGCAACAACTGCAAACCCTTGACCGGCCTCACCTGCGCGAGCCGCTTCAACGCCGGCATTCAACGCCAGAAGGTTTGTCTGGAATGCAATTTCATCAATGAGATTCACAATATTGGAGATCTCACCTGACGACTTCTCAATGCCAGCCATGGCTTCTACGGCGTCGCCGACAATCTTGCTGGATGTATCCGTATCCGTTTGCGCATCCTGCGCCATGTTCGCGACATCCCTTGCCTGGGACGCAGTTTCCTTGACTGTTGCTGTAATCTCTTCAAGTGCAGAGGAAGATTCCTCCAAAGAGGCAGCTTGTTCCTCTGTTCTGTGAGACAGGTCATCAGCAGCGGCACGCATTTCTGCAGCATTGTTGTTGATGGACTGCGTATTCTCGGAAATGCTGAGCATGGCATTTCGAAGCTTTTCAAGCGAAGCATTGAAGTTATGCCTCAATGCATCAAGATCGCCCTCAAACGGCTCTTCAATCAACGCGGTCAAGTCACCATCTGCCAATTGGTCCAATGCCACTGCAAGACGTTCCATCGTGCTGTGGACGACTGCATTGGCCGCCTCTTTTTCTCGCTCACGCTCTTCGCGCTCCTGTTCACCAGCCTGGCGTTGTTCTTCCGTACTTACTTCAAGCTGTCTTTTCTCAATGGCAGCATCACGAAAAGCGGAGACAGCCGACACCATCTTGCCGATTTCATCAGTGCGCCCGGCATCCGACATCTCGAATTCGGTGTCACCGTCTGCCAGTTTCGACATGCTGTCGACAACCCGGTCAATGGGTTTGGTAATGGTTCGGGCGAAAAGCACTGCGATGCCAAGGGCAACAAGGGAAAGTACAATTGCAGCAAGTACAATGCTTTCCCGCATGGCGGCCGCACCTGCATGTGCCTCGTCCAGTGAAACCAGGCTCGCAGTTACCCAACCGGCTCCAAGAAAATCAACCGATGCAAATGCAACCAGACTTTCCATGTTCCGGTAACCAGACAGTGTGCCTGTTTCAACCTGGCGCCCGTTAACAGAAGAAAGCAATCCACTGCTAATCGAGGTTTCGAGAGAATTGTCGCCATCAACAAAGCTGGTATCCGTAATCAGGTAGCCGTTCTTGTTCAGCAAGAGCGATTCACCGGTCTTTCCAAGCCCCGTCTTGTTGCTCATGATTTCCTCTATGCCGGAACTTGGCATCTGGAAAGCAAGAATGGCTACCGGCTTGCCGTTGAACAGAATGGCGCGCCCGAGGAAAGATGAAGCTGCGCCTTGGGACGGGGCGTATTTTGCGTAGTCCTTGAAAACTATGTCTCCGGGATTTTCCGCGTTCAGAATTTGCGTGTACATACTGGCAAGGTCGGTACCTTTCCATTGGCCAGAAGCAAGATTTGTTGCGTAATCAGCCTGTTTGGAAACCGTGTAAATCACGTTCCCATCGAGACCGATAAGGTAAACATCCTGATAGTCTTGCGCCTCCATGATTTCCCGGAAACGGAGGTGATAACGTTTGTGGATCTTGTCGTATGAATCAACATCCGCCGTATCGAGCAAATGCTTGCTGCCAACAGGATTTGGATTGTTCTCGATGTAGCGGGCCTGCAACTCTTGTGCCGGATCCCCCTTTACAGTCAGATAAACCTTGGCGAAAGCCGCAGCGGCGCTTTGCACATCACGGCGAGAGGCAGATGCATCGAGATCTTTGCGTATGTTCTCCAGATACGTCTCGATCTGGCTTCGGCGGCCATCCGCAATCGCGCTCAACTTTTCGTAAGAAAGCTGCGACATGCTGGCAGAGCCAAGATAAAGCGCAGCCCCGCTTGCGAGAGCTATGGAAATAAAAGTCAGCAAAGTTGCTGCGAGTGGAAGTTTCCTGGAAAGTCGCATGATCGTCCTGGTGAGCTGATTGGGAAATACAGTCGGCGATTATCAAGGCGTCATGCCAACCCAGATCCGGGTATCGTGCCGAACGACAGTTTAGCGGGATATATGGTTAAGAAACCGTTGCCCCCGACTGTGGCTTTCTAACAAGGAATTCTTGCGCAAACCTGCATTATCGACAGTAAGCCTGATGCAAGAAACAGGATTTATGTTCCGGAACAGATTTTATCCCAGAGGAGAAAAATAGTGAGGAAAAAAATCATAACAGCTTCAGTCCTGCTTGCTTCAACACTGGCTGTGGCCATGCCAGTGGCGGCTGAAGAACCACATGTTGCACCGATCAAGGAATATGTGGAACTGGATGTAAAAAACTGGCTTTCCGATCCAACGATAATCGCGGCAATCAAGGCTCAGAATGAAAAGCATGCGTCACTTTCCGAAGAGGAAATTGTTGCACTCGACAATCAATGGCGTGAGCAAGCCGGCGCAGACAGCAAGCCAATGATCGATGAATTGTTGAGCCGTGATGTTTCAAAACTGCTAATGGAAAAACAGGAAGCCTCTACAGGGCTTATTTCCGAAGCTTTCATCATGGATTCCAAAGGTCTTAATGTCGGCCAAAGTGCAGAGACGTCAGACTATTGGCAAGGTGATGAAGACAAGTGGCAAAAAACCTACCTGGTAGGACCGGACGCCATTTTTGTCGACGGCGTTGAAGTTGATGATTCCAGTGGTGCCCTGCAATCCCAGGTGAGCCTTCCGATAACCGATCCCGATTCAGGCGATGTGATTGGAGCCATAACTCTCGGCATCAACGTCGACTCTCTCTGACATCACCAATCGTTTCAAGCTTTGAAAGGCCTCTCCTGCTGGGAGGCCTTTTTTCTTGCCCTTCCCTCAATGCATTAACCGCAGCTACAGCTTGTTTCTGTTTGCTTCATGACCTAGGCAGGATATCCTGACCGACCGTTATTCTGGAGCAGAAAGTTGAAGTTTACATCATTCACTGATGAAGCCTACATCGCGTTGGCCGGTCTTGCCGATTATGCGCATGACATGGTCAGTCCGACAATCCGTCTCGGTGTAACAGGTTTGTCCAGGGCGGGGAAAACCGTTTTCATCACATCAATGGTTCATACGCTCATACACGGTGGCAAGCTCCCGATGTTCGAACCTTATTCAGCCAAGCGTATCAAGCGCGCCTATTTACAACCCCAACCTGACGATGAGATCCCCCGGTTTGCATATGAGAAACATGTTGAAACGCTTACCGCAGGCGAGGCCAGAAACTGGCCAAACTCAACAAGCAGGATTTCCCAGCTTCGCCTCACGCTGGAGTTCGAGCCGGAAGGTTTTTTGGCCCGCAACCTATCAAACGGCAAACTCAACATCGATATAATCGACTACCCGGGTGAATGGTTGCTCGATCTTCCACTGCTTGACCTGACCTATGAAGAATGGTCCGAACAAACGCTGAATGCAGCCCTGCAGCCACCGCGCAACAAAATCTCCAGGGAATGGCTGGAATACCTGAAGACGCTTGATGCAGATGCCCCGCAGGATGAAACCCGGGTTCAGGAAGCTGCACGGCTGTTTACTGACTATCTTCGCAAAAGTCGTGAATCCGAATTTGCGCTTTCAACAGTTCCGCCCGGTCGTTTTCTGATGCCAGGTGACCTGGAGGGCTCACCCTTGATCACCTTCTCCCCGCTAGCCCCGGGCGAATCCGGAGAAGACGGCACACTCCACTCTATGATGAAACGCCGGTACAACTCCTATGTAAACCGCGTCGTAAAACCTTTCTTCATCAACCATTTTTCCCGGCTTGACAGGCAGATCGTACTGGTCGACGCGCTTGCTCCGCTAAATGCAGGGCCGGAAGCTGTCAAAGATCTGAAACACGCGCTCAGCGACATACTCTCATGTTTCCGGCCAGGTCGAACAAGCCTTTTGAATGCGTTTCTCGGCAAGAAAATCGACCGAATTCTTTTTGCGGCCACAAAGGCTGACCATCTGCACCATACCAGTCACGACCGGCTAGAGGCTGTACTGAACTATCTTGTCGAGGATGCGATGGAAAGAAGTGGAACCAAGGGTGCAGGATTTGATGTTGTTGCGCTTGCTGCAATACGGGCAACAAGAGAAAGTATCGTGAATGAGGATGGAGAGGATCTCCCGGTTATCATCGGTACGCCAGAAAAAGGGGAGAAGCTTGATGGAACCAGTTATGACGGCAAGGAAGAAATAGCACTCTTCCCCGGAGACCTTCCTGAGAACCCGAAACGCTCATTTGAACGGAATGAAGATTTGTCGGCAGATCTCGAAACAGGTTTCATGCGGTTTCGGCCACCAGTTTTGAAAAATGAACGTTCAGGCATACGCAGTCCCGTGTTTCCGCATATCCGTCTCGACAAGACACTGAACTTTCTGTTGGGAGACCGTCTGTCATGAGTCGCAAGCCCACAGCCATTCGAATGAGCAAGAAACCTGAAAGCAAGGGCAAAGCAGGAACCGGGGCAAGCACCAAGAAGTCCGGTGATGTGCGAACTATCCGCTCGCCAAAAGCTCTTGCTCCCCCCTTTCCCGAGGATCAGGAAGACCTGTTCGACCAGTCACCGTTTATGGACAACGATGACAACCAGCCACCACCAAACCATCTGCCAAGCAGCACCGGTCGCATACGGTGGGCCAGTATTCTCGTTGCATCGCTGATCACGCTTTTCTCGCTTGTTGCCGGTTTCTGGCTCAAAACAACAATCGAAGATTTTTTTACAGTCAATTCGGGACTGGGTTGGCTTGCAACGGCTCTTGTCGTGGTTGCAGGCGTTGCCCTTCTTGCCCTGATTTTGCGTGAAATCATTTCTGTCGCCAGACTAAGAAAGCTCTCGGCATTAAGACACGAAACAGAGCAGGGCTTGCTAGGAGCAAAAGAGGCAAAACCGATCATAAAATCTGTTGTGTCTCTCTATTCAGCCAGGGACGACATGAAATGGCATCTTGATGCCCTGAAGGAATATGATGCGGAAGTACTGAGTGACCCTGACAGGTTGCACTTGGCAGAACGATTATTGATGCGGCCTCTGGATAGCGAAGCGAAACGGATTATTGAATCTAGCGCAAAACGGATATCCCTGATTACAGCCTTAAATCCTTCGCCGGTTCTCGACATTCTTTTTGTGGGCTTCCAGGTATTGCAGATGCTTCGCAAGGTAATGGCCCTGTACGGCGGGAAACCCGCTCTCGCAGGTGCCATAAAACTTGTTCGTATGGTTGCAACGCATCTGGCCATTACGGGAGGCCTTGCGGTTTCAGATACCGTTCTTCAGCAATTCATCGGCAAAGGACTCGCCGGGCGGCTGTCTGCAAAACTCGGCGAAGGCACTGTAAACGGAATCATGGCCACACGTATCGGTCTTGCAGCCATCGACCTGTGCCGGCCGATGCCATTTGCTGCCATTGAAAAACCAAGCCTCAGCGGATTTATTGGCGAACTGTTTATGGGAAACAGACAGCAAACATCATAATAACCGGCATGCGCGCAGGCGAGATGCTAGTCTTTTTCAATCACACCGCATGCCACACGCCCGCCAGCTCCGCCAATGGGTTGGCTTACATGGTCGTCCGCATTTTCATGGATAATGAAGGTCGAGCCATCTTCATCCAGCAGATTATTGTCTCCCCCGGTCAGTGAAACCATTGTGCTGAAAGCTTCCATTTCACCTGTGCCATCCGCTCCAACAAATATGTTCGGAAGATCGCCCGGCTCAGGCCCGTCAGGATTCAGCAATCCGTGACCACCATCACTTTTCCCAACATGTCCCTTTGCGCTCTTGTATCCGGTTTTTGCATCGCACTCACCATGTCCATGCAAATGCAATCCGTGCTTTCCCGGACTCAAGGACGATACTTTCAAGTGCATCAAGACACCGGTCGGAGCTTGTATCAGGGACGCTTTTCCAATTTCCGCACCATCGGCATCCAAAATGATAGCTGAAGCCTTTATGCTGTCTGTTTGTGCAAATACAGGCGAAATGCTGAGTGCCGTAATAACCACTACTGCGAGTGCTGTCCGTTTCATGTGACCTCCAATGCAGAAACACAGTATTGTCAAAATAAGTTCTGCCTGCATTTGGTATAGTTCACCCAAGACCGATGACAACCACCGAAGCCTTCACCTTAGATGACATTCATGTAGGCAAAGTGATTGAACCAAACCGCTTTCGGTACTCTACCGGTGACAGACTCAACTTGCCGATGAAAGCCCTTCGCAAATTTTGCTCCGTTCGGAATCCGGACAATGCTGCTATCCTTTTCATGTTCCTGTGGCCACCATCAATCATCGCTCGTGCGTGGTCCAACCGGACACGCTCAACAAACTGGGACGGGCTTTCTTTCAAGTCAGCAACAAAATGCCGGTGTAGTGTCCGGCTTGTCATGTTTGCAATGGCGCTCATGTCAGAAATTCGCCAGGAACGGGCGGGATCGCTGATGACCATTGAGCAAAGTTCCTCAATGCGCGACTTGGGCGCTGTTTCAAGCCGCAAAGGGTGGGAATACTGACTCTGGTTGCCAGTGCGCTGCATGAACAAAACCAGTTCGCGTGCCACTTCCAATGCAGCATTTCTACCATGATCTTCCTCGAGCACTGACAGGCACAGATCAATTCCTGTTGATACCCCGGCTGACGTATATATGTTGCCGTCCCGGGTATAGATGCGATCAAGGTCCCAGTTCACTTTCGTGAATTTCTTGCGAACCTGATCGCCCCGCGACCAGTGACAAGTCGCCAGCTTCCCGTCAAGAATGCCCATGGCCGCAAGAATGATACTGCCTGAACAGGTAGAGATGATACGCCTTTGATAGCGGGCCATCCTGACGATACCTTCCATGAATACGGCATCCTCAATCACCTTGTTCACACCAGGCCCTCCGGGAACTATCAGGTCTCCATGTGGCTGAACCCCAGCAAAATCCGTGTTGCAAAGGAGTTCAATACCCGTATCGGTACAGACCGCTCCGCCCTCCATGCTGCACAGATTGATCCTGTAAGCCTTTTTCTTGAGAATCTTGTTTGCAGAACTGAAAACCTGCAAGGGGCCGGCAATATCCAGAAGCAAGGCTTCCGGATAGGCGACAAGTGTAACGGTTCTTTGCTGATTTGGCATACTCAACAGATGTCTGATTTTGATTATAATTTGTCATATCAGACAAACGGGTTTTGTACTAGACATGAGACGAGCAACCAGATTGTGAGACGAGCCGGAGAAATATCGTGACTACCGCCCAACCCATGCCATCACGCGCATTCCTGATCATAGTATGCGGGTGCGCCATAGCGTTGCTTGCTTTTGGGCCAAGGTCCGCAATGGGCTTTTTCCAACAACCGATCCTTGATGCAACAGGATGGACCAGTACGACTTTCGGTCTCGCGATCGCCATCCAGAACCTTGCATGGGGCGTCGGACAACCGGTCTTCGGCGCACTTGCCGACCGCTACGGTGCCTACAAGGCACTGGCCAGTGGCGGTTTGATTTATGCCCTCGGCCTTTACCTCATGGGTACTGCCGACATGCCAATTTGGCTGCACATTGGCGGTGGCGTGCTTGTCGGCCTTGGTGTAGCTGCCGGCTCATTCGGCATTATCCTGTCTGTATTCGCCCGGAATGTCCCCCCCGAAAAACGCAGCCTTGTTTTCGGAATGGGCACGGCCGCAGGATCAGCGGGCATGTTCTTTTTTTCACCACTCTCTGTAGGGCTGATTGAATCCTATGGGTGGTCAAACTCGCTTCTAATTCTCTCTGCCATCATGCTCGTGATTCCGGTTCTGGCAATTCCTCTAAGAGGGGATGCAAGTTCATCGACAAATACCATTGAGAACATGAACCAGACAATCAGCGAGGCCTTGAAGGAAGCACTCAGTCACAAATCCTACCTTCTTCTGGTTACCGGCTTTTTTGTCTGCGGCTTCCAGGTTGCGTTCATCACTGCGCACTTTCCGAAGTACATTGCCGATCTGGGAATAGATGTGAAAATTGGCGGCATGACTGTTGCTGCCTGGGCGATTGCGCTTATCGGCCTGTTCAACATCTTCGGGTCCCTTGCCTCGGGCGTGCTGGGACAGAAGTATTCCAAACCCTATCTTCTAAGCCTGATATACCTCGGACGCTCCATTGTTGTGACCGCATTCCTGCTTCTGCCGCAAACCCCGGCAAGTGTCATCATTTTCTCGATCCTGATGGGTATCCTTTGGCTTTCGACCGTTGCACCGACAAATGCACTAGTCGCCATCATGTTCGGTACAAGGCACTTGGGAATGTTGGGCGGGCTGGTGTTCTTTTCACACCAGATCGGCTCGTTTCTGGGTGTGTACTATGGGGGGTACCTGCGTGCGACAACGGGCAGCTATGATATTGTCTGGTGGTTTGGCGTAGCGCTGGGCATATTTGCAGCCATTGTTCACTGGCCAATTCGTGAAGAGGCAGTCCTGCGCCCTAGCGCTTGAGCGGATCAAAGATCGCGCACGTTTCCGTACCGTGCGCCAATAGCTTTCCGTCGACTGTCTTGATCGTGCCTTCAGAAGTTGCAAGGGTCTTGCCCATGTGTACGACCCTTGCCTCACAGATACATTCCCCGGTCTTGTCGGAAATCGGACGGACAAGATGCACTTTGAATTCAATGGTACCATAAGCCTTTCCGACGGGTATCTGGGTCCAGACACAGCATCCGAGAGCTGAATCAAGAAGAGCGCCAGCCCAACCACCATGAACAACTCCGGCGGGGTTATAATGGTCACGCAAGGGCGTCCCCCGAAAAGCACAGAACCCTTCATCCGCCTCGGACATGTAGAAATTCATCTGCTTTGCCATGGGCGGCGCGGGCAGTTTCCCGGCAATCATCTCACGAGCGAGTTCCAGTCCCGGGGTGCTCAACAAACGCTCCGGCGGGATGGAGCCGAACATCTGATCTTCCGAGTACCAGTAATCACCCATTTGATTTCTCCTGCTTTACAAGGTTTTTGATGAACCCCAGGCGTTCGTCGGGATGACGAATACCGCGGGCTCCATAAATATGTCGTTCAAGAAAGAATCCGGTGAGCCTGAAGCCGTCTTCAATGGACGTCACCGATGGCATTGAACTTGTGTCCTTGCGGGTACCCCTCAAAAAATCCGGAAGTACCAGCATGCGATCTGACCAAGGTTTTCCGGCATCGGCACTCACGGCTCTTCCTGATTTTGGAGATACGAATACAAGATCATTGGTCTGTCCCGTTGCGGCACAGCTTTTCAGATCCAGCCCGAAGCCCAACTCATCAAGCAAAGCCAATTCGAAACGAACCATCAGACTTGCAGCGATTTCGGGAAAGGAGAAATTGTCGAGTAATACGCTTGCAGCTTCGTACAAACCCGGATGAGGGTCGCGCTCCGGTAGCAGACGCAAATGGCATGCAAGCATCTGGACGCCATATATGCCCGAAGGGCTGGCCATCAGCTCAGCTGCGCGTAACTTTCCCGGCTCGATTGCAAACATGCCGAGATGGTCTTCAAGACGGGCTCTCCAGACAATTGTGGCGCTGTTTCCCGGTTGAAGAACCGGACGCATGCGTGCCGACCGGCCACCACGAACCAGGCCCAGATGCCTGCCGTGATTCTGCGTCATCATCTCAACAATCGCACTTGTTTCACCATGTTTGCGACTGCCCAGAATCAATCCTTCATCTTGCCATTCCATGGCATGGAGTTTCCCCGGCTAGACCGGAAATTCAAGTCCCATTTCCCGGTACCGGTCAGGATCATCAGACCAGTTTTCTCTCACCTTCACAAAAAGGAACAAATGAACCGGCTGTTCAACCAACTCCTTAAGCTCCTGGCGGGCAGCAGTGGAGATGGCCTTTATGGTCTCTCCACCCTTACCTATTACGATTTTTTTCTGACTGTCCCGCTCAACATAAATGACCTGGCTTATCTTAACCGAACCGTCTTTTCTTTCTTCCCAAGCCTCGGTCTCAACATGGGAAGAGTATGGCAGTTCCTGATGCAGACGCAGATATATTTTTTCGCGGGTTACTTCTGCAGCCAGCATTCTCATCGGAAGGTCAGAGGCCTGGTCTTCAGGATACATGTAAGGCCCTTGAGGAAGGGTTGTTGAAAGATAGTCCAGAAAATCCCTGCAACCATCGCCGTTCAACGCGGACACCATGAAAGTCTCGTCAAAGGCATGTATTCCGTGAATCTCCTGTGTAAGAGCCAGCAGCTTGTCACGTGGGATGCGATCAATCTTGTTCAGCAGAAGGACCACTTTCCCGCCGAGTTCTTTCATACGCGCAACCAGAGCAGCCACATCTTCGGTAACGCCACGTTCAGCATCAATAATGCAAACAGACATGTCTGCATCACGGGCACTGCCCCATGCTGTGGAAACCATCACCTCATCCAGTTTGCGGCGGGGATTGAAGATACCGGGTGTATCAACGAAAATGATCTGGCAATCATTGTGCATGGCAATGCCCCGGACGATCGCGCGTGTTGTCTGCACCTTGTGAGTCACGATTGAAATCTTGGTACCGACCAACTGGTTCATCAGTGTCGACTTGCCTGCATTTGGTGCGCCAATCAGCGCTACAAAACCGCACCTTGTCTTTGGTTCAGTCATCTCGGTCATGTTGCACTCTCGTCTTTCAGGTTTTTCCAGACCCCCTGCTTCACCAGAACCTTCTTAGCGGCATCCTGCTCCGCAATGCGTTTGGAACGTCCCTTGCCAGTCATGGTGATATGTTCAGCAACTCTTACATTGACCGTAAACTCGGGATCATGGTCGGGACCGCTACGATCAGCTTCTTCATATGATGGTGTTCCGTAACGATTGGCATGGGCCCACTCCTGAAGTGCAGTCTTGGAGTCGCGGCGGGCAGCATCACTTTCCTTGAGGCGCTTCATCCAGAACCGCTTAATGAAAGCGGAAGCTTCTTCAATTCCTCCGTCAAGGTAGATTGATGCAATCACTGCTTCCAAAACATCCGCCCGCACACTTTGAAGTCTCTTTCCCTTCACCGATTTCAGATCTCCACCTGTCCGGATATATTCATGTAACCCGAGTTCATCAGCAATTTCAGCCAAGGTACGCCCCCGAACCAGCGCATTCAGCCGCAACGAAAGCTCACCTTCCTTGGCAGACGGAAAATGTACATGAAGCAATTCTGCGATGCACAATCCCAGCACCCTATCACCCAGAAACTCCAGCCGCTCATAATGATCCTGCCCGCTCCCTCCGGAACGAACACTGGAATGGGTCAGCGCCTGTGTAAGGCTGGAATGGTCTTCAAACCGGTAGCCAATTCGTTCCTCAAGCCTGTCATAGAGTCCTTCAACGCGCTTTGGAGACGCAGGCACTCTTAAAGCCCTTCGAAGAAACGGGAGAAACGTGCATCCTGAGGCCATTTCCAGATGGCAAGCGGATGGCTGTTGTTCTTGATCGAGAAGAAGATCACAGTCGCCTTGCCGACAAAGTTTTCAAATGGCACAAAACCGGCCTCAAAGCGACTGTCCGCCGAATTGTCGCGGTTGTCGCCCATCATGAAATAATGGTTTGCCGGAACCGTGAATTCCCGTGTGTTGTCGCCCAGGCTGTTGGGATTGATATCCAGCGTTGTGTACGAAACACCATTGGGAAGGGTTTCAATATAGGCGCGAACCGGCGGCGCGCCGCTTTCATCATCCAGAAAGTTTGAAGCAGGCTTGCGTTCAACCTTCTCGCCGTTGATATACAGTGCCCCGTCACGCATCTGGATTTTGTCACCCGGCAGGCCAATAACCCGCTTGATATAGTCAATATCCGGATTGGGTGGGTACTTGAACACAGCAATATCTCCACGTTCCGGTTTTCCTTCCCAGATACGCCCCTCGAACAGATCAGGCGAAAACGGGATTGAATGTTTTGAGTATCCGTAGCTGAATTTTGAAACAAACAGATAATCACCAACCAGCAATGTGGGTTTCATCGAGCCTGACGGAATACTGAATGGCTGAAACACCACGGTGCGCAGGACAATTGCCAGCAGCAGGGCCTGAATGATTATCGAGACAGTTTCACCAATGGAGCTGCCTGATTTTTCCACCTTTTGTTCACTCAAGAACCTGTTCCACTTCGCATTGAGTCATCTTTTTGCTGCAGGCAGCGCCTCTATGACCACAAATGCCTGCGCCAGCGGATGATCATCTGTAATAGTCACATGAATATGTGGTTCGTATCCATTGGGCATCATTTCTGCAAGTCTTTTTGCAGCGCCATTTGTCAACTTCATGGTCGGTTTTCCAAATCGGTCATTCACAACTCCCATGTCCCTCCAGTAAACACCATTGGACAGTCCTGTGCCCAACGCCTTGCTGCATGCCTCCTTGGCAGCAAAGCGTTTTGCGTAGGAAGCAGCGCGATTGCGCCGTCTATCAGATTTGGCTTGTTCAATTTCAGTAAATACCCGTTCGGTAAACCGTTCGCCATATCGCTCCAGTGATCGCTCTATGCGACGAATGTCGATCAGGTCACTTCCAAGGCCGATAATCAAGGGACACACTCCAGTTTGCACTGCTGTCAGGTATGTAGCACACCACCCTGATGCAACAGTTCATTCGGACGGCGCCGGCATTCCGGAGCCCGGCTTGCGCATTTTCTCAAGCTTGACCTGTCGGCGTTTCTTGCGAGATGCATTGAATACCGCAGATGCCCAGCGCGTACAAATGTAACCGATGATACCTGCAGCAACCCCAAGTGGCACACTTCCAACAAGCATCGGCTTGATCAGCGGATCCCACAAGCCTACAATCTTGTCGATCAAACCTGAAAAGCCGACATCCATGATGTCGGTATGAGCCAGGCCCTTCAGCCGATGGGTCTCGCTGTTATGAACTTTTTCACCGGATAGTATGAAACTCCCAACCTGATGGGTAGAGGCCCAAATAACAGGAAACGTCAGGGGATTCCCGAAAAAGGTACCCATTGCGGCTGCAAGAAAATTCCCTCCAATAACAAATGCTATGGCAAATGCTAGTATGAAGTGAAATCCCAGGAACGGGGTAAAGGATGCCATGATGCCTGCAGCAACACCTGCTGCAATCGCATGCGGTGAAGCAGTAAGGCGCAAAATCCGCTTGGACATGTATTTGCCTGAACGAACCCAGCTACGGCGGGGCCACAGCATGATTCGAAGCCTTTCATAACGACTTGCCGGCTTTCTACGTCCAAAAAGCATTGCCTGGATTATTTTCTGCGTTTGTTAGTTCAACCGAATTCTGCATGCTATCCGCCCGAGAAGGGGAACAGCCTGCCTACCTTTACACCACCCAGGTTACCTTTGGGCAAACAGAGGTGAAAAAAGCGGATATTTCATGTGTTTTTTCAAGACCTGTGATCGCGGTCGCAGTTTGCATTCACAAACACGCACCTTACGTGGCAAACAAATATGCATCTGACATGACTGCAAGGCAAAATGACGGCGGATTTCAGAGGTTACGACTTCCGGGCTTGATCGCAGGTATGGCCGCCAATTCAACCGGGATTTCATCTTCTGCATAGGCCGGGACTTCATACTCCGCCAGCGCAAGCAGCGGAACTCCAACATCAACTTTCCCTGCCGAACGGTCAACCAGACAGGCTGCGGCCAGAACATCGGCGCCCAGCTTTTCAAGTGTTTCAACGGTCTCCCGGATTGAAAGGCCGGTTGTCACAATATCTTCCACTATGACGACCCGTGCTCCCGGTTCAATCTCAAACCTTCTTAACTGGAATACACCTTCCTGGCGTTCAACCCATATATTGGGAACAGCAAGATGTCTGCTGGTCTCATAAGCCGGTATGATGCCACCAACTGCCGGCCCAACCACATAATCAAGGCCATCAGCACAGTGGTTGCTGATCTTTTCTGCCAGGGCCTTGCACAAGATCTCTGTCTTGTCGGCGTGCATGAATACGCGGGCCTTTTGAAGAAAGACAGGACTATGCAAGCCTGATGTGAGAATAAAATGCCCTTCCATCATGGCACCGCAATCGCGGAAAATTTCGAGTACCTCGTCTCGTGTCATAGCACTGGTGCCCCTTAGCAATGGTCTCTAGCCGGTTATCCGTTCAACTGAAGTTGTAACTTCCTTGTCCTTCAAGTGCGTAATGATACTGGTTAGGTGTGACAGGTCCCAAACATCAATATCTATCTCCATTTCCGTAAAATCTTCCACGGGAACTTTCATGACAAGATTTTGTATATTGCCGTCATGCTCAGCAATCACACTTGCGATTGCCGCAAGTGTGCCCGGCAAGTTTGCTGCCAATACCTTTATACGGGCCGGAAACCGTTGCCGGTTTTTAACATCAATGTCCCACCGAACGTCGAGCAAGTCATCTTTGGCGCCCTTGAAGTTCGACAGTACCGAAGAACTGCTGGGGTAAATGGTAATCCCCTCCCCTGGCGTCAATATGCCAACAATCTTGTCACCCGGTACTGCTCCTCCTTCATTGGAAAACGTAACCGGCAGGTCGTTTCGCAACCCACGGATCGGAATTGTTTTCCCCTGCTCGCCTGGCGTATTGCCCGAGGTCTCCGGGATTTCAGGCAGAAGCTGATTGGCAGAACTTGCAAGACCCGAATTTGCCATCTCAAAATCAGGATAAAGCGACTTGATTACCGTGCGCGGACGTATCTCTCCCCTACCCACATCAGACAAGACATCGTCTACACTGCGACGCGCCAGCCTTGGAAGTACGGTATCCAGGGTTTTTGCCACAAAATCATAGCCGGCATCGGAGAAGGCGCGCTCCAGCATTCTGGCGCCAAGCGCGGAGTATTGCCGGTGTACGGCTTGCCTGCTGGCCCGGCGAATGGAAGAGCGTGCTTTTCCCGTTACCACAACACTTTCCCATGCTGCCGGTGGCGTCTGGGATTCCGACCTGATGATTTCCACCTCATCGCCGTTATTGAGTTGTGTGATGACCGGCATGATCTTGCCATTGAGCTTGCAGCCTATGCAGCTGTTGCCAATGTCGGTATGAACAGCATAGGCAAAGTCAATCGGGGTGGCACCTTTGGGAAGGGCAATGATCCGGCCTTTCGGGGTGAAACAAAAGACCTGATCGAGAAACAGTTCCAGCTTGGTGTGTTCGAGGAATTCTTCCGGATTGTCACCTTCTGCCAGCTGTTCAATGGTCTTTCTCAGCGAAGCATAAGCCTTGCTTTCCGCAAACTGGTCCTCACCGTCCTTGTATGATGCATGAGCAGCAATTCCGTATTCGGCTACTTCATGCATTTCCCTGGTTCTAATCTGCAACTCAACGCGCTGGCTAAGAGGGCCAAATACCGTTGTATGAATGGACTGGTAATCATTCTGCTTCGGGACGGAAATGAAGTCCTTGAACCTGCCGGGAACCATTTTCCAGTCTGTATGTACAAGTCCAAGCACCCGGTAACAGTCCTCCACAGACGGCACAATGATGCGGAAGCCGTAAATATCGGACAGTTGTTCGAAACTGAGCGATTTCAATTCCATCTTGCGGAAGACCGAGTAAGGCTTTTTCTGGCGGCTTTTGACGACCGCATCTATATGTCTTTCCTTGAGCCTTCGCTCCAGGGCTCCGGTAATCTCCTTCGTCAGCGAACGGTTTTTTTCCGCAAGGGCTTCGAGATGACCAATAACAGCCGAATAGGCTTCCGGATTGATGTACTTGAAGGAAAGCTCCTCCAGTTCATCCCGCAAGTCCTGCATTCCCATTCGCCCGGCCAAGGGAGCATAAATCTCCATTGTCTCGGTTGCTATGCGCCTGCACTTCTCCGGACGCATGATTCCGAGCGTACGCATGTTATGCAGACGGTCCGCCAGCTTGACGAGCAGAACCCGGATATCATCCGACACAGCCAGCAGAAGGCGGCGAAGGTTTTCGGCCTGTTTGGCTTGCTGGGAAACCAGATCAAGCCTTTTCAGCTTGGTAAGGCCCTCGACCAGCTTGCCAATCTTTTCGCCAAACAATTCATCGATCTCGCGACGGGTGGCGTCAGTATCCTCAATCGTATCGTGCAGGAGGGCAACAGCAATGGTTTCCTCGTCAAGATGCAACTCGGTCAGAATCGCCGCCACTTCCAGCGGATGTGAAAAGTAAGGGTCGCCGCTCGCCCTTTTCTGTTCCCCATGCTTTTGCATGGCATAAACGTAGGCCTTGTTGAGAAGCAGCTCATCGGGTTCGGCAATGTAGCTTGCAACCCGCTCAACAAGTTCATACTGGCGCATCATTGAGTGTCGTCACCGGCGCAAATGAATAATAACCCATTCAATATGAATGAAGCCCGATAGGAATTAAACCTGCCGGGCTTTCAAAACAAGAATAAAGATGCCTCACAAAGGCTGGAACAACTCAGTAATCGTCGTTCTTTTCAGGTGGCACCAGCCCTTCAATGCCTGCCAGCAACTCTTCTTCAGAAAGGCTGTCGAACGTCACATCGCTCTGGGGTGCATCCGGAGTATCGGCTGATGCAGTTTCGGCGACTGGCTCAGCATCATGTGAAATAGCCGGCACTTCGACTGCTTCTTGCTCCGGCTCGTCAACCTCAACCTGTTTTTGCAACGAGTGAATCAGGTCTTCCTGCAGATCGGCTGGAGACAATGTTTCTTCGGCAATCTCGCGAAGCGCCACAACAGGGTTTTTATCATTGTCACGCGGAACGGTAATTTCACCGCCGCTTGAAATCTGCCGGGCACGATGACCGGCCAACAATACCAGTTCAAACCGGTTTTCAACTTTGTCTACGCAATCTTCGACGGTTACGCGTGCCATCGCTTGTTCCTTGGTTTGTTTTCTTGGAGTTGCAGGAGCCGTAACGGCAAAACGTGACCATTTCAAGAAAATTCGTCATCTGTGTACCGTTTCCGCGCATGAAACTTCCGGTTGTCGATGCCGCAACAGATTTCAAATCTCTCTTCTGCTTCACATTTTTGTTTGAAGCAAAGTATTTGCGCCTTTGCCCATTGCCTTGTTCCGAAACGAAACAATCTAAGTTGTAAACATATTCAGGAGGGGCAGAAGGCCCCGAAAGGCGATAATTAAAAATGTTTGACCAGCGCGAGAAATTGGCACTCTTCATTGATGGCGCCAATCTTTACGCCACTTCGAAATCCCTTGGCTTCGACATCGATTACAAACGGATGCTCGGCCATTTCCAGAAACAGGCATACTTGCTGCGTGCCTATTATTATACAGCTTTGGTGGAGGACCAGGAGTATTCATCAATCCGGCCCTTGATCGACTGGCTTGACTATAATGGATACACGGTCGTGACCAAGCCAGTGAAAGAATTCACAGATGCCACTGGCCGCAGGAAAGTGAAAGGAAACATGGATATCGAACTGGCGGTTGATGCAATGCACCTTTCTGAATCTGTCGATCACATCGTACTTTTTTCCGGCGATGGTGATTTTCGATACCTTGTAGAAGCATTGCAGAGAAAAGGGCGAAAGGTGTCTGTTGTTTCCACGGTAAAAACACAACCGCCGATGATCGCTGACGACCTGCGCCGTCAGGCAGACAATTTCATCGAGCTCACCACCTTGAAGCAAGAAATTGGGCGAGACCCGGCAGATAATCCAAACTATAGTCCCCACGAAGAGGACTATGATGACGAAGACGAAGACGAAGATTACTGAGTTGGCAACGGACCCCGGCAAGGATTGCCCCCTGTGCCCCCGGCTGGTTGAATTTCGGCACGAACAACGCACCATTCATCCCGAGTGGCACAATGCGCCCGTGGATACCTGGGCGTCGGCCCAAGGCGATGCAGACGTTAGACTGCTGATTGTCGGGCTCGCGCCCGGCTTGCGCGGTGCCAACAGGACAGCCCGGCCCTTTACAGGAGACTGGGCGGGAGACCTCCTTTATGCGACCCTTCTCAAATTCGGGTTTGCAAACGGAAGTTACGGTGCGGAAGCCGATGATGGCCTGGAACTCAATGAATGCGCCATAACCAATGCCGTACGGTGTGTACCGCCGGAAAACAAACCTACCGGGAAGGAGATCAACACCTGCAGGCCGTTTTTGGTGAACACATTCGAGCGTTTCAGCAATCTTGGAACAATCCTCACTCTCGGCAAGATTGCGCATGATTCAACGGCCCGAACCCTTGGACAAAAACTGAAGGACGTACCGTTTGCTCATGCAAGCAGCCATGACATGAATGGCTTCTCCGTTATCTCCAGTTATCACTGCTCGCGTTACAATACGAATACCGGCCGCCTGACCACCCAAATGTTTGAAGAGGTTTTCGGAATGGTGCGGGAGAGTCTCAACAGCTAGTTATCTTGATTGTTTTCTGCAGCGTACATGAGGCCGGACATTGTCCGGATTTCACTGCCCTGGCCATGATCCGCAACCATCTCGGCGGCGGCCAAACGAACTTCTGCAGGTTTGTTTTGTGACAACTTCCAAGTGCCTTCAACTATATCAACATCAAGGCTAACCGGCACGATCTGCCGTTGCATGCGTTCATAGATTTCCGGCGTCATTTTGTCCGTAGTCCATGGCTTCTTGGGCAACAACCTTGCTTCCATGGTTGCTGAAATACCGCAAAGAACCTTGTGCAAAGACGCAGAAGGCATCAGGGAGAGCCTTCCACGCAAGTGCACTGCAACGTAGTTCCAGGTGGGCACCTGATCGTCAACACCATACCAGTCCGGGGACACATAACTGTCTGACCCTGTAACCGCCAAAACTGCAGGCTGGTCCTGCTCCTGTTTCAATATCTGCACTATCGGGTTTGATCTCAACAGATGCAGTTCTACAGTCCGGGCATCATCCAGCAAATTGAACGGGACATGACTGACCAGAGGACCATCCGCTGCATTTATGGCAAGAGCTCCAAACCCTCTCTCACGAACAAAGGCAAGGTTCCTGCCGTTCGTCTCCTTGCGAAAATGGGGATTTGGATGCATGGGTCAGCCCTTTTCGCGTAACAGGCGAGATTTCTCGCGTTGCCAGTCCCTTTGTTTGACCACCTGACGCTTGTCGTGAGCCTGCCGACCCTTTGCCAGCGCAATTTGAAGCTTGGCGATGCCACGATCGTTAAAATACAAACGGTTAGGAACAATCGTCATGCCTTCGCGCTGCACTCCGCCAATAAGCTTCGACATCTGCTTTTTGTGGAGCAGCAGTTTTCGCCTGCGACGCGGGTTGTGATTGTTACGGTTGCCTTCCAGGTATTCGGGAATATAGCTGTTGATCAGCCATATTTCCCCGTCTTCTTCGGTCGCGTAACTTTCGGCAATGTTGGCCTTGCCATTCCTGAGGGATTTTACCTCAGTTCCCGTCAAAACCAGGCCTGCCTCAAGCGTATCCAGAAACTCGTAATTGTGACGGGCTTTCCGGTTATCAGCAATCAACTTGCCGTTTACGCTTTCCTTTTTCCTGGGTGACATTTCAATCCTGAACCATTTTCCCGCTGGGTTAGTTGATCAACCCGGCATGAACCATGGCATCACGAACCAGCGTTTCGGTTGCTGCAGAAACGGGAACCAATGGCAAGCGCTGTCGACTGTTGCATCGCCCAAGCAGGGACAATGCATATTTTGCGCCCCCCGGGCTTGGCTCAGCAAACAGACTGCTGTGAAGCGGTATGAGCTTGTCTTGAATTTCTGCCGCTTTCGCATAATCCCCGCTCAATGAGGCTTCCTGCATCTCCGAGCAAAGCCGTGGAGCAACATTTGCGGTAACAGAAATGCAGCCCGTTCCACCATGCGCATTGAAGCCGAGAGCTGTCATGTCTTCCCCTGACAACTGTACAAATTCCTGTCCCATGGCATGGCGCTGCAGGGATGGGCGTCCCAAATCACCGGTGGCATCTTTCACACCGACAATATTCTCATGTTGATTGAACAACTCGGTCATTGTTTCAACGCTCATGTCGACAATGGAACGGCCGGGAATATTGTAAATGATCAGGGGAATGCTGATCGAGTTTGCCACGGCGACAAAATGCGCTTTCATCCCCTGCTGGTTCGGCTTGTTGTAATAAGGCGTTACAACAAGAACCCCATCGGCACCAACGGACTCTGCATGCTTAGCGAAATCAACTGCTTCCCGGGTGCTGTTCGAACCGGCTCCCGCTATTACCGGCACCCGTCCTGCAGCAACCTCAATACACAATTCCACAACATGCTTGTGTTCATCATGGGTGAGAGTTGGCGATTCACCTGTGGTGCCTACCGGCACAAGACCGTGGCTGCCTTCCGCTATCTGCCATTCGACGAGTTCGCGAAACGCCTTTTCGTCAACCGCTCCGTTCTCATCGAACGGCGTGACAAGGGCAGGCATCGAACCTCTGAACATGGTTTACTCCATCGTATCGGCAAAAGAATGGGCGGACATTATCGGCGTAAAGTCGCTGGTGCAAGTACAGAAAACAAATGTCCGTGCGAATGCTTGAACGCAATGGTTTGATTTATTGGAATTCATCCAATTTTCAACTCATTTCGGAATAATCTGCCAGTGTATTCCGGATGGTACCAAAATCTGATGAACCGAAGAAAAATTGCAGCGAGCTTTCTTTGCGCCCTGATCATAGCTGCTACAGCCAGTTCGCCGACATCGGCATATATCAAAAACCTGCTGATTGAATCCCCTCCCATTCCTACCAGGAGCCCATTGTCAGACAAACAGGACGGACATTCATCCTCGTTACCTGAAGTATCACCGGGCGATCAGGGGTTGGGTGCTTCAGAAGAACTTCTCAAGGAAGGCCTTGCTGCCGTTTCGCGCAAGAGGATCACAGAAGCCGTTCAAATTCGTGACAAGTTGCCTCTTGGTTCACTGCCCAGAAAAACACTGTCCTGGGCCATTGCTTTGTCGGGGCATGCGGAGATTTCATTCAACGAGTTGATGGATATTGCCAACAGCCTGCAAGACTGGCCTGGCCAACGGGCAATACAAATCAATGCAGAAAATGCACTCGCGAACGAGTCACCGGAGCCAACAAAGATTATACAATATCTTGAAGACAACCCGCCGGTATCTGTTACCGGTAAAGCTTTGCTGGCTGAAGCCTATCTCGCCAGGGGCAAGAAAACGCTGGCCCGCCAGATCCTAATCCCCGTATGGCATGAAGAACTCTTGGACGAGACCATGGAGAAAGACCTGCTTTCCAGGTTCGCGAACGTTCTGCAGGTCGCAGATCACCGCATACGAATGCACCGGATGTTTTACAATGGCAACATCACCGCTGGCGAACGCATGGGATCCCTGGCAGAACAGTCCAGCCTCGCAAAAGCATGGGCGGCAGTGCTCAAACGCAACAGCGATGCGACAGAAAAGATAGATGCAGTCGCGGCCTCCTCTCAAAGTGACATTGCCTACCGCTTCATAAAAATTGAACAAGCCCGCAGGAATGGCGAATACCGGAAAGCCGCCGAATTGCTGGCTGCGACATCTGAAGAACCCAAACAATTCGTTGATCAGGATGAATGGTGGAATGAAAGACGTATCGTCTCAAGACAAATGCTTGAATTCGGGGATGCAGAAACTGCATACCGGATAGCAAGCAATCATTCTGCCAGATCACCGGCGAAAATTGCCGAGGCAGAATTTCACGCCGGCTGGTATGCATTGCGATTTCTCAAGGACAAGAGCAAAGCGAAACTACACTTCGCAAAGCTGCTTGACGTGACCAGTCAGCCAATCAGTCAGGCTCGCGGCCATTACTGGATGGCACGTTCGAGTTCCGGTGAAGATATGACACGGCATTATGAACTTGCAGCCATGCACACCGGCACATTCTACGGCCAACTGGCCAGCAACAAACTTGGCCGCAACAAGATTTCAATACAGCGCCCTTCTCCAACACATGCTGAACGCATCCGGTACAGGTCCCGGGAACTGGTTCGTGTGATCAGACTGCTGGAGTCTACCGGCTTTGCCTGGCGTGCTGACAGTATTTACCGATACCTTGGCAGAACACTTGATTCATCGGGAGAACTGGCACTTCTCGCACACGATGCAGAAACACAGGGCAAGCACATGCTGGCACTCCAAATAGGAAAGCTTGCACACGTCAGGAGGTTGCATGTTGACACCCTTGCCTGGCCAAAGGGAGCAATTCCGCCGGATGCGAAAACCGGAAAAACAGGACTGGCCCTTGCATATGCAATAGCGAGACAAGAAAGCGCGTTTGATAGAAAGGCCCGGTCACATGCCGGTGCGCTGGGATTGCTCCAATTGTTGCCGGGCACGGCGAGGAAGATGGCAAAGGATTTGGGTCTTCGTTATTCCCAAGACCGGCTTGCCAGTGATGCTTCTTACAACGTCACTCTTGGAAGCGCCTATTTATCGAAACAGCTGGAAGAATTCGACGGATCATATGTCCTGACCTTAGCCGCCTATAACGCAGGCCCCGGAAGGGTGCGCGAGTGGATTGCCCGGTTCGGTGACCCAAGAGAAAAGTCGCTTGATGAAATCATCGACTGGATAGAGTTTATCCCTTTTACAGAAACACGAAATTATGTGCAGCGGGTAATGGAAAATTATCAGGTCTACAAAATACGTACCGACAGGACAGACCTGACGATCGCAACAGATCTGGAACATGGAAGGCGTTGATTTTTAAGGGTTTGTCTCGTATAACGCGGCATTGCTACCAGAAATGCATCCCATGCCCCATTCTCCCGACTACAAAGATTTTTCATGTTCAGCCGCAGATGGATTGATTTTGCGCGGGCGCATGTACGGCAATGACAACCGTACGCGCTCACCTGTTATCTGTCTTGCAGGCCTCTCGCGAAACTGTCTCGATTTCCATAATCTGGCGACATACCTGAGTTCCGAACAGGGCGGTTCCAACCGCATACTGGCGATTGATTATCGCGGACGGGGGTTTTCCGACCACGACAAGGATTGGCAAAATTACACGATATTTCAGGAAGCTGAAGACACGATATCTGCGGCTATGGCTGCCGGCTTCCAGCACTTTCATGTCATAGGTACATCACGAGGCGGCCTTATCGCCATGCTGCTAGGCAGCATGCGCCCTGCTGCATTACGCTCGGTTATTCTCAATGACATTGGACCGGTGCTGGAAGGACAGGGATTGCTTCGCATACGCAATACGCTTGCAAAACACCGAAGCCCAAAAAACTGGGCGGAAGCAGAAGAAGAATTCGTAAAACTGGGGCAGTTGCAGTTTCCCGCCCTTACGGATGCCCAATGGCGTGAAGAAGCACACCGGATTTTCCAGGAAAAAAACAACAAGCTGATACCGCGTTACGACCCAAAGCTGGTCAAGACGTTGCAAGGTATCAATTTCGATGTTCGCCTTGCTGACATGTGGCCACAGTTTGCAAGCCTTGGAAAGTTTCCCCTGATGACCATCCGCGGAGAATACAGCGACCTCCTGTCCCGTGAAACACTTGACCAGATGTCATTTCTCCATCCCCGGATGGATATGCATGAAGTAACCGGACAAGGGCACGCGCCCAGATTGGGTACTGCTGACCTGCCTGAAAGAATCGCAGGTTTTCTCAAAAACGCAGAGCCAGCGAAAAAACAACACTGATCTATGGTTCCTTAAAGAACCCGGTCAGCCCTTGCGTTTGGAAATAATCTCACCGCGTGCTGAAGCAGTTTTTTTTGCTGCCCCGCCTTCAGCGAGCAGTTTTGCTTCTGCCACCCAGTTTTCGCGCTGCGGGCGACCGGGGAAGCCAAGTTCATTTCCGATCCAGACCTGGTTTTCTTCACTCCAACCGGCAATTTGTGAAAAATGATGGATGCCCAGCCGGTTCAACTTGCTGGCAAGTGCATTCCCAACACCTTCAATCAGTGTCAGGTCATCACCCTTGCCGTCATCTGTCTGTGCGACAGTATCGGGCTTTTTGCTATCTTCACTTGAGGGTTCAACTGTTCCAGTTGAAGACTCAACCTCTCCACGATCAACACGTGACGAAAACTCGGTTGTTCCGCCTTCAGCCAGCGTTTTTGCCTGGGCAACCCAATTCTCCCGTTCTATCCGGCCGGGGAAGGAAAGTCTCTCACCAATCTCTTTTTGCTGCTCGGCAGACCAACCCGCAATCTCGGCGAAGGTCCGGACACCTATCGAGTTGAGCTTGGCTTCGTTCTGAGGGCCAATTCCGCTTATTCGTTTGAGATCATCAGCAGGTTTTGCGGCCGTGGCAGGTGGCTCTTGGACTACGGCAGCTTTTTCGGGAGCCCTTGACTCCTTCGCAGGCTCAGCAGTTCCTGCAGGCGCGGGTTTTGGGGCACTTGCCAAGGGAGCCGGATCAATTGCCGTTCTTTCAGCATGCCCGGACGTACCTGATGTAGTGCCCTCGCCCGTATCAGTGGAGCGTATCAAGTGGAACAATAAAGAGCCGACAATGCAGCCCAGAATAAAGGCGATCGCCAGTAGAAGACCGGACTGAATAATGAGAGCAGTCATGATGTTTCCAGTCTCCCTTAGCGTTTGGCCGAGCGCGGAGTTGAGGTTATCCAACCAACCAGCAGCCCCAATACGAAAGCAACCAGAAGGAACCAAACCAATTGTTCAATCAGATAAAACATGAACCTCTCCTCCCTAATCTATCACGATAAATTCTATACGCCGGTTTCTGGCCCGCCCATCACTTGCAATATTGTCAGCAACAGGCTGGCTTTCGCCGTATCCGACAGCCTCGAGTCTTGCCCCGGCTACTCCGGAATTTGACAGAAATTCACGAACACTATTGGCCCTGGCTTGGCTGAGTTGCTGGTTGAACTCCTCTTCACCGCGTGAATCCGTATGCCCGGCTATTTCTATCCGGACGTTCGGACAGTTCGCAGCAGCCTTTGCCACGGCAGCCAACACTTCACTTGAAGCCGATTTCAGAGTTGCCCGATTTGTATCAAAGAAAATCTTGCGGCCATCAATCGCCGTAACGATCTCACGCTGGCAAGCCACCTTCTCTTCTTTTTTTACAGGTGCTGGCGGCTCATTCGTCTGGGAAGACTGAACGGTTTCTTCAGCTGGCGCAGCTTGCTCGTTTACTTCTGTTGTGTCTGAAGCTTCGGCTGTGCTTTCAGAAACAAAAACATTGGAAGTTCCCTCAAATCCATCCGGGAGATTCTGCGCAAGCTCATTTTCAATTTCCGCTTTCACATCATCTGAAGGAGCGCGGCCAATGACAGAAACAACATTACCAACAATATTTGCCTGCCCCCCCTCCAGTCGGGACACAAGCTCGGCGAGTTTTTTCCGAATGACATCCAGACCTTCCGGATTTCCGGAAGCAATTGCCTGCTCATCCTTTACACTGGTTGTGCCCAACATCTTTCCAACAGTATCAATGACCGCCCTGGCATCTTCCTCGCTGACTGCATTTCCGGAAACAACAACTCCCCTGTCCGTTTTGCTGATACGCCAACGAAACGGTTCGCGCGTTTCTGATTCAGCTTGTTGCGTTGACTGTGTTTCATTTTCCGGAGACGGTTCGACCTGTGTTTGGCTTTCTTCTTCAACTTCAGATTCAGGTTGTGCAGCAGGTGGCTGCCCGGACTGTGGTTGAGGCTCGACCTCAGGCTGCGGTTCGGGCTCGGGAAAAGAAACATCCATGCTTCCCGCATACCCGTCCGGAATATTGTTGTTGAGGGCATCAGCAAGCGAGTCACGAACTTCTTCGCTACCGGCCCGCCCGCTGAGGAATATTTCTGTACCGGTAATCTTCCCTTCTCCCACATCAAGACTTGCTACCAGATCAGTCACAAAACGGCGCGCTTCCATGAACTTGTCCGGTTCGCCTGATGCAAGCACCTGCTGATCGCTGATTTCCGTGACGCCGAGAACCGAATTCACCATTGAAACGGCAGCATCAGCAGTGTCTTGGTCAGGCGCATTGCCCGATACCGTGACGCCATCATCATTCTTTACAACGCGCCAGAGGTAAGGGTCGGCCAAAGGGGGAACCGGTTCCGTGACATTTCCTGTAACGCTGATTCCGTCAGGTGCATTTTTCAAAGCCGCCGTAATGGTTTCAAAAGCCTCAGCAGAGGCGGCTTCACCTTCCAGGGTCAACTCGTCATCACTCAATTCAACCTTGCCACGGGAAACAAATTGCAGAAGGCCGGCACCATACACAGTGGCTGCCTGATAGCTTTCACCGGCACCATCACCAATCTCCATCCCGTCCTTGATCTCGAGACCGTTTCCAATGCCTTGCACCTGCTCCAGCAGTTTGGCTCGAAGGTCGTCGTCGGGGACGAATCCGGAAAGCTGTATGCCTGAACCAGAACGCGTAGCAGACCAGACATAGGGTGACACATTCACCGACCTGATATTGCCGGAGGCCAGCTCATATCCACCCGGCAATGACGACAAGGCGTCGGTGATCTCCCGGTAATTCTCCAGGGAATTTGCCGAGCCTTCCATGGTCAACTGCTTGTCCTCCAAAGAGAACTTTCCTTCAGAAAGGCGGGGCAAGATGTCAGCCAAATATGACAGCGTCGTCTTCCAGTTATCGGGAGCGCCATTTGCAATCTGCAAGCGGCTTCTCAGACGTGCATCAGGCAGCTTTTCACGGAAGACCTGCTCTATCTCGTCCTTGTCCTGTTCTGTTGGAACAAAGCCCTCCAGCGCCATGCGGCTACCGGTATAGGTACCTTCAATCTGGTAGGGAGAAACCGTTGCAGGCTGCAGGTTGTTGACTGAAACCTTCACATTGTCGGGCAAGCGGCGTTCCAGTTGCCGCTGGATACCTGCATATTCACGCACGCCGGCAGCAATTCCACTGATTTCCAGTTCCTGGTCCGTGTAGGAAAGGACGCCGGTTTCCATGTCCTCAAGCTGCTTGAAAGCAAATTCCGTCATCTTTTCATAGGAACGCGGAGCCCCACGGCCAAGTTCAAGCCTGTCTACAACTTCGTGGTCTTCGAAAGTCTCCCGGGCTATCTTGGCCAATCCCCAACGCGAAAGCTCGCTGGGCGCATTTCCTGAAAGTACCAGTTGACCGTTTTCCCTTGTTACGGAGAAACGGTAAGGTTTGGCCTCCGCCAGCAATTGGGTGCCATCATTGATGATGCGGATATCATAGGCTTCATTTGCCCGCTTCCTCGCGTTCTCGACAGCGGCTCGTGATGGCGCTGTTCCCAAAAGCACAAGGTCACGCCCTTCCAACTCGACACTAGCCCATGGATGGGCATCTTTCAGGGTTTCAAGCGATTTGGCGGTCAGGTCTTTCTCGATTGCATCCATTCGCAACAAAACTGAAGCTGCGGTAAGCAGTGCAACCACGATGATACCCGGCAATATCCATTTCCGCCAATTCGACATTTATCAAAGCCTCGCTTTAGTGGGTGCAAATGTGGAAACACGTGTTTACCACCTGCCAGAAGGCTTGCAAACCAAATAACCCGGCTATCCAGACACCGTTAAAGGACAATCAGCTGAAAGGTTGAAATTTCGGTCCAAAAAAGACTTGTTTTCGTTTTTCATCCGTCATATCCACGAACGCGGAGAGGTGGCCGAGTGGTCGAAGGCGCTCCCCTGCTAAGGGAGTAGGCGTGTTATAGCGTCTCGAGGGTTCGAATCCCTTCCTCTCCGCCATTTCATTTTCATCGTCGCTAATAGCACCTAAAGCCTTGAAAGGGCTGGTAGTTTTGGCGGGCATTGTCAGAGGAACCGCGTTGATTTGGCATGATGGGCGCCCTACCCTCGCCGGATGACCCAGATCAGTCCCTTTCGCTACTTCAAAACATCGCCCGAGATCATCCGACTTGCAGTGGTTTTGTTTTATACGATTACAGCTTGGGTAAAGACGCTACGTGATTGATTGCGTGTCTGGAAAATTCCTGCGACGTTCTGCCAGCATACCCTGGAGTGACATCCGCCCTTGCCAAACCAACAGCCACTGCTTCAGCAGCAACGGCATCCGCAACCGCAGCGTGAACATTCAAGTCAAGGGGTGACGGCAGTATGTGATCTGCCCTGACAGGCTCTCCCAACTGGGCAATTTTATGTGCTGCAGCCAGACACATTCTGATATCTATTCGTCTGGCCTTGGATACCAAGGCACCACGCATCAACCCCGGGAACGCCAACACGTTGTTACAGTGATTTGGATAGTCGAAGCGGCCACTTGCAGTTACTGCCGCACCTGCAGCCATGGCTTTGTCGGGACGGATTTCCGGTTCGGGGTTCGCGAGCGCAAGGACAACAGGATCTTTCGACATGGATCGAACCATGTTTTCGTCAACAATTCCTCCCGTGGACAAACCGACAAAACAGTCTGCACCCTTCATTGCATCGCAAAGTTTGCCGCTGACTGATCCAGCATTTGTACGTGATGCAATTTCCCTGAAATGCCTCGGCAGCCCCCTGTCACCGGGATCGAGTATACCCTTTTTGTCGACCGCAATGATATTACCGACACCCAATGCTTCCAGCATGCGTATGGATGCAGTGCCAGCGGCACCCACGCCATTTACAACCACGGTTACATCTTTTGTCTTTTTACCGGTCAATTTAAG
The DNA here is from genome assembly GCA_017643495.1 of Rhizobiaceae bacterium. Classification (GTDB taxonomy): domain Bacteria; phylum Pseudomonadota; class Alphaproteobacteria; order Rhizobiales; family Rhizobiaceae; genus JAALLB01. The sequence continues at coordinate 1,897,768 of JAEPNK010000001.1, read as the reverse complement.
TGAGTTTATAACTGCAGCAGTAACAACTGTTGCTGTTCCAAATTGATCATCGTGAAGAACGGGTATCGACAATCTTTCTTCAAGCTGGCTTACAATTTCAAAACAATGTGGTGATGCCACATCCTCTATGTTGATACCGCTGAATGATGGCTCCAGGGCGCATATCGTATCACAAAACCGGTCAATGCCTTTGGCATCTAGACACAATGGCATACAATCAATCCCCGCAAGGCACTTGAACATCACAGCCTTGCCCTCCATCACCGGTATTGCTGCTTTCGGGCCAACATCACCCAAACCCAAAACGGCGGTCCCATCAGTCACGAGCGCAATCATGTTTCCTCTAGCTGTAACCTCATCCAGCTTGTCAGGGCTGGCAAGGACGTGCTGGACTACATGAGCTACCCCCGGTGTATATGCCACCGCCATATCTTCCAGAGAGGAGGCTCCAACCTTGGGCAAAATCTCGATCTTGCCGTGGCCACAATATACATCCCGGCTGTACGCGATTGCTTTTTCTGCAAACCCTTCATTCGCGTGGCTGACCGAGCCGGTCATTTGCAAACCAGCCGGCCAACAGTTTCACGCACACCCTTTTGCCCTTCCCTGACCAGAATTTCATAAAGCGTGATTTGGCTTAACTGGGACCAGACATAATTTTTCAACTGGTTGAAAGGTTTGCCCTGCAAGTCGTTATCCGACATTCCAAGATCATCCTTGGCCACCTGTTTCAAGGAAGGTTCGGTATACAGATGGGCACCTCCCATCGTATACGGCCAGTTCATGTCAGCAAGGTGGGTAATCCATTGCTCAGCCGGTTGGGGAGCAAGAACCGTTTCGCCATTCCGGTTTTCCAGCAATCCGTATTCGACGGGATCGACCTGAGCCAAAACTGCAGCCGCTTTTATGAAATGGGCAACACGTTCAAGCCCGTGCCAGTTCGCAATGACGTCCCGTCCATCCATGCTGGCATCAAGAAATGCAAGCTGGTGTGCAGCTGCCATCGCCATAACGATACGGCTGTCAAACCGGCGATACATGAGTTCAGCAGTTACATAGATGCAGTGCGCATGCCAGGTGTCATCATAAACGGTTCGTGGCTCTTCGAGCCATGTCCCGTCTGATTGCCACTGATACAGCCAGACTTTCGGATACTCATGGATCAGCAAACCGGCGACCGAAACATCCCGGTTGATTGGCACTCCGTACATTTGCCTGTAATTCGATGTATAAGCCTCAGCCATTCGAATATTGTAGGCAACTGTAACAGCCAAACCTCCCGGATGCGCATTATAGAAATTGTTGTGGCTGGATGGTGCGGTAAGATAGGTTTGCGGATTCATGTTTCCCGAAGGCCAAACATGATTATGGTCATCTTCTGAGTTGAAGAAACCAAGCTTCACCATTTCATTGAACATTTTCTTTCGGTCATCTTCATCTGGATAAAGCTCCAGAAAACTGACCTTGGGTTCAACGATACATTCCGTCATCAATCGACGGTAACCCTCATCCTCAATGGATGATGCGGTTTTGAGAAGTTCATTATACGTCCCCATAACCAGTAAAGAAGCACGCGCCATTTCTTCAGGCGTCATCGACACCACTTCTTCCAGCTTCCTGGTTTCCGCAAGGTTCAAATCGGCGGAAAATTTCTCATAGGCAAATTTTCCGGGCATTGCCCCGCCTTTGCCGCAAGCTCCACAAACACACATGATTTTCTCCTCCTTGTAACGGTTCCTCTAACTCAAATGGCCATGATCGCCGGAAAACGGTCTGTCTCCAAGTCCAGTATCTGCTGCACGGCAATGTCAAAGCCCAACCAGACTGGACCCTCACCATTAACGGGATGGTCGGGATGCGTCCTCACCTTCACTGTTTGCATACCGAGCCTGACATCAAGGATATGATGATCCCCAAGTCGCTCAATCCAAAGCACTTCGGCAGTGTGAGGGGTCTCGGTTGTTTTCACTGGTGATAGGCAAATGTGTTCTGGCCGCACTCCGACTGCAGTCCTCTCCGGTCTTGTAAAGTTTGCATCGCCCTTGACTGCCGCTGCAAAGCCATCACCTCTGGCCAGTAATTCACCGTCATTGATTTCTATGCTTGCCGGCAACAAATTCATCGCCGGAGATCCCATGAAACGGGCCACAAACGCGGTGGCGGGAGTATTGTAGAGATCATCCGGGGTCCCCACCTGTTCAAACCGCCCCTTGTTCAGAACAGCAATCCGGTCAGACAAGGACATGGCCTCAATCTGGTCATGTGTGACATACAAGATGGATTGGCCGGTTTCGCGATGTATCTTTTTGAATTCCAGCCGCAGTGCAATCCGGATTCGCGCGTCGAGGTTGGTCAGGGGTTCATCAAGCATCAGCAAATTGCTTTTGGCCGCAAGAGATCTTCCGATTGCAACCCGTTGCTGTTCTCCGCCTGAAAAAGTCTGTGGCAGACGGTCCAGAAGGTGAGTCACATTCAGTGTTGAAGCAATTGCTTCAATATGGATGTTCTTCTCTTCCTCCGAAGACGTCATGCCCCGAAGCGGAAAACCTATGTTCTGCCGCCCCGTCAAGGTTGGGAAAAGTGCGATATTCTGAAAGAGCAAGCTCAGGTTTCTTGCTCTTGGCTCGCTTGCAGTTATGTCGCGCCCTGCCAGATGTATCTGCCCCCGATACGGTTTCTCCAGCCCTGCAATCGTCTTCAACAAAGTTGACTTTCCGGCATTTGTCGGTCCAACAACCGTAAAGAACTCTCCTTGAGACATGGAAAAGCCAACATCATCCAGTGCATGAAGATCATCATTGTACCGGACACTGAGATTTTCAATTTCCAGCCAACTCATGCGCTTTCTCCGGTAGAAACTATCATTCCACTCTCTGCATGAATGAGATGTGTATTTCCCGGATTGAAACTCAGGTAACATTCATCTCCTGGAGAAACCGAGCCGGCTGGGACGGCTACGCTCACGATATCGTCTCCATATCCGCAATAGGCGACATGCGTCACACCGTGGTTTTCCAGAAAGCGGACTGTGGTTTTCGCAGCATCTGCTGACTGTTTGTCGGAAAGGACAAAATCGTGGGGCCGTACGGCGATTTGGTATTTTCCCTCTGAAACCTTTGACTGGTGTAACTTTACGGGACCGTGAATTGCTGTTGTAACCGCAATGTCCCTACCCCTTTTGAGAATATCGCAATCAATGATGTTGATAGGTGGATCGCCAATGAATTCAGCAACGAACCGCGTTTTGGGTGATTTGTAAATTTCCTCTGGTGTACCAATCTGCTCGATAACACCATTGTGCATCACAGCAATCCGATCAGACATCGCAAGTGCTTCCACCTGGTCGTGTGTGACGTACAACACTGTTTGCGAAAGCTGTTTCTGGAGCAACTTCAATTCACTTCTCAACGAAGTACGAAGCGTTGCATCAAGGTTGGACATGGGCTCATCCAGAAGAAGCAATCTTGGCTCGGTGACAAGAACACGTGCCAGAGCTACCCGTTGCATTTCACTCATGTTAAGTGATGCGCCCCTTCTGCCGAGGATACCCTCTATATCGAGTGTTTTGGATATCGCATCAATGCGAGTAGCTCGTACCCCTTTTGCAATTCCTTGCGCCTCCAGGCCAAATGCAAGATTGTCTCTGACCGTCAGTCGCGAGAACACGGCATAATCCTGGAAAACCAGCCCGATGGCGCGCGCGCCAGGGGCAACATCATTTATTCGCTTGCCATCAACATGGATGTCTCCGGAAGTTGGAGTTTCGAACCCGGCGATCATGGCCAATGTGGTTGATTTCCCACATCCTGACGGCCCCAGAAGAGAAATAAACTCGCCTGCCTCAAGACTGAGGTCCACACCACGCACAGCATGGTTTTCTCCAAAGCTCTTTGCAAGTTTTTGCAATGAAAGGCGCGGCGTCATCTTTTAACTGCCCCAAAGGTAAGGCCACGAACCAGATGCTTCTGGATAATGTATCCGAAAAAAATGACTGGCAGCGTGGATATGGCGCCCATTGCTGCCTGAACGCCATAGAGTTTCCCGGATGAGGCAGAGACATAGTTGGCGACCTGAAGTGTAACCGTAGTGACGTCGCCTGAAGTCAAAACCAGTGCGAAAAGAAATTCCGACCAATTGAGTATGAAAATGAACAAGGCTGTCGCAAGTATGCCTCCGCGCGCCAAAGGCAACGTAATTTTGATGAATGCCTCCAACTGGGACATTCCGTGTATCATCGCGGCACCCTCAAGTTCAGCCGGGGTCTCTTCTATGAATGAACGTATCATCCATATCGAAAACGGCAGGGTGAAAGCTGTATAGGCCAGGATCATTCCGAAATAGGTATCGGCGATACGCAAGACCGAGAAGAGCGCTACCATTGGCACAACAACGGCTATTGGTGGCATCATCCGAACGGTAAGAAACTGAAACGGATAGTTTTCGCCACCAGTGCGATAACGAACGATCGAATAAGCCGCTAGTGTACCGAACAGAACCGAAAAGAACGTTGCAAAGGTGGAAATTATCGCACTATCCTGAAATGCTTTCCATGCACTTCCTGAAACTTTGTAATCCAGAGAACCTGATTGTTCAGTAGCAAACTCTCTGGCTGCTTCGGGAAAAAAAACAATCCGGTAGTTTTGTAGTGTGGGCTGATCTGTAAACCAGACTGGCGGCCAGCTTGCCCACTCTTCAAATGGCTTTATCGAAGTGGCAAAGAGCCAGTAAATCGGGAAAAATGCAAAAAACATCGCCAGAATAATGATCGAACGTTTGAATATTGTGGTCAGGAATGACTGGTTCATCCGCCGTGCCTCTTCAAAGGTTTAGAAAGGGCCAGACAAATTGAAACCACCAGCACCAGCACGATAAGAGCCGCGGCAGCGATATAACCCATACGAAAATAAACAAATGCACCATTGTACATGTACATGGAGATGGTTTCGGTTGCTCCGCCCGGCTGACCTCTTGTGAGAATGTAAACAGGGTCAAAAATCTTGAACGTTTCAATGGACCGAATGAGAACAGCAATCCCGATGACAGGACCAAGAAGTGGCAACATGATTTTTCGGAAGATTCGGGCCGGTGTCGCCCCCAAGGCAATGGCTGCCCGAAGCTGGTTCTGTGGCAGGCTCATTAGTCCGGTCAGAACCATGAGAAACATCAGCGGCGTCCACTGCCAGATTTCACACAGCATGATTGGAACCATCGCCCATGTAGGGTGTGACAGCCAGGAAAAGGTAAATGGCTCCTGTATGATAATACTGATCAGATGATTAATTGGCCCCCGGTCATTGAAAAGCATGAAAAAGGCATTTGCCGCATCTACAGGGATGATCATCATCGGCAAGATGACAACTGATACTGCCAATCGCTTCCACCACCACTCCTCGACAAAAAGCATTGCCAAGCCAAGGGCAAGCGCGAGCTCAACAGTAATGCAGATTGCAACAACAGCGAGTGTACGAACAACTGAATTGATGAAGCGCTCATCGTACCAAAGATCAAAGAAGTTCCAGAACCATATGAATTCCCCGTGCCACCACGGAACCGCCTGAGTAGGTTGCCAATCGCTCAGGGACAGCCAGATAACAATCAGCGTTGGAACAACCACCACTGCCATGATCGTGATCTGGGCTGGCAGAACGAGAGCAATATTGAATGGAACCAGACTTCGCTTTTGGCTTTCAGAAAGCGAAGGGTGAATGTTTGAACCGTCAATTCCGGCACCGGCATTATTGCCGGCGCCATTATCTGCTGTCTTTGTCATACCAACCGGTCACGCACAGCCGGAGGGTAGGAAGACTTGAGGAACTTCCATTGCACCAACTGACTTCTCTTTCCCATGCGGCGGTTAATCCTTGACCACGCCCCGGCACAATCATCAAGCGCCTCTTTGGCAGTCTTTGTGCCCGCATCAGCAGCGGCGATGGCAACACGAAGCTCATCAAAATACTCACCTTGACCTTTCAGATAGAGATCAGGAATTGAGCCTTTCATTGATTCCTTGTGAGCAGCCAGGAAAGATTCACTGTAGGTGTCCTTAATCGACGCATCCTCATAATGCGCTCCCTTTGTCGGATCAAAATAACCAGCGGGGTCGCGGGTAGCGATCGTCGAGAGTTCCGGAGAGCAGGCGTACAAGGAGAAGAGGTATGCAATCTCAGTCTCATCTGAAACCGCGTTGACGACATAATTCCAGCCCCAATTGAAGTATGGAGTTTGAAGAAGCTCTCCGTTTACAATACCGCCGGGCATATTCCCGAAAGCAAGCTTTCCCTTGATCTTAGACTTGTCGGAGTTCAGATATTTCTGCGTTCCGCCCCATCCTATGTTGGCGAATTTGTCACCTGCTCCAAATGCCTCGAAATTTTCAAACAGGCCGTTGGTACGTGCGCCAGGATAAAGATGCGCAGAAGCCGCTATCAGCTCTTCAAGAGCCGCCACTCCGGCGTCATTATTGATTTGCGGCTCAAGTTCGTCAGAAAACGGGTAATAACCTTTCGCATGGAACCGCCCCCACCATTCCCAAGCTATGAAATACTGGGTTCTGAACAGGGCACCGCCGTACATCCCTTCATCAGGCCGGTGGAACCAGGCCATCATTGCATCAAGTTCTTCCCAGGTTTCCGGAACCTTAAGTTCCATCCCGGTTTTGTCAGCAAAGCCCTTTTGTTCTTTTTCATCGTCAAGCCAAGGCTTGTTGTAGAACATCAGGTAAGTATCGCCATCTGTCTGGTATCCATAAAGGGAACCCTTGTAATAATCACCGATCGTGTAGAGCGAATCCTTTTGAAAACCCTCGGGTTCATATTTTTGTGCGAAATCATCGAGGTTCACTATGACACCGGATTCAGCGATATCAGGCAGACCAAATGTGGCGGGAAGTGCAAGATCGAAAGACCCCGAACGCGATATGGCCTCAAGCAGCACCTTTTGGTTAATCTCGCCCAGTGGCACTTCAAGATATTCAAACTTGATTCCTGTATCTTTCGTGAAGCGGTCTGCGACCGGCTTAACATTGCCAAGTGATCCGGACGGATGAAGAATGGTAAGCGTGACATCCCGCCCTTTTGCCAACTCTTTGGCCGCTGATGCCGCAGTATTATGCACATTCTCAAGACCTGTGGACTGGGCATAAGCCTGACGATACATGGCAGGCGACATGGCAAAGGATGCTGCAGTGGCTGCTGTCCCTTTCAACAGTCTGCGACGATTCAAATTGTATTTGTTACTGTTGCTATTCATCACTCTCTCCCTTCCAGTTTTATCATTTGATAACAGTGCTCTTGGTGCGATCCTGCCCGATCAGCACAGCCACCACGACCACCGCCCCCTTGATCATCATTTGGGTGTACTGGTTGACCCCCATCAGGTTCAGGCCATTATCAAGCAACGCGATGATCGCGACACCTATAAGGGTCCTGTGTACTCCACCAATTCCACCGGACAGGGATGTGCCGCCGACCACGATTGCTGCCAAAGTATTAAGCAACAGGTCCTGCCCAAGGGTAGGTCCGGCTGCCCCAAGACGGGCAACTGCCAGCGAACCCGCAAGGCCAGCGGTCAGTCCCGACAGGGCAAATGCATAAATTTTGTAGCGCAGTACAGGCAGACCGGCGGTGCGGCTAACCGCTTCGCCACCGCCTATAAAATACATGTATCGCCCAAACCGCGTGTAACGACCGGCAAGCGCCAGTATCGCCCAAATACCAATCGCAAACAGCGCTATGTTGGGTATGGCTGGAATAAATTGCCCGATCGCCAATTCTTCGAATGAGTATGAAGTAAACCGCAGCGCCCGGCCTTGCAGTATCTCCCATGCAGCCCCGGTGAACACAGACAATGTACCCAAAGTGACAACGAAAGAAGGGATGCGCCCGATGGCATAAATAAGACCATTCAACGCTCCCAACCCGGCCCCTGCAAACATGGCTACGAGGAGTGCACCAATACCAACGTCAAACAGATTCAGTGACTTGACTGTTATTGCCCCGACCAGAAGGACAATCGCTCCTACAGATAGATCGATGCACCCCATCAGAATAACAAATGATGCACCAAGACATGCCAGCAACAACGTACTTGCCTGTCCCAAAATTCCGGTCATGTTCCGTACGGTCAAAAAGGATTCAGTCGCAATGGAGAAAAAGACAATCAACGAAACAACGACAGCAACCGGCAACATAATCCCGGAAGTCAGATCAAGTTTCGGACCGTCATCCGGTTTCTCCGCAATACGCTCATTCTTTGAAGATATATCCTGGCTCATGCGGCTTCCCTCTCGCAGGCTTCCCGAGAAGACAGCATTGCGGCGACAAGCAATTGCTCTGTTGGTTTTTGGTGAGCGGGTGATGGAATGATTTCGGTAATCTGCCCATGCCGCATGATAGCAATCCGGTTGGACAAGCCTATGAGTTCCAAAAGCTCATCAGTAATAAGCACAATGGCAACGCCAGTATCCGTCAGGTCTCTGATCATACTGTAAATTTCTTCTTTGGCTCCCGCATCAACTCCTCTGGTAGGATTGTCCAGAATGAGGACCTTGATGTCTCTGGCAAGCCATCGGGCCAAAACAACTTTTTGCTGGTTGCCACCGGAGAGACTGTCGCATGTTACGTGAGGGCCACCAGCCTTGATCTTAAGTCCATCGATCATCTCGCGCGCGACATCAATTTCTTCAGCGTGACGCCATATCCCAAGCGCATTTGAAAATATGTCACCACTCGGCAGAGTTATATTCCAGGCCAATGGCTGTTCAGCAATCATTCCCTCGGTCAAACGCTCGGCGGGAATGTAACCAACACCCATATTGATAAGCTTCGATGCGACAGGTTGCAGCCAAGATTCTCCGTCAAAGGAAATCTCTCCGGAAGCAGGTCTTTCAACACCAGCCAGACCCTGCCCCAATGCAGCCTTGCCACTTTCAAGAAGACCACCGATACCGAGAACTTCGCCGGGAGCAACCCGCAGATCAACATCCTCATATTGACCTGGCCTTGTCAGTCCCCGTGCAGAAAAACGGATACTGTCCATACCCTGGCTGTCCGGTTTCTTCTGTCGGTTTTCATGATAATAATCAGCATCACGCTCTCTCCCCACCATAAGCTGGTGAAGTTCGCGCTCGCCCACATTCTCGGGCAAAACTTCAGCAACCCGCTGGCCATCCTTGAAAACTACGACACTGTCACACAGGTCCAGAACCTCACCCAAACGATGAGAAACAAATAGCAAGCTGCCTTCTTCCCTCAAATTTTCAAGCAAGTTGAGAAAAACAACTTCATCTCCTCGTTCCAGGGAGGCAGTTGGCTCATCAAGAAGCACAATGGGCGAACCAACTCCAAACAACATCGATGGTCCCAAACAAGCCCGGACAATTTCGATCATTTGCCGCTGGGAAAAGGTCAAATCGCGTGTCATTCGCCTGACATCGATGGAAAATCCTGCCTGATCCACCATATCCTGTGCTTTTGCAATCATGCGCCTGCGGGAAAGAAACTGCCCGAAACGAGCATAGAGATGATCGGTGCCCATCAGCAGGTTTTCGAAAACCGGAACATGTCCTATGAGAGACTGCTCCTGAAAGACCCGGCCAATACCCATCTTTTGTGCTGCTGCAAAACCAACTGGCATCGAGATACCGTTCCCGAAAACAACATCACCTGTATCAGGTGCCATCAAGCCGGACAGAATATTCAACAAGGTGGATTTTCCGGCACCGTTCTCACCAACAAGCCCCGTTACCCCTTTGTTTTTCAGGGATAACGTCACATCCTTCAGCGCTTGGGTCTCCCCGTAGCGCTTGGAAATATTGCGAGCTTCAAGAGCCAGGTCTGTCATTTTCGGGTCAACCCAACGCGCATCAAAGGTTTGGAGACGGGCCAAACATCGGCGTTTTGTAATGTTCGGCATATTGCTTCGCAGTAGCTTCAGCCTCACCGCTTTCACGCGATTCAATATACGCTTTTGGTATTTCCCAGCCTGCCGGCTTCTCGATACCGCCCCATTCAAGCTCTATGTCCATCGGGAACAATTCGGCTTGCGGATCCCAATCGTCCGGATGAAGAACCTTGGACATTCGCTTGTAATCAAACGGCTCCACATCACCATTATTGACATAGCGCTCAAGATATATGTCGACGTTGTCCTTGGTCATTGCCACTGACCGCCAGTTCATCATTCGCTCTGATGCTTTTGGTCTCCATCCATTCAGCACGTCGTAAAGACGGGTCGTGAGAAGAGCGCCCATATATTGAGGAACGTTTGCGCTTGTTGCCAGCAACTGGCCGCGTTTTATCATGTCCGCGCCTCCGGATGTCCCGTCTGCACCACAAATGAAAACATCCTCTCCGGGTCTCATGCCAGCAGCACGCAATGCAGCGATGCACCCATCTGCAACATCATCATTTTGTGCGACAACACCTTTCAGGTCAGGATGACGCGCAATAAGGTCCTCCATGGCTTTTTGACTGTCTTCACGGTTCCATTTTCCGGGCAGTTCACCAGCCAGCGTAATTTTCGGAAACTCTTCGATTGCGGCATCGCGTCCACGGGAACGGATGAGGTCTGTAGAATTGCCTTCCACTCCCGTTACACCGACGATTTCACCACCACCAAATGCATCCATTACAGCCTTGCACACCTCGCGGGTAACATCACGATGCGCGGAAAACTCTTCAGGTACGGCATAAAGCGTCCAGTAATCACCGGCTTCATACGGCGTAAACCAGGGTAATGTACCCCAGGTATTGTCCAGCCAAACCTTGTTCTCATTCGCCAATTGCGCAATACGCTTGATCGATCCGCCACCCGGAGCATGAAGCATTACTGCATTAGCCCCTGCGGTAGCCTGTTGCTCAAACTGGTCGAGTTGCCGACCGCTGTCCAGCTGGCCATCAACGGAAGTATGCTCCATTCCCAATGCTTTCGCTGCTGCTTTTGCACCTGCATCCGCATTGACCACATACTCAAGACGCAGTGTCATCATGAGATGCGCCATTTTTCCCTTGGTGTCCGCCATCGCTACACCGGGCAATCCCATGCTGGAGGCTCCGGCAAGAGCTGCTACGCTAGCCGTTGAAAACGCCAGAAACTCGCGTCTGGATACTCCGCTCAAGCCAGCCGCATCCATGTGCGCATCAATAACTTTTTTGTCGGTGAAATCCGGCAGATTATTCAGTTTTATCATATCTTTCTCCTCCGATTTACGCTCAATCCAGAGCTGGCCGTTCTATGTGCTTCAATAGAATCAGACGGCTTCAAATTTGACCGTTTCTCCTTCTTTAGTACGCCTTGCCTTGCCTTGATCAATCAACCAAACAAGGTGAGTCTGGATGCAGGCCGATGCGAAACAACGCATCATCCGCTTGCCAGTAGAGACTGCGTAATCGAGATCCACCTTTATCGGGATAACCTCAGGCAGAAGCTCTGCAATAGTCAGCGCGCCGTCACGCTTAAGCACTTCAACAATTCGCTGGGACATTTCTCGCTGTTGCGTCTCAAGGTGCAAAATTCGGCGCATCGAGGCATCTTTGGTGTACGCACCAAGTCCATGTCCCTCAAGAAACAGGGTTGGTTCGATTTGTTTGCAGCGTTGAATTGAATTCCAATGGGTTTCGGCATTGCCAATCGGGTATGGGCCTAGAGGCGAAGGAAAGTGCAGAAGGTCCGCAGGATAGCAGGAGCCTGTAGCTGCATTGTAAAGTCCGATCTGGCCGGGGGAATGCCCACCGAGGTAGAGAACCTCAAGCCCAAGGCCGCCGACCTCTACCATATCCCCATCTTCGACTTCTATGTCGACTTCGACCGGAAAGTGCCAATATTTCTTTACAATTTCCGGATCAGAAAGCCCCAGCCCCTCGCCCGGCTCAAGATTAAAGTCAGCAAGAACTTCATCAGGTGTTGTACCGAAACGTTCAATCATGGCTGGTTGCGTGACCATCACGGGATCCTCGATCACCGGCTTGTCAAGCGGATGAGCGATCACCTTCGCTCCATAGCGCTCCTTGAGCATCTGGGCGTTACCAGTATGGTCGTAATGGAAATGACTGATGAATATATACTTTAGCTCGTTCTCCTCCCGGTCGAGAAGATCGACCAGGGTATCACCCATGCCAGCATTGTATTCCGGTAACGTCCAGTTCCCGGTATCGAAAAGAATATTCCCTCCCTCGCCCCTTATGAGGTAAACTGCGCCCTGAACGTTCCCGTCAAGCTCATCTTCAGCCCAAAGCCCGTGAATGCCAGGAATGCCCCAACCATCCGGCGTTTCGCCCTTAAAGAATATCATTACACCACCTCCTTGGGACGATTGCCGCCCCGGTATCTCTCCTCACGAACCTTGCAGGTTATCGCATGCGCCAACATTCCTTCCGCTTCGCACATTCGGCCAAGCGGACCGGCAAGTTCATGGCTGGCGTCTCGGGTAAGCCGCTGCCATGTAACTGTCTTGATAAACTTTCCCACCCAAAGGCCGCCCGTGTAGCGTGCTGCACCGCCTGTTGGAAGCGTGTGGTTGGTTCCAACGCCCTTGTCTCCGTAAGCAACTGTTGCTTCCTGGCCAACAAAAGCGCTCCCATAGTTCTTTAACCGATCTAGGTACCAGTCATCGTCACGTGTCTGTATCTCAAGGTGCTCAGGCGCATATTTGTCTACAATCACACACGCTTCTTCCGGAGAGTCCGCAACCACGATCTCTCCAAAATCTCGCCAGGAGCGCTCCGCCATTTCAGCTGTGGGCAGCGTTTTTAGTTGCCGCTCCACCTCTGAAAGAATTTGCTCTGCATGGGCCCGTGAAGTCGTGACTGCCCAAGCCGGACTGTCCGGGCCGTGCTCGGCCTGCCCGAGCAAGTCAATGGCGACCAACTCCGGATCCGCACTATCATCACAAAGTACGCAAACTTCCGTAGGCCCCGCAGGCAGGTCTATACCTACCTGGCCAAACAACTGGCGCTTTGCTTCTGCTACATATGCATTACCCGGACCGGTAATGATGTCGGCAGCTCGCATCCCAACGCGCCCAAATGCCATGCTCGCCATGGCCTGAACACCACCAATACAGTAAATTTCATCAGCGCCAGCAGCATGCAAGGCATACAAAGTGTGCGGAAAGATACCTTCACCCCCCGGTCGCGGAGGCGCGCACCCCGTAACATGCTCTACGCCAGCGACCCTTGCAGTGCCAACGCTCATTGCCGCAGCCGATATGAGCGGATATTTCCCCCCGGGTATGTAGCAACCTGCATTGCCCACCGGTATGAGCTTTTGACCCAGCACAACGCCTGGCGTCATCTCTTCATGAAATTCCGACATGGAGTCGCGTTGGCGTTTTGCGAAATCCTGAACGTTGTTCAGACACAGAGCAAAATCCTCTTTGAATGTTTCAGGGAGGCGGTCTGACGTCTTTCGGATTTCGTCATTACTAACCCTGAATGTATCCGCGCTCCATCCATCAAGCTTGGCAGCATATTCAAATACAGCAGGGTCGCCTTCAGACCGAATGCGCGTCAGCATGTCCCGAACGGTGTTCTCCACCGCACTCAAATCTTGCATTTCTCGGGACGGTGCTTGTTTGACAAATTCGGGCATATTTCCAATCCATTGAATTTTGTAAGCGCTTACATTTTTTCAGGATGTCACTTAAGTTTTTACCTGTCAACAATGAAATCTGGGAGAAAATACGAATTATATCGACACGAAACTCAATTTCGGGTCTAATTTGCCATCAGTTGTGGGATTTACAGGGCTTGAATTTTTGAAAGCGTTTACAAAAAAACAAGGGCTTAGAACAATTGAACAAATTGCAAAAGCTGCCGGCGTATCAACAGCGACCGTGTCTCGTGTCATCAACAATCCGGAAACGGTAAAAGCTGCCAAACGCGAAGCCGTTTTGAAAGTAATTGAACAAAATGATTACATACATGATGGCATGGCCAAGTCACTGGCCGGCGGGAAAACCAGAACGATTGGTCTCGTGATCCCCACAATTACCAACTCGATTTACGCCGCTTTCACACATTCTATCCAGCGCATCGCACAAAAATCAGGCTATTCGGTAATCCTTGTCGTGAGTGATTTTGACGAAGACAAGGAAAAACAACTTATACGACGCTTGGTAGAGCGCCGTGTCGACGGCATTATCTTGACGGGTGGCGAGCACGACCCTGCCGTTTTTCGCGCACTCGAACGACACAGCATTCCATGTGTTTTCACCTGGCGCAGTTCAGAGGACAACATCCACCCATCTGTTTCGTTTGACAATTACGAAGCCGGTCTCCTTGCCATGGAAAAACTTTTCTCACTGGGGCACCGACGCATCGGCTTGATTTGTGGCCGAACGGATGTGAATGACCGAGCAGAAAAACGCTGGCGGTCATATGTCGATGCACTGGCGAAACATGATGTTGAATTTGACCCGGAATTGGTATTCGAGCGCGATTTTGAGTTCATTGAAGGCCATACTGCCATGGTCCGAATGATTGACAACCCAGAACCGCCCACAGCCATATTTGCAGCAAATGACATCCAGGCAATTGGCGCAATCTCCGCATGCCGGGATAAAGGACTGACAGTTCCACAAGACATATCTATAATCGGCTTTGACGACCTGCCAATAGCCCAGTTTTGCCATCCCAAACTCACCACTATACATGTTCCTGCATCGGACATGGGGCATCTCGCTGCCACACGCCTGTTTCAACTAATCAATGGCGAGACGCTGTCAGATACGGATATTTTGCCCGTAAAACTGGTTGAACGAGAAAGCACAGCTCCTGTCAGGGCATTGTCAGAGGAAACGCGTTGATTTGGGATGATGGACGCCCTACCCTCGCCGGATGGCCCAGATCAGCCCCTTTCGCTACACCAAAACGCCGCTTGGAATCATACGACTGGCCGTGATGATGCATATTCAGTTTCCACTTTCTTTGAGAAACGTCGAAGATCTTCTGCACGAACGCGGCGTCGATTTCTCCCACTAAACGATACGCTATTGGTAGAACCGGTTCGACCCTATCTTTGCCGCTGATATCAAACGAAAACGCATGCAATCCCTTAGATGTCATTCAAATTGGAAATGGCATCTGGACGAGGTTTTCGTGAAGATCAACGGTGAAGCGCACTACCTGTGGCGGGCAGTCGATCATGAAGGTGAAGTCTTGGAGTCCGTCGTCACAACCGCCAAGACAAGCGCGTAGCCTTGAAATTGCTAAGAAAATTGATGCGAAGATATGGACAGCCAGAGACAATCGTCACCGACAAGTTGAAATCTTACGGTGCTGACCTTCGCGAATTAGGTGTAACCGGTCACGAGACAAATGGCCGACGGATCAACAATCAAGCGGAGCATTCTCACTCATTACCTTTTCATGATTTGCAAGCAAATCATGAAAAGGTGCCATTCCGACGGCGAGAACGGGCCATGCAAAAGTTCAGGCAAATGCGGAGTCTTCAGGAATTCGCCAGTATCCACTCTTCAGTTTACAACCATTTCAACCAGAAACGGAGTCTCTACTCCAGATCAAACTTCAAAGAAAACAGAACCGCCACGCTCAAGAAATGGCGGCAGCTTCTTGCGGCATAAGCCCCACCATCATTCGACTTTCAGAGACTGGTTCGAGTTTGTCTGACAGCATCGAGGCGTGCCTCATGTTTCCACCTCACTTGAAGCCGGTGCTGTGCCGCGGATGAAGGTATCGACCGCTTGGCTTACCGTCATTTTCACAAGTTGTTTGGACGGCTTCCGGACGCCCAGCGCGGCAGCGAGATGGACATCCCCGCGCACGGCCCCAAGGAAGTGTTGCGCCGCGATTTGCGGATCGGCGACGTCGACGACGCCTTTGGCTTTCTGCTCGCGAAAGAAATCGGCGAGGTAATGGCTAGCACGGCCGGGACCTCTTTCGAAGAAGGTGCGCGCGAGGTCAGGGAAATGCAGCGCTTCGGAAATCATAGCCCGGTACAGCGCCAGGCCGTCCGGCGATAACAGCACGCCCAAATAATTCTCGCCCATCTTGAAAAGCGCTTTGCGAAGATTGTCCTCACCTAAAGGCGGCTCCAGGGCCGCAAGCGCCCGACTTGAGACCGCTGTAACGATGGCCTCGAACAACGCTTCTTTATTGGGAAAGTGGTTGTAGAGCGTGCGCTTCGAGCCGCCGATTTTGGCGTGGACCTGATCCATGCTGGCGCGCCCATAGCCCTCACTGAGGAAAACCTCCGTCGCGGTAACGAGAATGGCTTCGCGTCTCTCCGAGCCTTTGCGGGGGTGAGGTTCGAGCGCTGTATTCAACGGTCTTCTCCTATTCGTTATCGAGTGACTTGAATAGTACGATATCGTACTGTATATGTAAATGGTACGGTACCGTACCATTTACAAAATTAGGAGAACGCCATGACCAATACCGCCCCCAACAAAGCGCTTGAGTGGACCAACCTCACGTTCGGCGCGGTCCAGCTCTGGAGCGGCCGCGATGTGAGCGGCGCGTTGCAGGCCAAACTGTCGGAATACTGAAAGAACTCTAGCGCGTCCGACGCCCCCTCCCGGGCTCGCCGGAACCGGGAACGCGTTCCCTCATCTCTCCCTTGCCCCACCGCCAAGCGAGCACGTTCCCATCCCTTCTGACAGTTAATGAGAGGAGTAAACTCATGAGAGAGAGAGCGTTTTGAAGATTACGACCCTTTCCCTCCTGACGCTCGTGACCCTTGGGTGCGCCGCCTACTACGGAGGCGTGTACTGGTTCGACGGGCGTTTTATCGAGAGCACCGACAACGCCTATGTTCGCGGCGACATAGTCGCCGTGTCGCCGAAGGTGTCGGGCTATGTGGTCGAAGTCGCCGTTGAAGACAATCAGGCGGTCGAAGCTGGCAACCTCTTGTTCCGTATTGATCCAAAAGACTATGAGGCGCGACTGGACCAAAGCATCGCCGCGCTGAGCGCAGCGCGGGCGGCCCGAGAAAGTCTGGTAGAGGAACGAGCGCTCCAGGAAGCGTTGGTCGGCGAGGCGGAAGCGGCCTTGACCGCCGCGCGTGCCGAAGCGACGCGCGCGGCACGGGATCGTCAACGAGCCGACAATCTCGTCGCCGAGGGTTGGGCGACCGAGCAACGCCATGACACTGCCGTTGCGACCGAGACACGCGCGCAGGCGGGCGTTGCACAAGCAGAAGCAGGTCTAGCGGCGCGCCGCCAGCGCCTCGTCGTTATCGACGCGGAAGCCGTTCGTCTCGAGGCGGCCATCGAACAGGCCGCAGCGCAGGTCCGACTAGCCGAAATCGCCTTGGAAGATGCTACCGTTCGAGCGCCCATCGCCGGCGTCATCGGCAATCGCCATGTCGAAGTTGGCCACTATGCGCGGCCCGGCGCGCCATTGCTAGCAATCGTGCCAAGCGATGTCTGGGTTGTCGCTAATTTCAGGGAAACCCAGCTCGAACGCATGACGCCCGGGCAGTCAGTGGTGGTCAGGATCGATACATTCGGCGGACGTGAGATCGCAGGCCACATCGAAAGCCTCGCCCCGGCCAGCGGTGCGGAATTCAGCCTATTGCCGCCTGACAACGCCACCGGCAATTTCGTGCGCGTCGTCCAGCGCATTCCCGTGAAGATCACGCTCAAAGAAAAAGACAACGCCACCCAGGGACTGCGTCCGGGCATGTCGGCGGAAGTGCGCGTGGATACCCGTGGAGCGGATGCGCCTCGCCTGGCTTCGTTGCTCGATCGCGCCTGGAGCAAGCTCACCAGAGGTGACGCGGAAATCCGTCAGTAGGAAGTGAATGAGTAAAGCTGATATCCGTATTCGCGCACCTGGCGCTGTCGCTTGCGACATCGAACCGCCGGCGTCGCCGAGGCCAATTCCACGGCGCATAGGGCTACGCTCGATCGACGCCGGAACGGCTTTTGAGCCTGCGAGCGCCGTCCGTTGGACCATTGCCGTCGGCGTGACGATCGCCGTTCTCATGGATGCGCTGAACGGCACGATCTTCACGATTGCCCGGCCACAGATCATGGGAGACGCGCTGGCCACGCCGGATGAAGCGTCTTGGGTGAATACCGGCTATCTTATAGCCAAACTCACCTGTCTACCGTCCGCTGCGTGGATCGTCGACCGGATCGGCGAAGCCCGAGCTTTTCTATGGTCGGCTCTAACCGTTGTGGTGGCGTCCATCCTTTGCACTCTCCCGATCCCGCTTGAGACCTTCGTCGGGGCGCGCATCATTCAAGGCGCCGCCGGCGCGGCGCTCTTGGTTTCAGCGCAAACGATCCTGTTTCGTTTGTTCCCGTCCGCGAAACAGGGGTTAACCCAAGCGGTTTACGCGCTCGGGGTCGTCATGGCGCCGACAACGCTCGTACCCGCCGTCCAAGGATGGCTGACCGACGATTTTTCCTGGACGTGGGTATTCTGGCTCAATGCGGCGCTTGCGCCTCTAGCTTTCCTTTGCCTCACGCCCTTCTGGTCACGCCTTCCCAATACGGTCCGTATGCGCCGTCCCTTTGATTGGATCGGGTTCGTACTATTCTCTCTCGCAATGACGGCGATCGTCTACGTCCTCCTTCAAGGTCCTCGCTGGAACTGGTTTGAAGCCGCCCAAATCACGGCCTCGACGCTCGTCGGCGCCGCTTCGCTCGTTGCGGTTGTCGGTTGGCGCATCATCGGCCAGAAGCGATCGGAACTCTTCGACCGCTCCACGTTCACGGATGCGCATTTCGGGTTTGGTTTCTTCGTCAGCTTTGTGGCGGGCTTCGCGCTGTTCGGCAGCGCCTTTCTGATTCCCACTTACGCACTTAACGTTCTCCGCATGTCGGCGATGGATGCGGGGCTACTCCTGTTGCCTTCAAGTCTCGCGGTCGGAACCGGACTGCTGATCGCCGGCGGGCTGATCAACACGAAAAACCTCAATCCATTGAAATTGGTACCTCTCGGCATCGGCCTCGTCATGACCGCGATGTGGATGCTCTCATGGTCCAACTTGGACAGTGGCACCCATGATCTTTGGGCAGGGCTCTTGATACGGGGCCTTGGGCTCGGCTTTTTGTTCCTGCCGGTGACGCTCATTACACTAAGTGGTCTGCAAGAAGAGCAAGTCGCAACTGGCGTCGGTCTCTTCAACTTCGGCCGCCAGATGGGCGGAATCATCGGGATCTCGTTTCTAAGCACCTATCTCGATCATCAGATCGAGCTGAACCGCCGCGTGCTCATCAAAAACATCGACCCCGCGAGCATTCCTTTCCTTGAGCGCCAGGAGGCGATCGCCGAAACCCTGACGAGTCGCGGCTTCGATCCGGGACTCGCCGACGAAGGCGCGGCGGCCGTGATCCAATCGACGCTGCAAGGCCAAGTCGCCGCCTTGTCCTTCAATGAGGCCTTTTTCGCGCTCGTTATGCTCTTTGTGGTCGCCGTGCCGCTTATCCTTGCTTTCAAGTTGATGCAAAAGATCAGCGGATGGAGTCATTGATATCGCGAGCACCCCACTTGGTTCTCGTTACTGACTGAAAGGGCATTGTCAGAGGAAGCGTGTTGTCTGTGCAGATAAGCGCCCTACCCTCCGTTGACGACCCAAGTTAGCCCATACCGCTACTTCAAAACATCGCCTGAAATCACCCGTCTTGCCGTAATGATGTATATTCGGTTTCCACTTTCACTCCGCAATGTTGAAGACCTACTGCATGAGTGCAGTCTCTACTCCCGATCAAACTTTTAAGAAAACAGAACAGCTGCCCTCAATCAATGATAGCAGTTTTGTGCCGCCTAAACCCAACCTTCTCTCTTACAACAGAGACTAGTTTGATTTACTCTGACAGCACCGTCATGAGAGACTAATCACCGTAAATCTCGGTGCGGCAGTTTTCTTTCATTATGTCTCAATATTCTATTTTGATTGCTTTCGTTTGTTTCAAACGAAGAAACCGGGTTCTGAACTCTCTTTTCGCAACAGGGCTTTTTTCAAGAAATTTTTCTCGGAAAAAATCACATACTTTTCAAGAGGAGCTAAGTACGAACTCCGGTCAAGCCATTTGAGATGTATGTCGCTCTGCGGATCATACTGCTCTTTATACCCAGCAAACCCGAAAAAATTTTCAGCCGCTTTGTAATTCCACGCTTTCAGTGTTGTGAAATGTCCTTCCTTATTTCGAATTTCAAAACTCCTGACATATGCTGGTGCGGAACTGACATTCAAAATCGTTATTGACTGTTCATCAGTGGATGAGTCTTCAAACAAAACTAGTGGCTGGAGTCGGGCTGTTTCAATCTTTTTCGTGAACTCCAGGGCATTTAGGCCGATCCAGATGCCGATTGAACCAACCAAGATACCAAGCGCTGAAGCCACGCCAGATACGATCACATTCCATTTTTCCCAATTAATCAAATATCCATTCCAAGTAGAGCGGTTTTAGTTTGTCAGGTAAGTAGCAGCAAATTGTCTGTTTATGCCCACATGAAAATAAGGAAAAGACTACGAAGCTGAATCTTTTGATGTCAATTGGATATGTGGCTTTTCAATATCCAATCCAGCCCTTTTACATATTCTTTAATTGTGAGAGAGCTCTCGTCGCCCACAGTGGCTGAAAGTACAAAGCCGTGCGTGTAATCGACCAGAACATTTAATGCGGTTTGCTCATCATCTACCAAGCCGCGAAGATCTCTTGTCAATGCTGTTGTAATAGCCTGAAGGTCACTGCTCATAAGCGAGGAGTCGTCTAGCACTGCACGCAGCAAGTTGGCGTTCTGCAGCGCACGTTCACAATAAGGAACAAGAATCGCCCGGATATTTTCGGCTCCCTCTCCCTTAGCAAGGTTGTCCATTATTCCTGCGAACGCGATTTCAACCAAGTCTCCAATCAATTGTTTCTTATTCCCGCAGTGGTAGGTGACAGCCATAGCAGTCACGCCCAATTGCTTGGCAAGCAGACGAAAAGAAAGCGCCTTGACACCGCCTTCCTGAACTATCGGCAGCGCTACGTTCAGAATCGTTTCTTTTGTGAGAAGTTTGGACGATGCTGCCGGACGGCCAAGTGTGGAACCATGCTTCAATGCCTATTCCAACTCGTAGTCCAAAGTGACGAGGCCAGAAGGAAAGGTCGACACATTTTCCAACTTCAAATCTATATCTTTTCCAAGTTGCCCGAAAAGTCTCAAACCTTCTCCTATAAGTATTGGAACAATTGTTATCTTCATGCTCTGGACAAATCCCAGCTTTATGAAGGATCTGCTGACTGCCCCACCGTCAACATAGATGCGTTTGTATCCAACTGCATTAAAGCGGTCCATTAGTTCTGATGGTGTCTCTGTAGACAATTCTACCTTTGTCCTGAGATCCATTGGGATGTCATCTTTTGCAAGCGACTGGCTTAGCACTACCACAGGGCGAGAATATAACCACTTGTCAAACCCAAGAAGTGTTTTGAAAGAGCCGGTCCCCATAACAATTACGTCCACACTGTCCATGAAAGCATCAAAACCGTGTTCTTCATCCTGCGTGGGCTGCTTGAACAACCAGTCAAGACTGTAGTCCAGCCTTGCGATGAAACCATCCAGGGACATCGCCATCATCATGTGACCTGTTGGCATGTTGTTCTCCTTCTTTAATTTATACGCCGTATAATATAGTATTTCTCCCATAGCAAGTGCCTTTGCGGGCAAGTTGCTTGAGTCAAGTTTGAGCATGAGGTCTTCTCAATCTGCCTTTGGAGACCCCCATGTCCATGCGGGTTTACAATTTCGTAATTCAACGGACAGTGTCAGAATAAACGCGTTGATCTGTAACGGTAGGCGCCCTGCGAGAATGGCGGGAGTTGTACGTTGCCTAAAATTTTCCTTCTCCGAAAAAACAGAGACTAATTCGAATTACTCTGACAGCACCAAGCACGAGACAAGGGGTGACAAAACAACACAAAGCGCAGAACGCACTCGTATTTGGGATTAACGCACATTAGATATCCATGGGTGAATACGAATTGCTCGCTCATCAAACACCTCAAGAAGTGTGTCACCAATTACAACAGAAACCGAAGAACGGAAACCTGATGGCTACAAGCAGATTGTCTATTGGCTCATACATCGCCGCCATAAGTGGCGTACTGTTGGTACTCGCAGAAATATTTGCAGTGGAAGGTGCACTGTTAAGCGCCGTGTTTGACCTTGGAAACATGCCTGCATCAGGCTGGGTCATTCTGTCAGCTGTTACACTGCTACCGCTCCTATGGCTTGGAATTCCTTTAACCCGACATGCAATCGATGCAGAGAGAGACTTTCTGACAAACCTCAATAAGAACGAATTGTAATCGCATATATGAGTTGATCACGGGGAAACTCTGCCAATTTCAGTGGGTCTGAGTGAATGCGCCTGACAGCTTTTGCAAGGAAGGAAGCCCGAACCAGCAAGGCAAGCAATTCAACTGCTAACCTTGATATCGCGGGAGTTAAGATGGCCACAGTTCTAGTTCTCTACCAACAGTAAACTTACCATGCCTCTAGCGTCCTCCATTTTGGACTTTGCCTTCTCCGGGCAGGAAAAGCACATGCCCCTCAACAGGCTCCTGCCCAATTAATTTGCAGCCGGGTTAAATGAGCAAATCTGGAAAAGGGCTTGGAGGTGAACAAAATATTCCAGGGAGCAGACAACTCAACTCGGCCCAACACTACTACGGCTAACAACAACAATTGGGATATTAATAAGCTTTTTTTTGTCTATACCATATCTTCAGCTTGTCGCTGTGCCCCCGAATTTGAACATTTTCGAGTATCTCAAAACCATTCATGATTGAGCAGGTTCCGGAAGCAGAAACCAAAGCATCAGAAAAAATGAATTTCGACTTCAATTCGCGTGTCAACCGCTCAAGTCTCTCTGAAACATTGACCGCATCGCCCAAAACGGTGTGTTCCAATATCTGCCCGGCTTCAACAATGCCCGCAAACACTTCACCATAATGACCACCTATACCAACCTCGATTGGCGGCAGGTTACTCCGGTTTCGCGAGCTATTCCATCTTGACAGTTCACGATCAATTTCCAGACTGGCATTGAAAGCGTTTTCGGCATCACTTTCATGGCTGACTGGGGCGCCAAAAACCGCCAGCACTGCATCACCAATAAACTTGTCGACTGTCCCGCCATGTTTCAGAATGATCTCGCAAACTCTTGTTCTGTATTCCGACAAGAACTCCGAGACCTTTTCCGGTGGCAAGTTCTCGGCAATTTTTGAGAATCCCCGAATATCAATAAACAGAATGGCAACATCAACCCGGCTACCTGATTGTGCATGCCCTGCCGGGTTTGCAATCAGTCTTTCCACCACACCAGGCGAGAAAAACCGAGATAGCTGACTTGCCTTTTGAGCATCTCGCAACGCCAGTTCGGTAATCGAGCGGGTTCGCTTCACGATCATGAACAAGAGTACCGTGGCAGCGGACAAAAAAAGTATCGGAAGATATCCAATGTCGTGAAGCAAAAGCGAGGAAACTTTTTCGACCGCATGACCATGCGTTTTATGAAGCAGTCCGCTGCTCACAAACGGAACATTCATGATCGGTGGCAATGCAAACAGGAAAAGCAAAAATGTCAGAAAACTGAAGATGATCAAATTCGGCCTGTATCTTAGTGAGGCATGAATCAGAAACACAAAGGATAGAGAAAAAAGCGGCAAGGAAAATTCATGCGATACACTCAAATTATGCATCTGAGCCAGCATGGTCAGCGCAAAAGCCGCTATGCCCATGTCAATTGCAGCAAACAAGTAAGGAAATATCGGTGAATGTATCTGTCTCATGGCCATCAGGATGCCGATGACGCTAAGGCAAGCATAAACAAATGCAGAAATGGTGAGTGGATGTGAAGCCGGTCCTGAGCCTGCTGACAGCAATATGGATGTTAACAGTGTAAGCGCAATAATCGATCTGCCAATAGATGCGGTAAACTCACCGCGTCTTTCCATTTCTTCAAATACGCGTTTCAGGCTGGCGTAAGTCATGGTGAAACTGCCATTGCAAAGCCCGCTGGACATGCGGTCCAGCGGGCCTAACTGCACAAGAATTACTTTACTTCAGTTTGGTGATTGTGAGCTTTCCGTTCACACGTTCAGCCACAAACTCGATCTGTTGACCGGGTTTCAGTTGATCAAGGATTTCGGGCGTGGCTGTTCTGAAGACCATTGTCATGGCCGGCATTTCGAGATTTTTCAGTTCTTCATGCGCAACTGAAACTTTTCCCTTGTCAGCCGTTACTTTCTTGACTGTACCTTTGGTAAATTCTTCTGCAAATGCCGAGACTACAGAAACGCTGGCAATGACAGCGGCAAGAGTGAGTGATTTAATCGGTTTCATTTTGAATTCCTTCCTCTGAGTAGATTAGTGAGCCGAGACTTCAAGATCGCCACGCATGCCGGATTCATAGTGACCGGGGATCAAGCATGCGAATTCGAACTTTCCTGAATTTGTGAACTCCCAAATGATTTCACTTTTTTCACCTTCTTCGAGGCGAACAGAGTTGGGGTCGTCGTGTTCCATCTCGGGAAACTTGGCCATCTGTGCC
Source organism: Rhizobiaceae bacterium (assembly GCA_017643495.1). Lineage (GTDB taxonomy): Bacteria > Pseudomonadota > Alphaproteobacteria > Rhizobiales > Rhizobiaceae > JAALLB01. The sequence goes on along the minus strand of JAEPNK010000001.1, from coordinate 1,873,255 downwards.
TTATGTTCCTGGTTTTTCGCCAAAGTATCGAGCACGAACTCATGCTCGGTTTCACCTGCATTCGTGATTGCAAAACGGATAGTTTCACCCTGCTTTACTGAGAGTGACCGCGGCTCATACAGCATTTCTCCATCATCGGTTTCGTACATTTTCACTTCAACCAACCGGGTGACATTTGATATGTCGCCGGGCTTGCCTGCACCCTTTTCATCATGACCTCCAGAGTGTGTTCCGCCAGCAACCGCGGGTGAGACTGCGAACAGAGTGAGGCTAAGTGATACGAGAATTGACTTCATTGTCTTTCCTTTCAACGGATAATTATCCTTGTTTGATTTGGTTGTTTTCAAATTGTGTGTACTTGGTTTCAGCGTCTTCCACGCTCACGGCTTCAGGAAGATCTCCGGTCCATTCCTGGGCTTCGGTGCCGGGAGGATTCTCGTACCAACCAGGGTCGCTGTAATCATTCGACTCGATGCCTTCGCGCACCTTCACGACCGAGAACATGCTTCCCATTTCGATCGGCCCATGGGGTCCCCACCCGGTCATCATTGGGGTTGTATTGTCCGGGAGTTCCATGGACATCTCACCCATGTCAGCCATTCCAGCCGTACCCATAGGCATGTATTCCGGTTGCAATTTCCTGATTTTGCTGGTCAGATTCTTTTTATTGACCCCGATGAAAGTCGGGACGTCGTGTCCCATCGCATTCATAGTGTGATGTGATTTGTGGCAGTGGATTGCCCAGTCGCCTTCATAAACCGCATCAAACTCGTACGCACGCATGGCGCCGACAGGAATATCGATTGACACTTCAGGCCAACGAGCCTCCTCAGGCACCCAGCCACCATCTGTGCAAGTAACCTCAAAATCATATCCATGCATGTGGATCGGGTGATTGGTCATTGTAAGATTGCCAACACGAACCCGAACCCGGTCATTCTTGTTGACGACAAGAGGATCAATGTCAGGGAAAATTCGACTGTTAAAACACCACAGATTGAAGTCAGTCATCGTCATGATCTTGGGGACGTATGTGCCCGGATCAATATCATAAGCGTTGGTCAGAAATACGAAGTCACGATCAACGCGCATGAACTCCGGATCTTTGGGGTGTATGATAAACAACCCCATCATACCCATGGCCATCTGGACCATTTCATCGGCATGTGGGTGGTACATAAAGGTGCCGCTTTTTACGAGGTCAAATTCGTAAGCATACGTTTTGCCAGGCGGAATTGCCTTGTGTGACAAACCACCTACGCCATCCATGCCAGAGGGCAGTATCAAGCCATGCCAATGAACCGATGTGTGTTCCGGCAGTTTGTTGGTGACAAAGATGCGAACCCTGTCACCTTCCACTGCCTCGATCGTTGGCCCGGTGGATTGCCCATTGTACCCCCAAAGGAAGGCGGTGGTATCCTCGGAAAGAGCTCTTTCTACCGGCTCCGCGACCAGATGGAACTCTTTGACGCCATTGTTCATGCGCCAGGGCAGAGTCCAACCGTTCAGAGTCACCACCGGCTGGTAATCAGGTCCGGAGCGCGGAGTGATCGGCTGCTCTGTTTTCGCTGTTGTCTTGATTGGTGTTTCGGGCAGCGACTGGTTTGATGTAGCTGACCATGCATTTGCAGATAATAAAGCCGCCCCTGCTCCAGCAACGCCTCCACCCAGTACTTGTCTTCTGTTAACCATCATACTTTCCTTTCAAAATACCTAGTGACCAGCTCCACCGCCGTCAGCGACAACCATGGCTTCACCTCCGACTGAACCACCAGCGCCGACAACAACGACACCATCCAGATTTGCATCGGCAAGCCAGAAGTTTCGCTTCGCGTTGACGGAAAGAAGCACTGCATTCGCTTTTGCCCGCGTATCAGCAAGCAACTCAAAGGTGTTGGTAATCATCCCGTTATAGGTAAGCAGGGCTTCCTCTTCGATCGTTGTTCGAAGCGGCAACACATTGTTGCGATAATGCCGGGCAAGTTCATAACGCGCGTTATATTCCGTATAAGCTGAACGCGCTTCGCTCCGGGCATTGACTGCCATTTCTGCAAGCTGGTTTGCGGCTCGCATATAAGCCAGTTCCGCCTTTCTCAACCGGGGTTTTCCCGTATCAAAAATTGGAATTACAAATTCGAACTCCACTTGTCCGGTTTTGACCTTTTCGATCTCGCCAGCATCCAGCTCACGTTCAAGCTCACCGCCGGCTATGATTTCAAAATCTGTCAGATACTTGGTTGCATCGGTTAGTCCGTAAGATTTTGCCAATGCTTCAAGCTCCAGCTTGGCAATCTGGATATCGACACGATTTTGCAAGGCCGCCCGCTCGATATGGCTGTTGCTTTTACGCCTGTTTGGCAATTTCGGCAGCCGGTCAGGTACGAAGTAATCAACTTCCTGTCCCCACAAGCCCATCAATCGCGTAAGTTCTTCCTTTGCTGACTTGGCAGCCAGTTTTGCTTCTGCCCGTTGCCCTGTCAGTTCAGCATAGAAAACATGCTCACGCGCCTGGCCTGCTTTTGTGAGTGCGCCACTTCTGCCCAATTGTTCAGCCAATTCCGAAGCCGCATCTGCGGAAGCTTTGGCCTGATTGAGATAAAAAACGGTTTCAAAGGCACCAACGGCATTGATCCATGCATTTCTTGTCCGGGAGGCAAGCTGAAGTGTTTGCAATACCGCACGCTTTTGGGCCTGACGGAAACGGGTATCTGCAATGTCGACCCGTCTGTCCCTTGTTGCCAATCTCAATATGTTATTGGCAATGATTCCTTCTATCGCCCTGTAAGCCTCCAGCCCGGGTGTACCTATACCAAGTACCCCAATCGCGACCCTGGGATTTTCCGGCAATGCTTCCTGCCAGACTTGAGCAGCAGTGATACCGATATCAGCATAAGCTGCCTGCAACCCTTTGTTGTTCAACAATGCAACCTGGACGGCCGTGTCTGCATTTATCGTCCGTTTATGAACGAGTTTGTGAACACGTTTCGCATTGGCTGTTGCGTCGTGTTGATTTTGTACCCAAACAGTCTTTTTTCCATTCGTGCTTGCCACCTCGGCGGATACATTCGCAAAGCCTGCATCGTTCACAGCATAGGTGTCGAGAAAGTCTGAAGTGACGCAGCCTCCGAGGAGCGCCGGAGAGAAAACTATAGCTGCAGTTTTCCAATTGAATTTGCTCATGACGCACCTCCGTTTCCGGGGCTTTGTTCTTTATTGAGCTTTCGCCAGTCGCTGGGGCTGGTTGGTGTTCTACGCGTATAGTCTCCAAATATGCCGCCACGTGATTGGTGCCTGATTTCCTGCTTGGAATCAGATGGTGAGCGTAGTGGTATTACATCCACCGGACCCCCGGTTGTCTCTGCCAAACATCCCGTCAATAGGAACAGAGACAGTACCCCTGTCATTTTCATATTCATTGTTCTTACCTGAAATCAAAATACTACAGACTTGCGGTTCTGTTTTCAGAACCACAGACGCAAGTCTCCTATGGAAGGAGATTGATTTCAGGTATTTGGAGGTCGAAAAGGAGGAACCCACAAACCCGGCTCAACGGCATCATGGCCAAAGCTGACAGCATCACTTGAAACAAACAGCGCATCGGCATGACTGATATTTACAACTAGTGCACCACCGCAAATACCGGAACAGCAACCAGGGCCTTCATGATTGAGATGCGTGGACTGGCTGTCAGGAGTTACTGGTTGGGAATGATAAGAATGAAGTGATATGTCTGAACGGTCATTGTGAAGCATAAGCTGATGGTGCTCCGACATACTGCTCTTGGGTGAAGTTTTCTTCATTGCTGCATGGGAAAGAGAAAACGGGACTGCAATCAGCGCGATTGCAACCATCCATGCTCCCATAACTTTCAGCAAATTATTCATAACTTCTCATTCCAACCGGAATTCAAAAAAATAGACCTTCCAGCAGGGAGAAGGTCAAGCAGTATGTTCGAATCTATAACTTTTCACGGAATTGTTACTGATTGCGCAATCAAGTCTGCCACTGATCGTCATTCGGCGCGCCTTACAAAGGTTTTATATTCCCGCAAGAAGATTGAGCAGGCATGTTTGTTGAACAAAAACAGGCAAAATGGATAACGGTCTTATCGCTGATCTTCGAATGCCTGTTGACCTTCCAGTTACCAGAAGGATTACTTTCCTGCAGGTTAGAAACCAGTTTTGAGGTATAGCGATGCACACCCATCCAAGCATTCTGAGTGCAACCATCCGCAACAAAATCTACCTTTTGATATTATTTTTTTCCGGATGCCTGGCAACATTACCGGCTCAGGCAGACGAACAAACGGAAACATATTCCGGAATAATTGTGGAAAATGCATTCATTGACGTAGATCGCAATAAGCCTGTTTCACAATTGAGATTGAAGATTTCCAATTTTTCCTCAGCCGATTTGACACTCCTGGAAATACGCTCAGACACTTTTGAACGTGCAGTGATACTCTTGAACACACCAAGCAAAGGTCCTGTAGAAGTTGATACGCTGTCGATTTTACAGGAAGAAACCCTTGCTCTTGACAGCTCACACATTCGGGTAGAACTGAGAAATCTGAACCGGGCGATACGACCCAATAATCGGGTTGAGTTTGAGTTGCTTTTTGCAGGACAAACCATCCGGGCAATGGCTGATGTACACCCGGGATAACCAATCTGCACACGATGACCGACAGAAATTGATACCAGCAGCTTTCCAGACCAGCGACTTGGTTGATGACTATCGGAACACAGTTTTGTTACCCGTATCAGTGACCTTCATTAGTCTAAGTTTAACTGGTTTGTGGTGATCTTTGATGATGTCCGATTTTCACATCAAACTCGATAAGTCAGCGACCCGGTACATGTTTACCGCTCTGCTCGTTATCGTCTTCGTTGTTTCGAGCAACTTCCTCTCCGTTCACTCGATACATGATCACGAAACGGCACGTTCCGGCTTATCAGAAACTGGTGTGTCGGATAGTTACCAAACGAAAACAGCAGCACACCACAATAGATCGTATGAAGCACCTTCCTCAAATGAAAAGCAGGATGGCGGCGATTGCTGCATGGCATTTTGTACAGCAGAATTATCTATGGATTGCGATCCGCATACCTGGTTTGTGACCAGTGAAGCACAACTTCAAATTTACCCGCAGCGTCTCAAGGTAGTTGCTCGTCCGCCCCGGACCAAACCCCCGAAACACAGCACAACTCTTGGCTAGAGTGGCGCTCTGATTCATCTCTGAAACAATCATAGAATTTTTTCTCCAAGTAACTTTTTGTCACTTGGTGCCGCGTCATCTGGCTTGCAGGCCGGCGGAGGTTTTTGGGCGACCAAATTCCGCAGGCTCGCAACTCTCACCAATTTGAATTTTACATATTCGAGAAAGAGTCAATGCCAACAAATGTTACACTTCCACTAAGCAGGCACCTTGAGAAAAACAAGAACAGTTTTGGGCTTTTGAGAATAGTCGCAGCCAGTGCAGTTGTGTTCTCTCACTCATGGCCAGCGACAAAAGGCAGTTGGTATCCGGAACCACTGCAGATCGAAACCGGCTATACCTTGGGATGGCATGCAGTAAACCTATTTTTTGTGTTGTCGGGTCTGCTGATTGCTGGAAGCCTGGATAAAAAGAGGTCGATTGGCGCATTTTTCATCAACCGGTTTTTGAGAATTTATCCTGCACTTCTCGTTGTCATTTTGTCGACGGTGTTTCTGTCGGCACTGTTGGTCGACCATTCAACGTGGGACGGTGTCTCCGCTTTCGAGTATGTGGCTCGTAATTTTCTTCTTGTAGGTTCAAGCGCCACTCTGCCGGGAGTTTTTGCAAACAATCCGGAACAGTACCGGATAAACGTTCCGCTCTGGACGTTGAAATATGAAGTGTTCGCCTATTTTACCATTGCGATGTTATCCGCCCTTTCCTGGAAACATCCGCGTGTGTTTTCCCTGAAACTTCTTACACTGCTCATTCTGATATCCGGAAGTATCGTTATGGTGTCGTTTGGCACGATGGAAGGACAAGGGTTCATGCATCACGTGGTGCGGCTGACCTTTTCATTCTACCTGGGAGTGGCTTGCTGGATTTGGCGCAATTCATTACGTATCGACATATGGTGCGTTACGGGACTGGCCATGCTGAATGGCGTGTTTTTGTGGTCCGGGTTTTACTATCTACCAGCCCAAATCGTGTTCCTGAGCGCACTGGCACTCTGGATCGGAACCAGAAAATTTGGCGCCATCTCTGGATTTACCGATAAGCAGGACTACTCCTATGGCGTTTACATTATGGGCTACCCCATACAACAAGCAGTTATGGCACTTACAGATGTTCCAAACCCTTGGTACAATTTTGCACTTACAATGACACTTGTGGTTCCCATTGCTGCGGTTTCATGGAACCTTGTTGAGCAACCTTCCCTTCGTTTCAAAAAGAATATTCCCAAAGAAACACACTGAGGGGCTTTTCAGAATAAACGCGTTGATCTCCGACGGTAATCGCCCTGCGAGAATGGCGCCAGCTTACTGCCACCTTCCCCTTTGTGTAATTCCGCAAAAAACCAGCTCGATTCACTCTGACAGCACCATGCCAAGAGTATGATTTGACACGCGCTGTTCCCAACTGCTAGTTGGGTATCCAGCAAGCCATGAATATCGTCTGGATTTCAAAGCAAGCTAAATCACTACAATCTATTCCTGCAATCGGGTGCCAATATGAGAGTTGGCGCCTGTTCAATGTTTTAGCAGCTTTCCAAGAACCTTCCCGACGGACCCTTCAATGACCAAAACTAATGAACTTTCTGCCAGTTCCGGCCAAGCCTATGGACGCTGGAAAATCGCCAACAATTTAGTGGAAGACGTATTCAGCCGTTTGCCAACCATGGACAAATTGATGGTCGTAGCCAGCGCTCACCAGACAGTCCATGAACGTATCGGGATTGTTGAGACTGTGAAACAGTCACACGGTACAGTATGCTTGTCCGGCCCCACCCATAACTCAGAAATTCTGCGCGACAGTATACAGTCTGTCTACTTTGATACTTCTTCGCAAATGAAAGACAAAACTTTGCCCAAGCTGGACTTCAGGGGCGAGAACAATGAAACTGTATTTTCAGTTATAGGACTTCAAGGCGCTGCTCCGTTTGCCAACGCGTTATCAAGCCTGAGCATGACTCCGGTGGAAGTTCTGCCAAAGCCGGAAAGAAACCAGTTTTCACAAGAAGAGACTGAAGAAGCTGATCCAGGCAATGATTTTTTGCAGAAACTTTCTGACAACGGTTCGGAAACACTGGTTCGTTTTGAGACCACAGCCATCAGGCAACAATGGCAAGGGAAAATTCAATCTGTGCGCGCAAGCATGGGACACATCAATATAATCCAACCCGATTTCCACCTCCACTTGCCTTTTGGAAAAGTGTCTTCCTGGCAGCTGAACAATGATGTTTGGCAAGCAATGGATGCCGATGGAAAGGTTTTCGGCCTCACAATTCAGGTGATGTCATGAATACTGCGCAAGGAATTTTTCAGGTTGGGAGATGGTATAATCCCGATAGTGGAACAGAGATTCTTCATCAAGACATAATCAAGCGCTGCGCTTTATCGAACGTCGTGCTGGTAGGCGAACAGCATGACCGCTCCTCACATCACAGGCTGCAACTGCACATTGCGGCGGGTATTTTGTCCCATCGAAGCGACGTAGTGATGGGCTTTGAAATGTTTCCGAAACGCAGCAATCCTGTACTTGAGGATTGGGTTTCAGGCAAACTTGACGAGGCCGAATTTCTGGAAAAAGTGAATTGGGACAAAGTCTGGGGGTTTGCTCCGGAACTTTACATGCCCCTGTTTCGGTTTTGCAGGGAGTTCAGAATAAGAATGATTGGCCTGAATTGTCCTCGTGCCTTGGTAACCAAAGTCGGAAAACTAGGCTGGAAAGCTGTAGATGTTTCTGAACGTGACGGACTTACACCGGCAAAGCCGGCAACTTTCGAGTATCGCAAGGCGTTGTTTGGCCTTGGGCCGGGTATTGGACCGATGGCCACGGCATCAGGTCCGGACGACCCAAAGCTTGATCGTTTTGTAAATGCCCAACAGGTATGGGATCGTTCGTTTGCATGCCGAATAGCTGAGGAGCTTGACCAACAACACCCTCCGCTCGTTATTGGCATTATCGGCAGCGGTCATCTGCGTTACAAACACGGAACGCCATTCCAGCTGGATGATCTTGGGTGCACGGAAACCATGGTTTTGCTCCCTGATGACAAGGGAGATCTTGTCTCTCCGGGAATTGCGGACGCAATATTCCGTCTTGATCCCCCACCGGAACATGAGGTCAAGGCAACAGAGAAATACATCGAGAAAGTCCGCAACCGCGAAAAATCAAAAAAGGACACAACAGGTTTGTCAGAGAAAGCGCGTTGATCTGCCATGGTGGGCACCCTACCCATGACCCAAGTTAGTCAATTTGCTACTTCAAAATGTTTCTGGGCTCGCCCGATTGGCCATAACGATGTATGTTCGGCTTCCTATGAATCAGTGGCGAAACCTCGATCTCGGCCGGACTGTTGACCACGAAGGCGAAGTTTACAGAAGTTCGCCAGCAGCCACTCCTCAGTTCACAGCCACTTCAACCAGGAGCGCAGTCTCTACTCCTGATCAAACTTCAAAGAAAACAGAACAGTCGCTCTCAACGAGTGGCGGCAGTTGTGTACCACCCAGAACCTGCCTCTCACGCTAGTGTGTGGCAACGATGACGTACGCACCTTGGCTTATCAGGCTTTGGCTAATCGGCTTGGGCGGGGCATGGTCCGTCACCAGTTTTGTCTTTGAATTCCATCGCAAGATTCGCTTTAGCGACGTCTTTCCAAACTTTGACTGATCGGCGACCACAATGGTTTGCTCTGCCTGGTTGATCATCGCAACGTATATGTCTGCTGCCGATGGAAGAGCTTCGGTGACGCCTGTCTCATCGATGGCTGATGCGCCAATTACCGTGGCTTGCACATTATATTCTGCGATGAAACGCAAGGTTTCGGGGCCATGAACCAGCCCCTCTTGCAACTCGACCGTACCGGGAACCGATATGACCTTGAAAAGCGGGTTGGCAGCCAATTCGATCGCGATTTCGAATGAGGCTGTCAGGATGGTGAGAGATCGTTCAACCTTCTTGAGCGCACGAGCGAAATGCAAGGTTGTTGCGCCCCCGCCAATGTAAAGACTGTCCACGTTTTCCAACGCTTCAACGGCATGGGCGGCGATTTGCTCGCGAGCTTCTACATGCAGCTTCATTCGTTCTGCGAGAGCGGGTTCGAGCGCAGAAGTTCGCACAGCGCCACCGTATGTGCGGCGGATGGTACCTTCGGCTTCTAGCTCCGCCAAATCGCGCCGAATGGTCTCGGACGACACATCCAATGCACGAGCCAGTTCGTTCACGCGCTTTGCCGGATCCGTCTTGAGTGCATCCAGAATGCGGGCATGTCGCCGTGTCTTTTTAGATTGATTTTTGGCCAAGCATACCTCCGCAGAACCAAAATAGTCGCATTTATTGTGCTGGTCGATATCTTTTTTTGACTGACTTACCACAAAAAATGTTTGAACTATGGCAAAACATGTGTATTAGTTTGACTGACTTCGATGGAGATTCACGTGTTCGACTACGGATACTTCTCATTTGGTTCCAAGGATGAACTGCTTGCCAAGGCGGCAGAATATTGGAATCCCGGCAAGGTCAGCTTCTGGAAAGATGCCGGCACACCAATGGTGATCGACCGGCGTGAAGGATACCGGCTTTATGACATGTCGGGCAAAAGCCTGATCGACCTGCACCTGAACGGTGGGACCTACAACTTTGGCCATCGTCACCCCGAATTGGTCGAAGTATTAAAGTCCGGTCTTGATTATTTCGACATGGGCAATCACTGGTTCCCCTCCGTGGCACGGGCAGCTTTCGCCGAGAAACTCGTGAACACGGCACCGCATATGAAATACGCGATCTTTGGCGCAGGTGGTGCCGAAGCTGTCGAAATCGCAATCAAAACTGCGCGCTATGCCACAAAGCGGAAGAAGATCATCTCGATCATCAAGGGTTATCACGGTCATTCCGGACTATCCGTGGCAACGGGGGACGAGCGTTTCACAAAGATCTTCCTCGCCGAACGGCCTGACGAGTTCGTGCAGGTGCCGTTCAATGATGCGGATGCGCTGGAGCGGGAATTGAAGAAGGGCGATGCCGCGGCCCTCATCATCGAAACCATTCCGGCAACTTATGGTTTTCCCATGCCGGAAGACGGCTATCTGAAGGCCTGTCAGGATCTGTGTCACAAATACGGGACCAAGTTCATTTCGGACGAAGTTCAGACAGGATTGATGCGCACAGGTGTGATGTGGGGTTGGCAAGGATATGGCCTGCAGCCTGACATTTTTGTCTGCGGCAAGGGTCTGGGCGGCGGCATCTATCCGATTAGCGCATGTGTGGTGACCGAGGAATGTGGTCAATGGCAGGTTGAGGACGGGGCTGCCCATATCTCAACCGCTGGTGGATCTGAACTGGGCTGCCTCGTCGGCCATCATGTTCTCGAAATGCTCCAACGACCCGAAGTTATTTCGAACATCGAGTTCGTCGCGCAATTCTTTTCCCAGTCAATGGCGGAAATGATGGCCCGGCATAGTGACATTTTTTGCGGGGTCCGCCAGCGTGGTGTCGTTTTGGGGCTGGAGTTTGATCACCCCGAAGGTGCCGTCGCGGTATCGCGCGCGCTTTATGAAAATGGGGTATGGGCGATCTTTTCATCGCTCGACAAACGCGTCCTGCAATTCAAGCCCGGCGTCGTGAAGGATGTCGAACTTTGTCAGGAAATCATGGACCGGTTTGACGCTGCCATGCCGCGCGCACGGCAATTGCTTGACCAGATGCGGAGGAGCGCGTGATGGACGGAGGCGCACTTCTTAAGGTTCCGGACCGGGATTTGTCCTCAGCGCGGATGAAAGTGGTTCGTGCTGCCTGGGCTGCGAAATACTATCGCAAGTTCGAACGGACATCCGTTTTGCAGATTGCCGAGGCTGTGGCCAAAGCCGGGTACGAAAAGGCTGCGCATTACGCCGAATGGGCGGTACGCGAAACCGGATATGGTGTTGTTGAGCACAAGACGCTCAAAAACCAGCTCAGCACGCATGACCTGCTCGACTTCTACCGCGATCTGGATCTGGTCACGCCACGTGTGGATCAAGAACGAAAGATCATCGAACTGCCAGCGCCCGCTGGAGTTGTCTTTGCACTGGCCCCGGTCACAAACCCTGTGGCAACCGTATACTACAAGACAATGCTTGCGATCCTCAGTCGCAACGCCATCGTGCTAAGCCCGCATCCCTTTGCGAAGGAATGCTCTGCGGATGCCGCCCGACACCTGGCCGCGGCTGCAGAGGCAGCAGGCGCGCCATCCGGCCTGATACAATGTGTTGAAGAACCGAGCGTTGCCCTGGTGGAAGACATCATGGCTTCGGACAAGATAAACGTAATTATGGCAACCGGCGGAAATGCCATGGTGCGGGCGGCCTATTCGTCGGGCAATCCAGCACTTGGCGTTGGGGCGGGCAATGCTGTGGCTTACGTCGATCCAAGCGCAGACGTAGATGCCGTAGCGCGCAGCCTCGTAGAGAGCAAAAGCTTCGACAATTCGATCTTGTGCACGAACGAAAGTATCTGCCTTACTCTGGAACAAAACCGCGACAACATGATACGCGCCCTGCGCACGGCAGGAGCGCATATCTGCAACCCTGAAGAAACCGACAAGTTGCGGAATTATCTCTGGACTGACGGGCGTTTCAACCTGGCTGCAATTGGCAAATCTGCGACCTGGATCGCCAAGGAAGCTGGTTTGCGCACCAACGACGCCGCCAGAGTTCTGGTGCCTGTGGTCGAACGCCCGGGGCAGGACGATGTACTGTTCAGGGAAAAGCTCTGTCCGGTCTTGAGCCTGACCGCAGCTGTTGATTTCGATCAAGCGGTGACCTTCGCGGCACAGGCTGCGAAACGCGGCGCGGGCCATTCCGCTGCGTTCCATGGGGACGACACGCACCGTCTTGTCCTTTATTCCAGCGCTGTTCCGGTGAACCGGGTTGTGGTGAACGCGCCATGCAGCCAGGGGGCTGCGGGGTTCGCGACGCACCTGCCCCCATCTTTCATGATCGGAACGGGGTACGCCGGACGGTCCTCGATCGGGGAAAATGTCGGCCCTCAGCATCTTGTTCACTGGACCAAGATCGCATTTGGACGGGATGTTCCGGCCGACTTGTCCGATCTGGATTTCGACAGCCTCGCAGAGCGCCCTGCTGTCGCGCAACCAACACCAACGCCCTCCCCTCAAACTGCCCGGGCAGAATTCACGAAAGACGACCTACGCGCGATGATCCTTGAAGAACTCCGCTCATTGAAAGGGGCGTCAGAATGACAGATCTGCGCGCCTCTATCTTCATTGACCAGCTTCAGCCACAGACACTGGCCTATACTTCGACCTGGATGCGAGGCACCTTGCCGCGTCTGCGCATGGCCGCGCAAATCGTGGAGATCGCACCGGGGCTCGATATCGAGGTTCTAACCGATATCGTTTTGAAAAGCGCTGAGGTTCGCGCGGGTATGCTGATCGTCGAGCGCCAATTCGGAACGTTGCAATTCCATTCCCATTCCACGGCCGAGGTTCATTCAGGCGCTGCAGCCATTTTGGAGGCTTTGGGCCAAACGATGGACGATGTCGCCAAACCCAAGATCCTGGCGTCGAAACTGGTCACCAATGTGGATGATCAGCACGCGTTTCTGATGAATCGCAACAAGTTGGGATCGATGGTGATCGGTGGCGACAGTATCTACCTTTTAGAATGCCAGTCGGCTGCCTATGCCATTCTTGCCTGTAACGAGGCAGAAAAAGAAGCCGATATCAAAGTTATCGACATGCGCATGATCGGCGCCAATGGCCGCGTCTATCTTGCAGGAACGGAAGCGGATGTGCGCAACGCGCGCATTGCCGCGGAAAGCGCGTTACGTGATGCAGGGGCAACTTGATGTCAGGATTACGGGACGAAATTCGCGCGATCCTGCGCGAGGAATTGGTTGCGATCTTGGCCGAGCATTCCGGTATGGGAGTACAGTCCGTGCGCATCGAAACCTCGGACGATCTGAACGTCTTTGCGCGCGATTTGGTCGACCGGATTTCGGACCCGGCATTCGGTGTCAAGGTCAAAAGCGGAGAAGTGCGTTTCGTACTCGAACGCAGTACGGCACCTGCTCCAAGCACCACACCAGCGCCAAGCATCACGGCTCCGGCGATTCCAGCCAGAATACAGGCTTCTTCCAAGCCCGTGGCGCCTGTGCTGGAGAAGAAACTGATTACCGAAACCGATCTGGCCACTGTTGCCCCAGGCACCTTGCGCGTGCCGCAAGGCGCGCGGTTGACGCCGTTGGCCAAGGACGAAGCCCGTCGCAAGGGCGTGCGGATCGAAAGGATTGAGACATGATCAGAGGGCGCGTGAAAGGAAAGGTCTGGTCATCGCGGCATGTTGAGACATTGCCCGGCGGCGCTTTGCTTGAGGTTGAGATCGACGGCGGTAGCCGATTGATCGCGTTCGACCCGCTTGGCTGCGACACGAACGAAGCGGTTTTGGTCACACAAGGTTCGGTGGCCGCAGCCTATTTCAACGGACGCACCGCGCCCGTTGATGCTCTCATCATCGGCTCAATCGACGAAAAAACGAAATAATCGGCTCTGGAAAGGAAATCCCATGGCAAATCTGGCAATTGGAATGATCGAAACGAAAGGCTACGTGCCTGCACTGTCGGCTGCAGACGCAATGGTCAAGGCGGCAAACGTCGAAATCGTGGCGCGTAACGAGGTGGGCGGGGGCCTTGTCTCGGTCGTCGTCAAGGGCGACGTCGGTGCGGTCAAGGCCGCGACCGAAGCGGGTGCGCAGGCGGCTAGCGCTGTCGGCGATGTCACTGCGGTCCATGTCATTCCTCGTCCTCACGCTGACTTGGGCAAGCACTTCGCTGCGGCGAAGTGAGCAGTGAAGGGTGGCGGTGACAGATCATGACTGAACTACGCGTTTACCTCCCGATCGCGGATCTTCAGCCGCAATTTGCGGCTTATCTGTCATCGCCGACCCGCGCGCGGGCCTACCCGCCGTTTCGGGGGCAGAATTCCCTGATCATTGAGGTTGCCCCCGCGCTCAGCATCCACCGGATTGCCGATCTGGCGCTCAAAGAGGCGCCTGAGATGGAACCAGGCATCCTGTTTACCGAACGCCAGTTCGGATTGCTGGAACTGCATGCAGACAGGATGGAGGACCTAAATGCAGCAGGGAAAGCAATTCTGAAGGGGATCGGAGCAAAGGCCAGTGACCAACTGGCTCCCAAGGTTCTTTATCATGACATTATTGAGAACCTGTCGGATCAGCATGCAATCATCCTGAACAGGTCTCGCGACGGCTCGATCCTTGTGCCTGGCACGGCACTGTTAATCTACGAAATGGCACCAGCCCTTTTTGCTTGTGTCGCTGCAAACGAAGCCGAAAAGGCAGCCCCCGGTGTGACAATCAACGATGTCCAGATGATGGGCGCGACCGGGCGCATTTTTATGTCGGGATCGCTGGAAGACATGAGTGTCGCCCGCGACCGCATAACTGAGGTTCTGAAATCAATAGAGGGTCGACAAGGCTGAGATCAGAACACATTCAAACGAAGAGAGGAGTGGGAGATGACACTATCAAGAAGGAACTTTCTGGGCCGTACAGCGGCTCTGGGCGGTGCTGCTGCACTCGCCCCCCTGGCCGGTCCGGCTTTTGCGAACCGCAACGATCAACTCAACATCCTGTGCTGGGAGGGCTATAATTCCGACGCCATCCTTGATCCGTTTCGGGCGGCCAATGCAGGGTCTACCGTCCGCGCGGAAAGCGGCACATCTGACCCGGACATGATAAACAAGCTGCGAGCTGGCGAAATCAACGTCTGGGACCTGATCAATGTGAACCAACCCTGGGCGCGGGACCAGCTGTATCCCGAGGGCCTGATAAAGCCGCTCAGCAAAGATCGCTTTTTGCCGTTCTTTGACAACATGCTGCCCGAGTTCAAAGACTATCCGCTGGCTTTTGCCGATGACGGTGAACTGATCGGCATGCCGCAGCGCTATGGCCCGTTCAGCTTTGTGGTGAACACCGATGTGATCAGCCGCGAGATGGCGGAGGACCAGGGCTGGAACCTGTTTCTCGATCCGAAGATGAAGGATCGATACGGCGTTCTGACTTACGACAACTGGAACGTGATCCACATGTGCCTGACCGCCGGGCTGAACCCATTCGCTCCGGTCGAGGGTGCCGATCTTGAAACATTCAAGTCTACCGCCGAAGGGATATTTGGTAGCGCCAAACTGCTGACCGATGATTTGGTCGCAATGAATACCGCGCTGATCAATGGCGAAATTGACGCCTACTTTACGGGCGGCACTTACACGGCTTCCCCTGCCCGCTATGATGGAGCCACAAACGTCCGTGCGATTACGCCGAATTCAGGCCCTGTCGACGGTAAAGGTGGCGTCGTCTGGATCGAATTGACCTCGGTTGTGAACAACCCCGACCCAAGTAACCTGGCCGAGGACTTCCTTGAATATGTCCAGAGTGCCGAAGCGTCAAAGACTGTTGCATTCACTGAAGGCACCTACAATCCGGTCAGCCAGATGGGCAACCCTGAGGTGATGGCACTGTTCGATGCCGAAGAGCTTGATGCGATCCAGATGGACAGCTTGTCCGAAGAGATGTCCCGGTCGCTCGACTATGAAGTCGTGTCTTCCTACGATGCTTTGATCAACATCTACACACAGGCGCGCCGGTCCTAAGCCGAGCTTGGGTCTGTCGCGTATGTGGGTCGCGGCAGACCATATCCGAGAAAGATAAAATGGTCTCATCAGATCCGATTTTGCGCCTTGAAGGCGTTGTAAAGAAGTTCGGTGCCTTCACCGCCTTGCACGGTGTCGATCTGGAGATCCGCGAAGGTGAATTCTTCACCATTGTCGGTCCCTCCGGCAGCGGCAAGTCCACAATGATCCGTCTGCTTGTTGGCATGGATGAAGTAACCGATGGCGCAATCTGGCTGCGCGACCAGCGCATAGAGGCCATGCCGGCCAATCTGCGGCCGACCTGCATGGTGTTTCAATCCCTGGCGCTGTTTCCCCATATGAGCGTCGGCCAGAACATCGAATTTCCCTTGAAGCTTCGCAAGGTCGCCTCCAGTGCACGCAAAGAGCGCGCTTTGGAGTTGTTGGACCTGCTACGCCTGCCGCGTGACTATTACGACAAACGCATTTCGCAATGTTCGGGCGGCGAAAAACAACGCGTCGCTCTTGCACGGGCACTGGCATTCGACCCCGAGATCCTGTTCTTCGATGAACCGCTTTCAGCGCTGGATTATCGACTACGCAAAACGTTGGAGAAAGAACTCAAGAACCTTCACCAGCGCACTGGCAAAACATTTGTCTACATCACACACTCGCTTGAAGAGGCCATGGTGATGTCCGACCGGATCGCCATCATGAAAGCAGGCCATTTCGAGCAGATCGCGGTCGCGGACGAAATTTACGGCCGTCCCGTAAGCCGCTTCGTGGCTGAATTCATGGGTGAGGTGAATCTGTTCGAGGTGACCTCCAGGGATGGCACGACACTGGAAAGTCCTTGTCTGACTGTGAAGTCCGGAACAACCAACGAAAGCCTTCCGGCAGGCGGCAACGGGTTGTTGATGGTACGACCGGAGTTCATTCGGTTCTGCGGAGAAGACGAGAGCCCGGATTACCGGATAAAGGGTCGCCTGCTTGAGGAATATGCTCTGGGTTCGCGTATCCAGTATGAAGTCGAGACGGAGACAGGCCAGATTCTGACGGTCGAGAAGTTACGTCAGGACCGCGCCAGCAGCGGAGATATTGGTTCCGAAGTCATGCTGGGCTTTGACGCGGCCCGAACGCATCTAATCAAGGACACCTGATGCAACAGCTGAACCAAAAACTCGGCTATTTGTCTGCCTTACCGATGCTGGCAGTCTTTGCCATCGCGCTATTCGCACCATTGGTCGTGGTTGTATTGTTCTCGATCATGCCATCCAAGGTATTCAGCCTCGCGAATATGCCAGATTTTTCAGCCTATTCCGTGTTTTTTAGCCAAGGATACTACAAATCGCTGATCTGGTCGCTTGGCATGGCACTGGCTTCGACCGTGATCCTTTTGGTGATCAGCTGGCCGCTTGCCTATGGCATGGCGAAGGTGTTCAGGAAATTCACGCTGGTGTTGACCATTGCCGTGGTGATGAGCCTGTTTGTTTCGGAAAACATTCGCTTGTTCGGCTGGGTGCTGACACTGATGAAAGGCGGACTGATTGAGGGGCATATCCGCGCCTGGACCGGCGTCGGCTTTGACAGCCCGCTTTACGGTGTGCCTATCATCATCTTCGGACTGGTTTATGTCTATCTTCCCTTCATGCTGTTTCCACTGGCTCAGGGCATTTCGATGGTGCCTGATGATGCGCGCCAGGCGGCTGCCGATCTTGGTGCGACACGCTGGCAGATTTTTCGCCAGATCGACGTACCGCTGGCCGCGCCGGGTATTGTCGTTGGCTGCCTCTTGAGCTTCGTGTTGGCTGCTGGCGCAGTGGCAGAAAGCAAGATCCTCGGCGGGCAAGCGGTGATCACAATTACAGACGACATCGAAACAGCATTCACTTTTGGGCAGGACTGGCCACTTGGGTCATCGTTGTCTGTCATCCTGATTGTGATCATTGGCACGCTTGCGCTATTCGGGATCTCTCGTGTTGACCTTGACCAGATCATGGGAAGGAAACGCTGATGCCCGCCTCACGCTCGACCCGGATTGTCCTGTTCGTCTATGGTCTGTTAGTCATCGGGCTTCTCTATCTGCCCCTCGTCTCAGTCGGCTTCGCATCTGTTTCGCGGGCGCGCTACCTGTCCTTCCCGATTAAAAAATACTCCTCAAAATGGTACGCGGAGGCACTGGCAAGCGGCACGGTGCGAGATCTCTTGTGGACTTCACTCTCGGTTGCTGTGATCGTGACGATCCTTTCGGTCATCATTGCCTTCTTCGGAGCATTGGCCTTCGCCCGTTATGAATGGCGCTACCGCACCACCTTTCAAAAGCTGATCCTGCTACCGATCTTCTTTCCCCAAACCGTGCTCGGACTGGCGCTTTTGATGTGGTTCAACTCATTGGGCGTGATCCCGTCATGGAAAACCGCAGTTGTGGCGCATCTGGTCTGGATTGCACCTATTGCGACGCTGATCGTGGCCATCCGGGCCTACAGTTTTGATCCAGCTCTGGAAGAGGCTGCTCGCGACATGGGGGCAAGCACACCGACAATTCTAAAGGAGATCACACTGCCGCTGTTGATGCCCGGGCTCATCTCGGCAGGGCTGTTCGCCTTTCTGCTCAGTTGGGGGAATTTTCCGCTTTCACTGTTCGCAACAGGTGCGGATTCAACCTTGCCGGAATGGCTCTACGCAAAGATGGTTTCGGGCTATTCACCGCTTGTGCCGACATTGGGCATCATGTCCGTCGTCGCTTCACTGTTCCTAATCCTGGCGGCGTTTGCAATCGCCTGGTTGGTTCAAACCATCCGCGACAGCAAAGCCGCACAGTAACAATTAGCATCGGGAGGAAATCATGCTGACATCACTAAAAGACAAAAGCGTCATCGTCACGGGGGGCTCGAAGGGCATCGGACGCGGAATTGCTACGATCTTTGCCCGTCAAGGCGCGAAAGTAACAATCGTGGCCCGTAACGAGGCCGAGCTAAAGGCCGCGGCAAAAGAAATCGAGGGCAATGTGCGTCATGCCGTCTGCGACGTGTCCGATTGGGACTCGGTCAAAACAATGGTAGATGACACTGCAGAGGCACAGGGCGGTGTTGATGTGGTCTGCGCCAACGCCGGCGCCTTTCCACAGACGAAGATCGTCGAGATGGACCCATCCGAATGGGATGGCGTGATGGCCACCAACCTGAAATCGTCCTTTCTGTGTGTCAAAGCCGCGATCCCTCATTTCGAGAAGGCAGGCAAAGGCCGGGTCGTTCTGACCTCTTCCATCACAGGACCGGTAACAGGCTTCCCGGGCTGGTCGCACTATGGCGCTTCGAAGGCCGGGCAGCTTGGTTTCCTCAAGACTGCCGCGATGGAACTGTCGCGCTATAATACGACAATCAACGCCGTAATGCCGGGTAATATCTACACCGAAGGCCTGCAGGGTCTGGGGCAGGAATACCTGGACACCATGGCCGCCTCCATCCCGCTGAAGCGTCTGGGTGATGTAGAAGATATCGGTAACGCTGCGCTGTTCTTTGCCTCCGACGAAGCCGCGTATATCACCGGCCAGCAAATCGTCGTGGATGGTGGCCAAATCATTCCGGAATCACTCGAAGCACTCGAAGAAATTTGAGGAGGCATGGCCATGGCCGAATCCGACATGCCGCTTGGAGAATTGCTTGAGCACCTCCTTGGGCTTGCCAATGCGTCCCTTTCATTTTGGGACCTCCCTGACGATGCCACTGCGCGGCTGATCAACGTCTCGGAAAATGCCACCTACCTGGTTGAAGCACCAGGAGGACACAAGTCTATCCTGCGCGTGCACCGAGAGAATTATCACACGCGGCGAGCCATTGAATGCGAGTTGGCGTGGCTCGATGCGTTGAGCGCCGAGAGTATCGTGACGACACCAGGTTACTACACCGGCAAGAACGGATCTGTAATTCAGGAAGCGCGTGCGGATGGCTTGGCCGATCCGCGCTTTCTTGTGCTGTTTAATTTTGTTGAAGGCGAAGCACCGGACGAGAGCGGCGACATGTCCGCTGGCTATGAGAATCTGGGAGCGATTGCAGCCAAATGCCATCTGCATGCGATTTCCTGGGACAAGCCCGAACCTTTCGAACGTCTGACTTGGGATGTCGACGCCGTTTTCGGTGCCTACCCTACCTGGGGCAACTGGCGCGATGCGCCCGAGGTTACCGAGGATGTGTGCGACGTACTGGAAAGGGTCGAGACAACCATTCGTGAACGGCTTGCAGCTTATGGCAAGTCGCCCGAACGCTACAACTTGATCCATGCCGATATGCGCCTGGCTAATCTGTTGGTGGATGACAATGGCACGCGGCTCATCGATTTTGATGACTGCGGTTACGGCTGGCTAATGTACGATTTTGCCGCCGCAATCAGTTTTATCGAAGACGACCCGCGTATACCGGATTGCAAGGCGGCATGGCTGAAGGGCTATCAGTCCGTACGCTCCCTTGACCCCGAGGACCTGGTCGAAATCGACACCTTCGTCATGCTTCGTCGTATGGCTCTGCTGGCCTGGATCGGCAGCCACATCGAAGCGCCTGAGCCGCAGGAACTTGCGCCCGGATTTGCGGCGACAACCGCCCGTTTGGGGAAAGCATGGCTGGAGCGTTTATCATGAGCTGGAAAACTGCATTTCGCAGTTTCTATTACGAGACTGCGGAGGAGCCGGAGGACATAAACCTTGAGCCCGCCAGAACGGCACTCTTGGTAATCGATATTCAGAATACCTACGTGGAAGTGCCCGAAGACCCGGTTGAGGCACAACGGTGGCAGCCGTTCTTTGACCGGATGAACAAGACGGTGATTCCCAATACTGCGCGTCTGATGGACTGGGCGCGAGAGAAGGGTATCGAGGTTATGTTCGCCCGGATTGCCTGCCAGAAAGAGGATGGCCGCGACCGTTCACTCAGTCAGAAAAAACCAGGATTCAACTACCTGTTGTTACCGAAGGACCGGGAAGACAGCCAGATCGTGCCCGAGTTGGAACCATTAGGCAACGAAATCACCGTCACCAAGACGACTGACAGCGCATTGACGGGAACCAACCTGCGGCTGATGCTCAGCAACATGGGGATCAAGGATGTCATCGTTGCAGGCATCTTTACCGACCAATGCGTCAGTTCGACCGTGCGGTCTCTTTGCGATGAAAGTTTTGGTGTCTTGGTGGTCGAGGATTGCTGTGCCGCTGCCACTGACCAATTGCATCGTCATGAGTTGGAGATCATCAACATGATCTATTGTCATGTCGTGAGTGCAGACGAACTGAGGACATTTTGTTAGCGAGTTTTGGACAAACTGTGAATTCACAACAGCAACTCCAATGATCACTTGCCGGAACTTTACAAACCGGTAGGCCCGTTCTATCGTAATTTTCATGCAGGGGAGTCCCGCCAAGGGGACTGAGAGGCTGATTTGGTGAAAACCAGGTGAAGCGACCCTTTGAACCTGACCCAGTTGACACTGGCGTAGGAAGCCAAGTTCGTGGTGCCTATCCTGGCCTCTGCGATCTGACCAAAGGGCGTTATGCGCTTTTGCCTCCTCCCCAAACTCATCTGGTGTCTTTTTGAGACCTGAGCTTGAGGAGCGCCAAAATGAACGTGCCAAATCCGAAAATCACTACCGATAAATTGCCTGCATCGCGCAAGGTTTATGTTGCGGGTGAGATGCATCCTGACATTATCGTGCCGATGCGAGAAATTTCGACCCATCCCACGGCGGGCGAGGCTCCGCTACCGGTTTATGACAGCTCGGGTCCCTATACCGACCCCAATATATTGACCGATGTTCGCAAGGGTCTTCCACCTCTGCGGCGTGAATGGATCCTGGCACGTGAGAATGTCGAGGAATATGACGGGCGCAAGATCACCGACGCCGACAATGGATTTGTTCGGGATGACAAGCTGACTCCTGAATTTCCAGTCAAACCATCTCCTCTGCGCGGCAAAGCTGGCACCGCCCCTACCCAACTGGCCTATGCGCGTGCCGGAATCATCACACCGGAAATGGAGTTTGTTGCAATTCGCGAAAACCAATTGCGCGAGACCTCGTCCTGCAATCGGGATGGCAATGATTTCGGCGCAAATATTCCCGACTACGTAACACCGGAATTCGTCCGCTCCGAAATTGCTGCGGGACGTGCGATCATCCCCGCCAACATCAACCACCCCGAGAGTGAACCGATGGTCATCGGACGGAATTTCCTGGTGAAGGTGAATGCCAACATGGGCACCTCGGCCGTGACCTCCAGCATGGAAGAAGAGGTCGACAAGATGGTCTGGGCCATCCGCTGGGGTGCAGACACGGTCATGGACCTGTCCACCGGGCGCAATATTCACAACACGCGCGAATGGATCATCCGCAACAGCCCCGTACCAATAGGGACGGTTCCGATGTACCAGGCACTGGAAAAAGTGAACGGCATTGCCGAAAACCTGACATGGGATGTCTTCCGCGATACGCTGATTGAACAGGCAGAACAGGGTGTGGATTATTTCACCATCCATGCAGGCGTGCGCCTGCATATGGTGCCGATGACGGTCAACCGGGTGACCGGTATCGTCTCACGCGGCGGTTCGATCATGGCCAAATGGTGCCTGCATCACCACAAGGAGAGCTTTCTTTACGAGCATTTCGAAGAGATCTGCGATATCTGCCGCCAGTACGACGTGAGCTTCAGCTTGGGTGATGGCTTGCGCCCCGGCTCCATTGCCGATGCCAATGACGAAGCACAGTTTGCCGAGTTGGAAACCCTCGGGGAGCTTACCAAAATTGCTTGGGCCAAGGACTGTCAAGTGATGATCGAGGGCCCCGGACACGTGGCCATGCACAAGATCAAAGAGAATATGGAAAAGCAACTCGAGTGTTGCCACGAAGCCCCGTTCTATACGCTTGGACCGCTGACCACCGACATCGCTCCGGGTTATGATCACATCACCAGCGGGATAGGTGCAGCCATGATCGGGTGGTTTGGCTGCGCAATGCTTTGTTACGTGACACCAAAAGAACATCTGGGCCTTCCAGATCGCGATGACGTGAAGACCGGTGTGATCACCTACAAGATTGCTGCCCATGCCGCGGACCTGGCCAAGGGGTTGCCGGGTGCGCAGCGACGCGATGATGCGCTTAGCCGCGCGCGTTTCGAATTCCGTTGGGAGGATCAGTTCAACCTGTCACTGGATCCCGATACCGCGCGAGACTTCCACGACCAGACCTTGTCAAAACAAGCGCACAAGGTAGCGCATTTTTGCTCCATGTGCGGACCCAAATTCTGTTCCATGCGGATCAGTCATGACATCCGCGCCGAAGCGCAGAAAGAAGGCATGAAGGCCATGGCCGAAAAATATCGTGAAGGGGGCGATCTGTATATGCCGGTGACAGAGCCCGACGAATGATCGCGATTTCGACGGTCGGACTTGCCACAATCCTGAAGCTTGCACAAATCAGAACACCTGCAGCATGGCACGATATGCGGGTTGTAGCTGGCACCCGACTGATCGGTATTCTTCGTCTATAGAGAACAGACTAGTCTACGATCGATG
Source organism: Rhizobiaceae bacterium (assembly GCA_017643495.1). GTDB lineage: Bacteria > Pseudomonadota > Alphaproteobacteria > Rhizobiales > Rhizobiaceae > JAALLB01. The sequence continues at coordinate 1,849,854 of JAEPNK010000001.1, read as the reverse complement.
ATGTTGCTGGTGAGTAGGTCAGAGCCGCCGCACTCAACAATGGCGGCGGCTTTTTTGCGGACTGAAACCCACCCTACCCCCTTACGGGAAAAGAAAACCGGTTCGCCTCTCTCTGACAACCCCTAGTAGTCATATCCGGCGGCAATCTTTCCCATGACGGCACCCGGTCAGGCGGCCAGAATATCTGTGGCCTTGTGTGTTACATCAACACCTTCAATCAGAAAAACCTGACCGTCGGAATTATTCAGCCTGTAGTCGATGATTGCTTGATAGGCAGCAGAATCATACCAAGCCTGCGCGCTCTGCAGATCAGGAAACTCAATCACGATCAAATCTGTTTCGACTTGGCCCTCCAGCATGTGCTTTTTGCCGCCGTGGATGACGAAACGCCCTCCAAACAAGGCAAGCGTTCCGTCGATTGCTTCAAGATAAGTTTCTATATCCCGACCCATTTCTACGTTTTTCAGATATCCAACAGCATAACTTCTCATTTTGATTTCCCTTTCCCGCATGTCTTTATTGGTTTAATGCTGTGGTTCTTGGAAAACTGGCCCATTCAAACCATGCGAATACGGCAACCACTGCCGCTTGCGTCGACAGGAATGACCACCCAAGCCCATTGGGTGTTACAGCCCCCAGGGCGGGAAGCAGAAAACTTGCAATAACCCAGAGCAAGTTCCCACCAACGACAACAAGCGTTGCCCAAACAGGAACATGCTTCGCCAAACTCACGCTGGCCATGAAACCGGCCACAGGAAGCAGAATGACCCCTGCCCAGAACAAAAAGGGTTCCGAAATGGCTGTCATTCCGGCGATCAGCCCGGGCGCCAGCATCAGTAGCATTCCCATAAGCAGACAGATGGCAGCATCAATTTTCAGTATAAACTGCAACGCCAAAGGGTGATTGTCTTGTAACATGGTTGTCTCCTATGTTCGCATTTACTCCGCCGGTCTGGCGGAGCTCTCCTCATAGATGACCACCCGCTTGAATTAAGTCGATTACCTCAGGAGTAATTGTTTGAGACTATTTCGTGCGATAGCTTTGGCGGCATGAATGACACCGCACATCATGCAGGCGCGTTGCTTCGCCAGTGGCGCCAACAGCGAAGGCTCAGCCAATTGGCATTGGCGAGCGAAGCTGAAGTTTCCCAACGCCATCTAAGCTTCATTGAATCCGGCAGATCCCGCCCAAGTCGTGATATGGTGCTTCACCTGAGTGAATATCTCAATGTTCCATTACGCGAACGCAATACGATTCTGACTGCGGCAGGCCACGCGCCGCATTATCCGCATCACCGACTCGACGAACCTGAGCATAAGAACATTCGCCGAATGATTGATGCTGTGCTTAATGGGCATCTGCCACATCCGGCATTGGCGGTGGACCGTCATTGGACACTGGTATCTGCAAATGCTGCTGCTCAGGCTATGCTGGCAAATGTCGCTCCACATTTGCTCACCGGCAAGGTCAATGTTCTAAGGCTTAGCCTCCATCCAGATGGCCTTGCACCAAATATCCTTAATCTGGCTGAATGGCATACCCATATTCTGGCACGACTGGACCACGAGGTCTCGTACTCTGCAGACGCCAAGCTGTCTTCACTACGGAACGAACTTGCGGCCATTCCTGTCGCGGTCGTATCGAAAACTGCAATGGCACCTTCCCATCAGGAAGAACGCATCGCCATACCCTTGAGATTGAAGAGCGATGCCGGGCCACTTGCCTTTCTCAGCACGACGACTGTGTTCGGAACCGCCACCGACGTAACCCTGTCGGAAGTCACAATCGAGGCTTTCTTCCCTGCTGATACATTCACTGCGCACGAAATGGCAAAAAGAGCATACGACAATTAAACTGCGTGCTTGTTGTTGAGCTCAACATCATTTCATTTGGCATGCTGTAGGGACATTAATGAATAATGGATTGAACAGGTTCAACCGAACAAACCTTACTTTCTTCTCCATTTGGTTTTCGGCACTTCTCCGGATGCCTTGAGAACCGGATATGCGATCGATGTCAAATGGCTGTTGATACGTTTGAGGTCCCGAATTACATCAAGATGCAAGCTGCTGGTTTCTATGCTGTCAGGAACCCCTGTTCCTATGCGTTCAAGGTGTGTTGTAACAGATTTGCTTTCAATTTTTCGAATGGATGCCTTTGCTTCATACAGCATGCGAGCCAAGTCTCCATCTTCCGAAACAAAGGTATTTACGGCAAGTTCAAACGTGGCAGATACTGCTTCGTGTAGTTCAGTGATCTCTGCCAGCCCCTGCTCCGAAAATTGCGCTCCCAGATTGATTTTTTTGGCTGCCAAATCCATCAAACTCCCCTCCACTATGTCGCCAATATGCTCCATATTTGCTGTGAAGCTCAAAAGATCCATCGCACGTTGGGTTTCTACTTCACTCAATTCCTCGCGCATGATTTTTGCGATGTATATTTTTATTGCGTCGAAAAGCCGGTCGACATCGTCATCCATATCGACGACCTCTTTCCTTAACTCATCCTTTCCTTCGCCAAGAATAGGCAGAGTGTGGCGCAGCATTGTTTGAGTGATGTCTGCCATTTTCAAGGCTTCGCGTTTAGCACAAGCCAGAGCCTGACCAGGCGTTGCGAGCGCTTCTATATCCAGATGCTTTGGCTCGACCTGCCCCTCATTCTCCGTATCGGCAGAAATCAGCTTTGAAGACAGTTTCAGTATCAGCGGGGCAAAAACCAACCCAATGATTGCAACTCCCACGTTCAACGCCAAATGAAAAACCGCTGGAGTCGCAGCAGCTGGTATTATCTCGCCATAAGCAGACAACAACAGACCTGCAAAGGGGAACAATGCGGCAACCCCAAATGAGCGAACCAACAAGTTTGCCGTAACAGGAACTCTGGCATTGAAAGAAGCCTTCCAATTGGCAATGACTGGCAGCAGGCCACTTCCGATATTTGCACCCAGCACCAGATACAAACCCGCATCAACTTCCAGCACTCCTGACTGAACAAAGCCTACTGTCAGCAAGACCACGGCAAGGCTGGAATAAGCCAGATAAGTCAGCACAACGCCAAACAGCAGCAGAAGAAGCGGTTGGCCAACAAACACTTGCATTACCGTGTTGAAACCATCGTGATCAGCCAATCCTGATCCGGCACGGCCTACCATCGAAAGCGCAAGCAGGATCAACCCCAAGCCGGAAACCGCACGAAAGAGATTCCTTGGCTTGCTTTTCTCTGTAGACAAAAACCCAAACACCCCAATCGCGACAAGCATTGGAGATAGAAATGTAATTTTTTGTGATGCTATCAGAACGGCTACTGCGGTTCCTATGTCTGCACCGAGAATTGCCACAAATGCGCTGCCAATACTAAGCACCTTCTGGCCTGCAAAAGATGCTGTAATCACAGCAGTTGCAGTGCTGCTCTGAACCAAAATGGCAAACAAGAAACCGGAAACCAGCATCGGCAAAGTCTTGCCTTCTGCTCTGCGAGCCAGACGTTTCAAACGAGCGCCGTACGCCCGCATCATTCCGGTGCGCATCATGCGCAAGCCCCACAGCAAAAGCGCAACCGCGCCCAACAACTCAATCAGAACAGGCACTATACACTCCTCCTGACCTCGGCCTGGTCAGACAACAGCGGTTTCGTCCCAGTAGTATTGGCAGTGCAAACGTTGGCGCTTTCTTGCAAATACCGTTCAAGGTTTTTCACCTTGACCTGCGGCATGGTAATGCCCAATTTCGTTCGCCTGAACAAGATATCCTCAGCCGTACACGCCCATTCATTCTGGACCAGGTATTCGACCTCCACTTGATACAGTCCATTGCCAAAGTCTATTCCCAGATCATCGATCACGGCGACATCCTTCAAGATGTCCAGAGCACGTGTCCCATATAAGCGTACCAATCTGACTATGGTTCGATCATCCAGAAACGGTAAACGGGAGTGCAGCCGGTTTTCAATTTCACTGGCACCGTCTAATTCAAAATCACCACCCGGCAGTGCCGAATGAGCAGTCCAGGAATTCCCGCGTTTGCCCAAAAACATTTCGACGTGTTCCAGAATGGTTTCCGAAAGCCGGCGATACGTCGTTATTTTACCGCCAAAAATATTGATCAACAGCGATTGCTCTTCTGTTTCAGTTTCAATCACATAATCACGCGTTGCCTCTTGGGCAGCATCTGCGCCGTCATCATAAAGAGGTCTGACACCTGAATAAGACCATACAATATCCTCCGTGTTGACGTCGTACTCAAAGTAATTGCTGGCACAATTGCACAGGTATTCCGCTTCTTCCTGATTGATTTCAATTGCCCCAAGATCATCGCCATGATCCACATCTGTTGTACCTATCAGGGTGAAATCTTCTTCATACGGGATGGCAAAGATTATTCTTCCATCCGGATTCTGGAAGATATAAGCCTTGTCGTGGTCAAACAGTTTGGGAACAACGATGTGGCTGCCGCGCACATGGCGTACATTTTGAACTGGTCCACGGTTGAAAGCTGAACCCAGAATGTTATCAACCCAGGGTCCTGCTGCATTCACCACAACATTTGCGAAAACCTTTTCTACTTTGCCGGAGTCGGTGTTCTTTGTAGTGACTTGCCATATTCCGTTTTGCCGCGTGACTTTTTCAACCTTGGTGCGCACTTTGATTTCCGCGCCGTTCCTGGCAGCATCCACCGCATTTAGAACAACCAGGCGAGCATCATCCACCCAGCAATCTGAATATTCGAAACCCTTTTGAAATTCGGGTTTGAGGGAGGCACCTGCCGGATCCCTGGAAAAGTTTACATCACGCGTACCGCGCAAGATCTTCCGATGACCAAGATGGTCGTACAAAAAAAGACCCGCTCGCAACAACCACCATGATCGCAGTTTATTGCTGTGCGGCAGAATGAACCGCATTGGGCGGATGATATGGGGTGCAATTCCCAGCAAGACCTCTCGTTCCTGGAGTGCCTTCCGTACCAATCCAAATTCATAGTGCTCCAGATAGCGAAGCCCACCGTGGATCAATTTTGATGAAGCTGATGAAGTGCCGGCGGCAAGGTCATTCGCTTCACAGAGGCAAACAGAAAATCCCCGCCCCGCAGCGTCTCGTGCAACACCGGCACCATTGATACCACCGCCAATGACGAGAAGATCATAGGTATTGGATGCGTCTGTCGTCATAACCTTGCCAACTCAAGATTGGTTTTAAGAAGCTGGCTTGCTATTTCTGTAAATCCGACACCGCCTCTGCCTGCAGCAACAAATGCCGGGCGATGAAAATCCAGATTTTGACTCTCCAGTACATTGGCAACTCCAATTGAATATTTGAAGAAACCAAACATCGATTCATCGTTTGGCGAATCTCCTACGAACATCACCGATTCCTGAACCTCCCGACCATTCATGCCAAAACACTCGCTCAGGAGGAGCAAACTCGTTGCAAGCTTGTTGTGATTGCCAAACCAACAGTTCACATGAATTGAACTGATTTTTGCAGTAGCGCCCATTGCTTCGGCTATCGACACGATTTTAGTAACTTCACTTTCAGCCAGCGGCCCCACATCTTCCGAAAAATCAATTGCAAAATCGGTCAGCCGATAAGGCTGATCGGATGCAATGCCGGTGCCAGGAACTTCAGCCAGAATTGTCTTGCCAATCGACCTCAGTTGCCTTGCATTGTCTGCCCTTTCTGCTTCGCTCTGGCGAAAGTGTTGGTGCATGGTTTTCGCTGCATGATCATACCGAAAATAGAATGCGCCATTCTCACCGACAACTGCGTTGACGGGCCACATCCGGGCAATGTGATCACACCAACCTGCACATCGCCCCGTAACAGGAATGACGATGTACCCTGCGCTTTGCAGCTCTTCCAAAGCACAATAGGCTTCACAAGTAAGCCTTCCATCCGTTGTAACTGTATCATCTATGTCCGTTAGCAGCACCTTGATGCCTGACCAGTCCTTTCGCGATAGTTCCAATAGACTTTTCACCGACCTACCGAGTCCTTTGTACTGAAGAGTGCGCTTGGCCAAGGAAAGGCTCAGGCTGCGCTTTTGATTTTTTTTCAAACTGTCATCAAACCTACATACAGAATCTTATAATGTCTAGTTCATTTGCATGTTCATATGAATATATCAAAATTTGATAACGGCTAATTTTCGACGATTATCAAATTTATTTGAGTTTTATCTGCGTTTTTCCGAAAAAATTATTGACTTTGTATTCAAATGAATATCACTCTGAACATATGGAAATGACGGAAAGACAAGCTGAGATATCAGAACTGTTGCGGCAGGAGGCTTCGCTGACCATTGATGAATTGGCGGAAAAGTTTGGGGTAACAACCCAGACCATTCGGCGCGATGTCAATGTCCTGTGCGAGCTTGGAATTGCCAGGCGCAGACATGGCGGAATCGTACCCTTAAGCACGAAAGGCAACCTTGCTTACGCATCACGCCAAATTCTCAATCGCAGCGGGAAAATTCACCTTGCTGAAGAAGTTGCCAGACACGTTTCCAACTACAGCTCTTTGTCAATCGGGATTGGAACGACGCCCGAAGTGGTCGCCAGCGCATTACTAAACCACAAGGGGCTGAGGATTTTTACCAACAGCCTGAATATTGCGCAGATATGCAGTGTCAAACCAGATTTCGAAATCAACATAGCCGGTGGACGCTTCAGACGCGAAGACCATGATGTGCTTGGCAATTCGGTAGAGCGGTTTTTTGAGTCCTACAAAACCGATTATGGAATTTTTGGAGTGGCCGGGGTCGAGCTCGATGGAAGCCTTCTGGATTTCTATGAAGAAGAAGTTCGCATTCGGGAACAAATACTCCGCAATTGCCGGGAGAGCTTCCTTGTTCTGGATTATCAGAAATTTGGCCGATCAGCTCATGTTCGCGGCGGAGATATCAGTGAGGCGACCAAGGTTTTTTGTGACAAAACCCCGCCGGAAGAGATCATAGATCTACTTAGAGAGACTGATGCCGAGCTGATTGTACCCAAACAGGAAGTGGCGGCATGAGCGGCATTGAAATAAAAAACCTGACGCGCGTATTTGGCGACGTGAAAGCCGTCGACAATGTTTCTTTTTCCGTTCCTGAAAAGACTTTCACAGTTTTGCTGGGGCCTTCAGGTTGCGGAAAATCAACCCTGCTCCGCATGCTTTGTGGGCTGGAAAGCGCGACTTCCGGGCAGGTATTTATTGGCGGGAAAGATGTTACATCGCTGGAAGCTGCGCGCCGTGGGGTGTCCATGGTGTTCCAGTCTTACGCGCTTTTTCCCCATCTTGATGTAAAAGAGAATATCCAGTTCGGGCTAAAAGTGCGACGGGTGCCAAAAGCCGAGCGAGCCGAAAAAACCCAGGCAGCCGCTGAAATTGTTGGCTTGTCAGGACTTTTGGACCGCAAACCCGCAAACCTTTCCGGCGGGCAACGACAACGAGTTGCACTTGCCAGAAGCATTGTGTCGGAACAGTCGGTTTGCCTGATGGATGAACCACTTTCCAATCTTGATGCAAAATTACGCGCAGAAATGCGTGATGAGATTCGCAGTTTGCAGCAACGCCTGGGACTAACAGTTGTGTATGTTACCCATGATCAGGTGGAAGCGATGTCCATGGCCGACCAGATCGTCTTGCTGGATGCGGGAAAAATTGTTCAAGCAGGAACCCCTGCTGAGTTGTACACCCGCCCTGAAAGCGTATTTTCAGCCCGTTTTGTAGGCATCCCTCCGATGAACATCTTATCCATTGAGATGTCGGACCATGATGATTTTCCTGCCGCACTTTCGAAAACCGTGAACTCCAATCCGAGTATTGGGTTTATCGGCGTTCGACCGGAACACATCTCGGTCACCAGCACCGGCCTGCCAGTCACGGTCTTCGGAACTGATTACTTTGGTGGCGAGACTGTGGTTCGTGCCCATTACCGGGACAGCACAATCTATTTTCGGTGCGCTGACCAACCAGACATCAAACCTGGCGATGAACTAAACATCAGCTGGCCAGAGAAACAAACGCACATTTTCGATCAAAACAAGATCCGAATGGCATCGGACTAAAGTCAGCATGCTTCATTTTTATGGGCATGAAAATCAGAAAGCAAGGAGGAGTAAAATGCAGAAAACACTACGGAAAATGTCTCTTGGTATTGCAGCTTCGGTAGGGATGGCACTGTCATCGGCCGTCGCTTGGGCAGAAACCGAGTTGACCATGTACTACCCAGTTGCGGTAGGCGGACCACTTACCAAGGTTGTTGATGGAATGGTTTCAGACTTCATGGCTGAAAACCCCGACATCAAGGTGAATGCAATTTATGCTGGCAACTACAACGATGCCCGTATCAAGGCTCTAGCAGCGCTGGAAAGTGGTGAACCAGCACAGCTGTCCGTAATGTTCTCCATCGATCTCAACGAGCTCAGGGAACTGGATGCTATTGTACCATTCGATGAAGTCGTCAAAACTGATGAAGAGAAAGCCTGGCTGAACTCTTTCTATCCATCACTGATGGAGAACGGCACATCGGTTGGCAAGACATGGGGCATTCCGTTCCAGCGTTCCACCATTGTGATGTATTACAACAAGGACGCCTTCAAGGCTGCAGGACTTGATCCAGATTCCCCTCCGGCTACCTGGGATGAACTGGTTGACGCGGGCAAAAAGCTCACAACTGACGATGGTTCCCAATGGGGCATGATGATCCCATCCACGGGATACCCGTACTGGATGTTTGGCGCTCTTGCGATGCAAAACGGCGAAGTACTGATGAATGGTTCGGGAGACACCACCTACTTCGACAAGCCGGGAGTTGTGGAAGCTTTGAACTTCTGGAAAGACCTGGGCAGCAAGCACAAGGTAATGCCTGAAGGAACGATCGAATGGGGCACGTTGCGCCAGAACTTCCTTGAAGGGAAAACTGCAATAATGTGGCATTCAACCGGCAATCTTACTGCAGTCAAGAATGCTGCAAAATTTGATTTCGGTGTAGCCATGCTGCCTGCCGGAAAGCGCAGGGGAACCCCAACAGGCGGTGGCAACTTTTACATATTCAAGAAATCCTCGGAAGAAGAACGTGCCGCATCCCTGAAACTGATCAGGTTCATGACAGACCCAGAGCGTTCTGCAAATTGGTCTGTTCAAACTGGCTACATGGGAATCAGCCCTGCATCATATGAAACGGAAACGCTGAAAAATTACGTGAAAGAGTTTCCACCTGCTGCTGTTGCCCGGGACCAACTTGAATTTGCAACTGCCGAACTGGCGACATTTCAGGCAGGTCGTATTCGCAAGAGTTTGGATGATGCGATTCAAGCTGTACTTGTTGGCTCAAAATCTTCCGAAGAGGCTTTAGAGGAAGCACAGGCCTTGGCTGACCGCATCCTGAAAGACTATCGCTAACAACCAAAATGGGGCGATCAATAATGACCGCCCCATTTCTTTTGATTTGGTGAGTGCGCAAGATGCTAATGGAAACTCATAAAAGACACCTGCTGGGTTGGGCGCTATTTACTCCAGCTGCAATCCTGCTGATTGCTTTTACCCATTATCCAACCATTGCCACTTTCATAAACAGCTTGTTTTCCAACAGCTCCATAATCCGGCCATCGCGATTTATTGGAGTTGAGGGCTATCAGGACCTGTTTGACGACCCTGTGTTCTGGAAGGTTTTTTCCAACAACATCTGGTTGGCGCTGGGAACAATTCCCACTTCAATCGGGCTTGCGATCATAATGGCTCTGATTGTCAACAAAGCTGTGCCGGGACGCAGCTTTTTACGAATAGCATATTTCACCCCGACGATGCTGCCTATGATTGCCGTCGCCAACATCTGGCTGTTTTTTTACGCCCCCGAAATCGGCATGCTGGATCAGGTTTTGGGCCTGTTCGGAATTGATTCACACAATTGGCTCGGCAACCCCAGCACTGTACTTCCAGCTATCATTGTCATGACAATCTGGAAGGAAGCCGGCTTTTTCATGATATTCTATCTTGCTGGATTGCAGACCATTTCACCGGAACTTGCCGAAGCAGCTGAGCTGGAAGGCTCTTCCCGATGGAACTTCTTCTGGCGTGTACAGTATCCGCTTCTGCTGCCAACAACCTTGTTTGTCCTGATAAATGCTTTTTTGAATTCGTTTAAGCTTGTGGACCACCTGTTCGTGCTCACAAAAGGTGGGCCCGACAATGCCAGCAATCTTATCCTGTATTATATTTATGAGACTGCCTTTTCGTTTCTCGACATATCCTATGCATCAGCGCTTACCGTTTTCCTTCTGCTTTTGCTTGCAGTGACGGCTTTGGCCCAATTCTATTTTGTTGATAAGCGAGTACACTACCGATGAAGCGCCATTTTCAAAAAAAGCTGAGCATATCCTACAGCTTGGAACTAATCGGTGCCTATCTGTTGGCGGCATTATGGATACTACCGCTGCTGTATGCCTTCTGGGCAGCATTTCATACAAAAGAGTATGCAATCCACTTCGAGCTTTTTGCACCGCTGACCCTTGATAATTTCAGAGAGGCATTATCTCAGGCCCCATTCCTGCGGTACGGATTCAACACATTTATGGTTTTGGCATTTCTGCTGCCGTTACAATTGCTTGTATCAACATTGGCAGCCTACGCCTTTGCCCGGTTCAACTTCATTGGCTCAAACATTGCTTTCAGCCTGGTGCTGGTTCAGTTGATGATCACACCGGAAATCTTGATCGTGCAGAATTACGGAACGCTGACTTCTATAGGGATGGTTGATACAATTGCCGGTATTGGCTTGCCATATATTGCAAGTGCATTCTGCATCTTTCTGTTGAGGCAAACATTCAAGTCAATTCCAAAGGAACTTGAGGATGCCGCCCAACTTGAAGGCTGTGGCACAATGGGGATCTTGTGGCGTGTATATGTCCCCCTTGCCATGCCCACCTATCTGGCTTTTTCGCTTGTTTCAGTAAGCCACCACTGGAACAATTTCCTTTGGCCACTGATCGTGACCAATTCCGTTGAAACCAGACCCCTTACCGTTGGTCTCGGAATATTTGGAGCACCGGAATCAGGTGTAGACTGGTCGCTCATCTCGGCAGCCACCTTGATGTCGGTTGCTCCCCTACTGATCGCTTTCCTGTTGTTTCAAAGGCAATTTGTCCAGTCCTTCATGCAGGCAGGCATAAAATGACAACAATCCTCAGTTGGAATATTCAAAACGGGCTGGGCGTCGACGGGCTGGTCTCTGTCAAACGCATTTCAGAAACCATCAAGAATATCTGTGATCCTGATGTAATTTGCCTTCAGGAAGTTTCAGTCAACATGCTCTTGCCGAATGGAAATTCCTCTGACCAGGTATCGGAGCTTGCGAGTGAATTCATTGGTTATGAACCCTTGTTCGGAGTTGCCATAGATGTATCTGGCAGTATCCAGGGCAAACGAGGGCAATACGGGAACATGGTGCTTTCCCGGTATCCGGTAAGGTCCGTCTTTCACCATCCCTTGCCTCAGCCCGTGGATGGCCCGAGAAAGCAAATGCCAAGGCAAATGACAGAGGTAACGGTCGAAGCGCCTACAGGACCGTTAAGGATCATGGCAACTCACTTGGAATTTCATTCCCAAAAACAGCGTCTGGCGCAGGCAACGCGTATCAGGGATATTGAAATCGAAGTTGGTTCGCAGGCGGCAGCCCCGCCAACATTTGCAGAAAAGGGGCCGTATTCTCGGTTTGAACGTGCTTCAAGCAGTGTCTTGTGCGGGGACTTTAATTTTTTACTCAATTCAAAAGAGTATGACATTTTGACGAAGCCCGAGAACGAAGCAGCCGGGTTTCATGATGTATGGACCATAGCCAACGCCGGACAAGACCGTGCTCCCACTTGTGGTGTTTTTGACCAGGAGCAATGGCCGCAGGGTGCGCATTGCCGGGATTTCATGTTTGTCACTGAAGAGCTGACCGGCCGTATAGAAAGCATGGCCGTCGATACAACAACGAACGCCTCAGACCATCAGCCCCTGGTAATGGTATTGTCAGAAGATCTACACTGAGTTGATCTGGCTGGGCTCAATCCCCAATGTTGGGCTAAAAAACCAGATATCAAACCACCACCCTGAAACGGATGGTGGCAGCTTTACAAGCCATGTGCGCAAAAGGCGCCGCTTCACTTCCTGAAGGATACCTTCTCCAGCTCAATACTGGACTGATCTTGCACCTGGTTGTTTCTGAACAGGAGGAGCAAATTTCGTGAGGTTAATTCCCTCCACTGCCTCTTCATATTCATCGATACTCGGCGTTCTTCCAAGGATCGCGGAAAGAACAACTACCGGCGTTGAAGCCAGAAGGGATTCACCCTTCTTGTCACCGGAATCTTCCACAACCCTTCCCTGGAACAAGCGTGTGGATGTAGCCAGCACGGTATCGCCCTTTTCGGCCTTCTCCTGATTGCCCATGCAAAGATTACACCCTGGCCGTTCCAGATAGAGGATATTTTCATACTCTGTACGAGCGGTGTTTTTTGGAGAGTTGTCGTCGAATTCAAAACCGGAATATTTCTGTAACACAGCCCAGTCACCTTCAACCTTCAACTCATCAATAATGTTGTAAGTCGGAGCGGCCACGACCAATGGCGCATTAAATGACACGGTTTCGTTTTTCTTTTCGAGATTCCGGAGCATTTGAGCAACGATCTTCAAGTCACCCTTGTGAACCATGCAGGAGCCGACAAACCCAAGATCGACCTTCTTCTCTCCCCTGTAGAAAGAGATCGGTCTAATGGTATCGTGTGTATAGCGCTTGGAAACGTCCTCATTGTTTACATCCGGATCTGCGATCATTGGCTCATCTATCTGATTCAAGTCGACAATCACCTCAGCAAAATATTTTGCATTTTCATCCGGCTTGAGCGCCGGTTTCTCGCCTGTACGGATTTCAGCAATGCGTTGGTCGGCTTTATCGATCAGCCCCTGCAAGGTTTGGGCAGTATTGTCCATCCCCTTCTCGATCATGATCTGAATCCGGCTCTTGGCGATTTCTAGCGACTGGATCAGCGTTTCATCCTGGGAAATACAGATTGAGGCTTTCGCCTTCATCTCGGCAGTCCAGTCGGTGAATGTAAATGCCTGGTCGGCGAGCAGTGTACCGATATGAACTTCGATCACACGACCCTGGAAAACATTGTCACCAAACTGCTTCAGCATCTGCGCTTGCGTTGCATGAACAACATCGCGGAAATCCATGAAGGGTTTCATCTCCCCCTTGAATGTTACCTTGACCGACTCGGGAATGGGCATTGTCGCCTCACCGGTCGCCAAAGCAAGTGCAACAGTTCCGGAGTCTGCGCCGAATGCAACTCCTTTCGACATTCTTGTATGGGAGTCACCACCGATGATTATCGCCCAATCATCGACAGTGATATCATTCAAGACCTTGTGAATAACATCGGTCATGGCATGGTAGACCCCTTTGGGATCACGAGCCGTAATCAGCCCAAAACTGTTCATGAAGTTCATCAGTCTGGGGATATTTGCCTGCGCCTTGAGGTCCCACACCGATGCCGTATGACATCCAGACTGGTATGCCCCGTCAACGGTAGGGGAAATGACAGTTGCAGCCATCGCTTCCAGTTCCTGCGCAGTCATCAAACCGGTGGTATCTTGCGATCCAACAATGTTGACCTTGACCCGCACATCAGACCCGGCGTGCAGAACTTTCCCGTCAGTTACACCGACCGCATTTCTGTTAAATATTTTTTCAACCGCAGTCAGGCCCTGCCCTTCGTGAGAAACTTCTTTAGCCGGCGCGAATACTTCAGGAGCGTCTACTCCAAGCACTGATGCAGCAAAATTCTGAAGCTTTTTCCCAAAAACGATTGCGTATGATCCGCCGGCTTTCATGAACTCAATTTTCTGGGGCGTCAAAGCTGATGAGACATCAGTCAGCTCTTCATCACCGGCTTCGTTGTAGAGCTTCTTTTTCTTCGTATCGATCGTAAGAACAGTACCTGTGGCGACAGAATATTTCTGCTCCAGAACCGGGCTGTCATCATTATTCAAAATCGGACGCCCCTCGGAATCCAGTTTTTTCACCCAGTTTTTGAGATCAAGTCCAATACCGCCAGTTACACCTACTGTCGTCAGAAAGATGGGAGAAATTCCGTTTGTTCCCGCCACTACAGGCGCTATGTTCACAAACGGTATGTATGGGCTGGCCTGTTTTCCTGTCCACAACGCAACATTGTTGACCCCGGACATACGCGAAGAGCCAACTCCCATCGTACCCTTTTCGGCAATCAGCATCACGCGTTTATCAGGATGCTGCTTTTGCAACTCACGGATTTCTGCCTGAGCCGCTTCGGAAATCATGCATTTTCCGTGCAATTCCCTGTCTGACCTGGAATGAGCCTGATTACCGGGAGAAAGCAAATCAGTTGAAATGTCACCTTCGGCAGCAACATAGGTAACCACCTTGATTTCCTCTTCCACTTCCGGAAGCTTTGTAAAAAATTCTGCCTTTGAGTAGCTTTCAAGAACATCTTTTGCGACTTCATTGCCCGCCTTGTACGCTTCTTCAAGCCGGGCTGTGTCGGCTTCATACAGGTAAACCTGGGTTTTCAGGACATCAGATGCCTGCTTGGCAATTGCGGGGTCATCACCCAATGCCAGATCGAGAAGCACTTCTATCGAAGGACCGCCTTTCATGTGAGACAAAAGCTCGAATGCAAATGATGTCGAAATTTCTTCAACACCGGACTTTCCAAGAATGATTTCTTTCAGGAATTTGGCCTTTGCGCCAGCGGCACTGGTCGTTCCCGGCAGGGTGTTGTAAATGAAGAAATTCAGAGAGTTTTCCCTGTGTTCATTGTTGAGGTCCCTTATCTGTTCGATGATCTCGGCCAACAACGCACCATCATCAATCGGCTTTGGGCTCAACCCCTCTTTTTTCCGGTTTTCAATCTCGTTTAGATATTCTTTGTACAGGCTCATGGGTTTTCCGATGAAATGCCAAACTTGCATTCAATTTGAACGCGTTCAGGCGTTGAAAGGGACATTATGCCTGCATGAATATTTCAGCCGATATTGACATGCAAGATGCCACCATTTTTTTGATGGCATATTCACGTTATACTTTCGGTGGCTGTACTGCATCACGAGGTCGTAATGCCTGCATATTGACCGATACGCATTCGTTTTGGTTCATAGTGTGCGCAGTAATGGCTGGCCAAAAACTAAAGATGCCTGCAAGACTTATTCTGAACCACTGTAAAAACAGGCGTCGTAAATCTCTTCCGCAATTGCATCATCATTTGCACACTGATCATAACCTGCGAGTTCTTCGGGAGAGAGATACTGCATGTACGGGGTTATGAGGTAGCGCCCTTCCCCGCTCATGAAATAACCGAACTGATCCAGCAAGCCTGCCACAGCCGGATCAGAATCCGTTATTGCTTTGCGCAAATTGTCATTCTCGATATGGTTTTCAGGCAATTGATCGGCTGGTCCGTCAAAATAATTGTTCACAATGGTATTTGCCCCGCTCACACCAACCAGTACACGCCGGTCCAGATAATGATGATCATACACTGCAAAGCCGGTTCTCAACCCGATCAGAATGCGCTCACCGGCTTCTTCACTTTCCGCAAACTGTTCCGGCACAGCCTCTGTTTCATCCAGAACATACGCAAATAGCCTGTGCTTTGTGTTGTAAAACAGGAAAAACCGGATGCCGGACTCGTCAACAACCAGTCCGAGATATTCCTCTCCATCAGCAACGATATGTTCAGGCGGCCTGATTGAGGAGACATCATTGAGTACAAAGGTGACCTGCTTGTTGTTGTAAGCCACCTGATAGGAAAACGGTGCAAGCTTTTTGACCTCGACCCCATCTTCGGCTGAATAGGGCTTGTAAAGCATCTCCCCTGCTTCACTGGTCTGGTTTGCCTGCCTGAATGCAGCAAAATGGATTATGCCTTCGTCCCGATCCTGGGCGGCCAACCGCAGGTTGCCTGCATATACAACGCCATTGGCCGGAAAGGTGAAATAGTAGTAATTTTCCGTTGGATATACAAAAACCTTGTCGGGAAGTTTCGAGAAGACAAATTCAAATGCATCGTCAACGGTTTCGATCTGCAGGTCTGCCCCCTTTTTCTGGTTTTCGATCAATTGCTGGTTCGTGGCAAGTTGCGGGAGAGTTTTTGCGCTGGTTTCGAAAGCAAGAGCCACGAACACGGACATGGAAAGCATCAATAGCAACAGTGATTTGCCGGTATTTTTGAAAGCAGGCAAGATGCCACGATCTGATCCTGAAACGGGTGACGTCATCATGCCTGGTTACCTTTCTGGGATTGATTAGTTTGACGTTCAGCCCACCGGAATTTCCGGTGGGCTGTTTTCTTCAGACCTGTCAGTTACGTTTGATCTGCAAGTCCCTTAGAGGTTTGATGGTTTGACCTTGCGGCCTGATCACTACCGAACCTCTGGGCTTGTGAACTTTCGAGCCTTTCGGACGATGTACAACCGAACCGCGTGGTCGGTGAACCTTCGATCCCTTTGGCTGATGCACCTTTGATCCGCGGGGCTTGTGGACATTCGAACCCTTAGGGCGGTGAACGACTGAACCACGGGGTTTGTGTACGACCGAACCCTTCGGACGGTGAACATTCGAGCCACGAGGCTTGTGCACGACAGAACCCTTTGGACGGTGAACAACTGAACCACGAGGCTTGTGCACGACAGAACCCTTTGGACGGTGAACAACTGAACCACGAGGCTTGTGCACGATCGAACCCTTCGGACGATGAACATTCGAACCGCGAGGCTTGTGCACGACAGAACCCTTTGGACGGTGAACAACAGAGCCACGAGGTTTGTGCACGATCGAACCTTTCGGACGATGAACATTCGAACCGCGAGGTTTGTGTACGACAGAACCTTTTGGACGATGAACAACAGAGCCGCGAGGCTTGTGGACTACTGACCCTCTCGGGCGATGAACGACCGAACCACGAGGACGATGGACATTCGAACCTGTCGGCTGATGAACAATCGAGCCACGGGGACGGTGCACATCAGAACCACGGGGTTGATGAACTACCGAACCTCTCGGACGGTGAACAACAGAGCCTCTCGGACGGTGCACAACCGAACCTCGGGGGCGATGGATATTCGACCCTGTTGGACGGTGTATGTTCGAACCAACCGGCTGGTGCGTTGGCTTGCATTCATCCAACGGAAGTACGGCTGAAGCTCCGTCCCTGTCATCACCGGGATCCGTGTTCCACCTGGTACCACCCGGTGCCCACTGGATTTCAGCAAGGTTCCTCAAGCGACACCTGTCATAAGAAGACGGCAGCCAGACATTGACTTTCAACTCAACATACTGGCCCGGGTTCATCAGTACACCAGGTCTCCAGCAAGAGAGGTTTGAAGGGCTTGCAGTCCAGCATGACCACGGAGGAACCGGGCCAACACCAAAGAACATGCCGGCTGGCGCTGCCGGGACCGTATCCTTTACAAGGATATCCCCAAAATAGGCATCAGGGCCGGTGTTTCTTACGCGGATTACAAACTGGCATGACCAACCAGCAAACATCGGTATACACTCTTTTGGTGATGCTTTTTTCGTAAGCCGCAGATTGGTTTCAAACGACCGCTCAGGCGGAGGAAACTCGGGTGGCCATTCGGGTGGCGGGATATCGCCAGGCGGGAAATACCCCGGAGGATACTGGAGGTCTGCCCTTTTTCTACAAGGCTGGAACACTTCCACATCCCCCATATGGCCTGCTTTTTCCGCATCCCCATACTTGCCATCGTAATCGATGAAATAGGAAGCCTGCGGCGGCACATTCTCCGGACGGATCAGTTCAGCGGAATTGCCCTGCAAACCATGAACATCAGCAGGTGTATCAGCTGATCCATCACTGGACACAAGTCTTCCACCTGTAGACCACAAAGTGGCACCACAATTACCATTGGTATCTGCACCAAGTGAAATGCCACCATTGGATGCATCATGATCCGGCGGCATACCTATGGCATAGAAATCCGGATCCGGCTCCCAATCGTCAGGATCAGTTAACGATGGCACATAACGCACAACGCTGGCCTGGTTTGGTTCCGCAAATTCAGCGAAGTTGAAACTCGCCTTTTGCGGACTTCTCTGGCCAAGATAGATCCGGTCGGAACCATCAAACAGGATATCCGTAACGGGCCCGGCACTGATCAAGCCAAGAATATCAAACTCGAGCCTGGCATCAGAAGCAAAGCCGCCATCGTCAGACAGCCCCACAGACCAGACCTGAGGATCCGCCTCGGTGGAGTAATACAGCCTGCCTTTGTTGACAGCCAAGCCCCACACACGCCGTTCAGACTGTGTATAGGCCCAGGTTTCAGGGTTATTGGCGTCAAATGCAGGATTGGTAATGTCGAGAACGTTACCATCATCATTGACGGCAGCTAGTCCCGCATTTGGGCGAGCCTTCGCGCCATGGTCAAAGGTGCCGAGTATCTCGCCAGACGGCGAGATTTGGTAGATCATGCCATTGTCCAGATCGGTTGCGTAAAACTGGCCGCTCGCGGGATCAAAGACTACATCACCCACACCAGCACCGGAATTACCCGGAAGTCTGGCGAACTCGGTAATCTCTCCGGTTTCTCCATCTATGCGCCAGATTGAACCGGCTGAACCACCAGCTCCATACTGACCATCCATGAAAGTTGCGCCTGGCTCTCCGAATTCAAGGCGCTCCTCACCGCTGGCTTCGACAATGTGAAGACCAAAAAGTGAAGTTGCACCGAGGTAAATGTTCGGAGCCCTCCCGTTGGTTCCCGTGTCGAAAGCGATTGCAAATACCTGTCCGACTTCGCGGGCAGTAAATTGCCAGTTGGCCGGTACAGTAGTCGCTGTCCCGTTAGGTGACGCTGGCCTTGCGGCCAATGACATGACCTGCGCTGACGGGCCGTCAAGATCGATCACTGGTGTTGGGTTTTCCGGTGAAAGCGGGGCCGTTCCTGAAAATCCGGTTACTACCGCATCTCCAGATACGAGAACCGGCCCCGATTGTGCGACTGCATTTCCGGCCATCATTCCTGTAGCCAGTACAACACCGCAAATGAGTGTGAACTTGTCTTTACTCATTTTTTTGGTCTCCTCTAGATTGCAGGCGATGAAGAGTATTCTTCACCGCTCGGAGACCAAGTTACCGGAACTAAAACTTTTAAGCTGTGTATTAGAGCACACAGGCGTTGTTCTGAAAAAACGTGCAGTTGCTGCCAAAACACGCATAGACTGGCCAAGCGTTTACAGCTTGGCAAATTTCCTGGACTGATCGTCAGTACAAAACTAGCCGACGATCAACTGCTTCAATTGAAGTGCTTCATGCTCCAGTTGCAACAAACGATAATTGACCACATCGCCAATGGTCACCATGCCTCTCAACTGGTCATCGGCCATAACCGGCATATGCCTGAAACGCCCCTTGGACATGCGGCTCAGTACAGAGACGATCATTTCATCTTCGGTACATGTTTCGATCTTGCTCGTCATGACTTCCGCCACTTTTTTGGGCAAGGTCTCGCCAGGAGTTTCGGCAAGCTTCCGAACAATGTCCCTTTCCGACAATATACCCACAAGTTTGCCAGCGGAGTCTGTTACCACGAGGGCACCAATTCTCTTTTCGCGAAGCAAAACAACTGCATCAGCCAACGTGTCTTCCGGCCGGATAGAAAACACGTCAGTGCCCTTGATTGCCAGAATCTTGTCGACGCTGGCATTTTCATATCCCAGATTGCTCGCAATTGACTGGCTCGTCGACGAATCGTTTCTTTTCTCACCACGCGTCGGCGCCTGATATGAACTAGGCATGATGTCCATCTCCTCCTGGTCTCACCTATGATGACAACAGAAGCATATGACAATATCGACAGAAATGGGAGTGAAATTAACCGCCGAAATCATCGAGCATGATGTCTTCACGATCAACACCAAGATCGAGCAGCATGTTGATGACAGACTGGTTCATTATTGGCGGCCCGCACATATAGAATTCACAGTCTTCCGGAGCCGGATGATCCTTCAGATATTCATCATACAATACATTGTGGATGAACCCGATATATCCGGACCATTCATCTTCCGGCAGCGCATCAGAAAGCGCTACATGCCACTCGAAATTCGGGAATTGCGCGGCAAGCTCATCGAAATCCTCGACAAAAAACATCTCTTTCTTTGAGCGTGCGCCATACCAGAATGTGATTTTCCGGCTTGTATTCTTGAGGCGTTTCAGCTGGTCAAAGATATGGCTGCGCATTGGCGCCATTCCTGCACCACCCCCGATGAAAACCATTTCCTTTTCGGTATCACGAGCGAAAAACTCACCGAACGGACCGGAAATAGTCACCTTGTCACCGGGCTTCAGGTTGAAAATGAAGGAAGACATCTTGCCTGCCGGAATCCCCTCACTGCCAGGTGGCGGGGAAGCAACACGAACGTTCAACATGATTATCCCCTTCTCGTCGGGGTAGTTCGCCATGGAATATGCGCGCTCGATCGGAAGTTCGACCGCAGAATCGTATTGCCAAAGATTGAAGCGGTCCCAGTCTTCCCGATATTCTTCACCGATATCAAAATCGGTATATTTCAATTTGTGCGCAGGAGCCTCGATCTGTATGTATCCGCCTGCACGGAAATTCACGTCTTCGCCTTCGGGAAGCTCAAGAACCAGTGCCTTGATAAAGGTGGCAACATTCTCGTTGGAACGAACCGTGCACTCCCATTTCCTCACACCGAACACTTCTTCAGGGACTTCTATGTCCATGTCCTGCTTGACGGCGACCTGACATGAAAGCCTGTCACCATTGGCCGCTTCACGCTTGGTAATGTGACCTTCCTCGGTTGGCAGGATGGAGCCGCCACCTTCATGGATCTTCACACGGCACTGCGCGCAAGTACCGCCACCACCGCATGCTGACGGGACAAACAGCTTTTGTTCAGCCAGTGTCTGCAAAAGCTTGCCACCTGCAGGAACCGAGATGGTTTTTTCATTGTTGATCGTAATGTTCACATTGCCGGATGAAACCAGACGTGAACGAGCGATGAGAATGATGGTCACCAGTGCGGTAACAATCATCGTAAAGAGGGTTATGCCCAATCCAAAGGTCGCCATGTTCGCCCTACCTCAAAGCTTTACGCCACTGAAGGACATGAAGGCCATTGCCATCAGACCTGCAGAAATAAATGTAATACCCAATCCCTGAAGCCCATCGGGTATGTCAGAATATTTCAGTTTTTCGCGTACGCCGGCCATTGCTGTTATTGCGAGCGCCCAACCAAAACCTGACGATACACCATAGGTAACCGATTCAGCAAAATTGTAGTCTCGCTCCACCATGAAGAGTGAACCGCCAAGTATGGCGCAATTCACGGTAATCAGAGGCAGGAACACACCAAGTGCGTTGTAAAGTGGCGGGAAATACTTATCGAGAACCATCTCAAGGATCTGCACCAGGGCAGCAATCACGCCGATGTAGGAGATGAGACCGAGAAATGTGAGATCCACATCAGAAAACCCCGCCCAGGACAGAGCCCCCGGCGCAAGAAGATAATTCAGGATCAGGTTGTTGGCAGGAACCGTGATCGCCTGAACGATCATGACGGAAATACCAAGCCCGATTGCTGTAGAGATTTTCTTTGAAACGGCAATGAACGTGCACATGCCGAGAAAGAATGAAAGAGCAAGATTCTCGACGAATATTGCCTTTACCGCGAGAGAGAGCAAACCTTCCACTAGTGGGCCTCAACAACTTGAATTTTGTATTCACGCTCTTCCACTTGAGCCGGCTTCCAGGTGCGGAATGCCCAAATGATAAAGCCAATGATGAAAAATGCGGACGGAGGCAGAAGAAGCATGCCGTTTGGCACATACCAACCGCCATTATTGACTGTTTCCATGACAGTCACGCCGAACAGGCTTCCCGAACCAAACAACTCACGGACAACGCCTACCATCATCAGTATCAGGCCATAACCAAGTCCATTGCCGACACCATCGGCGAAAGATGCCAATGGAGGGTTCTTCATTGCAAAAGCCTCAGCCCGCCCCATTACTATGCAATTGGTAATGATAAGCCCAACGAAAACGGACAGCGTTTTGGAAATCTCAAATGCGTAAGCCTTGAGTATCTGATCCACCAGAATAACCAGAGAAGCGATGATCACCATTTGCACGATAATACGTATCGAGCCGGGAATCTGGTTTCTGATAATTGATATGAACATTGAGGAGAACGCGGTGACTGCAATAACAGCCAGAGACATGACAAACGCCACCTTCAATGAAGAGGTAACAGCCAGTGCAGAACAAATTCCCAAAACCTGCAATGTGATCGGATTGTTGTCGACCAGCGGATCGATCAACATTTCTCGTTTTACCTGCGGCATTAAACAGCTCCTTCTTTGAGCTTTTGCAAGAACGGTTTGTATCCTCTTTCACCAAGCCAGAAGCGGATAAGGTTGTGAACCCCGACGGAGGTAAGCGTTGCGCCGGCCAGCGCATCGACATGGTACTCGGGACCAGCAGGCGGTTGTGACTTGGTTACGGCAATCTGCAGCACATCATTTTCGTCTGTAATCTTCTTGCCATTCCACTGCTCTTTCCACCTTGGGTTATCCACCTCAGCACCCAAACCCGGGGTTTCGGCATGCTGGTAAAACTGGAGGCCATATATGTCATTGCCATTTTCTTCCAGGGCAATGAAGCCATAAAGAGTAGACCAAAGGCCATAGCCGTGCACAGGCAGAACCACCTTGTCGAGCTTGCCGTCTTCATCGCGCAACAAATAAACGGTGACATATTTCGACTGGCGCCCAATTGACGCGGGGTCATCCTTTAAAGCTATGGACGTTTCGGGATCGTCGGCTGCTGCAAGGTCGTCAAATGTTGCCGGGTCAAATTCGTCTGCAAATTCACCAGTGGCGATTTCAAGCACCTTTGGTTCAAATGCAGAGAAGGCCTCGGCCACATCAGTGCCAGGATCGTAGCGGCCAGCAACCTGCAAGATGCTGACCTGTTTGTCCTTGAGTTTGTTGACCTCCTGAATCGGCCGCAACATGACTGCGGCTGCCGAAACAACCATTGAAGCGATCAAACACAGTGTGACCGCAATGAAGATTGTTTTCGGCACCGAATCCGGTGGCATGTTGATGAAACGACGTATCATGCTCTCATCTTGGTTCGAATTAGTGTTCATGACGTTTGGCTCTCATTTTTATGTTCGCCTGAACAACGAAATAATCAATCAGCGGAGCGAAGACGTTGCCGAACAATATCGCAAGCATCATTCCTTCCGGGAAGGCAGGGTTTATCACACGTATCATGACAACCATGACCCCGATTAATGCGCCGTAAAAATACCGGCCCATGTTGGTATGGGATGCCGATACGGGCTCGGTGACCATGAAGACCATACCAAAAGCATATCCGCCAATAACCAGATGCCAGTACCACGGCATGGCAAACATCGGATTTGTCTCCGAACCAATCAGGTTCAACAGAGTTGAAAACCCGATCATTCCCACCATGCAGCCGACAATGAGACGCCAATTGGCAATTCTGGTTGCAAGCAAAAACACCAAGCCGACAAGGCATGCCAAGGTTGATGTCTCTCCCAGACTGCCGGGCACAAAGCCCAAAAATGCATCCATCCAGGTAATGCCGAAGTCCACAAGTTGCTGATGCCCATCGGCAGCAGTCACCGCCAGCGCGGTTGCGCCGGAATATCCGTCAACAGGTACCCAGATCGAGTCTCCCGACATGTATGCAGGATAGGCAAAGTAGAGAAATGCCCGTCCGGTCAGTGCCGGATTGAGGAAATTTTTGCCAGTACCTCCGAACACTTCCTTGCCTACCACAACGCCAAATATGATTCCGAGAGCGACCTGCCAAAGCGGTGTCGAGGCCGGCAGAATAAGCGTGTACAGCATTGAGGTTACAAGAAACCCCTCGTTCACCTCATGTTTGCGGACGGTTGCAAAAATCACCTCGAAAATGCCGCCCGCAACCAGCGTAGTGATGTAAATCGGGAAAAAATACAGCGCTCCGTGCAACATGTTGGCCATGAAGCTGTCCGGATTGAGGCCAATTCCAATCGTCTGCAAAATCCAGATTCGCCAACCCGTTTGCGCTGTTTCGCCAAGGGCTGCAATAGCGGCATTGGCCTGTACGCCGGTATTGTACCAGGCAAAAAGGATGCAGGGTATCGTGGCAAGCACGACGTAGGTCATGATCCTTTTCATGTCGATGAAAGAACGGACATGCGGTGCGTTTGTGGTCACCGTTTTCGGTGTGTACACAAACGATTCGACCATTTCATAGAGTGAGAAATAGCGCTCGTATTTACCGCCTTTTTCGAAATGCGGTTCAATTTTGTCAAAAAAGTCTCGCAAGCTCACTCTTTTAACCCTCTTTTTCAATCTTCTGCAGGCACTCGCGCAGCGCTTGCCCGTACTCGTATTTTGCGGGACATGCAAAGCCTACAAGGCCCAGATCTTCTTCGTCCAGTTCCAGAGCCCCCAAGGCCTGGGCAGTGTCCGTATCCTTGACAAGCAAGGCACGCAACAATTGTGTCGGAAGGTAATTCTGCGGCATCAGCATCTCAAATGTGCCCAGCGGAACCATTGCACGGCGACCGCCATTCAGATTGCTGCCAAGATCATACAGTTTTTTGCTGAAGGCAGACCCCAATACCGGCTGAAAGGCAAACTTTTGCGCCATTGGGCGCAGCCAGCCAAGGATCACCTGTTCCTTGTCTTCCTTGATAAGGGAAACCTGCCTGTGAAACCGGCCGAGAAAACCGGTCGGGCCTTCGGCTGTACGGCCACTCAAAACAGAACCGGACAGAACGCGAACCGGGTAACCGGTTTCGATTTCGCCACCCAGCAATTCGAGAACCGAAGCTCCTGCACACGTTCTGACGAGACGTGGATCTGTGGCGG
This sequence comes from Rhizobiaceae bacterium, assembly GCA_017643495.1. Taxonomy (GTDB): domain Bacteria; phylum Pseudomonadota; class Alphaproteobacteria; order Rhizobiales; family Rhizobiaceae; genus JAALLB01. The sequence continues at coordinate 1,824,909 of JAEPNK010000001.1, read as the reverse complement.
CCGGGCCTGCAATGGATACAATAACTTCAGAGTCCAGATGACCGGTTCGGAACAGTGCACCGATCTGGATTACTTCACGATAACCGATGGTCCATACGGGCTGTTCCGCAGCAGGTTGTGTCAGAAAATGTATGTGTGTTCCTGGCAGGCCTGCAGGATGCGGCCCAGAAAAACCGACCGGAACTATATTCTGCTCTTCCCCGACCAATGCCTCTGAGTCCGCTGACTGGCAAACAAAGCACATGCCATCCGTCAGCTTTGCAACAATTTCGACACCACGCTGAAAATCTTCCTTGCGCTCACTCAACACAAGATCGACTTGTGGAGCGAGGGGTTCGGTATCAATCGCAGTTACATATATGGCAAGTGGTGACGTATCATGTTGTGGCACTTTGGAGTACGGGCGGGTTTTGAATGCTGTCCAAAGTCCGGCCGCACACAATTTTTCAACGATGTCTTCACGCTTGTCACTGCCACCAACATCAGCAAAGCTCAGACCTTGATCCGAAGGATCATCAACCTCGATGACCACACTCTGCAAAACACGGCGTGCACCCCGGTTGATCGACTGCACACGACCAGTAGCGGGTGCAACAATAACGGCATCTGGATTTTCCTTGTGACAGAACAGTGGAGTTCCAAGTTCAACCTTGTCATCCTCGGCAACAAGCATTTTTGGCTTCAAGCCAACATAGTCATCACCCAAGACAGCCACGGTGCCAATCCGGGGACCTTCACTGATAACCTGCCGGGGCGATCCGGATATCGGAATATCCAGACCCTTCTTGATCTTTATCGTCTTCATTGTTGCCTATCACCGGTTCGCTTGGCGCTAGTAATCTGATGTGAACAATCTGCCAAAGCACATTATGCACCCTGGCGGATATCCAACTTTTGGTTAGCAGCCAAACGGGTTGAATTGAACGCCTTCATACGATGCACTGATGACATTTTCCAATGGAATAAACTAGTATTTCCTCAGAAAACACCATAAGCACTTTGACGCATGAGCATTTCCGTACTGCCAAGTGACTGAGAGTAGCGATGTCCCGCAAAACAGTTTTGTTATGCATCCTTGTTTGCGTGATGCTGGCAGGGTGTGATCGGCCCGCAAGCAACAAGCTGCTGAACATTTCGGGCAAGACAATGGGGACAACCTATCATGTCAAAGCCAAGGCTGTCGGCACAAAGCTGGATGAAACAATTTTGAAAACCGAAGTTGAGTCCGTTCTAGCTGACGTCAATTCCAAAATGTCCAACTGGCAGAAAACATCCGAAATTTCCCGTTTCAACCTGTCGCGCCAGACAAAACCTGTCAAAATCTCTGGTGACCTCTTTTCAGTTATAAGCAAAGCAAATGACGTCCATCTGAAAACTGGCGGAATGTTTGATGTGACACTCGCCCCGCTAATCAATTTGTGGGGCTTTGGGTCGCGGAATCCCGAAGACCGCTTTCCCACAAATGACGAAATTTCCAGCGCTCTCGAACAGGTCGGTCAAACCAGATATCTCAAACTGGATACCGAAACCGGGACTGTCTCCAAAACCCGTCCCGATGTTGAAATCAATCTTTCAGCAATTGCCAAAGGATTTGGCATTGACGCGGTATCCGGGAAACTGACCCAGTTGGGATTTGAAAATTATCTGGTCGAAATCGGCGGTGACTTGCGCGTGGCGGGAACCAATGTGTCAGGTAAACCCTGGCGGGTCGGCATCGAAAAACCCGAAGCAGGCTCCAGGAATGTAAAAACCGTCCTGAAGCTGACGAATTCGGGTATGGCCACTTCGGGTGATTACCGCAATTTCGTGGAAAACAACGGAACACGATATTCACACATAATCGATCCAACCACCGGATTTCCAATCACCCACAGGACAACCTCGGTTACGGTCGTCTCAGAAAATGCAATGGACGCAGATGCTTGGGCTACCGCTCTACTGGTCATGGGAAACAAGGAAGGCATGAAGGCTGCAAACGACAATGACATCGCAGCTTACTTTATCTCGCGCAACAGAGATGACGCAGACCAGAAATACATAATAGAAAGCAGCAAAGCGTTTGAAGAACAGGCAAATATGCAATAGGTATCACCCAACTGAAAACGTCAGGTCGTAATTATGGCAACTTTCCTTTTTGCTTTCACCCTTTTGGGACTGGTGGTCCTTGGAATGTCTCTTGGTGTTATTTTCATGGGCAAGCGTATCAAGGGTAGCTGCGGCGGATTGAATGCAATAAGCGGGGCCGACAAATGCCTGGTTTGCAAAAAGGAAATAGACCCCAACAGTCCTTTGCGAGACAGACTCCAGTGCGGCAGACGTCAAAGCCAGTTTACCTGATGCAAACTTTCCGCTCATGTTCGATCAACACTTGAACATGTTTTGCTGCGTGAACATGCGTTTTTGATTTGCTAGGCGGGAGCCCTTTTTGGAACTGTATATTACACCTCCCATCGCAATAGTTCTTCTAGTAGTGGCAGTTTCATGCGGTCACATGTTTCGTGACAACTGGAAAAACAAACCCGGGAACTGGAAATTGCGTGCATGGTTGTTTGGCCTACCGGCATGCATTTGCCTGCTTGTTTTGGGTTTCACTCCGCTCAAGTTTTAGCCATTCCGGAAATCAGCATGCTACAGAATGGACAATTTCCGCCCAATCAGGAATCTTGTGTTGTCAAAGGTTCGACTTTTGAAAGTCAAACTGTGATGAACTGCCTGCCTTTTCATTTCCGTTTCGGGGCAAAAAAATCCGGTAATGGATATATGTTTGTAACCACGGGAGAAAGCTTTTGTCCAAAGCCCTGATCGTCATCGACCTGCAATATGATTTCTGCCCTGGCGGTGCTCTTGCAGTTCCTGGTGGAGACCAGATTGTTGGTGGCATCAATGAATTGATGCATGGATTTGATGCCGTGGTTTTCACTCAGGACTGGCATCCGGAGGGGCACTCATCCTTCGCTTCTTCGCACCCCGATCACAATATCTATGACGTGATTGAAATGCCGTATGGTCCCCAGGTTCTTTGGCCGGAGCACTGCATACAAAACACATCAGGTGCAGAGTTTCATGAAGACCTCAATCTTGCACGTGCTGATGCGATAATACGCAAGGGATACCGCAGCGAGGTCGACAGTTACTCGGCGTTTTTCGAGAATGACAAGATTACGCCAACAGGTCTCGAAGGCTATTTGCGGACGCGGAATATAAATGATCTGCACCTGGCGGGTCTTGCTACAGACTTTTGCGTTGCCTATTCCGCGATTGATGCAGCTAAGTTGGGATTTAACACCACTGTTCACACCCATCTTTGCAAGGCGATAAATCTGGACGGTTCTTTGGAGACAGCTCTTCTGAACATGAAAAAAGAAGGGGTACTGCTTCATGGTTGATATCGCGAATCGTGTCTGGAACCACAAATGGAAAATTGACCCCATAGTCCGCTCATTGATCGATACGGATTTTTACAAGTTGCTCATGTGTCAAACCGTGTTTCGCAACAAACCCGATACGGTTGTGCAATTCAGCCTTATAAACAGGTCAGAAAATGTTCCCTTGGCGAAACTGGTTGATGAAGGTGAACTGCGCGAACAACTCCAGCATGTGCGATCACTCAGCCTTTCACGTGGTGAGAGTACATGGCTGCGCGGCAATACCTTCTACGGCAAACGCCAGATGTTCAGGCCTGACTTCATGCAATGGTTTGAAGGGCTGCGCCTCCCGGATTATCACCTTGAACGCCGGGGTGACCAATATGAGCTGAACTTCGAGGGAACATGGCCAGAAGTCATGCTTTGGGAGATCCCTGCCCTTTCCATTTTGATGGAGCTTCGCAGTCGTGCGGTGCTGAACAAAATGGACCATTTTGAACTGCAGGTTCTTTATGCACGGGCGATGGCCAAGCTCTGGGAGAAAATAGAGACGCTGGGCAAATTGGAGAACCTTCTGATTGCCGATTTCGGAACACGTCGCCGACATTCATTCCTGTGGCAGGATTGGGCTGTTCAAGCGATGGTTGAAGCCCTGGGCCCCAAGTTTCTGGGTACCTCGAACTGCCTTATCGCCAAAAACCGCGATCTGGAAGCGATTGGCACGAATGGCCACGAATTACCGATGGTCTACAGTGCACTTGCTGAAAGCGACGAGGAACTGTTGCAGGCACCTTATGACGTCTTGAGTAACTGGCACGATGAACATGAGGGCAATTTGCGGATCATTCTGCCTGACACGTATGGCAGCGACAGTTTCTTCAGGAATGCACCGGAATGGCTTGCAAAATGGACAGGAATTCGAATTGACAGCGGCAACCCGGTCGCAGGCGCTGAAGCTGCCATAAAATGGTGGACCAGTTGCGGTGAAAACCCGGCTGAAAAACTCGTCATATTCTCCGACGGTTTGGATGTCGACAAAATTGTTGAACTGCATCAGCAATTCAAGGGACGCGTGAAGGTTTCGTTTGGATGGGGCACCATGCTGACAAACGATTTTCGGGACCTGACAGATGGCGATCAACTCGCTCCGTTCTCACTGGTTTGCAAAGCCGTATCAGCGAACGGCAAGCCGACAGTCAAACTGTCTGACAATCCGAACAAGGCTTCAGGTCCCGAGGCAGAGATCGAGCGATATCGGCGCGTGTTCAATGTGTCTGAACAGAAAGCCGAGCCAGTATTGGTGTAAACACAACAGAAGCGCCCCAATAGCCGTATTTTCCCTGTTCTCAAGACAGAGCAACATGTGACAGCATAGGCGTTACATTTTCATGCGTTGCGGACGCCAGTTTTCAGAGCGTCATTCATCGCCTGTTTCAATCGGCAGCGCGAAACATACCACTGCTTTACACATCCCGGGCCCTGTCTTACGCTCCACTCCAGGAATGTTCAGAAAACATCTGGCATCAAACAACAGGGGCAGCAGAAGGTAATGACATGCGCATCGTGCGGTTTCTTCAAGCTTGGTCAGTGATTACCAAGACTGTATTTGCTCTTTTATACATAGTGCTAGGCTTGGCTGGCACTGCATTGGCAGGTGAAAGACTGGCTCTTGTGATTGGAAACGCTGAATATAAAAGCGAAACCATGCTGCCGCTTAAAAACCCAGTAAACGATGCCGTATTGATCGGCGACAGCCTCAAAAAGGCCGGGTTCAAAACCGAGCTTTTGCTTAATGCAGACCTCAGGAAAATGAAAAGGGCCGTCCGAGATTTCGCGAATGCTCTTGAAGAAGCCGGCGATGGCTCCATTGCTGCGGTTTATTATTCGGGACATGGGTTTGAAGCAGGAGGACGCAATTATCTCGCCCCGCTCAATGCAGATCTTCAGGACGAGGTGGACGCAGAGTTCGAGGCCCTTTCGATCGATTGGGTTCTCTCAACCATCGAAGCGGCTCACGAAGGGGCAAACATCGTGATTTTCGATGCGTGCCGAAACACTGCCTTGAAGCGTTCGGCTGGTAATTCAACCGGCGGATTTACATTGCTGAACAGCACACCACGCGGCAGTTACATCTCATTTGCTACCGCCCCCGGGAGCACAGCCAGTGATGGCAAAGACCTGAACAGTCCATACACAGCTGCAATCGCCCGTGAAATTCTGGTTCCTGGCACAACGCTTGAAACCGTCTTCAAGAGGGTTCGCCAAAGGGTTGTTGAAGATACCAACGGTGAGCAAGTTCCCTGGGATCACTCGTCACTGACCACCAATATCGTGCTTGTACCCGCCAGTGACCCGGGAAACCAGGACACAAGCGCGGGCACAACCGGAACCGAAAATGTCGTTCAGCTCGAGTTGCAATTCTGGAATGATGTCAAGAACAGCAATAACATATCCCAACTGCAAGCTTACCTGGACCGTTTTCCTGACGGGGCTTTCTCCGAGTTGGCAAAATCGAGATTGTCAGAAGCAAGCACCACGACAGGCAGCGAAGTTGAACGACTCTTTGCAAAACTTCAAAGCCGCTCCCTGTTGGTGGAAAACCCCAAGCGACCCCACGAATATTACGCCAATGCACGATTGCGGGAAATCAAGGGAGATTACCCGAAATCAAGACAGGATTACCTGAAGTATTTTGCCTTCGGAGAGCCACAAATAGACCCGCACTTGCGTTTTCAATCAGTGCTGAAAATCCAGGAAGGCAGGGCCGGAGCACGGGAAATATACCGGTCTTTGGCGCAGGGAAAACGTGATCCGACAACCCTGTTTGCTGAAATCCTGCTTCAGGAACCGGATGAACGGCTCCGAAGACTCAACAGCTTTGTACAAGCCCACCCTGAGTTCACACCCGCGCTGTATGAACTCAGCATGGAATATTCACTTGTCCGTCTGGGGCAACAATCACTGGCAGACAAAACCACGGAACTCGAACTGCTCACCCGGTTCATGGAGGGGGTCGGGGACGGAAGCTATCTGCGTTACTTCATTGACCAGCAAATGGCCGCTGAACGTATTGAAGATGCCAAGTCCAGGCTGGCGTCCCTGTCATTCATGAATACGAAAGCGCTCAGCAATCCCATTACCCTGAATGCCATGAGAAGCAATCAGGGCTGGATGTTGAACATGTCGATTGCTGATCGTGCCAGGGAGATTTTTGTAAAACTTCCCGATGGTGAATTCAAATCAACCGGTTTCATGCCAGGCGCCGTTGACCCAACTACCGGTCAGCCAATTGCAACGCCCTTCATAGAACTGCCGGGTAATGCAGACAAAACAGACATTGAAATCAAGTATACCGACATACGCGGAGAGACCCGCGGTCCTTTCGCGATGCTGTTTGATCCCGCAGCCTCATTGATAGCATCCCAAAAGAACATCCTTGAGCAACTCACCAACGGGTGGCTTAGCTACCGTCTTTGGGACGGCAAACAACTGGTCTATTTCACACACCTCATCAGCTACAGGTGCGCCATTCATACCGTTCATTACGGACTGGATACGGATCAGCCTGACAACACCTTTGATATCGGTAATTGTGACCCTGACAATCCGCATGCCATACCCTCTAGCGGACCGGGATCAACCGTTTATATGAGCATACCCAAATCAACAGGATACGTTTCTGTGAGATTGACTTACGCAGACAGTACAGAGTCTGACACAGTGCGGTTTGATGTACCAAAGTGATGGAAGGTGCAGCCCGTTTCGTGTTTTGTAAAATGCAGCATCGCAAATGATCTCCCCGGTACCCCGAAGTCCCGTTGCACCTGGCTTTTGGCGCAATATATTCATGAGTGCTGTTGCGATTCTTCTGGCGATAGCCATCACAACGCCTCTCACAAGCCGTCTTGACCCGGTAATAGGCGACTTCTTATTGGCTCATCATCAAAGGGAAGTTGCTGAACCTGCACAGGATATTGTGATTGTGGCAATCACGGAAGAAACACTGGCTGCACTCCCCTACCGTTCCCCCATAGACCGGCAGTTTCTGGCGAAACTTGTGAAAACCATTGATGCAGGTTCGCCGAAAATAATTGGTCTCGACATTCTACTGGACAGTCCTACCGAACCGGCAAAAGACCAACAGCTTTTTGAAGCGATTGAGGCTGCCGCAGCACCTGTCGTTTTGGCTAATGTAACAGGCAGGAACGGCTTGACTGAAAAACAAGTCGGCTATCTTTCTGGTGTCTTGGAGAAGCGGCTTTCCGGCTCCATAGTTCTCCAACGGGATGAAATTGACGGTGTGCTGCGTCATCTACCACTGTTGCAAGATGAGAACGGAAATAACATCCCCGCTTTTGCCAGCGTTCTGGCGAATCCGGAAAACCCGCCGTCCTACAAGCCGGGAAGGATATTGTACCAACCCGCCATGCAAAACGGCTCTGCGTCGTTCGTCACATACCCGGCCCATACACTGGACTTGCTGCCACCTGAATGGCTTTCCGGTAAAACTGCATTAATCGGTACTGATCTGCCCATTATTGACAGGCACAGGCCGCCCGTTGCCAATTCAGGCTCTTCATCGGGCGGCTCATTACCCGGAATAGAAGTTCATGCTCATATTCTGAACCAGCTTCTGGCAGAACGCTCAGTTTACACAATTTCCTACTGGCATGTTCTTGCACTCGTTCTGCTTACAACAAGTCTGTCCGTTGCAGCCTTCAGCCTGACATCCAGACCCGGGCTGTTCTTTACCGGCTTGGCTGTCACAAGCATTTTCTATGCACTTTGCTGGTATTTTTCGATTGGCCAGGAAGTTGCAATGCTTCCGCTTGTTGCACCACCTGCCTCTGCCCTTTTCGCGGTGCTGCTCCTTTCCCTGTTGCGATGGTGGCAAGACCGCTCGGAGAAGGCATTTCTCGAAGTTGCATTTTCAAAGTATGTGAGCCAAAGCGTGGTTCGCCGGTTGACCAGTGGCAATCTGAAGCTTGCCCTGGGAGGCGAAAAGCGTTTGGTAACCTATCTGTTTACCGACCTTGAAGGCTTTACAAAGCTGTCCCAGTCACTGCCCCCCGAAGACATGGGATCGATCCTCAACGAGTATCTGGACAGGATGTGCGATTTGGCAACTTCCCACGGAGCAACAATTGACAAGATCATCGGCGACGCGATGGTATGCTTCTTTGGAGCGCCGGACGAAAACCCAAACCAGGCTTCAAGTGCCTTGAAGCTGGCGATCGCACTGGACAAATTATGCGAAAAATTCAGGTCGGATGCGCATGTCAAAGGGATAGCCCTTGGGACCACCCGAATTGGCGTGCATACCGGCGAAGCAATTGTCGGCAATTTCGGCGGCAAGCGCTTTTTTGACTATACCGGCATCGGGGATACTGTGAATATCGCAGCACGCCTTGAGGGGGTTAACCGGTTTCTGGGCACAAGAATCTGCGTCAGCAAATCCGTGGTTGACCGATGTCAGCAGCCATCGTTCCGTCCTGTCGGCAATCTGGTCTTGAAAGGCCGGAACACGCCGATTGAATGTTTTGAACCCTGTTCAGATGAAACGATGGACAGTTCATGGATGAAGGCCTATCTCCATGCGTACCGGCTGATGGAAGCAAAGCATCCGGACACGCAGGCGGCATACGAAAAAGCATACGGATTAAATCCCGAAGACGGACCAACACGTTTCCATCTCAGCCGCCTCAATGACGGCATTGTTGATGCGCAAGTTACAATGTGGGAAAAATGACAACCAGACCGGTTTTTTAATCAACGGAGAAAGCCTAGTGCGAGAAATTTCATTGGCGTTGATCCTGATCTTTGGCTTCTTTTCCAGCGTTGCCAGGGCTGAAATGATTATTGTTTCAGTTTCCGGCACTGACAATTTCCAGCCCGGGGATAAACTTGATAACGCATCAATCATATCCCTTCCGGAAGGTGCGAAAATAACGGTTTTGCACAAAACCGGTGACATGCAGGTTGTTACAGGGCCGCAAGTAAACCAACAATTGCCGGCCAAAAACAAAGCTGGAGACGCCCCAACGCAGCAATGGGAAATGCTTTCTTCAATCCTGGGTCACTCTGACAAGCGTGCAGAAGTATTTGGTGTCTCCAGAAAGTTCGACGGCAATGTTCCTGCTACACCACGGGTCTGGCATGTGAGTGTGGACAGTTCCGGACCACGCTGCATACAATCTTCACAACTGGTGTTGTGGCGCAGCAGTTCTGAAAAACAGCAAAATGTTTCCATACGAAGCGCCACGGGGAGACTCAAAGATATCAGTTGGGCAGAAGGCCAAAAGGAATTGCCAATACCTGACACGTTTACCCTTTCTGATGGTCGTCTCGCGGTAAGCGTTGGAGGTGCATTACGTGAGCTGGATCTCCACATCACCCCTCCGCAGATCGCGAATGGCAAGCCAGGTGCACTACTTGGCTGGTTGCTGGATAAAAAGTGTTACAGGCAAGCCCTATCACTGATCGAACATGTTCATATGGAAGCAGAAATCAAATAATCTGGCATCTGGCACGCCAGTGGACAATGCGCCCACTGCCCACCAGAATTTATTTGCCCGAGCGTTGGCATAGCCAAATGCTGGCCATTACAACAACAATCCCCATGATCTGTAGCATGTTCAGCGATTGTCCGAGAACAACCCAGCCCAACAATACTGCCGTTAACGGGCTCAGAAACAATAACGAGGAAACGGCCTGAGGTGCCAGTTTGCCAATTCCCCTGAACCAAATCGCATAGGTCAACGCTCCACCGACCAAGCTTAACCAGAACAGGCCCAGCAGGTTCATGGCGTCCGGAACCTGGATCGGTCCACCGATAAAGAAGCATACAGGTACAAGCAACAAACCTCCCGCCGTCAACTGCCAGGCAGTAAATACCAAAGGCGATACAGGAGGTGACCACCGCCGTGTCAGCGTTGTTCCCAATGCCATGGAAGCAGCACCCGCCAACCCGGCAGCGACACCTATAGGATCAAGGGCAGCATTCGGGGTGAGCACCAGCAGCGCAACGCCTCCCATGCCGGCCAACGCACCGAGAACAGCCCTTGGCTGCAGTTTTTCTGAAAACATTACCGCAGCCAAAAACACAACAATCAACGGTTGAGCAGAAAGCACGGTACCCGCTACTCCGCCGGGCAATCTGTATGCTGCCACAAAGAGCAGGCTCAAAAATACTGAAATATTGAGCACACCCAGCACGAAAGCCCGCAGCCACCAACGGCCTGTAGGAAGTACGCGAACAATCGCTAACAGCAATAATCCTGCTGGCAGAGCCCGCAATAATGCAACATTCATCGGCGAAAACCCTGCCAGGAACTCGGTGGTAACCAGATAGGTACTACCCCAAACGATCGGAGCGGTTGCAGTAATCAGAATATCAAGACGGTTCGTGCTCATTGGACTTTAAGAACCTCTGTCAGTGGGCGCCGTGGTTTCTGTGGCCAATTCCCCTGTGCGGCACGACCGATAGCCAAAAGCATCACAGGCAGTTCGTCATTGGCAAGGTGATAACTGTCGCTCACCGCCTTCGCATCGAACCCAACCATGGGCCCGCTCACCAGCCCCTTTGCAGCAGCTGCAATCATCATAGTTGTCGCAGCAAGTGTCGCAGAGCGAATGGCCTCATCACGCGCCATGACCGGATCACTGTATCCGGTTTGAACCGCATCCTGCCATTCGCGCGCCATGGCTTGTGGCATGTGGCCACTGTCAACAAAGGGATGCAGCCGCTGGGGCAAGGCGGTGTGGTTTGGCAACTGGCCAACAACAATGAATGTAACGGCCGCATCGGAAACTTTGCGCTGGCCATAAGCCAAATCAGTGAGTCTGGATTTCTCCATTTTCGAACGAACGGCAATAAAACGCCAGTTCTGAAGATTGTAAGCAGATGGAGCACTGGTAGCGAGGCGTACCAAGTCTTCGATTTCCGGTGTATCCAGGTTGAAGGTGTTATCGAATCGGTTGGCAGAGTACCGGTCTTCAATGAGTTTGATGGCTGGATGCGTCATGTTCTATTTCTCCTGAGTCATTGATAGCTCAGGCTAGAACATGTACTGATTGATGATAATTGCATTATTTTGCAACATATTCATAACTTCTGGAACATAGTAATGGATCACCTAACGGCACTCAAAGTCTTTCGGCACGTTGCAGAACTGGGCAGTTTTGCTGCGGCAAGCAGAAAACTCAGGCTGACGCCACCAGCGATCAGCAAGAATGTGGCACAACTTGAGGAACATCTTGGCGTTCGCCTGATAAACAGGACCACCAGACGCATGGCACTCACAGAAGAGGGCGCGTTGTTCCTTGAGAATGTTACACGCGGACTGGATACATTGCAGGAAGCTGAAAACTCCCTTTCCTCAGCAAAATCCGAACCAACAGGTACGTTGCGGGTCAGTGCGCCAATGACTGTGGCATTGACCACCTTGACCGATGCAATACCGGGATTTCTCAAGCAATACCCGAAGTTGAGCCTGGAGCTAAATCTTGACGACAGACGTGTCGATATTGTGCGTGAAGGTTATGACATGGCAATCCGGGGATACAGCAACCTTGAGGATTCAAGCCTGATTGCCCGAAAGCTGGGTGAAATGCAGCATGTGCTTGCTGCTGCCCCATCCTATTTCGAAGTCAACGGCAAACCGCAAGCCCCGACCGACCTTGCAAACCTTGAGCATGTCCGCTTTCCATATGGCGGCAATGCCGATGTCTGGGAATTTTCAAAGAATGGCAAAATTGAACGGATCAGTGTAAAGGCACGCTATTCGGTAACTTCCAGCCTTGCCATTCGTGATGCCTTACTGAACGGGTTTGGGGTCAGTTTGATACCTTTTACCTACATTCGCAAAGACCTGGAAGAAGGCACCCTGCAGACAGCGCTGAATGACTGGGAGACTAGCAGTATCCTGCAATACGCCGTATATCCGTCGCGACAATATCTTTCGCCCAAAGTTCGGGTGTTTCTGGATTTTCTTGCCGATCATTTTGGCGACAAATCTCTACTCCAACCTGTATCTCCGCACTATCCGGGTTTTTGATACTAATTTTTATCTTCCTGCGATAATCCGATCCGCCGTACCAACGGGTTGGCAGACAAGCCGTGCAGGAAAACCGAAAAAAAGACGGTCATGGCAACACAGGAAAGCAATTCGTCTTCCGCAGGAAAATCGAATTCGTCCATGATTATCAGGGTAAACAGGATTGATGCCAATCCACGTGGCCCGAACCACCCCAAAAATAGCTTTTCCCTTTCCGGCAAACTCGCCCCTGCCAAGGAAAGCCAAATCGGCAATATGCGCACGAAAGTGAGAAAGCTTACTGCTACAATAACTGCCTGTAGTGTCATGTGGTTGAGACCGTCCGGCAGAAGCAAGGCACCAAACCCCAGAAAGGCTGTCATGGTCAGTATCTGCCCCGCCCCTTCCATGAACTCGCTGATAAATGTCGGATCATGCTTATAGGTGTTTCCAAAGACCATGCCCGCAACAAAGGCGGCGATGAAACCATTGCCCCCTACCTGTTCAGAAACAATAAACGTTGCGAACGCGGTCGCCAGAAACACAACTCCTTCTGCGGATTCAAATATCCAGTCCCGTTCTTGTGCAATATCCAGCAGCCGCGCGATGAGCCAGCCCATTGCGATCCCGACCAACGGACCAAGGGTGAGCTGTGTAACAATCGACAACGCCAGCCCCCCGGTTTCTGCCGGGCCTGTTCCAGAGGAAGCAAAAATTGCACCTATCAGTACAAACGGCAGGACCAGTCCGTCATTCAAGCCGCTTTCAACATTAATTGTCTCGCTCAGCCGAGCCGGAACGTCAGGGCTAGAGACCACGCTCTGGCCCAGGGCCGCATCCGTGGGGGTAAGTACCGCTGCCGTCAGCAGGGCCATTGCCAAACCGGCAGTAGGGTTCAGCACATAAACGACTGCTGTGCCGAACGCTACTGTCAATGGCAAACCGATTACAAGCATACGGAGTGGAAGTTTGAAACTGTCCCTTAACCGGGAAAACCTGACATGGCTTGCATCCGCAAACAACACCAATACGAGTGTAATCTCTGCTATCAGGCGAGCAGCCGCATTGATGTTGTCGCTATCTGCACTGACCTCGTTCACCGGTCCTGAAAGCAGGAAACCAAGTGACAGAAAGATGATTGGCAGGGTCAGCATTGTACGGCTGACAGACTTTGAAAATATGGAATAGCCGATAAAGCCAAGCAATATAATGAGAATGACAAGCTCGAGATGCCAACCTGAATTCGCCATCGTGATATTCTCCCGTTATTGCTAGAGCACTACACACGTGCGAGATTTTGTTCAGATATCCATGTTGATGGCAACAGCAATCCATACTGCTCCATCTTTACACTTCCATCATCCTGCGTTCCACGTCATGGCTTGAAAACCTGGAATAACCCGGCAGAAAGAAACGTTAATCAATCCAACTCATGAACGAAAACTGACTGGTCTCACCAATATATGAACGGCAAAGGGTATCAGTCAGCAGTCATTTTCGATCATAAACCTGTCGTCCCTTGTTGTATCGGGTGTATCACGCTCAAACAGCAAAGATGGTCTTGGAACCTGAAACGACAAGCCGGCAACACAAGAAAATGGGCAAAGCCGGTTATGGCGACAGTTTACAAACCTTCTCCAGTCGCGATCATTTCTATCGCGCAACTTTTCGGAACATCATTGTGGTTCAGTGCCAACAGTGCGGCTGACGGGCTACGGCTATCATGGGGAGCAACAGCATCCGATATCGGTTTGTTGACGATAGCGGTTCAGGCTGGCTTCATTCTTGGTACGCTTACCATGTCTTTTGGCGGCTTCGCAGACCGATACCGGGCCAGTTCGATATTTGTAACATTTGCTATTGCTGGCGCTGTGTTCAACACGTGTTTTGCATGGCTGGCAAAAGATGTAACCAGTGGCGCATTACTCCGGCTACTGGTGGGATTCAGCCTAGCCGGAATTTATCCGATTGGAATGAAGCTGATCGTCAGCTGGGAACCCAAGCGTACAGGCCAGGCACTTGCCGTTCTGGTGGCAATGTTGACGCTTGGTACTGCCATGCCCCACTTCCTGCGGGCAACCGGGAGTGAATTGCCCTGGCAGTGGATTGTGAGTGCATCCTCGCTGTTGGCGCTGTTTGGCGCGTGGATGATCTACAGGCTCGGCGACGGGCCACACCTGCAGACTGACGCAAGAAACCGGAACACCCAAGACAAGAAATACCTTTCAGTCCTCAAGGCTTTTGAAGTTCGGGACTTCAGGGCAGCAGCAATAGGGTATTTTGGACACATGTGGGAGTTGTACGCGTTCTGGACCATCGTACCCTTGCTGATAACCAGTTCCGGGGTCTCACTTGGGACTTCATTTGCCGACACATCTGCTTTGTCTTTTGCAGTCATCGGGATCGGCGCTGCAGGATGCCTGATAGGCGGAAAACTCACCGGGGTGGTTGGCAGTGAAAAGGTTGCACTCTCATCCCTTGCCATTTCCGGCGCATGTCTGATCACGTTCGCTCTTTGCTGGCAAACGCTTTCACCAGGCTTGTTATTGATAGTCCTGTTGGTCTGGGGTGCTTCTGTCGTTTCCGACTCCCCGCAATTTTCCGCACTTTCAGCCCGCTCTTGCCCCAGAGAACTGGTTGGAAGCGCGTTGGCCATCCAGAATGCAATCGGCTTTTCAATAACGATGGTTTCGATAGCTGGTGTGACAACTCTGTACGAATGGCTTGGTCCGCAAGCTGTCTGGATGCTTCTGCCCGGACCGCTTTTCGGCTTGGTCGGATATGCGCTGGCAAAAAGGAAATCATGAAACCTGCGAGCAGCGGGTAAACAGAAGCTGCATCTCTCAACCCATAATCAGATTTCCAACCCTACCTCCTGCTGCGTTTCAAGGAAGTTTTCAAGGCGATTACTCAGCCAGTTCCCGCATTACCTTGATCAAGTCTGATTTCCCCTCAAATCCGATTCCGGGAAGTTCCGGCATGATGATATGACCATCCTCGACTTCCACTCCGTCCGGGAAACCACCATAAGGCTGAAACAAGTCCGGATAGCTCTCATTCCCGCCAAGGCCAAGGCCGGCTGCAATATTCAATGACATTTGATGTCCACCATGCGGTATGCACCGTTTTGGCGACCAGCCCAGTTCATCAAGAACGTCAAGCGTGCGGAGGTACTCCACCAGCCCATAAGAAAGAGCGCAATCGAATTGCAGCCAATCGCGATCGGGACGCATGCCACCGTAGCGGAGAAGATTTCTGGCATCCTGATGCGAGAAAAGATTTTCGCCGGTTGCCATTGGCCGCGGATAAAACTCGGCCATGGCTGCCTGAAGTTGATAATCAAGGGGATCGCCGATCTCTTCATACCAGAACAGCGGATACTCACGCAGCATTTTTGCATAGGCAATGGCAGTTTCAAGGTCGAACCGGCCGTTGGCATCAACAGCAAGCTGTGCTTCGTTGCCAATTTCCTGCAGCACAGCCTCTATCCGGCGCTGATCTTCTTCCAGTGTCGCTCCGCCGATCTTCATCTTGACGACATTGTATCCACGGTTCAGGTATCCGCGCATTTCCTTGCGCAATGCGCTGTCATCCTTGCCGGGATAATAGTAGCCTCCAGCTGCATATACGAACACCCGGGGATTTGCTTCAACACCTTTGGTCTCTGCAAGAAGCCTGAACAACGGCTTTTCCTCGATCTTGGCAATCGCATCCCATATGGCCATATCGATTGTCCCGACAGCAACCGAACGTTCTCCATGACCACCCGGTTTCTCATTCTGCATCATCGTCGACCAAATCTTGTGACCATCAAGATTGGTACCTTCGTTGTTCAGAAGTGATGCTGGATCAGCGTTCAATATACGGTCCCGGAACCGTTCCCGGATCAAGCCTCCCTGACCATATCGCCCATTGGAATTGAACCCGTAACCGACCACCCGGCGACCGTCGCGCTGTACATCAGTTACCACCGCAACGAGACTTGCTGTCATTTTGGTGAAATCGATATAGGCATTGCGTATGGGAGATGAGATGGGCTTCGTTATTTCACAAATATCAATTATGCGCATGAGATGTTCACCTGTCGGCTTGCCCTGTCCATTGCAACTGGAGGAGACCTGAATGGGACAAGCCTCAACATTTTGCAACCGGGCGAGCAATGCTTTTTCTGTATTGTTTAGCGGTGCAACTCCGCAGATAGACCCGCTAAATGGAGGACATCAAGCTCAAAAACAGATATCTTCAACAGGAATTAAACCAGTTCAGGCATATAAAGCTCTTCTTTAGCAAGGATCAAGAATTTATACATTGCATAAAGCTGTGCTTTGACTACTCTTTTTCGAAAGAACCGGGAGTGCTCTTGTACTTGTACAATTCGTCTGACGATTGCCCTGCCAACAGCAAGGCGGATTCTTCAGCCACGTCATGCTTGACGTTCGCTGAGAGTAACGTCATATCCGTCAGCAGGCTCATCACTCCATTACAATCATTTAATTCAGGCCATCTGCACATGATGAACCGCCCGACGGCAATGTCTGGAGGCCTGTGTGCAAGATAATCTTTCAACACCTTGTCTCCTGAACAAGCACCCTGGATGCATACCAACCATGTATCCAGCCCTTGAGCTGTGCCCAGACAGACAAGTTAAAATCTGTTTGTACATTCACGACAAAACTGCTTTTCAAACTTGCCGAATGACGAATAATGACGCCTTGAGTAAAAGCAGAACCAATTCCGTTTCCATCATGGAAAATGATGCCCCGGACCGGCCTGCTGTGCTGATACACAGGCAAGCCGGGGCAACGGATATAAGCAGCTGGCGATAGCCGGCAATTTAATGCGTACTAAGCGATTGGAGGAAACTATGCTTAGAAGGATTATCTTGAAAACTGTTGCTGCGGTCACAATTGCAGCATCAACAGGCCTTGCAGCAAGTGCACAAACGGCAGGTCCTGTAAATTACATTATTCCATTCGGACCGGGTGGTGAATCCGACATTTCTGCCCGACTTCAGCAGCCCTTTTTCAAGGACAAGTTCGGTCAGGACATGGTCGTTTCATACCAGCCTGGTGGTGGCGGTGCCGTAGGCTGGGCTTCGCTCAATGGCCTTAATGGGGATGGCCAGACCATAATGGGTATCAACCTGCCTCACATCATCATCAAGCCGGCGCAGAAGGATGTGGGCTTCAAAACCGAAGATCTCAATGCATTCTACATGTTCCACTA
This sequence comes from Rhizobiaceae bacterium, assembly GCA_017643495.1. GTDB lineage: Bacteria > Pseudomonadota > Alphaproteobacteria > Rhizobiales > Rhizobiaceae > JAALLB01. The sequence continues at coordinate 1,807,283 of JAEPNK010000001.1, read as the reverse complement.
CACACCAGATGCAATCGTGGTAACAGCCGACAGCCCGTATCAAACCCTGCAAGACCTGATTGATGATGCAAAAGCCAATCCCGGACAGGTAACAATGTCGGGCTCAGGCAAGGCGTCTGCAAACCATCTGGCACAAATCAAGTTTGACAAGATGGCAGAAATCAAGACGACCTATGTTCCTTTCAAGGGCACAGGTGCAGCCGTTGCGGCTCTTCTGGGCAACCAGGTGAAAGCAGAATGGGGCTATACGACTGTGGGTGCCAAACAGGGTGAAGCAGTCAGGCTGCTGGCTGTTGCCATGGATGAGCGCCATCCGCTGTTCCCGGATGTACCAACATTCAAGGAACTCGGTTTTGACATGGTCGGCGGCGCTTACCGTGGCCTTGCCCTTCCATCATCAGCCAGTGAAGAGACTACAAAAAAATGGTCTGACATTGCTGCCGAAATCAACAAGGACCCTGAATTCCGCCAGAAGATGATCGATGGTGGTTTCGCACTTCTCGACATTGATGCGGAAGGCATGTCCGACTTCATGGCAGAACGCACTGAAGAGTACCTGAAAGATGCCAGGGAAGCTGGCTTGATCAAGTAATCAGACTGTTCTGATCAAGCTTACAGGAATTAGCGCAATGGATCTTGGTAACTTTCTGTCGGCCCTCACGCCCCTCAACATTGTTCTTGCATTGTTGGGTGTGGCGGCAGGCACGGTAATTGGATCAATTCCCGGACTCACGGCAACAATGGCTGTTGCTGTGCTCGTACCAATCACATTCAGTATGGAGCCAGCCTCTGCGCTTATTCTGCTCGGTGCCATTTACACCGGCGCCATATATGGCGGCGCCTATGCCGCCATATTGCTCAACACACCCGGAACACCATCCGCAATCGCGACCACCTTTGACGGTTATCCAATGGCCAAGCGGGGCGATGGTGATCTGGCTGTGGCCATTGCATGTTTCGCATCCGTTTTTGGTGGTCTGATAGGCGCGCTTGCTCTCCTATTTCTTGCCCCGCCATTGTCCCAGGTGGCATTGGCTTTTGGGCCGATCGAATATTTCTGGTTATCCGTATTCGGCCTTTCACTCATTGCTTCTCTTTCCAAGGGCAACCTTCTGAAAGGGCTTGCCGGTGGTGCATTTGGAATGATCCTTTCCACTGTCGGCGTTGCGGAAATATCTGCAGACATAAGGCTGACATTCGGTAGCCAAACCCTCATTGCCGGTTTTGGTGTGGTGGGCGCCCTCATCGGTCTTTACTGCATTCCCGTACTCATTGACCTGGTGGCTGTACCTGACCGTCACCTGAAAATGGAAAACGACGTGAGGTCGGTACGCATTCGAGAAGCTGCACAGATCACACTCAAATCGAAATTCAATCTTTTGCGGTCATCCGTCATAGGAACACTGGTTGGTATCCTGCCTGGTGCCGGAGGTTCGGTAGCGGGTCTTGTTGCCTATTCAGAAGCCAAGCGGAATGCGAGGGAAGACCAGAAATTCGGAGAAGGTGAAGCTGACGGCATTATCGCCACCGAATCTTCCAACAATGCGACCGTTGGTGGGGGATTCATACCAACCCTAGTATTGGGAATTCCCGGAACACCGCCCGATGCGGTGATCCTTGGTGCACTTCTGGTTCAGGGGGTCAGAACCGGCCCCACCCTTTTCCAGTCAGGTGGCTCCATCGTTTACACATTCATCTACGGATTGCTTATCGCAACCATACTGATGCTGCCCGTTGGTCTTCTGATTGGCCGTTATGCTTACAAGTCAATTGTAGCGATTCCAAAGGCGATACTGGTTCCGGCAGTGGGCTTCATGACCATCATAGGAACCTTTGCCATTAGAAACAGCATTTCAGACGTGATTATCATGATCTGCCTCGGGGTGTTTGGCTGGATTGTAGGGCGTTTCGGATTTGCAGCTTCGCCTATCGTTCTGGGTCTCATTCTTGGTCCGATCGCCGAACAAGGGTTTGTCCAAAGCTGGACAATCGGCGCTGCCACTAACAATCTCGCTGGCGTTTTCTTCGGACGTCCGATTTCCCAGGCAATTGTTGCGTTTACCCTGCTGACGCTGCTTTACCCGGCATTTTCAACCTGGAAACAGCGGAGAAAAACTGCAAAGGCAGGAGCAAACTGATGAGCAAGTCACGCATATTGAAGAGTGAAGGCAGCATCGGCTCGCTGCTGGTAAGTGCATTTTTTATCTTTGCCGGCATCATGACACTCTATGACACAACCGGTTATTCGGATGTGGACTCAAAAGTGTTCCCGCAAACCGTGGCAATAATCCTGATTATCTGTGCCAGCGGTTCGATCATCTACCAGTTCATGAGGCCCTCAACAGAAGGCGGCTTCGGGCAAGGCGTATGGTGGCGTCGCGTAATGCTCATTGTCACCATGCTGGTTGCCTGCCTTGCAATGCCATATCTGGGCTTTCTTCTGGCCGGATCAATTGCATTTGCCGGCGGTCTGATATCAGCCATGCATGACCGATGGTCTGTGGGCTCTGCATTACTTTTCGGTTGTTGTGGTCTTCTCATAATGACGGCGTTCTATGCCCTGTTTCGGTATGCCTTGCTGGTTCCACTTCCCTAACCCTGGCACAGGCTTACCTACCTTAGAGATCCGATCATGTTTTTTGATACAGAATTTCACTCGGCTGATGATGCCCGGGAAATTGCACAAAAACGCCTGCCCTGGATAATTTTTGATTATATCGACGGCGCTGCAGGCACGGGATACGGTGAAGAACTGAACCGCACAATGATCCGTGGCCTCAGATTGAAAACACGTGTCCTGAACAATGTCGAGAAACGGAACATAACGGTCAAACTGTTTGGCAATCAAACAAAGTTGCCATTTGGAATCAGCCCGATGGGAATGTGCAATCTGGCAGGACACGGGACTGACCTTGCATTGGCCAGACTGGCTGCGAAATACTCGATACCTCACGGAGTATCCACTGCGTCCTCCACATCCCTGGAAACCATTATCAGGCACGCTGAGGGCAATGCCTGGTTCCAGCTGTATTTCAGCGGCAATGAAGAATCATCCAACTCATTGATCAAACGAGCCGAAGATGCCGGGTACAAAACCCTGGTCCTTACTGTCGACGTACCCGAAGTTGCACGCCGGCCAAGAGAACTCAGACGAGGCTTCAAAATGCCGTTCCGTATTGGGCCAAGGCAGTTTGTTGACTTTGCATTACACCCCACATGGTCACTTTCAACCCTTTTTCACGGACGGCCGGAGCTTGCCAACTTTGGCGGAGCCTTTGGGGAGTTTGATCGCACGAGCAGCCGTGCAGGCGCGGACTGGAATTTTCTTTCCAGGATAAGGGATCGATGGACCGGAAACCTGGTTGTAAAAGGTGTACTCGACACGGACGACGCAGTTCGGCTCAAGAAACAGGGTGTAGATGCCATTCAAGTATCAAGCCATGGCGGACGTCAGCTGGACAGTGCCATCCCGCCCATTCAGGCACTTCAAAACATACGGGCTGCGGTTGGAGAAGAATATCCCCTGTTCTTCGATACCGGACTTCGAAGCGGTGAAGATATAATCAAGGCATATGCAATGGGCGCCAGCTTTGTGTTTCTGGGCAGGCCCTTTTCCTTTGCAAGGGCTGCATCGGGAATGTCCGGACCGGAGAGACTTGCCAACATTCTTGCTGAAGAAACAAGTATTGTACTCGCCCAACTGGGTATTACCGATATTGCTTCGGTTTCCAGTGCGCTAACTTCCGATGGAGCAAAAAATGGTTGAATCAGCCGAAACTGGCACGTTTGCAAAAGCTGTCGGCGACCTCAAGAAACTGCTTGGAGACTCTGGCTGGAAAGAAGGTTCCGACGTAGCGATGTATCTTGATGATCCGCGCGGCAGGTTTAAGGGCAGATCGAACCTCGTGGCGCTTCCGAAAAATGTTTCGGAAGTATCGGAAATCGTCAAAATATGTAGTGAATACAAGCTCCCGCTTATTCCCTACGGTGGCGGCACAGGCGTGGTAGCTGGGCAATTGTCGATTGATAATTCTGATCTTGTTGTTGTTTCGCTGGAACGCATGAACAAGGTAAGGGAAATTTCTGCTGAAAACTCGACACTTGTTGCCGAGGCAGGATGCATACTGGCAAACTTGAAAGCTGCAGCACAAGAAAAAGGATTGATCTTTCCACTTGGAATGGCTTCCGAAGGAAGTTGCCGCATTGGCGGAAACCTCGCAACAAATGCTGGCGGAATCCAGGTTCTGCGCCACGGGAATGCACGTGACCTTTGTGTCGGGATAGAAGCCGTTCTGCCGGATGGCAGCATATTCAGCGAGCTAGCCCCCCTTCGCAAAAACAATACCGGATACGACTTGCGCCACCTCTTGATCGGCAGTGAGGGAACGCTTGGCATCATCACTGCCGCAACCCTGACACTGAAACCGGTTCCTCAAGAAACAGTAACGCTTTTTGCAGCCATCCAGTCTCCATCCACAGCGGTGAATTTGCTGGGAAAATTGCGCAATGATCTTGGAGACAGCGTTGATGCCATCGAGTTGATGAGTGACCTTGGTATACAGCTAGTCAATCGTCATCTTGCCGACACCGTTTTTCCGCTTGGTGAAACTTCCCCCTGGTACCTCCTGATTGAATTTTGCGGTAGCACCGGGCTTCGCGAAGAAGTTGAACAGGCAATAATGCGGCATTTCGAGAGCGGTATCATTTCAGACGTGGTAATTGCCGAGTCAGAAGCCCAGAGACTTGCATTGTGGCGTCTGAGAGAAGAAACACCAGAGGCCAACCGGCGCGAAGGTGCCATATGCAGCAGTGATACGTCAGTACCGATTGGCAGAATCGAGGAATTCATTGCGCGAGTTGGGGCCAATCTGGAAGCGATCCAACCCGGTTTGCGGGTAAACAGCTACGGACATATCGGCGACGGAAACATCCATCACAACGTATTTCCGCCTGAAGGAACCTCCAAGGCAGATTATGTTGAGCAATCTCCTGACAATATCGAAGCAGTCAGAATGGCAATCAACGAAGCCACAAATGACTGCAATGGCTCCATAAGTGCAGAGCATGGTATTGGCCGGCTGAAAACAAATGACTTGTCACGATTTGCCGACCCGGCGAAACTTTCTGTAATGAAAAAGATCAAGAAGGCGCTGGATCCAGATAATATCATGAATCCCGGGGCCTTGTTCGACCGGTAGTTGCCGTCCGCTCAGATGGTTACCCTGTGCTGTGCGACTGCCTGCGGATAAACACCACTTTCATAAGGCGGCATTGAAACACGACGAGGCGTGTATTCTCCGCTTTCCGTTACTTTGCGAACATGTTCTGCAATTTCTTCCATGGGCGCGAACCATACGTCTCCGGCAGCAACTTCCTTTTCAAGGAAATTGGCAACAACCTCCCACCGGGCCAATCTTCCCGTTGCGAAGGGATGCACTACAGCCACCCACAAACCACCATATTTTTTCATGGCGTTGAACTCCTGGACATAGGGTTCAAAACCAGTGCTGGGCGGGTGGATGTTTCCCATGTAGCCAAGGTCTTCGGATTGGACAAATTGTGGCCAGTCATCCAATCCCCAATGGGTTGGAAGTTCAATCAGGCTTCCCTTGGATGTTTCAAGCACATAAGGAACATCATCGCCCATCAATGACGCGTCGTAGTTGAAACCGCGCTCGGCCAGCAAGGTGCAGGAAACATCAGACATGTTGTAAAGCGGAGCACGCCAACCACGAGGAGGTTTTCCGGTAGCGCGTTTGATGATCTCAATACCGGTATCCAGCCAATGTGCTTCCTCTTCCGGCGAAATCTCGTTGGGATGTTCATGGATATAGCCGTGATGGCCAATTTCATTGCCGCCCTCGAGAATTGTTTCCACGGCAGCCGGGTAACGCTCAATACACCATGCAGGGATGAAGAATGACTGTCGTATTCCGAGCCGACGGTAGGTCTCGACAATACGGGGTATGGCGATTTCGGGACCATATTGCAGCATTGAGGTCGTCGCCACCTTGCGATGGCTGTCTTTTGGATGGGCAATGTGAACCAGACTGTCTGCATCCATGTCAAAGGTTACACAAGCGGCACATTTTGCTCCATTTGGCCAAGGTACAGGATTTGCAATCACGGCATTATACTCCCACCATTCACGCCCAACCCCTGCCCGGTGATGTAAGAACCATCCGGACCAGCAAGAAACAGGGCCATTCGGGCAACTTCTTCCGGCTCTCCAAAACGCGCGAGCGGTATTGCCATTTCTTTTTTGCGCCATTCCGGCGTCATGTTTTCAGCTGCCAGCATTGCAGTATCTATTGGTCCGGGACAGAGCGCGTTTACAAGAATGTCCGGCGCAAATTCCTTTGCCCAGGAACGCGTCAGTCCCAATACGGCATGTTTGCTGGCGACGTAGGGAGAAAAGGTTTCCCTGCCGTAATAAGCCATGTCTGAAGCAGTCAGAATGATCCTGCCTCCCCGGCCCTGCATGGCACGAATCGCCTCACGCCCAACCAGAAAACTTCCCCTCAGATTGACAGCAACAACACGGTCAAATTCCTCGGTTGACGTGTCCAGCAACGGGGCCTCGTGAATTATGCCGGCACAATGAACCAGTATGTCGAGTGGAGGAAGCTCGGCACCAAACTCCGCGAAGAGGGAAAGAACCGCATTTTCATCTGCGACATTGCACTCTCGCCCAATGGCTGACCCGTTGTTTTCAACAATTTTTGCAAGCGTATCTGCTGTATCGGCCAAATCAGCACAGACGACCGTTGCACCGGCTTCTGCAAGTACACACGCGCATGCTGCCCCAATACCGTTTGCTGCGCCTGTTACCAACGCAAGCTTTCCCTCAAGTGAACCGGTCATGCCATTACCTCTCCCCTGTCCAGTCCATAGGCCTGACCCGTGATATCCCGGGCAGCATCTGATGCCAGGAACAGATAGAGGGGAGCCATGTCATCGGGTTCCAGCAAGCCATCAAGTACCTGGGCAGAAACTATTTCTTTCAGAAGTTCCGATTCTTCCCTGCCCGTTTGTCTCGACATGCTGGCCAGAGACATCATGGCAGCTTCTGTCTTTACCCAGCCCGGACACACGGCATTTACAGTAATGCCTTTTGGGCCAAGCTCATGGGCGATTGATCGCATAAAACCGATATTGGCATGCTTCGTTGCGCAATAGGCTGAAAACTCGCCCACTGCAGTACGCCCCCATATCGATGAAGTAAGAATGATCCGACCACCCTCAGGAATTTTTGGCAAGGCGTGTCGGGTTACGAGAAACGTACCATTTACATTGATATCAACGATACGACGAAAAGTAGCTTCCACTTGCTCATCGGTATCTGCAAGCGGTGTTGTACGCTCAAGACCGGCATTGTTTATCAATACGTCAATCCGGGGAAAGCCGGACATCGCTTCTTGAACTTGCGCGGAATCGGTAATGTCGCAGCGCAAACCTGAAACCTTGTTGTCTGCCTCGCCTGACATTCTTTCGGCGGCTTCAGATACACCTTCGCCGCTTGCAAGAATTGTTACTTCAGCGCCAGCAGTGGCAAACGCCTTGGCCACCCCGTAGCCAATTCCCCGGCTCGCACCGGTCACAAGCACGGTTTTTCCGGAAAAATCATATGTGACGTTGCTCATGATGCATCACCACCGACACGATTGTGCATGATCCGGCCAATGGTGTTCATCAGGATCTGGGCAGCCAGTATCGCAGTGGTGCCCGTGTGGTCATAATCAGGTGCCACTTCCACACAGTCCATTCCCACAATTTCACCACGCTTGGTAAGCCCGTCCAGCAGTTCGAGAACCTCGTAGTAAAGAAAGCCGCCATGACTTGGTGTCCCTGTTCCTGGAGCAATCGACGGATCGAAGCCGTCAATGTCTATGGTCACATAGTAGCGGATGCCTGCAGGAATTCGCTCCAGCATGCTTTCAACACCCATTTTCCGGAACTGTCGGACGGAAACAATGTCGGACCCCATTGCACGTGCTTCCTCATACCCTTCCCTGGCCGTGGAACTGACATTGCGGATACCGATTTGGCTAAGACCCGTAACATAGTCTTTTTCTGCAGCACGGCGCATCGGATTTCCGTGGCCATACCGCACACCATGCCTTTCATCCACAAAGTCCAGATGCGCATCAATCTGAACGATATGGATCGGTTCCTGGTCACTGAACGCGTTGATACAGGGAATGTTGACCGAGTGATCTCCACCGAGCACGACGGGCAAGGCTCCAGCCTTGAGAATTTGGCGTACACCCTTTTCGATATTGGCGTGGCTTTTTTCTGTGTTCGTGTGAACTATGTCCGCATCCCCGATATCGACGATCCGAACCTTGTCGACCGGCAGGTAGGTGACGCCATCTTCGTGGTCGTATGCGCCGCCATGGCCGAATGAAAACAGTGTGGAAGCCTCGCGAATGCCCCTTGGCCCGAAGCGGGCGCCTGAGCGCCACTGTGTACCAAAATCAAATGGCGCACCCAGAATGGCAACATCTGCGTCAATGTTTGACCAGTCAGGTACATACGGGTTTTTGCCAAAAGTGGAGATGCCGACAAAAGGCAAATCCAGTCGGCCATCATCATATCCGTGTCCGCTCATCACGCAGTCCTGCTCATGTATTGACTTCCTTGTTTGAAAATATTGCCCAGACATCCCGACGGAAGATCTGCTCCGCTTCATCTTCCCCCTGCTCATCATCAGAGATGAACTGGAAGAAACGAATATTCTGCATTTCAAAGAGTGTATCTGCGAAGCCTGCTGTATCTACTTCAGCGGAAAGAAAACCATTCGACTGATATCTCTCAATGAGTTCCGCCATGATGGCTATGAGGACACGGTCCAGCGCCTTGTATGTCTGTCCGAACTCCCTGCCACCATGCAGAATCGTCGCAGCAATCACCTCGCGCCAGGTACGTTTCGTCAGATAGGTCATGGCATGCCTGCGCATGATCCGGCCGAACTCGGCGACAGCCTCGCGGATGTCTTCCGGCAGGTCTTCCGTTAGCGCCTTAAGCTGGGCAATCAGCCGGTCATCACTCTCCTTGACGAGGGCCAGCAAGAGGTTCGCCTTGGTGCCATAGTAATTATAGACAGTAACGGGTGAGATATTCACTTCCGCCGCAATACTCTCAATGGTTACAGCATCATAGCCTTCACTACGAAACCGCGCGCGGGCAGCATTCAATATTCGCCTAGAACGGTCGATCTTCTGTCGCTCACGAAGGCCCACAGCCATCCCAGCCACTCCTCTCAATCGCCGAGTCAACACGCCCGACACTCCAAGTACGTCAACAATAACAAAAAAAGTGTAGACAACAAGAACTTTTAGTGACTAAACTTTATTAGTCAATACAAATTCCTGCACAAAGGATCGATGGGAGGTTACCAATGATTGCCAAACTCAAAGCCGCCGCTGCCGCCATAACAATGGCACTGGCAGTACCCGCCGGCGTTTCCGCCAAGGAACAAATCAATATCGGCATCTGCGTTTCATGGCCTGGCTATGCCATGCATGAAATTGCCCGAGAGAAGGGACTGGCCGACGACTACGACATCAACATGGTGATTTTCGATGACCCGCTGGGTGGCCATGCAGCACTGGCTGCAGGGCAAATCGACATTTATGAATGCACTGGCGACTACACACCATTGGCGATTGAACGAGGATCCGGCGTGGTGAGTGTTGCTTTCGCAAACCCCTCATATGGCGTGGACCATATCATTCTCGCCCCCGACATTGACCCTTCAAACATGAAAGGCAAAAGAATCGGCGCTCCCCAGGCTTACATCGGGCAACTCCTCATGGGTGTCTGGCTGGACAGCAAGGGCGTATCCCTGGACGATGTGGAATGGGTAAACCTGCTGGCTGATGAAGCGGTCGGCCCAATGCTTTCAGGTGACCTTGCCGCAGCCTATCTTTACGAGCCTTGGATCACAAAAGTGATGGAAAACCTTCCCGGCTCGTCTTCAGCAGTTCACACAGCAGACCCTGACATGCTCAAGACAGGCATTTTCATGGATGTGGTCTACATGAACGGTGATTTTCTCTCCAACCGCCGACAGGCTGCCCTCGACATGATGAAGGCACGGTTTGATGCCTTGGGCTGGTGGAATGAAAATACCGCTGAGGGCAACGAAATCCTGTCCAAGTTCCTTAAGTGGCCACTCGCAGATGTCGAGTCGGTTATCGGAACGAATGGCAAGTTTCTCGATGGTGGCATCTACATGTATGACTTCAACGAGTCTGCCCAGGTTTGCGGCGTTCTTGAAGGTGAGCCACCGTTTGAAATCGGCAACGGCTCCATGGAGCAGGTGGTATCCAACATCAATGAATGGTGGGTGCGCTTGGGCCTGATGAAGGAAGTTCATGACAGCTCAGCCGGCGTTGACTGCTCTTTGATGGCAGAACTGGTCAAGGGCGGATACACTCAGAGCCTCAAGGCGAACGACTGATATCGCCTTTCAAACCAAGCAGGGGCAACATGACTGCCCCTGCATTTTCAACCCAGTTTCCAGCGGGCATCCATGACTGTATCCAACAAATCCAATAACCGGCGACAATGGCTGCAACTGCGCAAACCGGTTTCTTCGCGACAAAGCCTGATTTCTGCAATTTTCATCTGGGTATTGTTCTTTGCAGTCTGGGAAGGCGTGGCGCGAGCAGGCCTGGTGAACAGCCTGCTGGTACCTTCCCCCCATGCAATTGTCACCACACTTGTTGACATGCTGATAAACCGGGATTTTGTCTATGACATCCTGATCAGTATCTGGCGGGTTGTTTTGAGCTTCGGGATTGCCTGTTCAGTAGCCATACCCCTTGGGATCATGATGGGGGCATTTCCAGCCGTGGAAGCGGTCGCAAACCCGTTCGTATCAGCATGGCGCTACCTTCCGGCACCCTCCTTTATTCCAATTCTCCTGATGTGGTTTGGCACAGGAGAAACACCAAAACTCGCACTCCTGGTGATCGGGGTAATCTTCTTTCTTATCACCCTGATCATGGATCATACGAAACAGGTTCGGAAAGAACTCATTGAAACCGGATTGACGCTCGGTGGCGACCGGTGGACAATCGTCCGCACAATCATTCTGCCATCCGTAATGCCCAACATACTTACTGCCATGAGACAGATGCTGGCAGTTACATGGACCTATCTGGTCATTGCCGAGATTGTGGCTTCAACCACAGGTATTGGTGCCATGATGATGAGGGCACGCCGGTTTCTTCATACGGACGAAATCATGGCTGGCATTATCGTTATCGGAGCCCTCGGTCTGACCTTCGACATTCTCTTCAGAAAGTTGCACCGCTGGCTGTTCCCATATCTTCATGGAAGGGAAAGCTGACATGAGCAAACCGTCTCCAAAAGTTGAAAATCCGGTCGTTACGCACAAGCTTTCTATCGACGCTGTATCTAAACGGTTCCCGCTTCCCGGCGGGAAAGAAATAGAGGCAATACGCGATGTCAGCTTTGGTGTTGAGGAAAACGAGATATGTGTGATCCTCGGCCCATCGGGATGCGGAAAGTCCACCATCCTTCGCATGGTGGCCGGTCTTGTCGACCCCAGCAGTGGCACCTTGCTCCTTGACGGACACGAAATCAGCGGGCCGGACAAAGAGCGGGGCATGGTCTTTCAGGCATATACCTCCTTTGACTGGCTCAGTGTCAGGGGCAATGTTGAATATGGCATGCGGATCAACGGAGTACCGACAGCAAAGCGTCACGAACAGGCGCAAAAGTTTATTGACCTGGTCCAGCTGGGAAAATTTGCTGAAGTGTACCCTTCCCAGCTTTCAGGCGGCATGAAGCAGCGCGTTGCCATTGCACGAACGCTTGCAAATGATCCGTCACTGCTACTCATGGATGAACCTTTCGGGGCACTGGATGCAGAAACCCGCTGGCACATGCAGGAATTGCTGGTCAGCATTGCTGAAAGTGCCAACACAACCATCGTGATGGTTACCCATGATATCGAAGAGGCAATTTATCTCGCTGACAAGATCGTATTCCTGTCCAGCCATCCGGGCCGGGTTCACGAAATTATCGTGCCGGAATTCAAAAAGGGCCGTCGCTATACCGATAAGGAAGAAGTGATTGCCATGAAAGGATACAGCGCACTGGAGAGGCAGATCATGAAACTGATGCGCGAACAAGGTGCATCCGATGACTACTGAAACATACAAACCATACAGCAAGAGCAGCCAGTGACCGATTATCAAACCCCGCGCAACCCGGACATGTCTGCCCCGCGCTATACGGGCATACCGACTTTCATGCGTGCACCGCTTGCCGATACACTGGAAAATATTGATATCGCACTTATAGGCATTCCCTATGATGGCGCGCTGACTAACCGGCCGGGCGCACGCCACGGGCCAAGGGAGGTTCGCAACCAGTCCAGCCTCATGAGGGCGATCAACCATGCTACGCGCATCAACCCTTATGAACTTTGTAAAATTGCAGACGTCGGCGATGTCCCCTTCAATTCGGTCTTCAACATAGAGGATTCGCACAGGGATATTGAGGACTTTGTTTCCTCTGTCATTTCGGGTGGAGCAATTCCCCTTTCTTGCGGCGGCGACCACTCAGTCAGCCTGCCACTTCTTAGAGCGACTGCAAAATCGCCCGTGGCACTAATTCACATCGACGCCCATACAGATACGTGGGACAGTTTCCAGGGGTCAAAATTCAATCACGGCGCGCCGTTTCGCAGGGCACATGAAGAAGGGCTGATTATCCCTGAAAAAACCGTTCAAATCGGTATCCGGGGTGCTCAAAACGTTTCAGAAGGCTGGGACTATTCCGAAGGTAACGGAATGCGTGTCATGTTCATCGAGGAAGTGCAAAACCGGGGCATTGAAGCGGCCGTTGAGGAAACGAGAGCGATAATCGGTGACACACCGGTATATATCACATTTGATATCGACAGCATTGATCCGGCTTTTGCACCCGGGACAGGTACACCCGAAATTGGCGGACTTACGCCACCTGAAGCACTTGGATTGATCAGGGGTTTCCGCAAGCTCAATCACATTGGCGCTGATGTGGTTGAGATTTCCCCCCCTTTCGACAATGGCGACCTGACTTCCCTCACCGGCGCTACCGTCATGTATGAATTGTTGTGCCTGCTTGCAGAGACTGTCTCCCTCCGATAAGCGGCACCGACCATTCAGTTCAAACCGGCGAGATGATTGTCAAACGCCAGGTCGCGGAAGTTTCTCGTCTCCCCGCCAGCCAGATGACTGACCTCGCCTTGAACTGAAGTGGTGAGAAAACTGCTTGCAGTTCTGGCTATACCGAAACTCTCGCGCTGCCTGTATGTTTTCAGAAGCTTTCCGGTTTGAAGATGAAAACAGGCGACCCGGTTGCCTTTTGGCATGGTAACGGCAACAAGGTTTTCTCTTTCATTGATGGCAACCGATCCTGCATAATTGGAAAAATCATTCAGGTCCGCCTGATCAGTCTTCCACAACGAAATTGCCTCACCCAGGCTACATTCACCGACAAGGTTTGGGTGCTCTGATTTGCTTCCTTCGAACTGACATCCGAATACAACCCGTCCTCGGTCTGTAACATCCATGTGCCGGATTGAAAGCTTGTGCAATTCCGGAGGCAATTGGTGCTTTTCAATCAATTGGCCAGTATCTGCATCGAGAAAAACCAGCGAAGGTTTCATAACCGGAATATTCAGTTTTGCTCGGCCGAAATCCGGATGGGTTTCTATGCCGCCGTTGGCAACAATCAGAATTTCCTTTTCCGGGTGAAAGCTGATCTGGTGAGGGCCAGTTCCATGACTTGGCATTTCACCTACGCGGGTAAAACGGTCTGTTGCATCATAAACGCCAATGCTGCCAACAGCATCCTCAAAGTTGTTTTCAGCAGTATAAAGCAACTTGCCGTCCCTGGAGAACACACCATGCCCATAGAAATGCCGGTTGGAAGGTGATGTGAACATGACCGGCTGACGCGAATTGTCGAGGTCAAATGCAAAAGCAAAATTTCCCGGCCTTCTGGCAAACGCCACCCCTCTTGTTCCTACAGGATCAAATGCAATGTCATGGCCACGATCGGGCAAGGCAAACCTGACAATTTCATCATATCTTTCATTGAAAAGCATGACACCATAAGCACCATCCTGGCTCTTGAAAGCAGAGGCAAAGACCATTTGCGTTGAGGCCAATGCGTCACGAGAACGGAGGCCAAGCGCTGAGATAAAACCTGCGCCAGCACTTTTCAGAAAGGATCTGCGGTCAAAGGAGGTTGCGTTTTTCATCAATCCCCATCGGAAAATGAAAAACCGGATGAAAAGCCCGTGGCTTGCGCAAAGTCCTGATCAAGTATGTCGATTGCATAGCCCAGAGACGTGCGGACATACTCAAGCCGACCTCTCATTTCTTCATCCCCAAGTGCGTTAGCGACCGGTCTGGTAATTGAAGCAGCCACTCGCTCGGCATTATCGAGCTCGAAAATGACATTTGTGAAAATGGCTTTCGTACTATCGTCCAGAAGTGTCTTGGCTTCAGATTGTACAAGCAGAGTTTTCACAGACCGAATGTTTTCGACAATCATCATCAGGGTATTTTCCGAGCGACGAAACAGTGCAACTTTTGGCCTGTCCCTTGAACCCTCCCCTGACAAAAATGCGCCGATACGGACGTCCTTGATGTTTTCCAAACCGTGGACCAATGTCCCCAACAATTCGTTCACTGCTTCAGCCGGGCTTTTCAATACAGGATTATCAATCCCGGGATCAGTCCATATTGCAGTTGCGTCCGATGTCTTCGACCAGCCTGAGGAAAGCCCGGCGGAAATGACTTTGAGGTTTTCTGATATGGCCAGCGCATACCGGCACCTGAAACCATCACCATTTGCCAATTTGTCTGAACCGGAGCCAAACAGCACAAACTCCAGGGCACCAAGCCCCTGAACTGCAACACTCTTGCCGGTGATTTTACTGATGTCAGAAGCAGTTTCATCTTGTGTAGCAAGAATGCGCTGAACCTGCTTCAGTCCCGTACCCTTGCGATCAGGATAAAACAGAATTCTTTCAAACCTGTTTTCCTCAGCTACCGGACCAAAACGAACAAGCTCCACCCCAGCCCATGATTTCGCAACGCTGGAAAATGCAGTTCTGGCGGCATCCAGGCTTTGCGCATCAGGGCTGGCACACATGTCGTCCACGACCCTCCCCAAAGACGTAACCGATTTTTCAAATGCGGCATACCCGGGTCTGACAAACCCATCAACGACGTTGTGCATGACATTGCGTATGGTTTTTTCTTCAGGCTGCGCCATTGCCGAGACTGGCAAAAACAAAACCAGCCATATGCCAATCAGGAGTTTTTGCATCATAGGGACTCCAGGAAACGAATAAGGTTTTCGCGGTCACGTTTGACCAGGTTCGTGAAGCGATCACGGGCAGTTTGCGCTTCGCCCCCGTGCCACAGGATTGCTTCCGTCAGGTTTCGCGCCCGACCATCATGCAGAAAGAACGTGTGACCATTGACCATTTCAGTCAGCCCGATACCCCAAAGCGGAGGCGTGCGCCATTCCCTGCCAGACGCCAAACCTACAGGCTGATCATCCGCCAGTCCCTCACCCATGTCATGCAGCAGGAAATCGGAATAAGGCCAGATGAGCTGAAATGCGTGCTCTTCGCTAGCTGTATCCCGTCTGGTTACGTATTTCGGCGTGTGGCACCCCGTACAACCAATCTCGTAAAAAAGTTTCTTGCCATCAAGAACACCAGCCGCGCCGACATCCCGTCTTGCAGGAACAGCCAGATTACCAGAGTAGAATGTCACAAGTTCCAATACCGGATCCGGCGTTTCCGTATCCCCCAGACGTGGCTGAACTCCGGTTGCCTTGGAAAAACACCGGGTTTGGGCGGGTGTACAGTCGCCGTAATGATCTTTTTTCAATGGAGATGAAAGTCCGATATCTCCATTGAATGCATCGGCGTTTTGTCTCTGCAACGTAGGTTGTGACGCCTTCCAGCCAAAACGGCCCAGCACGAGTTCTCCGGAAACAGGGTTCAGCAGTTTTGCCGCCTTGCCTGATATCCCGTCATTATCTTTGTCATGTTCATCTGACTGGCGGAGAATGTCGGATGGGTGTATTGCTTCTATCAGACCCAGACCTATCATGGGCGGAGCAATCCTGGGCGATAGTGTGACGCCATCCTCCAGCGGCCCGTAGGAAAGGTTTTCGAGATTGTATTCAGGTTTGCGCAAACTTACCACTTGTCCGCCTTCGAGCGATACCGGCATTTCAGTATACGAAATCGCGAGTTTGCCTTCTGCATCCAGCCCCTGAATTGCCAAATCCTGCAACTGGCCACCATACACACTGTCCGGTGTATTCAGCCTTGCATAGCTTTCGAGCGCCGCTTTCTCTTCTTCACTGATTGGCGGCCTTGCCAAACGGATGAGCATGGATGTGGCATCGGCATCCCCTTCAGGCGGATGGCCCCTACCGTCTTTCAGATGGCAACTCTGGCATGATCGTGCATTGAATAACGGCCCAAGCCCGTCCGATGCATGATTTGAGGAAGGTGACGATACCCAGACTTTGCGAAACAGGGCATTGCCAAGCAGGAACTTCTGCTGTTGCTCGAAGCTCAGGTTCTGGGAAGGGTTTGAAAATGCATTCCGGTTGAGCTTCTTGAAGGAAGTGGCAGTGCCTGCCGGTCTGGCTTCGAACTTTTCAGGCTCGCGGAACTGTTTCGCAGGACGTACTACTTTTTCGACCCGCGCTCTGTCAGCCAAAGAAAGGTCACTGCGACCATGCAAGATAACCTCCTCGCCACGCAATTGCGCCGCAGTCATTATAACCGCGGCGCTTGCAAGTAAAAAAACAGGAGCTTTTCGCACCCGGAACTCCAATCAGAAAACCATTTCTGTTTATCTCATCAAATGCCTATTCAAATACAGCATTAGGATTGTCCAGACTATCCGATCCTTCCAATTCTATTTTATCAAGCTCAAGGGCTGCAACAACGCGTTCAATCGAACGGGTCTGGTCCACCAGCGCATCAATGGCAGTCTGAACAACAGCATTGCCTTCCTCGTTGCCCTCGGAAATCATCTGGTCATATGCTTCAACTGAGGATGCCCGGTCAGCCATGTCCCGCATTTTTTTCACGGTAAAGGCCAGCTTCTCTTTCAGTTCGTTGTCCAGCGCAGAATCTTTATGGGACACAAGATCGGAAAGCGACGCACCCGAAACAGTAGAGCCGTCTATCCGTTCGTAGGTGCCGAGATAGACATTCTGTATACCCAGCGCATCATACAGATGGGAATTATGGGTATTGTCAGAAAAGCAGTCATGCTCTTCTTCAGGATCATGCAGCAGCAAGCCCAGTTTCATCCGCTCGCCTGCGAGTTCCCCATATGACAAAGACCCCATACCGGTCAGAATGGTTGACAGTCCCTTTTCCGGCTCAGCCATGAGGACCTTGCGGGCTTCACCGTCCCCTTTCCAGTTGTCAACCATCTCCTCAAGATCGGAAAGGAGCAAAGAAGACGCCGCTTTGAGATAGGCTGCGCGACGGTCACAGTTGCCATTTGTACAATTTTCAGGGTCGAAATCCGTGAACGGCCTGTCACCGGCTCCCTTGCCTGTTCCGTTCAGGTCCTGTCCCCACAGCAGAAATTCAATAGCATGATACCCAGTTGTAACATTGGCTTCGATATCACCTGCTTCATTCAGGCCTTCAATAAGCTCCGGGGTTATGCTGGAAGCATCGACCTTTTCGCCATTTACCGTAATTGAACTGTTGGCGACCAAGTTTGCATTATAAAGATCGTTCACATCACTTTCCGTGCCATAGCTCGTATCCACATAGTCAATAAGACCTTCATCCAGCGGCCAAGCATTAACTCTCCCCTCCCAGTCATCAACTATTGCATTGCCAAAGCGATAGGCTTCAGTTTGCTGATATGGCACACGTGCAGCAATCCACGCACTCTTGGCTGCCTGGTGAGAGGCTTCAGACGGTGCCTTCACAAACTCCGTAATGGCATCATTCAGGGTTTTGGCTGCAGTGTGAGAATCCTCATATTTTGCGAGAGCAATATTGGCATAATTTTCCACTACAGCCTCTGCGCTGTCGTGCGCAATGGCGACTTGAGGGATTGCAGCTGTCAAGACAAATGACAGACCTAAAGATCGAAAGCATGACATGGGATTCTCCGTTATTGCAGCGTATCGGTTGAAATGTTTTCTGTCAGGATTGCCTTGATGGTTCGGGCCGGTATCGGCAGGAGGGTTTTGTCCATCGCACGTAGCGTAACGGCAAGTATCTCGGCTGCATCAAGTACTTCCCCACAGCGCGTAGGACACGTCAAACCATCAAGGCAAAGGGTTATGGCTGTTTTTTCATCGTGCTGAATGCCGGACACAAGTCCGAGAATAAGGACTTCGTCCCGACACAGCGAGTAACAACCGACCGGGCTTGTTTTCAGCGGACAAGCTGCACAAAGCCCCAGTGTTTTTGTGAAACGCACGAGCGCATCCAGGGCAATACGCCCCTCTCTTGCACCCAGGTTCACTGCATACATGTTCCAGACATCCTGCCAATGCGAGTAATCACCGGTTATAATCCCGCTACTCCACCTGCGGTAACCTTCGAGGATGAGATGTTCAGAGGCACGGTTCTGATATTTTTGAACTTGTACAGTCATCCCACAACTCACCGAAACCCGCAAACATGCATGTTCTTAATTTCAAACTCCGAAACAGGCATTGGTACCTGAATCCGCTTCCATTTATACATGACAATAATAGTCATGTTTAAGATGTCAAATGGTATGTTTTAGAACTGTTCCAAAGCCACCAGATTCTAGTTGTCTGGAACCGTTATCGATTCAGAGTTTGAACTTGGCAGTGATAGTCGCCGAAAAGCCTTCACTGAAGTTTTCGTCCAGATATTTCTGATAGTGCTCATCAGTAATATTATTCAAGACAATTCCATAGCTCGAACGGTCGTCTGGTGCGTAATTCAGAAACAGATCAACCAGTTCATACGAATTACCCACCAGGTTTGCTGCAACGCTTGCCGGGGCCCTGTTCTGCTTGGCAACCGCAGTCACGCGCCCACCAACAATCAGAGTATCGTCAAGAAACCTGAGACCGGCAGTGGCTGAAAACTTTTCTGGACGTATGCTTGTGAGTGGCTGGTTTGCCGTAACATCATCACCACGTATGTTACTGTATGCAAGGGAGCTGAAAAAGTTTCCGACTTCGTAGGCCGCTTCAATTTCCAGGCCAGAGATTTCAGCTTGCGCCACATTGACATACTGGAATGTTGAGGTGGCTGGAGGTGGCATGAAAGTCAGACGGCCTTCAATATAGTTCTCGACCGAATTATCGAAATAAACAATTTTTGCCCTGAACCGATCATCTTCGCTGAAAATTCCATCCTGCTTCAGGTTAACCCCGAATTCGACGTTTTCAGCTTCTTCCGGTTTGAGATTGGTATTCGGAAGAAGATCAAAAACGAAAGGTGGCGGATGACTCCCGGCATTGAACACTTCCGTGATCGCCGGAGCCCTGAACCCCTCTGCATACGTTGCGAAAAACTGAATGCCCTCAACCGGGGTAACGGCAACAGTAAGTTTGGGTGAAACGTTGGTACCTTCAAGATTAAGCCCGCCCGTGCCGTCCAGTTCATAACTGTCAAACCTGAGCGCTGCAATAATCTCCAGCCACTCCTGATATTGGGCTTTGTCCTGGACAAACCCACCAAACACCGTCCGCTCACCCGATGGCGTAAACAACGCACCTGTTCCACCCGGATCAACAACTTCAACCTCATCCAGGAAGCCGTCGATACCGTAGGTTAGTTCATGAGAAAACGCACCTGCTTCAAAACGTGAAGTGTTGAAAAGGTCGAATCCGTAGGTATCAATTTCAAAACTTCTTGCATTCATTGTCCCCCGACGAACCTGATCTGTCTGTGTATTTGTGTAATAAACATTCGCAGATACGTCGATCAGGGGATTATCCGGGCTTTCAAAATTCCACTTTCCAATCAGATTTGTGGATCTTGTCTCTGAATCCCGGACAGGATTGTTGGTTGCAAATGTCGGACCGGTCTCATATGTGGCATCAAAAATGCTGGCAATTGCTGTAAATTCATGCCCCTCACCTGGACGGAACTTGGCTTTTACAAGTCCGCTGACGATTTCTTCGCCAGTATCATTCACCTCATTTCCGTTACCGTCTGAATAGTTTTCATCCTGACGCCAGACAACATTACCCAATATATCGAAATTATCTTCCTGAATGGCGCCTATGCCGCTAAGAAGAATTCCTTCATCATTGGTATCATAACTTGCCTTTATGACGCCCCCCATGCGCTCATCAGGAGACAGGATGTCGGATGCATCCTTGAGTTCAAAATTCACTACACCGCCTATTGCCCCAGATCCATAAACAACGGCACCCGGACCACGGGTAATATCAACCTGCTTGATCAATTCAGGCTCCAGATAGAACATGCCATCCGGACCGTGTCCCGAACGTTGGAAATCCTGTCGTGCACCCTCAATCAATACATTGACACGACCGAAATCCTGCAGGCCACGGATATTGATTGCGGTTGACGGATCAGTGCCGTCGGTCTGGGTTTCCACGCCCGGTACGCCGCGAAAGATTTCACTCACATCATCGGGCTGGAAAATCTCAAGTGTTTCGGCAGAAACAACACTGGAGCTGGATGGGGAGTCAATCACCGTTTCTTCTGTCTTGGTCGACGTCACCGTGACCTGGTCCAGCAGGAATGGCTCACGGGTTTCCTGTGCTTGAACAACAGATAAGTGCAAAGCTGTTGAGCTTAGAAGAATGGCTGAAAGGACTGATAAGCGACGCATTGCAAGTTCCCTGCTTGGTTGGTTGGCTTGCTGACCGCATATCAATCGGGTTGGCTGGCTACTTCATCATTTTTTGGAACATCTAAAATACTGAACTTTTTTAGTCAACTAATTTTTGCCACTTTGCCGTCACATTTCAACACTTTGCGACAAAACAAAATGATTATTTTTTTCAGGTATTTGAGACACTTTTAACCTGCATTCAAATGCTTCCAGCAGATTCTCGTCAGTGATTACTTCTTCTGGCAAGCCGCTCGCCAACACCCTGCCATCCTTGAGAAGAATAACCTTGTTCGCATACATGAATGTCAGGTTCAGGTCATGCATGATCGTCACCACGCCACCGCCTGAGCTTGCATAAGCGCGGGACAATTGCATGATCGACAATTGATGCTGGATATCCAGACTTGCTACAGGTTCATCCAGAAACAGCCATCTGGACACTTCACCATCTACAGGCTTCCAAACCTGGCACAACACTCTTGCAAGCTGCACCCTTTGCTGCTCGCCTCCCGACAATTCATGGTATGAGCGTTCTGCAAAACCTGCCAATCCGACATGGTGCAAGGCTTCATCCTGAATGCGACTACCAGCCTCGCGCGCAAGTCCGAAAGGGCCCGATCGCGCTCCCATTGACACCACTTCATCAACAGTGAAGGGAAAGGATACCGTCGTGTGCTGTGGGAGAACTCCACGCTCAAAAGCCAATACCTGTGCAGAAGTAGCAGAAACTTCCTGTCCGTTAAGCAGTATTGATCCATCATAGTTCAATTCACCGCTGATTGCCTTCAGCAGTGTCGATTTGCCAGAACCGTTGGGACCAATCACTGCTGTCACCTCACCTGTCTTCGCTGATACGGAAAGGTCATGCAGAACGGACTTGTGTCCCAATTTCACATTCAGGTTTTTGGTGACAATCATGACAAAAGAAGCCCTCTACGCTTTAACAAAAGCCAGAGAAAGAACGGGGCACCTATCAGGGCCGTAATAATCCCGATCGGCAGTTCAGCAGGGGCCACGATTACCCGTGCAACGGCATCTGCGCAGATAAGCAATACCGCTCCGAGCAAGGCAGAGGCAGGAAGAAGATACCGGTTATCCGGCCCAATCGCCAACCGCAACAAATGCGGCACCACTATACCAACAAATCCAATTCCACCGCTTACGGCTACTGCGGCACCGGTTGCAGCAGCCGTGGCACAAACCGCAATGGTCTTTATCCGCTGAACGTCCACGCCCATGTGAAAGGCGGAGGCCTCACCAAACGACAGCGCATTCAATGCATTTGCAAGAAGAGGCAATGTACAGAATGACACCAGAATAATCAGCCCGGAGGCGCCTATCTTCGACCATGTGGCACCTGCCAGGGAACCAAGCCCCCAGAAGGTAAGATCACGCAATTGTTGGTCATCGGCCATGAATATCAAAATGCCGGTTATCGCCATGACGAATGCCTGCAATGCGATGCCGGCCAACAGCATTGTTACTATTGAAGTCTTGCCATCCCTGGTAGCAATGCGATGCAAGAGGATTGTAATCATCAAGGCTCCGAAGAACGCCATGACAGGCAAGGAAAACACACCCAGGACGGTTACGAACGAACCGAGAAACGTGCCTCCCAGAACAATTGTTGCAACCGCTCCAAGGCTTGCCCCGGCGGACACTCCGATAATGCCGGGATCAGCCAAAGGGTTTCTGAACAGGGATTGCAGCACCGCGCCTGACACAGCCAATGCTGCACCGATGAGGGTGCCAAGAAACAATCGCGGCAACCTGATCTCAAACAGTATCAGCTTGTCACGCGGGCTTATCGCTTCGCCATTTCCCGAGAACAACCAGTCCATTGCCATTTGTGTGATCGAAACATCCGCCGCTCCGATGCCGAGCGTTACAAGTGAAACCAACACATAAAGAAGTACCAGCATGGTGATGACGAGTTTTGCCAAACCGGCACGACCACCATTCCTGCGCTTGTGAACCGTTTTCACAGGCAGTTTGCCATTCTGTATCGAAGCGGTCGTCACGTTACCGGCCGAGCTTGTCAAATGATGATTTCAGTTCTCCGATTGCATCAGCAGTTCGTGGACCGAAACCCAAAAGGAACAATCCATCCATGCGAACGAGATGTCCATTCTTGCCCGCAGGAGTAGAAACAATTGCAGGGTGCGTGAGAATTTCCGTGTCCGATCCTGAATGATTTCCTCTTGAGTTCATCATCAAGACAACATCAGGCTGCGCAGTAATTACCGCTTCATCGCTAACCTGCTTGTAACCATCGAACCCGGTAATTGCATTTTCAGCACCTGCCAGGCCGATCATGCTGTTTGCGGCAGTACTGTTACCGGCTGCAAGCACCTTGCCGGAACGTAGTGAAAGCACAAAAAGCACTTTCCTTTCGCTGCCGTCCTGCCCATTTGCCCCAAGTGCAAGGTCCAGGCGCTCTTGGGTTTCTTCGGCAAGTGCCTCAGCCTTTTGGGATACACCCAGCGCCTCCCCAACCGCTTTGATTTTCTCGATGATGTTGTCCGCTGTATAGCGTTCCGGGACGGTGATTATAGATAGGCCAGCCTCTTTCAGCGTATCAATTGTTTCAGGTGGCCCCGCCCCTTCCAGTGCAAGGATGAGGTCCGGGTTGACCGACAACACGCCCTCCGGGGAAAGTTGGCGAATATACCCTACGTCCGGCACACCAAAAACGGCCTGGGGATATACGCTTGTTGTATCACGGCCTGCAAGGCGCTCTTGCTCTCCCAAGGCATATACAATTTCCGTAAGCGAACCACCAATCGTTACGACCCGTTCGTAAGGCCGCGCCTCATCGGCCATAACCCGGTTCGCAGCCCCTGTAGCCACTATTGCTGACAACAAAAGCAGCATGCAGTAAGCGATCAAGTCATTTCCAAGTGAAAGCAGCCGGGAGTGGTTGGCTCGCTGTTTGATGACATTCATTATTTTGTCCTGTGTATTATAGAGCTTTGCTGGAAAACGACTCACTTGTTCAAAATCAGCTTGCCCTGTTTTGTTATTCTCAAGCGATACAGGAACCCGGCATGATCTATGCAAATCTCGGAACCGGGGCCAAAGAGATCTCTGGATGAGTAGGTTTTGGGGGAGCGGGATCCTGCGTTTTTCTGTAATTCTGTATCAATTGAAGAAACGCCGGATGCATTGCCTTTGTCGGCTTTGGTTGTGTTCATGTTACCTTAGTGATTGCTTTGATGCCTGGCTCGCAGGATGGCTGGCTCGGCAAATTTTCCGCCAGTCAAACTTGACTAGCAATATTCCGTTAGATATCGCTATCAATACATGACCCAATCAGTCAAGTATTTATGCGCAAGCTAGCCGAAGGCAAGCGAGTGCTCCGGAACAGCCCATCAATCGGAGATGCACGTGCACAGAATTTTCAGAACACTTCGAATGGTTCCCTGCATCGCAGCAGTTTTCTGTTTGCAGACAATGCCGGTCAATGCGCAGGCAGACGAGAAAACCGGCAAGAATATTGCGCTGGAACTGAATACTGTGGACGACGTGGGAAATGGTTGCCGCATTACATTTTTAGCCTCAAACGGCTTTGATAAAGACATCAAAAAACTCGCTTACGAATTCGTCCTGTTTAACAAAGAGGGTCGCGTAGAGCGCATGACCGTATTTGATTTCAATGAAATCCAGACCGGAAAGTTTCGTGTCCGCCAGTTTCAACTGGACAATATCAAATGCACTGAGTTGGGCCGCATATTGGTGAATGGCGTTTCCACCTGCGATGGAGAGGGTTTTGACAAAGCCATTTGCAGCCAGTCACTGCGCATTTCAAACAAAACCAAAATTGAATTTCTGAACTAGGTTTAAATCCAATGAGCAATCTGCTTACACCTGCCACTTCCTTTATTGAGCTTGGCGGACCTGTTGTCGCCATTCTGATTGGCGTTTCTGTATTCGCCCTGGCACTGATTGGAATAAAACTCGGCATGTTCATGGCCTGGAAAGTGGGCGCCCATGGCAATGGCAAGAGGGCACTTGATCATTGGGAGCGTGGTGACAGGGACGGCGCAATCACCCTGCTTGAAGGAAGACGCAGTGCTTTGGACCAGTCACTGCTGGCAGGGATGAAACAACTTGCCAGGGGTGACAAGTTCAAGGAAGACGTTGAGGAAACGATTGGTGCTGTTGCCCTGAAGAAACTTCATGAATTGCAGCGCGGTTTTAGAACTCTTGAAGCAATTGCACAGCTTGCTCCGCTACTTGGCCTGTTTGGCACTGTACTTGGGATGATCGATGCCTTCCAGAAGCTTCAGACAGCAGGCAATTCGGTTGATCCCTCAATACTGGCTGGGGGTATTTGGGTTGCATTGCTGACCACCGCAGCGGGGCTGGCCGTAGCCATGCCTGTATCACTGGTTCTTACATGGTTTGAAACGCGACTCGAAGACGAACGTGTTGCCATACAAACCCTGTCCTCAGACCTTTTGAACGGCGGTGAAGGTGTATCAACATCCACAGTTTCCGCAGATGAAACAAGCGGGATGGAACCGGCTTATGCAACTTGATTTCGCCCAGAGAAAAAGGCGTCCTCTTTCCATGACGTCATTGATTGATGTCATATTTCTTTTGCTGCTTTTTTTCATGCTGTCCTCAACTTTCAGCAAATACTCGGAAGTGGAAGTATCCAGCGCCAGGGCCGGGTCAGGAAGTAGTGCGGAAAAGCCGCAACTATTCGTTCAAATTGATAAAGAGCAATGGCGCATTAACGGTGTGCCAGTCTCTCCCGAACAAGTACCCACCCACCTTTCCGTATACGAGAAACCGGATGGCGAGACCGTAAAGGCCATCATACGGGTAAGCGAAGATGTCACGGCACAATCCATGGTCGATGCGATTGAAATGCTGGGGGCCGCAAAAATCCAACCTACTCTGGTGAAATAATGATATCGTTATCCCAGCCAAGAAAGAGCAAGGAGCGCGACACAACGGTTGCCCTCATCAACATTGTCTTTCTGATGCTGATATTCTTTCTCATTGCAGGCACTATCGTCCCACCGCTTGATCGCGCAATCACGCCGGTGGACAATACCCGCGAGAACAATGCTGAACTCGAAGGCGCGTTGGGAGTGCGCAAGGATGGCTCACTTTTTGCGAATGGTGTCCAGGTAACGCTTGAAAGTTATCTTGAAGGCATGTCCCCGTCATCAAAAGAGACAATTTCCCCCGCTCCACTGAGAATCCTGCCCGACAAGGACGCGAGTGCGGTTCGGGTTATCGACGTCATCAACCAGATCAAGGCAGCAGGAATCGCTGAAATCCGAATTGTTACGGAGAAGTCCTCCAAGTGAAAATTCAAACGTTAAAATGGCCCCTTGCAGTTGCCCTGTCGATCG
Source organism: Rhizobiaceae bacterium (assembly GCA_017643495.1). GTDB lineage: Bacteria > Pseudomonadota > Alphaproteobacteria > Rhizobiales > Rhizobiaceae > JAALLB01. The sequence continues at coordinate 1,781,023 of JAEPNK010000001.1, read as the reverse complement.
CAGCGCACATTGCCCTGGGTAGTGTCTTCAAGGATGCTGACCCCGACGCCCAAATCCAGGGTGGCACCGAGCTTGCTGTGGAAACTTTTGGAGAAGCATTTACGGAAATGCGTGCCTCAGGTGCTCCAAGTGAAATTGTCGAGCCCGTCGAAACACCTGCTGATGAGCAGCAAGCAACTGAATCGGAAGTAATAGAAACCATTGAACCCGAAACCATATCTTCCGAACAACCAAAACCAACAGAGTCTGACCTGCAAGAAACTGAACCCGCAGTACAGCCGGTTCAACTGAGTGCACTTGAGCCTAATGAACAGACACATGAAACCGTACAAAACGCACTGCCTCCAGAGGAAGCGCCATTATCTGAAACGGTCGAAACCCCTGATTCTGTCTCTTCTCTTGTTCCCCCCGAATCTGTCGTGCCTGTGCCCCAGCCAAGAAAGGTTGTTAAGCAGGCCCGAAAAGAAGCAGAACCCGTCAAAAGACAGACTGCAAAGAAACGACCTGCGAAAAAAGTCACTCAAACGGTCCAGAAACAGAAACGCACAACTTCTGGCAACAACGGATCACAGCAAGCGAACAACCGGGCAGGTACAAAAACCGGAAACAAAAAGGCCAAACAAAACAGAAGTGGCAAAAAAAGCCGGATGGCCAGCCTTGCCGGCAACGCTTCCGTTTCCAACTATCCCGGCAAGATCCAACGCAAAATCAGACGAGCGAAAGTACGTCCCAAGAAAAACGGAAAGACACGGTCAGACGGACGTGTCGTCGTCAGCTTTGTAGTCTTGAAATCAGGCTCGGTAAGTAATGTACGGATCATCAAGGGATCAGGCTCGGCCAATCTTGATGCCGCGGCAGTAAGTACCGTACGCCGTGCGGCACCATTCCCCCAAATACCTGACGCTGCCAGACGATCCAGGTGGGCATTCAACGTTCCAATTGTATTCAAGTAACATCTGAAAGGACTGACATGTATCTTGCAATGAACCGCTTCAAAGTAATTGAGGGCCAGGAAACAGAGTTTGAGGACGTATGGAAAAACCGCAAATCCTCACTGAATGAAATGCCCGGATTTGTTGAATTCCATCTAATGCGGGGCGCATTGAATGAGGATGAGGGCTATACACTTTTTGCTTCTCATACAGTATGGAAAAGCGAAGATGATTTCATCGCCTGGACAAAGTCGGAAAACTTCAAACAGGCCCACAAAAACGCCGGCAACAACAAGAAACTCTACCTTGGACACCCCAATTTCGAGGGTTTCAAAAGCGTTGTGGGTGCATAAGCCCAAAACAGCAGGTGCCCGCCCAAAACGGGCTCCCAAAACAAACTCCGCATTCTAAAAAATGCATGCCACTGGCGGGCAAAAGTTTGCCAGTGGCAACAGGGCATGAATTGGACCATACAGCAGAGTGTCCGCCAGCCGGTTTCTTGCCAAACGTTTGTCCTGTCTTTCAAAATTAGTGCGTTTCACCATTACGCAGGGTTTTGCCAGAAAACCTTGCTTGCCAGCAGGGCAAGCGGGTTTTAACGTCAGCTTATCAATTCAACCATAATGGCTCAGGCTGCTGGCATGATCATAAATTTCGGGTCAATCAACATTGATCACGTATATCAGGTGGACCACATGCCGAAGCCAGGGGAAACGCTATTTTCCAAGGGCTATGACAAGTTCCTTGGCGGAAAAGGCATGAACCAGTCCATTGCTGTTGCCCAGGCAAGGGGAAAGCTCATACATGTCGGCGCGGTTGGAACCGATGGACAATGGGCACTGGATGAAATTCGCGGACTGGGTGTTTCCCTCGACCATATCATCACACTGTCTGACAAGCCCACTGGTCATGCAATTATATCTATTGATCGTAAAGGCGAGAACCAGATTGTCATCGAGGGCGGGGCCAACCAGTCCTTTACCTCCTCAATGATAGAAAACTCCCTGAAAAACAATTCCGGCAACGGCTGGGTATTGCTGCAAAACGAAACCAATCTTGCCCGCGAGATTGTGCAGGCAGCAAAAGAATACAACATGCCCGTTGCCTATGCTGCTGCTCCATTTGATGCGGAAACAGTCCTTTCCCTGATCAGTAAAATTGACCTGCTGGCTGTCAATCAGGGAGAAGCTGAGGCGCTATCCAGAACACTGGGTGTTCCTCTTGAAGAAATACCTGTGTCACAACTTCTTGTTACCCTGGGGCAGGATGGCGCCAGGTTTTACAAAAATAACGAGCGGTTCGACCAAAAGGCTTTTCAGGTGGAGGCCAAGGATACAACAGGTGCCGGTGACACGTTTCTGGGCAGTTTTCTGGCGATGCATGACATGGGTTGCACGCTTGCAGAAGCACTTGAATATGCAGCAGCAGCTTCTGCAATCCAGGTGACGCGTCACGGTGCGGCGACAGCCATTCCTTCCCGAGAGGAAGTAACCAGTTTTCTTCATGAACGGAAATCAGGATGACCCCAACAAAAGTACTTATTGATACCGATCCGGGCGTTGATGATGCAATGGCCGTACTCTATGCAGCTTTTGATCCCGCTATCGAATTGGTGGGGCTCACCTCGATTTTCGGCAATGTTACAACTGAAATCGCCACCAGAAATGCCCTCGCACTTGTCGAGATGACCGGTCTCGACATACCCGTTGCCGCCGGTGCCACGCGACCTCTTGTTCAGGAGGCAAGGGAAGTTGCCTGGGAAGTTCATGGCCGGGAAGGTTTTGGAGATGTTCCTGCCTTTACCCCGAAAAGAAAGCCGGCAAAAGAACCGGCACATGAGTTCATCTGCAAAATGGCTGACCTGCATGAAGGTGAGCTTGTTCTGTGTCCGGTAGGTCCCTTGACGAACCTGGCACTGGCGCTTGAACACGACTCGTCACTCGCAAGCAAAGTAAAATCGGTTACCGTAATGGGTGGAAGCCTTGATGAAGGTGGGAATGTAACTCCCCATGCCGAAGCCAATATCTGGCAGGATCCGCATGCCGCCGAAAAGGTGTTTTCCGCAAACTGGAAAGTGTCAATGATCGGCCTTGACGTAACGCATCGGATTATCTGTTCTCCCGCAGATTTTGCAGCCCTTGCATCAGCCTCTCCCAAGTTCGGTGGATTTCTCGATGATGCCGCACAATTCTATTTTGATTTCCATCGGAAGGTAGACGGCATTGATGGTTGTCACATGCACGATCCCACGGCAGTTATTTCAATTGTGTCCCCTCAGTTTGTTTCGTTTGACGAAACCCCTGTTGGTGTTATCCTTGATGGTGAGGAAACCGGAAAAACCATCCGGTATCAGGGAGAGGGCAGAATGAATACAAGAGTTGCCACCGGCATTGACGCCAATGCGGTGCGAGAGCGGTTTCTTGATATCATGAAGTCGGCACCAGACAGCCAACAATCAAACAGTAACGAGGTTTAATGTCGGATTTCAATGTTCTGGCGATCGCTTACGATGATCCCGATGCAGGTGTGAAATTTTCAAAATCGCTTCACGAGACGGGCTTTGCCATTCTCAAGGGCCATCCGATTTCAAAAAATGAAATCGATCAAATGTACAAAGCCTGGTCAAACTACTTTACCAAGGATGACCGGTTCAAAGATGCAGTTCAACCGGGCGAAGTTCACGGTTATTACGGCTACAAATCTGAAAATGCGAAGGGTAGCGCTCAAAAGGACCTGAAGGAATTTTACCACGTCTACGAGAGCAAGCCTGTTCCAGCCGATGTGGAAAGCGAAACCAGGTCATTTCAGAAAAAAATGATTGCAATCGGTGCCGAGTTGCTCGACTGGCTGGACAACCACATGCCCTCCGAGACGAGAAGCAAACTCTCACAATCGCTGACTGACATGATTTCCGGCAGTGAACACAACCTGTTGCGTGTACTTCATTATCCGCCACTTCCCGACAATGTTGAAGCTGGTGAAGTCCGTGCAGCAGCCCACGAAGACATTAACCTGATCACACTTCTGGTAACCGGAAGCGAGCCGGGTTTGCAGGCCAAGGACAGCAAGGGAGACTGGCATGATGTCCCCTGCAATTCCGGATACATCACCATAAATTCCGGTGACATGCTTTCAAAGGCTACAGGAGGGTATTACCCCTCAACGCCCCATCGGGTTGTAAATCCGCCTGATCAGGAAAACCGTTCACGTTACTCGATGCCCCTTTTCGTTCATCCACGCCCAGAAGTGCAACTGGACGAAAAACAGACAGCAGGTGAGTATCTTGATGAAAGGCTGCGCGAGATCGGCCTGAAATAACAGCATAAAAGGGAGAGGACCAATGAACCTATCAATCAAACTGGTGGCAGCAGGAATGCTGGTCATGTTCACAGTCATTCAGGCGTGGGCAGAAGATTTCAAGCCTGCTGTGATTTACGACATGGGTGGCAAATTCGACAAATCATTCAATGAAGGTGTCTATAACGGCATCAAGCGCTTTACTGACGAAACCGGCATCAAGGTCATGGAGTTTGAAGTAACCAATGAAACGCAACGGGAGCAGGCCATGCAGCGCATGGTGGACCGTGGCGCAACATTGGTATTGGGTGTTGGCTTCGCGCAGGCCGATGCCATCAACAAGGTGGCAGGCGAAAACCCTGACCGGAATTTTGCAATCATTGATGTAAACTGGCTCGACCAACCCAACCTGCGCCAGTATGCCTTCAAGGAGCATGAAGGCAGCTATTTGGTAGGCATGGCTGCAGCACTGGCATCAGATACCGGCAAGATCGGCTTTGTGGGCGGCATGGACATTCCGCTTATCCGTGCATTTGCCTGTGGCTATGTGCAGGGTGCAAAAGCAGTCAATGCCGATATCGACATACTGCAAAACATGACCGGCACCACTCCGGCAGCATGGAATGACCCGGGCAAGGGTGCTGAACTAACCCAAAGCCAGATCGACCGTGGCGCTGACGTGATTTATCAGGCCGCAGGCGGAACCGGTATCGGGGTTATCAGAGCCGCTGCAGATGCTGAAAAACTGGCTATCGGTGTGGACTCGAACCAGAACCACCTTGCTCCCGGATCAGTGCTGACTTCAATGCTGAAGCGTGTGGATGTTGCAGCATACGAAACCATGAAAGACGGCATGTCCGGCGATTTCGAAACAGGTGTTCGCATCCTCGGCCTTGCAGAAAACGGTGTTGGATGGGCACTTGACGAAAACAATGAAAAATTGATCACGGATGAAATGAAAACTGCAATAGATTCTGCAAGTGCAGAAATCGTTGCCGGTGACATTTCGGTGCATGATTATCGCAGTGACAACACCTGCCCTCAATAAGAGCGGCTGAGTTCCACATGGCTATAAAAACAGGCAAGGGAGATGTTGAAACAACATCTCCCTTTGCAATCGAACTCCAGAACGTTTGCAAGTCATTCGGCAGGGTTCAAGCCAATCGAAACATATCCCTGGCAGTAGAGAATGCTGCAATTCACGGAATTGTTGGCGAGAATGGCGCTGGCAAGTCTACCCTGATGAATATTCTCTTTGGCCTGCATTCCGCAGACTCGGGCTCAATCCTGATAGACGGGAAGCCGGTTGAAATACGTTCGAGTGCTGATGCCATATCTCTGGGTATTGGCATGGTCCACCAGCATTTTATGCTCGTTCCCAATTTTACCGTACTTGAAAACATTATGCTGGGCCGAGAAGGAGACATGCTTCTCAAGGATGGCATTGCTTCAACCATGAGAGAACTTGAAGAACTCGAGACTGAATACGGCATGCAAGTTAATCCGCATGCCAAGGTTGAGGATTTGCCCGTTGGCACAAGGCAAAGAATAGAAATCATCAAGGCAATACGTGGTGGCGCTCGTATCCTGATACTTGATGAACCTACGGGGGTTCTCACTCCTCAGGAAACAGACAGCTTGTTTGCCATTCTGAGAGCATTGCGTGCCCGCGGTGTGACGATCATCCTGATCACCCACAAACTCGCAGAAATCATGGCAATCACAGATTCGGTGAGCATCATCAGGGACGGAAAAATCGTCGGTAGCCGGGAAACTTCCAAGACCAATAGCGGTGAGCTTGCAGAATTGATGGTGGGCAGGGAAGTGTTGTTGCGTGTTGAAAAAAATGCGGCATCAACCGGAGAAACAAGACTTTCCGTAAACGGCCTCGGCCTGTCTTCAAACGATGGTCAACCTCTCTTGACAGAGATTACCTTCGACCTTCGGGCAGGTGAAATTCTTGGCGTCGCTGGCGTTGCCGGCAATGGACAGTCAGAACTGATGGAAGTGTTTGCAGGAATGCGTACATTTGATACCGGGCAAATGGAAATTCTTGGCGACCAGATCGACAGCAAACACCCGAAACATCCTGACTCAATGCGAAAAACCGGTCTTGGCCATATTCCAGAGGATCGTCATCAGCACGGGCTCGTTCTCAATTTCGAAGCCAGTGAGAATCTTGTTTTCGGATTTCACCATACAGAGTTGACCGGAAATGGCTTGCTGATGGACCAAAAGTCGATCCGCTCCCATGCAGAAACCATGATCGAACGCTTTGATGTTCGTCCGGCCAATCCGGACCTGCCTGCTAAAAACTTTTCCGGAGGCAACCAGCAAAAACTCGTGATTGCCCGCGAAATGAACGCAGAGCCCAAAGTTCTTATCGTTGGGCAGCCGACCCGGGGTGTAGACATTGGCGCTATCGAGTTCATTCACAAACAGCTAGTTGCACTCAGGGACAAAGGTTGTGCCATTCTTCTCGTTTCAGTTGAACTGGATGAAATACTGGCCCTGTCAGACCGGATCATGGTCATGAATGAAGGGCGGATTGTTGGTGTTCTGGACAGCGCAGACGCCACCGAACGTCGCATTGGTCTCATGATGGCAGGAATTGCGAAAGAAGAAGCTGCATGAAGTCGGCACCTCCGCTCCCCTATTGGGCTGATGTCATACTGTTACCTGTTATCAATCTGCTGGCTGCACTGCTTGTTTGCGGCGTCATTATTGCAATGCTGGGTGAGAACCCCTTTTCTGCCTTGAGTGTCATGATCAAGGGAGCCTTCGTTTATCCCAGCAGCCTTGGATATACGCTTTATTACACTACCAATTTCATTTTTACCGGTCTCGCTGTAGCGATCGCCTTCCACGCGATGATGTTTAATATCGGCGGTGAAGGACAGGCATATCTGGGAGGACTTGGCGCCGGGCTTGCGGCCCTGTGGCTCGGCGCAGATTTCTCGCCCTTAATCGTATTGCCTGTTGCGGTTATCGCTTCAGCGCTGTTTGGCGCAGCCTGGGCCTTTGTACCAGGCTACCTGCAAGCCAAGCGGGGTAGCCACATCGTCATCACGACAATCATGTTCAATTTCATAGCCTCATCATTGATGGTGTGGCTGCTGGCCGGGCCGTTAATCCAAAAAGGACAGCAATCTCCGCAAACGCCAACCTTTGATGCAAACGCTTTCCTGCCCAAATTTTCGGAGTTGCTGGCCAGTGTTTCCATAGATGTTGCCCGTTCTCCATTAAACCTCTCATTTGTCCTGGCACTGGCAGCACTGGTCTTTTTCTGGGTGCTGGTTTGGAAAACAAGATTTGGATACGAGTTAAGGGCTGTAGGGCACAACCAGCAGGCGGCGCATTATGCGGGCATAAACGTCCCCAGGGTTATCATCATCACGATGCTGATCTCTGGCGCTTTCGCCGGATTGATGGCAACCAATGAAATTCTTGGTGTACAGCACAAGGTGCTGCTGAATTTCACTTCAGGATACGGGTTTACCGGTATTGCTGTTGCGCTGATGGGCCGAAACCATCCAGTCGGAATATTTCTTGCGAGCCTGCTCTTTGGCGCTCTTTTTCAAGGCGGTGCCGAGCTTGATTTTGAGTTTGACTCCATAACCCGTGAGATGGTCCTCGTTATTCAGGGCATGATAATCCTGTTTTCAGGCGCTCTGGCATACATGTTCAACCGGCCCCTGTCCCATTTTCTGGCTAGTATTTTGAACAGGAAGCAGGCCGTAAATGAATGACTTTATGCTGCAGTTTCTGCTGACGATTGACGCGACGTTTCGTGTAGCCACCCCGCTCATACTTTGCGCGATGGCCGGCATGTTTTCCGAAAGATCCGGAATAATCGATATTTCCCTTGAAGGAAAACTCCTTGCCGGTGCATTCGTTGCAGCAACTGTTGCAACAACTACCGGCTCGGCCTGGCTCGGAATCTTGTGTGCAATCCTGGCCAGTGTAGGTTTTGCACTGGTTCATGGTTTTGCCTGCATAACACACCGGGGCAATCAGGTTGTGAGCGGGCTTGCAATCAATATTCTTGCCTCAGGCCTTACAGTTACGATTGCAATTGCCCTGTTTCATCAGGGAGGCCAAACCCCTCCTCTGGGTCGTTCTGAACGGTTTACACCCCTCGAATGGCCATTGGTTGAAACCCTGAACCAAATACCGGCTGTTGGTTCAATTTACCGGGAATTGATCAGTGGACACAATCTTATCACGTACATCGCCCTGCTGGCCGTTCCGGTAAGTGCCTTTATCTTTTACCGTACCCGGTTCGGCCTCAGGTTGAGGGCTGTTGGTGAGTTACCACAAGCAGTTGACAGTGCTGGCGTTTCTGTAGCCTGGCTACGATACAGGGCGGTGATCATAGCAGGTATACTTTGCGGCATCGCAGGCGCATATCTCTCAACAGCCCAAGGTGCCGGTTTTGTTCGGGAAATGTCGGCAGGCAAGGGATATATTGCATTGGCAGCCGTTATTTTCGGAAAATGGCGTCCCTACCCTGCTTTCTTTGCCTGCCTGCTGTTCGGATTTCTGGAAGCATCCAGTGCACGGCTACAGGGAGTCGAGATACCTTTAATCGGCGAGGCCCCAACCCAGTTGATGCTGGCCCTGCCCTACATCATGGTGGTTGTGCTGCTAGCCGGGTTCATCGGGAAAGCAAACCCTCCTGCTGCAATCGGCCAACCCTATGTAAAATAAAGGCAAGAAACCGAATCTGTCATTAAAACCAACAGTTTGTATACCAAGAAAAACCAGACCAACCCAAAGCCTCAGGCTTCCCTGTCTGCAAGCTCCAGTCTTTTTCTCAGTGATACTTTCGGACGAGCCACATATTCATCGGCAGGCTCTGCTTCCCGTGCGTTTTCACTCTCAGACACAAGTTCGGTTTCTGTATTGTCTTCAGTTACTTCAGGAAATTCTTCTGATTGCGCAATATCCTGCTGATCATCAACAGCTTCCGTTTCCTGTTCGGCAGAAGTGAGCGTTTCCTCTGGCAAACTTTCCGCAACCTCCCCGGTCACCTCGGCATCTTCAAGGATTTCCTTCATGTAGCCTTTGCCGACGCGGTAAGCAGACGTGAAATTTTTCATGATCAGATTTGGATTGGCGAAATCCTCATCATAATCATTCAGTCCGTCAATATTTGCCAATATCGGATTGGAGCGCCACAACACGGACAATGCCTTGCGCTTTAGCGCCTCGGGAACGCCTTCCTTGAGAAACAATGAAAAGTCCGTTTCACTGTTCACCGCATCAAGGTCCACTGCCTCTGCTGCAAGCCTGTTGGCTTCCAGTTCCTCCAGGTGCTCGTCGGTGACGTCAGGTGGGGCGGCCTTAGCTAATTGATCTTCGCTTTGTTCCGCTTCCAGCCCCCTTTTTCTCCTCGACCAACGGGAAAGTATGCCATCGCTTTCTTTTTGATTGTTGCTCATGCTCAATGCTTTGTATGGGTCTCAAAGATGGGTGTTTTGCCGAACTTCTGATCATCCACATTCAGTTTATCGCGCCTGCGTTTCTTGAACTCCTGTTCGACGTAATGCTCTTCAACAAATGCCTGGATGAATGCCGCAACCACTTCAGGCATGGCAACTTTCTCGATGATGTCATCCCCAGCATCTGTAAAATCCTGGGCTTCGTAAGGGGAAGCCGTCACAAGAAAAGGCTCCCACGGCAGTTCTGTGCCGTCCTCTGCTTCCCGAAGAACAACATAGAGTTCAGGTGCATCCTGCATCAGATTGAGGCGCAAGGCCTCTGCATCCTTGTGATGCAGTTCCAGAAAGAGGATGCCTGCCCGGTATTGCTTGAAATCGGGACCATCAAACAACTCAGCATTTGCTTCATTATCCCTACCGTTCAAGGCAACATAAACCGCAACCGGGCGCCAATTCCAGTCTGCCCAAGGATGCTTTGACTTGCGTTTCTCGACAATGATGCCAAGCGGAAGTCTGACTTCTTTTTCTTCTACCGATCTCACTTCAATTCCTCCCCATACAATTTACCAGTGCCAGTCAGGTCTGCAAGTGAATTGCAACAAACAATTGGCATGAGGCAGAGAGCGATATACTGTCAGTAAAAAAAGGAGGAGAGACTTGTCCCAGACGCGTTGTCTCATTTGCAATTGTGAAAAAACAATGCCGCTTGATGTCAAGAAGCTTGAAAAAGCGATTGGGCGCGATATCGGAAAATTGCACACCAGCTTGTGCCGTGCCCAACTTGATTCATTCGAAGAATCAATAGCCTCCGGGGAAGAGCTGATTGTCGCCTGCACACAGGAAGCTCCCCTGTTTGATGAGATTGCCGAAGAGAGTTCATCAACCACAAGGTTGAAATATGTGAACATACGCGAGCAGGCCGGTTGGTCGACAGAAGCGCCTCAAGCCTACCCGAAAATTGCGGCCCTTCTGGGTGATGCCGAGTATGAGTATACTCCTGCGCGGCTGAAATCCATCCATTCAGACGGAATGTGCCTTGTCTATGGATCGGGTCAGGAAGCGTATGAAGTTGCGAAACTGCTTTCCGACAAACTCTCGGTAACCTTGATGCTGAGCGACACAGACAATGAGCCTGTTTTGCCAACTGTTGCCGATATTCCCGTGTATCGCGGGGTGATTACAAATGCATCAGGTTCATTCGGGGCCTTTGAGGTAACTGTTGATCAATATGCGCCGATGCGTCCTTCATCAAGATCTGCACCAGAATTCGGAATTCCCCGCAACAGTGCCCAATCCAGTTGCAGTCTCATACTCGACATTTCCGGAAAAACGCCCCTCTTTTCCGGGCACAATCACAGAGACGGTTATGCCAGTCTGGATCCCGGTGATCCGGTTCTGATCCTCAAAACCGCAATGCAATTTGCTGAAATGGTTGGGGAATTCGAGAAACCTGTTTACGTCGACTACAATGCCGACACCTGTGCGCATGGGCATTCCATGAAGACGGGGTGTTCCAAATGTCTTGATGCCTGTCCCGCGGGTGCAATAACCAGCCTTGGGGAGACTGTGAATATTGACGCCGGCATATGCGGCGGTTGCGGCTCTTGCCATGCCGTCTGTCCCACAGGCTCAATCTCCTATCAATACCCGACACAAGCTGACCTGATCAGCCGTGTTCATAACATGCTTGAAATTTATTCCTCGGCAGGAGGAAAGAATGCCAATCTGCTTCTGCACGCCGAAGGCTTTGGTACCGAGCTGATTGGTGCAATCGCACGATATGGTGACGGCCTGCCTGCAAACACGATCCCTGCAGGTTTTCATTCTGCAACCGTGTTTGGACATGTGGAATTGTTGTCGATGATCGCCGGTGGTGCATCAGGCATCAACATACTCGTTGACCCCAAGCTCGCGGATGAAATCCAGGCGTGCGAAGGAGAAATCTATCTGGCTAACCAGATAATTGATGAACTGGGCCTCTCAGCAGAACCACGAATAAGACTGCTGACAGAGACTGATCCTGACAAGCTTCATGAGCAATTGCTGAATCAGCCAAAGCAGCCTGCTATAACAAACTCCGCATTCAAACCGGTGGGCAAGAAACGGGAAAATTCCCGGATTGTGTTTTCCAAACTGCATGCTGCATCAAAGGCCAAACCCGACATCATTCCACTTCCGGAAACAGCACCGTACGGCCGCGTGGATATTGACCGCGAAGCCTGTACGCTATGCATGGCCTGCACCTCCGCTTGTCCCGCCAGTGCTATCACCGACACCCCTGGAGAACCAAGACTGCGCTTCACAGAGGCTGCCTGTGTCCAGTGCGGTTTGTGCGTAACCACATGCCCGGAAAACGCACTGGCACTTGTTCCGCAAATGAATTTCACTCCGGCCGCCATGCAGCCGGAAACACTTTATGAAGAAGAACCTTTTTCATGCATTTCCTGCGGCAAGCCATTTGCAACAAGATCGGTGATTGAGCGCATCTCGATACAGCTTGCAGGGAAACATTCCATGTTTTCCAGTGAAGAACAGTCAAGCCTGATCAAAATGTGCGAGGACTGCCGTATCGAAGCGCAGGCAAACTCCACCACGGATCCATTTGCAACCTCAGCCAGACCGCGACCTCGCACCAGTGATGACTACCTGAATGCCGAGCGTAACGGGCTTTCAGAAAACGACTTCCTGATAGACGATTAATTTGTGCCGGACTTGCGCTCGGCTATTGTGTCAGGACGGATTTTGCTGAATGCAAAGGTTCTCTGCCCTTGAACGAAAGGCTTCGTATTGGGTATCGGAAAGAACACCTTCTTTCTTCATGCGGTCTACATCGCCAATCCTTTGCTGAAGGCATCGGGCAAGTTCAGGATTGGAGGCCTGATCCGGTGATGTGTCCGCATTCGTTACCGGCAATCCAGACGAGGGCGTTCCGGAGACAAGGCGTTCAATGTCATCCTGATAGTTGAAAAACAGGATTGCCGACAAACCGATCGCGATGCATAGCGCAAGCAAACGCGCTGCAATTGAATCAACAAAGCCCCTTTGTGCCTGTGCAGTCATGTTCTTCTCCTAACTGGTAGCCATTAACGGCAGGTTGGTCAGAAGGTTCTGAGGTTTCATGACCAGCTTCCTGTCCGCGTTCATTGCAAGCCCCAAATATACAGGCTTGCTGCGCATTGTGTCCATAATCTCGCTATATTCAAGAAATTCAAGCCTGTACAAGGCAAGCAATCTATAGATCACGTCCTCACTCAGGGTTTTGCCTTCATACAAGGCATTCATTATCCGGGTTGATTCTGCATCACACCCGACATGCCATGACCATTTCTCATCCTTGACCGATTTAACGGCCGTAATTCGCGTTTCTACCTTAAGGAAATGGTGTATCCATTGCTGAATGACTTGACCGAAAGCATCTTGAGCGGGTTGGGTGAAGCGAAAATCCACCGCCATGTCAAACTGGTCCGAACGCTCCCAGTAAAGGCTGCAATTTTCCTCCGTCATGACATCCAGTGAGACTTCACGCATCGGGGTTCCACTTTCGGCAAGCAATTGACCCAAACTTCCAAAACCCGCTTCAGAACGCATTTCCACGATTTCCTGATCTGCCAGCATCAGTTGCTCTTCGCCTGTCATCACAGCCTGTTCCCGGAAAAACAATTCTGCTGTCCTTAACTGAAACGGATCAGAACAATCCTCCAATATGTTTCGAAGGATAAGGTGTACCATCTGATCGATAAAGACCGGCGGAATGCGGATTGGTTCGCCCATGAACAGGGCGGCATAGGCTCCTTCAATTGTTCCATGCGCAACAAGGTGGTTTCGAAATCTCAGAATGATCCTGTAATTGTCCGCGGCATCTTTATCGACTATTGCTTCAAGTTCAGACGAACTGACCGCCGCAAACGGATCTGCCATGAGTTTTTCAAACAAGCGGTGTTCATTGCCACAGGAGTCATCCACGGGATGTATCTCCGGACGGGTAAAATAGGCTCGCAAATAATCAGGCGTGAGTGAAAGCCAGCCCCGTTCATCCCGCTTTACAAGCTGATACCCTGCCGACTTCCAGAATGCATTGTTCATTCCTCAATCTCCCAGATCTTTGTATGCATCTGGCCACGATCAGGCTGAATGATGCGAAAGCGCTCACGAATTTCATTGTCGGCATCAAGCTTGCGTTCAAGTGCAAACAACGTATTCACCGGCACATCATCACACATGTCCAATACATATTTCATCTCCACGGATGCTGCCTCAACTGCTGCTTCATCAGTCGGAGCACCACATTCGTTTCGCAACTTGTCAGCCAGTCTTTGTGTTGCGGATTCATACTCCGCTTTTCTGATTTCGACCACTGATGTGAGGGTTGAGTACCCGAAACTTTCGAGTGAAAGAAAACCGTTTGCAAAGGCCTGTTTCGTTTTTCCGTTGAGCGTTCGCAGATCAATACCAGCAAACATGAAACCTCCCGGCACGGCCCACTCCCCGGGTGTCGCCGCAATGTCGAAGACATGACTATCAGACTCATCGAAACGGATAGTTTGGAGAAAGCGCATCAGTCGGCTTTCAGTAGATGCTGAAAGTGTTTCAATGCTTCCAGCGTATCAATACTCGTGATCCTGTCAGCTTCCCTGACAAGGGCATTGCCATTATCGTCCAGTCCAACAAATTCACCCTTGGCCAATCCATCCATGATAGCGGCCTTTTCACTTATGCGACCTGTCCATTGCTGATGAACCGGTTTGAAGCCATCCTCTGTCCAGGTATGGATCCAGTTAACAATGTGGCGGGAAACCGACTCCAACAGTTCTGTTCTGGTAATTTCCCCGCACCCCTCATCCCACATGGTGGTTTTCTCAGGCATATGCCCCGGATTGGCTTCCAGTCTTTCCGGACGAATGGCTATGTCGACCGATGCTACCATCCAGTCCGGAATTGCTTCAGCAGCACTTTCCGGCAAGCGAAGGTCAACATTGCCGACCACCGCTTCATTCACAAGAACAAGGCCAGGCCACCGGTATGTGATTGCTATCTCGGGTGGGCTGATTGCACCCGCGGCATCTCCAAATGCCACCATGACAAGGTAAAGCATCTCGCAACACTTGTTGCGCTCCACCTCCGGCTCAAGCACCAATGCAAATCTCAACCGGTGATTATCTTCAGACCAGACTATGTCACCGGCCCCAATCGATTGCTTGGCAATCATTGTGCAGGCAGTTTTTACCGTGTCCCGCTCTTTGGGAATACGATGCCCCTTGAGCAAGGGGGGAAATGTGGGAGCATGCTTCATACAGGATCAGGGAAGTACAATATCGCCTGTCACTTCGTGATTCAGGTTTGTGCCCTCTGCTGTCAGCACAACCTTGACCGATAGACGGTCCTTGCCGGACAGATCTGCCTCCCGCACGATACGTTCAATTTCCTGTTGTGATGTAACGCCTACCTGTTTCAGGAATTTGCGCATCGACATGTTGAATTCTTCATCCATTCGTTTTCCAATCATTCAGGGATCATTACAAGGTTATGAAAATCATTATCGCGCAATACAAGAACGTCAAGTTCCAGGCCTGCCTTTGCCAATACAATTGCGGCTTCAAATGCGCCCGCGCGAAGCATCCGGCGCTGACCGACGCTTATGATCAGGTCATCCGTCTCAATGCCAGCCTTGTCGGCTATTGACCCATCTTCCAGTCGCACCACCTTTGCTCCGATCCAACCATCATGATCAACCGGATTGCCCGGCCGCACGAGTACGCCAGTAGCGCGATGACGGGAAACTCCATGTTCCTGATAATCATTCAGAACCTTTTGCAGCAACTGTCCCGAAACGGCGAAGTTCATTCCGATATTTGCATCAGATTGCTTGGTGAAAATAGCAGACAGCATTCCGACCAAACGGCCTTCTTCATTGACCAGCGCGCCACCTGACATGCCGGGATTTACAGAAGCATCTGTCTGATGAAAATCTTCAACAGGATTGAACCCGGTGCCTGAAACCTGTTTTGCAGATATCACCCCACAGGAAACCGATACCCCCAGCCCGAAACTGTTTCCCAAAGCACAGGACTTTTCCCCAATTGATATGTCAGCGGGTCTTCCGAAAGCAGTCAACGGTTTTTCAATGCCGAGAAAGGCAATGTCTGTTGCAGGGTCACGCAGCACAATTTCAGCCTTGATCACCCGCCCCTCGGCTGTTCTGATCCTTGCTGATTTTGCCAAACCAAGAACATGATCGGCAGTAGCGATTAGTGTTCCGTTTCCAACTACGATACCTGAGCCTTCCGGCTCTTCATTGCGGCTGATACCTGGTGGCCAATCCGGCAGAAGACTGACTACCGATTTTCTGGCGCAATCCAGGGCAGTTTCGCATTCCTGCGTGCCGGTTTCAAATGCATAGGCAGGCAGTACGAAAAGCAACCACGCAAGCAAGATTGGCATCAAGCGCATGAAATGTTTAGTCCAGCCTTACAGAATTGTTTTGGCTGACATATCTGTCTGCGGAACTGGTTGCGACGCTCTCCGTGACCAGCCACGCTCCAGCACTGATCAGAACCATGGCGGCAATTCCGATTAAAACTGATTTCATTTTTCTGTCTTCCCCTGTTCGGTTGGTTCCGTGGCCTCCTTGAGAAACCGGATGAGTTCCTCACGCCGTTCAACTTTTTTCAGTCTCTGTATCGGCATTTTCGTACCGGGAACAACCTTGTCCGGACCGGCGCTGAACAACAGCCCGATCGTTTCGTCGTTCCACACAATATCAGAATTCAGCAAGGCTTTCGAATAGTTGTAACCCGGCAAGGTTCCTGCCTTGCGCCCGAATACCTTGAACAGTGTCGGCCCTGCCCGATTAGCCCCATCCTCGACAAGTGTATGACACACGCTGCATTTGCGCTGGAATTCCAGTTCACCTGCATCCTTGCCATCCCTTACCTGGAACCGTCGGGGTAATTCAGCTGCAATCTGGTTTATCTTTCGTGGTGATATTTGCCACCGCGCAGCAAAATCGTCGAGACCGACGTGATAAATCTGGTTTGTACCGGAAACAAAATCAAAGTCCCAAACAGGACCATAAGTTACTTCACCACGCTCAATCTCTTTGCCACTGGCAGCATTGAACACATGAATTTTTCCCTTCCCGTCAGAAAAACCGGCAAGTGCCCCATCCGGAGAAACCTTCACGCTTTGAACCGGACTATCCTGCTCGGCAATATCCATGACACGCTCGGCACGAACAATATCCACCACCGCAACTGTACCGTTGAGAGCGCCGTAAAGAATGCGCTGATTGTCCAGCAGTGCAATCGAGTTGATGCCCCATCCATGGCGGTAAACGGGTCGCAGGAAACGAAGCTGTTGGGCATCCCATTCCAGTATTTGTCCATCATATCCGGCAGAATAGAGAAATTTTCCGTCTGAGGACCATGCGACCGCGTTCACATTACCCCTGTGGCCTTCCAGGACAGCCACTTCCTTCTGCAGCAACAGGTCATAGATACGAACGGTCTGGTCCCAACGTGCAACGGCAGCATGTTTTCCGTCTGGTGAAAGACCAATATCCAGAACCTTTTCCCGCGGCGCCTTGATACGCAGTATCAGTTTGCCCTTTTCCAAATCCCAGATGGCTAGAGTACCGTCATCACTTACAGAATAGGCCTGCTTTCCACTCTGGCTGAAAACTGCATCATTGACTGCTGCTTCATGGCCTTCCAGCCTGTGAAGAATGGCAGCCTTTGCATCTGAAATGTCCCAGTAGAGTACGGAATAGTCAAAGGATGATGTCAGCACCTTTTCACCGTCAGGAGAAATGCTTATGGCCTTGATCGGCCCACCGTGACCCTTGAGCTGGTCTGGCAACACTTCGGCCTGAACGGTTTCCTCTTTCCTTTCATCTGCGCCTGCAACAAGCGCAGAGTTGAAAGCAACAACAAGCATAACGATAAGGGTTATCACTACCGATACAGGTCTCATGGCGGACCAATAGCCTCTATTCGGCTGGTTGCGGTTTACCAGCGGCAACATCCTTGTTGTCTGCGTTGACTTCATCAACCCAGATTGAGTGATGTTCGCGAGCCCAGTTTTCATCCACTTCACCAGATGTCATCGCATCAAGTGCGCCTTCCATACCGACTGTGCCGAGATAGATATGCGCAATAATAACCACTATCATGAAGACAGCCATTGCCGAATGCCAGATTGATTGCAACTGTTGTTCCTGAACAGCGGCAAACTCAGTCGGGAAACTGGTGCCCAGAATACTGTTCGAGAGCTGTGCAGTATCTGCCATCATCGTTGTCGTGAACGGATTCAACAGCGCCCAGCCAGACATTGAAATGGATATTCCGCAAAGTATAACGACCCAGAAAATGATCTTCTGACCGGCATTGAATTTTTTGGCCGGTGGATGCCCACCACCCAGCATTCCACCCCCCTTGAGCAGCCAGACCACATCGTGGCGGTTCGGGATATTGTGCATCACCCAAAGGACCGCAACGAGAACAAGCGCCACCATGAAGGCAAAGCCGACATAGTTGTGTATGTATTTTCCGGTAACTGTGATGAAGGCAAATGCATCTGCTCCCAACCAGGGCAAAATCAGGCTTCTTCCGAAAATCAGATTGAGGCCGGTAAGCGCCAACACTATAAAGCTTGATGCAAGAAGCCAGTGGGAGGCACGCTCGAGAAGATTGAAACGGGTTATGGTATGACCAGACCGGCCATGTTCGATGCGGATACGCCCGCGAATGGCGAAAAAGATCGAGAGCAAAATAAGCATTCCCAGAATTGCGATCGCCGAATACATCGGCAATTCACTGTTTCTTATCTGTCTCCAACGCTCCCCTTCAGACTGTATCATCAGGCCTGAACGAGGGTTGGCTCCAGCTACCGTACCCTGGTTCCCCTGCCTTATTTGCCGCCACAGTTCTGCATCCGAAGAACCGGCTTCCGTTGTGCCCCCGGGCACAGCACCTTGCAGGGCGGCAGGATCATTCTCCTGCGCATATGCAAAATTAGCCGGACCAGTCATCAGGGACGCGGTCATGACAAGGCTTGCAAAGATCAATATCAACAGCGAGCGGGCCACCAACATGAGAAATCTCCTAAAGTGCCGGAGGTGATCCGGCGTAACTGTTTGTTCCTGCCAGATGGAAAAGGCGGCTGTATTACAGCCGCCTTACCCAGATATTCTTGAATATAACGGTCATCCACCCAGCGGATCAGCCGCCGGTTTTCTGGCCGTAGGCAGTACCCCAACCCCAAGCACCGGCACCGAAGCCGCGAGCGACAACACGCTCGCGATAAACCGCCGAGACAACGTCACCATCTCCGGCAAGCAGCGCCTTGGTTGAACACATTTCCGCACAAAGTGGAAGTTTGCCTTCCGCTAGACGGTTACGTCCATACTTCTGGAACTCGGCAGTGGACATGTCGTCTTCCGGGCCTCCGGCACAGAATGTACATTTGTCCATCTTGCCCCGGGAACCGAAATTGGAAGCCTGCGGAAATTGAGGTGCACCGAAAGGACATGCATAGAAGCAGTATCCGCAGCCGATACACAGATCCTTGGAATGCAACACCACACCATCTTCGGTGTCGTAGAAGCAATCCACAGGGCAAACCGCCTTGCAGGGTGCATCAGAACAATGCATGCAAGCCACAGAGATTGAGCGCTCACCCGGTTTGCCATCATTGATGGTCACAACCCGGCGACGGTTTACTCCCCAAGGTACTTCATGTTCGTTTTTGCATGCTGTAACGCAGGCATTACATTCAATGCAGCGTTCGGCATCGCAAAGAAACTTCATTCTAGCCATAGCTGATCTCCTCCCTATGCCCGCTCGATTTTACAAAGCGTTGCTTTGGTTTCCTGCATCTGGGTTACCGAGTCATACCCGTAGGTTTGAGCGGTGTTGGTAGATTCACCCAGAACATATGGATCGGCACCTGAAGGATATTTATCCCGCAAGTCCTTACCCTCAAAATGACCACCGAAGTGGAATGGCATGAAGGCAACACCTTTGCCGACCCGTTCAGTAACCAATGCCATTACCTTGACGCGTCCACCCTCAGGTCCTTCGACCCAGCACTGTTCGCCATCCCGGATACCAAGTGTATTGGCATCTGATGTATTGATTTCGACGAACATGTCCTGTTGCAGCTCTGCAAGCCACGGATTGGAACGGGTTTCATCGCCACCGCCCTCATATTCAACCAAACGGCCGGATGTGAGAACAATCGGGTAATCCTTGGAAAAGTCCTGTTTCTGGATCGATGCATACGCTGTCGGCAAACGATAGAACTTTCGGTCTTCGTAAGTAGCGTATTTATCCAAGAGATCACGTCGAGGCGTATAAAGCGGTTCGCGATGGAGTGGTACCGGATCCGGGAAAGTCCAGACCACGGCACGCGCCTTGGCGTTCCCGAACGGTGCACAACCATGCTTGATTGCAACACGCTGAATGCCTCCCGAAAGGTCAGTCTTCCAGTTCACACCGGAAACCTTCTCGTCATAATCAGACGGGAACGGACTCATCGACTGCTCTCCAACCTCTTCATCACCGGGTTGGAAACCGTCAATGCCGGCAGCAAATGCAATCGAGCGGCGCTCTGCATCAGTGAGATCGCTGTCCCACCCCAGTTGCTGGAGCATGGCCATTGTGAACTCGGGGTAACCATCCTCGATTTCAGAAGCTTGTGACCAGGAACCTTCCGCCAGAAGGTTGTCGCCATCCCGTTCCACACCAAACCGTGCGCGGAAAGTAAGGCCGCCTTCTGCAACAGGTTTGGATGGATCATACAGGATTGGAGTACCCGGATGCTTCATCTCTGCTGTTCCCCAGCATGGCCACGGCATTCCGTAATATTCACCATCCAGCGGTCCACCAACAGCCTGCAAGGTCGTCCGGTCAAACGTATGCTGGTACTTCATGTGTTCACGCAAACGTTCAGGAGACTGGCCTGTGTAACCGATGGTCCACATGCCCCGGTTGAACTCGCGGGTCACATCGTCAATCAGCGGCTCGTCATTCTCGACCTTGATGTTCTTGAACATCTCGTCGGCAAACCCAAGCTTTGCAGCCAGTTTGTATGCAATGGTGTGATCAGGCAGGGATTCAAACAGTGGATCAACTACCTTGTCACGCCACTGGAGCGACCGGTTGGAAGCCGTTACAGAGCCGTAAGTTTCGAACTGCGTACAGGCTGGCAGCAAATAAACACCATCCTGACGGTCATGAAGCACGGCTGAAACTGTTGGATACGGATCGATCACGACCAGAAGGTCGAGTTTCTCCATTGCATCCTTCATTTCCTTCATCCGGGTTTGCGAGTTGGGCGCATGTCCCCAGAACACCATGCCGCGAACCTTGTTCGGATTGTCCATGTTGGCCGGATCTTCCAGTACACCGTCAATCCACCGGGAGACGGGTATCCCGGTCAGGTTCATGAGGTTCTTTTCTTTTCCGTCCGCACCTGTGACCTTGGCAAAACGGTCTTCCAGATAGGAAACGTCTGTTCCCCATACACGAGCCCAGTGCGCCCAAGAGCCTTTTTTGAGGCCATAATAACCGGGCAGTGTATGTGAGAGCACGCCCAGATCGGTTGCGCCCTGCACGTTGTCGTGGCCACGGAAAATATTGGTTCCGCCACCAGCCTTGCCCATGTTGCCAAGCGCAAGCTGGAGCACACAATAGGCACGGGTATTATTGTTCCCGTTTGTGTGCTGCGTACCACCCATGCACCAGATCACTGTGCCTGGCCTGTTCTGGGCCATTGTTCGTGCGACACGACGCAGCTGCGATCCCGGCGTACCGGTTACACGCTCGACTTCTTCAGGATTCCATTTTGCAACTTCATCGCGTATCTGGTCCATGCCCCATACACGTTGACGAATGAACTCCTTGTCTTCCCAGCCATTCTCGAAAATGTGCCAGAGAATGCCCCAGATAAGGGCAACGTCTGTACCTGGACGGAAACGCACATATTCATCCGCATGAGCTGCCGTTCGTGTGAAACGAGGGTCACAGACAATCAGGGGGGCGTTGTTTTGCTCCTTTGCCCGCAACACGTGCAGAAGGGAAACCGGATGGGCTTCCGCCGGATTGCCACCAATAATGAAAATCGCACGCGAATTGTGGATATCATTGTATGAGTTGGTCATGGCGCCGTAGCCCCAGGTATTTGCAACACCGGCAACCGTGGTTGAGTGGCAGATGCGAGCCTGGTGGTCGACGTTGTTTGTGCCCCAATAGGCGGCAAACTTGCGAACAAGGTAAGATTGCTCGTTATTGTGTTTTGCCGAACCAAGCCAGTAAACGGAATCCGGTCCGGATTCCTCGCGGATGTTCAGCATCGTATCGCCAATTTCATTGACGGCATCATCCCAGCTGAGACGCTCCCATTTGCCACCAACGAGTTTCATTGGATATTTGAGACGGCGTTCGCCATGCGCATGCTCACGGACAGAAGCACCTTTTGCACAATGGGCACCAAGATTGAATGGTGAATCAAAGGCCGGCTCCTGGCCGATCCAGACACCATCGGAAACCTCTGCCAGTACGGTACATCCGACCGAACAGTGTGTACAAACAGACTTTATAGTCTGAATTTTGCCACCAGCAGCAGCACCTGCAGCCTCGGCTCTTTTGGTTGTCCCTGCTGTAACAGCTCCCGCAGCAGCCAGCCCACCAACTGCAAGGCCGGATTTCTTGAGAAAATCCCGGCGATTTACAGCAGCACCTGACACATTAGCGAGGGTTGATGACAGACGGGGGCCTCTCGCAACCCCACCTACCTTCTTCCGTAGCATTTCGTATCCTCCAAATTGCCCTGCCCGATCTGAGCAAAGCCTCCAACAAAACCCGCAACCGATACCAAAACGGGCGACTAGGCGGCGCAAGCACCACCATTAAAACCAGCCAGGCTAGAACCTGGACAGATTGTAAAAGGTCTTGACGTGACCGGTTTCCCGGTAACCAGTGCCTTCCTCATTAACAGACGCATCGGCTTGTGCAGATGCGGTAGTGGCAAGTACAGCTCCACCAACCACAGGCCCAAACCCTGCCATTTTCAGAAAACTGCGCCTGTCTGCAGCAACTTTGTTTTCATGGTCCTTGGCCATGTCTCCTCCAATCCTCTGCCTGTTAATATCCCCGGCAACACCGAAAGGAATGCTGGTGGCAGCCCCCGCACCCCGCCAAATGCTCATGCCATTGCGAAAGCATTTGTTTCAATTTCCACAAACAACCTGCCGATCGTTCCAACCGGCTGGTAAAACCTGCTCGATTTTGCCGATTCCAGGTCTGCAAAAAAATGCCCTGCCCACGTACCAACATGGTCAGAGAAAAACTGTTTCTGGACATCAAGGCCTGCCGGCTCGCCGTAAGCTCCGAGAATCAATCCGGACATCATTTCGCAAAGACGACCTATATGGTCTTCCGGTTCCTTGACGCTTTCTACTTTCTGGATACCCAGATCGCGCATGGTATTGCGCAGAGTGGCCAAAGGCTTTTCATTGAGGAAGCCGGTCAGATAGTATGACCCATATGGCAACAGTTCACCGCGCCCCATGCCAATGAACAACCCATTGAATTCATCACGAATATCAACAAGGGATGCCTTTCCGGCAATCACGGAAAGGGCATCAAATGCCTGCCCCATCTCCGTGTTCTGGTCACCATCCAGGTTACAAACCAGATCGAGAATTTCCTGAGAGGGAGGATTAAAAAGAAGATTGGCCAGCAATGCGTACAGATCAGCACGCATCTGGTCTTCGCTGCCAATAGCCAAGCTTCTTGATTCCACGGGCAAACCGCATTCCTCCTTCCGGCAGTAGATACCAAAACCAGGAAGCGCGCAAGTGGTTGATAAATCACATTTTTTCTAGACCAAAAATGTCCAGTTATTCACTCAAAGACAATTTCCGGCCCTGCTGAACCTGTTGTCTCAACATGCAAACGCTCAATCACACCAGCCGCGATTTCCTTATATATTGCAGCATGTTTGCTATCCGGCTGGCTAACCGTTACCGGGGTACCACCATCCGAATTGGTCCGTATCTCCATGTGAAGCGGGACCTCACCCAGAAACGGAACCCCGAGACGCTTTGCCTCATCCCGTGCGCCGCCATGACCGAATATATCAGACTGCTCACCGCACTTGGGACATATGAATGTGCTCATGTTTTCCACAAGGCCGAGTATGGGCACCTCGACCTTCCTGAACATGTTCAATCCTTTCCGGGCATCAATCAGCGCAATATCCTGTGGTGTGGAAACGATTACGGCACCAGCCAGCGGGACCTGCTGCGCCATGGTCAGTTGCGCATCACCTGTTCCAGGCGGCATATCAACCACCAGTATGTCCAACTCTCCCCAAGCAACATCGCGCAACATCTGCGTAATCGCAGAAATCACCATGGGACCACGCCAAATCATCGGGGTTTCTTCTTCCACCAGAAACCCCATCGACATTACTTTCAAGCCAAATCCTTCAAGCGGAGAGAGAACCTTGCCCTGAGCAGTGGGGCGCGCGCTGATGCCCAGCATACGCGGCATTGATGGCCCGTATATATCGGCATCCAGAATTCCGACAGACAAACCGTGGGATGCCAGGGCAAGGGCCAGGTTGACCGAGGTCGTCGACTTTCCAACGCCCCCCTTGCCTGAGGCAACAGCGATAATCGACTTGATGCCTGGAACTCCTGCCTTTTGTGCAGCCTGGTTGGCTCCACCTGCCCCGGCCTGCCCTTGCATTGGTGGCGGTACATTTGCCGCCTGCGCTGATGTGGGAGCGGGACGAACCGGCGCAGATCCGGGTTTCCGTTCAGCCGTCAGCACTGCCGTGATCTTGGATACGCCCTCCAGACCTTCCACAGCCTTTTCGGCGGCTGTGCGCAATGGCTCGAGTTCCTCGGCACGCTCTGCCGGCACCTTGATTGAGAAAATAACGGTACCATCCTTGACCAGAACATTCTCAACCAGGCCGAGAGAAACAATATCGCTTTCCAGATCAGGGCCCCTGACTTTGGCAAGACGCTCCAGAACCTGTTCCTTTGTGATAGATGA
Organism: Rhizobiaceae bacterium; assembly: GCA_017643495.1. Lineage (GTDB taxonomy): Bacteria > Pseudomonadota > Alphaproteobacteria > Rhizobiales > Rhizobiaceae > JAALLB01. The sequence goes on along the minus strand of JAEPNK010000001.1, from coordinate 1,756,288 downwards.
CATGAATTACCTGTCCTTTGATAAGCTGATACCGGGATAGGAAATTTGCCGTCCCTTGCCAAGACCCGGGATTTGAAGGTGCCACAATAGGAAAATTTGCGTTCCTGTCACTGCACGATTGCCACCCTCCCGGTTTTCTGCAAGGTTTTGTGCAGGAGGAAAAATGCGTGCACTTGTCCTGTGGCTTATTTTCGGCTTGCCATTTTCTGCTCAGGCAAGGGCAGAAGAGCCTTCAGCCCTTGAGAAGAAGGGAAAACAAATCTCTGTTATCCATTGTTCACGCTGCCATGTCGTCGATCCGAAACACCCCTTTACCGGCATCTCCTCCACGCCGTCTTTTGAGTTGCTTGTCAATGCACTGGATGACTGGGAAGAAAGGTTTTCCAGTTTCCATGCCCGTTTGCCCCACCCGTCGATCGTGCGATTCGGCGATGAACAACCTGACCCGGACATTGAAGAGCTCCGACCATCGGTCACGCTGGAATACGAGGACATTGACGCGCTTGTTGCTTACGCTGCCAGCCTGTTAAAAAAGTAATTTCGCACTAGGGGCAAAATTTCATGAACGAGATTCTGGACGGGCTATGGAGAGCATTTCTTCTGCTTGTATCCCTCGATGCAGAACTGTACGAGATTGTATTTCTCTCACTCCGCGTCACCCTCACAGCCGTGGTGATAGCCTCCCTGCTCGGTATGCCGCTGGGCGCATGGCTTGCGATAAACCGCTTTCGTTACCGGCGGGCCACAATCGCATTTCTCAATGCATTGATGGGCCTTCCTCCCGTTGTGGTAGGCCTGATTGTATATCTGTTTCTTTCGCGTTCGGGACCGTTCGGGGTCTTGGGCCTGCTCTTCACTCCCACAGCAATGATCATCGCCCAGGTTATTATTATAACACCGCTGATAGCTTCGATCTCACATCAGGCAATTCGCGATCTGTGGGCTGAATATCACGACCTTCTCATATCGCTGAACACCAGCAAGTGGCAACGAATTCGCACCCTGATTTTTGATGCCAGGAGATCGCTGCTTACCGCTGCACTGGCCGGTTTTGGAAGGGCTATCGGTGAAGTCGGCGCCATCATGATTGTAGGCGGCAATATCGATCACGCGACCAGGGTGCTGACTACCGCAATCGCCCTTGAAACCGGCAAGGGAAATTTCGCTTTTGCCCTGGCGCTTGGATTTGTTCTCATTGGCCTTGCCATTGCGGTCAACTTTGTAACGCACCTGCTTTCAAAAACCGAACGGACCAGCCGATGGTAGAAAAACTGTTTCCCGCCATCCTTGACGAGGCCCATGTAAGAAAGCGCGGAAAACTGCTTCTTGGACCAGTGAATTCGAAGCTGGATTGTGAGGGCATTACAATCCTGCTCGGACCGAACGGTTCTGGCAAAACAACATTCCTGCGGCTGCTACACGGACTTGAGCGCTGCAGGGACGGCACCCTTTCCTGGAATGTAGACAACGAGGAAGCATTCCGAAGACAGGCTTTCGTATTCCAAAGCCCGATCATGCTTCGCAGATCGGTGATTGAAAATCTGGCCTATCCACTGGCTGTTCACGGTGTTGACCGAAAAACCGCACGTCGCAAGGCAACAGATGCATCCCGACAAGTTGGCCTTGGACAAGCGCAAGAGAGAAATGCCACCGTTTTATCAGGCGGGGAGAAACAAAAGCTTGCCATTGCACGGGCACTGATCACGAAACCGGATGTGATGTTTCTGGACGAACCCACGACCAATCTGGATGGGAGGTCGACAAGAGAAATCGAGCAAATGCTGCTTGATGCCCGCGAAAACGGCGTCTCTTCCTTCATGGCAACGCATGATTTGGGGCAGGCCCGTCGTCTTGCGGACCATATTCTTTTCTTCTACCATGGCAAATTATTGGAGGATCAACCGGCAGACACATTCTTCAACGCCCCCGCGTCGCCGGAAGCAACATCATTCTTAAAGGGAGATATTCTGGAATGACCATACGTGGATTCTTACTCGGACTGATTCTAGCTGTAATAACCACTGTAGGCGCAATGGCAGAAACCATGCGCATGGCAGTTACAACTTCGTTCAACAATTCGGGTCTGTCAGACATTCTCCTGCCAGAAATCAAGAAGGACACCGGTATTGATGTCCAGCTTCTGATTGTCGGCACCGGACAAGCCCTGAAACTTGGTCGCGCAGGCGATGTCGATGCAATTCTGGTTCACTCCAGACAAGCCGAGGAAAAATTTGTGGATGAGGGCTACGGAACCTACCGCCGGGAAATCATGTACAATGATTTTGTTCTGGTCGGCCCAAAGGATGACCCTGCAGGCATCAAGGATTCCAAAAATGCAGCAGAAGCATTGAAAAAGATATCCGATTCAAAAGCTGCGTTTGTCAGCCGAGGTGATGACAGCGGAACGCATCGCAAGGAACTCAGCCTCTGGCAAAACGCCGGTATCAACGCTGACGAACTCAATACAGATTGGTATCGTGCAGCAGGAGCAGGCATGGGCGCCACCCTCAATACTGCAAGCGGCATGAATGCATACCTCATGTCGGATCGTGCAAGCTGGCTGAAATTTGCGAACAAGGGGGACCTTGGGCTGTTGTTTGCCGGTGATCCGATATTGTTCAACCAATATGCGTATCTGCCTGTAAATCCTGACAAGCACGAGCATGTTAAAATTGGGCTTGCCAAAAAACTTGAAGACTGGCTGGTCAGTGAAAAAGCCCAAGAAATGATCGGCTCCTACAAGATCAATGGTGAGACCTTGTTCACACCAAATGCCGTGCCCGGAAAACCAGCAAGCTGAGTTCATAGTGAACAATCCGGAAAACAACAGAAAAGCCCGCCGCGCTGCGGAAGCGCGCGGCGAGATGACCGAACAGCGGTTCATGGAACTGGCCGACACATTCATCGATGTCGCCAATCGCCACAACAAAAACGTGAAAGCCACCGATCTCCACATGATCATGCTCTATGCCGCTTCCCGCTATAATGCTCATGTTTGCAAGAACGTGCTTGATGTGGACGAACAGGAAACTTTTGTTTCTGAAATGCTCAAAGCCTATCAGGAAATGCTCCGCAACCACCTTGCTGACCCGTCTGTTTGAGTTGCGAAACAGGCCGGAGGAAGATTTGTGGAATTCAGGTCTCATACATTCACCTGCAACCATCAGACAATTCATGCGGAAATCGCAGGAAAGCAGGATGCCCGCACTATCCTGATGCTACACGGCTTTCCGGAATTCTGGCGGGCCTGGGCTGGTGTTGCCGAACATCTTGCAGATGATTACCAGATAGTTTTGCCCGACCAGCGCGGATACAATTTGTCAGACAAGCCGACCTCTATACAGGCTTACCATACCAAACATCTGGTTGCAGACATGGCGGAGTTGATCTCCCACGTTTCACCCGACAATCCTGTTATCCTGTGCGGCCATGACTGGGGTGCATCAGTCGCCTATCTTCTTGCCATGCGACACCCGGACAAAATCTCACATTTGATCATCGCCAACGGGGTTCATCCGGTCTGCTTTCAGAAGGCACTTTTTGCCAGCGGCAAACAGACAGTAGCCAGCCAGTACATTACACACTTGCGACAGCCAGATAGTGAAGACCGGTTGTCAGCTGATCACTACGCAGGACTTCTCGACATGTTTCGTTCCTTGTCAGCAGCGCCCTGGCTCAAGAGTGAGGATATTGAAGCATACCTGCAGGCATGGTCTGGGGAAAACTGCCTTTCAGGAATGATCAACTGGTATCGCGCATCGCCCCTTGTTGTCCCGGAGCCGGACACGCCAGCGCAGCCTTATGAAATTACGGAAGAAATGCGTGAACGATACCGCATCAGCATGCCTCATCTCCTGATATGGGGCTGTGAGGACAAGGCCCTCTTGCCGGAAGCCTATGAGCACCTGCCTCTATTTGCCGAACACCTTGAGATAAACAGGATCGGTAACGCCAGCCACTGGATATTGCATGAAGAGCCCGGTCAGGTCGCAAAGAAAATTGACGGGTTCGTGAACAGCCAAACCTGATTTCATTTGTTTGACCGCAAGCCGCACAATTTGAGTTGGGGACGAGACTACAAGTACCGCCCCCAAATTTATCATCGGTATGCCACCATTCAGGCTTCCAGTGGTGCACCCTTGCGTTGCCAGGCAAATGGTTTGACAGGCTCATCAAGCGGCGTTTCAGCAACATGATTGGTGTAGTTGGACATGACTTTTTGAGCCAGTCCGAGAATGATGTCCAGTACAGCACGGTGTCCGTAACCCGCTGCAAAAAAGGCCTGCAACTGCTCCTCGGTAACGTTGCCACGACTCCTCAACATCTGGAGAGTAAATTTCCGCAATGCTTCAAGCTTTTCCGAGGGCAGAGGTGTTTCATCACGTAGCGCGTTACTGATTTCATCCGAAACCTTCATCTTCTTCGCAATCCCTGTATGAGCAGGTACGCAGTAATGGCATTCATGTTCAACATTGATGGTTTGCCAGACGACTGTCAGTTCATCAGCGTCAAACTCAGTCTCCGTAAACAGCTTGTGCAACAATTGGTAAGCCTGAAGGGCCTGGGGGCTTTCTGCCATTACCTTGTGCAATCCCGGCAAGCGACCAAATGCCTTGTTGGATGCTTCCAGCAAAGGTTTTGATTCTTCCGGCGCTGTCTCCAGGTCATGGGACGGGAAATCTGTCATGATGATTCTCCTTTAAAATTGAAATCTGATCATCAGTTAGTCTTGATTGAATGATCATTCAAGAATAATATTGAACAATCACTCAAGAGATTGTGAAATGGCAGGAAAACCCTCATTTGACCGCGAAGACCTGATTGAACGTGCACAGGCCCTGTTCTGGAAAAGCGGGTGGGCCGGCACGTCGATGAAGGATCTCGAAAAAGGCCTCAATATCAGGCCCGGAAGTTTTTATGCAGCTTTCGGGTCCAAGGATGACCTGTATGAGCTTGCCCTTGACCGATATGCGGCAACAGGCCAGCGCCGGCTGAAAGAACTTACTGAAGAATTTGGGCCTATCGGCGCGCTCAAAGTGTATTTGAAAGCCCTTGCCTCAAAACAAAGCGGCACTCCTGCGAAGGCCTGCATGCTTGTTAAAACACTGCTTGAACTCCAGGGCCGCAACGACCAGTTGGCAGATCGGGCAGACAAGCATCTGAGCGCCATGGAAAAGGGAATTGAAAAGCTATTTCGTGATGCACAAGAAAAAGGCGAAATAGACCCGTCACATGACCCGGCCAAACTGGCTCGCCGTTTTCAATCAGACATGGTCGGACTTCGCGCAACAGCAGAGCGAAAAAGTGTTGATGCCAATGCACTTGCCGAGGAAATGATCACCGCCCTCGACCGCCTCTGACCTGTACACTGATCCGCAAACCCGAGAATGAGGCCAGGTTGCATGCCTGATGAAGGCTGCTGCACAGCTACTTGGCAAACAGCTTCCTTGGCGTATTGCAAAAGCAGCGATGCCCATCATCGGTAATCAGGATCGGCTCTGTGATCTCCAATCCGCCATCATCCAGCCAGAGCGCAGGCATGAAATGAAATGTCATTCCCGGCTGGAGTATGGTTTCATCCCCCCTCCTGAATGAAATCGTGCGCTCCCCCCAATCAGGCGGATAGCTGAGGCCGATTGCATATCCACACCGGCTTTCCTTTTCAAATCCGGCATCATTCAGAGACTTGTTGAATGCATTTGCGATGTCCTGGGCCTGGTTTCCAGGCTTGGCGAATTCGAGACCTGCTTCTATTGCATCAAGCACCGCCGCCTCCGCATCCAGGTATTTTTGCGGCACTTCCCCAAAGAAGAGCGTGCGTGATTGAGGGCACTGATAGCGCCGGTGCGCGCCCGCTATCTCAAAGAAAGTGGCCTCTCCGACACGCATGCGCCGATCATCCCAGGTAAGATGAGGTGCCGTTGCATCCATTCCGGATGGGGCCATTGGTACTATCGCCGGATAGTCGCCCCAATGGTCATCAACGCCCCTGATCCCCGCAGCATAAATTTCCGCTACAAGATCATTCTTGCGCATCCCGGGTTCAGCAACCTCAAGGATATGATCATGCATCTTCTCCACGATTCTCGCAGCGCTGTGCATGTATTCCAGTTCCTGGGGAGATTTCACACTCCGCTGCCAATTGACGAGCGCTGTAGCATCGAAGAACGTGGCACCGCTCATTACATTCAACAGGGTTTGATGAGCAGCAGCCGAATAGTAATAGTTATCCAGTTCGACACCAATCCGGGCGTTTTGCAACTGGAGATCATGAAGCAACAATGAGAGATCGTTCATTGGATGCTTGTCAGGATTTTGCACATAGGTGTCGTCATAACCATGGATATACTGGTCATCCATAAAGACTGTCCTGCGTGCACCCTGGGCATCCATCAACCGCCCCCACCAATGCGGAGTTCCTTCCAATGGAAGCACGACTGCCTGGTGAACATAAAAGGACCAGCCATCGTAGCCGGTTAGCCAGAACATGTTCGACGGATCACTGACAATGATTGCATCAAGTCCGCGCTCGATCATCGCGCCGCGCACCTTGGCAATCCGTGTTTCATATTCTTCAGGTGTAAAATTTGCCATGGTAACTCCCCCGACAAACCAATGAACAATTTTCAGAATCGTCAGTGTCGTTCATCATTATTGTGTTTGCAATCAAAGAGTTTGCGTCATTTTGTACAGTCTGGTGTGTGACAGTTACCCTGTAATCTCTTATGGTGAGTTTGCAAGAATGCCAAAGGCAATACCCGCGAAGGCTGCATGGAAAAGTTACACAGATCCAGTATATTTCCTGAAAACCGATTGCCTGATGGCGGAAAGATTTTGCAGGACGGCAAATTGCTCGCCGCTTCTGTCATTCCGGGCATTTCATCCTTTCTTGATGAGTACAAAACCACCAGTGAATACGAGTACAAGAAACTGGCCACAAGACAGGGCCGGATAATGCAGCATGCCCAGATAGGCTTTCGCACCCTTGACCGGACACTTGATGCGGCCCGCAATATTCATGCCCAGGTCGCAGAAGCAGGCTTTCGGGTCGACAGGTACGGAATCTGTCTCGACTGGTCGATGGGGTACCCGAAGGCTGCAAGAGCCGGAAGACCCAAGGGGACCGGCCTAATACTGGATAATGAGGCAGCATTTGCAGAACTTGCCAATGCTGCACCGGTTGCTCCGCATTTTGGTGATTTTGTAATCGGCATGCCTGCTGCAATCGAGAACACGATTGCAGCGATCAGAGCAGGCTCAACCGCGATTGGCAATCTTGGACAGTATTTCACTTTCGAGCTTCCCGGCTGGCAGGATGATATCGAAACAACCCGTGTGACCGTGCAGGCAATCGCCCTGGCAGCAGCACAACCGGTTCCCATTCTCATACACTCCAATATTGATGACGGGTTTGCAGCACGTTTCACCGACCTTGCTTCAGCGCTTGGAGCGATTTTGCTTGAAACTTACATTGTTGATGAGCTCATCGGCGGCAAGGTGAGCCATTGCTATGGCCACACATTTTCAAAAGCACCAAGTCGGTTTGCATTTCAAAGGGCCCTGCTCAAGGTCTCAAAAACTCCCGGAACAATGGTCTATGGCAACACCACCGCGTACCGGCCAGATGAAGCGGCAAGCTATGCAGCATTGGCTGCCTATCTTTCGACAGACATTCTCGCACAGAAAACAGAAGGTTCCGGTCACGCAATCAATCCTGTGCCTGTGACCGAAGCCATCCGAATTCCTGATATAGACGAAATTGTTTCGGCACAGGTTTTTTGCGGAACACTGATCAAAAACATGGCGGGTGCTGAACAACTGGTTTCCACCGTTGAGGCAGACATACTTGCAGAACGTATTGTTGAGGGAGGTTACTTCTTTCGTCAAAGGGTGCTGGACGGGCTTGGGCAGGCAGGCATAAACGTTCAGGATCCGTTTGAACTGCTTCTGGCCATTCGCCGCGTAGGTGCAAAACGTCTCGAACAACTGTTTGGACCCGGTAAGCAAGAGCCAGCTGGCCCGAATGGACGCAGACCGGTAGAACCTTCACCGGTACTCGAGGAAGTTGCACAACGCGCATCGCTGGCGCTTGCCAGAATTCCTGAAAACCTGAAGCGTCAAATCGCAGACGGAAAATTATGCGTTGTCACTGCAACAACCGATGTTCACGAGTACGGCAAACGCCTGCTTGACCAGACGCTCCTTTCCCTCGACGTGTCATTACAGGATGGCGGTGTGAGTACTGACCCAGACCGTTTGGTGGAAATAGCTGCCAACAGTAATGCAAGTGCGATATTCATAAGTACTTACAATGGCGTGGCACTTGATTTTCTCAAATTGATTCAAGCTGAACTGGACAAACGAAACATCCATATTCCGATATTTGTCGGCGGCAAACTGAACCAGGTTGCGGATGGTTCCAACAGCAATCTGCCAACCGATGTTGGTGATCAACTCTCCGAGCTTGGTGCTGTTGTCTGTCGTGAGGTCGAGGATTTCTATGTACCTTTAGCTGCGCTTTGTAACCACCCGGCAAAGGAAGAAGCATGACCAGAATCGGCATTATAGGTGTTGGTTACCTTGGCGAATGTCTTGCAGAAGGATTGTTGGCTTCGGGGGAAGAACTGATGCTTTCTCCCCGCAACAAGGAACGGGTTGCACGCCTTGCCGAGCGTCCCGGCTGCAAGGTTGCCAAGGACAACAAGCATGTCGTTGAAGAGTGTGATGTGGTGTTTCTGGCAACGGAGCCTGACAAGACCGTGTCCGTTACCCAGAACCTGCCATGGAGAGAGGGGCAAAGGGCAATTTCTGTTGCCGCTGGTCTTGGTCTTGCGATTCTGGAAAGTACGCTGGCTCCCGCCAAGGCCATTCGCTCAATGCCGATAGCTGCAAGCCGGATTCGAAAGAGCCCGTCTGCTTTTTGCCCACCTGATGATATCGCAGAAAGCGTTCTATCAAAAATCGGTAGTGCTTACCCTGTTACAAGCGAAGCGCAATTTGAAACTGCCAGCATTTTCGGAGCGTATTATGGCCTTGTCTACGCCCTGATGGAGCAAGCATCGGCCTGGGCGAAAGAGAACGGACTTGATCCTGCCGTAGCGCAAGGTCTTGCTGTCAACATGACTGGAGCGGCCTCGGTGGCAGTGGCCAACCAAGGGAGGCAGTCACCTGGCGAATTGCTTTCTGGATTGATGACCGAGGGAGGCATCACTGCTGCCGGTCATACTGTTCTGGAAACCTCAGGGGCGCTTGAGCAACTGGCGAAAGCGCTTGATGCAAGCCTTGTACGTTCCCGCGAAATCAATCGCGAGAACAAGACCGGTGCACGTTAGCAGTCAAATACAGGCTCCTAGCCGCAGCAATTGCCACCCAATACAGGTGCAGTAACCCCTGAGTGGTTGCAGCATCCACCTTTCCACCAGTCAGCACCTTCACCGTGGCAATATTTGCCGTCAGCGCCAACCATTTTCATGAAGAGGGGATGGTAGTTCCGGCAAATTTCCAACTCTGAGCGCACCCAGTGAAGCGGGTCTTGTGCGTAGTGGCTCCAGTAATCTCCGTCCATGTTGATGCCGGGTACTGCAGGATTCCAGCTTTCATCGAGCCACATTTCCGGGTCACCGTACTTTGCACACAACTTGCGGATTTCCGGTGCATCCAGTGCAGCCAGACGTCCGTTTTCGATGATGTTTTCATTATCACCAGAGTTCTGTGTTTCATAAGTCGGGAAATAAAGATGCAGATGCCAGTGCCCGACCAGATGACCGGCACGAGCAGCCTCGCGTTCAGCCATTGACGAGATGATTGTACCAAACCCCATATGGATAACGCCCGAGCGAACGCGCTCGTACAGACAGTTCACAAAACCTGACGGAAAGTCCTTGCGCGGCCTGTGAACATGGGGATTGGTGCCGATTGAAGCTTCCCACCAGTGCATGATGCCCTTGTCCGGGAAAGTCGGGTACTGGATATCCTTGGTCTTTTCCATCACCTCACGGAGTTTGCGGCCAAACTCACCACCTTCATTGATTTTGGTAATGCGTGAGTTTTCCACTTCCAGCTGGGTCCAGTCGCAAGCTGCTATGTGATTGGTTGTGCCTGCGATAACCCCTTCCCCGTCCTCCTTGGTTGGATGGAACATCCAGGGGCGACCTGTTAGGTGACCTGGCAGGTAGGTTTTCCCGAAATGTTCATTTCCACGCCAGGTGGCCTCAGTCAGATCGGGATTGTAGAATTCACGTTTGCTATCCCAGTACTCGTCGTGGTTGGTGAACGAAATATCCGTTCCTTCAGGATCGGTTATCCGGCACCTTTTGGCAGCCCTGATGCGTTTCCATGTCCATTCATCGATCGCATTGATCACCTCAATCGGCATGGCATGGGCAGGCGATGCAAGAATTTCCGGCGTGATGAACGGCATGCGTTGAATCTTGATAAAACGTTCAGCAAGCACAGGCCCGCCATAGCCCATCAGAATCTTGTCATACTTCTGATTTTTCTCTTCCTCTTCCCACATGTCCATCCATTCAGCGAGTTCCTTGGTACGGAAGAGATAATAATCAACTTCATCAGCCCCGACCCACTGGGGAACCTTGCCCCGGTCGATATACTGGACTTCATACTTGACCTTGTATTTCTCGAGAATTTTCTTGCAGGCCTGAATGGTGAGATCACTGTGCCAGTTATCGACGCGCAGAAGTACCCGCTCACCCGGCTTCAGATCCCAACAGGCATTGAGGCCATGATTGTATGGCCGTCGTGCCACATGCTCCAGGTAGGGCAACAGCTGGTCTGAATTCGTAACCTCGACAAATGGAGGGCATCTGGGTGGCCGCAAGGTCTGAAGTGGCGGTTGCTGAAAACTGGGAACACTATCCGGTCTTCTGCCGGAAGCCCTTGGAGGCATCTGGAAACCGGAAACACCCAAGGTATCAGGCACTTTGGTTTTCTGTTCTGAATTCTGGCTCATCTTTTCTCCGGTATTCACAAGTTTATGAGTAATCAGTTATCGGTTTTCAGAGTGCGCAACAGAAACTTTGCCTGTTTTGCCTCGTACTCTTCAAAGCCGATAAACTGTTTGAAATCCGTCATGGACGTAACCAACTGTGGCAAGCTGCCAGTCTTGTGACTCTTGGCAAGTACCGACAGGTTTGAACGTATGGCCTGCGTAGCGGACATGAGTGCAACAAGTGGAAAAACCGCCAAGCCTGCAACATCCTCGATTTGTGCGGGATCAAGGTCTTTTTCCAGCCATCCCAGTATCTGCAGCGACAGAGGTACTCCACAGGCTTCACGCAAACGCTTCAAGCCGACAAAGTCCGAAAAGCATTTTGAAATGGGTTGTATAAGGTCAGCCCCTGCGTCGACATAGGATTTAGCGCGAGCAATGGCGCTGTCTTCGTCAAAAGCATCCGTCCGTGCAATGATCAGTGTATTGCTGTCCCGCCTGGCTTCCACGGCTGCCTTGATCTTTGCGCATCCCTCATCCATCGGAAGGAGTTCAACACCATTGGCAACGGCCGGGCAGCGTTTTGGCACTTCCTGATCTTCAATGATCATCGCGGCCACGCCACCCTGCTCGAAGTCGCGCACAGTCCTCATTACGTTTATTGCATTGCCGTAACCGGTATCCGCATCAGCAATCAGAGGAATATCTATGGCGTTTGCCATGTTTCGTACGACATTCAGATTCTCGGTAGCCGTGTAGAGTTCCAGATCAGGCATTCCAAGGTGGGAAGCCGATACACCAAATCCGGTGGACATTACTGCACCGAAACCTGCTTCTTCGGCGAGCTTTGCTGAAAGCGCATCATAGGCACCCGCAGTCCATACGGTTTTTCCTGCTTTCAACCGTGCAGAAAATTCCGGCTTTCCAAGTTTGGTCATGTTCATTCTTCCTTGTCGCGGGCGTGGAGATATCCAATCAGGCCGCCATTCTCGAGCATGTCACGATCCCCTTCGGCAAGCGGCTCCATATGAAGCATTTTCCCGCTTGTGAGATTCCGGATTTCGTTGGCATCAAAATCAACTTCGATTTCATCCCAGCGAGATACCAGGCTGATGATTCCCGGACACGCAGCTTGCGGAAAGCCCATCGCGATTTCGCCTCGCCAGTAGCCAGGCGCAAAGCTCTCGGCAATCACCCCCGCAATACCAAGCTGGCGCATGGCAATCATTGGAGGATAATGAGGGTGCCCATACCCGAAGTTGACATTTCCCACCAAAAGATCGCCAGCCTGCACCTTGTCTGCGAAGTCCGGGTCATATGCCTCCATGGCGACCTTCGCGAGTTCACAGGGATCTTTCAGCTTGATGTTCTTGACACCAACTATCTGGTCAACATCGAAGTCTTCTTCTTCAAAGATAAAGGCGACCCTGCCCCTAAGTGTGTTCAACGGCATTTCTGCTGCCCCTTACATGTATTTCCGCGGGTCGACGATCTGTCCCTCCAGCGCTGCCGCAGCAACGGCGGCCGGATTGACGATGTAGATTTCCGAGTCCGGACTTCCCATGCGCCCCCTCACATTCAGGGTACCGGTTGAAACTGCTTTCTGTCCTTCACTCATCACGCCCATCCGTCCAAAACAGTAGTCACAGGATGATGATGTCACGAAAGCACCTGCTGCGACGAGGTCCGTAATGATTCCCTCCTCGGAAGCTTGCCTCATGATTTCCTGACTTGTCGGCACCACGTGAAGTTGAAAACCCTCCTTGATCTGCCTACCCTTCAGAATTTGCGCAGCAATCCGCATGTCTTCCACACGGCCCGACGCACATGAACCGAGATATCCCAGATCAATGGGTGTACCCGCGACCTCTGAAAGGTCGCGGGTATTCGCCGGACTGGGAGGAATCACGACGATGGGTTCCAATTTCGAAATATCTATCCGGTGGACGGCTGCATAGTCTGCATCCGGGTCTGAAGATACCGGCTCCAGATCAACCCGTGCCCTTGGCTTGGCGTAGGCAAGGCTTCTTTCATTCGGGTTGATGATTGCTGTAATCGCACCCGTGAACATGGCAAGGGACGTGATTGTCTGCTGACCTTCTAGCGAGATATGGTCAAGTGCATCGCCGCCGATTTCAAGTACGTGAAAGCGGGCACCAGACGAGCCGATTACCCGTACAATGTGATGAAACACATCCCGTGCCATAACACCCGGCTTAAGCTTTCCGGTAAGTTCGACACGTGTTGTCTGAGGCACCTTGAGCTTGATGTATTCCTTTACAAACGCTTCCAGCAAATGGCGTCGCACACCAATCGCCAGCGTTCCGTACGTTCCCAACTGCGATATATGTCCGTCAAAGTGCACCGCGAAAGCACCAGGGGTCGCGTATCCAAGTTCGGCGGCTACCTGGTGACCAATGCCCTTGCGCTCGTAAACCGGAACCCCCTGCTCCTTTCCCCAGTCACGTGTAATCTTGTGAAGCTGTTCTTCGGCCGGAGTAACAGCCGGCACCATGTGATCGATAAAAAGCGCATAGCGCTCCGGTCCTACAACCTTGTCGATGCCGAAATCTTCCTTCATTTGACGGAAAATGACGTCCGTATAACCGGGAAAATCGTAGGCTATGACAAAATCCGGACGCACCTTGACTTCGTCTCCGGCACGCACCCGTTCTTTTCCGGCCGCCCGGGCCAGAATTTTTTCAGCAATAGTAGATCCCATCATGCAGCTCCAGTGTCGACCGGGCAGACATAAAATCCGGCAGCGACTGAGGGGCAATCTATGCGGGCTGAAAAAGTTATGTCAAGCTATAACGATAATTTCACTATATGAAATCACTGCAGCCGTCTGGATATCTGTTCGCAACAGCGTAACAGTGAAGCCAGCGTTTCAGGAGGCTTCTCTCCAATGACCGGCTTGCCGATCAATGGCGTAAGGCCGCCAAGCGATACCGCTGCCACGACCTTGCCGGTACCATCACGTATTGGCGCTGCAATCGCTGAGAGCCCTTGCGCAACATCATCCCTCGCATATGACCAGCCAGCCTCCCGTATGGCTTCAATATCCTTCCGCAGCACTTCACCGGAAACAATGCTTTTGGGTGTCAAAGCAGTCAGTTCACTTGCAAGAATACGCTCTCTGGCATCCTCTGGTTGATACGCAAGAAGCAATCTGGGGGCAGCACCTGTATTCAGGGGCAGCCCTCCGTCAACTGTCCACCAGCGAACCTGGACGGGTGCCGTGCCGTGGTAGCGAGCAAGGCAAACAGCTTCATCTTCGTTGAAGACTGAAAGAAAAACTGTCGCCCCCACTTCATTCGACAGACGATCCAGCAAATCGGCCGAGACATCTTTCAATGACCGTTCTTCGGGAACGGCTCCGGCAAAGCTCATAACCTTGATGGTAAGTGAGTAATGTCCAGTGTCGCTATCCTGCGCCACTATGCCTTCATCTCTCAGGGTGACAAGGATGCGTCGAGTCGTACCGGCATCAAGACCGGTAATTTCCGCGATCCTGAAAAGCGGCAAATGCTGCTCTTCCGGTGTAAAGGCACGCATGATGGCGATGGCTCGTGAAACAGCCCTCACACGTGGAAGGGTTGCGCCGTCAGCACGTCGCCCGGAAGCCCCCTTGCTTATCATTTTCGAGGAAGAGTTTACATCTGTCATATCCGAGTTATCCAAAAACCTGCCCTTCACAGTATACAAAGCCCGATTCAAATTTCAACTAGTGAAATTATCATTACCTATTGACATTCCGGTTGTTTCCGGTTGCATTTGCGACAGGGAGCATATTCCACACACAGGAGGAGTTTATACTATGAAACGATTGAGTTTGGGACTCGCGGCTACAGCGATGATGCTGGGCGGATTGATGGCTGATGCGTACATTTCGGACGCTCAGGCAGAAATGAGAACTTTGCGATTTGCTGAATTCGGGCCCAACCGCGGCACACGCGCTAGCGCACTAGAGTGGCTTGATGAACAAATGCGGGAACGTTCCAACGGTGAACTCGGGCTGGACATAATCTGGGGTGGAGCACTTCTTTCCGCCAAGGATGCAGCTCAGGGCCTTTCTGACGGTGTTGCCGATTTTGCATCCATTGTGCCGGTATATGCCCCGGGCAGACTGGTGGTTTACGAAGCTGCGGACACGACCCAATATCCGGACGAATGGGTTGGCATGATGGCAACATACGAGATGATGACCACCCACCCTGCGGCCATCAAGGAAGCCAACGACTACAACCTCCATTATTTCGGGAACTACACGACAGGCCCAACCCAAATCCTGTCCCGTGAGAAGCCGGTCAAATCACTGGATGATCTTGAAGGCATGACAATCCGTGCAACCGGATCGTTTGTCCCGGCAATGGAAAAACATGGGGCAGCGACTGTCTCGGTATCTCAGCCTAAGGTGTATGAATCGCTGTCAAACGGATCAGTGGATGGCTCAACCACGTATTACTACGTTGTAAAAGCATACAAGCAATACGAAGTCGCCAAGTATATGACCGAAGTGAACATGGGCCAGACCCTTGGCTTTGGCATTGCCATGAACCTTGGAACCTATGAGAGCCTTTCCGACGAGCACAAAAAACTCATCGACACGCTCGGCAAGGAATTTACCGAGCATGTAGCTGAAAAAATGTACCGCTCGCGCACTGACACCAAAAAGGAACTGGCACAAGGCATAGACGGCAACAAGGTCGAGATGATTGACGCTCCGGAAGAAATGCGTCAGGCACTCATTGACATTGCTGAAGCTGATTCAGGCCGATGGGTTGAAAAGGCTGAAAAGAAAGGGCTTGATGGCAAGAAAATTGCTGCCGACTTTGCTGCGCTTATCGAGAAGTACAAAGAAAAGCAGTCTGCCGAGGGTTATCCTTGGGACAAGTAACCCTTGCTGCTGGCCGACCAGGTGAATGCACATGACCAAAACCAGCCCGTTGACACGTATTCTTGCCTGGGTTGAAAACCTGGCCATTTCGGTTGGCGGGTTGGCGCTCATTGCGATGGGCGGCATCGTCACCTTGTCGGTACTGGGACGGCAACTCTTTCTGATGCCAATACCGGATGACCTGACAATGGTCGGCTTGTTGATGGTCTGTGTAATAGTCCTGCCGCTTGCTTTCGTTGAGAGCAAGCGGGGGCATATATCGGTCACGATAACCACCGACTGGTTGCCGACAAGGGCAATCGGCTTTCTGAGGTGTCTGGGAACTTTTGCAATGGGACTTTTCTTTGGCGGCATCGGCTACATGGTCGTTGCCAAACTCCCACGCGAGTTCATGCAGGGCACCTATTATGACGGGCAGCTTGAAATACCGACATGGCCGATGAAGGCTGTCTTCGCCTTCGGCATTGCTGTCTTTGTCTTGAGACTGATGGTTTCATTCTCGGAGGGTGTCAGAACAATGATTACTGGCATTGACCATGATGAACCGTTGAGCCACGTCGAAGAGTAATAAAACATGGATCCCTTGCTTGTAGGGGCATTGGCCCTGGCTTCCACCCTAGTGCTGCTTGCCGTGCGCGTTCCCATTGCGGCGGCACTTGGTATAACTGCTTCGATCGGCACCTTTCTGATTTTCGCATGGCGGCCAGGCACCGAATTCGTTGCCGATTATGCATGGCGGCCGACACTTTCGCTTCTGGCGAACGGTCCCTATTCCTTTATTACGGGCTTCACCCTATCCACGGTTCCCCTATTCATCCTGATGGGCCATCTCGCTTATGAGGCAGGCTTTACAACCGACATTTATCGTGCAGCCAGGTTATGGCTGGCCAAATTGCCTGGTGGGGTTGCAATGGCTTCAGTCGTCGGATGTGGCGGGTTTTCGGCAATCACCGGATCATCCGTTGCATGCGCTGCAGCCATGGGCAGGATTGCCATTCCCGAAATGCTTTCCTTTGGATATGCAAAATCGCTTGCGGCTGGTTCTGTTGCCATTGGTGGTACGCTCGGTTCCCTGATACCGCCTTCAGTGCTGTTTATCCTGTTTGGGGTATTTTCAGAGCAATCCATCTCCAAACTTTTCATCGCAGCAATTGTGCCCGGACTGCTTTCTCTGGCTGCATACCTGCTCGTGATACTCATCTGGGTCAACCGGCAACCAAGCGCTGCTCCCCCCCCTTCAGAAAGCATCGATGCAGCAGAACGGTGGCGCTCGCTGAGCAGGTGCTGGTCCATTGTGGTGATTTTCATTGTCGTAATTGGCGGAATTTATGCTGGGCTGTTCACACCAACGGAGGCAGCCGGTGTAGGCGCCTATGCCACATTGGCCCTCGGCTTGCTGCTTGGTCGCCTGAACATTGGTAAAATCGTTGCAGCCCTCAAAGAAAGTGTTTTCCAGTCTTCGATGATCTTCGCGATTGCCGTTGGCGGCAAGATGTATGTGAGCTTCATTGCGCTGACCGGCCTCTCGGCTGCCATAACCGACTGGATCGCTACCGCGGATGTCTCGATGATTATGGTCTTCGGAGCCATGGTACTGATGTATATCGTGCTGGGCATGTTCCTCGATTCAATCGGCATCATCCTGCTGACCCTGCCCCTGACCATTCCGATTGTTGAAAGTTACGGACTGTCCCTGATCTGGTTTGGGGTAGTGGTAATCAAACTGCTCGAGATCGGGCTTGTTACACCGCCGATCGGACTGAATGTCTTTGTCATCAAGTCAATTGTTGGCGAGCGCATGAAACTTGAGACAATCTTTGCAGGTGTCGGGTGGTTCCTGTTGGCAGAAGTGTTTGTGCTGGGTGCCATATTGTTCTTCCCTGCACTGTCACTGTGGTTACCGAGTTTCATCTAGGTTTCACTTGGCTTGGCTGCCACTTCCTGGTGCCTCCGGCTAACCGGCGGAATAGCCGGTTGCCCGTTCTGACAACCTGTTTGCCCACCATGATACGGCAAGATGAAGAAGCACTGTGAATGCAGCCAGCACGAAAAGGCTTGCGAACATCAGATCAATTTTTGCGCGGCCATTTGCCAGCAGCATCAGGTATCCCAAGCCATTCGAAGCGCCCACCCATTCCCCTATAATGGCGCCTATCGGCGCGTAAACCGAGGCTAGCTTCAAGCCGGATCCAAGGTTTGGCAGGGCAGCCGGCAAGCGGATACGAAACAGGACCTGCCAGGGGTTCGCCCTCATTGTTCGGGCAAGATCGAGATAACCCGGATGGGTATTGCGGAGACCGTCAAGAAAGTTTGACGCGACCGGAAAATAGATGATCAGCACAGCCATCAGGACCTTCGACCATATTCCATAGCCAAACCAGAGAGTGAGTAACGGAGCCAGGGCAAATACCGGCACCGCCTGACTGAAGACCATGATTGGCATGACCAGCCGCCGAAGCCACGGGAAAATCATCAATTGCAGTGCGGTCAACGCACCCAGAACAGAGCCAATAACAAGCCCCACCAGTACTTCCGTAATGGTTATTGCTGCGTGCCAGGCAATAAGTTCCCTGGAAGCGACGAGGGTCTGCAGAACCTTGAAAGGCGTTGGAAGAATGAACGAAGGTGCACCGGTAACCAGAACCAGGGCCTGCCAAAGAAAGATAGCAAATACGGCGGACAGAATTATCCAGAACAACCTGTTCATGAAACCCTCTCCCGCAACTGCCGAAGCAGAAATGACTGGCGTCGCATGGTTTCATCTCCATCTGCCGGAGCTATCTGTGCCTGCTTTTTGGCTTCAACCTGTTCCAGACCCTGTTCGTTCAGAATGTATATCTTGTCACCCAGTCTGGCTGCCTCCCCGGGATCATGGGTAACAAGCAGAACCGTGCGATGTTGCAGCAGCTCATGCGCCAGTTCCTGCATCTCCGCCCTGGTTCTGGCATCCAGGGCAGAAAAGGGTTCATCCAGAAGAACCAAATCCCTCTCCTCCATGAGAGTACGGGCCAAAGCAACACGCTGACGCATTCCACCAGACAGTTCACGCGGACGTTTGTGAGAATGGTTTGACAGACCCACCATACTGATAATCTCAATAGCCTTGTCGGCGTTTACCGGTTCACCACGCAATCGTGCTCCCAACTTTACGTTCTCAAGAACATTCAGCCAGGGAAACAACAAATCCTGCTGCGCCATGTAGGCACATTCCGGCATTGATGACCCGCTACCTGTACGGATGCTTCCTGTGAAATCTCCATGGGTTTCCAGACCAGCCAGCAGGCGCAACACTGTCGTCTTCCCGACGCCTGACGGGCCGAGAAGACATGTCCAGCCCTCATCATGCAACGAGAGTGATATATCGCGGAACAACCAGGTGTTGTCATGCACCCTGAGGCTACCGGAAAGACTGACAGATTCAGACATGAATAAACGACCTGAAATGCGATATCCGCCAAACGGGAAATACCGGAAAACCGGCAAGCCCGTTTAACGGATATCATCCACTCACTTTTCAGCAGTTACATCGATTGCGATATTTGCAACTGCGTTTACTGATGGAACCAGCCCTACTTCGTTCAGGAAGGTCTCCATCCGGTTGTAGCGGCCTGCATCGAGTGCTGCAGGGCGCAAGGCAAACCTTGGAAGAGTGTCTTTCCACGCCCGCTTGTTCAACTCGTCGTTCAGTTCTGTTGAGGTTGCGGCAAACGCCTCCCAGCTTTCCTGCTGGTTGTTCACAATATACTGGGTAGCCTTTTCAGTTGCGGCAAGGAAACGGGCAATCTTGTCTTTGTCCATGCTGTCCGATTTGGCAACGTAGATGAGTTCATCATAGGAAGGCAGCCCCTCCTCTTCCACGTAAAAGCACCGACCCTTTACGCCGTTGATATCCATCTGGTTGAGTTCAAAATTCCGGTATGCCCCGATCACGGCATCGACCTGGCCTGACATGAGTGAGGGCGACAATGACCAGTTTACGTTCACAAGCTCAATGTCATCCATACCCAGATCGCGCGGCTTGAGCATTGCGGTAAGAACCGCTTCCTCGATGCCAGCCACTGAAAAACCTATTTTCTTGCCCTTCAGGTCTTCAATTTTCTTGATCGGCCCCTCTTCGAGCACCAACAAACAGTTTAGAGGCGTGGCAACCAGTGTACCCACCCGTTTGAGCGGCAGTCCTTCATGAATCTGCAAATGCAGTTGTGGCTGATAGGAAACTGCAAGATCGGCTTTTCCTGCTGCAACCATTTTCGGCGGATCAGAAGGGTCTGCCGGTGCAATGATTTCAACCTCAAGACCCTGTTCTTCAAAATACCCCTTCTCCTGGGCAATGATGATCGGGCCGTGATCCGGGTTTACAAACCAGTCAAGGATCAGCGTCATCTTGTCTGCGGCGTTCGCAGTGATGGTTGAAAACAACATCAAGGTTGCGGCGAATAATAATCTCATGGCTCACTCCTGCCGTGATTATGACGTGCCCTGGGCATGTCGGTATGGTTTCCAGTTCGCACTTGCGAAAAAGAAACAACGGCAATTACAGATTCCCTGAGAATTTCTTGCCCGTTCCCTTCGCCGGTACTAACCGTTTCAGGTTCGATGGGTCGGCTTGCGCACCTCTCAGCTGTAAAGAGCTCCCCAACGGATGTGCCTGACTATAGACATATCCGCGATGCATGCAAGCGGGCTGTGCATATCTCCCAAGCACAATGGCACATCAGCCAGGAATTGAAATCATGCGACCACGCAGATTTAACGCTCTCCCCTGCGGAACGGCTTCATCAGTGCCTGTGGCACCCGGGCATGGCGTGCCATGAATGCAAGGGCGGCGATAGACAGGATATAAGGCATCATCAGAAATAGCTGGTATGGAACCGAACCACTCAACACAGTCTGCAATCTCACCTGAAAACCGTCAAAGAAGGAGAACAGCAGTGCGCCCAGCAAAGCACGCGAGGGTTTCCAAGAGGCAAAGACGACCAAGGCGATACAAATCCAGCCTCTCCCTTGCACCATTGTCGGGAAAAAACTGTTGAACGCAGACAGGGTGAGAAAGGCGCCGGCCACTCCCATAAGTGCGCTTCCCGCAATCACACACCCGTAGCGCACGGCCAGAGGGTTGATACCCTGTGCCTCGGCGGCATGAGGGTTTTCACCCGTCATGCGTATCGCGAGCCCCAGGGGGGTGCGGAAAATGACGTAGGCCAGAACAACTGCCGTAACGATTGCCACATAGGTTGGAGCAGTTTGTGAAAAAAATGCATCGCCAAAAAACGGCAAGGAAGTCAGCAGGGGAATATCCACTGGCTGGAATGGTTCAACCGTGGGCGGTGTACCGGCGACCGGCACCATCAACCTGAATACGTAATAGCTGAAACTCGATGCAAAAAGGGTAACGCCCAGACCACTGACATGCTGGGACAATCCGAGCGTCACCGTAAGAACGGAATGGAGAAAACCGAAAATGCCCCCGCAAATTGCGGCAACCAGAAGTCCGGTCCACAGATCAGCACCGTTGTAAACGGCAAGCCAGCCAATCATTGCCCCAAAGGTCATGATGCCTTCAATACCAAGATTGAGAACACCAGAACGTTCACACAACAAGGCGCCGAGCGTCCCGAAAATAAGCGGTGTTGCGATCCGCAAGACTGCAGCCCAAAGACCGGCTGATGTGAGAATGTCAAAAACTTCACTCATCGACGGATCCTGTATTGTGTGAAGAAAATTGCCACCAGCATGGCGAGCAATGACAGCGCTACCGTTACATCTGCAATGTAACTGGGAATGTCCATCGCCCTGCTCATGCCGTCGGCCCCGACAAACATGGTCGCCACGAACACGGCAGCAAATACAACGCCTACCGGATTGAGGTTGGCCAGCATCGCAACAACGATTCCGGAATACCCGTATCCTGGGGAAAGTTCGGTTGTGACATATCCCTGAACGCCCATCACCTCAATCGCACCTGCCAAGCCGGCAAATCCACCTGAGATCATCGCAACAAAGACCAGGGTTCTGGCAAGCGGCACACCGGCAAAAACAGCTGCAGATGCATTCAGGCCTGCTGCCCTTGAATTCAGGCCAAACACCGTACGTGCCTGAACAAAATAGATTATGACAGCCAAAACAATTGCGACCACCAGACCGAGATGCAGGCGTGAGCGAGACAGCAACTTGGGCAGCATGGCCTCGTCCGAAACGGAGACAGATTGAGGCCACCCAAATGCCAACGGGTCTTTCAAAACCGTATCAATCAGCATCGACACGAACAGGATGGCAACGAAGTTGAGAAGCAAGGTTGTTACCACTTCATCCACCGAGTAGCGCAGACGCAGCCAAAGCGGAACCAGCAGAAGGCACATGCCAGCCAATGCCCCTGCAATGAAAAGCAACGGTATCTGAAAAAGTCCGGGCATGTCACCGAACAATTGGGAACTGGCGGCAGCGGCGGCTATTGCACCAAGGTAAAACTGTCCCTCTGCCCCGATGTTCCAAAGCCTGGCACGGAATGCCGTTGCTGCGGCGAGACCGGTTAGAATGAGCGGGGCAGATCGCGTCAGGGTTTCTGTTGCCGAGAGCCTTGAACCAAATGCACCTTTGAGAATATTCCAGTAAGCCTCAAAAGGAGAGGCTCCCGCCAGCGCAATCAGGAAGCCTGACAAGGCCAACGCCAGGATGACTGCCAATAACGGAGTTACAAGAAGCAGGGCTAGAGAGCGCTGTTCCCGTCGTTCAAAGCGCATCTGCTTCCTCCACGCCTGACCATTCACCGCTCATCATGAGACCAAGTTGTCTCGAATCTGTCTTTTCTGCCTGAACCGGCGGAGAAAGCCTGCCTCCGACAATTGCCTGTATCCGGTCAGCCAACGCCATTACTTCGTCCAGATCTTCCGAAATCAACAGGACAGCTGCTCCCTTGCGGCGTGCCTCAAGTATGCGTTCATGGACTGCCGCCACTGCTCCCTCGTCCAGCCCCCTGGCAGGCTGGGCAGCAACCAGTATGCGTTTTGGCTCGACCAGGTTACGGCCCAGAATCATCTTCTGCATATTGCCGCCTGACAACAGTCGGGTACGGCTGGACGGACCACCACCACGTACATCGAACTCGTCCACCACCCTTTTCGCAAATGCCATGCCTTTCTTGCGGTCAACAAAGCCTTTTGAGGAATATTCGCCCAACCGTTCAAGAATGGCATTTTCCCAGATTGCCATCTCGCCGATTGCACCTTCATGATTGCGGTCTTCCGGGATTCTCCCAATTCCCAGAGCAATGGTCTGGGCAACGGAGAGATCTCCAACCGCTTCGCCAAAGATGTTCATCGTACCGCCATTGCGCCTGGCCGTGCCACTCAGCAATTGTGCAAGATCCGCTTGTCCATTGCCCGAAACACCGATTACCCCGAGTATCTCACCCTCTCGCAGGTAAAAGCCCACCGATTTCAGTCGCTCAATACCATCACGAATTATACTGATGTTTTCAGCCTGAAAGACCACACTTCCGGGATTGGACGCATCACGAACCGGGCGTGTCACCTGTCTTCCAACCATCAACTCCGCAAGTTCAGCCTTGTTCGTATCACCAACTTTCCTCTCGGCAACTGACTTTCCGTCCCGCAATACAAAGATACGATCAGCGGTAGCCATGACTTCGTCCAGCTTGTGCGAGATGAAAATCAGCGAAAGGCCTTGCCTTGCCATGTCCTTGAGTGTGGCAAACATGCGGGCTGCTTCAATATTGGTGAGTACGGCCGTTGGCTCATCAAGAACCAGAATGCGCGCATCATTATAAAGCGCCTTCAGGATTTCCACCCTCTGTTGTTCGCCCACTGACAAATCACCCAGACGAGCCTCCGGGCTGACTTGCAAACCGAAACGTTCTGATAGGGCCAGCAGTTTTTCACGGGCCTTGGCAGTTTCCGACCGGACTGACCAAAGATTTTGGGTCCCGGTCATGACGTTCTCGAGAACTGTCAGGTTTGGTGCCAGTGAAAAATGCTGGTGCACCATTCCGACGCCAGCCTGGATTGCAGCCCGGGGGCTACCGTGCGGCAATTCCTGCCCCAAGACAGTTACACTGCCTTGATCCGGAACATAATGACCGAAAAGAATGTTCATCAGTGTCGTTTTGCCGGCACCGTTTTCGCCAAGCAAAGCAACAATCTCCCCCTTGCCAACAGAAAGGGAAATATTGTCATTGGCCACTATCCGGCCAAACCGCTTGCTAACAGAACGTATTTCAAGCGCCACTTCTGTCATTGCACCATCCCAGCAACCGAAAAACGTTGCTGCCATCGCTCCTGCATTTCCAGGCTTTTTGCGAGTTTGAGCGTCAGCCTGTCATGTCCCATCGGAACCATCAGCTGTACCGGCAAAGGAAGCCCGTCCCCATCTTCTCCGAACGGCAAGGTCAAGGCAGGACATCCGGTTATATTTGCAATAGAGGCAAGCGGGGCAAAGCCGGCCATACGTTTGAAATGAAGTCCACAATCTGAGTGGTCTGTCGGGAATGCTCCCAAACGAACCGGTTGCGAAGAAAGCATCGGCATCAACAGACAATCCACCTCATCAAACAATCTTGCGAAATCATGACTCAATTGAACCATGGACTGCATCAATTGCCATAGTTGAACTCCTGAAATCTCCTTGCCTGTGGATAGAGCGGCTTGGGTAATTTTTTCGGAAAGCGAAAAATCGTTTCCCGGTTCATGCGCGAGTGCCGCCAGGTTTATTGAAACAATGCCTTCGAAGACATCACCGCACCCTTGCGCAATGGTGGCTAAATCAGCGGCCTGTACAGGATGCAGAACATGGCCCTGAGCCTCCAGTACGCGAGATGCTTCCAATACGGCTTCAGCGCGCTCAACAGCTGTTGGGAACAAAAGGCCCGTATCCTCCACAACTCCAATCCGCAACTTTTGGGGAAACGTTTTCGCAAATGCGACCGGTGCAGATGGCCCCGGTGCTGGCGTTGTCATGATCCCAAACAGCGCCTCCGCGTCACGCACGGAACGGCATATGGCAAATTCGGAAGCTATTCCGCCCAGATAATTGCCAAAACCCGGACCGGATGGAATTGCACCGCGTGAGGGCTTAAAGCCAACCAGCCCACAGCAAGCCGCAGGAACCCGGATAGAGCCTCCCGCATCTGTCGCATGAGCAATTGAGACAATGCCCGACGCTACTGCTGAAGCCGCACCCCCCGAAGAGCCACCGGCACCAAGGTGTTCCGCAAGCGGGTTTTTGCAAGCCGGACCGATGGCAGGTTCACTTGAAAGAGACAGTCCAAATTCTGGTGTGGTCGTGAGGCCAAACGGCAACAAGCCGACATCAGAAAACCGGGAAGAAACATACGAATCCTGGCCGCTCTTCCCTCTCTCATACATGCGCGAACCGGCGACAACAGGGAGACAGGGAAACGGACCACCCAAATCCTTGGCAAGCGTTGGAACGCCGCCAAACAATTGCTGGCCACCAGAGCAATTCTTCGATTTGTTGTCGTATGCTTCAGCCTGTTCCAGACCGTATTCAGAGTCGAGATAGGCAATCGCACCCAAGCCGGAATATTCTGTAGCCCTGTCGAGTGAGGCATGCATGACCTCACTCGCAGTTGTCTTCCGGTTGTGAATTGCCTGGGCTAATGCCGTAGCATCCTGTACCACGGAAGCCTTAGGAAGGATCTTCCATGTCACGCGGCACTTCGAATTTCCCTGACTTGATGTCCGCTCGAACAGCTTCCATTGCTTTTTCAGCTTCTGCCGGGGCGACACCTTCCACATAAACGATGTCGCTACCCCCCTCCTTCATCAATCCGAAGGCAGTGTAATCCTTGCCAACAGGATTTCCGGCGGCCACATCCGCAATAGCCGCGTCGAGAATGGGACGGAAATTCCACAGGGCATTTGCGAAAACCGTATCGGGATAACGCGGTGTGTAATCGATCAAAGATCCGACAGATTTGATGCCACGCTCCTTGGCGGCATCAGCCGTACCGATACGCTCACCAAACAGGATGTCCGCACCAGCATCAATCTGGGCAAGTCCTGCTTCCCGCGCCTTAGGAGGGTCGAAAAATGTCCCGATGAATGTAACAAGATGCTTTGCTTCCGGGTTGACGGCCTTCACACCGGCTGCAAATGCATTGATCAGCATGTTTACTTCCGGAATTGGAATTGCTCCAACCGAACCCACAACATTGCTTTCTGTCATCTCGCCAGCCAGCATGCCGGCAAGGTAGGCGCCGTCAAAATTCCAGGTACCGAAAACACCAAAATTGTCTCCAGATTCCTTGCCGCTGGATCCCATCACGAATGCTGTGTCAGGATAATCGGCAGCCACGGCACGGGCCTGTTTTTCAACCGGGAAGGTTTCGCCGATGATCAATTGCATGCCCTGCTCTGCATACTCACTCATTGCGCGCGGGTAATCCGTCCCTGACACACCTTCGGAAAACACATATTCGATTTTTCCTTCAGACGCCGCATCCTGCAGTGCCTTGTGGAGAACCGAGTTCCAGGCGTTTTCAACCGGAGAGCCGTGAATCCCTGCCACTTTCAGGGGAGTTGCAGCGCGAGCACCCGGAACAATCGTGCTGGCTCCGAGAGCGAGGCCGGATGCGAGAACCGTACGCCTGGAAATTTTATTGTAGTTTTTCATTTAACTTCCCCTGATCTTTGCTTGCAAAGAAAGGATGCTAGAAACTGGCCATGAACTAGTCAAGCAGGATGCATAGCTGAATTATCAACAGGGTGAGCCATATCGGGCATCAGTCTGCAAGATTCTGTCATCCGTACTATTTTGCGAAAGTTACTCTGAAAACTCGTACTGTAGAAGCATTTCTGCGTAAAACACTTATCCGGCCTTGCGGGTTTGAACAGGAGATGCGTCACTCCTGCCAACCCTTGCCTGAATAAGAGTGGCCAATTTGCTGTAGTAAAGATCAGACCCATGAAACCTGTCGGAGGAAAATGCCTGGGCAACTCCCTTTGTTTCCCGGAAAATGTCGAGAAGTATCTCTTCGCCAGGCTTGAAATAATCCATTCCGTTTTCTGAAGCGAAATTCTTCAAAAATCCGCAATAAATATCAAAATTGTAATTACAGCAGATCAATGTGTCGTCTCGCGCTCCTGACATGAAGGAGTACAGGTTCGGGTCTTCAACCAGCGTTACACTGCCAATTTTTGCCAATTCCCGGAGTATATTCAGCTGTCCGCCAAAGTTTTCACTGAAATATTCCCGCACCAAATCGGCTGTTAAAACAGGCGTTCCGAAATGCGTTGCCATTCTGGCTATCGTGCGGTGGGTCTGAAACCCGATATTGGTGTAGATCGCCTTGCCTGCTTTGCCATCGCTCAATTGGTCATGAATTGCATCCCAGATTGCAGCAGCTTCAGGTGTTTCATTGGGACTAAATATTTTTGCCTTAGAGAGTTCGAATTTGTTGTCTGAAAATCCGCTACCATTCATGACCATCCCACCTGCCACCGGAAAGCCGACAAAATCCAGTGCGTCAACTATCTTGCCACAATGGGAATCCCCGATAACGAACAGTTCTGACCGGGTCTGAGTTACTGACTTCAACCTTCGACAAGCATCAAGCATCTGCTCCTCACAGAGCACTTCTGCCTGTTCTTCAAGCTCATATCCGGAAGAACTGTCAATCAAGACCGTTTGTCCTGCCTCATCCACGTTGTCTTGCCCGCCAAATGCATGTTGCATGACAAATGCAACACCTTGCGCAGATACATTGCGCAGATTTTCCTGAAACCTGGCGTCACCTTTGGCATTGAAAGTCATCAATTCATATGAAGGAAAATAGCTTGAGATTTCCGACCTGCCAGTGAATTCGTCCGCAGCGGCGCGCAGCGTCGCCTTGGATCGTGCATTGGCTACCAAAACATGCTGATCCGTAGCCGTGGCAGTCAACGGAACCGGTGAGACTGTCAAAATCATCCGGATATCGGGATTGAAACCCCGAATGATTGTTTCAATCTCTTTCAGATCTTCAACTACATCTGAATATGAAAGATTCATATGGTGATGATTGACCGGATCATATTCCCCGGCCACAGTTCCCGGACAAACAGGTAGCACTTCGGTTGCGGTATTCTTCCAGTATTCCGTGAGGCCAAGTGTAAAAATGAACAGGTTTGAGATTGCCAGATGCTTTCTCAATTCTCTGCCGATACCCTCACGACGCTCCTCCAGCATCTCGACAGTTGCCAATGCTTCATGTTGCGGCAAAAGCAAGTCACGGTAACCGTCTGCATCGCGACAGCAATTGTCCCTGGTCCAGACACGAATGCCTGCGGCAAATTCCAACCATTGCCGCAACTGGCGTGTCGTATAGACATTACCCAGGCCAAAACTCTCTGCCCTCTCGCCGCTATAATCCGACTTCACATAAGCAAGACCGCGGTCCAGCAGTTCTTTTCCGATGTATTGCGCAAAACAGGATCCGGCTGAACAGACAGTCGCCGTATTGTCTGCTGACGTCATGATCGGCTCAATGCAAATCCGGCCACTATCAGACAACGGGTGGCGGACAGCTGTAGACCAGAAAGCCGTTTCTGGCTGGGAATTGTAGGGATTGCCGGACATGAATGGCTCCTGGCTAGCTATGTGAACTGTTCATGTCACTTAGCCAGAAAATGCTGTCACGAGGCTTGTCATTCAGTTCAGGGAGTCAGGCTCCTGCACTTCCAACCAATCGCGAACAGTCTTGAATTTGCTTTTCAGATGCTCCCGCAGGATTTTTGCAAGTTTCAAACCCTGTCTCGCTTCAAGCGCTTCAAGAATATCCTCATGTTCCCGAACCGCCTGCTCCCAGCGCTCATCGGTCATGTTCGCCATGTATCGTGCACGTCTGACCCTGGCGGCCAAGGACCGGTACATCGTGGATAATTCCTGATTGTCCGCTGCGGCCAGTATTGCCTCGTGGATTGCCTGGTTGGTTTCAAAATAGCGCACCAGATCCCGACCCTTGTAATGTTTTACCATGGCCTCGTGAATTTTGCGGATTTCGGCAATTTCTTCATCCGTAATCCGTTCGCACGCAAGTTCTCCCGAAAGACCTTCCAGCGCACCCATCACCGGGAAAACCTGTTCTAATTCCTCGACGGTCACCTTGCTTACCCACGCACCACGGTTCGGCTCCAGGTAAACCAGTCCGTCAACCGCCAATACTTTCAATGCTTCCCGCATAGGGGTTCGCGAAACACCATAACGCTCGCAAAGCGAACGCTCCGGTATCTTGGTACCGGGGGGCAACTCACCTTCAACGATCAACGATCTCAAGCGGTCAAGCAATTCCACATGCAGGGAGGGTCTTGTGATCGTTTCAACATTCATGAGCTCTCAGAACCTGTTGCTAGTGCCATTTCCAATACCCGTGCGACATGCAGTGCCTCTCTTCCAGCGCCGCCATGAATCTGGTGACGACAGGATGTTCCGTCAGCAACAACAATGGCTTCCCCATTCTTGCGAACTGCCGGAAGCAAATCAAGTTCGGCCATTTTCAGCGACACTTCGTGGGTATCAATACCATATCCGAATGAACCTGCCATGCCGCAACAGCTAGTCTCCACGGTTTCCACACTCGTGCCAGGGATCAAAGAAAGGGTTTTCTCGATATCCGAGACGACGTCAAATGCCTTCTGGTGGCAATGGCCATGCAGCAGCAGTTTTTCGGCTGGTGCCTGCAATGGCAGGTTGAATTTTCCCTGCCCATGCTGATCAACGATGTATTCTTCCAGCATCATGGCTTGCTTGGATAGTGCATCTGCCTCCTTGCCAGGCAGCAAGCCCGGGATTTCATCCCTCAAAGTGAGCAGACAACTGGGTTCAAGCCCAATAACCGGAAGCCCCTTCCTTACAAAAGGCATGAGGCTGTCAACAAGACGCTTTGCTTCTTTCCGTGCTTCATCAACCAGCCCGGCAGACAGAAAGGTTCGACCACAACACAGGGGACGGCCACCATCAGATGGCTTGGCGACAGTCAGGGAATGACCGGCAGCTTGCAGCACTGTTACGCCGGCACGAAGGTTTTCCGGCTCAAAATAGCGGTTGAAGCAGTCTGCAAGAAATACGGCATCCGGCTCGCGGTTCTCGGCAACTTCATCATTTCGAAACGGATGCGCAGACCAGCGTGGCAGTTTCCGGCTTGCTGTCATGCCGGTTGGTTTCTCAAGCAGCCTGGCCAGGCCAGGGAGATCATCCCGGGCATTCATCAGCCAGGGAAACCGCGACGCAAAGGGCCCGTATCTTGGCAAATATCCTACAAGCCTGTTGTGCAGTGAAATGCCGTGTTTTGCGGCACGTGCAGCGAGAACCTCAATCTTCATTCGGGCCATGTCGACACCGGTCGGACATTCCCGTTTACAGCCCTTGCATGAAACACAAAGTTTCATGGTTTCCGCCATATCATCAGAGGTCAGGGCATCTTCGCCCAACTGCCCGGAAATGGCGAGCCTCAACGTGTTTGCGCGGCCACGGGTCAGGTCACGTTCATTGCGCGTAACACGATAGGAAGGGCACATGGTACCTCCCTTCAGCTTTCGGCAGGCACCATTGTTGTTGCACATCTCAACCGCGCCCTGAAAGCCTCCTGCCGCACCCGGCCAGGCAGACCAATCCAGCCTGGTTTCAAAATCCCTTACCTGATAACCCGGCTGGTACCGGAACAGCGTTCGGTCATCCATTTTGGGGGGCGAAACAATCTTGCCGGGGTTGAACAGGCCAGCGGGATCCATTTCCCGTTTTACGGTTTCAAAAGCAGCCACCATCTTGCTGCCGAACATCGGTTCGTGAAATTCCGAACGGACGATACCGTCGCCATGCTCTCCAGAGTGCGATCCCTTGTATTTGCGAACCAGCTCAAATGCCTCTTCCGCAATTGCGCGCATGGTATTTACGTCTTTTTCCTGACGCAGATTGAGAACGGGTCTTACATGAAGGCAGCCGACCGATGCATGGGCATACCACGTACCTTTTGTTCCGTGCTTTTCGAATATGTCTGTAAGGCCCGATGTATATTCCGCCAGGTCCGGCAACTCGACTGCGCAATCCTCAACGAAGGAGACCGGCTTTCCCTCGCTTTTCATTGACATCATGATGTTCAGGCCGGACTTGCGCATCTCGGTTACGGAAGCCTGCGCTTTACCCTCTACAAGTCGAACCACTCCGCCCCAGTTTTCTCCGCTTCCCTTCCATGAGAAACCAAGATCGCCCATGGTTTCTTCAAGAAGCTGAAGTTTTCTTTCATTCTCCGCATCGTTTTCCTCCGAAAACTCGACGAGGAGCAATGCTGCCGGGTCTCCCCGAACATAAGCTTCAACAGTTGGTCGGAAGATGTCGATTTCGCGCGCGAGTGCGATCATGGTAGCATCTATCAGCTCGACACCCATTACACCCAGCTTGACCAGATGCTGTGTCGCATCCATTGCGGAGTAAAACGTTGGGAAGTGGCACATGCCAACAACCTTGCGCTCCACCAGCGGGGAAAGCTTGAGTTCAATTGCCGTCGAATAGCCAAGCGTCCCTTCAGAGCCAACCAGCAAATGCGCCAGGTTCTGCGGCTTTGCCGAAGGTACAAGGGCATCAATATTATATCCCCCTACCCGCCGCATCACATTTGGAAAGCGCTTTGCCACTTCGTCTGCAGTTTCCCTGCCCAATTCAAGAAGCTTCTCAACGAGTGGGTCGGATGAGTTGACACCCGGCTCGAGCAAGCTGAATTTCCGCCTGTCTCCGTTCGCCAGTATTGCCTCAATGGACATCACATTATCGCGCATGATCCCGTAGCGTACGGAACGGCCACCACAAGAATTGTTTCCGGTCATTCCTCCGATAGTCGCCCGGGAGGCTGTGGAAACATCAACAGGAAACCAAAGGCCATATGGCTTGAGAGCACGGTTCAATTCATCCAGGACTATACCGGGTTCCACAACACAACGCCGGTTTTCCACATCCAGTTCGAGAATTTTGTTCAGATATTTGGTGTTGTCCAGAACAAGGGAGTGATTGACTGTTTGTCCGCATTGCGAAGTTCCTCCTCCCCTGGGCAAAATCGTCATACCCTCTTCGCTCGCCGCAGCGATACAGGCCTCTACATCCGAGACTGAGCGCGGTGTCACGGCTCCGACCGGCATCATCTGGTAGAATGATGCATCAGTGGCATAGCGTCCCCGTGAAAATCCGTCGAACAGAACTTCTCCTTCAACTTCCCTCGCCAGTCGGCGTTCAAATCCGGGGTTTGCGATGGTTACCATCAAAAATTTTCCGCTTTTCTGCTTGACGTAATTATGAATTCAAAATTAAATATGCAGAAGGGAGGAGAATGTTGCAACTGTTTTTCTGATCTCCCGTACTGGCTGAAAAAAGCATTACAGAGGATATTGGATGAGACAGGCAGGGCGACATTTTTTGCAAATTCCAGGACCAAGTGCAGTCCCGGATCGCATATTGAGTGCTATATCCCGGCAAACAATTGATCACCGGGGGCCTGACTTCGCTAAAGTCGGACTAAAGGCGCTGAATGGTATCAAGACCATTTTCAAGACCGAGAGCAATGTCTTCATATACCCTGCTTCCGGCACGGGTGCCTGGGAAGCAGCTTTGGTCAATGTGCTGTCACCAGATGACCGGGTCCTGATGTTTGAGACAGGTCATTTTGCAACCTTGTGGAAAAAACTGGCTGAAAAAGTTGGCATTCGCCCCGAGTTTATCGAAGGCGACTGGCGTGGCGGAGCAGACCCGGACAAGATTGAAGCTTATCTTTCCGAAGACAAGAACCATGAAATCAAGGCAGTGTGCGTGGTGCATAACGAAACCTCCACAGGGTCGGTTTCACCGATTGCAGCCATTCGCAAGGCGATCGACAATGCCGGTCACCCTGCCCTTCTCATGGTTGATACAATTTCCGGCCTGGCTTCAATTGACTTCTGCCATGACGAATGGGGAGTAGATGTCACCGTATCAGGCTCACAAAAAGGCTTGATGTTGCCGCCCGGCCTTTCTTTCAATGCGGCCAGCGAAAAGGCGATTGCAGCAAACAAGAAAGCCAAACTCAAGAGAAGCTACTGGGACTGGGAAGACATGATCGGTCCGAATGAAACCGGCTACTTTCCCTACACTCCGGCGACCAACCTTCTTTATGGCCTTAATGAAGCGGTGGACATGCTGCATGAAGAGGGCCTTGATAATGTGTTTGCACGCCATGCAAGACATGGCGTTGCCGCGCGCGCGGCTGTGCGGGCGTGGGGGCTTGAGGTTCTGTGTGCGCAGCAAGGCCAGGAGAGCGGTGTACTTACCGCAGTCATGATGCCGGAAGGACATAGTGCAGACGAATTTCGGGCGACAACGCTCAAACATTTTGACATGTCGCTTGGAAACGGCCTTTCCAAGATTGCCGACAAGGTCTTTCGTATAGGACACCTTGGCGACTTCAATGACCTGATGCTCATAGGCACTCTTTCCGGAGTGGAAATGGGGCTGGCAAAGGCTGACGTTCCACACAAGGCTGGAGGTGTGGCAGCAGCGATGGAACATCTCAAGACAGCATCATCAGGAGCTTGATACAAACAGAGTAACGCGTTCAACAAACCACAGTGGAGGAGAATATTATGGGAATTAAGACAAAACTATTGTGCTCAGTAGCAGGACTACTGATGGCCACTCAGGCAAATGCTGATGAGCTAAGCCTGAAGTTCGGCCATGTCGGCGCGCCGGGATCCCTTTTTGAAGCAAGTGCAAACGAGTTTGCAAAATGCTCCAATGAAGCGCTCTCGGGAAAGGCAAAAGTCCAGACTTTCGGCTCATCCCAGCTTGGCAAAGACAAAGAGCTTCTGCAAAAGCTGAAACTCGGCCAAATCACCTTTTCCCTTCCGTCTTCAGTCATGTCATCGGTTTCGGATGAGTTTGGCGTTTTCGAAATGCCTTACATCATCAAGGACCGCGATCACATGAAGCGTGTCCAGGCGGAACTCGGCGACACTTTCCAGAAAGCAGCTCAAGCCAAAGGCTACCGGATTCTGGGATATTTCGAAAATGGCTTCCGCCACATCACAAACAATGTCCGGGCGGTCGAGAAACCGGAAGACCTTGCAGGCGTGAAATTGCGTACGCCAAAAGGTGCCTGGCGCGTAAAAATGTTCAAGCTTTACGGTGCCAATCCGACACCGATGGCATTTTCCGAAGTCTTCACTGCATTGCAGACCGGTGTGATTGATGGGCAGGAGAATCCTTACGCCCAGATTGCCTCTGCCAAGTTCCAGGAAGTGCAGAAATACCTGTCCATCACCGGACACGTCTACACGCCAGCCTACGTGCTTGTTTCCGACAAGCATTTCGCCAAGCTCCCGGAAGATGTCCAGGCAGGGCTTGAGAAATGTGCCGCAGATACACAGGACTTTGTCTACGAAACTGCCGCACGTCTGGAAGAAGAGCTTCTGGAAGTCATCAAGTCGGCAGGTGTTGAGGTAAACAACGCCGATAACGATGCGTTCATTGAAGCATCGAAGCCGATTTACGACGAATTCTCTGAAAGCGTTGAAGGCGGCAAGGAACTGGTGGAAACTGTTCAGCGGCTCGCCACGGGCTCCTGACAAACAGCCTGCCGGGGGGAATCTCCCTCTCCCCGGCAAATTTATTGCCCAATCCCGGTTCCAATGTCCGGCATGCCCGGACTGTCTTTAGGTACAAACCTGCATGTTCTCGTCACTTAGCAAAATTCTTGAATCGGTTCTGGAATGGATCGTGATTACCTTGATGATTGTGTTGACCACTATCGTCATCGTGGCTGTATTGTTTCGTATTTTTGGAAACTCGTTATCCTGGTACGATGAAGTCGCCGCAATTTGCCTTGCATGGGTTACATATTTCGGAGCTGGTCTGGCTGCGCTGAAACGAAGGCATATCGGGTTTGACAGTGTACTTCTCGCAATCCCGATGCCGGGGCGGATGGTTGCCGTGACGATTGCGGAAATCGTGGTTCTGGGATTTTTCCTGGTACTGGCATGGGCAGGGCTGGAAGTGCTTGCCGTGCTTGAAGGTGACTATCTGGTTTCGCTGACATGGGTACCCATCCAGTTTACCCAGTCGATCATACCCATCGGTGCCATCCTGTTCATCATATGCGAATTACTCAGCCTGCCGGATTACTGGCGAACAACTGCTGCCGGCATTTCCCTGGAGCATGCAGAGATCGAGGAAGAGGTCGAAAACGAACTCAAAAACGCCAGTGAAATGGAAGCCGCCAAACTGAAGGCCAGCTCGGAGAAATAACATGCTCATGTTCCTGATATTCATTTCACTGCTGGTAATGATCTGCATAAATGTGCCGATCGCCATCGCACTGGCAGTTTCTGCCGTCCTCGGCCTGCTCGCTTTTGAAGGCACTTCCAGTGTCGTGACTGTTGCCCTCGACATGTATGATGGTTCAACCAAGTTTTCGCTAATCGCCATTCCAATGTTCGTTTTGGCAGGCGCCATCATGAATGCCGGAGGGGTAACAGACCGCCTGATCAATTTCGTGTCCGCCATTATCGGCTTCGTACGCGGCGGGCTGGCCATGGTAAATATCGGCGTCTCACTGTTTTTTGCGGAAATATCCGGATCAGCTGTGGCGGATGTCGCCGCAATGGGATCAATTCTCATTCCGCAAATGAAGAAACGGGGATATAGCGGGCCACTGGCAGCAGCTGTCACGTCGTCTTCCGCCTCTCTTGCGATCATCATCCCCCCATCAATTCCGATGATCCTGTATGCCACCTCCGCCAATACTTCGGTCGAGCAGTTGTTCGTTGCGGGTATCGTACCGGGCTTGCTTGGTGCAGCAGGCCTGATGGCTGTCGCATACGGATTTGCGCGGCGTTACAACCTTCCGGTTGAAGAAGCCTTCAACTGGCCGCGCCTTGGTTCAACATTCATGGATGCCCTGCCGGCCTTCTCACTTCCGGTTATTATTCTGGGCGGCATCTTCGGCGGTTATGTTACCGCAACCGAAGCAGCAGGACTTGCGGTAATAGCTGCATGCCTTGTGGGCCTTTGGTACAACCAGATGAACTTTGCCCACCTGAAGCGGGCAATGCTGGATGGCGGCATGCAAACAGCCGTTGTTATGGTGCTTGTCGCGGCTTCCGTTGTCATGGGCGGCTTCCTTACCCGTGCCCAGGTTCCCCAGGAACTAGCAGCAGGCATTCTGGAAATCACCAACAACCAGTGGTTAATCCTGCTTATCCTGAATTTCCTGTTCCTGATCATCGGCTTCTTCCTTCACTCAGCTGCAGCAATCATTCTTGTTGTGCCGATTGTCATACCGCTTATTCAGGCAGCCGGAATCGATCCCGTTCATTTCGGCCTTGTTGTAACCCTCAACCTCGCAATCGGTCAGCAAACCCCACCAGTTGCAAGCGTGTTGATTACTTCATGTGCCGTGGCCAGGGCCAATATCTGGGATGTTTCGAAGGTCAACGTGTATTTTGTGGCAGTTCTGCTCGCAGTGCTGATGCTGTGCACTTATGTGCCATCGGTTCCCCTGTTCCTGGTTGAGTATTTCTACCGTTAATCACTGGAGTGCGAAGTGACGGAAATCATCCACGAAGTTCGCGGGTCTACCGCCCATATCATCTTGAACAGGCCAGAGCAGCGTAATGCTCTTACGTTCGGCATGTATGAAAAGATTGCCGAGATATGCGGCAATATAGAATTGGGCGGAAAGGTGAGAAGCGTCATCTTTTCGGGAGCCGGAGAAAAAGCCTTTGCTGCCGGAACCGACATGTCTCAGTTCCGCGATTTCTCCACCCCACAGGATTCGATCAATTATGAAGAAACAATGGACCGAATTCTGGAAACCATTGAAAAGTGCCCGGTACCGACGATTGCAGCGATGAATGGTGCATGTACCGGTGGTGGAGCTGCAATAGCTGCAGCCTGCGATCTGCGCATCTGCGACAACCGGCTGAAGTTCGGCTTTCCCATAGCAAGAACGCTTGGAAACTGCCTCTCTACCGGAAACCTCAACAGGATGTCTGCCCTGCTAGGGATGGGCCGGACACGTGAAGTGATCTTTACAGCACGCCTGATCGAGGCGGAAGAAGCCTTGCAAATCGGATTGGTGTCCGAAGTTTTGCCGGATGCTGGCGCCTGCCTGGAACGGGCTGGTGAAATCGCAGAAACCATGGCCGGGCACGCCCCCATTACCTTGCGGGCAACGAAGGAAGGCCTGCGACGCCTGCGTACTCAAGGTCCGGATGCAGATGGTACGGATCTCGTGGTGGAAAGCTACATGAGTGAGGATTTCAAGGAAGGAATTGAAGCTTTCCTTGGCAAGCGCAAACCTGAATGGAAAGGCAAGTAGCAAATGAATGGCCCCCTCGCTGGATGCAAGGTTATTGAACTGGCGCATATCATGGCTGGTCCGGTTTGCGGACTGATGCTCGCCGATATGGGCGCGGATGTCATAAAGGTGGAGAAAGCCAACGGAGATGACAGCCGGCGGTTTGTGCCGCCCGAGATAGAAGGGGAGAGTGCGGCCTACATGATGATGAACCGCAACAAGCGGGGAATTGTCCTTGACCTGAAATCCGATGACGGAAAAGAGGCTTTGCGTACCCTGATCAGGGACGCAGATGTCCTGATCGAGAATTACCGAATGGGTACGATGGAAAAGCTGGGTCTTGGCTATGAAGAGTTGCGCAAGGAAAATCCCGGCCTTGTCTATGCAGAGATTTCCGGGTTCGGGAGAACCGGACCTTATGCCGAACGCGGTGGCTTTGATCTTGTAGCACAAGGAATGTCCGGTTTGATGTCCATCACGGGAGAAGGACCGGGCCGTCAACCAGTCAAGGTGGGCGCACCTGTTTCCGACATCACCGCAGGAATTCTGGCTGCAATGGGTGTGGCCGCCGCCTATGCGCACAAGCTTAAAACAGGGGAAGGACAAAAAGTCGATACCTCCCTTTTTGAAGCCGGCATCATTCATACCTATTGGCAGTCTGCCATTGCATTTGCGACCGGCACTCCGCCCGGCCCAATGGGATCAGCACACCCTCTCAACGCGCCCTATCAGGCTTTCAAGACTTCAGATGGCTGGATAAACATAGGAGCCGCCAACCAGAAAAACTGGGAAAAACTGATCGAACTCACCGGAGCAGAAGCCCTTGGCAAGGATCCCCGCTTTTCCATCAATGCGGACAGAATAACGCGCAGGGTTGAGCTTGAAGATGAACTGAACAAGGTGTTTTCAACCAGAACAACCGATGAATGGCTGGAAATCTTTGATACAGGCGGGCTTCCTTCAGGCCCTGTACTCAGCATCACCGAGATGCACGAAAATCCGCAGACCATCGCCCGGAACATGGTACCGGAAGTCAACCATCCTGTTGCAGGCAAGATCAAGACGATTGGTCTTCCGGTCAAATTCTCACACACACCAGGCGAAGTACGTTCGGCAGCTCCCACGCTTGGCCAACATACCGTCGATGTGCTTGTCGAAGCCGGGTATGATGAAGCAACGGCCCGCAAGATAGCAGGTGCAACAAGGGGCTGACCATGAAACTGACACTGGAACTTGCATTCGAGTTGATTGCTGCGGCACGGGAAAAATCAAGGGAAATGAACTTGAAGCCGCTTACCTTGGCTGTTCTTGACGAAGGCGGCCATTTGAAAGCTCTTGCCCGGGAAGATGGTACAAGCACCTTGAGGGCGGAAATTGCGCAGGGCAAGGCGCGGGGAGCAATTGCAATGGGTCTCGGTTCGCGTGCACTTTTCAGGCGCGCACAGGAACAACCCTATTTCATTCAGGCCATGAACAATCTGGCTGACGGCTCACTTGTTCCCGTACCCGGTGGTGTTCTGATCCGAAAGGACGGCGAAATCATCGGGGCACTGGGCATTACCGGTGACAGTTCGGACAATGATGAAGCTTGCGCCGTTCATGCCATCGAGCGTGCCGGTTTGACGGCTGATGCGGGATGAAGGCTCAGACTGCCTTTGTCTTTATGGTTTCATTATAGCTGGACATCAGGTCATTGAATTTTTCACCCTGAATGGCGACATGCCCGAACAATGCATTGGCCGCACGCTGGCCATCCCCCGACTTCAGGGCAGAGTAAATTTCATGATGTTCTGACATGGATTGGGGAAGCCGTCCCCTGACTTGCAGTTGCATACGCCTAAACGGTTTGAGGCGCCGGTGCAGTTGCGCCGCCTGCCCCGCCAGAAAACTGTTGCCGCTCGCCTCGTATAACAGGTGGTGGAATAGTTCGTTCGCACGGTAGTATTCATCTGTGTCCTTGCGCTGCAACGCAGTCTCACAAACAAGAATGGTTTTGTGAATTTCAGCCAGTTGGCCTTCACTGATGCGCCTGGCCGCACGAATACCGCACATCGCTTCGATTTCGGCCATTACCTCAAACATTTCGACCAACTCGACTACCCCGGGATGGCGTACGAAAGCACCACGCCGGGGAATGAGTTCAAGCAGCCCTGATGCAGCAAGAGACTGAAACGCCTCTCTCAACGGTGTTCTGGAAACACCGAATTTTTCGGCAAGTCTGATCTCGTCAAGACGTTCACCATCGGCAAAATCGCCGACCACGATCATCTGCTCGAGCTGTTCCCGAATGCTATCTGCAATACGACTGGACATGATTATGATCATAAATCGCCGCTGGAAAAATACAAAGAAATAATTTTTGTATACAAGATAGTTGACTCATGCTGTCAAACACCTCCAAGATATGCTGGCGTTAATACCAAGGTTTTCACCACGCAACGTGGTTTCTGGGAGGAAGATATGAAAAAGAACCTGATCACGACTGCCATGGCGGCTGCTTTTGCATGCACTGCCGCTTTTGCTGCCAGTGCAGCAGAACTTCGCCTGTCCCACCAATGGTCAACGAAAGACGTGCGCCACAAGGTTGCACAAATCGTCGCTGACGAAGTGGCCGCAGCAAATGTGGATCTGAGCATCAAGATTTTTCCGTCAAAGTCGCTTTTCAAGCCACGCGAACAATACAAACCACTGTCTCGCGGCCAGTTGGACATGACGGTGTTTCCCCTTTCCTACGCGGGCGGGCAACGTCCTGAATTCAACCTTACGCTGATGCCGGGTCTGGTGAAAAACCATGATCACGCTGCACGTCTCAACGAATCCGAGTTCATGGGTGATATTGAAGCGCTTATGGCCGAAGACGATGTGAAAGTACTGGTTCACGGGTATCTTGCTGGCGGTTTTGTTGGCAAGGACAAGTGCATTACCAAGCCAGACGATGTACAGGGCTTGCAAACCCGTGCTGCCGGCAAGGCGTTTGAACAGATGCTTGCTGCGGCGGGTGCATCCATTGCGTCCATGGCCTCATCAGAAATTTATAATGCCATTCAGACCGGCGTCCTTCAGGCAGCCAATACATCTTCATCCTCTTTCGTGTCTTACCGGATTTTCGAACAGGTGAAATGCTATACCCCTGCCGGGGATTATGCCCTGTGGTTCATGTACCAGCCCCTGCTGATGAACAAGACTGCCTATGACAACCTGACAGACGAACAAAAAGCTGCACTTGATGCTGGAGCAAAAAAGGCGGAAGCCTTCTATCTTGAGGAGGCCAAAAAACAGGATGCAGCTTCCGTCAAGGTATACAAGGATGCCGGCGTTGAAATCGCAAACATGACCCAGGAGGAGTTCAGTGCATGGCAGGAAATTGCCAAGCAATCTTCCTACAAGAAGTTTGTCGAGGAAGTTCCGAACGGACAGGAGCTGCTCGACAAAGCGCTTGCTGTCGAGTGATTTATGACCTTTCGGGGCGGCAGTTGTGCCGCCCCTCCATTTCTCAATTCACCGACAACCGGATCACTCTGCCATGGCCACCCAGAGTTCAAGCTCGGTAGCTTCTACCGGCAACAACCAATTTCTTAAATTCATCAGCCTGCTTTCATCGGTTTCCGGTTGGGTAGCAGCCGGCATGATCCTTCTTGCCGTTATAATCACCTGCCAGATGATCATCGTGCGCTTCGTCCTGAACCAGTCAACGATATGGCAAACCGAATTTGTGATTTACCTGATGATTGCGGCAACCCTGCTGGGACTTCCATATGTCCAGCGCCTTCGTGGGCATGTGAATGTTGATCTGCTGCCTCTTATGCTGCCCATGGGAATGCGACGACTGCTGGCCATCATAACCCTGCTGGCAGCCATCGGAATCGTGGGCATGATAACAGTTTACGGTTATGAATTCTGGTACGAAGCCTGGTCTCGAAACTGGAAATCCGACACTGTATGGGGCGTGCGCCTCTGGATTCCTTATCTTGCATTGCCCGTCGGGTTCACCTTGTACCTGATTCAATTGCTGGCAGATCTGGTTGCATTGTTACTGCGGATCGACACCCCATTCAGCCTGCCAGAGGACAAATAACAATGGACCCGTTACTGCTTGGTGCCCTCGTAGCACTCTTCACCATTCTTGTACTCTTTTCTGGCGTCTCCGTTGCAACAGGATTGCTCATTGTTTCTGCCGGATTCCTTCTTGTATTCGACGGCATGCGTTCTCTTGAACTCATACCGGAAATTTTCTTCGGCAAACTAGACAACTTTGCCCTCCTCTCCATTCCGATGTTTATCATCATGGGCGCGTCCATTGCTTCCACACGAGCCGGTGCAGACCTGTATGAGGCGCTGGAACGCTGGCTTACGCGGATACCGGGAGGACTGGTAATATCCAATCTCGGTGCCTGTGCCCTCTTCGCTGCCATGTCCGGTTCATCTCCTGCAACCTGCGCAGCAATCGGCAAAATGGGCATCCCGGAAATGCGCAAACGTGGCTACCCGGACGGGGTTGCTGCCGGTTCGATTGCGGCCGGCGGAACACTTGGCATTCTGATCCCCCCATCGGTCACGATGATCGTATACGGTATTGCGACTGAAACCTCGATCGGCCGACTGTTCCTTGCCGGGGTACTCCCTGGCCTCCTGCTTGTCGGACTGTTCATGGCATGGTCATTGTATTCGACATGGAAAGACGGTTCCTCAGGTGTCCTGGCCAGCAGATCCTACAATTGGCGTGAACGTCTCGAAATCCTGCCCCGTGTGCTGCCCTTCCTGCTGATCATACTGGGCGTCCTTTATGCAATGTATGGCGGCATTGCCACACCTTCGGAAACGGCTGCTGTCGGAGCCCTGTTTTGCCTGTTCATTGCGATGATCATCTACCGTCTTTGGAGCCCCAAAGCCCTTTGGACTGTGCTGCGTGATTCAACACGCGAGAGTGTCATGATCCTGTTCATCATTGCAGCGGCAGGCGTGTTTTCCTACATGCTTTCGAGCCTGTTCATCACGCAGGCAATTGCAGAATGGATTGGCACACTCGAGGTCAACCGCTGGGTCCTGATGTTTGTGATCAACATCTTCCTCCTGGTTGCAGGATTTTTCCTGCCGCCCGTGGCTGTAATCCTGATGGCTGCGCCCATCCTGCTGCCGATCATTACAACAGCAGGATTTGACCCCTACTGGTTTGCGGTTGTTCTGACGATCAACATGGAGATCGGTCTCATTTCTCCTCCTGTGGGCCTCAACCTCTACGTGATAAATGGCATCGCACCAGACATCTCGCTAAAGACAATACTTCAAGGGTCCCTGCCCTATGTGGCCTGCATGGTTATTGCAATTTTGCTGCTGTGTCTGTTTCCCGGTATAGCAACCTGGTTACCGGAAATAATCATGGGTGCCGCAATATGACGAGCTCGGGGTTCTTTCACGACATCCTTTCAAGCGTTTTTGACAAACGCTTCACCTTGCGCCGGATTGCTGATGAGCGGCCAATTGAGGAACTGTGTCGTGAACTGCTTAC
Organism: Rhizobiaceae bacterium; assembly: GCA_017643495.1. Lineage (GTDB taxonomy): Bacteria > Pseudomonadota > Alphaproteobacteria > Rhizobiales > Rhizobiaceae > JAALLB01. The sequence continues at coordinate 1,713,606 of JAEPNK010000001.1, read as the reverse complement.
AAGTCGTGGGGAAGTCTCCGCATCACGACTTGGCCAACTGGTGCTTGACCGGTTCGACACGCTTGATGAGGAAGGACAGCACCAGTTCTTCTGCTTCCTGACTGATGAACTCGACTTGCAGACAGAGGAAGTTGCTAGTGCTGCAAAATCGTATGAAGAAGAGCGGACCAGTGAAAATTTTGAAAAGCTAATGCAGGCAGCCGAACCGTTGCGTCAGGTATTGCTGCGCCGGCTTAACCAGGTGCCCAATGCAACGGTCCGGCTTGTTCGCATGCGTGAGGCATTGCTCAAGCTTTCGAAAAAGGATTCAAGTCTCAAACGAACGGATGTCGATTTTCAACATTTGTTTGCCTCCTGGTTCAACCGGGGTTTTTTGGTGCTCAGAAGGATTGATTGGCAAAGCCCTGCCCAAATCCTTCAGAAAATCATCCAGTACGAAGCCGTTCACGAGATAGATGACTGGGATGATCTTCAGAGACGGGTTCATCCCGAAGATCGTCATTGCTATGCATTTTTCCATCCATCAATGCCGGATGAACCGCTGATATTTGTCGAGGTTGCCCTATGCGACAGCGTTCCGGCTTCTGTTCAGGAAATATTGTCCGACAACAGGGATGTCCTTGAGCAGGAACTTGCGAATACTGCGGTTTTTTACTCGATATCAAACTGCCAAAAGGGCCTTGCAGGCATTTCATTTGGCAACTCTCTCATCAAACAGGTGGTGCAGGACCTCAAAGCCGAGTTACCGGAAATATCCACTTTTATCACACTTTCTCCACTCCCCCGGTTCAACCGGTGGCTGGAAGAAAACGACCTGCTGTCCGAAGAACACACGGATGACGAACTGAAAGTATTGGCCGCGCGTTATCTCCACGAACCCAAAGACCGCAACGGCAATCCGCTGGACCCGGTGGCAAAATTTCATCTCAACAACGGAGCAATCATTCACCAGTTGCATGCCAATGCAGACATTTCAGCCAAAGGGAAACAACAATCAAGCGGTGTAATGGTGAACTATCTGTATGACCTCAAATCCGTGGAACAAAACCACGAAGAATATGCCGAACGGCAGAATATTGTCGTATCAAAAGCAATCAGCAACCTGCTCGCAAAATCAAAAACCAAACAGAAAGCCGGAGCCTAATGACCAATGTTTTGTTTGACAGCCTTTTGGGCAAGGCAGATCCAGCCGCACAATTTGCCCATATCCCGGGCGAAGACAACGACAGATACTATACCTATCAGGATGTAATGGATGTATCGGCCCGGTTTGCCAATGTTCTGACCAACATGGGGGTACAACCCGGTGACCGGGTAGCTGTGCAGGTGCCAAAGTCCATAGAGGCACTAATGCTTTATCTGGCTACGGTGCGTGCCGGTGCAGTCTTCCTGCCGCTGAATACCGCCTATACGGCCTCCGAGATCAGCTATTTTCTGGAAAATGCATCTCCCACCGTTTTTGTTTGCGACCCGAACCGTGCAGAGGAATACACATCTCTTGCCCAAGATCTTGATGTCAGACTGGAAACCATGGGAGTTTGGCAGAATGAAGAGACCTCAGCAGGCACAATGCTTGATGCAGGGCTGAAGGCTTCCACGACATTTGAAACGGTTGCTCGTGAAGGTTCTGACCTGGGAGCCATCCTTTATACCTCCGGCACGACCGGACGTTCAAAAGGAGCAATGCTTACCCATGACAATCTCCTTTCGAATGCAGAAACCCTGGTGGATTACTGGAAATTCACGAAAGATGATGTGCTTCTGCACGCGCTTCCGATCTTTCACACCCACGGGCTTTTTGTCGCCACCAACATTGTTCTAATGGCCGGGGCATCCATAATCATGCTACCCGGGTTCAATGCCGATGATGTTATTCATCATCTGCCCAAATCGACATCCATGATGGGTGTTCCCACTTTCTACACACGATTGCTGGGGGACACACGCTTCGACAAAGAACTGGTCCGGCACATGAGACTGTTTGTCTCCGGTAGCGCGCCGCTGCTTGCCGAAACCCATATCGAATTCGAGGAGCGCACGGGGCACCGTATCCTGGAACGGTATGGCATGACCGAAACAAACATGAACACCTCCAACCCTTATGATGGTGAACGCAAGGCTGGCACTGTAGGTTTTCCGCTTCCCGGAGTGGAAGTGCGCATAGTGGACCCTGCCAGCGGTGAAGAAATTCCGGACGGAGAAATCGGCATTCTTGAAGTACGCGGCCCGAACGTGTTTGCCGGTTACTGGCAAATGCCGGACAAGACACGCGAAGAGTTTAGGGATGACGGGTTCTTCATAACCGGTGACATGGCATCGGTTGGCAAGGACGGCTACATCCAGATCGTTGGGCGGTCCAAGGACCTGATCATTTCAGGCGGATACAATATCTATCCGAAGGAAATCGAACTACTGCTTGATGAGCAGCCGGGAGTTCTTGAATCTGCTGTTATCGGCGTTCCCCATCCCGATTTTGGTGAAGGCGTAGTGGGTATACTCGTTGCCAAACCTGGCAACACCATCAATGAGGAAACCGTTCTTTCATCGATCCGAGATGACATCGCACGCTTCAAACAGCCCAAGCGCATCATTGTCATGGATGAACTACCACGCAACACAATGGGCAAGGTCCAGAAAAACCAGTTGAGAGAGACCTACAAGGACCTGCTCACAACATAGATTTCACCTTTTCCGCCAGCGATGAACAGGTCTGTTCCGAATACTGGGGAACAAGCCTGTTCAATTGAAATCCGGACGTATACACAAGGGTTTCATTCCACCGTCCCAAGGGTGCATCATGGCAGATTTCGGTTCCATTTCGTTTATTACCAGCCTTGCCGTCGGCATGGTTTTTACCGGGGCCATAGCCGGCATTCTGGCAGGCTTGCTCGGTGTTGGCGGTGGCATAGTTATTGTCCCGGTACTGTTTTACCTGTTTGAGTTCCTTGAAATTTCGCCGACCGTGGCCATGCATCTCGCTGTAGCCACTTCCCTGGCGACGATTATTCCCACTTCGATTTCTTCTTCACTTGCCCACAGAAAGCGGGGCGCGCTGGACAAGTCATTGTTCAAGCAATGGGCACCTCTCATTTTTCTGGGAGCAGCGATTGGCGGCTATGTCTCGCGTTATATCAGCGGCCCCCAACTCACCGCTGTTTTTGGCGTGATTGCATTGATTGTTTCGATAAACATGGCCATTCCGAAGAACCTTGTTGTTGCCAGTGAATTACCAAAGCGTTTTGTGTCAAAAGCCGGCATTGGCTCCATGATCGGATTTCTTTCTGCCCTGATGGGAATTGGCGGCGGCACGCTCTCTGTTCCCATCCTGACACTGTTCTCGTTTCCGGTACATCGCGCAGTGGGAACGGCTGCCGCGTTCGGCCTTGTTATTGCCATTCCGGCTGTATTTGGCTTCATACTTTCAGGGCTTGGTGCAGAAGGCCGACCACCATACTCGGTTGGTTATGTAAGCATTCCAGCCGCTGTTCTGATTTTTTCGGCGACGATTTTCACTGCCCCGCTCGGTGCGCGTATTGCCCATGCAATTAACCCCCGTGCACTGAAACTTGCCTTCGCCGTATTTCTGTTTCTTACAGCATTGAGAATGCTTGCAAAGTACTTCATGGTCTGAGTCTGAACAAACGAACATATTTGAACAGCAGACTCCCGACATGAAACTGATTGCCAACCTCTCAATGATGTTTACCGAATATCCACTGGCAGAACGCATTCCCGCTGCGGCAAAAGCCGGGTTTGACGGAGTGGAGATCCAGTTTCCACCCGAGGAGGAAGCCAGTTCATTGGGCGAGGTTTCACAAACCTCATCAATGCCTGTAGCACTCATCAACGTGCCGCGAGGGCCTGGGGATTCAGTAGGGCTTGCAGCATTGCCAGGCAGTGTAGCAGCCTACAGGGACGCCGTAGCTGTGTGTGCAAAGAATGCGCAAGCCATCGGTGCGAGAAAAATCAATATCCTTTCCGGGCGCCCGCCTGCAGACGCCAACCCTGAAGACTGCCTGTCGACAATGGTTGAGAATGTTCGATATACGGCAGATATCATGGAAGAGATCGGAGTTCGCGTGATGGTCGAACCGGTGAACAGGCAAGATGTCCCGGGATTTTTTCTATCCGGTCTTCATTCCAGTCTGGATTTGCTGGATAGGGTAGACCATCCGAATGTGGCCCTGCAGTTTGACTTCTATCACATGGCAATAACCGAACCTGACCTGGTAACAGCCATTCAAGTGGCCGGAGAACATATCGGGCATGTTCAGTTTGCCGACAATCCGGGCCGGCATGAACCTGGCACGGGAACTGTAGACTTCAGGTCAGCATTCAATGCACTACGCGAGACCGGCTATGATGGTGAAATCTCAGCCGAGTACGATCCGGCAGCAAATACGGAACAAGGCCTTGGGTGGATGAACGACATCAGGAGCATGATCGGATGAGCGAAGATAACTACCCTATGAATGCCATGATGGAAGACGGTTTGACCGGTGCGGAGTTTCGCTCGTTTTCGACCATGCCTCCCCGCACCCTTGATCAGGCTTATGCACTGCAGGATTCCCTGAGTTCTTCATTGATACGACATCACTATCGCAAAGAGGTTTGCGGGTGGAAGATTGCTGCAAATTCCGCAATGCTTCTCGAGCGGTTCAAGCTTGAAGAACCACTGTCCGGGCGGATTTTTGATGACCAGAAGCTCGAGACAGGAGCACAACTGTCCCTGACAAACTACCGACAGTTTGCCTTCGAACCGGAAATTGCCGCTATCATGGGTGCGGATTTGCCTGCCTTATCCGGTCGTCTGGATAACGAGACTGTCACCAAAGCAATAGATCGCCTTGTTCCTGCAGTTGAGTTAATAGACATGCGCGATATCCAAATGGAGGGAATTCACCTCCCTGATGTTGTCGCCCAAAACATATCAAATGTCGGAGCAATCATCGGCGGCCCGGGTGTGGCTCCGGAGGCTCTCGATGTATCTGCAGTAAGAACACAGGTGTCGGTAAACGGAACTCAGGAACTTGACGTGACCGGAGCCGCTCCACAAACACCTCTTGAAGCGGTCAAATGGCTTGCCGAACACTTGTCCTCACGTGGGCTTGCCCTCTCAGCGGGGCAGGTTGTCTTGTGCGGCACACACAGCCCCATATGGTATCTGGAGCAGGCAAGTGAAGTCGAAATCACAATGTCAGGCCTGGGACAGGTAAGCTTCAACCTTTCCTGACAGGATATCCGACAAGTCAGGCTTGTTCAGAAACCGAGTTCGTCTTCAGTAGAGAGCCACTCCTGAAGTGTCCGGGCAACTTCATCCGGCCACGCGACAGAAGTGTGCTTGTCGAGATCACTGGCCGCGAGAACCTGCGTACTTTTCCAGCGCATTTGCGGGCCGCAACTGATCCTGTGACGAATGGTCAGGGATGATTTTCCAATCTTGACCACTCCCAGTTCAAAAGACAGGGTTTCGCCGAAGAATGAAGGTTTTGAAAAATCACAGGACAGGTGAACAGTTGGTGTTCCCCAGCGCTCATTCCAGATGATGTCATGCCAAGGATAGCCGATATGAGCCCAGTATTCCTCATTCACACCATTTAGAATATTGAGATATGCCGGGAAGTAGGCCGTCCCGGAAATATCGCAATCCCCGAAACGCAACTCACGGTCTGTCCTGAAAATCTTGCTCATGCCAACGGTCTTGCGATGTTTTTGCGCATGCGTCAACTGCAGTGAAAATTCTCAGATCTGCAAGGTTCCCACACTTGCACCACCGCACACATAAAGTGTCTGCCCGGTAACAAATCCGGAGGCCGGATCGCAGAAAAACAGAAATGCGTTCGTGATATCCTCCACCGTACCCAGACGTCCTACAGGAATACGCTTGGCAAGGGCCTCCTGCTGGGCACTATCCTTTTCAACAATTCCCCAGAAATTGTCTGTAAGAACCGGTCCGGGAGCAACCACATTCACCGTTATGCCATGGCTGGCGAGTTCAAGGGCCCATGTTCGGGCCATGCCAATCATGCCAGCCTTTGAAGCGCTGTATGCCGTTCGGGTTGGTGCACCGAGTGCAGCTCGTGAGGCATTGAACATCACGCGCCCGAATTGCCTTTCCTTCATTGTCGGCAATGCCGACTGCAACAAGGTCAGAGCCGAGCCAAGATGAAGCTGGGCCAGTCCCGTTATGTCTGATGGTTCAGCCTCTTCAACAAGATTTGGCCAGATCAACCCGGCGTTATGGACCAGATGGGTTACCTGATGTTTCGAAGCAATTTCCTCCGCAGCTTTCGAAACAGCTTCCGGGTCCAGGAGGTCGGCTTCCACTGATGAAAGTTTGGGATGCCTGAAGTCCGGGCTGTTTCGGGAAACCGAAACCACTTCATAGTCCCGTTCCAGCAAAGCCTGCGCAAGATCGGCACCAATTCCCTTGTTTCCCCCCGTGATTACGGCTGTATAAGTCATGCTGACTCCACCATTGCGAGAACCCTCAACGGGCTGCCGGTACCATCTTTTATCTTCAACGGCGCCGCAAACAAGACCGCACCGGTTGCAGGCAGCTTGTCGAGATTTGCCAGGCATTGCAAACCATAGCGCCCTGCCCCGTGCAGGAAATAATGCGCTGGATAGGGTGGTGTTGCATGCGCTGCCTGGCCACCATCCGTACCCACGGTTTCTGTTCCAAACCCGCGAATGCCGCGTTCATCAATCAGAAACCGGATAGCTTCAGCCGAAGGTCCCGGTGAATGCGGACCATCTTCACGCATGTTCAAATATTCTGCACCGCTTCGTTTTGACCAGTCCGTCCTCATCAAGACCCATGAGTGTTCCGGTATCTTGCCATGGGCCTTTTCCCACTCTTCAATATCGGCGCGGGAGAGTTCGAAGTCTTCGTCATTTTCTGTCGCTTCAACACAATCCAGCACGACGACCGGGCCGATAAAGTCTGCAGGCTTGATCGCATCCACCGAGTTTGACGGGAGGTCCCGACCGGAAATCCAGTGGGAAGGTGCATCGAAATGGGTTCCGGTATGTTCAGACATGGAAATATTGTGCCATTTCCAGGCCGGCCCCCGGTGGTCGTATGCGCTGATCTCTTCCATGCGGAAGCGCGCGCACTGACCGAATTCCGGCGGCAGGATGATGACCGGAAAATCCGGATCCAGTGTATGGGTCAAATCGATAACCTGCACGCTTCCCGAAGAAAGTGCGCCGGCCAATTGTGTTAAAATGCTCATGGTCCCTCACTACCGAAAGTCAGTTCACGTTCGAGAACCTTGGGATCCCGCCGGAACCTTTCGCGTACATCCTTTGCAATATCACCGCACCAGACGTCTTCGAGACCGGCTTGCAACCCCTTCACAAGTTCTCTGGCAATAGCTTGTGGCAAAACCTTGGGCGGCGGCAAAAGCTGAAACCAGTCATCCTCGGTTGGCCCGGTAAAAAGATTCATTACCCGCAAACCGGAATCCCTGAACTCTGCTCTCAAACATTGTGAAAGCGAGTACGCGGCAGCCTGTGACGCAGCAAATGCACCGAAGCCGGCCGTATTTGCAAGTGCGCCCACATAGAGGATGTTTACCCATGCTGCAGCAGAATTGATACCATCGGAAGTTCGCGAATTCATGGCCGGGCCGAATGCCTGTGCAAGGCGCATCATGCCCAGATAGTTCACTTCTATCTCGTCACGCGCAAACCCCGTGTCATTGCGCGACATTGCACCACCCGGACGCACAAACTGGGCATTATTGACCAGGATATCCGTTTTCCCGCCAATCTCGCCGGCCAGCGTTTGGACCGAGAGTGTATCAGTCACGTCGAGTGGCATGATATCAACACCGAGATTTTCAAGTTCCGATCTCGCCGGATAGGGCCGCCATGCTTCTGCCTCCCCGGCAAAAACCGTTGCCGCGCCTGCATCAAAAAGGCTTTTGGCTATTGCCGGTGCGTTTGATGCGCGGGCATCCGTTATCAGTATCCGCCGGTGTTTCGGGTCAGCTGTAAGTTCTCGCATAAGAGAGGCATCCTCCATCAACGGGGTATCTTCTACCGGCATTGCCACCAGCACACCCTGCCCTGCCCGATCAAGCCGGGCAATCATTCTTACGCGGGATTTTTCTGCAACATCCTCATGCAGGTGCGCGAGTATTACCGGTCCGGCATCCAGTTGTACCGTACCCATCCGCCAAGGCATGCGCTCACGGTAATACAAGCGTGGAGATGTCTGCACGGTTGTTTCTGCAATCAACGTGCCTTCTGCCGCGATTTCATTCCATTCCAGGTCTGTGGAAAGGCAATTGACGCAAGCATCCCGTGGCGGATATTGCCAGGCAGAACAGTGCGTACATTGCTGGAGTGCAAAGCGTCCTTCTGCAGCCGCTGCCGTCAAGCCAAGGCTGGCCCTGCTGCGAACCTCAGGTGGCCGAGTGGGTTTTATACTTCGTTTTTGCGGGTTTTTCTTTGGTGGCGGAAAGAGTGCTTCAGTCATGCCTGTACCCCTGACTCGAGTATAACAGCGCTAGAACACAATCCGCGATCGTAGTTGATCATTCCAAAACCTGAAACAAGTGCTTTCCTGGCAGCCTTCACCTGTGTTCCTCCCGCCTGGCCGGTAACCTGTCTCAAAGCTTCCACCAAACCGATAAACCCTCCTGCTGCCCCTGCCTGTCCTGCCGATAACTGGCCTCCGGAAGTGTTATGAGGGAAGTCTCCCGTAATCGTGAGATCATGATTGCGAACAAATTCAGGTGCAGTGCCTTTTTCGCAAAATCCGAGATCTTCAAACTGCATCATCACAATAACAGGATAGTCGTCATAGGTTTGTAGCACGTCGATATCCTGGGGGGAGCAACGAGCCATTTCCCACAACCGCTCAATATCAACTGTCCATCCACCACGCAGTTGTATGGGGTCTTCCCTGTGGGCGTTATGCCGTTCTATGGCAGCAGACAGCCGGGCATACGGAATACCACGTCTCTCCGCCTCTTCTTCCCGCATGACAAAAAAACATTCCGAGCCGGCACAAGGCATCACACAGTCAAACAGGGCGATAGGATCAGCAATCGGGCGGGCATTCAGGTACTGGTCAAGCGTCAACGGCTTCTTCATGACTGCGTTGGGGTTCTTCAACGCATTGTCCCGCTGGCTCACACAGATTTTGCCGAAATCTTCCCGGATTGCCCCGTATTCTGTCATGTAGCGATCTGTCAGAAGTGCGAAATTGGCATTCGGTCCGCCATAGCCATACGGATAACTCGCATCCATAGCAAAGCGTGAAAAACTGGAGAGAAGCTGTCGAAAGCTGTCGATGTGATTGGTGTCGCCAGCAACACATGCAATGATGTTTGCATCACCGGCCTGTACTGCACGCGCTGCCCTTCTTACAGCCACTCCGGCGGATGCCCCGCCCATGGGAATGTGGTCAAGCCAGGCGGGGGAAAGTCCCAGATGCTGTGTCAGACCAACGGCAGTGTCAGGAAAGAGTGTAAATGACGAAACCGAGAATCCGTCCAGTTCATCCTTTCTGATACCGGCTGCATCCAGCGATCCCTTAAGAGCCTTGGCAATCCAGAAATGTGCGGTGTCGATTGAATAGCGTTGATATGTTGTTGAAAAAGGAGCGGCGAGTACCACGCCTTCATAGGATGCGGGTAAGGCCATCACGCAACCTGCCGCTTCTTCATATCCGTACAGACTACTGTTCTGTCATCAGACAGCAGTTCCTGAGCCATTTCCTTCAACGCCTTGCGCTGAATTTTCTGTGTAGAGGTCAGAGGCAGTTCATCGACAAAAGCGATATATCCGGGCACCTTGTAATATGCCATCTGGTCAAGTGACCATGCGGCTATCTCACGGGCAAGCGCCGAATCGGGCGAGCCTGACACTTTCAGACAGGCAAACACCTCATCACCCCGGACTGGATCCGGTACAGCTGCGACACCAGCGGCCTGTATTGCCGGATGGCGCATCAAAACGCTTTCCACTTCAATTGCCGCAATATTTTCGCCAGAGCGCCTGATTACATTTTTCTTGCGATCCACAAAGAAGTAGCGACCTTGACTATCACGCCGAACAATATCGCCGGTATGGAACCATCCGCCTTCCCATGCTTCGTCTGTTGCTTCGGGGTTTTTGTAATAGAAGGAAAAGAAACCGTATTTGGGATCACTTCCACCATTGCGCACAAGCAGTTCTCCAGACACATCGTCCCCCGCCAAGTCACCCTTGTCATCAACGATTTTGGCCTCAACCCAACCTTGCGGACTGCCGAGTGAAGCTTTTCCCACAAGGCGGTCTTCAGTATGCGCAGCGATAACCGCACCCGCGCCGGTTTCGGTCATGGCCCATGCCTCAATAAGAGGAAAACCAAACCGGCTTTCAAAAGCAGCCTGCAATTTGGGGTCCACGCCGGCACCAAAGCCAAAGCGCACATCATGCGCCTGATCCAGATTGCTTTCAGGAAGTCCCATCAAAATGGATGGCATGACACCCAGATAGTGCAGGCAGGTAGCGCCACTTTCAGACACATCTTTCCACCAGCTTCTTGGGTGGAACCGGTCAAGGGCTATCAGACAACCGCCAACACTTACCATTGCCATGAATGAATAAGCCATTGCATTCATGTGGAATATTGGCAGCGGCGTGATCATTCGTTCGCCGTCCCGGGTCAGCGAAGCCAGACCTCCCAACCCTGAATACCAACGGCCTGCAAGCAGGAAATACGCATTGGAAAGTACGCAGCCCTTGGGAGCACCTGTCGTACCCGAAGTATAGAGAACCGCGGCTTCCCTTGCCTCCCCATCCCGATCTTCTGCGACCACCGAAGCCTTGCGAGGCTCAGGCAAATCATCGTCAGGGCTCACTGCCTCCAGTGCCAGACCTGTTGCCGAGATTGCTGCGCGCAACTCATCAATCCGCTGTGGAATTCCAATAACAAGCGCAACTTCCGCATGGGAAATGAGATATTCCAGTTCAGCCAGTCGCAGGTCCGGATTGATAGGAACTATGGATGCACCGATCTTGTTCAACCCAGCCCACAGGGCGAAAAAAGACGGTCTGTTCTCAAGCAGAACCGCAACCCGCATGCCCGCAGCATAGCCAGCTTCCTTCAGGCGGCTTGCCCAGTCATCGGCCTCAACAACGAGAGACTTGTAGTCCAGCGAACCAGCAGTGATGCCATATACCTCTGCCGTCCCGGCTGTAACATGCAGACAGTCCCGATCAGGCCAGCGAGCAGCCGCTTCAGCAATGGCTCCGTAAACAGTTTCCGCCTTCATGGCAGTAACTGGATGTTGCCGAAAGCGGCATCTGAATTGAGAAGCTCAACCTTCTTGTTGGCAATACGCAAGGAACCATCAACCAGTCGCAAATCGTGGGTTGCAGTCAGTGCAAGCAATTGCTGCTCATCCAGACGGGTCTCCACGTAATGCATGGACGTATTGGTTTCAAAACGTCCTTCTTCCGGTTCAAACACATCCACGAAAGGCCTCTGGATCACATGATGGCACCGGCTTTTCGGTTTCTGGCTGAAAGTACGTTCACCGTTCAACCTGTCTACCCGTAGCCGCAACATGAAATAATCCTCCCAGAGCAACGACGTTTCGTTCACGGGGTCCTGCTGCTTGTAATCAAGGGGCATCCAGTAATGACCATCCTGCAACCAGAGAGCAAGCCAGTCGTCGAAGCGTCCTTCATCAAGCATGCGGGCTTCTTCGTAGATGAAGTCCACCACTTCATCACGCGTTATCAGATCAGCCATTCTATTACTCCGCAGCCGCCCGGGCAGGTTCGTTGCCCATGGAAGAAGTCATGAAACGGACCCATGCATCAAACTGGTTTCTCATTTGACGTTCGGTCGTGCCATTCTCGACAGCTTCCTTCGAATAATCTTCATCGTTCTGGTACAAGCGCTGGATGTTCACCCATTCCAGACCATCGGAATGCAAGCCCTCCTGGGCGCGCTCATACATTTCCAGGTCATCATGTCCGACGATGGAGGTTGGGGCATTGATCATGCGATTGTACATGGCAGACATGGCAACCAGTTGTTCCGGTGCACCGACAAGCCTGTACACATAACTCTCGACAAGTGTCTTGTCGGGTCCCAGCGGAATGAAATTCCTGATTTGCTGCAGTGGTGCCTTCACCATGATATTGGGGAAGTAGATGGTATTGTGCCGGTTCTCGTCGAGTATTTCCTTCGCCCGGTCCTCACCATAGGTATTGCACATGGCCTCAAAGTAGTCGGGTATTGCGTCATAGTCGGAATGGATCGACATGTTTACACCGGTATGCCCGTGCCCGTTTGGCCAGGTACGGATGCCCATGCCTTCAAAAAACTCGTATGGTGACATGAAGGGAGCAATGATCTGCATTGCTGCCGGCCTTGGCTCAGGCTCACCCATTTCCTTGTAAATGTTGATCGCGGTACCAGCGGAGCTCTCGTGCGCAACCATCGGATGACATGTGTCAGTCTGGTTTTCGACAAGCATCTTCCAGTTGCATTTGTGCATGTAGCGCAAGGGTGGTCCGGAAATCTCAACACGCCCCTCCGGTGACCGGTCGACCAGATTGTCGAGTGATGAGAGACTGTCTCCAAAGAACTCAGCGAAACCGATCCCGTCTTCCGCCAGTCGGGCGAAAACAAAACCCCTGTATACCTTGACTGCACCGACGGGCTTCATGCCCTTCGCGCTTTCCGTCTTGTCGAGACCAGTGCCATCATATCCTTTCTTCAAAGGAATGGCGAGCAGGCAACCATTGGTCTTGAAGCTCCATGCATGATACGGGCAGCGAAAGAACTTTCCCGTATTGCCCGAACGGTCGATGGCGATTTTTGTACCCTTGTGCGGACAACGATTGTACAAAACATGGATGGAATCATCCGAATGACGCACCTGGATAACCGGCTGGTCACCAATCTGCGTTGTAATGTAGTCACCCTTTTTCGGTGTCTGGCTGTCATGGCCCACAAATACCCATGTATTTGCGAATAGATGCTTCATTTCAGCGCGATACACAGCATCACTGACGTAGACATCCCTATGGACCTGATGGCCTTGAACCATTGCGTTTATATCTGCTTCATTCATTCCGGCCTCCCTGTTTACAGATCAAGCACCAGGCGTTCTGAAAGAGCCCGGCTCACACAAATCTGCATGACTTTACCGCTTTCCTTTTCTGCCTCACTCAACACGACATCACGGTGATCAGGCACGCCTTCAAGAACATCTGTCTGGCAAATTCCACAATCACCACGCTGACAATCATACATCAGATCAACGCCGTTTTCTTCGAGCACTTCTATGATTGTTCTTCCCGGCGGGATGGTGAACACATCCCCACTGGAGCTTACTTCCACCTCAAACGGTTTGTCCCCTTCAACGGGTGCCGCACTTGTAAACAGTTCAACATGCACCTTGTCTGAAGGAATTCCAGCCGCCTCCGCAGCACTGCGAACCGCTTCAATCATGCCCTTGGGTCCGCAGACATAAAGCCTGTGGTCCCTTATCTGTTCCACTGTCTGGTGCAGATCAATGGGGGCCTGATCGTCGAAATAACAGGTGAGTTGATCGCTGAAGCTTTCACCCAGCCTTTCACGACACGCCATTACGCCAGCAGAGCGTCCTGTATAATGAAAAGAAAAGGGCCTGCCCGATGCTGAAAGCCGCGTTGCCATGGAGATCAGCGGCGTCACGCCTATTCCTCCGGCGATCAGGGCAACAGGCTCATCTCCGTCAACCAGTTCAAAACTGTTTTTCGGTTCGGAGACTTCAATTACATCACCAGCAGACAGTTCATGAACAGCAATGCTGCCACCATCCCCCTCAGGCTCGCGCTGAACTGCAATTCGGTAAACATCAGAAGTGTCACCAGGCCATTCGATAAGAGAATATGATCTCGCCCCCGGGTTACCAAGCTCCAGGTCAATATGGGCACCTGCAGTCCAAGCAGGCAGCGCAGAACCGTCTTCCGGTTTCAGAACAAAGCTGGTGATCCTGTCTGTCAGCTCTGATTTTTCTACAATCACAAATCTGGTCAATGGTCCCTCCACCCAATTAATATGAAAAATCATATAAATTCTGTCAAGTCATGAATTTTCATGTATATTCTGTGTGCAAACGTTTTTTGGAGGCGTTAAGGGATGGATAATGTGCAATCTGACGGAATGACCAAGGATCAAGAGACTCGGCCACCAGATGGACGTTTCGTAGATACATATCTCCTGTATCTGCTGGCTGCTGCCAGTGAGAAAGCCAGTTCACAGTTTCATTCCCATGTCCGAAAGGCCGGTCTGCGTGTTCCAGAATGGCGCGCCCTGGCCTGCCTTTATGAAAACGAAGGCATGATGATTACCGAGTTGGCAGAACTGTCTCTTATGGAACAGTCCCGCATGACCCGTATCATCGACCAAATGGATCAACGCAAACTGGTGCGAAGGGTCAGCGACGGATCTGATCGCCGCAGGGTTCTGGTGAAACTTACGAAAGAGGGCAAGACACTCGCATCCCGTCTGGTTTCAGATGCAAGAGAGCATGAAGAAAACCTGCTTTCCGACCTGGCGGATACTGATGCAGCCCGCATCAAACCGGTACTTCAAGTGCTTCTTTCAAGGCTGTAATGCAGATTGTTTCAGGGCAGGTTACAGCCCTTTGGGATTTTCCAGAAACTCCTGAACAATTTCAGGCGGAGCCTTCGCATAATCTCCTACCCTACTGACACCTAGGCCAGAGATATCACGTAACTGCACTGCCATTTCGGCCATCTTTACCGCAATCGGAATTCCATTGATAACCGGCGCCCCATCCACATCAAACGGTGGCAATTGGGAAAGCATCAGCATCGGTATGCCCCCTCCCGGAATAAGCACCTCAACACCATCGGCAACGAGTGGCCTTGCCTGGTCAATGAAGAGGCCAACCACCTCCTGAATGCGTTCATCAGACCCGAAAGCGCCAAGAATCTGGCCTGGCTCAAACTGCATTGCATGGATACCGGTTACCCGTTCGCGCAAACCGTATTTTGCTATCTGGTGATGAAACCATGGAATAAACCTGGTGTTGATGGTGACGATACCGCAACGCTGCCCAAGCTGGCAGGAATAGAGCATTGACGCTTCACCCAATGCAATAACAGGAATATCAACAGCACTGCGGGCTTCGTAAAGACCGGCATCCTGAAAATGACCGACGACAAAGGCGTCGTAACCTTCCTTTTCGGCCCGGATTGCATTGCATATCATTTCACGGGCGCAGCGAAACTCCACCAGTGGATGCGCATAATTGTCGTGAGGGGTAATACCCCTGATATCTATTTCGACACCGGGTGAAGCAATCTCATCAAGATGCTTTCGGAGCATGTCCCAATAGGTTGCTCCATTCTCGTAATCAACATAACTCTGATACCAGATCTTCACGGCTTATCTCCCTGGTTTGTAAATTCAGGATGATCACGCCCTGGCAAGCCCGGGCAACCACAGGGCAATCTGCGGGAAAATGGTCAGGAGAATAACAAGCAGCAAGGTACAAAGAATATACGGCAATGCTGCCCTTGCTACCTGACCAATCGTTGTGCCCTTCGGACTGACCCCCACCATCACATAGAGCAACAGACCGAATGGTGGTGTGGCGAGGCTGAGCTCGAGTGCAAGCAACATGATGACACCGAACCACACCGGATCGAATGCATAATGGGCAACCAGCGGCATGAAGATTGGCAGGGTCAGCATCATAATCGACAACTGGTCCATGAACATGCCCAGAACAACCAGCACCAGAAACATGATTGCCAGCATTGCAAAAGCATTGATCTCAAAACCGGTTGCCCAGCCGATCATGCCGGATGAAGCCCCTGAAAAAGCCAGCAATTGCGAGAAGGTCGTTGACCCGATGATGATGGCCATCATCATCACTGTTACCGACAATGTGCCTTTCAAGGACTTGAACACTGCATCCCAGGTCAGCTTCCGGTAAACTATGGCCAGAAGCAGAACCGATAGCGCTCCAAAGGCTGCGGCTTCGGTAGGAGTTGCCCAGCCCAGCAATATCAGGCCGACCACTGAGAAAACGACAAGTCCCATCGGAAGAACATCACGAACCAGCACCCAGACAATTTCTTTCAGCGGAGCGCGTTCGTACTGATAGCCCGGTGCAGCATCGGGATCGATGGCAATCTGGATACGGATTGTAAGCAGGAACAGTGCTGCAAGGACGAGGCCCGGTATCATGCCGGCAATAAGGAGAGCTCCAACATCAATTCTGGCGAGTGAACCGAGAAGGACCGCCAATGAAGATGGCGGGATGATCATCGCCAGACCACCGGTAGCAAGGATAGGCCCCATTATCATGTGCGGTTTGTAGCCACGCTTGAGCATGTCCGGCATCAGAGTGGTACCCAACATTGCCGTGTTGGCCATTGAGGAGCCCGAAAGGGTGGCAAAAAGCGTCCCGCCTCCAACCGTCAGATAGGAAAGGCGTCCGCGAATTCCGCCCATGCACTTGTCGAGTGCATCAAAAACCCGGATAGCCAGACCGGTCTGGAAAAGCAACTCTCCCATGATCAGAAAAAGGGGAACCGGTACCAGGGAGAAATTTGTAACAGAAACTGACATGTTCGAGACCAACTGGTCTATTCCGGCCATGCCGCCCATGAAGTAATATGCCCCGAACACATTTACTGCCAGAAATGCCACAGCCACCGGAGTTCCCAGCGCCATAAGCACAAGCACCCCGCCAATCAGGATGGCGCCGGAAGCATACCAGGTCAGCATAAACGGTCTCCTGCAAGAAGATGTGATCGATAATTAGGAAAATCAGTGCTTCGCATTGCTGCCTGCATCAAATTCGCGACGCCAAACAAGGCGTATAAATTCTATCGCCATCAGGCCCAATCCCATTGCCAACATGGCGAACAAGACCCAACCCGGAATGTAAATTGACCTGATATCGGCCGAGTTGCTGGCAACATTTTCCAACGCCACCACAACTGACCGCCAAGCCAACAGTGCAACCACGAGGCTTGAAAGTGCCAAAACCAGCACTTTGACAACTACGGACAACCTGTCCGGCATTGCCGATACAAATGAATGAATGGCTACATGCCCGTGCTCGCGAACCAGCCAGGGAGCACCAGCCATTGTTGCGTACAACATGCCATATTCGATAAGCGCGCTCGTTGCCTGTATCGGACGGTATCCGGTATTACGCAAAACAACATCAACCACGATGCCAAACACCATCAGGCCAAGAGCCACCGCAGCGCTGCCCGCCAGGCCATTGATCAATCTGTCGTAGATTCTGGACATGCTTTGCCCCCGGTAATCGGCGGGAAAGGCGGTATTCGCCTTTCCCGAACTTTTCAATTATTCCTTGTAGTATGCAGCACGCAAGGCTTCGTAGCGTGGAGTCCCTGCCTTTTCCATTCGGCTCCAGGCACTTTCGTGCGCATTGGAAAGGTACTTGTCCGCAGCATCGCCTTCCAGCTTGACGATTGTCATGCCGTCAGCCTGCACCTCGCCATCAATCTTGGAGATCAGTTGCTGGAAATTGTCGTATGAGGTCTTCTCGTATTCAATCGCAACTTCAGTCAGAAGTTTGCGGGATTCTTCGCTGAGGGCATCCCATTTCTTGGGAGAAATCACAACGGCAAGATCTGTCGAGAAGAAACCGGGATCTACACGATATTTCAGGAATTTGTCCCAGGAGAGATCCTGAATCGCCACGATCGGCCACCCAGCACCGTCAAAGGTATTCCGTTCGAGGCCCGTATAGACGTCAGGCACACCAATGGAAACCGGCACGGCACCCATGGATTCAAAGAAGGACTGATAGATGGGTTGAGAACGCAACCGCATGCCGCTCAGGTCAACACCACCTTCTTCAGTACGTTGGGGCTCTGAAGTGGTATAAACGTGAAACTTGATGCCGCTGTCGATATGGGCGAGCAGTTTAACGCCCAGCTTCTCGGAAAACGCCTCTTCCATCAGCTTGAAACCGCCATTCTCGCGGCCCTCGGCAGCAGTCACGTTCGACCCGACCCAGGCATCGGCTTCCGACATGGTTCCCAGGTGTACGGATGCCGGTCCGTAATGCATGTCGAGAACACCTCTTCGAACTGCATCCATCTGCTGTTTCATCGGCATGATCTCCGGACCACCAGCGAAGTTGATCTGCACGACCCCCTTACCACGCTTGTTCACTTCCTCAATGAAACCGAGATAGCTTTGGGTAAAAGCCAGCGGCTTCGGAAAGCCCGAAACCGCGCGGATTGTATCTTCCGCCATGGCACTGACCGTAGCCAGACCACTAATGCCAGCTGCTGCAAGTGCTCCTGCAAAAACACGCCGGGTAATGTTCGACAATTCAATTTTCATATTTACCTCCTGTATTCGGTACAGTCCGAATTCCCTTTTCAAAGTTTTGGCGGTTGCGCGAATCCCGCATCATCCACCATCTTGAGAAACGCCTCCAGTCGTTTCTTGCGATATGCGTCCAGATCAACATTATCATAGTCAAAAAATCCGGAACCCGATTTCAAGCCAATCCGGTTGGACTTCATGTTTTCCTGAACGATATTAGGTGCAGCAAAGCGATCTTCTTTGAAGGCTTTGCTCATGTAATCGCTTGCGTAATAAAGGATGTCGCCGCCACCCCAGTCAATAAATTCAAGCAAACCGAGCACAGCAAAACGCAGGCCAAACCCGTATTTCACCGCCTTGTCCACGTCTTCTGCACTGGCGACGCCCTCTTCAACAAGGCGGGCAGCCTCATTCATTGCAAGCGCCTGGATACGCGGAACCATATAGCCGGGGGAAGCCTTGCAAACGACAGGCAATTTGCCGATCGCCTCCAGCATGGCTTTGGTTTTCTCAAGTGTCTCGTCACTTGTCTTGTCGCTTGGCGAAACTTCAACCAGCGGAACCAGAAATGCAGGATTTAGCCAATGCGCATTGAGAAAACGTTCAGGTGCCTTTGTAAATTCAGACAGTTCCGTGGAAAGCATCGTCGATGTTGTGGATGCCAGTATTGCCGTGTCTGAAGTGCATTCATCAAACAACGCGAAAGCATCTTTCTTGGCATCCAGCCGCTCAGGGACGGCTTCGAATACAAGTTCGGCATCCGTCAGCGCAGAGACGGCTTCCGTACGCGGAACTACCTTAACCCTGTCAATCAAAGCTGATCCGGTAGCCTGATCGTACCTGCCCAGTTCCATCATCATTGCGATGCTGCCACTTATTTCATCAAGGGCCGCCTCTTTCGCTATGCTGAACTCTTCCGGTGTACGCTGCTTTACGTCCACCAAAACAATTTCATGACCCGACCAGATGGCAGAATGCGCAATACCCCGACCCATCCGGCCAGCACCCAGGCATGCCATTCGGGCCAAAGCCATCAGATACCCTCCCGCAATGCGCTCTGAAGCTTTTCCCTGCTCCAGTCCGCCAACTCCAGAGTTTCCATTGTCCTGCCCTCCGCCCTCAGGTCTCTCTGACTTGTGACAGAGGCAAGGGCAAGCAAACCGCGTGCAACAGGAACCGGAATATCCAGCCATTCACCCAGTGAAACCAGAAAAGCAAGACCAAGCGCAGTATCCTCACTCATGTAGCGATGCTTTGAGAGGTCGAGTTTCTCATGCCAATCACCACTGTCGACCAGCTTGTCATGAGCCAGGTTTCCATACATCCAGTTTGAAGTGTTGTAATGATCATCCAGCGGGAAATGAGGCTCGCCGTAGCCAAGCGCCTCTCGAATAGCCATACGCTCCGCATCCAGTGCACCATGCACCATGCGAATTGATGGTTGGGTTCCCTCATTGTGAATATCCCAACTGTCAAAATGCTCAATTGGACCCGCATTCATAAGAATAAGCGGGGGATGGATGATGGGACCCGCATTCATCAATGCGCCTGAAAGAGCGTCTTCACAGGGCTCGATAGCATCGGGGAATGCGGCAGAAATTATCTTCAGCGCCTTGTCCGTGTGCTTTGCCGGCAAGACGCCTGTCGGCAGCCTTGATGCCCTGGTGGAAATGCGAACGCTATCCTCACCCTTTTTCCTGCAAAGCCATGGAAGCGTTCCGGTTTCGGCAATCATGAAATCAGACTTGTTGCCTAACTCACGCATACGCCGCATCATGATGAAACTGCCAAACGTACCGGGCGGCAGGTAAATTACCTGCCCATCAGTGACATGCGGAGCAAGGGTTTCAGCCAAATCCGGTTGGGCAGTAGCAGGCGTTGGAGCCAGTATGAGTTCAACGTCCTTGATGGCGCTTGCAATGTCGTCATACGGGTCAACTGAGACATCACGTGTACCCTCAAAATCAATCACGCTGATCTTGCGAGTTTCAGCAACCTTTCCAAAACTTGCCAGGTCACGCCGCCACCAGCGAACCTCATGGCCAAGTTCCACGGCATCAACTACTGCAGCAAATGATCCGTTTCCACCACCCAGAACAGCGATTTTCATCAAGCGAGCCCTCCTGCCTGCATATTTTATATGGCCGCCATTGTCGTTCCTGCCTGAACAGCTACCCCACCTCTTGGGGATTACCGACATAACAGCACCTGCATTCATCCAGAATAACCAGACGTGATAAAATTTCAAATAAAAAATGATGATATTTCATATATTCAATCAAGAAAGGTTTCTGGTCACGCCTCCACGTATCCAGTCATGCGGATCCAGACGCCAGAGCTGAAAACCAGTTTCACGCTCCGGGAATACGCTCTTTCAACAAAACCTTGGATTTACAGAAATTCAGGAAGCAAGCAGAGGTGCGTCAGTATCGAACAAGGATCCCCATCCTGCACTTGTACCGGGGTGACCAACCAGACGAACAGCGCCCCATGCTCCTGCCGTCGCAGAAGTTATCACGGGCTTGTTCACTGCAGCTTCCAGCGGAGCCACAACGGGGAGAGTGCGTAACCCGCCACAGGACATGAATAATGCATCAGACTCAGGACCTTCGTTATGGGCCTTCAAGCCCAAGTCCATCAGTTCTTGATCCCCGACAGAAAGAATATCAGACACACCTTTCAACCCAAGCGATACCATGGACACCACCTCATATCCCGCAGCTTCCAGATAGACCTGCAACGTCCGGTTTACGGGTTCGGTATAGGCAGTTGCCACGGAAATCCTTTTTGCGTCGAATGAATCCAAGGCAGACAGAACAGAGTCGGTCATGGTAGTTACCGGCAAACCGGTGGCCTCTCGCATTGCCTTCAAGACTTGCCGGTTTCCCTCATGGCCCCGGTAAAAACTCAAAGAGGTACCCATCAGGGAAATGGCTTCTGCACCACGCTCCTTCAGCCTGCTTGCCAGGTTCGCTGTGTGTGCAATTACGCTTTCATAGCCATCCAGGGTAAGTTCGGGCAGTGCAAGCCCTTCTGCCAGGAAAGCAATCTCCGGGTACAGCACCGGAGGCTCTGGCGGCACATTGCCTTCAGCTGGCGGGACTATCATTCCGACTGTCGGCATGATCACTTTTCTCCAAGGTGATGAACAATGGTTGAAATATCGCTTTCAGCATCGCCAGAAGCAGCGGCCCGTTGAAGTATTGACCGGGCCATACTGGTCATGGGCAATGGCACTTGCCCGTCCGCAACATTGGTTATCGCGTCAAGATCCTTGAGCATCATTGCCACTGTACCCAGCGGGTTTTCAAAGTTTTCGGCTGCCATTCGCGGTGCGAGCAACTGAAAGGGTTTTGAATCTGCAAAGCCGCCAGCCAGCGCTTCGGTTAACCGGCTTGCATCCACTCCTCTTGCCTTGGCAAAATTCACTGCTTCGGCAACAAGTGCCATTGTGCCACCCGAGATGATCTGGTTCACCAGTTTGGTCATTTGTCCGGCTCCCACTCCACCCATATGGGTGACCCGGGAAGCCAGTGGCTCAAGAACCGGTCGAGCCCGCTCAAGATCGGCCTTGGCTCCTCCTGCCATGATGACCAGTTCCCCGGTTTCTGCTGCAGGTGTACCTCCGGATACAGGGGCATCAATCCATCCCGCACCCGTTTGCTGTTTCAGACGGCCTGCCATCTCGCGGGCACGCTCCGGATCCATGGAAGACAGATCAATGAACAGTTGCGGTCTCGCAACAGATGCAAGTCCCTTGTCGCCAAACAAAACGGCTTCGACTGCATCAGCATTGGTCAGGCAGGCCAGAACGATGTCACAACAGGCAGCCAGTTCTTCCAGGCTTGCACAAGCCCTTGCACCCTTTTCAATCGCAGGAGCCGCCTTTTCAGCAGTCCTGTTCCACACGAACACCTCATGACCTGCATCAATCAGGTTCAGGGCCATCGGCAATCCCATAAGTCCGGTTCCAACAAACCCCAGTTTCCGGGAGTTACTCATCAGGCACCTCATCAACTGGCCAGTTTGCAGCACCGGAATGGGTCACTGCACCGTAAAATGCGCTGCCAACCTGATCGCGATATTTTTCCAGCGCGCCAGCAAGTCTCGGTGGTTCAACGGATGCGCGGGCGATCCTGCGTTGTTCCAGTGTTTTCTCGTCGATCAACAAATCAATACTGCGCGCCTGGCCAGTATCAATTCGTATTGTGTCACCGTTTTCAACCAGGCCGATCGGGCCACCAGCGGCAGCTTCCGGAGAAAGATAACCGATACACATTCCGCGTGTTGCACCCGAGAACCGTCCATCGGTAACCAGTGCAACTTTCTGTCCCATTCCATGACCATAGATCAAGGCAGTCGGGCCCAGCATTTCGCGCATGCCTGGCCCACCCTTCGGTCCTTCGTTGCGAATGATCAGAACCTCGCCTTCCTTGTAATTGCGGGAACGAATCTGAGACATTGCCTCTTCTTCGCTCTCAAAAACCCTGGCAGGCCCTTCATGAACACGGGTCGTGAGACCGGCAACCTTGATGAAGCCTCCTTCGGGCGCAAGGTTTCCCTTGATTACCACAACACCACCTGATGCATCGATCGGGCTTTCCGGTTTGCGGATAATCTCACCATCGGGATCCGGGGCATTTGCTACCGCTGTTTCGAGGCTTTCACCGGACAAAGTGAGGCAATCGCCGTGGATGTGACCGGATTCAATGAGCGTTTTGACGAGCACCGGAACACCACCCAGTACATTCACATCTTTCGCATAATATGCCCCGCCCGGCTTGAGATTGCCGATAAGCGGCGTCCGTTCGAACACGGCTCCGACGTCATCCATGGTAAAGGGAATTCCGGCCTCATGCGCTATGGCGCAAATATGCATTCCACCATTTGTGGAACCACCAGTGGCGGCAACAATAGCGCAGGCATTTTCCAGACTTTTCCGGGTCACCAGGTCGCGTGGTAGTGGCCCTCCATTCTGCAGAATGTCCATTACGATGCGCCCCGCATTGCGCCCGATGGCTGCTCGTTCGACAAACACCGCCGGGACCTGGGAAGTTCCCAAGGGCGAAATGCCAAGAACCTCTGCTACCATGCCCATCGTATTTGCGGTGAACTGGCCCGGACATGCCCCGAATGTTGTCGTGCCAACCTTCTCTATCCGAGTGAGGTCATCATGGTCCATGAGCCCTGCCTCGACTGCACCGGCCCCTTCATAGGCATCAATGTTGGATACTGTCTTGCCATTCAACAGACCGGGTAATGTAGAGCCGCCAAACAGGAATACAGATGGCGCGTTGAGACGAACCATGGCCATGATAATGGCCGGGAGATTTTTGTCGCATGCGCCGTATCCAACAAGGCCATCATAAGCATGCCCCCGCATAACCAGTTCCACCGAGTCGGCAATCACCTCCCGCGAAACAAGGGAACATTTCATGCCCTGATGGTTCATGCTCAAACCGTCAGAAACAGAAATCGTGGTAAACTGTCTGGGAGTTCCACCCGCTTCGATTATGCCGTCTCTTGCATGAAGTGCCTGCTCAGCCAGATTGCCGTTACAGGGCGAAGTATCACCATGGGTTGTGACAATTCCGATCATGGGCTTGCTGATTGCTTCGTCATCAAGACCCTGCCCACGCATGAAGGCCCTGTGAGGAGACCGGTCAAGACCATCCGTGGTAACCCGGGATCTGAGCTTTCTGGCTGTCATTGCAAAACTCCTGACTAATCAATTGAACTGACTGGCAAATTCCAGGCGTCCGTGAAACTGTTTCGGAAAATCACGCCACCATTCCGGCAAGCCAGAGCGAAAGCCCGGGAACACCGGCAATCAGGGCAAGGCGAACAAGGTCGGAAATCCAGAATGGAGTCACTCCGCGGAAAATTGTTCCCGTTGGCACATCCGGCAAAACACCTCGCAATACAAACACGTTTAACCCAACAGGCGGAGTGATAAGGCTGATTTCGGTAACAATAACAACGAGAATACCAAACCAGATCGGGTCATATCCAAGCTGCGCAACCAGCGGATAAAAAATTGGCACCGTCAGCAAAATCATGGACATGCTCTCGAACACGCAACCCATGGCCAGATAGATCAGGATAATTGCGAGAATAACCAACCATGGTGTGTCTTCAAACTGGCGAGCAATCTCCACAAGTGCCTGAGGGAATGTTGTTAGGTTCACGAAATTTGCAAAAAGAAGCGCACCAATCAGGACCGTAAACAGCATGGCGGTGGTCGAAGCGCTCTCAAGGAAAATGTCAAAAAGCGCCTTGCGGTCCAGTGAGCGGCGCACAATGGCAAAGACGAAAGCTCCCATCGCGCCAATACCGGCTGCCTCTGTCGGGCTGAAAACGCCCATGTATATGCCGCCCATAACGAGTACAAAAAGAAGCAGAACCCCCCAAACCGAGCGCAGGGTAACAAAGCGCTCTTTCCAGGTCATGCGGTCTCCCTTGGGTCCGGATTCCGGATCCCGCCAGACCGTCCAGCGCACAGCAGCCAGATACAGCAAGACACCGATTATTCCCGGAATGATACCTGCTGCAAACAGCTTGCCTATGCTCTGCTGGGTCAGAATTCCGTATATCACCAGCAATACAGATGGCGGAATGAGAATTCCCAGCGTACCGCCTGCAGCAATCGAACCGGCCGCCAGCCTGTCCGAGTAACCGAAACGCCGCATGGAGGGCATGGCTACTTTTGACATGGTTGCAGCCGTTGCAAGCGAAGAACCGCATATCGCGGAAAAACCACCACAGGCGACCACGGTCGCCATCGCCAAACCGCCACGGCGATGGCCCAAAAATGCATAAGAAGCATTGTACAATTCATGGGCAAGACCAGCCCGCGCCACGAGGTTACCCATCAGGATAAACAAAGGCACAACCGACAATTCATAATTGATCGCCGCATCAAAAGCCGTCTGGCCGACATTGTACATGGCAGCAACAGGATTACCGACCCATGCCATGCCAAGAAATCCGACAATTGCCATGGCAAAAGCAATTGGAACACGCAGGAATGCAAGCACGAGGAGTGCTGTCAGTCCGATACCTACTTCTGTCATGCCGATTCCCCGTTTGAGGCTGAAGTTGCAGATGTCGCCCAGGAAATCGCAACAATGAAGATTGCAAGGGTTGCGATGGCTGACAAAGCACACATGGCAAGACTGACGGGCCACAAGGGTATCAGCAATGCATCAGTAACTTCGGAAAAATCCCGTTGGTCCACGGAGCGTATCCATAGCCGCCAGGTTACCAGTGCCATGACACCTGCTGATATCAGGTTGACAATCACACGCTGAATGCGCCCCACCGCATCCGGTATCATGTTGTCAAGTATATCCACCGTTACATTGTCTTCTCTCAGACAGGTTATCGGAAGGGCGCAAAAGATGACGCCCGGCATCAGCAGGGAGACAATTTCGTAGGCGGCCGGCAGTGGGAGATAGAAAAAATAGCGACCGATTACATCCATGAAGGTCACCAGCATCATTACAAAAAGAAAGATGCAGGCAATGGCACCGAAAAAGGTTCCAATCGCTCCGGCACCGAATGGGTGCCGGAGACGCTGGGTTTTAGTGTTTTCTGACAACATTTAGCGCCGGGCTCAGTTGCCCACCTGAGACTTGAAATATTCAAGCATCGCCGCACCATCGAGGCCCAGTTTTTCAGCCTCAGCATAGAAGTCAGCAAGGAACTTTTCGTTCAGCTTTTCAAGATCAGCAATCAGTTCAGGCGACGCTTCCACAATGTTGTTTCCGGCCTCCGTGATCACCTTCAAACCGTTGTCGTTGATGCGATCCCAGCCATTTCCTGCGAGCTTTGAAAATGCCTCGCCGGAATATTTGTCAATCACTGCCTTGTCCTCATCCGAGAGGGCATCATATTTTGCCTGGTTCATGATGAGGTAGTGACTGGAAGAATACCAACCGCCAGGAACCGTTGTAGAATATGGAACAACATCTGTGAGTTTGAAACTGATGACACTTTCAAACGGGAACATGATGCCGTCAGCAATACCGGTTGAAAGAATCTCGTAAGCTTTTGAAGATGGCTGACGAACCGAGACACCGCCCCAGGCTTCTGTTATTGCCTGCGGGATGGGACCACCGGTCCTCATTTTCTGGCCTTCCATATCCGCTGGCTTGAGAATGTTCTTCTTGGAATGGTGGATTACCCCGGGACCATGCATGTTCATGCCGATCAGGTGAACACCACGATAGAGATTCTTGTCTGTAAGAAATTTCTCATGCGTGCGGTGCAAGGCAATAGAGGTTGCTTCCGCGCTTTCACCAAGGAAAGGCAATTCGGCAAACAGGTATGGCGCAAATTGCTGCCGTGCATAACCGTGAACAGAAAATGCAACGTCAGCCTGGCCTGTCCTGACAGCATCATAATGCGCTGGTGGCGATGCAACCGGCTTTGGCAGGCGACGGAACTTGATACGTCCCTCGCTTTCCTTCTCGATGGCTTCCATCCATGGAATGTAAATTGCCTCGTTCACCGGATGCGACCACGGTATCCAGGATGAATAAGTCAGTTCTGTTTCAGCCAGTGCAATCGTCGATGAAAGGCACAGCGCGGACGCACCCGCCAGTACCGAATTCCAGATATTCTTGATTTTCATGTCTTCCCTCCTTTTGTGCAAGGCTCCTACCCTGACCGTCTGACTACATTACTCTCCATCCGATCCGGAAAAACAAGCCTTTGTGACAATCTGCGATGCCGCTTGTCCGGCATTTCTGATTTCTCCAAGTCAAGGATACCGCAGGCAATAAAATATGCAATAACATATTTTCATAGTTGAAGAAGTTCCTGGTCCACTCCAATTATTTACATTGCAACTATCAGGTAACTGCCTGCTTCTTCTTGTATTTTTCCTCATCCCATATCTTGTCCCGCATGATCTCCTCCAGGATATCACATGCTTTCAACACATCCTCGCGATCTATATAAAGCGGTGTAAAGCCAAATCTCATCAGATCAGGCGCACGGAAGTCACCGATAACCTTGCGAGCGACAAGTGCCTGTATGACGGCATAGCCTTCTTCGAATGCAAATGAGACCTGTGAACCGCGCAACTCACTTTTCCGGGGGCTGGCCAATTGCAATTGCGGGCATCGCCTCCCAGCCTCATTGATGAAAAGCTCACACAATTCCACACTGGCGGCACGGATGTCATCCATCGACACACCGTCCCAAGCATCAAGCGCGGCATCAAGCGCCGCCATCTGAAGGACTGGTGGCGTCCCAACCCTCATTCGTTCAATCGCCTTTGCCGGACGATAGCTCTGCTCAAAAGCAAATGGCGAATCATGGCCTAGCCAGCCACACAATGCCGGGCGAACATCGTCTGCAAGGTCTTTTCTTATGTAGATGAAGGCTGGAGCGCCCGGTCCCCCATTCAGATATTTGTAAGTGCAACCTACTGCAAACTCACACCCTACAGCTTCAAGGTTTACAGGAACTGCACCGGCGCTATGTGCCAGATCCCATATCATGACAGCCCCCGCCCGGTGAGCAGCCCTTGTAATGGTTTCCATGTCATGCATCCGTCCGGTACGGTAATCGACATGGGTCAACATCACGACTGCTACATTCTCATCGATGGCTTCCAGTACATTTTCAGGCTCGCAAAGTTTCAATTCATGCCCATCCGACAATTGACTTACCAACCCTTGAGCCATGTACAAATCGGTTGGAAAATTACCGGTATCCGAGAGTATTACCTTGCGATCCGGCTTCATCGAAAGTGCTGATGAAAGCGCTTGGTAGACCTTTATTGAAAGGGTATCTCCGAGCACGACTGTCGCGTCTGATGCGCCTACAAGTTTTGCAATCCGGTTGCCAATTCTTGAAGGCTGCTCCATCCAGCCATCCACATTCCAGCCGGTTATCAGATGATCACCCCATTCTGATGAAACGGTTTTTGCAACCCGTTCGCTTGCTGATCTTGGAAGTGGGCCAAGTGAATTTCCGTCAAGATAAATCAGTCCATCCGGCAAGTGGAAAAGGTCCTTGCGTGGAAGTATCGCTGTCTTGCTCATCAGAGAACTCCTCTTACAGCCCAGAGTTCCGGAAACAGTTCGACTTCCAGCATCTTCCGCAAATACTGGACACCACTTGTGCCACCCGTACCCCGCTTGAAGCCGATTATCCGCTCAACGGTTGTAACGTGGTTGAAACGCCAACGGCGGAAATAGTCTTCCATGTCGACCAGTTTTTCAGCAAGTTCATACAGTGACCAGAAGCGGGCCGGGTCCTGATAGATGACTGCCCACGCATCAATAACCGTCTGGTCAGATTGATGGGGCTCACGCTTGCGAAAAATATCACTACCAAAGGTTATGCCCAGCTCCCCGGACAAACAGTCAAGAGCGACATGATACAGGGAAGGTTTTTCAAGTTCTGCCAACAACTCATCATGAAGTTCCTTGCGGTGTTCGTGCACCTTCATCATGGCGACGTTCCGGTTGCCGAGCATGTATTCCATCTTGCGATACTGGTGTGACTGGAAGCCTGATGATGCGCCAAGCGCATTGCGAAATTCGGTGTACTCGCTTGGCGTCATTGTTCGCAGGACATCCCAGGCATTGTTCAACTGCTCAAGTATTCGTGCAACACGAGTAATCATTTTGAAAGCAGGTTGAAACTTCCGCTCTTTGAGGCATTGCCGGGCAGAACCAAGTTCATGCAAAGCAAGCCTCATCCACAATTCGGAAGTCTGATGCTGCACGATAAACAGCATTTCATCATGCGCACCGGTCAACCGGTTCTGACTGTGCAGAATGGGATCCAGCGACAGATAATCGGAATAGCTCATATCCTTTT
Organism: Rhizobiaceae bacterium; assembly: GCA_017643495.1. GTDB lineage: Bacteria > Pseudomonadota > Alphaproteobacteria > Rhizobiales > Rhizobiaceae > JAALLB01. The sequence goes on along the minus strand of JAEPNK010000001.1, from coordinate 1,684,412 downwards.
CAAATGACATTTTTGCACCATCTGCAGAAGGATCATATGTGCCGGTCATCAAGGGCCTCCATCTCTTGTGCTGACTGCGTTGCCAATTGGGAAGAAACATCCAGCGCAAAAAAGTCTGTCTCTTCTGAAAACGAGGCAAGACTTGAAAACGCACGCGAAGAAAGACGTGAGTGCTGTTCGAACACTTTCAATGCCTCATCTGCATCTCCCGACAGGGCAATTTCATAAAGCTGTTGATGGGGTTCGTGGGCCATTGCAGCACTGAAAACTTCGGCAGCATGCCGCGCATTTTCAGGATTTGCATTACCGATTTTTTGCAGCCCCAGTTGAATAAAGAGATGATAACGCTGCAATTGCTCTCCAAGCATTTTTCGGAAGCGGACCAACCAGCCGTTTTCCTTTCGGACATTGATCAGGGTTTCGTGGAACTCGTTATGACGCCGTGCCCAGACATTGATATCTTCGGCAGCCGAGAACACCGATGGAGCAGGGCTTCTAAGCAACATGTGGAAAGCCCCGGCAACGTCACGTTCCCAACCTTCATCCCCGGATGAAACAGCCCGACTGAACAGTGTTCCTTCGATTACCGCCCGGGCGTTTTCCAGTTCGAGTATTTCAGGAAGAGACAATTCGGAAACCCGAAACCCCTTGTTGTGTTCGACTGTTGCCAAACCGTCACCACACAGGCGATTAAGACATTCCCGAAGCGGGGTCTGACCTACCTGATACCGGTCGGAGAGCGCCGGCAGTCGCAATGCTTCACCCGGCGAAAGCTCAAGTCTGAGGATATCATTCCTGACTTTCTGATACAGATCTTCCGTCTTCGGCTTTGGATACATCACGCGTTCCTTTGCCAAAGAGCCTATATTTCCATATACGATATTGTCAATCGTATATGATTTATCCTTTTATAAATCTGTGTGTGATGGCACTGTCGGCATTGAACAAACCTTCCAGCACCGAGAAATGGTTGTGATGCGCGTCACTGACGGCCGACACGCTGGCTTCAAACCCTTGCCACATCATTTCCAACAACCTTGCCTGCCGCAAAAACTCAGGTCGCTCCGCGCCCCCCACCCACGCAGTCAGCCGTACCCCCTTTCGTGGACGCAACAAAGCCGGACTTTCTTTCCTTGCTTCCGCCTCATCCAGGCATAGCACCTTGTTCATGGAGGTCGACATGATGGGTCGCAAATCATGCAAGCCACTGATCGAGAGCACATGCTCCAGACGATTGCGAACACTGGCATCAAGTGGGGTATCCGCGCATGCCATGCGACTTACCAAATGGCCGCCTGCAGAATGTCCGGCTATTCGCACAGGCCCTTTTACTCGTTGCGCAGCAAACCCGATTGCACGACCTACCTGCCCTGTCATCTCATGGATTCTTGCTTCAGGAGCAATCGTGTAACCCGGAATACAAACAGCCCAGCCGCTTGAACGTGCTCCTTCGGCAAAGTGGGTCCAAAAGGACTTGTCCATGCTCATCCAGTAACCGCCATGTACAAAAACGGCCAGGCCACACGGCTCCTGGTCCGGCCAGACGATATCGAGCTTTTCGCGGGAAGCAGATCCGTATTCCAGATCCTCTTCTACAGTAATTGCGCTGCAACGATACGCATGAGCTTTTGCAGCCCATTCATCGGGCAGGGTTTCAGATCCCGGTATATAGGCTGAATTGGAATAGGCATCATCCCAGTCATACATCGTCTTGCTTCCCTCACCCGAGCGACAGGTCGTTCCATGTAATACAAGGAATCATCTCGCAATCATCAGACATGACTAAAATTGCCATGAGCCGCTTGCGGTGAGCAATGCTGTCACACTTATTGAAATGCCTGCATGCCCGTCTGGCCCCGGCCTAGAATAAGGGCGTGCACATCGTGAGTACCCTCATAAGTATTAACGGCTTCCAGATTCATCACATGACGGATGACACCATATTCATCAGAAATGCCGTTTCCTCCATGCATGTCACGTGCTTCACGTGCAATGGATAGCGCCTTGCCGCAATTGTTGCGTTTCATCAGGCTGATCAGTTCCGCTGGCGCTGAATGATCATCAAACATGCGGCCCAGACGCAGTGCACCAAGCAATCCAAGGCTGATTTCCGTCTGCATATCCGCCAGTTTTTTCTGAACCAGCTGTGTAGCAGCCAGGGGCTTTCCGAACTGTTTGCGGTCCATGGTATACTCACGCGCAGCATGCCAACAGGCTTCCGCAGCGCCCATCGCCCCCCATGAAATACCGTATCTCGCCCGGTTGAGACAACCAAACGGACCAGCCAGACCAGACACGTTGGGCAGGAGGTTTTCTTCAGGAACGAAGACTTCATCCATCTGTATCATGCCGGTGGTTGAAGCCCTGAGACTGAACTTGCCGTCAATCTTGGGTGCATTCAGACCCTTCATGCCTTTCTCCAGCACGAAACCCTTAATCTTGTTGTCATGTGTTTCTGACTTGGCCCAGACCACGAAAACATCTGCAATCGGGCTGTTGGTGATCCAGTTTTTGGCTCCTGACAACAGATAACCGCCATCAACCGGTTTTGCGCGAGTAACCATGCCGCCCGGGTCAGAGCCATGGTCAGGTTCGGTCAACCCGAAACAGCCGACCCATTCACCGCTGGCAAGCTTTGGAAGATATTTTTCACGCTGTTCATCCGTTCCGTATGCAAAAATCGGGTGCATGACCAGGCTGGACTGAACCGACATTGCCGAACGATACCCGGAGTCGACACGCTCGACTTCACGTGCAACCAAACCATAGCTGACATAGTTTGCACCAACGCCCCCGAACTCTTCGGGGATGGTGACACCCAGCATGCCAAGCTCCCCCATTTCATTCATGATTTCCCGATGAAACACCTGGTCACGATTTGCTTCCACAACGCGGCACAACAGCTTGTCCTGACAATAGGCAGCTGCAGAATCACGAATCATACGCTCTTCATCCGAAAGCTGATTGTCCAGAAGGAACGGATCTTCCCACTTCAGCGATGCTGGTTTTGCCCTGGCTATCTCGGGGGTTTGCCGGGATAACTCGTTGTTACTGGCTGGGTTCACCATGTTCTTGCCTCCTATGAATTTGGAGCAAGTGATAAAAGCAAACACAATATGCTTCAAGCTTAAAGTTTCAATCCTAAAATATTTTAAGTTTGAAGCTTTCTATACGGTAGTGTATAGAATTATCAATTCACCTTACATTCTCGACACGGATCATCGGGAGGTCGATATGGAAAAACGGAACCACCAGAGCAGAGAAGACTTGCAGAAAAGCGTGTTTTCACACTCCGCGACCGCGCCGGTTGATGATGAACAATTCGGCATTTCAAAACACATCCGTATCACGCCAGACTATGAAGCCTTCAACCAGCCCAACGACATGTTCAGCCGAGGTTTCTGGGATTCCAAATTTGCCAATCGCATGACCATGAAGTTTTTCCGCTCCTTCGTTAAGCCCACTGAGCGAACAAGGGACGAGGAAGGCTTTTCCCAAGAGGACTTTGCCCTTCGCAACGGCCCCTGGGTGGTGACGGAAATGTTTGCCGAGATGCAAAAAGCAAATGACCGGCGAGACGGCTTCACCGATGACTTCACGCCTCACATTCCTCCAAGGGTGGAACCGGTTGAGATAAAGTCGCCACAAGAGGCAGCGGGCCGCATAAAGAAAGTGGGCAAGCTTTACGGAGCTGATCTTGTCGGGATTACCGCATATGATCCGCGATGGACCTACAAGTCCAAATTCAGCGCCAGAACCCGCTCTTCAAAACCGGTCGATATCCCCGATGAAATCTGCAATGTCATCGTTTTGGGCAAGGCCATGGAGTTCGACATCATCCGGATGTCGCCTTCGGCGACGGCCAGTACCGGACCGGCAGCAGGCTACGCCGAAGATGCAATCACCTTGCTGGCACTGGCACAATATATCCGAAGCCTTGGTTATCAGGCCATAGCAACGCAGAATGATACAAACCTTGCTGTTCCATATGCCATTCAGGCCGGGCTGGGTGAGTATGGCCGCAACGGGTTATGCATTACCCGGAATTACGGCCCTCGTGTAAGGTTTGGCCGGATACTCACCGACATGCCGCTGGCTCATGACAAGCCGATTGCTTTTGGAGTAGAGGAAACCTGTGAGATTTGCAGGCGCTGCGCAAACAACTGCCCTCCCCAAGCAATCGACCACGGCCCTCCCAGTACCTATACGTTTAACCGTTCCAATATACGGGGCATCAAGAAATGGACCACGGACGGCGAGAAGTGCTTCAAGTTCTGGGTATCCCGCGGCACTGATTGTGCAAACTGTATTCGCACTTGCCCATACAACAAGGATTACTCCAAACGCTGGAGCAAAATTCTGCGCTTCCTGCTGGGCACCCCGCTTCGAAAGCTTGCGCTCAAAATGGATGACCGGTTGCGATTGCATGACCAGATAAAACCATCCAGCTGGTGGGCATCAACAGACGGTTCGTTTCAAACACTCGAGCGCGCAAAAGACCATCCATTTGACGCAGAGCTGAAGGCAAACCAGGACCGTGTAAAAGCTGTTCGGGATGCCAGGCGATAACCCAAACCATATGCACGGGCACATTGCTTCAAGTATAAAGCTTTAAGCTTGAAATAATGTGCTGGCTATGTCAGATTTGAACCAGACTGGCAAATTCGAGGAGTCTTCGATGCGAATAGCATGTTTGGGTGGTGGTCCTGGGGGGCTGTATTTTGCAATCTCGATGAAACTTCGGGATCCTTCGCATGATGTCACGGTTATTGAACGCAACAAACCTGACGACACCTTCGGTTGGGGAGTAGTCCTGTCTGATGAAACGCTCGACAACTTGCGCAATAACGACCCCGTCAGCGCTGATGCGATCGGCAGCAATTTTGCCTATTGGGATGATATCGCACTGCATTACAAGGGAGAACGGCTTGTATCCTCGGGACACGGGTTCTGTGGCATCGGCAGGAAGAAACTCCTGATCCTGCTACAGGAAAGGGCTCGCGAACTGGGTGTAAACCTGCTGTTTGAAACAGAGGTCAACAGCGCCGAGGATTACCGCAAGGATTATGATCTGGTTGTTGCATCTGACGGGCTGAATTCAAGAACCCGCATGTTGTATGAAGACACGTTCAAGCCAAACGTGGAACAACGCCTGTGCCAGTTTGTTTGGCTCGGAACACACCAAACCTTTGCTGATGCATTCACCTTCATCTTTGAAGAAACCGAACATGGCTGGATATGGGTCCATGCCTACCAGTTTGATGAAGATACAGCGACCTTTATTGTCGAATGCTCGCAAGCGACATACGAGGCTTTCGGTTTCGAAAACATGAGCCAGGAAGAAAGCATTCGCCTCTGCGAAGAAATTTTCAAGGATCATCTTGATGGTCATTCGCTGATGACCAACGCAAAACACATTCGCGGCTCCGCCTGGATCAAGTTCCCCCGTGTGCTTTGTGAAAAATGGAGTCACGAAAACGTCGTATTGCTTGGCGATGCAGCTGCGACCGCACATTTCTCGATTGGCTCGGGCACGAAACTGGCGCTTGAATCAGCCATAGCCTTGGCAGACTACCTTCACAGCGAGACAAGCTTTGAAGGCGCACTCCAGAAATACGAGGATGAACGCCGCCTGGAAGTGTTGCGTCTCCAATCTGCTGCCCGGAATTCACTTGAATGGTTTGAGCAAGTTGAACGATATCTGGACCTTGATCCGGTCCAGTTGAACTATTCCATGCTGACCCGGTCACAAAGGATCAGCCATGAAAACCTGCGTGAGCGCGATGCAAAATGGCTCGAATCTGCTGAGCGATGGTTCATGAACAAGGCAGGTGTGCCCGAGAGTGAGCCGGTCCGTGCGCCGATGTTTACTCCGTTCAAACTGCGGGAAATGGAATTGAAAAACCGCATCGTTGTGTCGCCGATGGCCCAGTACAAGGCTGTCGATGGCTCCCCTACAGACTGGCATCTGGTACATTATGGAGAACGGGCGAAAGGCGGGGCGGGTCTGGTCTACGTGGAAATGACCTGTGTCAGTGCAGAGGGGCGCATCACTCCGGGATGTCCAGGCCTTTACACTGCCGAACATGAAGTAGCCTGGAAACGCATCACAGATTTCATTCACGAAAACACAAGTGCCAGGATTTGTTGCCAGATCGGCCATTCAGGCCGCAAGGGATCAACACGTATTGGCTGGGAGGGCATGGACCAACCACTCGTTGACGGCAATTGGGATATCGTGTCTGCCTCTTCCATTCCGTGGTCAGACCAAAATGACACCCCGCGTGAAATTACCCGCACAGAAATGGATGAGATCAAGGAACAGTTCGTTGCGTCCGCACAAATGGCTGAACGGGCCGGGTTTGACATGATTGAATTGCATGCTGCCCATGGCTATCTGCTCTCATCATTCATTTCCCCTGTCTCCAACACGCGGTCGGATGAATATGGCGGGAGCCTGGAAAACCGCATGCGCTGGCCACTTGAAGTATTCAAGGCGATGCGGGAAGCATGGCCAGAAGCAAAGCCGATGTCAGTCCGTATCTCAGCCAATGACTGGGTTGGGGACGAGGGCGTTACGCCGGACGAAGCTGTAGAAATTGCAAGGCTTTTCCGGGAAGCTGGTGCTGATCTCATTGATGTTTCCGCCGGACAGACCACCGTCGATGCGAAGCCGGTCTATGGCAGGATGTTCCAGACACCGTTTTCTGACCAGATCCGGAACGAGGCTCGTCTGACGACCATGGCCGTCGGCAATATTTACGAGGCAGACCATGCCAACTCCATACTGATGGCCGGACGGGCTGATCTGGTTGCCGTTGGCAGGCCACACCTTTCAAATCCGTACTGGACATTGCACGAAGGCTCAAAAATTGGTGACAGGAACGCAAATGACTGGCCCCTGCCCTATCTTGCCGGGCGTGACCAGATGTGGCGTCTTGCTGACCGGGAAGCAGAAATGGAAAAAGTCTGATGGTTAAAGACAAACATGCCGTCATTTCTGGTGGCGGATCAGGTGTCGGAGCAGAAATTGCCCGGTTGTTTGCTTCTGCCGGTGCAAAGGTCACCATTTTGGGGAGAACCGAAGCCTCCCTGAAAGCCCAAGACGCGCCGTATCAAGTGTGTGATGTTACCGACAGCGATGCCGTGCACACGGCATTTGACGCTGCACGCAAAGACCAGGGACAAATTGACATCGTTGTTGCAAATGCTGGGGCTGCCGAAAGCGTACCGTTTTCACGAATGTCTTCAGACCAACTGGAGAGCATGCTTTCTGTCAATCTGGTTGGTGTCTTCAATACATGGCAGGCAGCACTGCCGGACATGAAGAAGTCCGGCTGGGGAAGAATGATCGCAATTGCATCAACAGCCGGTCTCAAGGGGTTTCCCTATGTATCGGCCTATTGCGCGGCCAAACACGGTGTTGTTGGCATGACCAAAGCACTTGCGATCGAACTGGCCTCGACGGGAATTACTGTCAATTCCATCTGTCCCGGTTTTATCGAAACCCCGCTCCTGGAAAGGTCAATCGAGAACATCATGTCCAAAACCGGCATGGATCGTGAGGCGGCTGCCAAATCACTGCGAACAGGAAATCCACAGGACAGATTTATCCAGACCGATGAAGTTGCCCAAACTGCGCTATGGTTGGCCAGCGATGCTGCCCGCTCCGTCAACGGACACGCACTCAGCATCTCCGGAGGAGAAATATGAAGACACAAACAAACTCACCCCGTGAGCGACTGTCAAAAATGCGGCTGCGACTTTGGCTAAGGTTGCTGAAAACCCAGAATGCAATCGAGGGTGAAATCAGGCGAAGACTGAGAGACCAGTTCGGATCGACCCTCCCGCGTTTCGATGTGATGTCGGCCCTCTCCCGGTTTCCGGACGGCTTGAAAATGAGCGAGATTTCCAGCCTGTTGAAAGTCTCAAACGGCAATGTAACCGGCATCGTGGACCGGCTGACCCAGGATGGTTTTGTGTTGCGGGTTGCTGTACCGGAAGACCGGCGGGCGCAACTTGTTCGCCTTACGCCCTCTGGCGAAAAGGCATTTGCAAGTCAGGCCGAAGCCCACGAACAATGGCTTGACGAGATGTTCGAAAGCCAGAAACCGGAGGATATCGACGCATTCTGCCGAATTCTCGAGGGAATAACCGACCATCTTGAAGAGAAGGGAGCACAAATCGATGCGCAGTGATGTAAAACACTTCAAGTGTGAGATTGACGGAGCAATTGCCCGTATCAGCCTCGACAGGCCGGATCGCAAAAACCCGCTCACCTTTGATTCCTATGCAGAATTGCGGGACTGGTTTCGGGAACTCCACTACGACGATGACGTGAAGGCTGTTGTATTCCTTCCAAATGGGGGAAACTTCAGTTCAGGTGGTGATGTACATGACATTATCGGGCCGCTCACGAAAATGAACATGAAGGAGCTTCTGCGCTTTACGCGGATGACCGGTGATCTGGTAAAGGCGATGATCAATTGCGGGAAGCCCATCATTGCTGCCGTAGAAGGTATATGCGCTGGTGCAGGTGCAATTATCGCGATGGCCTCCGACATGCGGATCGCAACACCAGATACCAAGGTTGCCTTTCTCTTCAACCGGGTTGGTCTGGCCGGATGTGACATGGGAGCATGTGCAATACTTCCAAGAATTATCGGACAAGGACGTGCGAACGAGTTGCTCTATCTCGGGAGATCCATGAGTGCGGACGAAGGCCTGCAATGGGGTTTTTTCAACCGCGTGACGGAATCTGCTGAACTCGATGCCAACGCGATGGAAATTGCCGGACGAATTGCTTCCGGGCCAGCCTTTGCAAACTCCATGACCAAGACCATGCTTAACCAGGAATGGTCCATGTCCCTTGACCAAGCGATTGAAGCCGAGGCTCAAGCCCAGGCGATTTGCATGCAAGGCAAGGATTTCAAGCGGGCCTATGATGCCTTCGTGGCGAAAGACAAACCTGTTTTCGAGGGTGACTAATGGCTGACAGAAGCTTCCTGGACTGGCCATTTTTCGAAGAACGGCACCGGATACTTGCAGACAAGCTGGAAGAATGGTCGAGCGCGAACCTAAACCAACTTGACCATTCTGATACAGATGCACTTTGCAGGAAGCTCGTCTCTGCCCTGGGTGAGACAGGTTTTCTGGAACACAGCAGCACGATAGATGGTACGCTTGATGTGCGCAGCCTCTGCATCATTCGGGAGACGCTGGCGCGGCACGACGGGCTTGCCGATTTCTCCTTTGCCATGCAGGGATTGGGCACCGGGGCGATATCCCTTTTCGGAACAGATGAACAAAAACAGGAATGGCTGACCAAGACACGGTCGGGAAAAGCCATCTCCGCATTTGCCCTGACTGAACCGCAGTCAGGCTCTGATGTCGCCAACTCCACAATGACTGCCACACGCGACGGCGAGCACTATGTGCTGAATGGCGAGAAGACATGGATATCAAATGGCGGCATTGCTGACGTATACACACTGTTTGCAAGAACAGGTGAGGCTCCGGGCGCCAAAGGCCTTTCGGCCTTTATCCTTCCCGCCAATCTTGACGGTTTTGAAATCAGCGAACGTCTGGAAACGATAGCACCCCACCCGCTTGCGACCCTACGGTTCGAGAACTGCCGCATACCGGCATCGTCCATGATCGGAAAACCGGGCGAAGGTTTCAAAATAGCAATGTCGGTGCTTGATGTATTCCGCTCAACAGTCGGTGCAGCAGCCCTGGGCTTTGCCCGGCGGGCCCTGGACGAAGCACTGAAACGGGTCACCACCAGACACGTACAGGGATCGCCCTTGTTCGATTTGCAAATGGTACAAGGCCATATTGCAGACATGGCTTTGGATATCGATGCCGCTGCCTTGCTCATTTATCGTGCTGCCTGGACGAAAGACAGTGGAGCCCCCCGCATTACCCGCGAGGCAGCCATGGCGAAGCTTTTTGCCACAGACCAGGCCCAGAAAATCATCGACAAGGCCGTTCAGCTACATGGAGGAGATGGCGTCCGGTCGGGAGAAATCGTGGAGTCGCTTTACCGGGAGATCAGGGCATTACGCATCTATGAAGGTGCTTCGGATGTCCAGAAAGTGATTATCGCACGCCAAACACTTGGCGCTTTACAGGTTTAAGGGGAACGGGATGCTTTACCCAAGTGCACATGAGGACAGTTTTGCAAGGGACAACCTGCCAGCAGAAGACACATGGCCTGATCTGGTGCTTGATGGCTTCAACTACCCCGACAAACTGAATGCTGGTGTGGAATTGACCGACGCAATGGTTGCCAAGGGTTTTGGCGACCATACAGCGCTCATAGGCAATGGCCGCCAACGTACGTACAAGGAATTGACGGACTGGACGAACCGTCTGGCAAATGTGCTTGTAGATGAAATCGGGGTGCGCCCCGGCAGTCGCGTACTGATCCGTAGTGCCAATAATCCTGCAATGGTTGCATGTTGGCTTGCGGCAACCAAGGCAGGTGCCGTCGTGGTGAACACCATGCCGATGCTGCGCACTCCGGAACTGATGAAATATATCGACAAGGCTGAAATCGAGTTTGCACTATGTGATACCAGGCTCATGGACGAGATGGAGCCGTGTCTTGATAACAGCCCATTTCTCAAGCGCATTGTCGGTTTCGATGGCACATCCAATCATGATGCAGAGCTGGACCAGCTTGCTCTTGAAAAACCTGTCAAATTCGAGGCAGTCCCAACTTCCCAGGATGATGTAGCCCTTCTCGGCTTCACATCAGGGTCCACGGGAGACCCGAAAGCAACAATGCATTTCCATCGCGATATACTGATCATTGCAGACGGATACGCAAAGGAAGTGCTGAACGTCATACCCGAAGATGTTTTTGTGGGCTCACCTCCCCTTGCATTCACATTCGGGCTTGGTGGCCTTGCAGTGTTTCCATTGCGTTTCGGAGCTACAGCCACCTTGCTGGAGAATGCCTCACCACCAAACCTGATCGAGATCATTGAAAAATACAAGGCAACGGTTTGCTTCACAGCGCCCACAGCCTACAGGGCAATGATGAGGGCAATGGATAAGGGAGCAGATCTCTCCTCACTGCGTGCAGCCGTTTCCGCCGGAGAAACGCTTCCCGGTCCTGTCTACGAGGAATGGAAAGAAAAAACCGGTAAACCCATGCTGGACGGTATCGGGGCAACAGAGCTGCTGCACATTTTCATTACCAACCGGTTTGACGACCACCGCCCTTCCTGCACCGGAAAACCTGTGGCCGGCTATGAAGCAGCAATTCTCGATGCCGATGGAAACACTGCCAAAACGGGTGAAATGGGCCGGCTTGCCGTTAAAGGCCCAACCGGTTGCCGCTATCTGCGCGGAGAACGCCAGACTGAGTATGTCCAGAATGGATGGAACATAACAGGAGATACCTTCTGGTGTGACGAAGACGGTTATTTTCATTTTGCAGCACGCAATGACGATATCATCGTTTCATCCGGCTATAATATTGCTGGCCCTGAAGTTGAAGCTGCCCTCCTTTCGCATCCTGACGTCGTCGAATGCGCGGTGATCGGCATTCCGGATGAGGAGCGGGGCAGCATAGTTCAGGCACATGTAATACTCGCTGAAAATGCCAATGGTGACCAAGAGCAGGTTTCCGCTCTGCAAGCACATGTCAAGGCAACCATCGCACCTTACAAATACCCGCGCAGCATAGTTTTTACCGATGCGCTACCCAAAACCCAAAGCGGCAAAATCCAGCGTTTCCGGCTGAAGAAAACTCACTGAGGGAATTCATAATGAAGTTTCTCAGAACAAGTTTCATGTCTGTATCGCTGCATGCCCATTATGCATGCCAAGACAAAAATCAAGATAAACACATCGCCAACCGAGCGGACTGACATGACCTTCAAATACCACCAGAAAGTGCTTTTCAAGCATTGTGACCCGGCCAAAATTGTTTTCTATCCCCGTTACTTCGAGATGATGAACGATGCTGTTGAAGTTTTCTTTGATGAAGCGCTCGACTGGCCCTTCGAGAAAATGCACGAGACCAACGGCGTTCCGACCGTTGCCATTTCAACGCAATTCCAGGCACCGAGCAGGCACGGTGATCATCTAGTATTACAAATCGAAGCCACAAAACTTGGAAAGGCCAGTATGGACATCGTCACGCGTGCAACATGCGATGATGAATTGAGATTTGAAACAACAACAACGCTTGTATGCGTCAATCGTGACGGGCGACCAGAAGCATGGCCAGATGCCGTGCGTTCGAAAATAGAACAGTTCATGAAAGGCTGATGATGACTGCTAAGACAATACAACCTGAGGGCTGGGCGCCAGCAAAAGGTTATGCAAATGGCGTTCTCGTTGATAACGGCACCCTTCACATTGGCGGCCAAATCGGCTGGAACAAGGAGCAGGTTTTCGAGAAACATGACTTCATCGGCCAAATGGAGCAGACACTGCAAAACATCGCCGACATTGTCACTGCTGCAGGCGGATCAGTTACCGACATCACACGCCTGACCTGGTTTATCAAAGACAAGAAAGAATATCTGGCAAAGCAGAAAGAGGTAGGAACCGCCTACAGAAACGTACTGGGGCGGCATTTTCCTGCCATGGCCGTTGTCGTTGTTGCAGACCTGATTGAAGACGAAGCCTTGATAGAAATCGAGGCCACCGCACACATAGGCTGACCTACTTCCGCAAATCCTGAATCCGGACTGGTTTGAATGTGCCTTCAAAAGCCTTTGCAATTGAACCGTCCGGAGCAGGAATGATCCGCGGGGCTACCCCGAAAACGCGATGCACATTTTCGCTCACAGCCCTGGCTGCAGCGTCCGGATCCAATCCTTGTGCCATTTCGACATGAAGGTCCAGTTGGTCCTTGTCCTCGTCCCACAGAATTTCAACGCGGAAATCGGATACCGATTTATCCTTGAACATGAGGTCTTCCAAATCGGTAAAACCGATGTTCACGCCGCGTACTTTCACAAAGCCGGCTGTGCGATGGGTGTGCTTGATCAATGGAAACACATCATAGGCGGTTCCCCTTACAACGCCGTTTCTCATTGTAACCACATCACCTGAATTCCAGCGGAGAAAGGGAGTCGCGTTGTTTGTAACCAACGATGTAACGATCAATAGCCCCGGCTCTCCGTCACTGACAGGCTCCATGGTATTTTCGTCGACGACCTCAGGATAACAAAAATCACTCCAGAAACGGAAACCGTCGCAAGCTTCATCCTCGCAGCCAAGCATCATCGCCTCGGTCATGCCGTAACAATCCCGGACACTGGCACCCCAAAGAGATGAAAGTTTCTGGCGCTTGGAAACAGACAAAGGTTCAGCGGAGCACAGAATTTTTTCAACACTGGATGACGCCAGATCCAGCCCCTCGGATCGTGCAAGGTTTCCAAGCTGGATACCGTAACTGGCCATACCTATCCAGCCGCTTGGCTTGAACATCCTGATAAGGTCAATCTGGCTTCCGGAAGGCAGTGTATTTCCGCCTCCGGCCCAAACCACTCCCAGTTCCATGTCGCATGCCGCCCGGGACATGACGTGGCCTGCGGGGTGAATGCCCAAAGGCAGGGAGTTATGAGTAATATCCGACTTGACGAAACCTGCAAGATCGAGCGCCCGCTTGAAGCCAATCATGCCATATCGCATGTCTTCCTTTGTTCTGGGATAAAACAACGGTTTCCCCGTGGAACCGCCAGACCGCCAGAATTCACTCACGGCATCCCGGGAACCGATACAAAAGTCGTTGTAGAATTCGTCATCGGACATCGCACGGAGCTGTTCCTTGTCCAAAACCGGGATCTTTGACCACTCCTCCGGCTCAGTCACATTCTCCAGATCTATGTTCTTCAGCTTTCCCTGAAAGAAACGGGAATTTCGGGCTTGCTCCACGGCCTCGCGCCGCCGTCCGGCCTGAACCAAATTCAGTTCGTTTTCCGATTTCGGAATCTCCAACTCGTTTGAAGACATCAGACTGAACCCCTTCCTCACCTTGGTTTTCTAAACGATACAAGCGCCCCAATTTTATTTCAAGCTTGAAGTTTTCTGTTCGATATCGTATAGAAAAAGGGCTGCCAACAATTTATCCATGATAATCACCTGTTACCGGCAGTCTGCAAGTGATTGCGCACTTTCAGGAATGGCCAGTGTAACAAACCAGCAGGCCCGGGAACCATGGCATTTGCAAACGACAATTCCACAACCCACCAATCTCCCAAACCCAACGGGAACCTGGAATACAGCCGCAATGAACGTGATGGCGCAAAAGCATGGATTGTCGGCGCACTGGAAATCATCGGGAGGGATGGTGTTGACACGATCAGGATCGGTAAGCTTGCATCCGAGATAGGCATATCCAAGGGAAGCTTTTACTGGTTCTTCAACGACCTGAGGGATTTGCTTATTTGTGCATTGAACTACTGGAAAACAGAACTCAATGATGCGGTTTTTGACCATGTAGGGCAAAAAGAGGGATGCACAGAAACGCGGCTCTTTGAACTGGTTGACACCATATTTCAAAGCAAGCTTGGCAGATATGATGCAGCAATCCGCTCCTGGGCTCTCAAGGATGATGAAGTCAGGACTGTGGTTCGAGGCGTCGATTGCGACCGGCTGGAGTTTCTCACCGGCCTGTTCCAGGAACAAATTGGCGACAAGCAAGCAGCCAAAGGCAAGGCACATCTTTTCTACAGGGCAATCATCGCTGAATCCTACCTTGGAGAGTATCCCGCTGATGAACGCCATGAAGCGTATCTGAAAAGTCTGATAACTGATTTGCTGCAAACATCTGGTGAACAAGGCACACCAGAACAGGAAGCGGACTAGGCATGGATCAACCCATCAGCTCTGAGTTCGTCAAGGGATTGGCCAAGGACCTCGGTGCGGACCTTGTTGGTATTGCAAGCGCCAAAACCCTGAACACATTTCCACCCGACCCCTCCGTCCCCCAAACACCTGAGCGCATTTCCCCTTACTGCAAAAGCGTTATCGTCATAGCAAGCCGGATACCTGTTGCGGTCTTCCGCTCAAAATCCGGCGCGGCAGTCCAATACATGGACATGCTTGTATTGCGTCGCATGGATCGCATTGCCGCAAAAATTGCCAGTCACCTGGAAGACCTTGGATATCCAAGCTTCACGACGGCTGCCCAAGAAACAGACTGGGATTACAAACGGGCGAGTTATGGCAGATTGTCGACGAGACACCTTGGTGTCGAGGCTGGTTTGGGAACACTAGGGCTAGACGTAAACATCCTGACACCTGAGTATGGCCCACGCGTCTATCTGACCGGAATACTGACCGAGCTGGAACTGCAACCGGACGAACGGATAACCGAGCAGGTTTGTATCGGCGAATCCTGCTCCCGATGTCTTCACTCCTGTCCAACCAATGCGGTTGAGCATTTCAATCTGAACAAACGCGCTTGCGCGAAAGCAGCACAAGAGTTTGGCTTCATGACATCACTGGCCCTCTGGGAGGCCATGATTGACGGCAACAGCGAGAGAAAAAAGCAACTCTCTGTCAGCCGTGACATGTTTGGGTTCTGGCAAGGCATGTTGCGTGTGGTCGGCTCATTTGGTGACTGCCCACGCTGTCTGGCTGTCTGTCCGGTTGGCAATGATTATCATGCTTTTCTTGCAAAGCCCCAAAAGGCGATACCTGAAAGAACAGAAGAAAAAGTTGCCAAGGGAAAAAGGTTCAAGGAAGCCCGCGCATCCGGTAAAACAAGTTCCGGACTCTCTGATTACAATATTCGCTGGGTTGGCGAGGAGGGCTACCAGGGAATGGTTGCAAGGCAGCTGCAAGAGTTCAAGAAGAAGCAAAAACTGCGTGCAGAATCGGACAAGAAAACGGCAAGCAAACTGGAGACCGGGCAATGACCATGCTGCATGAACATCAAATCTCGGCAACTCGCCTCAAGCAGAAAGCCCACAGTTTGGGCGCTGACCTTGTCGGCATTGCCGATGGCGCGATCATGGAGCAGTTCCCACCCAGTTTTCCCGGCGCCCAAACTCCACGGGACATTACAGATCACGATGGTGAACGTTGTATCGTGCTTGCCAAACGGTACAGTATCGGCACGACACGCCTCCCGCGCGTTGATGAACGTCACAAGTATTACAATGACGAACTTACACTCACTGAACTGGAAGCAATTTCTCTCGAACTGGTTTTGTGGCTGGAGGACCAAGGTTACCCTGCACTGATCATTCCGCCAACCCATGTGGACCCCTGGGTCTATTTTGGCGAACCTGACCAGCACATGCAAACAATCCTGTCCCTGACGCACGCGGCCGTTGAAGCGGGGCTGGGAACGCTGGGACTGGCGGAACAACTGATAACTCCAC
This sequence comes from Rhizobiaceae bacterium, assembly GCA_017643495.1. Classification (GTDB taxonomy): domain Bacteria; phylum Pseudomonadota; class Alphaproteobacteria; order Rhizobiales; family Rhizobiaceae; genus JAALLB01. The sequence goes on along the minus strand of JAEPNK010000001.1, from coordinate 1,668,054 downwards.
AGTACGGTCCGCGTGTCATGCTAACGGCACTGCTGACCTCCGCCCCATTGGAAGCGGACAAAAAGATGGATGAGGCGCTTTGCAAGGGCCCTTCATGCGGCAGATGCCTGCAAACCTGCCCGGCTGATGCCGTCCGTCACTATGAACGGGACTGGCAGGCCTGCGACAAGTTTCGCTCCCCTCATGGCTTTCATGCCCTGGCCGACCATTTGTCGGAAATCATTGACGAGCCCGACCCGCAAAAAAAGAAAGAAATGCTGCGAAGCAAGGAGCAGTTTTACATATGGCAGTCCATGCTTAGGGGGGCGGGTGTGGTCACCGGATGTAGACGCTGCCAGGATGTATGCCCGGTAGGCAGCGATTACGAGAAGCTGCAGGACGCACTGGACGAAATACCTGAAACCAGCCCCGAAAAAACCACTCGCCTTGAAAGCTACAGTGCGGCCGAGAAAGACAACAGGCTTCCTGCAGCCTATCGAACGGCTAAACGCTGGATTGGTACAATCTGACATAAGCAACCGATTGGCCGCCCTTAGCAAGCATTTGCTGGATCATGGCACCGGGAAACTCACAGGAGCCTGTCATTTCCTTTGTCATTTTATTTGCAAATGCAAATAATTTTACCTAGTATCCCGGCAAGAGGCATTTAGCAGCAATTCGGACGAAACCGACATGAACCAGCACAAACCCGTGCTCAGGTCACTTGAACAAATCGGTCTGGAAAACTTTCCGACCTATCTGATGAACCGCATCATGGGCAGATACAATTCTGACGTTCGGGATGCCATGTTGCACCACGGTCTGACCACCACGAAAATGAGAACACTGGCGGTGCTTTCCGTTATTGAAAGTCCGACAACCGGAGAACTCGCGGTTTATTCCGTCGTTGAAAACTCCACGCTCTCACGCACGCTGGATGCCCTTGAGAAAGAAGGACACATTGTTCGCTGTCCAGACACCACGGACAGCCGCACAACCCGTGTATCAATTACCAGCAGGGGGCGGGAGATATTTGAATCCATCTGGCCAGCCATGCATGCGAGTTGTGATGCAATGTTTGAAGGTATCGGCGAAACCGAACGTGAGACATTCGTCTCAACCCTTCAAAAAATCCTGAACAACATCCGGATTCACAAGTTCTGAGACACAGGAAAACAACAGGAAATGGCAGAAAGATCATTCAAGAAGGAAGTTGAACATCTCAAGCTGGGCGAAGGACAAACCTTTACCGGTGAGGGAATTCTGGCGATCACCAAGGCATTGCTTGAATCCGGTGTCGGATATGTCGGTGGCTATCAGGGTGCTCCCATATCACATCTCATGGACGTGCTTGCTGATGCTGAGGAATTGCTCACGGAGCTTGGCGTTCGTTATGAGGCAAATGCTTCCGAAGCCGCCGCAGCGGCCATGCTGGCCGCCTCAGTCCATTATCCGATACGGGGAGCCGTTACTTTCAAGGGACCGGTTGGTGTCAATGTTGCATCGGATGCACTGGCCAATCTCGCCTCTTCCGGTGTGAATGGTGGTGCGCTGGTCATTGTTGGTGAAGATTACGGCGAAGGCTCGTCCATTATGCAGGAACGCAGTCACGCCTTTGCCATGAAATCGCAGTTCTGGTTGCTTGACCCCCGGCCAAACCTTCCTTCGATCGTTGCCTCTGTCAAAAAGGGATTTGAATTATCCGAGGCATCCAATACGCCTGTGATGCTGATGGTCAGGATACGCGCATGTCACGTTACGGGTACATTCGAGACGTCCGACAATGTCCGGCCAGCATTGACAACACATGATGCGTTGAGCAGCCCGCGCAAGGACTTCAATCGCGTGGTGCTGCCCCCGATGTCCTTCATGCACGAACACGACAAAATCAACAACAGGTGGCCTGCCGCTGAAAAATTCATCCGGGAACACAAGCTTAACGAAACGTTTGGGCCGGAAAACCACCCAATAGGGATCGTGGTGCAGGGAGGGATGTACAACAGCGTTATCCGTTCATTGCAGCGCCTGGGGCTTGCCGACCTTTATGGCAACAGCCAGGTGCCACTTTATGTCATGAACGTAGCCTATCCCGTGATCCCTTCCGAGGTTCTGGAGTTTTCTGAAGGCAAAGACTCGCTTCTCATTATCGAAGAAGGACAACCGGAATTCATCGAGCAGGCAATCGGGGCGGTGCTTTACAAAAACGACAGGAAAACGCGTCTTTCCGGGAAAGACGTTTTTCCCATGGCAGGTGAATATACCGGCCAGGTAATGCTGGACGGGTTGACGGCCTTTTTGAAGAAGACAATGCCGGAAATACTACCTGGTGCCGTGCGCGCGCCCAACCAGGAAGCGCCGCAAATTCCGGACATATCAGAGACAGTACCCATTCGACCGCCGGGATTTTGTACAGGCTGTCCCGAGCGCCCAATCTTTGCCGCCATCAAGATTGTTCAGGAAGAACTCGGTGAGCACCAGATAAGCGGTGACATCGGATGCCACCTTTTTGCATCCCTGCCCCCTTTCGAGATCGGTGGAGCAACAATGGGTTATGGCCTTGGCCCGGCATCAAACGCAGCCTTTGACGGTGGCGGAGACAAACGGGCGATTTCCATTCTGGGTGATGGCGGCTTCTGGCATAACGGCTTGTCGAGTTCGATTGGTAACATGGTCTTCAACCGGTCAGACAGTGTCGCTGTTATCGTCGACAATTTTTATTCGGCTGCAACTGGCGGTCAGGATGTGCTTTCAAGCAGGGCCGACAATCCGACCAAGGCTACCAACAACCCGATCAGTGATGCTGTCCGTGGGGTTGGCGTAAAATGGGTCCGCCAGATTGACCGGACATATGATGTGCCGAAAATGGCTGCCATTGTCCGTGAAGCGCTCACCACGGATTACGATGGCCCCAAAGTGATCGTTGCGTCTTCTGAATGCATGCTCAACCGTCAACGCCGCGAGAAGCCCCAACGCAATCTGGCCATCAAGGAAGGCCGCCGGGTAGAGGCTCCGAGGTTTGGCGTGGATGAAGATATCTGCACAGGTGACCATGCCTGTATTCGGCTCTCAGGCTGTCCTTCCCTTTCCCTGAAGCATTTGGATGACCCATTGAGAGACGATCCCGTTGCGTCAATTGACCAGACCTGTGTGGGTTGCGGCAATTGTGGTGAGGTCGCCGATGCTGCCGTTCTTTGCCCGAGTTTTTACAGGGCTGATGTAATCCACAACCCGACCAGCTGGGAAAGCATGATCGGCAAGTGGCGGTCAATGATGATTACCTGGCTGCAAAACCGAAGATCACGCAAGCAAGTCACGTTCGGAGCAGCATCATGAACGTGGCACAGAACACCCCCGAGACATTAAATAGCGGTGCGCTTGATGGTGTGATCAAGCTTGCGGTCATGGCTGTCGGAGGTCAGGGCGGCGGTGTGTTGACCGGCTGGATTGAAAGCCTGGCCCGCCATGAAGGGTATTCTTGCCAGGCTACAAGTGTTGCCGGGGTGGCCCAGCGTACCGGGGCAACAATCTACTATGTCGAGATGGCACCAGCCGGTGACGGGGTTCCGGTTTTTTCTCTTGCTCCGGCAAACGGTGACGTGGACATTCTGATTGCCGCAGAAATGATGGAGGCCGGACGGGCGATCATGCGGGGCTTTGTTACGCCCGACCGCACTACGCTGATTGCTTCAAGCCACAGGGCACTTGCCGTATCCGAAAAAATGGTACCAGGGGATGGAATCGCCGATGCTGGGGAAGTACTTGCGGCTGCTGAAATTGCCGCCGACAGACTGGTCAGTTTCGACATGGAACAGCTTGCCGTGAAAAATGGCTCAGTGATATCAGCAACACTTTTCGGTGCGCTTGCAGGTTCCGGCGCACTACCTTTCGATCGTGCCGCCTTCGAGGAAGCAATCAAGAGAGGCGGCAAGGGCGTTGACGCCAGTCTCAAGGCATTTGGAGCTGCCTATGAGAAAACCAGAACCGGAACAACGGATGACAGTGACAATATCCTGCCTGATCCAGAGACCAAGCTTTACGCCCAGGTCAATGGATCAACGAAGCAAAAAGCAGCCTATGATTCCGTTTTCCAGAAAATTACCAACCTGCCCTCCGAGGTCCGAGAACTTGCTGAGCCCGGGCTTCGCAAAGTCGTCGAGTTCATGGACGTCGAGTATGGCCATGAGTATTTTTCCCGTTTGCAGTCGTTTGTTCAAATGGACAACGCCGAACAGGGATGGGAGTTGGCACGGGAAGCTGCAAAATACATAAGCAATGCAATGGCGTATGATGATGTCATTCGTGTCGCAGACTTGAAAACCCGTGCTGCCCGCGGTGATCGCATTCGAACCGAGATGAAGGCAGGCTCCGGAAAGCTTCTTCAGGTGACAGAATTTCTGCACCCAAGAGCCGAGGAAATTGTCGGCATGTTACCCGCCCGTCTCGGCGCCCGATGGGAAGCCAGCCCAAAAATGATGGCAAGGATTAATCGCTGGTTCAATCGTGGACGGAGGTTACGATCTGACAGCCTTCGCCATTTTATCATGCTGTATATTCTGGGCGGACTGAAAACCTATCGACGGCGGTCACACAGGCACGCTCTGGAGCAGGCGCATCTTAAAAAATGGCTGGATTTGTGTAAAAAAACTGCAACAGAAGATTACTCCCTTGCTGTCGAAATCCTGAAATGCCGCCGCCTGATAAAAGGATATTCCGACACGCATGCACGCGGCCTTTCAAAGTTCGACAGGGCAATTTCCTCGATTGAATTGCTCAAGGGAAGAAATGATGCATCGCAGTGGTTGTCGCGCATACGCGATGCGGCCCTGAAAGATGAAAAAGGTGAAGCCCTGGATGGCGCAATCAAAACGGTAGAAAGCTTTGCCCGTAACTGAAAGCCTGCTTTGAGCGGCAGTGTTGCCGCCCTCTACCAGTAGTTTCCCTCTAATGGCTTTGCAAAAACCTTCTTGATAATCAGTTGCTTGATGATTCTTCTTCAGTGTTTGATTCTGGTACTTCAGATTCTGATTCCGGGGAAAAAGATTTCAAATAAGCAATCACATTTGCACGCTCGTCTTCTTTTTTCAGCTTGAAAGACATTTTGCTTTTGGCTTTTTTGTCATCCAGTTTCGCCCGGAGATATTTCTTCGGATCTGCAAGATATTCAAACATCTCTTCGTCGTTCCAGACCAATCCGTCCTCTCCCGCATCAACAATGCTTTTGCCATACTTGTAATCAGCAAACGTACCGGCCTGACGACCAAACACATTGTTGAGCACCGGGCCGACCCTGTTTTGTGCATCATCGCCTACCATGTGGCAGCTCTTGCATTTCTTGAAAACCGCCTCCCCTTTTTCAGCATCACCATCCAGTGCAAATGCGGAATCAGCTAAAACCGCCAGAGAACCTGCAATCAGTGCGGGTATCAGAAACTTTATGAATTTTGCCATTTAGTCCTCCAGTTGGCTTTTATTGCAGCATCTCAACACTAGCGTCCAAAGGAAGAACCGGCCAATCGCAATTTGGTGAAACCAAACCACGTCCTGCCAGAACCTTGCCATTCAGCGCGTCAGGTATGCGCAAGCTAGATTCAATAGCCTTTGACAGCAAATGCGTTCAGGTGACGCAGCCAAACGAGACGGCAGGCCCTCCTGTTCACAAACCAAGACAGATGGATAAACCAGCCCGGCATGAAAAATACAAATCTCAAACCTCTCGGAAAGAACGCTCCGCCCAAGAAAATACTCAAGCAGGTGCAAAAGCTTCACGGTTTGGGCAAGCATCGGGAGTGCCTGGAGCTTTGTGAACGATTGGCAAACAAGGGAATTGTTCAGCCTGATTTTCTCCATCTGCACGGACTGGCCTTGCGCGCCTGTGGCGAGTTTGCTCCTGCGCTCACGAAAATCAATGCAGCACATGAACGCGATCCACAAAATGCGACTTACATCAATTCGATGGGGATGGTCTTTCTTGATCTCAATGACACTGAAACCGCCATTGAGTTGTTCAAACGTGCAACGCAACTTGACCAGAAGTTCTTTACGGCATGGAACAATCTGGGGATCGCTCTGAGAACAGCAGAAAGGTACAATGCTGCCGAACTGGCATTTACCTGCGCCTATCATCTTGACCCGTCCAACAGCGAACCACTTCTCAACTTGGTAGACATACTTGTTGAAGTGCGGGCCTATGACCGTGCCGAAGAGTTCATGAACCGGTTCTTGTCTGGTGGAATGGAAGAAACACCCCAGATCAAGCTGAAACGTTTGCATGTTGCTGCACGATTGCAAGACCTGTCCCTGATCGAACAGCGATACAAAGCGATAGACAAAGCGCAACTGAATGTGAATGAGCAGGCACAGGTCGACAATATCTGGGCCTACTTCCTCGGCATGCATGAACGCGTTGAGGAGGCCATTGCAGTTCTTGAGCCATGGCAGGCAAAGGACAACCCTCATCAGGCGCACATGCAATCCCAACTCGGGCTGCTATATGCTCAAGCGGGAAAGTTGCAACAAGCAATTGACTGCCACAAGCAGATGCTTGGAAGAAATCCGGATCACGTTGCCGGACGATACAATCTTGCGATGCTGCAGTTCCAGAAGGGCGAGATTGCAGAAGGAAACTCAAATTATGAAGCGCGCTGGCAATGGAAGGAATTCCCGACCAAACGACGCGTATTCGATATGCCGCAATGGAAAGGCGAACCACTGGCAGGGAAGAAAATCCTTGTCTGGCGGGAACAGGGTATCGGTGATGAAATCCGCTTCAACTCCCTGCTTCCAGAACTCATGGAGTTGGATACTAACATAACCCTTGAAGCGTCACCCAAGCTCATTCCCTTGTTCAGGAATTCATTCAAGGGAATTGACATCCGCGAAGAAGGGCCGCTTGAGTGCCGTGGAGATGAGGCCTATCAGGATTTCGACTACCACATTCCGAGCGGTTCTCTGGCCGGTATTTTCAGAAATGATCTCCAAAGTTTCACCGAAAGACAAACGCCGTGGTTACAGCGTGATCATGGGGTGGAGACTGCGGTTCGCCAGACACTTGGCGTAAGCAGGGATACCTTGCTGGTTGGCTTGTGCTGGCGTTCATCAAATGCCGCAGTATCCAGAAACAAGTATTTCTTCGACATTGAGCAACTCGCCCCCCTGACAAGTCTTCAAAACGTTGAATGGCTGAACGTCCAGTACGATGCCATGGCCGGTGAAATCAAACAGGCCCGTGAACTTGGTCTCGGAATTCATCATGTCAAGAACATCAACCAGAAAGACGACCTTGTTTCTGCTTGCGGACTTCTTGGTGCCTGCGACCTGATAATAACAATCGGTGGTGCCGTTGGCGATTTGTCAGGCGGACTGGGCGTACCCACGGTTTACATCACCCGGGCTCATTCCGAGGTGTTTCTCGGCACCGATCATGCACCATGGTTTCCTTCGGTCAAAACATTCCCGATGGAGGCAAATGCGGGCGATGCCATCATTTCAGACATCATCGGCCGATGGCCTGAACTTACTGCGTGGGCCAAGGAATTTGCAGACCCAGCACTTCCCGAAGACCTGACAGCCACTAATACAGCGGGGAATTTTGACCATGTGTTTAATCCCGCTCCCCTAGCGCAGTCAGCCTGAACCAATTGGGAATCTAGTCCGGAACTGCTCCATGAAAATTGCTCATCGTGAAATTGGACCGACACATCCTCCGCTGGTTATAGCCGAGATCGGCATAAACCATGGTGGGGATGTTGAAGTTGCCAAAACCATGGTCAGGATGGCAGCAGAGGCCGGTGCAGAATGCGTGAAGCACCAGACACATTTTGTCGATGACGAAATGACAGATGAAGCAAAAAGCGTATTCCCTCCAAATGCCGATGTGTCGATATGGGAAGTGATGCGCAGGAACTCTCTCAGCGAAACAGACGAGTTGTCCCTGAAGCAATATACGGAAAGCCTGGGGTTAATTTACCTCTCAACACCTTTCTCAAGGAAGGCTGCGGATTTTCTGGACAGCATTGGTGTTCCGGCATTCAAGATCGGGTCGGGAGAAGCCGACAACACACCACTCATCAGGCATATTGTTAAGTTCGGCAAACCGGTGATCCTTTCAACCGGAATGCAATCCATCGAAAGCATTGCAAGGTCAGTAAACATCTTGCGGGAAAGCGGTGTTCCGTTTGCGCTTCTTGAATGCACCAACCTCTACCCCTCCCCGCCTGAAATTGTTTCGCTGAAAGGTGTAAGCGAGCTCAAGGAGGCATTTCCTGATGCAATAGTCGGATTTTCCGATCATTCAATCGGTCCGACGATGGCACTGGCGTCCGTGGCATTGGGCGCCTGCATTCTGGAACGCCATTATACAGACAACCGCTATCGCAGCGGCCCGGATATTTCATGTTCAATGGACCCTGCTGAGTTGCGGTTTCTGGTCGACCGGTCCCGAGAAATCCACACAGCACTGAACAATCCGAAACAGCGGACCGAAGCGGAAGAGCCGGTATACCGCTTTGCTCGCGCATCCATTGTCGCTGATCGCGACCTCAAGGAAGGCCATGTGATCGGAGAAGCTGACATTTGGGCCAGGCGACCGGGTACAGGTGCGATTGCAGGATATGAATTTGAAAAGGTTGTCGGCAGGAAACTTCTGCGACCTGTCAGCCGCAATACACAACTTGACTGGTCAGATCTTGAAATGAGTGGAACCTGAAAATGTCTGCCGAAAAAAGGTCCAACCAGCGCAGCATCCTGTTTGTTACCGGAACACGCGCAGATTACGGCAAGCTTGAACCGCTTGCCCTTGAAGCTTCGGAAGCAGGATTTCCGGTGACCTTTTTCGTAACCGGCATGCACATGATGCGGAAATACGGCCTGACGAAAACCGAAATTCACAGAAGTGACCGCTTCAACATAGTTGAATACATCAATCAGCGTGAAGGTGACCCGCAGGATGTAATCGCTGCCAAGACAATCGTCGGCTTTTCCGATTTCCTGCGCGAGATGAAACCGGATCTTGTGATCATTCACGGTGACCGGGTTGAGGCACTGGCTTGCGCCCTGGTCTGCGCAATGAACTATGTTCGATGTGCCCACATAGAGGGCGGTGAAGTTTCAGGGACAATTGATGAAATGTTCCGGCACTGCAACACCAAGCTTTCCACCACTCATCTTGTATCGTCGAAAACAGCGTACGATCGCGTATTGCGTTTGGGAGAACCGGCAGACTCGATTGAAGTTCTTGGCTCTCCTGAACTCGACATTCATGCCAAACCTTCTGGCGTGGAACTGAAAGAAGTACTCGACTGGTATGAAATAGAATCCGATGATTACGGTATCTGTATTTTTCATCCCGTAACATCCGAGCAGGACAGCATGGGAAGGCAGGCCCAATCCCTTTTTTCCGTCCTCAAGAGCTCCGGCAAATACTTCATAGTCATCATGCCGAACAATGATCCGGGCTCCGATGACATATTGAACGAGATCAACAAGCTGCCGGAAGACCGGTTCCGCGTTCTGCCCTCAATGCGATTCCACTACTTTTCCGAACTTTTACGCAATGCAAAAGTGCTTGTCGGAAATTCCAGCGCAGGCGTGCGAGAAGCCCCCTATCTCGGCGTGCCTTCCCTGACGCTCGGTACAAGACAGACAAACCGCGGTACTGCAGGCTCAATCACCAGTGCCGGATGTTTTGAACGTGGAACAATCAAGTCATTTCTCGATAGGGAATGGGGAAACCGTTACACACGCGATGATGCATTCGGCCAAGGTCATGCATCGGAAAAATTCAGGCAATTGCTTCAATCGGAAGCTTTCTGGGACCGCCCCCTGCAAAAGTATTTTTCAGATGAGGTGGCATATGGCTGATCCAAATACCGGTTCGGATCTAGCGATCATTCCCTTGCGCGCAGGCTCCAAGGGGTTGCCGAACAAGAACCTGCTGCCATTGGCGGGAAAACCGCTATACATGCATGCCGTTGAACAGGCTCTGCGTGTCATCGGACGCTGTGTTATCACAACTGACATTGCAGAAATCCTGAACGCCCACCTGCCAAGTGGATGCTTGGTCATCGAGCGACCGGCCGAGCTGGCGGGTGACCGGACGCCAATGGTTCCCGTAATCATGCATGCGCTGGATGAGCTTCAAGACATGAAAGCAAGGACTGGCAGAATTGCCTTGTTGCAAGCGACTTCTCCGCTCAGGGAAGACAGGCACATCGCTGATGCACTTGATCTTCACTCAACAGGAGACAGGGATCTCGTCATGTCCGTCACCCACACGGACCCTGGCATTCTAAAGTACGGATTTCTTGAAGGAAACACGTTCAGGCCTGTTTCCGCACCCCACTATTGTTTTGAAAACCGGCAGAACCTGCCTGAAATAGTAAGGCCCAACGGCGCTGTATACGTGTTTCATGCGCAGGATTTCAGGCGATACAAAGGGTTTTCGATGCCGCGTATTGGCGCAATCGAAATGCCCGCCGCCAGTTCAGTGGACATCGACAAGCTCGATGACCTCAAACTGGCGGAAGCGCAACTTGCTGCCACTTCCACCCTCCGAATGGCCAGTCAGGAAGCAAGACAATGCGCATAATCGCCAGACTGGATGTAAAAAACGAGCATGTTATCAAGGGGATACACCTTGAGGGGCTTCGCAAGGTTGGTGAACCGGTGGAGATGGCACAAAGCTATTATGAACAAGGCGTGCATGAAATCCTGTTCATGGATGCCGTTGCAAGTCTCTATGATCGCAACAACCTTTTGCACATTATCGAGAAAGCCTGCGAAAACGTCTTTGTACCGATCAGCATAGGAGGTGGCCTGAGAACCATTGAGGATGTGGAACTTGCCCTAGCTGCCGGCGCAGACAAGGTGGCTATCAACACGGGCGCGGTTCACCGGCTTGAACTCATAACGGAAATAGCCAACCGGTTTGGTTCGCAATGCATTATCGGGTCAATCGAAGCCAAGCAGAAAACGGACCGCAAATGGGAAGCGTATATCGACAATGGCAGAGAGCCAACAGGTCTGGATGTCGAAGACTGGATCAAAAGACTTGAAGATGCCGGAATTGGCGAATTGCTTGTCACTTCAATTGACAAGGAAGGCACAAAGCGTGGCTTTGACCTGGAACTGATCGAGACTGTTAATGACGCTACCGCAAGACCGGTCATATACAGCGGCGGATATGGCAAGCCAGAACACTTGCAGGCACTTGGACCAATCGAAAAACCAAGCGGAATCGCTTTTGCCTCTGTCCTTCACTATCAACTGGCTACAGGAGATGAACTTGTCCAGGCTGCCGATAGACTGGACCCGCCTTTTGAACCATCCACGGAGATGGCGGCATGACGACAGTTGGCGTGATAAATTATGGCGTAGGCAATCTTCGCAGTGTTCACAACGCACTCAACCAAGTGGGTGCAAAGCCGGTAATATCGGAAGATGCCAGCACACTTATGAATTGCGACCGGATCATCTTTCCTGGCGTTGGCGCCTTTGCCTACGGAATGGCAGAACTTGTAAAACGAGGCCTGCATGAAGTTGTTCATTCTGCATGCGAGAAGGGAAAACCCCTGCTTGCCATTTGTGTTGGCATGCAGCTCCTTTTCGACAGGTCTTCCGAGTTTGGAAACCATGAAGGACTCGGTATAGTTTCTGGCGATGTTGAACAATTTGCGAAGAATGCAAATCAGGAATCCACATTGCGTTTGCCGAATGTAGGCTGGCTTCCACTGTCAAGAAAAGCTGCATCCGGCGGTATTTCCGAAACAGTTCTGAAGGATGTAGACGAAACTTCCCGCTTCTACTTCATCCATTCCTTTCATGCCCCAGCACATACACCGAACACGGCTGCAACCGCTTCCTATGCAGGCCATGATTTTACAGCCATCGTCGCACGCGACAACCTGATCGGTACCCAGTTTCATCCTGAAAAGAGCGGTCCAGACGGACTGCGCCTGCTTGCCAACTTCGTGAGATAGAGAATGCTTGATATTGACACCCAGCCGCTGGAAGCCTTTTACGGACTGCCGCGGGAAGTCGTCTTCTGCAAAAGCTGCGTAATCTCCAACCAGCGCCCAAGCTCCACTGTGGAGTTCAAGCACAGGAAAGACGAGGCGAAAAAAACCATTGGCTTTGCCAGGGATGGTGTCTGTGATGCCTGTCATTACCACCAAACCAAGGAACACCGGATTGACTGGAAAAAACGGGAAGACCAACTGGTAGCGCTGCTGGACAAGCACCGCAGGAATGATGGCAGCTATGATGTAGTGGTACCCGGCAGTGGTGGCAAAGACAGCGCCTACACTTCGCACATGCTGAAATACCGTTACGGGATGAATCCGCTAACCGTTACCTGGGCGCCGCATCTGTACACGGATATTGGCTGGAAAAATTTTGAGGCATGGTGCCATGTTGGTGGTCATGACAACATATTGTTCACACCCAACGGAAAACTTCACCGGCTGCTGACACGCCTTGCCTTCACCAACCTCTTGCATCCGTTTCAACCATTCATTGTTGGCCAGAGGATCATTGGCCCCGCCATGGCGGCAAAGTTTGGTGTTGAACTGGTCATGTACGGAGAAAACCAGGCAGAATACGGCAACGATCCTGACGAAAACTACGTACCGACGATGGACAGGAAATTCTTCACAGCACAGGATCCGAATGAAATGATGTTGGGCGGCGTGCCCGTCAAGGAGATCATCGACGAGCATGGTTATACGCTCAACGATTTTGCACCGTACATTCCGCCGGACGCCGCGATGCTGGAAAAGAAAGGTGTCGAAGTCCACTACCTTGGTTATTACCTGAAATGGGATCCGCAGGAGTGTTATTATTACGCGGTTGAAAACACCGGATTTCAGGCAAACAGCGAACGAACTCCGGGCAGTTATTCGAAGTATTCAAGCATTGATGACAAGATCGACATGTTCCACTACTTCACCACGCTCATCAAGTTCGGAATTGGAAGGGCGACCTATGACGCAGCCCAGGAAGTGCGGAACGGCAAGATTACCCGTGAAGAGGCAGTCCATCTTGTACGCAAATACGATCTGGAGTTTCCTGATCGATATTACCGTGAATTCCTGGATTATATCGGCATGAATGACGACGAGTTCTGGCAGACGGTTGACCAGTTCCGTTCTCCCCACCTGTGGGAAAAAACAGGAAATGAATGGCAATTGCGCTATACAGTTTATTGAACAACAGGCAGCCTTCATGGCCAGACCAATGAATGTGCTTCACATTGCCAGTTTCAACGGAAACATCGGTGACAATGCAAACCACATGGGTTTCAGGCCCTGGTTTGAGAAAATGTCTGGAACCCAGGTTAAGTGGACATCACTGGAAATCCGTGAGTTCTACTGGAAAGAGCGTCTGTGGGATGACGACCTTGCAGACTACATCAACAGCTTTGACCGGTTGGTAATCGGCGGGGGCAACTATTTCGAATTGTGGGTTGAAAACTCTCCAACCGGCACCTCTATCGCAATCCCTTCCGACGTCTTTCAAAAAATACGGATACCGGTATTTTTCAATGCGCTGGGTGTCGATCCCGGTCAGGGTGTACCAGAAGCTTGTTGCGTCAGATTTACCGAATTTCTGGAGACGCTTCTTGGTTCCGATCAGTACCTTGTCAGTGTTCGCAATGACGGGGCGCTTGGCAATCTCAAAACCCATATCGGCAAACAATATGCTGACCAGACAAACCTGCTGCCTGACCACGGCTTCTTTGTTCCCTGTCCGGCAGGGGAACCGGAAAACCCCGATAATCGATCACGGATAATTGCCATCAACATTGCAAGTGACATGGGTGAGATACGGTTCAAGAATTTTTCCAACCGTCTCGAGTTTTCAAACGAAATGGCCAGCCTGATCGGACAGTTGGCACATCAAAATCCGGAGATGGAATTCCATCTCGTGCCACATATTTTCCGCGATCTTGAGATCATTTCAGAAACCCTCTCATGTCTTGATGACCGGCTACGACGCACGCGGGTTCGGGTCGCCGCTTATGGCAGTGGAGACATTGCAGCGCGCAATTCACTTGCCATTTATGCAAGTGCTGATCTGGTGCTTGGCATGCGGTTCCACTCCAATGTGTGTCCAATGGCGATGAAACGTCAGGTGATGGGGCTTAATTCCTACGTTCAGATTGAACAACTATATGAAGGATTGGGACAGAGGGAACGATTGCTTGACATTACAAGGCCCGGCTTCTCAGAAGCGGGTCTCCAGCTGGCCAGTCAGCTACTTCTGGACCCGGACCAATTGGGCAAAGGACCGGCAGAAGCAATTGAACATGTCACTTGCCTGAGAAACGAATTCGAACCCCGGCTAAAGCACTGGCTGGCAGGCTGATGGTCAAGCAACGACATTGACCTCAACTTCGTCAATGATTGCCACTGACGCAATTGTGGTACTTGCATCCGAGTAGTTGTAGACATCAAAACCGTTGTCATTGCCAGCCAATTGCCAACTGGCTCCGGCGTGGTCTCCCGAGTGGGCAAGGTTCACCGTATCGTCTTCATCTCCTGTAATGACAAGTGCTTCATCAGAAAGTGCGAGCCGTGTGCCTGAACTTCCCAACGGGTCATCATCAAGTGAATCAACAAGCGGATTGAAGGTTTCGGAAAAATTGATGATGCTCATTTCATCAAGTGTGATCTCTGTCCCTGTACCACTTGCATCGCTGTCCTCAACACCTAGCGACAATAATTCAACGCTGTTGATACTGCCATCGTCCAGCGAAGTGAAATCCAGAACCTGACCACCACCGAGGATACCCAGCAAATCATTACCGGCGCCGCCATCAACCTTGCTGAAACCAGTATCCGGCACAAACAAACTGTCATCGCCGTCACCGCCTTCCAGGGTATCGGCGCCACCCCCACCAAGAATACTGTCTTCTCCTCCCCGTCCCTGAAGGCGGTTTGCAGCACTGGTGCCGGTCAGCACATCATCAAAACGGGTGCCACGGATCCATTCAACATTTACCAGATCGTCCGAGAAAGCAGTAGCAGTTCCCCCATTGTTGAATGTGCCCGTTACCGTGTTGCTGGCAAGATTCAGGTTTGCATTGATCCCGCTGCTGAACTCGCCACGTTCATAACTGACACGGTCAAACCCACCGCCACCATCAACAAAATCATTCCCTCCACTGGTAATGAAGGATTCGTCATTGTCTGAACCGGTAAAGTTGTCAGCCAGAATGTCACCACGGATTTCCCATACATGGCCAGGCCCGACAATCGATTCAGTATGTCCAAAACCATCATTGATGATTTGTCCTGATGTCAGGCTCAAATCAACAACAGATCCCGTTTCACCGCTACGCAGTTCAATGCGAACCAGACCTGTATCCTGATTCTGGATGTCATAAACATCGACGCCATCTCCGCCACGTACAGCCATCCATGTCTCTGTAGTGGTGTTGATATGGAATGTATCACCCTGGTCTGTGCCGCGAATCCTGAACCCGCCAATACCACCAAGAAATCCGGAATGAAGCGGATTGAAAATGTTCCGGATTGTATCTGTTTCACCACCCCCCTTGTCGACAGAGGCTGTGTTTTGAAAACTGTCGACACTGAATGTTATTGCGGTGCCATTTCCGGCATAGCTAAGGTTTTGAAATGCCGTCATGGCAAATACGTAGTCTATCGTATCATTGCCGCCCGAACTGTTGACCGTATCAACCAGGTCTCCATCAAGCGGACGAAAATAGTCATCCGCAGCAGCTCCAAAGAACGAGTCATCAAATGCAGGGCTGCCTTCCTGAACATTGAATATAAAGCGTGCATCAAGTTCAGATGTGGTCAGGCTGGTCAGGTCTCCTCTTACGGTAACTCCGGTTCCCGTGAAATCCAGGAAAGTGCTGTCATCTTCGATATCGTAGGTAACGCCAATTGATGATGAATCTGAAAATTCAAAATCGGATATGTCGATGCGGTCACCTTCGGAGAAGTTGAAATCATCTATAAAGTCGAAACCATCGCCACTGGCAATGAAGAAGACATCGGCATCAGCGCCACCCCGCAGATGATCATCATCCAACCCTCCCTGAAGAAAATCGTCACCGCCCCGAACGGTGCCATCTGCTGCAAGGCCGAGATTACCGGAATCTCCTTCCAGCGTGTCCGTACCCGCCTTGCCAATCAGCAGATCGTTCCCGGCAAAACCGAACAAGCCGTTACTGGCGAAATCTCCTGAGAGGATATCATTGCCGAGACTGCCAGAGACATTCTGGATATTCATCAATTGATCACGGTTTCCGTGCCCGTCATCATCAACTTGAAAGCCGTTTTCATCATTATCCTCAAGGTCAACTATGACACGATTTACCGTATCGAAAAACTCGACCGAGTTGATGCCGCCTCCACCATCGATGACATCATTTCCCTCGCGG
This sequence comes from Rhizobiaceae bacterium, assembly GCA_017643495.1. Taxonomy (GTDB): domain Bacteria; phylum Pseudomonadota; class Alphaproteobacteria; order Rhizobiales; family Rhizobiaceae; genus JAALLB01. Next base: position 1,651,667 of record JAEPNK010000001.1, on the reverse strand, counting down.
CCACGGAACCTGTTGTTATTGGTGTCACCGGTGAGTACATCATCATACAGCGACCCAAGCAGCCTGTTTGCGCCAGTAAATGTGTCTGTACCAATCTGGTCCCCGGGATCTACAACATGACGGTCTGTGGCTGTACCGGCTGCAAGGCTGGCATTAACCCCGTCACCTGCGAAATGATAATCTATAATGCCTCCAATGCCGAGGAAGGTAACAGTATCATCCCCTGAGCCAAGGCTTACTCTCGGACCGGTATTGCCCCGCAATGTGGCATCACTGCCATCGACAAAGAAAACATCATCAAATTCACTATCGCGAATTGTAGTTATTCCGCCAAGCCTGTCCGTTCCTCCCATGCCATCTGATACCTGAAATGCCTGAAGACCACTTCTCGCATCGCCGGTATAATTGACGGTGATCCCGCTTGATGAGGAAGCGTAACTGACGGTAACGCCATCTCCCCAGTTCAACTGATCACTCACATAAACGACACGTGAAGCCTGGATACGGTCATCCCCCAGACCGCCCTCGATTGTTGAAAAACCATCCGTGGTGATGATCAAGTCGTTGCCGCCGCCTCCAAAGATCATGTCTCCGGACGTGAAATAGCCGCTTCCTGCACCATTGCCGATTATGACATCATTTCCAGTGCCACCTGAAATGTTCTCACCCAATCCCGTGCCGAATATCAACGAGTTCTCAGCGCCAGCTGTAAAGCTTCCCGATGCATCTTTGCTGACTTGACTGAAAACAAAACTGCCTTCCGGATCAGCAATTCCGACCAGATCAACTCCCTGAACGGTAATCATGTTCGTTCCACCAAGTCCGATCAGGGTATCAGTGCCATCAAATACGAATGAGTCGAAATCTCCTGTATTGCCAAGACCATTGCCAACAATAACAATTCGGTCCTTGCCAATCACAAAATCCTCGATTGTGTCACCTCCATTGACCGGGTCGATGATGAACACATTACTGTCGCTGCCACCTGTCAGCGTATCATTGCCACCACGCCCGTTGAGAACATCAACTCCTGCGCGTCCATCAAGATGGTTTGCACCATCGGTTACACCCGATGACGTTCCCGACAGGAAATCAACCCCGACATTTGAGCCTCTTACGTCCTCTATATTGCGTACAGTGTAGTTGATCCTGGTATTATCCCAGAAGCCGGTGGCCGTTTCATTCTCGAGATCGGCTTCGATACTGGCTGCGCCGGAACGGTCAAAACGAACCATGTCCACGCCGCCGGCACCATCGATCACATCATCGCCCTGCTCACCGATAAATCTGTCATCGCCTGGTCCGCCCGTAAGCGTGTCTGAAAAATCCGTGCCGCGAATTTCTACCCTGTTGCCGGAGCCGCTGTTGAAATCGCCTGTAAAGTTTATGTCGTCCGTAAAACCAAAACCGTCATTGATAACTTGGTTATCGGCCAAACCCAGGTTAACATTTGCACCATTTAAGGCCAGGTTTCCAAAAGGATTCAGACCGACACTTTCCCCCCTGAACTCAAGGCGGATGATGCCGGATTCAAGGTTGAATATGTCATTGCCCCGCCCTGCCACGACGCCGAAGAAGTTTCCCTGCCCTGCATCAACATTATATGTGTCAGCCTCAGCCGTTCCACGTATCAACAACCCACCTTCATCTTGGTAAGCATTTTTCACATCCACAAAGTGATCGGTGCCAACCAGGGTTGATGAGGTTGTGTCGATTTTTTGAACCGATCCGGTGTTTGTGGCAAAGTCGATGGTAGCAACAATCGCAACAAAGCTGGCGGTAAGGTTGCTGTAAAAAATGTCATAAAAACCGGAAGTGACATTGCCGAAGTTGAAGCGGTCATTGCCAAGCGAACCTGCAATGAAGTCACCGTTTGCCGGACTGTTATTACCCGGGAAGATCAGGTCATCACCATCTCCCCCTTCAAGCAATTCACTTCCTGTATTGCCACCCACCAGAATGTCGTCGCCATCTCCAGCAAATATCAGATCTCCCTGGAAGGAACCGGGGCTTGTACCCTCTCCAAGTATCAGATCGTTTCCGGCAGTGCCGTTAACTGTGCCATCATCACCGCTCGATGTGCCCGGAAGGGTTGTTGCACTGACAAGGTTGATGGCGTTATCGGTTATGCCACCAACATTGATAGTGAAGTTTTGAGGTACGATCTCCACACCTGACAACACATTGAAGCTTACATCTATGACGGCCCGGTCACCTGAATTCAGTATATCGAAGATTGCAGTATTCACCGTCAATGTCGTGCCATTCACACTGAATCCACCAGCGCCAAATGGTGCGTCCGAAGCTGCATTGTCAGTCAGTGTTATGCTGGTTTCGTCGATTACAGGGACATCATCGACATCGGAAAGATCCAGCAATTCATTCAGATCAATCGTTACAAGACTGACCGTTCCCTGGTCTCCTTCGGAGATGAAAACATGACCGTCATGTATATAATTGCCGTTTGCGTCCCTCACAAAACTGTATGCTGACCCTGCATCCGTATCATCGCCCTGGGCGCCAACCATGATGTTTCCGTCAGCATTAATGGCAACGGCATTACCAAATTCATCCCCTGACATTCCTTCAGGAGCATACAGTTTCACTGGCGGATGCGGGTAGGTTCCGTTGATTGAAGGCGTATAGACATATACTGCACCGGTATTTTCAGTAACCCCGTCATCGCCACTGGCTCCCACGACAAGAATACCCTGGTTGTTCAAATCCAGGGAGATGCCAAACCCGGATGTTGCAGGAATATCATCGACACTGATTTTACCGGCTTGTTGGTAAGTACCCATCGGTTCCGTGAACACATACACAGAGCCTGCGCCGTCTGACGGGGCACCAACAGCAATGGTGCCACTCGCATTTATTGCCAGTGCCGAACCAAAATTGTCGCCGTTTGCGCCATCATTGGCCTGCAGCTCTATACCTGTATCCGTATAATTCCCGGTGCCGTCCGGCTTGAAAACATATGCAGTGCCTGTATTGCCTACGAGACCGTCGCCAAGAGAAGCTCCCACAACGATTACGCCAGCATCATTGATCGATACATCACCGCCAAGATTGTCACCAGCTGCAGCATCGGGAGCAAACAATTCAACCGCTGCGCGATAGCCACCTTCACCATCCGGTCTGAATACATACAATGCTCCCGCACCTGTTGCTCCCGTATCATCACCATTGGCTGTAGCTACGATTACTCCTGCGGAATTGATATCCACACTCAACCCGAGGAAATCTCCGTCAACGGGTGTTCCGGCGCGCAGCACCTGTTCTGTAAATCCACCTTCCCCATCAGGCGAAAATACAAGGATGGCTCCCTGGTTGTTGGTATCGCCGGGCGCGCCGATAGCCAGAATGCCAGCGTTGTTTATTGCAGAGCTTCGTCCAAAAAAGTCATTGGCACTTTCCAACGACGACCGAAGTTCGACTGGCTGGCCAAGCCGCTCGTTCTCATCCGGATTAAACAGAAAACCGAGGCCATCATTTCCAACAGACGGATCGGCCAGCGGAGAGCCCGCCACCACCACTCCATTGTCATTCAGGTCAATTGATGCCGCAAACGCTTCACCATTTCCCGGAACACGGGCCGTAACCTTCTGACCTGTATTCGTGATGATTACAGGATCATTCACGGCACTGATCATGATTGTTGAGGTATCAGTCACGGATTGCGGGCCACCGTCACCTGAAGCCCCGTTATCGCTGACGTTTACTGACAGTATGTCTTGCCCGTTGAAATCCTGATTCCCTGTGTAGGTCAGCCCCTCAAAGTCCAGCAAGGTAGCATTGATCTGGTCTATAGTACCGGTAACCGTGACAGAGTTCGTAGTGTTTCCAGAAATCTGCGCCCCCGGTATACCCCCACTCACTGCAGCATTGATCCAGAGACTGCCATTTCCGACACTGAATGTCACAGTCATTTCCGCTTTGCCAACATCGACATCCGCAATGGATATCCCGGCCAGTGTGAACTGTATGTCTTCAGTACCCGCAAACCCGGACGGCAGGGTTGTTTCGGGTGCATCATTGACCGAAGTTACACCAATCAGGATTGTCTGCTCCTGCGGCGGAGCAACATCATCGGAAACAGAAACGGTTACTCTTTCCAGGCCATTGAAGTGTTCATCGGGCGTAAATGATACAGACATCAACACGCGATTCATGTCTGTTTGAGTTGCGTCAAAACTCAGTGTGTCCGTTCCGTTTCCGGAAAGGTTCAGGATGCCATCAAGGTCGGTTTCCGCAAGGAAGCTGAATTGCCCCCCATGTTCTGAAGCAAGTGTAATGCTCAAAATGGTGTTGTCGTCGTCATCACCGACAGTCACGGTTGGCAAGACAATGGATGTGTCCTCGTTCGTGACAACATTGACCTTTCGAACCTCGACTGCATCCACATAAGGCCCGGAATTATTGTCGGTCAGGTCGAGACTTTCAAAGGTAATCGGAACAGAACTATCCGTTGCGACAAAGCTGAAACTTCTGGTTTCAGACGACAAATCTTCCCTGGAAGCACCGACCGGGCTTGTATAGCTGAACTCATGTATATCCGCACCGGCCGTAACCCGAACGTCCTTCACACTTTCTCCATCGAAAGGATCTCCACTCATGAGGAAGGACACAAAATATGTGGCACCTGTTTCGACAGTGAGTGATTGGGTGATGGAGCCGGGATTGTTTCCATTCAGATCAATCACATGGTCACCGGAGGGAGCACCGAAAGCACTGGTCTCGGTTACCAGGTCAACGTCACCGGTCACTACTGACCAGCCGGTGATGGTTGTTGAATCACCAGCGGCTACAGTTGTTACGCCACCCGGACCGTCGGGGCCGTTTTCAAAATCTCCGTTTACAAGCAGATTCTCACCAAGCTGTGCCGAAGGGTCAACTTCAAGGGTCGGCACATCGTTCGTACCTACAAGGCGCACCTGAAATTCCAACGATTCATCATTGAGTGGTGTTGAACCGCCACGGGAATCCGTTATTTGCAGAACATAATTCAAGAAAACGGTCTGCCCTGCCTGAAGACCATCAAGGTCAGCAGCAGCCACACTTGCATCAACGGTTACCATGTCCCTGCTACCAGCAGGTGAACCAGGCCTGTAATCAAAGGAAAAGCTTACCAGACTTTCAAATGCAGCATCATTTTCGGCTGCGCCAATTGCCGTGAAAGTTGGCGGCGTGCCGTCACTATCCACATCGTTGAAAGCGAGACGGAAAGCTTCTTCGGTTATGGTGCCCGTGTTTTCATCTTCAGATCCATCCACCCTTTCGACAATGGGGTCATCACCACCTTCATTATCAAAACCGTCGGGCGCATCGTTTTCGCCGGTAACAGTAACCGTTACGTCGTTGGTGGCAATGAGCCCTTCGCTGTCAGTGGCTGTTACACTGATGGTTACGTCTGTGGTTTCTCCCTCTGCAAGAAAATCGAAATTATCCTGCGGATCAAAATTGAGCGTGGTTCCTGTAATCGAGACGCCGTTCTCGAAAAATTCGCTGAAAATGTTTGTTGTATAGACAAGTGTCGAGCCGTCTTCGCCTGTGTCAGGATCATTTCCGAGACCGGAGAGGTCTATTGCAACAGGAGGACCGTCCTCATTCACTGCCAATGTTCCCGCATCCAGGGTAGGCGCATCATTTATCGGATTGATGCCAATTTGCAGAACGGCAGTAGTCGTTGTTCCGCCACTGGTAACCGCCACTGTCAGCGTGCCACCGTCATCATCATTTGCGGATGGCCTGTATGTGGCTCCATTCAGTGCATTGTTGACCTGTGATGCAGTTCCAGAGATTACGAGGCGAACATACTGACCGCTGCCGGGTGGCTCCTCGATGCTTTCCTCTTCATCAATAACGACATCTGCATCCGGTGCGAGTTCGATCGTGGACCCTGCGGTAAGCACTACATTCAGATTTCCACCACCACCGGAAATGTTAAAGCCGCTAAGAACAACCGGGCTGTCCTCATCAATGTTCGAGGACAGAGTCGGCAGAACAATAGTTGCTCCGACGGGCCCGCCACTACCCGGATCATTTTCACCCGAGTTTTGCGTCTGGCCTGTTCCCGTTTGGGAACCCGGTGCTTGTCCGCCCGCTGCACCACCAGTTCCAAGTCCCGCACCGCTGTCCCCAAGCTCGCTGATTTGTGTGCCGCCAAGACCATCATCGCCCTGAGCGACATCCGTCAATCCGGTTTCACCAAAGCCGCTACCCAGATTACCCTGATCGCCCGGTGTTTCGTCACCTTCGGGGGTTTCTCCCTCTTCCTCGCCATCTTCCCCGCTATTTCCAGAACCACCGTCTTCACCAGCATCATCCAGATTGACAGGTTGCTGTCCCGCCGCCTGCCGTGACTGCAAACTTAAAACTGCCTGATAGGCATCATTGATTATCGCCTGGTCTGAAGCGAAATCAGAAACAGTGCGCGGAACCTCGGTTGTGATGCCATCGGAAGGGGAAATTACCCAATTGCTTTCGACGGCCGTTATCTGCGTAACAGAGCCATCGAGATTGTTGATCAGTTCAATCGAACCTATTGAGCCGTCAATATCCCTGTTGAGCGATACGGTGACAGTGGCCTGACCACTTGAATCTGTCTCGATCACCACTTTCACGGTCGTCCCGCGAATGCCCATAGTCGCAACCGGGGTTTCGACGTTCATGTTGCCGGACTTTGCCACCTCCCCAGCGACAAACACAAAACTGCCCTGTACAAGATTGAACAGGGATGAGTTGTTGTCACCTTCCGGTGCATAGACGAGCTCAGAAAGGACCATTCTCGAAGCAGAGGAAAGCGTGAAAATAGTGCTGTCTGCAAATGTTATCGAGAGCGTTGCACCATCTGCAGTCTGGACAACATCGTTCTGGAAGACCTTAGTGCCAACCTGCAATGGTTCCACGGTTCCATCAGTCCTTTGAACGGTAGCAGAACCAGAAAGTGTTTCGACTTGACCGATCGGGGTGGCACCCTCGGCTTGTCCCTGTTGGGCGTATTCCCCTGCCCTGTCAGGTCCTGCCAGAATGCGGACAGTATTTGCAGACAAACCGGTCCCCTCGTCCGTTACGAGACCGGGAGAACCATCTTGCGAGAAATAGTCCTTGAGCCAGACAGCTCTGCCATCTGCGCCAGACAGCAACAGATCGTGTCCGTCACGGCTGAAATCAGCCGCAAACAAAAAGTCACTGTAAGGAATGGCAATCGAAGAATCTTCAGAAGAAACCTCGATTACAAAAACCGCTTCAGAATCAATATTTTCCCATCGAAAACCTGAAGCGCTATCAAAGGACATTGGATCAACCCTCACTGTCGCAATGCCCCAGCCTTGATTAACCTATCATTAATACTTGCAATGACCAATATTTATTTAACCGCCAAAAATCCGGAAAGCCTTGCTTTTCCTTGTGTTATGGCATGTCTCGCGGGTAACGAACGTGCCAATCGGCACAACTTGACCATCAATTCAAAAACCGCTCTAACCCTTCACAATTGCAGCAAGAAAAGACGATCATGACTCAGTCCAACCAGCAATATGTCGTACTCTTGGGCACCAAGGGCGGTCCGGCTATCAGGCCGGGGTCAACCATGCCAACTTCATCGTACCTCTCGATGGGCGGCGAAAACATCGTGGTTGATTGCGGGCTCGGAGTAAGCTGCGGTCTCACTGATGCCGGCATCCGGCTGGAGACATTGAACCGGATCATCATCACCCACCTTCATTCGGACCATTACCTTGAACTTGGCCCCCTGCTTCATACTGCCTGGACTGCAGGCTTGAAAAGCCAGGTTGAAATCTGGGGCCCATCCGGCCTGGATCATTACTGGGCGGCATTTCTTGAATCGATGCGGGCAGACATCGAGCTGCGGATTGAGGATGAAGGCCGACCCGATCTCTCCAAACTGGTAACGGTAAAGACAATCACAGAAGGAGAATTTCTGGTTACAGGCAATCTTCGTGTGTCCGCAATACGGAATGTACACCCGCCGCTTGATGAAACCTATGCCTTGTCATTCAGAACAGACGACCGGCATGTTGTATTCTCAGGGGATACCGCACATTTTCCAGAGCTTGCCGAGTTTTCCAGAGAGGCTGACCTGCTTGTTCATGAAGCAATGCTCGAGCCAGCCCTCAAGGCCCTGGTTGACCGGGTGGGGAACGGTGACGACCGTTTGATGAAGCATCTTTTGAGATCGCATACCGCTGCTGGCAATGCTGCGGAGCTTGCACAAAAAGCCGGCGTAAAAGCCCTGGCATTTCATCACCTTATCCCTTCCGACGACCCGGAGTTCTCAGAGAAGGATTGGATATCTGCCGTAGAAACCCGCTATTCCGGCAAGTTTCATTTGGGCAAGGACGGGCTTGTCATTGCGTTTTAGACTTTGTTCTGCGGCATGTCAGATGCCCCATCAATAATCTCCGACAAAGCATCCAAACTGCCGATATGGTTGGCCATCAACAGCACCAGGCGCATGTTCAGAGCGTCGCTTTCTTCTTTGCTCAAGCCTTCATGCGCGTTCATCAGCATTTGATAGAACGCATCTCCATCCACACCCAGCCCTTGTTCCGTCATTGTTTCATCAGGCATAGCTGCGCTCCCCTGCATGAGAATAACCCATAGCCTTTCCGTAGGCAGACCTGAGTAGTTGAGTATTCACTTCGGCAAATGAAGCAGCTACATGCCCGTCCGGCCTTACAAGGTAAACTGTATCTTTCCCGTACCGCTGACCAAGAACAGGGCCTTCCGATTTAAAACAGGGGTATTGGTCTGATTCATGGTCAATGCCGATACGCTCCAGGCCCGGAATTTCAGGCAGGGTCACGTCTCCGACACCAATCAGGACGAATTCATCAGGCAAAACGGAAAGTAGCCAGTTTCCGTTTGCCAACGGAGCATCGGGCAAGGCGGTCCCGCTTTGCAAAAGACCTTGCCCGTCTGTCTGCAGTGTCATTCCTTCAAGTGAGCACGGTGTTGAAAGTCTGCCTGAATTAATCAGTTTACGGGCAAATGGTCTTTGGTGGGCAAGATTCAGAACCTGATTTCTGAACTGGTATTCCACATGCGATTTCGGCGTCATGAAATTGGTGGCACGGGAGGAATGCATAATGTTTTCATCCGCCGCATGGCTGCGTTCTTCCTGATAGGTTTCCAGCAATTGCGGGTCTGCATCCCCTTTCAATACGGCAGCAAGTTTCCAGCCAAGATTGTCCACATCCTGAATTCCACCATTTCCGCCACGGGCACCAAAGGGGCTGACTACATGGGCACTGTCGCCAACAAAAATCGTTCTGTCATGGACAAAACGCTCAAGACGGGCACAACGAAACTTGTAGACACTCATCCAGTCCAGCTTGAAAGGTTTGTTGCCTACAATCGCCCGGATACGTGGCAAAACCCGCTCTTCGGTCGCCTCGACCTTGGGGTCTGTTTCAGGCCCCAACTGCAAGTCGATCCGGTACAGGTTGTCCGGCTGCCTGTGCAACAACGCAGACTGACCCTGATGAAAATCCGGCTCGAACCAGAACCAGCGTTCAGCCCTGTCAGTTCCAAAAGGGCTGTCATTCATTTCGACATCGACTATCAGGAAATGCTCGTCAAATGTCTGCCCTTCAAATGGCAGGTTCATACGTTTCCGGGTTGGAGAACCGGCCCCGTCACAGGCCAGAAAGTAACGGCATTCAAGCTGGTACGCCCCATCGGGTGTTTGAATGTCGACCTTAACGTGATCACCGGAATCCTTGTGTCCGACTACCTTGTTGTTAAACCTCAAATCTATCAGTTCAGGAAATTCCAGCGCCCGCTCAACCAGAAACTGCTCGATATAGTATTGCTGAAGATTGATGAAAGCCGGATACTTGTGCCCCTCTTCGGGCAAGAGGTCAAAATTGTAAACCTCCTTCGAACCATGAAACAACCGCCCGACTTTCCATGTCACGCCCTTGTCCAGCATTCTTTCACCAATGCCCAGACGGTCAAAAATCTCAAGTGTGCGCTTGGCCCAGCAAATTGCACGTGAGCCAACTGAAACAACATTGTTGTCGTCGAGAACGACTGACCTTACACCTTTCAGGGCAAGATCGACCGCCATCGCCATACCAACCGGGCCTGCCCCCACAATCACCACATCGTGACGTTCTTCATCTGCTGTGATGCCGGGAGGGGTATTATATTCAAAGGGTTGGTAGTGGTAGCTGGGCATTTCCGCATTTATCCCTGCAAGGCTTCCCACATTTCCTTGTCCCGTGTGTCGGTCCAGATTTTCGGCTGATCCATTCCTCGTGCCTCGTCATAAGCGCGAGAAACATTGAAGGGCAGACAATGTTCATAGATAGCGTAATCGGAAAATTTGGGATCGCATTCGGCACGCACTGCATCCCAGGCTTGTTTCAGGCTACCCCCGCGCGCTGCCACCCGAGCAGCAGGCTGGTAGGTGCTGACCAGAAAATCCCTCGTGTTCTCGATTGCCTCATTGACCATTTCGCTGCCGACAAGGGCATCACCGCGGCCGGGTGCGATTGCATCGACACCGAACCACTTGATCGCATCGAGAGTGTCTCCCCAATCGGAAAAGTGTCCGTCGCCACAATAACAGGCAGAATGGTATTCGACGATGTCCCCGGTAAACATGACATTCTGGTCAGCAACGTGGATGACGATATCACCTGCGGTGTGCGCGCGCCCCAGATGCATCAAGTTCACCTGCCGATTGCCGAGATAGACCGTCATGCTTTCGGAAAAGGTAGAGGTTGGCCAGGTAAGACCCGGAATACTCTCGTGCCCCTGAAACAACCTTGGAAAGCGGCCAAATTCACTGTCCCAGTCTTCCTGGCCCCGCTCGACAACCATGGCACGCGCCATGTCGGACATGATGACCTGTTGCGCACCAAAAGCCGAGGCCCCGAGTACCCGCACAGCATGATAGTGTGTCAATGCAAGATGGGTAATGGGTTTGTCTGTGACTTCACGAATGCAGTCGATCACCTTTTGCGCAAGTCTGGGTGTTGCCTGAGCCTCAATCACCATGACACTGTCATCGCCAATAATGACCCCGGAATTCGGGTCGCCTTCCGCTGTGAAGGCATACAGCCCCTCACCTATTTCGGTGAAGCTTATTTGCTTTTCTTCCATGTCGCCTTGCGACGCGAATGCCTTTGCCATGTTCAATCCTGTTTTCCGTATGGTTCTTCCAGAGCCGGCAACAATTGCCCGGCACATTCACCAAAGCCAATAATGTAATCTTTTCCGCGGGCTTCTCCCGTCAGTATGACGGTATCACCATCTTCTAGGAACGTCCGTTTTCTGCCAGCCAGCAATTCGATCGGCTCTTTGCCTCCCCAACTCAACTCCAGCATACTGCCACGCTGGTGTTTTTCAGGCCCGGAAATCGTTCCTGATCCGAGGAGGTCACCGGCCCTCATTGGACAGCCACTGCTTACATGATGCGCCAGCTGCTGAGCTGCTGAATAATACATTTCACGATAGTTGGTTTGGGTAATGGTCTGTACCGGACCTTCAGATGTGGCCAGATCCACCCGAAGATTGATATCATACAACATGGGCCCGGTATCTTTCAGGTGTGGCAGAAGCTCGAACTCACGCTCTGGCGTCATAACCCTGAATGGTTCCAGCGCTTCAGCCATTATGATCCAGGGACTTATGGAGGTTGCGGTCGCCTTGGCCTGAAACGGTCCCAAAGGCTGATATTCCCATGCCTGGATGTCTCTTGCTGACCAGTCATTGAGCAGGACGTAGCCGAATATCATTGAATCGGCTTCGTCCACGCTTACCGGTCCTGTTGAAGGCGTACCTACTATCGCCCCCATTTCAAGTTCAAAATCGAACCTGCGGGATGGAAGGAAAGCGGGTTTTTCGTGATCAGGGCTTTTTAGCTGCCCCCATGGACGACGAACGCCCGCCCCGGACACAACGACCGAAGAAGCCCGACCATTATAGCCGATCGGGATGTGCAGCCAGTTGGGGGGCAATGCGTTTTCAGCCCCCCTGAACATCGTACCAACATTGGTTGCATGATGGCGACCTGCGTAAAAATCGGTAAATTCGGCAACCCTGAATGGCATGTGCAACGTTGCGTCCGAGATTGGCACCAAGTGTTCCCGCACCTCTGCCTGGTTCTTGCAGCCCTTTACAAAAAGCTCTGTCAACTGCAGACGCAAGTCACGCCATATCGCAGGCCCTGCTTCCATAACTGCATTCCAGGACGGGGCATCAAAGAGCCTGCAGTTTTCCGGTTGAAGCAACCCTGCCTGACATGCACTGCGGCAATTGAAGATCATGTCGCCAATCGCCACACCACAACATGGCAGGTCTTCGCCAACAGAAAAGACCCCCAATGCCAGATTATTGACCGGAAATGGACAGCCTTCGGCGTTTGCACTGTCCAGCCAACTCTCAACAAGCATTGCGTGCCCCTGCTCCGCCCCTTTTTCTTGCTCAATACTCACTTCAGACCCGGAGTCCCGTCAAATTTCTTTTCAAGGTCAGTCCAGCAATCGATGTAATCATCCTGCAACGGGGCTTCTGTGGCGGCAAATCGAGTAAGATGCTGAGGGAAACGTGTTTCAAACATGAACGACATGGTGTTATCGAGTTTGTGTGCCTCAAGGTTGGCATTGGAAGCACCTTCAAATGCATTTCGGTCAGGACCGTGTGGCAACATCATGTTGTGCAAAGACATGCCACCTGGCACGAAGCCTTTGGGTTTTGCATCATATTGCCCATAGATATTGCCCATCAATTCCGACATGACATTCTTGTGGTACCAGGGTGGACGGAAAGTGTTTTCGGCAACCATCCAGCGCTCCCGGAACAGCACAAAATCGATGTTTGCAGTCCCCTCCACTCCAGACGGTGCTGTCAGCACCGTAAAGATGGATGGATCCGGGTGATCAAACAGAACCGCACCTACCGGGCAATAATCGGACAGATTGTATTTGCAAGGAGCATAATTGCCATGCCAGGCAACCACATCAAGCGGGCTGTGACCTATCCGGGTACGATGAAACTGCCCGCACCACTTGATGGTGACAGTGGACGCAATTTCCCGGTCTTCAAAGGCCGCAACCGGTGTCTTGAAATCCCTACGGTTGGCAAGGCAATTCGCACCGATTGGCCCACGATCCGGCAGAGCGAATTTCTGGCCATAGTTCTCACATACGAAACCACGGGCAGGCCCGTTGACCACTTCCACGCGATATAGCAGGCCACGCGGCAGCAGGGCTATTTCCCGTGGTTCCAGTTCAATAATACCAAGCTCTGTAAAAAAGCGCAGCTTACCTTCCTGGGGGACAACCAGCAACTCACTGTCTGCCGAGTAAAAATAGTCATCCTCCATGGACTTGGTGACCAGATAGATATGGCTTGCCATCCCGGTCTGGGTATTCACGTCCCCGGCAGTGGTCATGGTTCGCATGCCGGTAAGCCAGGTCAGAGGCTCCTCAGAATGGGGAACAGGGTCCCATCGATACTGACCAAGGCTGGTCACATCCTCGATCACATGGGGAGCGGACTTCCAGTATGGCAGGTCAATTCGCTCATACCGGTGTGAATGCTTTACTGATGGCCTGATCCGGTAAACCCAGGTTCGTTCGTTGGTAGCTGCAGGCGCAGTAAATGCAGTGCCTGACAATTGCTCACCATATAACCCGTAATTGCATTTTTGCGGGCTGTTCATTCCTTGCGGGAGCGCATCGGGCAAGGCTTCTGTCTCAAAGTCATTTCCAAAGCCGGGCATATAGCCCTCATTTGGTCCTGCCATTGAGGGGGCAACCGTCATTTTTCGCTCTGAGAACCGGATATTCATGGTGTTTTCATCTCCTTGCAGAAAGGGTATTAGTTGAAAATGTAACTATCAAGAGGCGAACATGAAATTCGAGCTGCAGGACTTCCTTCCATATTTGCTCAACCAGGCGGCAGAGCAGGCAAGCATCGGGTTTCAACAAATTTACAAACGCAAATACGGAATGCTCAGAACAGAGTGGCGTGTGCTGTTCCATCTGGGACGATATGGTTCACTTACTGCCCAGGAAATTTGCAGTCGGGGTGGATTACACAAAACAAAGGTCAGCCGTGCGGTCAGCGCGCTTGAGGCAAAAAGGTTTGCCAGCAGGAAAAAGCGCGACGAAGACCGGAGGTTTGAGGACTTGTCCCTGACCGCCCAAGGCAAGCGGGTTTATTCAGATTTGCAAGAACAGGCTGAAGCGTTCAATCGCGAGTTAACCCGCAACCTGACTGAAACCGAAATCCGGAACCTGATCGCTTGTCTCAGAAAAATCGGAAAGCAATCTGCTGACAACAGATAGGGTATTTCTAACCCCGACCCACAAACGGCATGTCAGTCGCCATAACCGTCATGAACAGGATGTTGGTTTCCAGGGGCAGGTTTGCCATGTGAACAACCGCATCACCAACATGCTGTACATTCATCGTGGACTCACCCTTGATTGAACCATCCGCCTGCAGAATGCCCTTGCTGATCTGGTCCGTCATCTCGGAAGCAGCATTACCGATGTCAATCTGGCCACATGCGATATTATGCGCCCGTCCATCAAGCGCGATGGAGCGGGTAAGCCCGGTTATGGCATGCTTGGACACTGTGTATGGTGCAGAGCCCGGCCGGGGCGCATGGGCAGAGATCGAACCATTATTGATGATCCTCCCCCCTTGCGGTTCCTGATCACGCATCATGCGATAAGCACGATTGGCAACAAGGAATGCGCCTGTCGTGTTCACGTCCAGAACGCCAGTGAACTGCTCCAGCTCCAAATCCCCGAAATTGATGGACAAGAGTGCATTGCCGGCATTGTTGAAGAGAACGTCAAGCCTGCCATGTTTGTCAGCCAACTCGGCAAACAGCTTGTCAACGGATACTACATCGGTCACATCTGCGGCAAATCCGTAGAAACCTTCTCCGGCAATGCTCGCAGTCTCATTCAGACCTTCCTGGCTGCGGGCTGTTCCGACAACAGTGTAACCCGCCTTGACCAGGGAAACGGCAGCATTGCGCCCTATACCCGAACTTGCCCCAGTTACAAGCGCAATTCTGCTCATCAAGTTTTTCCTGTCATCCGTTTACGATCTTTGTCAGAAATGAAACCATACCGGCACAATCGCGCGATACAAGCCCTGTTTTTCAATGACGGCTTCTGACTAACCTTAGCTGGTCATGCCATGCACTACAGGCACTGCTCAATCAGCTTTCGTGTGTTTTCCGGTGTCATTTCCACAGGGTTGCCGCCCGTACTCGGATCTGCCAGTGCACCTGCCACCAACCGGTCCATATCCGGGTTTTCAACACCCAATTCGGTCAATGATACAGGAATGGAAAAAGAAGCATTCAACCGGTCAACAAAATCGCAAAAACCTTCAAATCCGCCTTCCAAACCAAGATAGGCAGCAACAGCAGAGAAACGGTCTGCAATAACAGGTTTGTTGAACTGCAAGACTGCAGGCATGCAAACCGCATTCGTTGTTCCGTGATGCGTGTGATACATCGCGCCTACGGGATGGGAAATGGCATGGATGGCACCCAACCCCTTCTGGAAGGCCGTTGCCCCCATTGCTGCCGCGCTCATCATGTTGGCCCGCGCTTCGAGGTCGGCTCCGTTTTCATAGGCTCGCGGCAAATACTCCTTTACGAGGCGCATTCCCTCAAGTGCGATACCCTGGGACATGGGATGATAATGGGGAGATGAATAGGCTTCCACACAATGGGCGAATGCATCCAGCCCGGTTCCTGCCGTAATGAATTTCGGCATGCCGACGGTAAGTTCCGGATCACAGATTACGATTGCCGGCAGCATTTTGGGATGAAAAATGATCTTCTTCTCATGCGTTTCGGAATTGGTTATTACCGAAGCCCTTCCCACCTCCGAACCGGTCCCGGCTGTCGTTGGAACGGCAATGATTGGCAGAATCTTGTCCGCATCAGCACGTGTCCACCAATCGCCAATGTCTTCAAAATCCCAGACCGGCCGTGTCTGGCCAACCATGAACGCCAGGGTTTTTGCAAGATCCAGACCTGACCCGCCTCCAAAAGCAATCACACCATCAAAGCCACCATCACGGATGAAGGCCAAACCTGCGTCCACGTTTTTTTCGTTCGGGTTTGGGTCAACATCTGCAAAAAGATCAGCAGCAAGGCCCCCCTCTTTCATCAGTGAGAGCGTACGGGTGGTAATATCCATGCTTGCAAGACCGCGGTCTGTAACAAGGAGAGGCTTTGAGATGCCAAGAGATTTGCAGGCATCGGCAATTTCTGAAATCCGGCCTGCACCAAAACGGACCGCTGTTGGATATGACCAGTTGGCTGTAAATGACATTCGGATCAAACTTTCTTCAGATGATATGATTTTGGTCGGGTAACGGCATGAAAACCCAGGACAGAAAGACCGGCACCACGCCCGGTATCCTTGCAACCAGACCAGCACAGTGCCGGATCCAGATAATCAGCGCGGTTCATGAAAACCGTACCGGTCTCGATCTGTTCACCTATCCGCTGAGCCCTGTCCCGGTCTGATGTCCACAAGGATGCTGTAAGTCCGAACTGGCTGTCATTCATCAGTTCGACTGCCTCTTCATCGCCGGACACTTTCATGATTCCAACAACCGGACCAAAGCTTTCCTCACGCATGACCCGCATATCGTGATTTACGCCTGTAAGTATCTGGGGGGAGAGATATGCACCGCCATCATCTTCCTCGAACTTTTCGATATGCGCCGTGGCGCCAGCATCCACAGCCTCGGCAATCTGCTCGCGAACTTCCTGTGCGAACCGCACGTGGGCCATGGGACCAATTGTGGTTTCAGCATCCAGCGGATTTCCAAGTTTGTAGCCATTTACAATCGCTACAGCCTTTTCCACGAAAGCATCATACAGGTTCTCATGAACATAAATCCGTTCAATGCCGCAGCAACACTGACCCGAATTGAACATCGCTCCATCAATCAGGGTATCCACAGCAGCATTCAGGTCAGCATCATCCATAACGTAACCCGGATCCTTGCCGCCAAGCTCGGTAGAGACAGAGGTAAATGTGCCTGCAGCAGCCTTTTCCATCGCCTTGCCGCCGTTTACGGAACCGGTAAAATTCACAAACCCGAATGATTTTTCAGAGATCAGGCTTGAAGTTGTGTCATGGTCCAGGAAAACATTCTGGAAGACATCTGCCGGAACCCCTGCCTCGTGAAAGGCTTCTGCCATCCGTTCTCCCACCAGCAGCGTCTGTGTGGCATGTTTCAGCATTACAGCATTTCCGGCAATCAGAGCCGGAGCAACCGTGTTAATTGCAGTCATGTATGGGTAATTCCACGGAGCAACCACCAAAACAGTTCCGTGCGGCTCACGTTCAATTTTGCGCAGGAAGTTTTCACTGTCTTCAATAATCACCGGAGTCAAAGCTTCGCTGGCGATGGAGGCCATGTAGCTGGCGCGCTCCTCGAAACCGCCAAACTCGCCGCCGTACCGAACCGGCCGTCCCATTTGGTGAGCCAGTTCCAATGCCATCCGTTCAGTATTCTCGCCAATTTTGGCAACACCAGCCATGACCAATTCAATGCGGTCAGCGAGTGGCCGCTTCGCCCATTCCTTTTGAGCAATGCGAAGACGTGCTACCGCTTCTCGTGCATGATCAATCCCGAGTGTGTCACGGGTAGCGTAAACCGATCCGTCAATCGGAGAAATACATTCAAGTTTCCGGGTCATTTGTTCCTCAAGATCTCTCGAAACCGCGCGCCACTTCCCAATCTGTGACAACACGTTCAAACTCTTCCTGCTCCCATTCGGCAGCGCGGGTATAGTGGGCAATCACCTCCTCACCAAAGGCCTCTTTCAGCATTGCAGACTTTCGAAGTGTCTGTGTTGCTGCAGGAAGGGTCGAGGGAATGTCTTTTGCCTTTCTTGCATCATAAACATCGCCACTGGTTGGATCAGCGAGTTCCAGTTCATCCTCCAACCCCTTGATGCCAGCGGCCAATTGTGCAGCCAGTGCCAGATAGGGATTGATATCGGAGCCGCCAATACGGCACTCCATGCGCACACCTTTTGTACCTTCACCACACAGCCTGAATCCGGCAGTTCTGTTGTCTATAGACCAGACCAGCTTGGTCGGTGCGAAGGTACCTTTCATGAAACGCTTGTAGGAATTCACATAGGGAGCCAGGAAGTAAGTGTAATCGGGCGCATACTTGATCAGTCCGGCAACGTAGTGTCGCATGGTTTTAGACATGGAATGGGGTGCATCCGCATCACAAAATGCACTCTCCCCGTCTTCGGTCCACAAGGACTGGTGTACATGTGACGAACTGCCGACCTTGTCGTGGTGCCATTTTGGCAAAAAGGTTGCAGCCCTGCCCTGCTGCCAGGAAATTTCCTTCGTCGCATGTTTGGCAATGGTATGATAATCAGCACACAACATCGGTTCGGCGTACCGGATATTCAGCTCTTCCTGCCCGCTTTCCGCTTCACCCTTGGTATTTTCCACCGGAATTCCCGCATCAAACAAATGATTGCGCAAGGGACGCATCACACCTTCTTCCTTTGTTGTCTGGAAGATGTGGTAATCCTCATTGTATCCGCTGATTGTCTCAAGGTCGCGAAACCCTGAACGCCGGATATCATCAAAGCTTTTCTCGAAAAGGAAAAACTCAAGCTCTGTCGCCATCTTGGCAGTGAAGCCCAGTTTCTTCAGGCGTCCAATCTGTTTCTTGAGAACAGCGCGCGGACTGTGGGGGACATCTTCATGTGTATGATGATCGAGAACATCACACAAAACCATGGCAGTTCCTTCGAGCCAGGGCACTGGCCGGATGGTCTCCAGGTCCGGCTTCATGACGTAATCGCCATAACCCTTTTCCCAACTTGTTGCAGCATATCCATCGGGCGTTGCCATCTCGAGGTCTGTCGCCAGAAGATAATTGCAGCAATGGGTTTCATTATAGGAATGTTCGACAAAGTTCTGCGCATGAAAACGCTTGCCCATCAAGCGTCCCTGCATGTCAACAAGACAAACGAGAACGGTGTCGATCAGGCCTTCGCTGACCTGTAGTTTCAATTCGTCGAATGAAAGTTTGCCTGACATTTCAGTTCCCCTGTTTTCGGGCAATTAAAGAAGAAACACCGGTATCCCGGTGTTTCAATGTTGTCATGAAAAATGCTTAGCTATAGCGGTACGGACGCCCTGCTTTTTGCATGTCTTCATTGTATTTGCGAATGATTTCAACCACTTTTGCCTTGGTTTCAGACTCGGCAGCAATCTCGTCCCAGAACTTGACCGCAGCAGCTTCCACCTGGGCCCACTCATTATCAGGAATTGTGGTCAGCTTGAGCTTGTCACCATTCACACGCAAGCTGGCTTCACCACCCCAGTACCACCATTGGCGATAATAATGGCTCTGGTCCATACAGACCTTGAGCAGTTCTTTCAGGTTGTCAGGTAACTCGTTCCATTTATCCATGTTTGCAAAGAACGAACCTGCCCAGGCACCGGAAATATTGTTGGTCAGGAAGTAGTTGGTCACATCTGCCCAGCCTACCGTGTAGTCTTCTGTAATGCCTGACCACGCGATTCCGTCAAGCTCGCCAGTCTGAACTGCTACTTCAATGTCTTCCCAGGGCAATGTAACCGGAACAACACCAAACTGACTCAGGAAGCGACCTGCTGTCGGGAAGGTGAAGACACGTTTGCCCTTGAGATCAGCAAGCGAGTTGATCGGGTCCTTGGTGGCAAAATGGCATGGATCCCACGCACCTGCAGAAATATGTTTCACACCAACAGCAGAGTATTCCTGATCCCAGATTTCACCAAGACCGTATTGGTTGAACAGAACCGGCACATCCAGCGAGTAACGGCTTGCAAACGGGAAATATCCTCCGAACACGGTTACTTCCGTGGGCGATGCCATGGAGTCGTCATCGGACTGTACGGCATCAATCGTGCCACGTTGAAGAGCCTGGAAAAGCTCGCCGGTTGGCACCAGCTGGTCAGCAAAGAAAAGCTCGATTTCCATCTGATCGCCCGCAATCTTGTTGAAGCTGTCAATTGCTGGCTTGATCACGTGTTCGGCAAGAGCCGGACCGGCATATGTCTGCATGCGCCACTTGATTTTTGACTGGGCGATTGCAGGTGTTGCGAGTGCTGCAGTTGGAGCAGCGATTGCTGCGCCCTGGATAAACTTACGTCTGGTAGTCATGAAAACCTCCCTATGGCTTGACTAGTTTCAGATGCTTCTTTCAATTTCTTGGTCTGTTTTGCACTTCTCCTGTTCTGGTTATTTTCCATAAACATATTCCGGCAACCAAAGGGCAATCTGCGGAAATGTCATTATGAGTGCGAGGGCGAGAGCCATGACCATTACAAATGGAAGGATGGAACTGTAGATATCCCTCAGCGTGATCTCAGGAGGCGCCATCGCCCGCATGAGAAACAGATTATACCCGAATGGCGGAGTCATGTAGGCTATCTGGGTAGTGATCGTGTAAAGGACACCATACCAGACAAGATCAAATCCCAGAGAATGCACCAGAGGCACGTAAAGCGGAGCCACGATCACCAGCATGGCAGTATCATCAAGAAATGTACCCATAATGATGAAAGATAGCTGCATCAGGATGAGTATCATCCAAGGGTTCAGGCCCAGTTGCTCGGTAAAAAGAGACTCGATCGCACGCACCGCACCGAGACCGTCGAAGACAGCACCAAACCCCAGCGCGGCAAGAATAATCCACATGAACATACACGATATTGCAAGTGTCTGACGAACCGACACCTCAAAGACAGAACGTGTCATACGCCCTTTCAGAACAGCCGCGAGAAACGCTGTGATCGCACCGATTGCAGAACTTTCCACGAGTGATGTCCAGCCGTTTACAAAGGGAACCATCATGGTTGCAAAAATGGCCACTGGCAGGATACCGGCACGCAAAAGGCGTAACTTTTCGCTGCGCGAGACCTCACGCTCCTCCTTGTCCAGCACAGGTCCGAGTTCTGGCTGCAACCGGCAACGAACATAAATGTAAAGTATGAACATCGCAGCCATCATGAGGCCGGGAACAACACCTGCGAGCCAGAGCTGGCCAACCGGTTGACGTGCGATCATTGCATAAAGAACAAGAACGACAGAGGGAGGAACGAGTATCCCCAGCGAGGAGCCGGCCTGGATAACCCCTGTCACCATTTTCTTGTCGTATCCCCTACGCAGAAGCTCGGGAAGGGCAATGGTCGCCCCGATTGCCATGCCGGCTACAGAGAGACCGTTCATCGCAGAAATCAAGACCATCAACCCTATGGTACCGATTGCAAGCCCTCCGTGCACCGGTCCCATCCAGACATGAAACATCTTGTACAAATCGTCTGCAATTCGCGATTCAGACAGTACATATCCCATGAAAATGAACATTGGCAGGGTAAGCAGCGGATACCATTTCATCAGTTTGATGGCAGCAGAATATGAAATATCCGACCCGCCTGTACCCCAGAGCGCAATTGCAAAGATTGCACCGACGGCGCCGATGGCACCAAACACCCTCTGCCCGGTAAAGAGCATCAGCATCATGGTGGCAAACATGAAAATGGCGATCATTTCCTGTGACATCAGAGTTCGACCTTCCTGATCCGGGCAATATCCTTGATCAGTTCGGAAATGGCCTGCAACAACATGAGAAAGAAGCCAAGGCACATGACAAGCTTGATCGGCCATATATAGGGACGCCAGGCTGTTGGACTGCGTTCAAGCCTTCCAACCTCCTCACTGCCCGTCAGCAGTCCGGCAAAAAAACTGTATGTCTCACCCTTGTAATGCCCAAGGGAATAGGCCGCCGACCCCAGTGCACCATGCAAGAGAACTGCGAGATAGAAAATCAGAAAGAAAACTGTAATCGCATCAATTTGCGCTTTTCGGATGTCCGACCAGTCATGATAGAACAGGTCCATCCTTACATTGGCCCCCAACTGAAGCGCGTAAGGGCCACCCATGATGTAATAGGTAACCATCGCAAACTGAGCGATTTCCAGTGTCCACAGTGACGGATTGAAGAATGTCTTGGAGACCGACGACCACATGAGGATGCCGATCATGACGAAAATACCGTACATCATGACACGACCAATCCGGTAATTGGTTGCATCAACGATACGAACATATCCACGAGCAAATGCAATCATTCACTCACCACCTTTCCCCGCGCCGGGACACCCAGGGAAGAAAGCGCTTCTCCAATCCAGTCCTGAAGCAGTTTGCCCATTCTTCTGCAGTCCTGCGGTGAGGCAACGAGGTCATTTCTGATTTCTATCATCACATTAAGCAAGCCGTTCGCCAGACCATGCTCGCGAAGGGTATGGGTTACCCCGTCATCAGGACCGTACGGCTCGTTCCGTCGTACTTCAAATTCCGTATGGTGTTGGGCGTTTTCCAGCATCCTGTCCGCCAAACGGCTGTCAGTATCATGCAATATACCCAGCTCCACCGAACGCCTTTCACCCCTGTAAACGGGCGTGAAACTGTGAATCGTTATCAGCGCAGCCAAATCCGCGCGCTCCCGGATACTTGCCGCTAGGCACGCCCTGAACGGCTCATAGATCGTCACAATCCTTTTGGAACGCTCATCCGAAGACAAATCCCGGTTGCCGGGAATTTCAAAAATCTCGCTTTTTTCCGGCATTGCATCAAGCGCACTCGGCGGGCGGTTACAGTCGTATACAAGTCGTGAAATTTCTCCCCTTGCGTAGGGTGCATCCAGGCCAGCGCTCAAAGCTCTTGCGACTTCGTCAGCACCGGGGTCCCAGGCAACATGACTCTGGAGTGTTTCGGTTGACACTCCAAGTCCGGCATAGTCAGCCGGAACAAAATTCGATGCATGTTCACAAACCACAAGGGCAGGAAACTGCCCCCCCTCATTGAGGAGACTAACCGGGCTTTCTGCTTCGATACTTACTGCCTGCACTGTCATTCCAAAATGGACCCCCAAGGCCATTTGTATATTTTTCTTCAATAAAAACTCGAATGTCAATATTTCTTCTTTTTCGAATATGTGTCATGTTTTGCGCCGAACCGGTCAGGCTTTACGGAGGATACGGGTTTGACAGGACCAACCATAGCAGAGCGGTTGAAAGCAAATCAGGAATCCCTGACCCGCTCGGAACGGCAACTGGCCGATGTGATTCTCAAAAACTACCCGGCTTCTGCGCTTGGGAGCATCACCTCGCTTGCAGAAGCAGCCGCCGTCTCTACCCCGACTGTTGGCAGGCTGGTACTCAAGCTGGGGTTTTCAGGCTTTCCCGAGTTCCAGAACACCCTCTACCGCGAAGTCAATGAGAAGATTTCAGGCCCGATAACAAAACGTGCTGTCTGGGCAGACCATGCCCCAGACGAGCACATCATGAACCGCTATACCGAAGCGGTAATGGGCAACATCAAGCAAACGCTTGGCGAGATCGACACCGGCACGTTCAATCATGCTTGCGAGATGATCAGCAACCAGAAGCAGCGGCTGTACATTGTAGGCGGGCGGATTACCAGAACGCTTGCGGATCACTTTTTTCTGCACGCGCAGGTTCTCAGAGAAGGGGTAACGCATGTCAATTCAAATTCGAATGCCTGGCCTCATTATCTGCTCGACATAAAAGCCGGTGATGTTCTCGTTGTGTTTGATATACGGCGTTACGAAAACAGCACCCTGAAGCTTGCCGAGTTTGCCAAGGAAAAGAAAGCGGAGATCATCCTTTTCACCGACCAGTGGCAATCACCCGTGGCATCACTTGCGACAATTACCTTCAACAATCGCATAGCGGTTCCTTCCGCGTGGGATTCACTTGTGACCCACATTCTGCTCTCTGAAATGATCATTGCAGAAGTTCAGGAACGTATCTGGGATGTTACGCGAACACGAATGGAAGAACTTGAAGACATGTTTGATCGCACAAAATTTTTCAGGAAGTTCTGACGGCTATTCGCTTGCCGGGCATTCTCAAGACGGGACTACTTGCGTTTCTTGCCGTAAATTTCCAGCCTGTGGTGGGCAATATCATAGCCCAGCTCACGCGCAATCTCTGCTTGCAAGGCCTCGATCTTGTCGGACCGAAACTCGATAACCTCGCCACTGTCAATGTCGATCAGATGGTCATGATGCGGCTTGTCATTGGTTTCAAACCGCGCAGGTTTTCCTTCAAATGCATGGCGGTCAATGACCCCCTGCTCCTCAAGAGTGGTAAGGGTTCTATAGACGGTCGCCAGTGAAACGGAAGGATTAATCTTGTGAGCACGACGATGAAGCTCGTTTGCATCAGGATGATCGTCGGCATCAGCCAGCACGGCAAGCAGGGCCTTGCGCTGTTCCGTAATGCGCAATCCGGCAGCTCTCAGGGCCGCCTGTAATTCTTCAGCCGTTTTTGTCTCTTCCATGAGGCGGCAATTTACCCGGAAACGCCCCACATGCAACTGCCAAGGCAAAAATGCCTGGTGCATTTTTTACCCTTATTGCAAATAATTCTCATATGCATTGACAGTACCTGCTGATAGGAATACGAATGAAAACAATCGGTATCGATGTTGTTGGAGGTATTATGTTTGCAAAACTTCAGGCGGCCATGGTCGCAGGTGGACTTCTCATGGCCACAAGTTTCACAACTGCGGTTCATGCATCAGAAAAATTCAAGGTAGTCACGACATTTACAGTGATTGCGGACATGGCCAGGAATGTAGCGGGAGACACGGCCGAAGTCGTTTCGGTGACAAGACCCGGCGCTGAAATCCATGGCTACGAGCCCACTCCCCAAGATCTTGTGAAAGCAGTTGATGCCGATCTCATTCTCTGGAACGGACTTAACCTTGAACTCTGGTTTGAACAGTTTGTCTCCAATCTTGGCGAGAAACCTTCCGCCACTGTCAGCGAGGGCATTGATCCAATACCGATTGCTTCCGGGTCCTATGCCGGAAAGGCCAATCCGCATGCGTGGATCGGAGCATCTTCTGCCCTTATTTACGTGGACAATATCCGGGACGCTTTTGCCCGGCACGACCCTGATAATGCCGACACCTACCGCACCAATGCAGAGCGCTACAAACAGCAGATACGTCAAACTATCGAACCTTTGAAGGCCCGCATCGCAACCATACCGGAAGACCAGCGTTGGCTTGTTACATGCGAAGGGGCATTCAGCTATCTGGCGCGTGATTTCGGGCTTAAGGAGCTTTATCTCTGGCCCATGAACGCCAATGAAAACGGAACACCACAGCAAGTGCGCAAAGTGATTGATGGCGTGCGCGAAAACAAGATACCTGTTGTTTTCTGCGAAAGCACGGTGAACACTGACCCCGCGAAACAAGTGGCGCGTGAAACGGGCGCGCGTTATGGAGGGGAACTCTATGTGGACAGCCTCAGCGAAGCGGATGGCCCTGTTCCAACTTTTCTCGACCTGCTCAAGGTTACTTCTCAAACCGTGGCAGAAGGATTGACGGCAACCAATTGATGAGCAACGCAACTACAGTGAAGAGCGCAGACCCGATCGCTTTCGTGGATGAAGGGATTAGCGCAAAAGAACTTACGGTAACCTATCGCAACGGGCATACGGCATTACGCAATGCCAGTTTTACAATTCCGCGTGGTACCGTCACTGCCCTGGTTGGTGTCAACGGCGCAGGAAAATCGACACTGTTCAAAGCCATCATGGGCTTTGTGCCAGCGGCATCGGGTGAAATCCGGCTGCTTGGCAAACCTGTAAAAAATGCCCTGCGAGACAACCTTGTCGCCTATGTTCCTCAATCAGAAGAAGTTGACTGGGCCTTCCCCGTACTTGTTGAAGATGTGGTCATGATGGGGCGCTACGGCCATATGGGCTTTTTGCGCAGACCGTCTGCGAAAGACCACGCAGCTGTAAAGAATGCTCTTGAACGCGTGGGAATGCAGGAATTTACAAAACGCCAGATCGGTGAACTGTCAGGCGGGCAACGAAAACGTGTTTTTCTAGCACGGGCGCTGGCACAGGACGGGCAGGTCATCCTGCTTGATGAACCCTTCACCGGTGTTGATGTAAAAACCGAGGAACAGATCGTAAAGCTGTTGCGCGAACTTCGTGAAGAAGGACGTGTCATGCTTGTCTCAACGCACAATCTTGGTTCGGTACCCGAATTTTGTGATCGCACGGTTCTCGTGAAAGGCACCATACTCGCCTACGGCCCGACGGATGATGTCTTCACGCACCAAAACCTTGAACTGGCATTCGGCGGTGTTTTGCGACACTACACACTTGGCGGCGCAGATCTGCACGATGATGATGATACTCGAGAGGTACGCATTATCACGGATGATGAACGCCCGTTCGTGATTTATGGAGAGCAGGACAAGTGATCTCCTATCTGGCCGAACCATTTACTTATGGATACATGCTAAATGCGATGTGGGTATCGGCTCTGGTTGGTGCAGTCTGCGCATTCCTCTCTGCCTATCTCATGCTCAAGGGCTGGTCACTGATCGGTGACGCCCTGAGTCACTCGGTAGTACCTGGTGTTGCCGGTGCGTACATGCTCGGCCTTCCCTTTGCATTCGGTGCGTTTATTGCGGGCGGACTGGCTGCTGCCTCAATGCTGTTTCTGAGTGAGCGATCAGGGCTGAAAATTGATGTGATTATCGGCATCATCTTCACATCGTTTTTCGGCCTCGGCCTGTTCATGGTTTCCCTCAATCCTGTTTCAATCAGTGTACAGAAAATCACCATGGGCAATATCTTGGCAATCACACCGGAAGACACCTTGCAACTGGTGATCATTGGCACCGTTTCCCTGATCATTCTGATGGCGAAGTGGAAAGATCTTCTGGTTACCTTTTTCGACGAGAACCATGCACGATCAATCGGACTTCGTCCCGAACTTCTCAAGGCAGTCTTCTTTGTATTGCTCTCTGCCTCGGTAGTCGCCGCAATGCAGACAGTGGGTGCGTTTCTGGTGATCGCACTGGTAGTAACACCCGGTGCCACCGCCTACCTGCTCTGCGACCGGTTCCCTGTCCTGCTGTGTGTGTCTGTTGCGATTGGAGCCGGAACAAGTTTTCTTGGTGCTTATCTCAGCTATTTTCTGGATGGTGCAACCGGAGGCATTATCGTTGCGCTGCAAACCCTCATTTTTCTGGTGGTGTTTCTAATCGCTCCCAAGCACGGCCTGCTGGCAACCCGGGCAAAGGGCCGTGCAGCATTGCTGGAGGAGCAAGCATGAATCTTGAAACCCTGCTTCTTCCGTTTCAATTCCCGTTCATGCAGAACGCCTTTCTTATTGCCCTTTTGGTTGCCCCGGCAACCGCCTTGCTTTCCTGTTACCTCGTACTAAAGGGTTGGGCATTGATGGGTGACGCGGTAAGCCACGCAATATTGCCGGGGGTCATGCTGGCCTACCTTTTAAACATTCCCCTAATCATTGGTGCTTTTGTTGCGGGAATGACCTGCTCAATCCTTACCGGATACCTTGCCGAGAACAGCCGGGTAAAACAGGATACAGTCATGGGGGTTGTCTTTTCGGGAATGTTTGCCGCAGGCATCATACTTTTTGTTGCGTTTCCATCGGATGCCCATCTGGATCACATCCTGTTTGGCAACATGCTGGGTGTCGGAACAAACGATCTTCTGACAACTGCCGGAATTTCAATTTTTGTCACCGGATGCATTCTGCTCAAATGGAAAGACCTTCTTCTCCATTCATTTGATCCGGCACAGGCACGCGCTTCCGGCATGTCAACAAACCTGCTGCATTATGGCCTGCTCGCTCTCCTTTCCCTGACAATTGTGGCAACGCTATCTGCTGCAGGGCTTATCCTGGCGATTGCACTTCTCGTAACACCGGGGGCTGTTGCATTCCTGCTTGTCAGAAGCTTTGGCAGAATGCTGATAGCATCGGTTGCTGTCTGCCTGTTTGCAATGCTTGGCGGGGTGTATCTCAGCTTTTTCCTGGACAGCGCACCGGCCTCAACAATTGTAATGGTGCTGACTGTGTTGTTCTTGGTGGCCTTTGCCAGACGTCTTGTCCTTACGAGGAAACTGTCTGCGCAAGCCTGAACCCGGGCCTATTTCCGGAAATACGGAAGCAGAAACACCAGACACGCGACCAGAAAAAAGATGCTTCCGAGCATCGGCCAGAAATCACCGATACTGGCGATCACAAAACACACTGCCGAAAGCAGAAAAAGAATCCAACCGCCAAAATCAATCTTGCGGTCTGTCGCCCGCCTGCGGCTGTCCGGATCACGCTCAAAATTCAAACCCATTTGCAGCCCCTTTCTGCAAGACACCGGGACCGCCATGCTGACAGAAACACAATTGGATGCAACCACCCACCTTTTGGTATGCACCCCAATTCACTGAAAGCTTCATTCCTGATAGGAAAGCGGAAACAAACCGAATAATCGATTTCAAAGACATGGAACCCAAAACACAGACCACTGATGAGCCGGTATTGTACGGCTTCCTGGTATTGCCCGGCTTTCCAATGGCATGTCTCACATCCGCCATCGAACCTTTGCGTGCTGCCAACGAAATATCCGGGCGTCAGGCTTTCCGGTGGCTGGTAATCTCTGAAAATTCCGAGCCCGTAGTATCAAGCGCAGGTGTTCGCTTTGATCCGGATACCATTCTGGCAGACGTGCAACACTGTCATGCAATCTATGTCATGGGCAGTCCCACTGCCACTTTCCTGCAAGAAAAACAGACACCGGCCATCCTGCGGCGCATGGCGCGCAGTGGCTCTATCATCGGCGGGTTTAGCGGCGGACTTTTCTCTCTTGCAACAACCGGTCTTCTGGACGGTCACAAGTGCAGCATCCATTGGGTGTATGAAGCAGCATTTGCAACCCAGTTTCCTGATATTGAACGCACCGACCGCGTAATCACCGTCGACCGGAAGCGGGAAACTGCATCAGGCTCTGCAGCTGTATTCGACCTGATGCTGAGGCACATCGAAAACACACTCGGAACAGAAATGATGACGGAAGTTGCCTGCTGGTTCCAGCATCCGTATGTGCGAGGGGATGATATCGCACAGCGTATTCCGGCAAGACGAACAGATACAACCCGGGACATGTTGCCTGACACTGTGGCCGATGCAGTGCGGCTTTTTGCTGAACATGTAGAGGAGCCTCTACGTGTTGCAGATGTGGCAGCGGCCGTTAATGTTTCAACCCGGCAACTTGACCGGGCATTCCAGAGGGCAACCGGGCAAAGCCCACTGAAATATTACAGAATGGTCCGCCTTGAGAAAGCACGGCAGATGGTTTTGTATTCAAGCGATACAATTGCCGATATTGCGCTTGCGACCGGCTACTCATCAAATGGGCCGTTTATCAGACAATACCGTGAAGCATTCGGGCTTTCCCCATCAGATCACAGGGCTGAGTCCAACCGGTTCCGCATCGATAACAACGGCTCCATTCCAGCCCTTTGACCTCTCAGGCGATACTCTTGGCAGCAGCAATCAGTGCATGGTGCAAAGAGTCTGCCATCGACCGCGGGCCATAAACGGAAATTGCTTCATGTTCCCTGCGACAAAGCAGGAAAACACCAATGTGCTCAATCACAGAACGGTTTGCCGCACCTGCTTTCATGCCAGCCATATCAAGCATGCAGAGACGTTCCAGCATGCTGGTTACCGTTTTTCCCTCAATGTCAAACCGGCACCAACCACCAGTCTGCTCTGTGACGGATGCCATCTCTGCAAGCTCTTCCTTGAGAATGTGTGCGATATCGGCATGACTTTTTTCCGATGCCTCCACGAACCACTGGTTCGGTGCTGACCAAAAAGCAGAATAGGTTTTTGAGCTTGCACTTTCACCCGGACCTGGGAGAGCAAATCCCAGCAGTTTTCGTGCAGAGGATGAAAACTTCTTTTCATTTCCCAGCCGGATGGCGATTGATGCGAGAGAGTTCGCGTTGTTTTCCACGATCCGTACGAGGCCAATTTCAGCATCGACCGTTTCGGACAACCCCAAGGCATTGATGGGTTCAAGTTGATATTCAGCCACGTAACCGCTCCCCTTCCGGATCAATAAAATGAGGGCTCACGACTTCCACTTCCGTCTCCTGTTTCTGTAACGGATTAACTGCACGTACAACTTCTCCAATCCGGTTGGCTCCGTCTTTCAGAAATCCAAGCCCTATCGCATGACCGAGATTGGGGGAAAAACAGACAGAGGTCATGTATCCCTGGTCATTGGCCGCACTGGCTTCATCACCCCGTTTCATGAAATGACTACCTGCAGCAAATGCTTGCGAAGCGTCAACCGGACGAAGCCCTACCAGTTTCAGGGCGTCGCCATGGTTCATGCCTTCGCGTCTTGAAAGAACAGTACCGATGGAATCCTTCTTGCTTGAAACCATCCGCTCCATCCCGAGGTTCAGAGCAGTAATCGTGCCGTTCAACTCATTACCTGTCACATGCCCTTTCTCGATACGCATGACGCCAAGGGCTTCAGTACCATAAGGTGTGACATCGAACTCCTCGCCCGCTTTCATCAAGGCACGGACCAAGGCATCGCCATAACGGGTTGGCACCGCGATTTCATAGGCAAGCTCTCCCGAAAAAGATATACGGAACAGACGCGCCCGCAAACCACCGCAGACTGTTACTTCTGCACACCCCATGAATGGA
Organism: Rhizobiaceae bacterium; assembly: GCA_017643495.1. Classification (GTDB taxonomy): domain Bacteria; phylum Pseudomonadota; class Alphaproteobacteria; order Rhizobiales; family Rhizobiaceae; genus JAALLB01. The sequence goes on along the minus strand of JAEPNK010000001.1, from coordinate 1,621,028 downwards.
AAAGCATCGTTGGAAAGGTCAAAGTCCCGGTCCACGATCTTGCGTAGCAGACCGCGGGAATTCGGCCCCGCAACAGCAAATTGCGCCCACGCCTCAGTTGTTGAGATCAGTTGCACGTCTAGCTCGGGCCAAAGACACTGGCGACAGAATTCAAGGTGCCTGAAAACAGGGCCTGCATTTGCTGTAGTCGTTGTCATCACGTAGTGATCTTCAGCAAGACGGGCAGTTGTTCCGTCATCCATCACCATTCCGTCTTCACGCAGCATCAAACCATAACGTACCTTGTTGACCGGCAGTTTGGCAAAAGCGTTGCAATAAACGGCGTTCACAAATCTGGTTGCATCGGCTCCCTGAATGTCAATTTTTCCCAGCGTTGTAACATCGCAGATACCGACAGACTTGCGGGTGGCCAGAACTTCCCTGTCAACGCTTTCACGCCAATGCGTTTCTCCGCTCTGCGGGTACCATTGCGCACGCAACCACTGACCGGCTTCTACAAAGACGGCGCCCTGCTCTTCCGCCCATTTGTGGGATGGCGTTTTGCGAACCGGGCGAAACGACATATCCCGGTGCCGGCCTGCGAAAGCACCGATTGCAACCGGTGAATATGGTGGACGAAATATTGTTGTTCCGGTTTCAGGAATGGATTTTCCGGTAGCTTCCGCCATAACCGCAAGGCCGGTAATGTTGGCAGTCTTGCCCTGGTCGGTTGCCATTCCCAAAGTTGTGTAGCGCTTCAAGTGCTCGACAGACCGATAGCCTTCCTGGTGCGCCAGCTTGATATCCTTGACGGTCACATCATTTTGCAGGTCGACCCAGGCCCGCCCCTTGCCTTCCACATACCAGAAGGGAGAAATGTTTACCGGATCATCTTCTGATTGGGGAAGTTTGCCTCCAGTAGCCTTGAAGCCCAGGTCCTCAAGTGCTTCTCCCGCAGTTCTTGCTCCGGTTGCAAATGCAGCAGCAGTTGACAGCTCGCCATTGGCCGCACCTGCCACTTGCATGCCTTCTGGTACGCCGTGAGGCAAGAATGCTGCGAGAGATTCATCCCAAACAGGCCTGCCACGCTGATGACAGGTCAAATGCACATTCGGGTTCCAGCCACCGGATACACCCAGAGCCAAGCAATCAATTCGGCATGTCTTACCGTTTGCCTGCTCGACAGTAATTTCCTGCAAGCCATAACGCCCTTTGGTATCGACCACTCTTGCGCCCTGGAAATGGGTGACATTGTCGATTGACGGGCCGTCGGTCCGTGTATCGATCACAGCCGCAATCTCCACGCCCTTGGCTTTCAAGTCTGTTACCGTTCGCAAACCGTCATCATTGTTGGTAAAAATGGCGACCTTCTTGCCTGGTGTCGTTGCAAACCGGTTCACATAACTGCGGATCGCACCTGAAAGCATGATCCCGGGGCGATCATTGTTCGGGAAGGCAATGGGTCGTTCCGTGGCTCCCGCGCACAATACAGTACGCTTGGCATAAATCCGCCACAAAACCTGACGCGGTTTGCCGGGCTCTGCTGTTGCCAAGTGGTCTGTCAAACGTTCCAGCGCACCGTAAACTCCATGGTCGAATGCGCCAATGACGGCAGTTCTGGTCAAAATCCGAACGTTGGCCATTGAGGAAAGTTCATCAAATACAGACCGCGCCCATTCATGGCCCGGCTTGTCATCGACAGAAAAACTCTCTGCGTTAAGCCGACCACCCACAATGAAATCTTCTTCTGCAAGGATGACCCTTGCTCCAGCGCGCCCACCTGCAAGTGCAGCAGCAAGGCCAGCCGGTCCCGAACCAATCACCAGCATATCGCAATGCAGAAACCCCTTGTCGTACACGTCTGGATCTGGTTCGCCGGACAGGCTCCCCAAGCCTGCAGCCCGGCGGATCAGCGGTTCATACAGCTTCTCCCAGAAAGCCTTGGGCCACATGAAGGTCTTGTAATAAAACCCGGCAGCAAACAAAGAAGGCATCAGGTCATTTATTGCCAGTGCATCAAACTTCAGCGATGGCCAGCGGTTTTGGCTATCTGCTTCGAGGCCATCGAAAAGCTCAACCGTTGTTGCCCTTGTATTGGGCTCACGACGATTTTTCCCTCGCAGTTCCACAAGTGCATTCGGTTCTTCCGGACCAGCTGTCAGGGGGCCGCGCGGGCGGTGATACTTGAAACTGCGCCCCATGAGACGAACACCATTCGCCAACAAGGCTGAGGCGAGTGTATCTCCCTTGAATCCCGTATACGACGCTCCGTCAAAAGAAAAACGGACAGATGAGGAGCGGTCAACCAGTCCGCCTTCCAGACGATTATCAGTGCTCATGTCCTGTCCTTGCTCCTTGCTGTACGGGCCACATCGATTGCAAGTTCAACCCTGAGAATTTCGTGTGTAACCGTGTTGCGGGTGACAACAAGCCAGGAACGGTCACCTTGCTCATGATACCAGAGTTCGCGATGTTCCCCTGCCGGATTGTCACGCAGATAAAGGTACTCGTAAAACCGGTTTACAGCGTCATCCTCTTGCCAGTCGGGCCGGTTGATCAGGGATGCATCGCCAAGGCATGTGAACTCCTGCGCGTCGCGAGGTCCAAGCAACGGATGTTCTATAATCATTGCGCCATTCTCCTCAGTGCAGGTTTGGTTGCGCACCTGCGCCTTTTTCATCGATCATCAATCCCTTTCGGAACCTGTCAAAGCGATATGCGGTTGCCGTTGCATGTGGTTCATCCCTTGCAAGCAAATGTGCGAAACACCAGCCGGAAGCGGGTGTGGCCTTGAACCCGCCATAACACCAACCACCGTTGAAATAGAGGCCGTAAATATCAGTGCGATCGATAATGGGAGAACCATCCATCGACATGTCCATGACGCCCCCCCACATGCGCAGCAGGCGAGCCCGTCCAATCATTGGCATGATGGCCATGCCACTTTCGCAGACATCCTCAACCACTGGCAGGTTGCCTCGCTGGGCATAGGAATTGTAGCCATCAATGTCGCCACCAAACACAAGGCCACCCTTGTCTGACTGACTGATATAGAAATGGCCGGCTCCGAAGGTGACAACGTTTGGAAGAACGGGTTTTAACCCTTCTGAGACGAATGCCTGCAATACATGGCTTTCAATCGGTAACCGCTTGTCGACCATCGCCATGAGACGCCCGGAATTGCCTGCAACGGCACAGCCGATTTTCTTGGCGCCGATAAAACCACGGCTGGTGTCAACACCGGTGATCCTTCCATCCTGTCGGCGAATACCGGTAACCTCGCAATTCTGGATGATGTCAACACCATGCTGGTCGGCTCCGCGTGCATAGCCCCACGCCACTGCGTCATGACGCACTGTTCCACCGCGCCGCTGCGCCAAGCCACCCTTTATCGGAAAACGGGCATTATCAAAATTGAGGAATGGCAGTTCTGACTTCAGTTGTTCAGGTGACAGATATTCGGCGTCTGCTCCGTTCAGCAACATGACATTGCCACGGCGAACATAGGCATCCCGTTGCCCGTCGGTGTGGAACAGGTTGACAATGCCACGTTGGGAAACCATGGCGTTGAAATTGAAATCCTGCTCCAGGCCTTCCCAGAGCTTCAGGGAGAATTCGTAGAAAGGCTCATTTCCGTCCAAAAGATAGTTTGAACGAATGATGGTGGTATTTCGCCCGACATTGCCTCCGCCAATCCAGCCTTTTTCGAGCACGGCAATACGTTTCTGACCGAATTCCTTTGCAAGATAATAGGCTGTCGCCAGCCCGTGTCCCCCACCACCGATTATAACGTAATCATACTCAGGTTGGGGATCGGGCTCTCGCCATGCGGGCTTCCAGCCCTTGTGACCGGTCAAAGCTTCCTTGATAACGCGAAAACCTGAATAACGCATGATTACCTCTCTATGCCATGATGCACAGTAGGTTATCTCCAGGCTATCGTCGTGATCAAAACGGACATGCGAAAACGCGTTTCGGACCGGATCTGTACAAATCCACCCTGAAAATTCTACCGGGCTGCAGTCGCAATGCAGCCCGGCAGGCTTACTCCGCTGCTTCCTTCACAGAAGGATTATTCGGATGTGTCGTCCAGTTCGCATATGGCTGATCAACCGGCTGTTTCGTGCGTGGATCAACACCTTCATGCAGTTGTTCCATCGTGATGCAGTCCTCGACAGGACAGACATTCACGCAGAGATTACACCCGACACATTCTTCATCGATCACCTCAAAACGGCGCTTGCCATCCACCAGGTTTGTGATTGCCTGATGCGAAGTATCTTCACAGGCAATGTGGCAGCGACCACACTTGATACACAAATCCTGATTGATTTTGGCCTTGGTTACATAATTGAGGTTGAGATATTGCCAGTCCGTGACGTTCGGCATCGCCATACCACGAAAGTCCTCAATGGACGCATAACCCTTTTCGTCCATCCAGTTGCTGAGACCGGCCATCATCTCCTGAACGATCTTGAAACCGTAAGTCATGGCAGCAGTACAGACCTGAACATTGCCGCAACCAAGTGCAATATATTCTGCTGCATCCCGCCATGTGGTAATGCCGCCAATGCCGGATATCGGCATACCCACAGTTTCCGGGTCACGGGCAATTTCGCCGACCATGTTCAGCGCAATCGGCTTGACTGCCGGACCACAATACCCTCCGTGGGTTCCCTTGCCGTCAATGGTAGGATTGGGAGCCATGTTATCCAGGTCAATCGAAACAATTGAATTTATGGTATTGATCAGTGAGACCGCATCGGCGCCGCCTGCCTTTGCTGCGCGGGCAGGATAGCGGACATCGGTTATGTTTGGTGTCAACTTCACGATTACCGGCAGGTCGCTATGCAACTTGCACCATTCCGAAACCATCTGGATGTATTCCGGCACCTGTCCGACAGCCGAGCCCATGCCACGTTCGCTCATGCCGTGAGGGCAGCCGAAGTTCAGTTCAACGCCGTCAGCTCCGGTCTCGGCAACCCTTTCCAGTATCTTCTTCCATGGCTCTTCCTCGCACGGGACCATCAGGGAGACAATCATCGCCCGGTCCGGCCACCGTTTCTTGACCTCGGTAATTTCCTTGAGATTGATTTCGAGATCACGATCCGTGATGAGCTCTATATTATTCAGCCCAAGAAGTCTCCGGTCTGCTCCCCAGATCGCACCGTATCTAGGGCCATTCACATTGACGACAGGGGGACCTGCCTCACCAAGCGTTTTCCAAACCACGCCGCCCCAGCCTGCCTCGAACGCGCGTTCCACATTATACGCCTTGTCTGTTGGCGGTGCTGAGGCCAGCCAAAACGGGTTTGGCGATTTAATTCCGAGAAATTCTGCTGAAATATCTGCCATTATACTTCCTCCCTAAATTCAGGCACTCAATGCCCGGTGAATGTCTTCGGCGGCCAGTTTTCCGTCTTCCACAGAAACAACCGTGAGGTCTTCTCCGCCTGCCACGCAGTCCCCTCCGGCCCAGACTTTCGGATTGCTCGTTCTCCTGTTCTTGTCGACGCTGATACGGCCCTTTTCAAGTTGCAGGCCGGCCTCTTCCAGCAAGAGAGAAGCCGGGCTTTGCCCGATTGCCTTGAATACCTGGTCGGCAGGTACCGTAACCGTTTCACCAGTACCTTTCAGGGATCCGTTGCTGCCGGAAGTATATTCAAGGGTAATTGCCGAGATTGCGCCTTCCGATACTTCAAGCGACCTGGGTTGCAGCCAATGCCGGATTGTAACACCATTTGTCTGTGCCACCTCCTGTTCATAGTCGGATGCATTCATGCTTTCCTGTCCGCGCCGATAGAATATCGTCACATTCTCGGCGCCCAGCAACTTGATCTGCGTAGCAATATCTATCGCTGTCATGCCACCGCCAATCACTGCAACGTTGCGCCCCACTTCAAGTTTGCCGAGATCATCGGTCTGGCGCAGTTCTGCGATATACTCAACTGCGTCGATGCAGCCATCCGCATCATCCCCGTCAAGACCCAGATCATTGACCCCGGGAAGCCCCATGCCAAGAAATACGGCATCGTAGCCAGCGGTAAGCTCATCAAGTGAAACAGCCTCCCCAAGTGGTGTCTCGTACCTGATTTCTATTCCGCCTATTTCCAATATGAAGTCGACTTCCTTAGCCGCAAAACCGTCTGTCGACTTGTAAGCTGCTATACCAAACTCGTTCAGGCCGCCTGGCTTTTCCCTGGCTTCGAATATCGTTACAGAGTGGCCATACATGGAAAGCCTGTGTGCGCATGAAAGGCCTGCCGGACCTGCGCCAATCACCGCCACCCGTTTTCCGGTGTCTGGCGCCCTTTCAAACGGATGATCGGACACCGTTTTCATCAGATGATCCGTTGCGTAGCGCTGGAGCTGGCCAATTTTCACCGGCTTTCCCTCCGCTTCTTCCCTGACACAGACTTCTTCGCAAAGTGTCTCGGTCGGGCAGACACGGGCGCACATCCCTCCCATGATATTGGCTTCAAGAATTGTCTTGGCCGAGCCGTTCGGATTTTCAGTTGCGATTTGCCGAATAAAAAGCGGAATATCAATTCCGGTCGGGCAAGCCTGCATGCAGGGGGCATCATAACAAAAATAACAGCGATCTGCCTCAACCAGCGCTTCGTGTGCGCTCATCGGTGGATGCAAATCCGTGAAGTTATCGGTCAGACGGTCTGCAGCCAGCCTGCCTTTTTGTATGTCTGCCATTGTATCCTCCAGTTTGCTGCGGGAACAATTATCCCGTTCGCAATGCCACCCTCCGGCATCACGTTGATTAAGCATGTACAGCCACCGGGGTTATCCCCGGCGGCAAAGTCCTGATGACCTATTTCAAAGCTTCGTCAGTAATGACGGATGTCCAGGCACCTTCCGGTTCCTTGGTAATGACCGGATCAGAGTCAGATGAAAGCAGGGTTTTAACTGTCCGCTCATAATCTGCTTCGTCCAGGGCTCCGTTCGAACCTGCCGTCAGCTTTGCCACTTCACGCATCATGCGTCGCTGATGCTTTTCGGTCTGTGCACCAGTCGCATCGTTTTCCAATACGATGTCGGCTGCTTCATCCGGGTTTTCCTCGGCATATTTCCAGCCTTTCATCGAGGCGCGAACAAAGCGTACCATCTTGTCACGGAAAGCCTCGTCATCCAGCTTGTCTTCCAGCGCGTAAATACCGTCTTCAAGGGTTGCGACGCCTTCTTCCTCATACTTGAAAGTGATGAGATCTTCAGGCGTGAGGCCTGCATCAATGACCTGCCAGTATTCATTGTAGGTCATGGTTGATACACATGCTGCCTGCTTTTGAAGAAGCGGATCGACGTTGAAGCCCTGCTTCAGGACGGTGACTCCGTCTTCCCCTCCATCAGTGCTCAGGCCGAGCTTGCTCATCCATGACAGGAATGGATACTCATTGCCGAAGAACCAAACGCCCAGCGTTTTACCCTTGAAGTCATCCGGCGTTTTCACTCCGGAATCCTTGCGGCAAGTCAACATCATTCCGGAAGACTTGAACGGCTGGGCAATATTGACCACCGGCAAACCCTTTTCACGGGTTGCGAGCGCGGATGGCATCCAGTCCAGAATGACGTCAGCTCCGCCACCGGCCAGAACCTGTGCCGGGGCTATGTCCGGACCGCCAGGCTTTATTTCAACATCGAGTCCCTCTTCGTCGTAGAAACCCTTGTCTTTTGCAACGTAATAACCGGCAAACTGTGCCTGGGTTACCCATTTGAGTTGCAGCGTAACCTTGTCTGCTGCGTTTGCGGCCCATGCCGTGAGCGACATCGCTCCGGCCAGTGCCAATGTGACATATTTCTTCATTTGTCTTCTCCCTTTCTGTTGTTTACGCATCTCTCCCCTAGCGCGTACCCGTCCTCACGGACGGATGCCAAAAGGTGACAGCTCTTTCGACAAGCGCCACCAATCCGTAAAAGGCCGAGCCAGCCAATGCGGCAACCGCAATCTCCGCCCAGACCATATCAATGTTCATTCTGCCCACTTCCGTTGAAATCCGAAATCCCATGCCGACAATCGGCGTTCCAAAGAACTCCGCAACAATGGCACCAATCAGGGCCAGGGTTGAGTTGATTTTCAAGGCATTGAAAATAAATGGGGCTGCCGCTGGCAGGCGCAGTTTCAGCAAGGTCTGCCACCAGGAACTGGCATAGGTGCGCATCAGGTCACGTTCCATGTTTCCCGCAGCCGCAAGGCCTTCTACGGTATTCACCAGCATTGGAAAGAAGGTCATGATGACAACAACTGCAGCCTTTGACTGCCAGTCAAAACCAAACCACATGACCATGATCGGGGCCACACCGATGATCGGCAGTGCCGACACAAAGTTTCCAAGTGGCAGCAAACCACGTTGCAAGAATGGCGATCGGTCAATCAGCAGCGCGACGAGAAACCCCGAGCCGCAACCAAGGACATACCCTGCAAGCACCGCCTTAAGAAAAGTCTGTCGAAAATCGGCCCATAATATAGGCAAGGAATTGGTAATGCGCTCCCAGATCATCGATGGCGGAGGCAAGAGAACAGAGGGCACCTGAAGCCCACGGACTACAAATTCCCAGATGACGAAAATCGTCAGGCCAAACAGAAACGGAACAAGCAGGTTTATACCCCGCTTCATCACCATGTTGCTGCCCGTATCAACAGCGACAAGCCTTTGGTTCAGCCACCAGGCGGTGATCCAGAAAACGAGTGCAGCAATCAGCCAGGTCATGCCAATGCCCCTCCCGGTTTCTGTCCCATCTGGCGCAATACATACGCATGCGCAAAACCAACCAGCATGACCAGGACTGCGGCGAGTGCAGCGGCCATGAACAAGGCAGACCATATCTGGATTGTCTGTCCGTAATAGCTTCCCGCCAGCAAGCGGGCACCAAGTCCTGCAACCGCCCCTGTGGGCATTTCTCCAACAATTGCACCAACAAGTGAAATGGCCACAGCAACCTTGAGCGATGTAAACAGGTACGGCATCGATGATGGCCAGCGCAGTTTCCAGAAAGTTTGTGCCCTGGAGGCATTGTAGGTTCGCATCAGATCAAGCTCGCTCATGCTGGGTGAGCGAAGCCCCTTCACCATGCCGACCACGACCGGGAAAAAAGAAAGATAAGTGGAAATCAGCGCTTTGGGCAGCAGGCCGGAAATGCCGGCAGCATTCAAAACAACGATGATCATCGGTGCAATGGCCAGGATAGGAATGGTTTGAGAAGTAATCACCCAGGGCATGACCGATTTGTCCATTGCCCTGTTGTGAACAATGCCGACAGCCAGTGCGATGCCCAGTGCCGTTCCAATCACGAACCCAAGCAGTGTCGCAGACAACGTAATCCACGCATGGTAAATCAGCGAACGCTTCGACGTGATCTTTTTCAGAACCGTTGTTTCATAAATTTCCGTCAGCACCTGATGCGGAGCAGGCAAGACCGGTCGCTCTTGTGCCATGGTTTTCGTTACCAGTTCGCCGAAGGCTGGCGCAGGCTTGGACAGGCGCTCAGCCTGGTCATATTCGAAAGGCGCATTCATCCACACCGAGCCGATGTACCACAACATCACGATGGCCGCGACGATGGTCAATACCGGTATGGTTTTGCCTTTTCTGGTCATTTGCGCTCACTCATCATAGGAATGTCCTGCTCTCAGCCCCTCCCGAACACGGTGGGCAATTTCGAGAAATTCCTTGCTTTCACGGATCTCGAGCGGCCGTTCTTTTGGCAGGGTTGATTCAATCACATCCGTCACGCGGCCGGGGCGTGGTGACATGACAACGATCCGCGTCGAAAGATAGACGGCCTCAGGGATCGAGTGCGTCACAAAACAAATGGTCTTGTTGGTGCGATCCCAGAGTTTGAGCAACTGCTCGTTGAGATGGTCGCGAACAATCTCGTCAAGCGCGCCGAACGGCTCGTCCATGAGCAGCAGATCGGCATCAAAAGCCAATGCACGGGCAATCGAGGCACGCTGTTGCATGCCGCCGGACAATTGCCATGGATATTTCTTGCCAAAGCCTGCTAGATCGACAAGCTCCAACACCCTTGATGTGCGTTCTTTCTGTTCTGTTGAAGAAAGTCCCATGATCTCGAGCGGCAGGGCAACGTTTTTCTCGATGGTGCGCCACGGAAGCAAGGATGCTGCCTGAAACACATAACCGTAAGCGCGCTCCCTGCGGGCCTGTTCCGGTGTCATGCCATTGACTGAAATCGAACCTCCAGTGGGTTTTTCAAGGTCGGCGATGACCCTGAGGAAAGTAGTCTTGCCACACCCCGAAGGCCCAATGAAGGATACGAAATCGCCCTGCCCGACTTCAAGGTTCACATCTGACAAGGCATGCACAGGACCATCATTGGTCTGGAATGTCAGATTGAGACCTTCTGTGGTAATAACGTTTTTCATGCAAGTCCAATCGCCGGAAGAACCTTGTCGCGTGTAAGCGGGGCCAGCTCAATGTTTTTCTTATTATGATCCGGGTACCAGGAAACCTCTGCAATTTCGGCACCGGGTTTAACCCGTTTGTCGGTCTTCATGGCAAAAACCTCTGCCTGTACGATCATGTTCGGTTCGTTGGCGGCATCAGCACAATAACTTCCCAGCCAGACCAGTTCGCTTTCATTTACTTCCAGCGACAGTTCTTCGTACAATTCCCTGACAAGCGCCTGTAGCGAACTTTCACCTTTATCAATTTTGCCTCCAGGCTGCATGAACGCTCCGGTGTTTTCTTTCCTCACCAGGAGCATCTGGTTCCTGTCATTCGTGATAGCGGCGGCAGCGATAAAAATTTTCTCCAAATCAAACCCCTGTTGCCGGAATACCGGTCCGCTTCACCGGATTGGGATTGGTGAGTTCCTTCCATGTGGAAAGCGCCTTGCTTACCGTGCCGTTTGGCTCACGCTTGACAAACTTGCCGTGGCCTTCCTGTGTCTTCACTTCTCCATCAACGACAGAGACCAGCCCGCGGCTGAGAGTATAACGCGGCAGCCCCCTGACCTTCTTGCCCTCAAAAACATTGTAATCAATGGCCGATTGCTGACTGTTCGCGGCAATGGTTTTTTCCTTTTCGGGATCCCAGACTACAAGGTCTGCATCACTACCCACCAACACAGCACCCTTTTTCGGATACATGTTCATGATCTTGGCAATATTGGTGGAAGTGACGGCTACAAACTCGTTCATTGTCAGACGGCCTGTAGCAACGCCATAGGTCCACAACATCGGCAAACGGTCCTCAAGACCGCCGGTGCCGTTTGGTATCTTGGTAAAATCTCCAACACCGTAGCGTTTCTGCTCAGTAGTGAAAGCACAATGATCTGTAGCCACTACCGACAATGACCCGGCAGCAAGACCGGCCCAGAGGGAATCCTGGTGCTGCTTGTTGCGGAATGGCGGAGACATCACACGGCGTGCCGCATGGTCCCAATCCTTGTTGAAATACTCGCTTTCATCGAGCGTCAAATGCTGGATCAGCGGTTCGCCCCAGACACGCTTGCCCTGTTGCCGTGCCCGACGGATCGCTTCGTGACTGTCCTCGCATGATGTATGCACCACATAGAGTGGCGCACCGGCCATGTCAGCGATCATGATGGCGCGGTTGGTTGCCTCGCCTTCTACCTGTGGCGGACGGGAATAGGCATGCGCCTCCGGGCCGTTATTTCCTTCAGCCAATAGCTTTGCGGACAGTTCCGCGACCACATCGCCGTTTTCGGCATGCACCATGGGAATTGCGCCCAGTTCCGCACAACGCTGGAAAGAAGCGTAGAGTTCATCATCGTTCACCATCAACGCGCCCTTGTAGGCCAGGAAGTGCTTGAACGTGTTGATGCCCTTGTCCTTTACGACCGTCTCCATTTCGTTGAATACCTGCTCACCCCACCAGGTGATCGCCATGTGAAAGGAGTAATCGCAATTGGCGCGGGTCGACTTGTTGTCCCACATCTGGATTGCTTCCAGCAGTGACTGCCCCGGCGCAGGCAAGGCGAAGTCAACAACCATTGTGGTACCACCGGAGAGTGCTGCCCTCGTCCCGCTCTCGAAATCATCAGAGGAATATGTCCCCATGAACGGCATTTCCAAGTGAGTATGCGGATCGATGCCACCCGGCATGATGTAACACCCGGTCGCATCCAGTTCCTCACCGCCGGAAAGGTTTGGCCCGATGGCGCTGATCACACCGTTTTCAACCTGTACATCTGCCTTGTAGGTCAGATCAGCAGTGACGATGGTTCCGTTTTTGATGGTGGTTATGGTCATGGTGTGGCTCCCGTAGTTTTTCTCTCCGCTTCGGATCGTGGGTGTGCGGCACGCAGGTTCAACTGACAATCTCCGCCGTTTCGACCACTGCGTGGAACAGCACTTCCGCGCCTGCCGTGCTCCACTCCTTGGAAATTTCCTCAGCCTCATTATGAGACAAGCCGTCGACACACGGGCACATCACCATTGCGGTTGGAGCACAACGGTTGATCCAGCAGGCATCGTGGCCAGCTCCGGAAACAATATCCCTGTGTGAATAGCCAAGACGCTCTGCGGCATTACGGATCGCGGTTACGCACCCATCATCGAACTCAACCGGGTCAAATCCCCCGACCTTTTCAAGTTCTATCTCCAGCCCCATCTCGTCACATATTTTCCTGGCACCAACGGCAAGGCGGTTTTCCATATCCTTAATCACATCGAGTTCGGGAGAGCGAAAATCGACGGTGAAAACCACCTTGCCGGGTATGACGTTGCGCGAGTTCGGGAAAACCTCGATATGTCCCGCCGCACCGACGGCATCGGGCTTGTGGCTCCACGCAATTTCATCGACCAGTTCCAGAACACGTGCCATGCCAAGCCCTGCGTTCTTGCGCATGGGCATCGGCGTTGAGCCGGTATGTGCATCCTTGCCGGTAATCGTGACCTGCGTCCAGGAAAGTCCCTGTCCGTGTGTAACAACACCGATATCGATATTCTCGGCTTCCAGTATCGGCCCTTGTTCGATGTGAAGTTCAAAGAAAGCCCGCATGTCCCGGCTGCCGACTTCCTCATCGCCTTTCCAACCGATGCGCTCCAGTTCTTCACCGAAGGTTTTTCCATCGGCATCAGTCTTGGCGTAAGCCCAGTCCTGCGTGAACTGCTTGGCGAAAACACCGGACGCCATCATGGCCGGAGCAAAGCGGGTGCCTTCCTCATTTGTCCAGTTGGTGACCACAATCGGATGTTTTGTCTTGATGTCCAGATCATTCAGCGTACGTACAATTTCCAGACCGGCCAGAACGCCAAGGACCCCGTCATACCGTCCACCGGTTGGCTGAGTATCAAGGTGTGAACCGACATAAACAGGCAATGCATCGGGGTTAGTTCCCTCACGACGCATGAACATGGTGCCCATCTGGTCGACACCCATGATCAGCCCCTCGTCCTCACACCACTTCTGGAAAAGTTTGCGACCCTGCGCATCTTCGTCTGTCACGGTCTGACGATTGGAACCACCGGCTACCCCCGGTCCGATTTCTGCCATCTCATGGATTGATGACCAGAGACGGTCGCCATTGATACGGAGGTTTTCGCCGGGTGTTGCCATCATGCCCTATCCTGTCTGCAGACTTGGCACCGGCACGCTGACCGGCGGACCATCTGGCCTGCCCACAATTGTGGTGTGAATTTGAAACTGGAAAAATTCCGCGAGGGAAACAGGCTTGCCCGCCGAAAGGCAAACAGCAGCAATCCGAGGCAATAATCCAGCCTCGCAAACAAGATGCAAATATTGCACAAATGCAATTTTCAATGCTCGCATGATTACCCTCACAATCACGGATAACAAATGAAACCGCGTTCTGTACAATCGGTCAAGCATTTTCTGCACGATCGTGCAGGTTTTTTGTTTTCAGACGCCGCCTTACAGGCTAAGATAACTCCATTGGAGTTCAGGTACATGATTTTAAAGAGCTTTTCTTGACATGCTGACCGGAGAAACCAGACAGCAAACACGTGAACGCAACGTAACAACCATTCTGAAAGCTGCAGAACGGGTCTTTGCCGAGGCAGGATACAAGGGCTCATCCATAAGCATGATTGCAGAAGAAGCCGGCGTTCCGAAATCAAACATCGTGTATTATTTCCATTCCAAGGAGGCTCTGTACCGCCGGGTCATAGAAGACATTTTTCATCTCTGGCTGGATGCATCAAAAGGCATGGATGGTGACATGGATCCGGCGCAAGCGCTTACCATGTACATTCATGACAAAATGGAACTATCACGCCAGCGGCCTCACGGTTCGAAAGTCTGGGCAAACGAAATTATTCATGGCGCTCCATTTGCACAAGAATATATCGAGAATGAACTCAAGGCATGGATTGCAACACGGGAGCGGATTTTCAAACGCTGGATGGCGGACGGGCGCATAAAGCAGATGGACCCGAAAGCAATCCTGTATCTGATATGGGCAACGACCCAGCATTATGCTGATTTCCAGCACCAGATTACCGCGCTAAACGGCAACAAGCCCATGAATAACAGGCAGTGGCAGGATGCCAAAGCAAGTGTCACGACGATTATTCTTGATGGTATCGGCCTAAGGCCTTCACCTGAACGGGACCAGGGCTGACCTATTCCCTGCTAAGCAATGCATATACCAGCGCCAGAGCAGCCAGTGCGGCTCCTGCTACCATGCTCCAGCCTGCCCAGCCATGCCCCAGCAATCCTTCATAAAGAATGACAAAGCCGGGGATCAGGTATCCATAGGAAAGCACTTTTGATGAAGGCAGCCGCAGTGATGCGTACTGCAACAGGAAAAAGGTACAGGCCGTTGCAAATATTGCCAGATAAACGATTGCCACCCATACAATCCCGGGCAATTCCATCCAGTTTGTCGCGGCGAGATCACCCATACCGGCCACAATCGTGATCAGCGTGCAACCCAAGAGCGTCATGAAGGTGAAGGGGTAAGCAGCTTCTCCCCGGTTCAGTTTACGTACAAGCGGTGCATAAGCAGCATAGGCAATGCATCCCACCAGATATATCAACTCCCCTTCACCGATCCGAAATCTCCGCATTGCCTCGAGGTTACCTTCGAAGATGACCCACAAAGCCCCACATGCGGCCAACAACAGCCCGGTCCAGACCCGAAGACCAACCGTCTGTTTCAACAACAAACAGCCGAAGCCAGTACTCATTAGCGGGATCAATGTGAAGACTGCCCCGGTTGAAACAGGCTCAGCAATCTGCAATGCGACGAACATCGTGACAAAATAGGCAGCAGACAACCCGCCAAGAACAAAAAAACGCCAATAGCCGGTTGCCAGTATCGGGGGCTTGCCATGAATGGCCAAACCAGCCGTCAACATGATCAGGCAGGCAAAGGTGAAGCGAACGCCATTCAGTGCAGCTGGCGCGATATGGGGGGCCGCGAGATCACCGAGTGAGAAGGAACCGGAAATAATGGCAGCAAACAACAACATTGCACCATGCGCCTTCACAGTCTCGGTGCTTTTTCCACTTTCCATACAAACTGCCCGTCGAAATCTGCGCATTCCACACCCGGAACAATGACAAAGTCAAATTCCCTGATAATCCGGCGATACTCTTTTTTGGCAACGGGTCAACCAAATTCAATGTCTGGCAAAAAAAACGGCGCCTCAAATGAAGCGCCGTTCAAGTGTGGTTCAATGAACCCCTGTTATTTGACGTCGAAACGATCCGCCATCATTACCTTGTCCCAGGCTGCGACGAAATCACGAGCAAAACGCTCTTTGGAATCATCCTGGGCATAGACTTCTGCGATGGCTCTCAACTGGGAATTAGAACCAAATACGAGATCCGCGCGGGTGGCCTTCCACTTGACCTCGTCGGTCATGCGATCCCGCCCTTCGAACTTTTCCTCGTCTTCATCCAGTGCTTTCCACACAGTGCCCATATCCAGCAGATTGACAAAGAAGTCGTTGGTCAGGGTTTCCGGTTTGTCCGTGAACACTCCGTATTCCGTTCCACCATGATTGGTATTGAGCACACGAAGTCCGCCAATCAAGGCCGTCATCTGTGGAGCAGAAAGACCCAGCAGCTGTGCACGGTCCACCAGAAGTTCTTCAGAAGAGATGCTGAACTTTTCCGGATTGTAGTTACGGAAACCGTCTGACTTGGGCTCGAGCGGCTCAAAGGATTCAGCATCCGTCTGCTCGGCTGTGGCATCGCCTCGACCGGAGGTGAAAGGCACCTTGATGTCATGCCCTGCCGCCTTTGCTGCCTTTTCAACAGCAGCTGAACCGCCAAGCACGATCAAGTCCGCAAGGGAGACCTTTTTGCCTCCTGATGCACTTTCGTTGAATTCCTTCTGGATAGTCTCCAGCTTGTCCAACACCTTGGCAAGTTGTTCAGGCTGGTTTGCATCCCAGTCTTTCTGTGGTGCAAGTCTAATTCGGGCACCATCTGCACCGCCACGCTTGTCTGATCCGCGGAATACAGACGCGGACGCCCATGCGGTTGAGACCAGTTCGGGAATGGAAAGCCCGCTAGCGAGCAGTTTTTCCTTGAGTGCGGCTACATCGCCATCATCAATGTTTGAACGGGTATCATCGGATACCGGATCCTGCCAGATGAGTTCTTCTTGCGGAACTTCCTTGCCGAGATACAGGACTTTCGGCCCCATATCGCGGTGTGTCAGCTTGTACCAGGCGCGGGCGAACGCATCGGCAAACTCTTCCGGATTTTGATGGAAGCGGCGCGAGATTTTTTCGTAGGCCGGGTCCATGCGCATTGCCATGTCGGCAGTAGTCATCATGATCGGAACAGTGCCGTTACCGTCAACCTGCGGTGCCTTGTCATCATCTTTCAGATCGGCAGGCTGCCACTGGTTTGCACCCGCAGGGCTTTTCGTGAGTTCCCATTCATAACCGAAAAGAACATCAAAATAACTCATGTCCCACTGTGTCGGCGTTGGCGTCCAGGGGCCCTCTACACCACTGGTTATGGCATCAACGCCCTTTCCTGATTTGTGAGTGCTGGTCCAGCCAAAGCCCTGGGCAGACATGGGAGCGGCTTCCGGGTCAGCACCAACCAGACCCGCATCACCGGCACCATGCGCCTTGCCAAAGGTGTGACCACCTGCAACCAATGCAACGGTTTCCTCGTCATTCATGGCCATTCTTCCGAATGTGTCGCGAATGTCCCTGCCAGAAGCAACCGGATCCGGGTTTCCGTCCGGGCCTTCCGGGTTTACATAGATCAGGCCCATCTGCACGGCAGCAAGCGGATTTTCCAGGACACGTTCACCGGAATAGCGACTTCCAGGTTTGTCACTGGTAGCGAGCCATTCTGTTTCTGATCCCCAGTAAATATCTTCCTCGGGCTCCCAAACATCGGCACGGCCGCCACCAAAACCAAATGTCTTGAACCCCATAGTTTCAAGCGCAACATTGCCGGTCAGAATCAACAGGTCGGCCCATGAAAGCCGGTCACCGTATTTCTGTTTGACCGGCCATAGAAGACGACGCGCCTTGTCGAGGTTGCCATTGTCCGGCCATGAATTCAGTGGTGCAAAACGCTGTGTGCCGGACGTGGCACCGCCACGGCCATCTGCGGTTCTGTAGGTACCAGCCGAATGCCATGCCATGCGAATGAAAAACGGACCGTAATGACCATAATCTGCCGGCCACCAATCCTGACTGTCGGTCATCAGGTCAGCGAGGTCTTTCTTGACGGCATCGAGATCAAGTTTCTTGAATTCTTCCGCATAATTGAAATCTTCACCCAGTGGATCAAGGGCTGGCTGGTTTTGATGCAGGATTTTCAAGTTGAGCTGGTTTGGCCACCAATCACGGTTGGACCGCGCAGCATTGCTGGTGTGCATTATCGGGCATTTGCCCTGACTCATATCGTTCATGTGAAGCCTCCACTTCAGGGTTGCAGCTAAAATGTGTGAAAGACAGGTCTGTCTGGCTGTTCATGGCCGGTTTAAAGCGAATTGAACCGGCGCTGACAGTACGGGTAGCTGTATTTCATGGCGAATTCGTAACAAACGAATTCAATTAATTGAAGTTGAATTTTCTAATTGTTGCGATAAGAATTTCTTATGAAAAACCTGACACTGAAACAACTGAGATATTTTCTGGCACTGGCAGCTCACGGACACTTTGGCAGAGCGGCTGACGCAAGCGCCATTTCACAGCCTGCATTGTCCATGCAGATCAAGGAACTGGAAGAGCAGTTCGGCACTCCACTCTTCGAACGTCATGCGCGCCAGATCAAGCTGACAGCATTTGGAGAGACCGTGGCAGAACGTGCCCGTAAAATTCTCCATTCTGTTGATGAACTTTCTGACCTTGCCCATTCTGCACAGTCCGGTCGGCTAACTCGCCTGCGTATCGGCATTATTCCAACCGTTGCCCCCTATCTGCTTCCGACTTTCATAGGCAACCTGACTTTCAGGCACCCCGGCATCGATATTCACGTACGTGAAACCCTGACCGAACGTCTTGTTCGCGAACTGGGTGACGGGCAATTGGACATGGCAATTGTGGCATTACCGGTTTCGGAAACCAGCTTCACCGAGTTCCCCTTGTTTTCAGAAGAGTTTCTGTTGGTCAGACCGTTGGAAGACGCCGGAAAGCCCGTTCCCGGAAGCGATACGCTATCGCAAATGAGGTTGCTGCTGCTGGAAGAAGGTCACTGTTTCCGTGACCAGGCCCTGGCATTCTGCAACCCTCGGTCCGGTCTGCCAAAGGAAGGACTGGATGGCAGTTCACTTTCAACCCTGGTGCAGATGGTCGGTGCGGGAATTGGTGTGACGCTGGTACCGGAAATGGCTGTTGATATCGAAACAAGAACTGCTGATGTTTGCGTGTCGCGTTTCAAGGCTCCAAGGCCAAAACGCGTGATCGGCATGATATGGCGAAAGACAAACCCGCTTGCTGACCAGTTTGTAGAGATTGCCGAGATTTTGAAACAGGCGGCTGACAAAAAAAGCAAACCCGGCCAAATGCATGGCCGGGTTCGAATTGGCTCCTGATTTTTTCAGGCAATTCAGGCGGCTTTGTCTTCCAGCCCTGACTGCCCTTCTGCAACTGACGTCTTGTTGATGAGAAATTTCGCGATAAGACTGGCCAGTCTTTTCGAGTTTTTCTCAAGGCCCTGCATGACGGCATTTGCTTCTTCTGCCATTGCCGCATTCTGCTGGGTAACCTGGTCCATTTCATTAACGGCAGAATTGATGTCGTTAAGACCGATATTCTGCTCACGTGTTGCTGTGGCAATGGTACGGATATGCTCGTTGATCTTCGTTACCTGCTCGGAAATTCCGGTCAACACTTCACCGGTTTCATTTACCAGTTTCACGCCGCCTTCGACTTCGACCCCTGATTTGGTAATGAGGTTCTTGATATCCTTGGCAGCTTCAGCCGAACGCTGTGCAAGCTCCCGCACCTCTTGCGCAACAACAGCAAAACCGCGTCCCGCCTCACCTGCACGTGCCGCTTCAACGCCGGCATTCAATGCAAGCAGGTTTGTCTGGAAAGCAATCTCGTCAATCACATTGATGATGCTTGTGATTTCACCAGATGCTGCCTCAATGCGTGACATGGCCTCTACTGCGCTGGCAACAACCTTGCGGGAGTTTTCTGCGCTGCTTTGTGTTTCCTGCGCCATTTCTGTAGCTTCCTCGGCACGATTTGCAGAGTCCTTGACTGTTGCTGTCAACTCCTCAAGCGCAGCGGATGTCTCCTCCAGAGAGGCAGCCTGACTTTCGGTACGTCGCGACAGGTCATCTGTTGCTGCACGCATCTCCTCTGAGCCAGAACGGATTTCAGTGGTCTCGTTCTTGAGGTCCGTCATTGTGGCATTCAGGTTTCGTACCGCATTGTTGAAATCATGGCGCAGTTTTTCCATGTCGTCACTGAACGGAGTATCAAGCGAAATTGAGAGATCGCCGTTACTCAGACGGCTCAAACCGTCCCCTATAGCATCCACGGCTTGCTGAAGCTTCTGGCTTTGCTCAGCTTTGGCATCCTCGTTCATGCGGCGCTCATTTTCAGTTTCCTGACGGTTCTTCTGAGCCTCGCTTTCAAGCTCAACCTTTTCCAGGGCACCGACACGAAATACTTCCAGGGATTCTGCAAGTTCACCAATTTCATTCTGATGATCACGGTACGGGATATCAATCTCATACTGCCCCTGAGACAAGGCACCTGCTGTCTTGGACAATGCTGGAATCGGCTTCAACACCTTGTTGGACAGCCAGGACATCACAACTACTGCAAAGGCCAGAATACACAATGCAGCAATACCGATCGTCCAGTATACTTCAGTTGCCTGGGCGTTGATTTCCTCAGACCTCACACCTGCATAGAAAATGCCGACCGGCTTCCCGGCGGAGTTGAAGACAGGCTGATAAATTGTGTAGTAGGGAACCCCAAGAATAACAGCTTCTCCGCGGAAGGTCTTGCCTTGCATGATAACAGGGTAGACGGCTCCGTTCTGGCCAAGCTGGGTACCAACCGCGCGCTTGCCATCCGGCTTGACGATATTTGTTGTACGACGCCAGAAATCCTTTGTTTCCTCATCCCACGCAAAAATCGTGGCAGTCTGGCCGGTCATGCGTCCCACTGTGTCGATCATCTCGTGAGTTGCAAATTCTGCAGGAATTTCCTCCATCACGATGCGGTCCACATTACCCGATTTCCAGGTCAGGTTTACATTGTCCAGATCGCGGCCGGCAATTGTGGACAAGGTCCTGAGGCTGGCATTCTGGCTTTGGACAGCTTGTTCTGCGATACGGTCGGAAATATTGAGCGACAAGGCGATGGAGATGGCTGCAAGTGATACCATCAGGATAGCGGTCGTAATGGCCGTAACGGTTTTGACCAGCCCAAATCTTGCAAATATGTTCATGAGGTACTTTCCACGGTTGTTATCAATGGATGCGACAACTGTTTCGGAGTGTCTTCATGACTGGTTCACCCTGGCCGACGCCATGTTGTACCACAGGACTTGATTGCTGCTGTTACAACACAGGTTCAATACTGAAAACGGCTTGGGCCCATCACAATTATCTATACAAATCGCATTGTTGATAGACCAAAAAGCTTTATCGAAACTTACCGAGAAATGCCTGAAACAGGCTTGTTTGAGCCTTTTTGGCTCCACTCAAGACAGATCATTGCCATTCCAACTGCGTGTAAACTGTAGTGAAGACAATTCAACCGGCGGAGGCAGGTGCAAGTTTTGCCGTTGCAACTGGTTCGGAGCAGGACAGGCGAAGCACAAGATATCCGAGGATTGCCGAAGCAAAGGACCCCATCAGAACGCCGAGACGAACCTGATTGATGAGTTCTGCACTGTCAAATGCGAGGGTGCCAATGAACAGGCTCATCGTGAACCCGATGCCTGCCAGACAGCCGGCTCCATAAACCTGCATCCAGCCGAGATTGTCAGGCAAATTAGCCAATCGGCATTTGACTGCCACGAAGGTAACCAGGAAAATGGCAATCTGGTTTCCGAAAAACAGCCCAAGTGCAACACCAAGAGGTACTGTCGCAGTCAGGTCAGAGAGTGAAAGGCTTGTCAGTTGCACCCCTGCATTGGCAAAGGCAAATACCGGCAGCACAAGGAATGCGACCCAGGTATGCAAGCTGTGCTCCAGACGGCGCAAGGGTGACTGGTCCTGTTCGCTCCTGCCTTCCATGGGTATGGCAAGCGCCGTTACCACACCTGCAAGGGTGGCATGAACACCTGACTTCAAAACACAGACCCAGATAAACAGCCCGACAAGGGCATACGGGGTAATGGCTTTAACGCCGGAACGGTTGATCGCGATCAGGGCCGTAAATCCCGCCAGGGCAAGACCAAGCATTTCGACGGACAAGTTTTCTGTATAAAAAATAGCGATAATTGTTATCGCGCCGATATCATCGATTATGGCAAGCGCAAGCAGGAAAACCTTGAGTGAAACCGGGACACGGTTTCCCAGCAGGGCAAGTACACCCAAGGCAAAGGCAATGTCTGTTGCAGAGGGAATTGCCCAGCCACGCATTGTTGCGGGGTCTCCCCAATTGATAAACGAGTAAATCAGCGCCGGCCCTGCCATGCCTCCCAAAGCAGCCAGCAATGGAAGGGATGCTTTTCTCAGGGTGGAAAGTTCGCCTTGAAGGATTTCCCTTTTCATCTCCAATCCGACAAGGAAAAAGAATACAGCCATTAGACCGTCATTGATCCAGAGCAACAATGGTTTTGCCAGTTCAAGAGATCCGATACGCAACTCAACCGGTGTTGAAAGCAGGCCAGAATAAAGCGGACTGAACCAGGAGTTGTTTGCCAATAATGCAAGCGCGGCTGCAAACATCAAAAAGATGCCTGCTGATGTTTCCAACCTCAGAAAATGCTGCACGCGCCTGACAAGTCTTGCCATTGAGTATGAACCCTTGATCTTTGTGGATTTTTAATTTTGAGGAAGAAGAAACCGGTTGGCCGCCGTGCAGTGAGGGGATGGGGATGACGGCAGCCAACCGACTTGGAGCATTCAGCTTAATGATACAGCTGAATGCCCGGATGCAGGAACAAACAGTCCGAGATTGACCGGACGCAAGCGTTCAACGCGTGGTTTTTCTGGCATGTAAGATGCCGGAGGTTTCCGGAACAATTTCTTCTTTTTGCGGAGTGACTGGATACATAAGGCCGGAAAAAGCGCCATTCCTTATCAGACCCTGCAAATGCGTTTGTTGCATCGTGGAGCGGTTGAACAGGAACGGATGTGCAACGACCGGACTGCGTAGTTGTTTCACTTGTTTCATGGTTCAACTCAATTGGCTTGTAAACTGCATAGATCATGATCCCAAAATGTGCCTTTTTTGGGATAATTCCAATTGAAAGAAATGATGCGATTGATAGGTTTTGGCTATTGTTTAATGGGACGGGTCATACAATGCCCAATCCTTGCAGAATCTGGCATTACTGCACCAGTCGCGGGTTTTGAGCTTCAGACCTTTGAAAAGCTGCTATCTCTCCGCGAAAGCCGCGTGTACAGCCTTCTGAAAGGTGCGGTCTGGCTAAACAATAACAGGACATTCACCGCAAGAAGGATTGCAGCTCCCGGCCGGGTGACAAATATACTGAGATCACCATCGGAAATGAGGAGTGAGCGGCGGAAGGTTTCATCGAAAAGCCCGCCCAGAATTACACCGATTACCAGAGGTGCAATGGGATAGTGCATCAGGTTCATCAAATAGGCCACAAGTCCGACGCCAAACATCAAAAACAGATCATTTACTCCACCGCCCACGCTGAAAGAGCCAATGGTTGTCAGTACCATTACCACCGGCAGGAAAACGGTTTTGGGTATTTGCAGAATGGTGATGAATATGCGGGCGGTAAATAGCCCCATCAGGAACATGGTAATTGACGCCATCACCAGAACCGCCACGATATGAACAACCAGCGCCGGATCAATAGTCGGGCCAGGTATCACATTGTTGATCTTGAGAGCCCCAAGAAGTGCTGCGGCAGGTGGCGACCCGGGAATACCCAACACCAGTAGTGGAATGAGAGCCCCACCGATTGCCGCATTGTTTGCGGCTTCTGCCGATATCAATCCATCAACAGACCCGTGCCCAAACTGCTTGCTTTCGGGTGACGTGGTCTTTCCCACCCCGTAAGAAACCCAACCGGCTACATCTTCACCCACACCGGGGAGTGTCCCGACGCCGGTACCGATAGCCCCGCTTCTCAGAATAACCGGCATCCGCTTTGTAACTTCAGCAAGTTGCGGGCGAATTCTCGTGACATCGGGGATTGTTCCAACATTAAGAGCCGATCTCATGCCATCCATGATCTGGGGAATGGCGAAAGCGCCCATGAGAACGGGAACCACCTGAAAGCCGGAATAAAGATAGGACCAATCGAAAACATAGCGCTCTTCCGACAAAATCGGATCAAGCCCCACCATGGCCATTGCCAATCCCGCCAAGCCTGATATCCAGCCCTTGATGACAAGATCCCTGGACATGAGCGTTCCGGATAAAAGTATACCGAAGAGTGCAAGCAATGCCTTTTCAGGAGAGGCGATGTTTTGTGAGACCAGCAGCAACACCCATACCAGAATAAGCAAACACATGGTGCCGAACAATGTACCTATGAAAGACGCCGTTGTAGTAAGTCCCAATGCTTCCCCACCCCTGCCCTGCCTGGTGAGCGGATAACCATCCATTGCAGTTGCTGCAGACGCAGCAGTGCCCGGAATGTTAAGCAGAATGGAAGGATAAGAGCCTCCATAGATTGCCCCTACATAGGCACCAATCAAGGCAATCAATGCCTGATCCAGTGGAAACTTGTTTCCAAAAAAGCCGGTCAGGATTGTTACGGCAAGAGTTGCGGTCAGCCCCGGCAGTGCACCGAACACTATACCCAGAAACACAGCCGGAACCAGATAGAGATAGGTTACCGGATCAAGAGCAAGCGACACCAGCGAAACGCCGAATCCGGACAATTGGGTGATCACGAATTCCATCAACGTTTCCCCTGCCAGAGCGGTCGCAAGGTGACATAGTAGTGATACTCGATTTTCGAGAATACCAGACCTGTTCGGTTGGGAACATTCTGACGAAAACCAAAAGCCATTGCGCAGACAAGGATCAAGGGAGCCATGACTGCAACAACGGGGGTAACCCTTACGACACGGGACAAGCTTTCTGCCCGGTATTCCGTCAGTATCATGATGGTGGTCAGCAGCAAGAATGCGAACAATGTGATCCAATCATCATCATGCGGCTTGGCCCATTCCGAAACAGGGAAATTCATGATCAATGCGTAGGCACCAGTCATTGAGACAACACCCGCACCGACCAGCATGGCCCTTTGGTCTTCGTTGTGAAACCCCCAGATAAGGCTGGTAATCATCAGGGCCGAAGAGAGGATGAAATCCACCCTTGGTACAAGTGCAAAAATATAAATGAACAGAATGAGCGCGATGCAAAACACCCTGAACAACTCTTGGCCGCTATAGCCTATTCCGATCATGGAGAGTGCGTGAGCGGCCCCACCATCACGGATCGAGATAACCAGCAATGTGACAGCCAGAATGAATAATGCTGCGAAAATTCCATAAGGTACGAGAGCAGCAGAATTGTACCAATCCGCAGCATCAACTCCTGCTACGCTTGTCTCAAGAAATGGTATGTCCGTTGTCTTGTACAGAAAGAACAGACTAACCGTAATCAATACGAGCGATGCCCAGAAATCACGCGCCCTGAGGATTGTCTTATCTTCCATGGCCAATACCTGCCCAACCGCATACCGGCCGGAAAACCCGGCCGGAGACTGCGTGTTTCGTTTATTGCCTGACGGCCTTCACGGCTTTGCTATGTCGAGCGTTGCGGGATCAACCTTGGCTGCACCAAGTTCCCAAAGCGTCCAGGCAAATGTGCTTTCAAGCTTCGAGAAAATTGCGGAGGCCTCGGCACCAGATTTACCCGAGATATCATAGTTGTTGGACTTCGCCCATTCAGCGACGACATCCGATGCAATGGCCTTGTTGAAGGCATCGGTCAATGCTGCCTTGGCGTCATCAGGGGCTGATGCATGAACCGCAAACCCTATTGCCTGTTTCAAGGGCAAATACTTGTCCAGTCCATCAAACGAGTTGAAAGCAGACGGTATCGTGACGTCACCAAATTTTGCGTCCTCCGGTGTCAACATTGCCAATGGCTTGAGTTTGCCACCTTCGATCAGGGGGGCCTGTTCAGCCAGTGACGTGACAACAAGATCGACTTCACCGGCGATGGCAGCCTCCTGACCAGGTGCCGATCCCTTGTAGGGGACAAACTTGAACTTGGCGCCGGAACCGTTCTCGATAGCCAGCAGATTGAGGTGGTGGATCGAACCTGAACCCGATGCGGCGGCCGGAATCGTGCCGGGTTTCTCCTTGGCTGCATTCACCAGGTCTTCGATTGTATTGTATGGGGAATCGGCTGGTACTGAAATCAGATCCGGCGAACCGCCCACTATAAAGGGATGCCAGAAAGAAAACTTTTTGTCCCAGCCACCCTGGACAGCGGCAGTGACGTTGGATTCGGAAAGGCCAACCAGTGTGTAGCCGTCATCAGGCTGGTTCATCACATAGACCATGCCGTTGGACCCGGCGACACCGCCCGTCTGGTTGATCACGGATATACCCACTGGCAAATGCTTTTCCATTTCCGCCATGATCATGCGGTTGATTGTATCGGTACCACCACCGGCACCCCACACAACGGCAGTAGTGATATCCCTAAACGGGTATTCCTGCGCGGATGCATATGATCCAGCAGAAAGAGCAACGGCAGCTGCTGTTGCAAGCTTCAAGAATGTGCGCCTCATGATTTTCCTCCCTGTAACGCGACTTAACTCACGAAATTACGTATACATTAAAAAATTAGTTGTCAAACGCATTATTGCGATCTATGGAAATGGGAGGAATTTGGGTGACAAGACTTTGTGTCTGGGCCGGAATATAACGAAAATAACGACCCCGAATGGCTTTGCGGGCAGGCTTGCTTCCTGCTGGCTTTCAAGGGGCGGACATTAGTGCGGAGACAGGCGAGATCATGAAATCGGACTTCAGAATTACCGTATTCGAGGGGGACGGAATTGGTCCTGAAATCATGGCACCCACTCTTGATGTGCTGAAATCCGTTCAGGGTAATGGCGGTGAGTATTCATTCTCGTTTGAAACTGCCCCGGCCGGCGCAGCACATTATGCGAAAACCGGAGAATCCCTTCCCTCGTCATCTCTTGAAGCAGCCAGAAACTCGGACGCGATCCTGCTTTCAGCCATGGGCTTGCCGGATGTCAGATATGATGACGGCACCGAAATTTCTCCACAGATCGAGTTGCGGAAGGCACTCAACCTGTATGCCGGTGTACGACCTGTGACCGTTTCACCGGGCGCAACCAGTCCCCTTACCCTGCCGGAAGGCAAAAAGATTGACCTGGTTCTCATCCGCGAAAGCACTGAAGGGTTGTTTTACACCCAAGGGCGGGGCGAGGTCAGCGATGCCGAAGCCCGCGAAACTCTTCGCATCACGAGAGATGTAAGTGAAAAACTGTTTGATTTTGCGTTCTCACTTGCTGCCCAACGAAAATCGGATGGCTGCAGCATGGGAACCGTTACATGTGTGGACAAGGCAAATGTGTTTCGTGCTTTCGCGTTTTTCAGGGAAATTTTTTATGAACGTGCAAAACGGTTTCCGGATATCAAGGCAGAACATGCCTATGTAGATGCCACTGCACTCTGGATGGTGCAAAAGCCCTGGGAGTTTGATGTGCTCGTTACCGAAAACATGTTTGGTGACATTCTTTCTGACCTGGGAGCAGGATTAATGGGTGGGCTTGGACTGGCCCCTTCTGCAGATATCGGAGACGAGCAGGCCGTCTTCCAACCCTGCCACGGCTCGGCACCGGACATAGCAGGCATGGGTATCGCCAATCCGTTTGCAATGATCCTTTCCGCAGGCATGATGCTTGAATGGCTGGGGCACCGCCATGAAAACCCGCGCATGATCGATGATGCGAAGCGTCTTCGTACCGCAGTCGATGCTGTTCTCGGTGAGAACCGCTATCTGACCCGTGACCTTGGCGGCAATTCCGACACGAACAGTTGCGCAGAAGCTGTCATTGCGAAACTGGTGGCCTGACAATGGGCAGCATCCGAACGGCATGTGTTGGAACCGGGTATTTCAGCCAGTTCCATCTTGATGCCTGGCGGCGGATTAAAGGTATCGAACTTGTAGCATCTGCCAGCCTGGATTTTGCTGCTGCAAAGAAAACGGGATTGCCTGCATTCAAAAACGTCAACGCCATGCTGGCCGATGCCAAACCTGAACTGGTTGATATCATAACTCCTTCTGACAGCCATTTGGGGTTAATCCGTTCTTGTCTTTCCAGAGATGTAAAGACAATCATCTGCCAAAAACCCTTCTGCAACTCACTTGAAGAAGCAATGCTAGCTACAGAGCTTTGTGAACAGGCAGGTGTAAACCTCATCATTCATGAGAATTTCAGGTTTCAACCCTGGTATCGCTGCATGAAACGGGTGATGGAAGACGAACTGTTGGGGCAGGTACACCAGTTGACGTTCAGACTGCGTACCGGAGACGGTCAGGGTGACAAGGCTTATCTCGATCGCCAGCCCTACTTTCAGAAAATGCCGCGCTTCCTAATTCATGAAACAGGCGTACACTGGATTGACACGTTCCGTTTTCTTTTCGGCAAGCCACTGTCGGTCTATGCCGACCTTCGCCAGTTGAACCCGGCCATCGCAGGCGAGGATGCGGGTTACTTCATAATGGAGTTTGCCCAAGAGAGGCGTGCCCTGTTCGATGCAAACCGCCACCTCGACCATGATGCGGAAAATTGCCGCACAACTTTGGGGGAAGCCTTGCTTGAAGGCAGCAAGGGTACCATCAGCCTCGAAGGTACCGGACGGGTCCGTTTCCGTTCATTCGGCTCCCGAACACTGCGCACCCTGATCCCGATACGGGAGTATGCAGGATTTGCCGGAGATTGTGTTTTTGCCCTACAATCCCATGTAGTGAATGCAATCAGAGGCGATGGTAAATTTGAAAATTCGGCGCACGATTATCTGGACGTTCTCAAAATCGAAGAAGCGATCTACAAATCAGCAGAGAGCGGGCAGAAGGTATGTCTGTAATGGATGAAACGGCAACCGAAACAGCTGGCAGGAAACGGCCCATCAGGGGCAAGTCAAACACGCAGCATGCAGTTGAGGTTTTGAAAAACCTGATTCTTGAAAACAGGCTTGCTTCCGGCTCCAACCATCTGGAAAGCGAACTTGCCGAAATGCTCGGCATGTCTCGTACCCCAATTCGCGAAGCCACGCTGATCCTTGAAGCCCAGGGTCTGGTTGAAGTGAAACCCAGACACGGTGTTCGGGTCCTGGCCTTGTCGTCAGAAGACATGGCCGAGATTTATGACGTGCTTACGGAACTTGAAAGCCTTTCGGCAGAATTGGCTGCGAGGAAGAAGCATCCCTCCGGCGAGTTCCACCCTGCGGAACAGGCTATTCAGAAAATGGATGATGCGCTGAACGCGGGTGATCTGGAAGCATGGGCCAATGCTGACGAGCTGTTCCACTCGGAACTGGTGCGACTGGGGGGCAACCGGCGAATTGGCAATATCTGCCGAATGTACGGTGACCAGGTGCGCAGGGCCAGAAAAGTGACGTTGCATCTGAGGCCAAAGCCGACAAAATCAAACGACGCCCACAGGGATGTATTGCAGGCCATCCGGAATGGTGAGGCTGAACAGGCCCGCAAAATACACCGTGACCACAGGGTGCAAGCAAAGCTGATGCTTGTTTCATTGCTGGAACAGTACGGCTTTCATACCGTCTGAACTCTGCTTAAAACCAATCCTGATTGTTCGGAAATACCGCACTCAGACGAATGCAGTCGACAACCAGGGCACACCGCTCAGGGTTACAAGAATGATGAGCGTCGCAAGAAGGAATGGCCACAATTTCCTGAATATCCGGGTTGGCTTCACCTCCGCCATTGCCGAAGCAATATAAAGACCAATGCCAACCGGTGGCGTGAGGAGACCAAGTGTCAGGTTGATACTGACAACGACACCGAACTGCAACGGGCTGATCGAATAGGAAGACATTGCAATCGGCAGCAGGATTGGTGTGACCAGAATGATTGCGGCAATGCCGTCAATCAGCATGCCGACTATCAGCAACACGACATTGACAATCAACAGGAACACAAAAGGATCAGACGTTACAGACGTGATGAATGCGGCCAGTTTTTGCGGCAGCGCTTCATATATCACAACCCAGCCGAATACATTTGCAGCAGCTATCATGAAAATCACAAGAGCCGAATTGCGGGCTGTGCGGACAAATACTGTTGCCATGTCCGACATGTGAATTTCCCTGTAGAGGAATTTACCGAGCACAAATGCGATAACGGACGCCACAGCGGCTGACTCGGTAGGTGTGGCTATTCCCATGAGGATCCCGCCAATTATCGCAGCGGGTATAAACATCGCAGGTATGCAGGCCAGAAGGGCAGACACCGATTCCGACCGGCTCATCCATTTTCCCTCGGGAAATGGCGAGAAAAAGCCAATACAGCATATCACCAGCACAAAGCCGATAAACATCAATATTCCCGGCAAGATGCCCGCCAGAAACATGTCACCTACAGGCACCTGTGCCAGAACAGCAAAAATCACGAACAGCATGGATGGGGGAATGACCGGAGCCAGGAGACCCCCTGCTGCCGTTGTCGCTGCAGCAAACCCCTTGTCGTAGCCATCCTTTTCCATGGCCGGAACCATGGCGCGGGACATGATTGCTATCTGTGAAACAGCCGAACCGATAATGGCTGCCATGAACATGTTGGCCACTATGTTGATCCAGGCAAGGCCACCGCGGAAACCGCCAACAAAAACACGGGCTGCGGCTATAAGGCGAGAAGTAACCCCTCCCTCATTCATCAATTCACCGGTAAGCATGAAAAGCGGTATCGCCAGCAATCCATAATTTTCCAGACCGGAAAACATCTGTTGGGCAAAACTGTCAAACAGAATGAGGTTGCCGCTTTCCAGAATATACACGATTGCCACAAGACCAAGCACCATGGCGATGGGGACAGCACCAAAAAGCAAAATCACAAAAACAGCTGAAGTGATCATGCAGCGTCAACCTTTTCGTCCAGTGGGTGGACAGTCAGCAGATTGGAGACTGCGTGCAACAACAGGCCGATTGAAAAAATCCACATTATCAACCACACCCATGCTTTTTTTATGCCCAGGGTCAGGGTTGGCTCGGCGTAAATGAAGTTGAAAGTATTGCTCTGAAACGTTTCCGGATCAAATCCTACCTTGGCAAATTCAAGAGGCAGAAACCAGCGCCAGCAAAACCAGACCATCATGACTGCAAATACAAGTACGCAGACATCAACAAACTTGGCAAAAATCAGCGCGGGCTTTCTTGGCAGATAGTCGGTTACAATCGTGACCGCTACCGAGTGCCCGTAATGGGTTGCCGAGGATGCGGCCAGAAACGCCATCCATGCCATGGCATAGATCGCAGCTTCATCAACCCAGTAAATGGATGTGTTGAAAGCCCTTGTGACGACGTTGAGCAAAATCAGCAACGTTATCAAGCCAGCAAAAACCGATGCACAATACATCTCGATCTTTGCCCAAAAAGCAGAAATGCTGCGCAACATTGCCCCTCGCCAAAAACAATCTGCCCTCCGCAAAGGAGGGCAGATCTTCACTTGTTAACCAAGCTTATTCTTCCGATGTGGATTTTGCAACTTCCCGCATCTTGCTGAGGTAAGCAGATTTTTCGCTCCACTTTTCATCCCATTTTGCAGGGGCGTCGCCAAAGAAGTCTGCGCCAACCTTTTTGTAGGTCTTGCCGGTTCCCTTGACCTGCTCAAGCCATTCAGGATCTTTTTCGACATAGGTTGTGACTACTTCAGCCAGGTATTTCTTCATGATCTCCGAAATCTGCGCACGGTCCTCTTCACTGAGGCCCTGCCATACCTTGGCAGAAACAAGACCCACCATCGGGAACATCATGTGGTTTGATTCCACAACCGTATCGGCATTTTCAAAATACTTGAGCTTCCAGATCAGCTCGGCATCCATGTCAATCGCGTCAACCTGGCCGTTTGCCAGCGCATCATAAACCGCAGGAAGCGGCATTGGTGTTGGTGCCGCGCCAAGATCATTATAGAAATCCAGGATCGGCTCAAATGGTGTGATCCGAAGCTTTTTGCCGGACAGGTCTGCTGCCGAGTTTACTTCACCCCGGCTAACGATCTGCCGAAGGCCGGCCATTCCATAGCCAATACCGACAACACCGACCTTGCCAGGCAGTTGCTCGAGCATTTCCGTTGCCACGTCAGAACCAAGAATGCGACCGGCATGGGCAATATCCTTTGCAAGAAACGGCGCATAGAAAGCACCAAAATCAGGCGCACGGTTGGAAACTTCGGCAACGGTCAGAAACGCCATGTCCAGAGCACCAGACTGCAACTGTTGAAGCATTTGGGCTTCATTGCCCAATTGACGAGCGGGAAAGACCTTCAGCGTATGCTTGCCGCCGCTTTTTTCTTCAAGTTCAGCACCGAATTTCTCTGCAGCCTTAGTCCAGATGTGTGGCGGCGGGGTAAGAAGGCCCAGGCGGAAATCATTCGCCAAGGCCGCGCTTGCGGAAATCGCCGCAACAGCAGCTGCTGCAGTAATGGTCTTCAGATACTTTGAAATCATGATCTAGTTTCCCTCCCGATCAATGTCGTTATCGTTGTTAAAGTGTCGCCCAGCCTTGAGGTGGCTCCTTGCCTGGATGAACCGTACCACACGCCTTGCAGGTGCGGTCTGTCTCGCTATTGTAGAAAGCATCAAACAGTGGTGGCAAGTCTTTTACGATGTCTGTCACTTTTACCTCAACACGATGCACCTGCTCACCGCAATTGAAGCAGAACCATTCAAAGCCGTCATAGTCGGATTCCCTGCGGGTTCCTTCCACAACCAGCCCGACTGAACCAGGGACCGGACGTTGAGGAGAATGCCTTGCATGTGGCGGCAGAATGAAAACTTCGCCTTCACGAATAGGCACATCATAAATCTTGCCGCCTTCGGCGATTTTCAGCAACATGTCGCCTTGCAACTGGTAGAAAAATTCCTCAACCGGATCATCGTGAAAATCCACCCGTGTATTGGGGCCACCCACGATCATGACAACCATGCCTGTTTCTTCGTCAAACAATTGCTTGTTGGAAACAGGCGGCTTGAGATGCTCGCGATTTCTCTCGATCCAATCTTCAAAATTGAATGGTTTGAAAGCCGGATGAAGATTCATCTTGAAACCTCTCTGTGGTGTGTGTGGCGCCTGTTTCCAAACAACAGATGATGAAAATTTGCTATTTCGCACAAATGAATTTAACTGAATTTGTTATTCAAAAAAAGAATACCTGGAAGACCCATGTCCAAACAACTTCACAGAAACAGCCACGTCAAAATCACTGAACGGGTCTCCACCCGGTTAAAACTGAAACAACTGCGCCTTCTGGTTGCGATAGCAGAACATTCCAGCATTCTCCATGCTGCAGAAGAATTGTTCATTTCGCAACCGGCTGCAACCAAACTCTTGAAAGATCTGGAAACGGATTTTGGAGTCACACTCTTTTCACGAACGAACAGGGGCGTAATACCGACGGAATTTGGAGAAGCTCTGGTCAGGCACGGAAAACTAATTCTCGCCCAGATTTCCCATGCTGCACAGGAACTGGACGACCTTAACGAGGGATTGGGTGGGCGTGTGGTTGTCGGAACGCTGCTCGCCGCCTCAGCGGAACTGCTGCCTGAAACCATTCGTAATGTGCATGAACAACGCCCCAATGTCAGCATCATTGTTCGCGACGGAACCAATGATTTTCTGATGCCGCTCGTTTATACCGGCGAAGTGGACATGGTCGTTGGCCGCCTTGCGGAATATCGATATCGAGAAGACCTCAGTCAGGAGGTTTTATACAATGAACCTGCGGTCGTTGTCTGTCGGAGCGGTCATCAACTAGCCAAGGCAAAGCATGTTCCGTTTTCACAACTTGTTGAACAGGACTGGATACTGCCCCCCACCCAGACAACCCTCAGAAGGCAGGTGGACAAGGAATTTTTGGACCAGGACCTTCCTCCGCCACCCAATCCTGTTGAGTGTGTTTCCTTCCTGACCAACCGCGCCCTTCTCATGTCGACCGACATGATCGGCGTCTTTCCGCTGCATGTGGTCAGAAAGGAAATCCTGGCCGGAGAACTTGTCACCGTCCAGTGTCCGTTACAGATTTCCAACAGCCCCGTTGGTGTTACCTATCGAAGTGAGAAAGCATTGTCCCCTGCAGCCGCATCATTTCTTGATGAACTGAGAAAACACGCCAAGGCCATAAAGGAACGCGAAAGCGCGACAGACTGAAAGCACTCTAAAATGCGAGCCGGTTGAGATATTGTTTGAGAGCACCAACAATGCTCATGGCAGCCAATCCCGATGATTTGGGATTACCGGGAAGCGGATTTCCCTCGATTACGACTGACAGTCGTCCAAAATCACCAACCGCTTCTATTTCGTGCGTGTTGCGCTCGACGGAAGGGTCCGCAATCAACCTGACCTGAACGGCATCAAGCCCGATGCTGGCCAATGCAAGCGTGGCAGCAACATTGGCGTTTTTCGGATAAAGCCGGGCGGCTTCACGGGCAGTTCCCTCAAAATGTACTTTGGCCTCTGAAAGTGTTTCAAGATCAAAATGGTCTTCCGCCGGAGAGCCCTGCCATCCTGCCGGGGGTTTTCTTCCAGTATAAACCACCCGGTCAATTTCACCTACGCTCGCAGCCGTCAGGGCATCGATTCCACCCACTGCGCCGGAAAGGAAGCGGATGCGGGAATTGCCCCGTTTTGCGCAATCCTCAAGCTTTTCAGCCAGAGACACATCTGCAAGTGCGCCTGTGGAGATGGATATAACGTCAATTCCGTTTTCGAGAGCCGCAGGTGCATGGCACTGGAGACCAGAATGCCCGGCACAGTCCACCAGCAAGCCCGGTGCTGGATCCAGTTTCTCTATTGAGGTAAATACCGGGAAGCGATTATCCGCGAAGCGTCTGGCCTGTTCAAATGATTCCTCCCGACAGACCAGCGCGGCAATATTGATACCGTAAACAGGCAAAATCCGGTCCACAACATAGCCAGCAATCGCTCCATGACCAACCAATGCTATGTTTATCTGACGTGTCATTATTTCCTGTTGTGCTCTGCCTGCCTTGCCTTAACATAATACACATAGCCAAGGACATTGTTATTCGATTTTGTTATATCAAAATCGAATTTTTGGAATTGCGATTCTTGCCTGCGTCATTGACAGTCTGCGTCATTCATTGAGCAGGAACAATGACAGGCCTTACGTTTGCTTGATAAAAACGATCAGTTACACGCGAAAACCCGGTCTCAACTGATTGGTGCTTCTGTCGCCCGTCGGGAGGATGCCCCCCTTGTGACCGGATCTGCGCAATATGTTGCAGATGTACAGCTGGATGAGCCGCTTCACATATCCTTTGTGCGTGCCAGCGAAGCAAATTGCAGAATTGACGAAGTTCATTGCGACGATGCACAGGAAATGCCCGGTGTTGCGGCGGTATTCAGTGGCAGGGATTGTCCGGAACTCTCTCCTCTTGAGGTCAATCCCATCCTTGGGGAGGCTGAAAACCAGAATTTCGAAATGCTGGCGAGAAACGCGCTGCACTTTGTTGGACAACCCTTTGCAGCAGTCCTTGCAGATACCCTCTCCCATGCAGACGATGCCGCGGAGGCAATCTATGCCGACACTTCCGATGCAGACAGCCATCGCGTAACCAGCTTGCGCGCAGCCATTGATACAGACTGCTGTCCCGTGTTTGACAAGCGCTGGCAAGAAGGCGATCTCGAAAAAACATTATCTGCTGCACATGCCACTGTAGAAGTGGAGGTGGAACATTCAAGGCTCGCTCCCAGCCCCATGGAAACCCGGGGCATCGCTGTAAAATATCATGAAGACACCGGTGGCGTTACTGTTTGGCTTTCCACACAAACACCCCACAGGGCCAGAAAGATGTTGGCCAAAATCCTTGATTGTGATGGGACATCCATCAGGCTGATATCGCCTGACGTAGGCGGGGCATTCGGCATGAAAGCCTCACTTTATCCCGAGGAAATTTTTGCTGTCTGGGCTGCCATGACGTTGAAACGTTCGGTTCGCTGGATCGCATGGCGAAACGAGGATTTTCTGGCTGCCAGTCATGGCCGTGGATTGATTTGCCGAGGAAAACTGGCCGTGGACAAGGAAGGCACATTTCTGGCCCTTGATGCTGAAGTCAATGCTCCTCTGGGTAGTTGGCTAACAACCAGTTCGGCAATACCGGCCTGGAATGCAGCCCGCATATTGCCTGGCCCGTATCGTGTCACCAATTACGACCTGCGATCCAGGGCTTACGAAACGCATACGGCCCCATTTGGCATTTACCGGGGTGCAGGCAGGCCTGAAGCAGCCATGCTGATGGAAAGACTGGTCGAGGAAGCTTCCCGAAAAACCGGAATTGAATCGAACGAACTTCGACGCAAGAACCTTCTTGCATCGGACGAGCTTGATCAACGCCGGTCAACAGATGTCCGGCTTGACAGCGGCAATTACACAGAGCTGCTTGATCGGCTGATGAATTCGGATCACTACAAGGAAGCCTTGGAAACTCGCTCGAAGTTGCGTGACGCGGGCAGGCTTGCAGGCATTGGCACCGGCTTTTTTGTCGAACCCAGCGGCCAGGGATGGGAAAGCGCAACCATTCGCTGCCATCCGGATGGCAAAATCGAAGTCTTGTCCGGTGGCAGTACGCAAGGACATGGACGTGAAACTGCCTATGCACAGATTGCAGCAGATGAACTCGATGTTGATCCGGACAACATAACTGTTCGATGCGGTGACACACAGGACTGTCCCAATGGAATAGGAGCACTGGCAAGCCGCAGCACCGGAATAGGCGGTAGTGCAGTACGGGCGGCGGCGCAGGAGTTACGGGCAAAACTTGATAATCATACGAACCCGAAAGAAACCGTCGAGGCATGCGTAAAATATCATGCCGATGGTGAGGCATGGGGGTATGGTTGTTATCTTGCAGAAGTGGAAATCGACCCGGATACCGGCAAGCTAACAGTGCACCACATGCATTGTCTTGATGATGCCGGCAAAATTATCAATCCAAAGATGGTATCGGGACAAATTATCGGCGGCGTAGCCCAGGGACTGGGCGAAGCATTGATGGAGTCGGTAAGTTACGATGACAGTGGTCAATTGCAGACCGGCTCGCTAATGGATTACGCCTTGCCACGAGCCAGCGACATGCCTGCTATCACCCTTGACCATACAGAAACTCCCTCCCCCCGTAACTTGCTTGGAGCCAAAGGCGTGGGCGAAGCCGGAACAATCGGTGCCCCGATTGCGATCTTCAATGCAACCGCGGATGCATTGGCTGAATTGGGTAATGCAAATCTTTCCATGCCGCTTACCAGCAACAAAATCTGGAACGAAATCGAGCGACTCCAACAAGAACAGGAATGATCGATGAAATACAAAAAGAACGAAGCCAAGGAATACTCCCGGGAAAACATGAAAGGGATCTGGGCAGCAGCGCTCAATCCGATGACACCGGACTTCTCGATTGATGAAGCCGGACTTAGACGAAATATCCAGCATTGGATAGACGACTTGAAAATCCGGGGGTTCTTCATTGCCGGAAAGCAAGGTGAATTCTTTTCGATGTCACTGGAGGAAAGAAAGCGAAATTTTGAACTGGCAGTCGAAGCCTGTGACGGCAAGGCCGGTACAATCATGTCCTGTTCAGACCAGAACTTTTCCACTGTGGTTGAACTGGCCAAGCATGCGCAGGATGTTGGTGCGGACTATATCGTGGTTCATGCACCGGTACTGCATTTCATCAATGACAGGGATGATACCCTGTTCAATTATTACAAGGAAATCTGCGACCGGGTGGATATCGGCATTGCAATGTGGAGCCATCCGGATTCAGGTTATCTCATGAGCCCGGAACTGTGTGCAAGAATTGCAGAACTGCCCAACATCATGGCGATCAAGTATTCCGTTCCACGCGACATGTACAAGGAACTGACCTCTCTGGCCGGAGACCGCATTCTGGTCAGCACCGCATCGGAGGACGAATGGTTTGACAACATTGTCGAGTTGAACTGGCAACTTTATCTTTGTTCCTCACCTCCCTACCTGCTTCAAACGGCAAATGACACACGCATGCACGAGTATACCGAACTCGCATTCGCCGGTGAAATAGACAAAGCCCGGCAGGTTCGTGACAGCCTTGAGCCAGTTCGCCAGGCTCTTAAATCCACACGCCCTGGCGGAAAACCCCAAGCTCACCAGAAATACTGGCAACAATTGCTTGGTCAGGCTGGCGGGCCGGTTCGGGAACCACTTCTGCAACTTACCGATGATGAAAAAGCACGAACCAAAGCCGCTTTCGAGAATTGTGGCTTGAAGCTGTCGAATTCATAAGACGCCTGTTTTCAGTTCACCGGCTGGTACTTTCAACAGCCATACAATGGGAGGACCTGACGTCCTCCCATTTTTATTGGTCACGCCACTGAACAAATCAGGAACCACTACGGGTCAAGAACTTTATTTTTAAATTTTTTCCGCTCCGCTATGGAAGATTTTTTCCTCTGGAAAACAGCAAAAACAAATCAGGAACAATTTTGAGAAAGTCCGCTAACTTTTGCACAATCACGCCAACCGGAAACAGTAAGTTTTCACCTATTTTCAAAAAACCGCTTTTATCACTGCAATTTAGGCATTCTGGCCTACTGCACGCGAGAGGCGTACCGTTGCCTAAAACGCAACCTGCTGACTGTTCAATCTCCGACCCAGCACGTTTCGAACACAGTCCCAAAACCTTGTGTCAATAACCGAATGCCGATTTCT
Source organism: Rhizobiaceae bacterium (assembly GCA_017643495.1). Classification (GTDB taxonomy): domain Bacteria; phylum Pseudomonadota; class Alphaproteobacteria; order Rhizobiales; family Rhizobiaceae; genus JAALLB01. The sequence goes on along the minus strand of JAEPNK010000001.1, from coordinate 1,582,561 downwards.
GCCTTTCTGGCCGAATTGAAATACTGTCTGCATTTGCTAGTCATCATCGCAAATCAACGAAGCGAGGAGACTGCCATGGAATTGTTAAACCTGATATCCGGATTTTATGAAGCAGACGAAAAACTCCGCGACCTGACCCACACCGATTGTCCACAGGATGAGATTGCTTCACTTGATAGCCGGACTCAAAAATATCTTTGTTCCATCAGGGACTTCCAACCGCAGACCACTCCCGAACTCATCGCAAAACTTCGTTTCTTTATAAGCCGGTTGCAAGGAGATATTGAGAACACTTCGGATGCCTTTTCTGTCCAGGCGCTCGCCAACACGTTGGAACAGGATCTGGATTGTTACCTCACGAACCCGGAAACAACCTCCTTGCCTCACGCAGAACCGTCTACGTACTCCAAAGGCACTTACTCTGAGATCGCGTTTAATCGTTCATCATTCGCCGATTTGGACAAACAGGTGAATTCCCGCTTACGGGACAAAGCTGCGCCCTCCAGGAATAATCGTGAACCAGACGACCGGAGTTCTGCCGGCACCACGCCACAACCACCTACCTTGCTGAACGGGGTTGGTGCTGCCCATTTGAAACGGTTTTAAAACTTCAGATTGAAGGCGATCAGCTTATTCCGCACTTTTTAGCAAAAGCTCCGGCCGATGACCTGATCTTGTCGACATTGAAGCGCGCATTGATTTTTGTGTTTTCGGAATCCTGTGTCTGCAGTTTCATGGAATTGCTTTTCAGGATTTCCTTCGCAAGTTTGCGCGCTTGAGACGATTGCCACATTCCCACAACCGACAACTGGTTTGATGTCGAAAACCCCGTCCGTTTCGTTTGGCGATTATCCAACTGGTAGGATACAAGCTTGGCATTGCCATCGTCACTCATCGGGTAACCAGGGAAATCAAGCAGGACATTCAAGTCACCAGAACGGCAACGCATCATCAGGATCGCTTGGGTACTATGCCCCTTTGATGATAGCTGCCGGTTCTCCGAACGCATAACCAGAAGCTGGGTATTTCCCTGGTAAACCGGCAATTGATGCGGTTCAAAATTGTCCGGTTCACGTTGCAATGAAGCATGTCGCGGACTGCTCGCGGGTTTTTGCTGTTGCAGCGGAACTGTTGCCGGAACGGTAACTGCTGAGACAAAATCCTGTTTTGGTGCAGTGTAGGGAAGAAAAAACGAACGGCCCTGCGCAACGCCTTCAGACCGGGTGGAGGTACTCGCATTGTCCGAACGAAACAGGCCGACAAGCCCACCGGCCCTGGTATCACAGCTTCCATAAAAACCACCACACGGTGAGCTGGCAGAAGCCACACCGACACCAGACAAGACGATAAAACCGGCAATCATTCCGAGCTTCAGCAATGTTCGGGGCAAGCTGTTCATTGGGATCATACCATGTGCTAACTGAATAGCGTCATGATATTGCATGCGGCTTTCCCAGACCTGACGAAACACCATTAACCTTATGTTAATAAATGATTATTTCAGAAGCTTCTATATTATAGGCAAGACAAAAAAGCCCGGAACTGGTGTCCCGGGTATCAGATGCAGACTTTTGAGGGCTGTAATCAATTGGGTGTCATCCCCCGCGAAGCTTGGTATCACGCACCTCTTCGGAACTTAGAAAATCAATTCGCTGTATCATCACTTCACTTACAAGCAACTCTCCGACCTTCTCGTTGATCTGGTCTGCCAGTTGTTGTTCCAGCTTGTCAGGGTCAAACTCGTCAAGCCGGTTGATGTTCAACCGCCTGTTCTTGAGAAAGGCGTTATTGACTTCATTCTGTACAATCAACTTTGCCGGCACGCTAAGCTTTTTGTTTCTGGCAGAATCGACAGCAAAAGCGACATCAAGAATGACATATCCTTGGACGGCATTTTTCTGGATAAAGGCAACGCTCATGGTATCGAGGTGTATTGTTTCCAGTTTGCCAAAATACGGCTTGCCATCCGGTCCACCGTCACCGGCCTGCGGTTCAGGCATGCCACTGAAAAAGTAGATTGATCCGGAAAGGAGAATAACCCCCCAGATGCCTGTGAGAAGAAGTTTTATCATTTCCGTTTTCTGATGAAAAAGCTGCCGGGCTGGTAGGTACCGTCGCTTTCAGCGTCCTTCACTGCGGTACGAATTGTTTCGGTAATCTCTCCGATTGCAGCTATGCGGAAGTTCAGTTTCTTCATGTTTTCACGTAGCAGGCCGTCAATCGCTCGCAATTCCTCTTCATTGGCCTTTGCCAATTCATGGCTGGAGTCATTGCTGACAAACATGTTGATCTGTGCAAGCGCTTGCATTTTCTTGCGGGCAAAAGATTCCAGCCTGTCCATCTTACCCGTAGACAGATGTTCTCTTTCTTCCATCAATATGTCTTTCAGGTTTTGCAAATGGGGCGCAATCACACTGACGGGGGCGTTAACGGCTGTGGAAGTCTGTATCTGTTCCATACGCAATCTCTACTAATGTTGTTAGATCGAATTTTTATTTGACGTTCAGGAACTGCCCAAAACCGAGAATGTCCTGATCCGCCATTTTCTCCGCCACCGCATCAGCAAACACGGAGGCATAGAAATCGCCTTGCGGCCCTTCTCCGAAGGTGGACGCAGTTTGCTCCCTGAACAGTTCACTCATCATCTGGGAGACAAACATTGCCTGGAGCTTCTTGGTTGCGTCGTCCATTTCAGACACACCGCCACCGGTTGAGTTTGCAACCCTGTCCAGAGAACCCATGGCTGTATCAAAGGATTCCAGCTTCCCGGTAAACCTGGTCCGTGCGGCGGCAGGTTCGGCAACGGTCATTTGTCTGGTTTGCAGGGCTGTCAGGCTATCGATGGCTTCCATCAAACTCTCACTCGGAAAATTCCATTGACCAAAGAGTTACATGGGTCACTTGTCTGAAGCTTGCTCAAGCAAATAACCGGCATCATCAGAGCAGATTGTCTATCAGCTTTTGCAGCTCAACGTTGAAGAGCATCAACATGTCATCTGCCATCCAGACAAGGATAACCAGACCACCACAAATCAGGAATGGTGTTGTAACGAAGTAAACGGGGATCTGCGGTGTAAGCTTGTTCACCATACCAGCTATCAGGTTCATCACGATTGCATAGATTACAATCGGCGCACCGAGCCGCAAAACAATCATGAAGAATGCACTAAGGTTTTCTGTCAGCCGTTCGACGATATCGCCACCAAGGATCACTTCACCTGGTGGAAATATAGCGAACGATTCAATCAATGCGCCAAAGAACTCCATCATAAGCCCTGTGGAGAAAAACAGCACGACAGCCGTAATGTTGAACAGAGAGGACAATGTGGTGGTTGCCTGATCATCACCGATGGGCGTTCCCGGCATCGGGTTCATGCCCATGAAACTCATGATGATTTCCCCGAGGAAGGACAGGGCAAGAAAGAAAAACCGTACGGAGAACACGAGTGCTGCGGCAATGGTAAGCTCTGTGAAAACCAGTGCTGTAATTTCCGCAATGTTTGGATTCGCCTTGAGGGAAAATGTATTTCCGATCAGGGCAAATATGGAAATACTGGCACCAATGGCAAAGTACAGCCGAATCCGCACCGGCAACTGGCGCATGGAAAAGCCGGGCAGCAGCATGATGCACCCGGCCGTGCGGATGAAAACCGCAAAATAGTCAAACAGAGCGAAGCCCGCTATTGTCATTCGGCAACCGAACCAATGATTTTCACATCCATTCCCCGCGCAATCTCCAGGTTGGAAATCACTGGAAGAGTCGGGAATATGCGTTCAACAATCATGCGAACATAGCTTCGGTTTTCGGGCGATGTTGACAATGCGAATACCTGCCTGTCGTCAATCAATGCCTGAATTTTCCTGGTAGCCAGAACGCCAAACTTTTCGAGTTGTTCTGTTCCCATCTGGAAATCTACAATCTCTCCGCGCTGATCTTTCTTTAGGGCATTGGCAAATGCCAGTTCCCATTCATCACCAAGACGCAGAAGTTTCAACTGCCCATCCTGCAGCAGGTCGCCGCAAATTTGTTGCGAGATGCGTGTCCGAACATGGGCAACGATCTGCTCACCACGCTTGGAGTAAGGTGCAACTTCGGCGATTGCTTCCAGAAGCATCGGCACGTTGCGTACTGAAACGCGCTCAGCAAGAAGCAATTTGAAGACCGCCTGAAGACCGGAAAATGAAAGATGGGTCGGACAGATTTCCTCAACAAGCTTCAGGTATTCCTTGTCCATGCCATCGATCAGGCGGCGCATGTCCTTGTATGAGAAAAGCTGCGAGAGGTTGTTCCGGATCACTTCACTGACATGCGTCAGAATTTGTGACATCGGATCAACAGTCTTGTAGCCATGCTCTTTCAGTTCAGCGGAATAGCTGTCAGGGATGCGCCAGGCTTTTGTATTGAATGCTGGTTCCACAATTTCCTCATGCGGGAACGGCGGTGGCGTTTCCTTGTTCGCAATCACCATGACGTCGGTCAGTGAAACCTCTGAAGAAGCCACTGTCGTGCCGAAAATCTTTATCTGGTATGAGCGCGGTTTGAGAGACATTTCCTGGGAAATCTTGATTTCCGGTATGACAAAACCGTAAGCTTTGGCGAATTTCTTCCGCATCCGGCTGATACGGAAACCCATCTCTCCTTCCTCGGTTATGACCTTGCCTTGCAACTGGCGACCGATAACCAGTTCAACTTCAGGAAGCTCCAGGGAATGTTTGACGGAATCCTGTTCCTCGGCTTTCTTCTTCTTGTCGTTGTCCTCTTTCTGGTGCTGCTCCAAACGAGCATTCTCACGGCGGGTATTTGAAATCACGTAACCGGAGGATGCCGTCAGCGTAGCCAGCAGGGCAAAGGGAAGAAACGGAAGGTTGGGTGTTACTGCAAGAATGAACAGAAGACCCGCGGCCATATACAGAGCCTTCGGGTAGTTAGTTAGCTGACCCAGTACTGCAGTCTCGGCAGCACCGCGCGTGCCACCCTTGGAAACAAGGAGACCTGCACCAAGCGAGATGATCAGGGCCGGGATCTGGGAAACAAGACCATCGCCGACAGACAGTTTCACAAAGACATCTGCAGCTTCGGAAAATTCCATTCCGTAGCGCCACACACCAATGATGATGCCACCGACAACATTGATCGCCGTGATGATCAGGCCTGCGATTGCATCTCCACGAACGAATTTGGAGGCACCGTCCATGGCACCAAAAAAGGAACTTTCCTCTTCCAGTTCGCGGCGACGCAACTGCGCTTCTTTTTCATCGAGCAAACCGGCTGACAGATCGGCATCAATCGCCATCTGCTTGCCTGGAATTGCATCAAGCGTAAACCGGGCGCCAACCTCGGCGATACGGGTCGCACCTTTGGTGATAACCATGAAGTTCACGACAATCAGGATGATGAAAACAATCACTCCGATGACGAAATCGCCGCCCATTACAAAACTGGCAAATCCTTCAATAATTCCGCCGGCAGCTGATTCCCCTTCATTACCGTTCGACAGAATTAACCGCGTCGTGGAAATGTTGAGTGACAGTCGGATCATCGTTGCGATGAGCAGAATTGTCGGGAAAGATGAAAAGTCGAGAGGCTTGTTGATCCACAGGGCCACCATCAGAATGAGGACCGAAAGCGCAATCGATATGGCCAGGCCGATATCAATGAAAATCGGCGGCATGGGCAGGAACAGTACAGCCAGTATGACCAGGATGCCGATCGCGAAAATAACATCTCGGCTATTATCTGCCTGGGGCTGGGCTGTCGGGTTTAAGCTGAAGTCAGTCATTGAAATCAGTACCTTCCGGAATTTCAGTAAAGTTTAGAAGCCCTCAGAAATTTTTGAGAAGGACAGAATGGCCAGCAGGTTCAGCTGGGACGCCATGAACGGCGCGGCAAGGGAGGCCACAACCATTACGGCAACAATCTTGGGAATAAAGGTAAGGGTAACTTCCTGAATCTGTGTCAGGGCCTGAAACAGGGCGATGAGGGTACCCACCAGCATCGCGGTAATGACTATCGGAGCAGATACTTTCAGCAATATCTGAAAGGCAAATTGCACAATCTCCAGTGCTTCAGCTTCATTCATCTTGTATTCGCTTTCCCCTTGAATACCTGTTTAAGTGTCTCCGCTGATCCGTGTTCCTGTTGTTACATCCACCTTGGAACCATCTTCGAGCTCAGCGAGAACACCACTCTCACTAAGAATTACAGACGTAACCTTGCCGGATTCTGACCCATCGGGTGAGGTTATCGTTTTGCCGATCAGATTGCTGGCGTCGCCAAGCACGTTGGAAGCCAGAAGCGAGTCGAGTTTTTCATTGGTCTGAATCTGCTGCTCAACTGCGGAGAATGAAGCAAGTTGTGACATAAGCTGCGCATTATCAGTAGGCTCAGTCGGGTCCTGGTTGCGCAACTGGGTAACCAGCAAGGACAGGAATGCATCATAATCGACCGTTGCACTCTGGGCAGAAGACAAGGCTCCGGAGGATTTGGTTGCTGAAGAAGAGTTTGTGGCCCCTACACCTTCTACGCCGCTCATCAGACCACTCCCCCTGCAACCGAGCGCAGTTGTCCTGAACCGGCATGCTCGGACATAACCGTGTTCATGGAAGGTGTCTCTTCGGCACCCAGGATTTCTTCCTCAAGCGGGATCATTTCGCGGATAAGCTTGAGGCCCGTGAAATATTTGCCGGTTGATACCTCTACATCTATGTTCTTGAGTCCGGTTACCAATTCCTGCGTTTGCACGGTTCGCAGCAAGTTCGCAGTCATTGACTTGAACAGAGCCATTGGTTGTTCAATATCGATCGGATGCATCAGCATCATCTGCACCACGAAGTACAACTGCTTGATGGGTGTGTTTGCATCTTCCTTCTGCATGACATGGCTTTCCAGAAGGAACGTGACATCGTTCAGAAGCTCGAAGGAAACCTTTCGATCAACCTTCAGAACCGCGCCGTTTATGAAAATCTTTTCGTTCGGCTTTAGGTAAATCCGGATGTTGCCCACTATTTGAGTCCTTCCCTTATGTTGATCGAAACTTCTGTCACGGCACCAAAGCCGAGACTTTCCTCACTTCGCATCGCGTTAAGGTGCTTCATGATGTAGATTCCGATCGATATCAAAGAAGCCTTGAGTTCCTTTGGAGTTGCGTTTTCCGATGAAGCCAAATCATTGAGAAAATAACTCCATACCTGACTAGTTAAATGAATCGCCCTTGTGCGGAGCATGCGATCTGACGGTTTTTGATCACTTTCCTGCATCAGGCGTATTGTCCTGTCGATTACTTGAGCTTCACTGCTCCGCAAGGCATCCTGTTCGTCCTCCATCACATCTTCATAAGCCTGCATGAACATTTTGGTTTATCGCTCCCGTTTCGTTATCGTTGGATCATATGAAGTTCAGTAGAGACAAAGACTGAATTCTGGCCGTTACCGCATAAGAGGCTTCGAGACTTGTAGTAAGGTTTGTCAGTCTTGTTGCTGCCTCATAGGGGTCCACATCCACCAGACCTGACAACTGATTAGTCAGAATGGTCTTCTGGAAGTCCATCCGTTCGGTGGCTGTTTTGACCCTCTCCTCCACTACACCAAGCCTGGATTGCTCATCGCCGAGTTGGCTGACCGCGTTGGCCATCTGCTCAAATGCCTTTGTGGCCAGAGCTGTCATTGTTTCTTCGGTGATCGCCGTGTCTGAAAACTCGGCAATCATGACCGATGCTGAGGCCGCATCACGGAATGCCGTGGCATTTGCCGTTACCGGAGTTTCGACCAGTTCCCGAGTGGATATTTTCGACCGGGTGCCGAATTCCGAACTGCCAGACCACAAGGTGCCCCAGTTCGCATCATTGAAAAGATCTGCAAAAGGACCATCAAGGAAGGTTTCCATCGCTGCAGGTGTAATGGTTTCTGCTGCCGGATCATTGACTGCAAAGCCGAAATGGGCAGAAAATGCAGCCTGCACGGCAGCCTTTGCCGGCGCACCATCAGCAGCTTGATAATCTACCATCGCCCTTGAATCGGTGTTTACGCCGGAGAAAACATATTCGCCCTTGATGGATACATTGACGGTAGCCTGGAGAGAGCCGAATGCTGTGTTGCCAAGTGTTTCGAGAAGACTGCGATCAAGTGCCGAGTTGATTTCAGCAGTCAACTGGCCCATGAAATCATTTCCGTTTGCGACCAGCTGATCGATCCCTGACTGCATGGTCTGAAGGCGGTTTTCAACAAACGAATTGGTGACCTTGATCTGTTTGATCAGTTCAATTTCGGATTCAACCGATACTGCAGAAGATGTAAATGCACCCAGGTCGCGTCCGATATCCGCCTTGCGTCCGGTTGCGACCTCCTTTTGAACATCAGCCAGTTCCGACTGTTTGTTCAGGGTCGAAGCCCTGAGGCTGCTATTCAGTGAAAGCGTACTAACGTAGTTTATTTTCATGACCTACCGTGTTGCCTCCAGGAGGGTACCCAGCATCTGATCAACCACACTCAACAGGCGTGCACTCGCCTGGTAAGCACGTTCGACTTCGAGAAGACGGGACATTTCATAGTCCAGGTTCACACCGCTCTCGCTTTGCAAGGTTTCAGTAAACTGTATCGAAAGCTGGGTCTGGAATTCACTTTCATCGAGCGCCGCCGACCGATTTGCGTTTAACTGGTCGAGCGATGCTTCTGCAAACTGGTTCAGCGAGACATTGGTGGCGAGACCCGCATTTGCATCAAAAAGGTTTGTGGTATCGAAAGCCGCTGATAGGGCGTACAGTCGATCAGAAAAACCGGTTCCACCATTGGTATTGTAAAGATAGTCCGGGTCACCGTTGAGAACCCCGTCACGAATAAGGGCAGGATCTCCTCCGACCGTAGGATCAGCAAGCGGATTTACGGCAAGTGTAGAGGCTATTCCCGTACTGAGTGTGCCTGCTGCAGGCACCCCTGGTCCACCTGCCCATGTGAACAAGCCGGCCAGTTTGGGCTTGCCGCCCGCCGTCTGGTCTTCCTCAGCAAACGTATCGACGAGTGTGCGAGCTATTTCATCAAGCTGGTTTAGCTGTCCGACAATAACATTGTCGCGCATCTCCAGGTTTCCTGCTATGCGACCCGAACGCAGTGGCAAGCTGGCATTCGGCCCGCTGACGACAACGCCGTCAACCCGGAGTTCATTGCCTGCAGTGCCTGCTCCATAGGCCGGGGTGGCCTCAAAGGTGACAGCTCGTGGTGCACCTTCAAAAAGCATTGCCCCGGAATTCGTGGTGAGCACAACGCCGTTATTTTCAGCCGGGATTACCCGGACACCAATTTCCTCCGAGAGCTGGCTGATAAGCCGGTCCCGGGAATCCATGCTGTCAAAGACATCCTGCCCTGTCTGGCTGCCTTGTACGATCTTGGTGTTCAGGTCAGAAATATCCGACAATAACGAATTGATAGTTGTTACACTGTTCGCTACCTGCTTGTCTGCGTCAGCCCGCATATCAAGCAGTTCCGAATACGATGTATTTAGTGAGCCTGCCACGCTTCTTGCCTGCTCAACCAGTGAGGAAAGGGCTGAACCGTCAGAAGGAGCCGCTGCAGCAAATTCTGTCATTCGCTGCAGATCGGCCAACAGGCTGGAAGGCGAAAAATTGAAGCCGTTTGCATCCTGGAAGGAAGCAATCTGGTCAATACCGGTTGCTATTACCCCTGCCCTGACTGCATTGCCATTCGCCTGAACCGTTGCTGCATAGACTGATGCACTTACATAACGTTGTGTTTCAACGCGGGAGGAACCAAAACTCCCAGTCAGTATTTCCGAATCCCGCCTTACATAATTGGGGTCGCCGACGCCCGAAATGTTACGCGATACATTCGAAATCTGCTGCGACTGCGCGGCAAGCGAGCTAGTCGCAGTTCGGATTGCACTTGTCAGATTCATGACGTTGTCAGGTCCCCAGCCAACTCAGGATTACAGGTTAATCAATACATCCAGCAGTTCAGATCCGGTCTGGAATACACGCGAGTTCGCTGTGTAACTGCGCTGGGATTCGATCATGATGGTCAGTTCAGTTGAAAGGTCCACATTCGACTCTTCGAGTGCACCCGACTGTATGCTTCCAAAGCCGTCGGTTTCCGCCACACCAACCAGCACATCGCCGGAATCAACCGTCACAGCAAAAGCATTGCCGGGCAGATTGTTCAGATTGTCGGGGCTTGGCACTTTTGCCAGTGCAATCTGGGAGATCGGGATGGCCTCACCGTTCTGGTAGATACCAAACACGGTTCCATCCGTGCTTATCTCCACCCGGTCAATAGAGCCCGGTGCGTTACCATTCGCTTTGGCTGCAATGACTTGATAATCACTGCTGAGCTGGCTGATCCCGGTCATGTCCAGTTCTGCAACAGCACCACCTGGAACCGTGAAGTTCAGTGTGGTTGGACCACCCGTAATATCGCGGCCGCTACTTGGATCGAATGTAATGGTGCTCGTGGCCAGTGCCGCACTTGCGTAGGGAAAACCACCATTTGTGGCGTCGGCAGTATCATATACTGCCACCTCCCATTCATCGGTCGCTGTTTTTGCAAAGTAAACATCAACCTGTCGTTCGTCACCAAGATTGTCATAGAGTAGAAGAGACGTCTTGCCTGAAAACTCTGCCCCGGCAACGTTATCGGATGGCAGGGAGCCTGCGGCAACTACTGCAGCATTTGAAGGGAGGTTTGGCAGCAACTGAGCATCAGTTGTAGGTTCCGCCGAAAGTTCCAGCACCCCTGCGTTGACTGCTGTCAGACCTCCAAAACCGTTGGCAACCGGTGGCGCACCAGTTGTAGTCAGGTCATAGCCAAGAAGTTTGTATCCGGCCGCATTGACCAGCGAACCGTCATCTGCAAGCTGAAAAGAGCCGGCACGGGTCAGAAAATTGTCACCCGCGCTGTTTTCAACAACAAAGAAACCCGAGCCTGAAATTGCGAGATCAGTAGGAGATGTGGACGACCTTACCGGGCCCTGCCTGGAAATTTCAGAACGTACAACCGTGCTCACACTACCGGAATTGTATGTGCCGGTGTTGGAATCCAGAACCTGGGTACTGAACTCAATCGCGGAGCGCTTGTAGCCAATGGTACCCGCATTTGCGATGTTGTCGGCCACGGTAGCAAGCCGGCCTGACTGTGCTGCCAGCCCAGATACACTTGTCCGCATCATTCCGAAAAGGCTCATGATAAACTTCCATTACTGTTACAGTGGATATTCTCTCATCATTGAGCTTGCCTCATTTGCCTTGCGTGAAGCTGGCAGGGCAGAGAAAACCAACAGAAAACAGAGACAATGCGTCAGCAGAAGTCACAAAGCCCGGCTTAAAACCGGGCTTTGAAGCGCTCTGTACCTCCATAAGGAAGCAGTCAGGTCAGGCGACCATTGTTTGGGCGATGTGCCGTTCGACCTGAACTACTGAAGGGTCCAGTCGGTACCCGAGATAGCGTTTTGAATCGATTGGGTCCTTGCCAAGCTTTGCCCGCAGCTTTTTGCGAAGTTTGCTGATATGACTTTCAACAACGTTTTCTTCGATCATCTCGTCGAACACACCATAAATTGCTCCAAAAATCTGGGACTTCGAAGCCCGGCGCCCATTGATGCCTGCAAGGTATTCCAGAATACGGCGCTCACGACGCGGCAAGAGAATTTGTTCGCCTGCGATTTCCGGATCGCGGCCATCAAAAAATACAACGATCGGCTGAACTTCCGTTTTTGCTGCAGGCTTGAAAAACCGCTTCTTGATCGTGGCAATGCGAATGAGAAGCTCTTCGTAATGTACGGGCTTGGAAACCACATCGTCTACACCAAGACGGTAGAAGCGTATGGTTTGCTCCAAAGACCTGTTGTCCAGCAATGCAACCACCGGTACATCCATTTTCCTGCGAACCGCTTCCATAACGATTGCTGAATCTTCTGTTTCCCCGACGAGAATGGCTTCCACAGACGCCAATTCCTGTACGGAACTGGTTTCCAGCCACTCTACGATATCCTGAGATGCAATCCGGATTAACGTTTCTCCCGCTTTTTCGAAACGCTCTTTGTACCCGTCCACGACCAGCTGCCTATCTTCCACAAATATAATCATTGATCCCCCGCGAATCGTTGGTTTGTAAGGTGTCTCAATGGTTAATGGCAGGAGTCACAAATCCAATAGATGGATATCAATAGATAATAAATCACCTATTATTGGCGAATTGATTAGAATTTTAACGATTTTTAAGAAACAGTTACCAAAAGGTTAACAAGTCGTTACCTGAAAAATGACGGAAAAAAGAATCGCTTCACATTTCCGACATGATTGTGACACGTTTCGCGCAGGCTATGGCTCAGTGCAGTTGTATGCAGAAATTTCTAAACTGGATATCTTTTGTCAAACTTGCCAAAATTCAACCATTGGTTGAATTTACAAATACAGGCCCTGGCGCTCCGGACGCTTGCCATCCACTTCAGTGGCGGCATCTTTTCCAGCACCGTCAGTGCCATCGGCAAACACATGCTCCGCAGCATCTTGCCCATAGGCCTGTTGTCGCGAGGTGGCATCATTTTCACTTTGCTGCTGGTTGAAGCTCTGGCTTTCTCCCCTGCCATCCCGCTCACCCTGATTGGCAGCATCAAGGCGGCTGTTATGGGTAACAGTAAAATCTTCCAGTTTGAGGCCAGCACTGCGGAAGCTTTCCATCATGCCTGACACTTCCGACCTTATGAGGCGTTGAGCCTCTACAGTCTCTGTTTCAATCGATATGCGAATAATACCGTTCTGGTTGACGATTTTCATATCAACCACCCCCAAAGAGCGCGGTACAAGCTGCAACTCGATCGACTTGCCGGCTCGTACCGGGCTTGGTGTGATCAATGAACTTTCAATCGCATTCGCACGTTCTGTTATCGCTGGATGAACCTGCATCAAGACATGGTTGGACAAACCAGGTACTGTTGAAAGCGGAACAACCGGAATCTGGGTGCCGACATTAAAACCTGTTTGATTGATCGCCACTGACGACTGGTTGCCCAACATGTTGTTGAGAGCGTTCGCCGGGATTGCCGAGTTGGATGACGGGCCGGCCAAACCCGCCCCGGCTCCATTGGATGGCTGATTGGTGTTCCCGGCAACCTGAGCCCTCAGGTTAAAGAGTTCCAATACACTGCTACCCCTGCCTTGCAGGTTATTGAAGTTTGCCAAAGCATCCTGCCCGGACGCATTTGATGCAACCGTGTTGCCTGTCGCTGGCCTGAAGAAGGTTGGAGATCCGTTGCGATCAAGCAGATCATTCCCACCCGTCATGGCCGACTGCCTTGATGACGCGGCAACAACGGGCGTAATCAGTTCCGCCGACTGTTCAGATTGGTCAGCCAAATCAGCACCGTCCATTGAAACAACGGGGGACTGCTGGTTTAAAGCGGTTACCGGGACTTCCGGAATTTCTTCTGTCAGTTCGGAACCAATATCCTGATCCACGGATGGACCAGAACCCTTCATGCCTGCTTCCGACAACGCTGCCTGGATAGCAGAACTGATCAGATTGAAGTGATTGCCGGAAGCACCACCAAACCCTGCCTGAACATTTTGTGAGTTAGTTTCGAGAAACTGGTCAAGCCGTGCCGGATCAGAAAAACCTTCCACCAGGTCCATGATTTCTTCGGGTATATCAATGTCGGTAGTATTCTCGAATTCCTGCAAAGCAGACATGATATCAGCAGATGCAGAACCTCCACTGAGCGCGCCATCCTTCATGAGTGAAGCAAAATCGAATGCACCAGACATTGCAGGATTGCCATCCTGACCGGTAACTTCATTTCCGAGTGGAGAACGAATAGCCGCGAGAGGTTTTGCAACCGCAGAAAGTAACTGACTGGAAATATTCACTGGGCAAGCTCCGGAGCCAACGAACCAATTTCTTCAAACAAGGTCGTTGCCCTTTGAACAACAGGATTGTGTTCGACTTCGTTTCTGATCACTTCCTGTTCCTGCAGGTCCGTTTCCTTTTGCTTCTGCGAACGATCAGGCGCCGACATCCGGGTCTCAAGCTCCAGAAGCATGTTTTCCTGATTCATCAATATCCGGTCGCCGATCAGATTTACTGCATTCAGAATTTTGACGTCACCCTGGTCCAGCATTTCCGGACTTATAGAGCCTGCTGTTTCCATGGTTCGCATCGTTTCTTCCGACATGACAATTCGTGATGCTGCAGCATAAAGCTTCATCCGTGTGTGGAGCTTGCTGTTTGGACGAAGTTTCCCTTTCGTCTGCATTTCCGACCAGGCAGCCAGTTGACTACGTGCTGATATCGCAGCGTATCTGGCTACATAGACAGCGATGGATGCTGTCTGCCGCGTCGTCGTGTGCCTGACCAGGTGATTAAGCATTTCAAGAATTTCAGTCTCATGCCGGGCTGGCATCCGAACAGCTGCAAAACCAAAATTTCTAACGAAGTCATTGAAATAGTACGATTTTTCGAATCGCATCAAATATGCCTGAAAGTATGCCTTCAGGCTTTCAAATGATTTCGTCTCACCAGCAATGCGTATCAGCCTGCGTAATGATGCCTCTTCAACAAGTGAACCGGGAGCAAGACGACGCGCTTCATCAAGATAAGTCCGGCTAAGTTCCAGATTGCTTGATGACAGGGTCATTGATTTGGCCAGAGCCAGTTGCGCCCCCATTGAGGCAGGCAATGCTGTGTGATCAATTACCTGCATCAAACCATACGCTCTGCCAACATCTCTTTCCACGAAGGAAAGTGCAGCTTCGAGAAATATCCGGTGAACCCGTTCACGACTGCTTTTGCGCAGCGCCTTGTAGCCAAGTTCAGTTGCCCCGCCAAACATCAGGAAGACAGCCAATGCGTCAAGATTACGTTCGTACTCCCAAGCATCGTCTCCGAGCTTGTCCATTTCTACTGCGGCGATACGAAGATACTCAGTGTAAGCGTCCTGGGCGAACGGAACTCCGGCGACTATATCGTCCTGCAGCTTTTGAAGTTTTCTAACAGCCCGCCAAGGCTGGTGTTCTCCTGATGGCAACTCGACATATTCAGAGCTTTTACGAAGATATTGTGGCCCACCCTCGACCCCGTAAACCTGTTCCACCGGCTTCTCACCATCCTTAGCTGCACTTTTCTCGCTTGCAGCAGGATCAGCGGAATCCTCAACGGCGCTGACAGCATGAGAACTGGTTACGGCAACCAGAGTCATGGCAGCGAACAGAGCAATACCTATTTGGGGCAGCTTCTTCATTCGGGTTTCAGAAAAATCTCGATCCGGCGGTTGGCAGCGGAGTTAGGATCATCCGGCATCTTAAGATTCACATCAGCCTGTCCAACGATCTTTTCAACCCGGTCTTCCGCCATGCCTCCACGCACCAACATGTAATAAGCCATATGGGCCCTAGCCGTTGAGAGGCGCCAGTTATCATAGTCCTCGGACTGGTACTTGCGGCCATCGGTATGCCCGCTGATTTCCACCTTGCCATTTTCACCGGCAACAACTTCACCAAGCTTGGCCATTGTTTTGACCAGTTCCGGCGTCGGACGTGCCGACCCGATATTGAACATGCCGTTCCGGTTATTGTCAGACAGTACAACGGTTACGCCATCGCTGCTTGCGACGACTTCAACATCCAGACCTGTCAGCTTGCTTTCCGTCAGGGCAGCTTGAAGTTCTTCGCGAATTCTTGTTTCGGCTTCCGTTATTTTTTCAGAAACAACCGCTTCCTGATCAAGCTTGGCTTCTTCTGTATCAGTTACAGGTTCAACACTCTTGTCATTTGCATCAAGCCCGGCTTCTATCTGCTGTTGCGCAGAAGATGGCAGCTCGCTGTTGTCCAGTGCAGCAATTTCCATATCTTCCTGGACTGGAGGAACCATCTCTCCTGATTCAGCTTTCTGCCCTTCTTCTCCGGCAAGCGCTTCTTTCTGCTGGTCTTTATTCTGATCAAGCTGCAACTCGCTTTCGTCGATTTCCACGAAATCGTTCTGTTCAGCTTTCATGAGGCCGTTTTGTGTTCCAACCAAACCACTGGTCTGTTCAGCGTCAAACACTTCTTCATCGGGTATTTCTGCGGCTATATCCGAGGAATCAGCGGTTTTCTGTTCGCTCCAGGAATTTGGATCGAACGGGTCCTGAAATGAAACGCCCTTGTTTAAGCTTCCACCATCGCCGGGTTCAGTACCACTGAATTGCGTATCGTCACCCTGTTCCTTGCCAACACCGCCCTCTATTTCAGCCAGGATGGTGTATGGGTCCACAAAAAGAGCCTGTTCTTCAAACTTCTTTTCCTGTGTGGAGAGTTTGATCTCCATTTTGGCCGGCGTCTCGATTGTGGTGACGTCTTCAGTGGATTTTTTCTTGGCGTCATCAATCCCGTATTTGGGGTTTTTAACCCCCTTCGAGTTTGTCGTTTCATCCGTCAACTTGATCGGATTGAAATAACTTGCGACCGCCTTTTTGGTCTGCTCGTTCGAAGCATTGATCAGCCACATTACCAGGAAGAATGCCATCATGGCTGTCATGAAGTCGGCAAATGCAATCTTCCAGACACCGCCATGATGATCATCTTCACCCGCGTGTTTGCCGCGGCGAACAATGATGATTTCGCCATGTGCCATCTCATCCTTGTTCATGACACGCTCCTTTGGCTAGAGACCCGTTCAGGCATGGGCCTTGTCCTCATGCAGCCAGTGCTTGATTGCTATCGCTGCGCGATCCTGGCTTTGCTCAACCATGCTTCCAAGCTGCTCACGGATGCGGGATTCACGCTCAACTATGCTGTCAAGATTGACATCGTTTCCGCCGTAATCATCTACGCCACCGGAGTAACCACCGGCTCCCATTGAAGCCAGAAGGTCCGGATCATCAAGGGCTGACGGATCTCCCAGATAATCCCCGGCCGGATCCAGAGACGGAAGGGACATGGGATCATTTGAAGCAAGAGAATTTCCGCTATCCTTGCCAAGGAAGGCAATCAATGGCCGAATTCCGAGAAGGGCAAACAGGACTGCTGCAACAATCAGGCCAATCATGTTGAAGATTGCCCCCATGTGCATTGCCAGGAAGCTGGAGAATGCACCCTGGCCGCCTTCATAACCGCTTGCTTCAACAGGCATGAATTCAACCAGGTTGACCATAACTTGGTCACCACGGTTTTCTGATACGGATACGGCAGCCTTGACGATCTGCTCAAGTTCGGCCTGTTTTGCATCCAATTGCGCCTGATCAGGAGTACCACCAAGGATATCCGTCAGGCGGCTCTTGTTGACCAGCAATGCAATCGAAAGATTTTCAATGCTGTAGCCGTCACTTACAACCGAGATTTTCTTCTCATTGATCTCATAATTCGTGAGTTCTTCACGACGCTCGGAATTCTCCAGCGAGGATTGGCCAGCGTTTGCACTCAGCTCCTCCTCAGGCAAATTCTGGTCGATGGTTGTCGGGCGTGATGTCTCCTTGTTCTCGGTTGTGCCTGCTTCCCGCACTACCTGTACAGAACGCTCCACACGAGAGTCCGGATCGAAAACCGTTTCATCAATTCGCTTCTTGTCACTGTTCAGCTTGACCGAGACAGAAACACGAAGGTTTTCCTGTCCCAGATGTGCCCCAAGAGCTGATGCAATCTTGGTTTCAATGTCACGCTCATATTCCTTTTCCATCTCGACGAGCTTGGTCGAGCTACCGATCAGATCGTCCTTGGTAGTCATGAGTGTGCCATCAGAACCGACAATCGTGACATTACCGGCAGAAAGACCGGGAACTGCCGATGAAACCATGTGCCGGATCGCATTGACCGACCTCTGGGGTATCCGGCCATATGTTTTCAGCACCACGGATGCGGATGGCGGAGCACCGGCCCTGCGCCTGAACAGGTTCTTTTCCTCCATTACCAGATGCACACGTGCGGAGTTGACGCCGTTGATCATCTGGATTGTACGTACGAGTTCCCCTTCAATCGCACGCTTGTTGGTAACACCCTGCATGAACGACGTCAGACCAAGCGTGTTTACCCGATCGAACAATTCATAACCGCTTTCCTGGCTCGACGGCAGGCCGTGCTCAGCCAAAAGCATTCTGGCGTTCGCCGTTGCAGCAGTTTCAACCTCAATCGAGCTGTTTTCCGGCACGATCACAAATTGCAAGCCATTTTCCGAAAGAACGCGGCTCATGCTGTTCAAATCTTCTTTGGAGAGATTTGAATAAAGAGGAGATGTTACCGGCTTTCCAACATAAACGCTGGCAAGGATGGCGGCAGCAAGCGTAATGACGATTGCTCCCCCCAAAACCATCTTCTTGCGCGGATCGAGCGAAAGCAGGCTTTGAAGCAGTTGATCTAGACGTTGTTTGAAGTTCATAGGTCACCCATTTTGTATGTGACCTGAAAACTAAAAGAGCTACCTTGCCTGAAGGTTGTTAACCCATGGCAACGTTACCTGAGATGGCAAATATTCGTATGGATCGCTTAATGGCACTGATTGTGCCAATCAATCGAAGAGATTTCTCACATGCTCGAGATTTGCAGAAGCCCGCATGAGATCGCTCAAATTTTCTGCTGATCCTGCCTCAAGTGCAGAAAGATGGCGGATCAACTTGGAGACTTCCGACAAACGCTGGCTACAGAAATCAATCTGCTGCATCCAGACCATTTGCTCATGCGTCATCTGACCCAAGGCTCCTTCGGGCAAATCCTCGATCTCCCTGGCAATTGAAGATATTTCAGACGAAAGAATCTCCATTACCGATACTGGACTGGCACTTTCTTTCTTGAGTGCATTACTGGAAGACATCAAAACAACTCCATAGACCCTGCTTCCGGAGCCGGTACCACCGGTTTTGGCGGTTGCACTTCCGAGGCACCAAAGCTTACTTCATCCAGAAGCCTTTGCCGCGATCTGCCAGTAGCAGGATGGAATTCCACTCGCCGCCCCTGAGAACCGCCAAGGCTCTCCGAGACCACTTTTAACCCCTCATTCCTTATGAATTCTTGAATAAATTCGATATTTCTTTTACCGGTTTCCAGTGCAGACATACCCATCCTGGAGCCACCGAACAATTTCACTTCAAGACTGCGCTTAGTTGCACCCATCTTGAAGAGGTCGTTCAACAGCAATTCCATAAGGTTTGCGCCATACATTCCGGCACGCGCATCAATGTCATCATCTGCCTTGCCCGGCAGCAAAATGTGATTCATGCCGCCCACCTTTGCAACCGGATCAAAAATGCACGCCGCAACGCACGACCCGAGTATTGATGTCAGGACCGTGGAATCATCATCGGAAACAAGATGTGTGCATTGGTGAACGGTGTATCTGTTAGGTACATCAAAACTCAATTAAGGGCCCCCACGATTGATTCAATTGCCATTTTGAGACCGCTGGGCGTGAACGGTTTTGAAAGAACGTTGTTGACCCCCAACCGACTGGCGGTGGCGACAACGTTCTGGTCTTTTTTACCGGTAAGAATAATGACGGCTGTTTTGCCAATCTTCGGGTGTTTTCTAACAGCCTGGATCAGTTTGAAACCATCAATTTCCGGCATGTAAAGATCGGATATTATCAGGTGAACCGGTCTTTCAACCAGTTTCGTAAATGCTTCTCGCCCGTCTTTCGCCACCTGAATTTGACTAATTCCGAGGCTTTGAAGCCCCTCAACGGTGACCATCCGGCTTGAAATGTGATCATCAACGACCATCACATGCAGTTTGTCTTTCAAAGCCATTTCTTTTTGTTCCTCTACAAGTCAGTCACTGAACAATGCACTGGCAATTTTTCCCAATGGCAGTACATGCTGCGCTGCGCCCAGGCGAACGGCGGCAGCGGGCATTCCGTAGACGAGGCAGGTATCTTCATCCTGTGCGATGGTCTTTGCTCCCGCCTCTTTCAATTTCAACATTCCCTTGGCACCATCTGCACCCATTCCAGTGAGCAGTGCCGCATGGACAGTCCGGCCTCTTTTCGTCGAAGCTGCTGTCTCAAACAACCGATCGACAGACGGCATATGACCACTGATTTGCGAACCTTCCTCTATTCGCATTCTCCAGTGGACATTGCCTGCGACCGTAGTGTGTCCTATTCCGCCCGGTGCAATGTAAATGTGACCACGCTCAAGTGGTTCATTATTTCTTGCTTCCGAAACACTTGGCGCACAAATCTTGTTAAGCCGACCTGCCAGGCTGGCTGTAAATGCAGCAGGCATGTGCTGGGTCACCACCGTTGGCGGGCAGTCAGCCGGAAACATTCTGAACAATGACGTCAAAGCCTCGACGCCACCGGTTGAAGAACCGATCACAATCAAATCCGTCGCTATTGAATTATTGACTGCGACATTGTCAGAATTTGCCGGTGCAGGTTTTGCAGACGCCTTTGCCTTGCGCTTGATTGAATCTGCAGAGTGGGCCGCCTGCTTCACCATCACACAAATTTCACGAAGCGCCTGCTCATCATCAAGGCGGGGCTTGGGCAGACAACAGAATGCCCCAATTGACAGCGCCTCCATGGAAACTTCTGTACCACGCTGGGTATGGCTGGAAATCATGACAACCGGCATTGGCCGCAAGGCCATGATTTTTTCCAGAAACTGGATACCGTTCATGCCGGGCATTTCCACATCAAGCGTTACAACATCCGGATTGAGAGCCTTGATGGCAGTACGCGCTTCCATCGGATCTGCAGCTGTTCCAACCACCTTGATTTCCGGATCGGTCTCCAGAACTGCTGCAAGCAAGCGCTGCATGGACGCGGAATCATCGACTACGAGTACCCTAACAGTCATGTTGACACCTTTTTGGGATCATATTGGTATGTTGTGGCACCAGCAGAAACAAACTTTTCGGCGGCAGGTCCGAGAACCCGCTCTGAATGACCGATGTACAAGAAAGCACCGGGATAAAGATGGTTTGCAAATTGCGAAATGATACGGGCCTGATCCTCAGCGCAAAAATAAATCATGACGTTGCGGCAGAAGATAGCATCATATTTGCGTTTGATAGGCCATGAAGTCATCAGGTTCAGTGTCTTGAAGCTTACCAGTTTTCTCGCCTTGGGGTGCACCTCATATCCCTGGTCTGTTTTCTGAAACCAGCTCTTTGCCTTCTCGGAAGGCATCTTGGAAACCATTTCTTCTGTGTAGATTCCCTGTTTGCCGGTCGCGAGCGAATACTTGTCAATGTCTGTTGCCAGAATGTGAAAATCATGGTCCCCGGCATTCGGGATTGCATCCAGTACGGCACACGCAATGGTGTAGGGTTCGCTGCCATTTGAACATCCCGCCGACCAGATGCGAACGGGCTCACGGCTATGGATTTTCTTTGCCAGAAGAGGAATCACATTTTCACGAAAATGTTCGAAATGATGTGGTTCACGATTAAAGGCAGTCACATTTGTGGAGATTGCCGAGATCAGCTCTTCAACTTCGCCAGCACCTTCTGCTGTCTTGATAAAAGCAACATATTGTGAAAATTGGGTCATCCCGAGCCGGCGCAAGCGCTTTTGCAGGCGTGACTTAACAAGTCCCTGTTTGGCTTCAGTAAGCTGAATACCCACCATGCTGCGAACCAGTTCAGAAATCTCGCGGAAATCTGCTGCACTCAGTTCGCTGGAATATAATGCGGCGCCGGCGTCAGCCGCCGGCATTGTCGCAAACTGGTTCATGCAGCGAGAGACTCCATGTCAGGCATAAGCTTGTCAGGAATGATCTCGCAGATAATACGGTCCTCCAGAACGATAACACGGTTGAAGAAATCTTCTGCAATTTTCGTATCAAGCTCAGGGACAGAACGCAGGTTTTCCGTTCCGACATCAAGAATGTCTGATACGGAGTCCACTAGCATACCGAACGTCTTGTCCTCGACCTGAACAACAATGATGACGTGCCTTTCCGTCGGCTCCTCATACGGAAGCCCCAAACGCTTGGCGAGGTTTACGATTGGCAAGATCGTTCCGCGAAGATTGATCACCCCCATCAGAAAGGAGGGCGAATGCGGCAAGGTTGTCGACTGCGTCCAACCCCGGATTTCCCGAGTCATCGTGATTTCCACGCAGAATTCCTGCTGTCCGACGCGGAAAACAATGAACTCTTCTTTTTCTACGTTGTTTTCTGACATTTTTTCTTCCTCATGCAATTTCATCCAGGACCGGCTGAGGTGGCACCTCTCTTACCTTCCTTGAAACAATTTCTTCGACATCCAGTATGAGAGCGATACGCCCATTGCCGAGAATGGTGGCAGCCGCAATGCTTGGTATGCGGGCATAGTTGCTTTCCATGCTCTTGATGACGACCTGTTGTTGGCCAACGATGGAGTCAACCAGGAATGCGCTCATGGAATTGTTGCCGGATTCCACAACAAGAACAGTACCTTCATCATACTGTGTACGCTTGTCTGCGAAGCCCAGTTCAGGACCGACATCCACAATCGGGATGAGCTGGTTCCTGAGTTTGAACACCATGTGCTGATCGCCTATCTGAAACACATCGGCGCTCTTCAGGCGGATTGTTTCAATCATCGAGCTCACCGGAATGACGAACATCTGATCAGCGGTCTTGACCAACATTCCGTCAAGTATGGCGAGGGTCAACGGAAGACTCATCGTGAATACCGATCCCTTGCCGGGGATGGATGAAATATTGACCCGGCCGCCAAGACCCTGGATTGACTGTCGCACCACATCCATACCCACGCCACGGCCAGACACATCTGTGATTTCGTCAGCAGTCGAGAAGCCTGGCGCGAAAATCAGGTTGTCAATTTCTTCATCGCTGAGTTTTGCTTCGGGCGATACAATGCCTTTGTCAATTGCAAGGCTCAGGACCTTGTCGCGATTTATTCCGCCACCATCATCATGGATTTCAATAACAATTTTGCCGGAGCTGTGCGAGGCCACCAGCTTGATCTCGCCAGCTTCCGGCTTGCCTGCGGCGACACGGTCTTCAATGCTTTCAATTCCGTGATCAACAGAGTTCCTGATCATGTGGGTCAACGGGTCAGAAAGACCTTCGATAACCGTCGTATCAACTTCTGTATGCTCGCCCTCAAGCACCAGATGCGCCTTCTTGCCCGTTGCACTGCACACTTCCCGTACAACACGTGACATGCGCATGAATACCGGCTTGATCGGTTGCGCGCGAATGGACATAACGCTTGACTGGATTTCACGCGTCAGTGTCTGCAGTTCGTTCAACGCCAGTCCTGTAGGGCTGGCTGAAGCAAATCCTGCCTCGTTTACCTGCAGGGTAAGCATTGACTGGCTGATCACCATCTCACCCATCAGGTTGATAAGACGATCCACTTTTTCGGAATCAACGCGAATGGATTTCGATGTTTTGGGCTTTTCCTTTGTTTCGGCGGCCTTGGGGGAAGGAGCCGCTTCAGGCTTTCCCGCAAGGGCTTCCCCGGATGACAGGTCATCAATGCCCGCAACTTCTGAGATTGCTTCAATTGCCGACACGCCCTCGTCAAGCTCCGGTGCAGGGGCAAGCCCGGGGTCGTCCTCCTCCACTTCAGGAAGATCCGAAACATCATCAAGAAAATCGTCGATGCTGAAGTCCGCATCCGCAGCGCTGCCGGTTTCAATTTCCTTGATATCAAGCTCACAGGCGTCGAGCACCCACTCAAAAACCGCCTGAACCTCGTTTTCAAGTGAAGTTGTCTCGAGAGTGATCGTCCATGAAAGATGATCATTGGCAAGATCATGCCTTTCGAGACCAGCCACCCGACTGTCATCCGGTGTTATTGTGCACTCACCGAGATCCATGAGTTCCCGGAATATTTTCTGGGGGTCATGGCCATTCAGGTAAAGTTCCTGCTTGGGTGCAAAACTTATTTCGAACCGGTTCTTGTTTTCTTCAACTTCAATCTCGAGATCATCAAGAGAAATCGGCACGACATCGAATGCCACCTCTTCCTCTTCAGGCTCCGCTTCCAGATTAAACTCCTTCTCGAGTTCTGCAGCAATCTCGGTAAAATCCACCGGCTCGCTGTCATCCTTTGCCGCCTGCACGATGTCAGTAAGAACATCGGCGGAGCGCAAGAGAAGGTCTATTCGGGATTCACTGGACTGGGACAGGTCATTGCGTATGACATCAAGGGCATTTTCAAACACGTGAGCAAATGACACGAGTTTATCCAGGGCGAAGGCACCCGCCCCGCCCTTGATGGAATGAACCGCACGGAAAACAGAGTTGACCGTTTCAATATCCGGCCCGTCGCTCGATATCGTAAAGAGACCGGTTTCGAGTTCTGCGAGTTGGTCTACGCACTCTGCGAAATAGGTTTCTCTGATTGAATCCAGTTGCACAAAATCACCTCTTGTTAGGGAGCTACCCGATTAACGGCACTGATAAGTTTTTCAGGGTCAAACGGCTTTACGATCCAGCCAGTCGCACCAGCGTCCCTGGCTCTGGCTTTCTTTGCAGCATCGCTCTCAGTAGTAAGAACGAGAATCGGCAGTCTGGCATTGAAGCCACCGCCACGGACCGTTTCGATAAACTCAAAGCCATCCATGATCGGCATGTTGATGTCTGTAATGACAACATCAGGCTCGGATTCCTTGAGTTTTTCAATACCATCTGCGCCGTCTTCTGCCGTGACTACGTTGAACCCGGCACCAGACAGGCACATGCTCAGCATCTGTCGCATTGTCTTGGAGTCATCAACGGTCAATACTGTTGCAGACATTTCAGTTATCTCCTGTTTCAATCATCGTTTTTTGCAACCCCAGTATTTCAAGGGCGCTATTGAACTGGTCGGACATGGAACCGTAGGCCAGTTGGCAATCTTCATCAGCCCACTGCTTGCGGGCTGCGATCAGAACCTCCAGACAGGGCGTATCGATCCGCCTAACCTCACTTGCATCAATTTCCAGTGGCTTACTCCTGTTGGCCAGAATTTCGCTGGCTAGCGTTTCCGCATAATCACCTGTTACGGTTTCCTGAAGCTTGAGACTTGACATTGCATCCATCCTTAAAATTCCTCCCAGTCATCTTCCTTGATTGCCGCATTGCCGGAGAAATTGGCTGACTGGGACTGGTTGCCGTCCTCCAAATCATCATTTTTTGCGAATGCGCCCTTTACTTTGGAGAGCAATTCCTTTGCAGGCGAAGCCATGGGGGCGGAGGACGTATTGGCAGCCTTGGGAACTGACACAAATTGTTCTGCTGGCTTGTTTGCCATGGTGGCTAATGCCGCGCTCCGGTGGGACGCCCCCACGTTGAATGAAGCCATCAGGCTGGCAAGCTCATCTGCCTCGTTTTTCAACGAATGACAGGCAGCTGTTGCTTCCTCCGCCATGGCGGCATTCTGCTGCGTACTGGTATCCATCTCGGAAACGGTCAAATTGAGCTCGTTCAGTGAACGGTGTTGTTCCTTCGCCCCGTCAGCAATTTCACCGACAACAGAACTGATCTCAATCACCTGGTTTGCGATGCGATGCAAAGTTTCGCCGGTTTCTCCAACCAGTTTGGAACCACCGGACACCTGTTCGCTGGACTTGGAAATAAGTTCCTTGATTTCCTTGGCTGCGGTTGCCGAGCGCTGCGCAAGGGCACGCACCTCAGAAGCTACCACTGCAAACCCCTGCCCGGCTTCACCGGCCCTTGCCGCCTCAACACCCGCGTTAAGAGCGAGAAGATTTGTCTGGAATGCAATTTCATCGATCACAGATATGATCTGATTTATTTCTTTTGCGGAATCTTCAATTTCCCGCATGGCAAGAAGTGCCTTTTCAACGACATCACCACTCACCTGGGCATCGGTTTTTGCTGCATCAACCAATTTTCGGGTGTGCTCTGCGCCTTCCGAGGATTTGTGGACCGTTTCCGTTATCTGCCCCACAGTCGCGGCGGTCTCCTCAAGAGCGGAAGCCTGCTTCTCTGTTCTAACAGAAAGGTCATCCGACGCCGTTACCATTTCCCGGACGCCCGTATTGAGACTCTCACTCGTGTTGATGATCTTTCTGAAAGTGCCGGAAAACTGGTCTATGGTCGCATTCAGATCAAGGCGCAGCCTGTCGAGTTCACCCGGAAATGAATTTTCGATACGGCAGAGCAGATCGCCCTTCGCCATTTTCTTCAATGTGGAAGCGATCTCTTGAACAGCCTGTGCGGTTTCCTGTTCCAGCCTGGCACGCTCAAGATCTTTTTCTTCAGTCAGCTTCAACAGGCGTTCGCGTTCTTCGCTAATGCCTTGCTCCGCCCTAAGCTTTTCTTCGCTCGCACTTGATAGAATTGTCAGGGCCGTAGCAATGTTACCAAGCTCATCATCACGATCCTTGTACGGGATTTCATCATCAGCTTTCCCGTTGGCCATTTCCATTGTGTAGTTGGCGATCTCCCCCAACGGGCGGACAACCCGGGTAATCAGCAAATACATGCTGGCAGCCAGTAAAAGAGTGCCAATCACAAGCAGGCTTGCGTAAGCTAAATCAAGCGTCGATTTTTTCTGAGCAATCCCGCTTTCAATTGCTGACAGATAATTAGCGGCATCGGAACGAGAGCCCTCAATGGTTTCCCTGTATTCGGAAAAAGTCACATCTGCTTCCTGCAAGGCGGCCGAAACATCCTCGTTCCCGGATTCAATGAGAGGACCAAATACCTTGTCTTCAGCAACAGCCCAGAAACCGGTCAGTGCATTTTGTGCATCAGAAACAATCTTTTGACGCAACTCATCCGGGATATCTGCCTGTTCCCATTTTGAGGCACCCGCAAGATATGCCTGTTTATGCTGTTTGAACTTTTCAAAATACTCGCTTGCCTGATCCGGATACTTCACGGCCTGAAGTACAACAACATACGCTTCAAGAGCGGACGCCGACGGAGCAGAGGCGCCAGCAAGCAAATCCTGCGCAAGCCCTTGTCGCTCAGAAGATACTCCGCCGATGGAAAGCTGATTGTTGCGGTAGTTTGAAACACCAAGAATCAATGCAAAGACAAGGGTCAGTGCAGCAGTGAAGACCCAAACACTTCTTGCTAATGAGCCAGCGCGTGTTCGCTCCATGTCTTCAGTAATTTCAGGTGATTGGGTGTCCGCCATCAATGCCTCGGATACGATCTTTACAGACATTCCGGGCGCGTCCGGGCTTCGGAGAGGGTTTCATACCAAGGCCAGAATGCCTTTCTCCGAGGGCTTGCAGTTAACCAGTTAACCATTAACAAGCGATGAATTCACATACGGGATAAATCACTAACCATGCGCTATCGCGTTCCAGAAAACCTAGTCCCAGACCCTTGCCTGAAAATGACCGGAGAAATGAAAACCGCCGCTGGAGACCAGCGGCGGAAAGATAACGTGAAACAGATAAATCTCTTGAGTTTCGTCGCTTAGCGGAAGAGTGCAAGAATGTTCTGGCCGTTGGAGTTGGCAATCGACAAGGCCTGAATACCAAGCTGCTGCTGGGCCTGAAGCGCTTGAAGTTTGGTCGACTCCTCACTGAGGTCTGCATCAACCAAAGCACTGATGCCGGTCTCAATAGAATCCATCAGTTTGTCGACAAACTCTTTCTGCATGTCAACGCGGGATTTGGCAGAACCGAGGTCTGAAGCAGAGGTTGTCAGGTTTTCAATCAGGTTGTCGACGGCCTGGATCATCTCGTCCATGATCGCATCAGTAGTCGCGTTGTTGATCTCGATAACCGTGCCGGTAGCTGCTGTGGTTTCACCCACAACATCAATCAGTCGGTAGTTTGCACCCGTGGCGATGTTGACGGTGTTCGTCAATATCCCGAGCTGCTCATTATCTGTGCCGATCAGGGTGAAATTGGTCACATTGATGTCAATTGTCGAAACACCAACCGTTCCGTTTGCTGTCCGGCTGAAAGAAGCAACAATTTCCTCTGTACCAGCGGCAACTGCAGTGTCGTTTTGAAGCCAGTTCACACCATTGAATGAGGATGATTCGGCGATCGAAGAAAGCTGGTTCTTCAACTCATCGATCTCGCTTTGAACCTTTGTCTTGTCGACACCAGGTTCACGTGCAGCAACCAGTTTCGCCTTGATTTCGGTGATAACCTCAATTGAAGATTCAAGTCCGGTGGTTGCGATATCCACCTTGGCGGCACCCAGGCCAAGGGCGTCCTGAACCGTACCAAGTGCCTTGTTGTCCGAGCGCATTGTTGTTGCAATTGACCAGTAAGCGGCATTATCGGATGCGTTAGCAACCTTGAAGCCCGTAGCAATCGCGCTTTGGGTATCAGACAGTGCCTTGTTTGTCTGGTTCAAGGACTGAAGCGCGGTCATCGCTGCGGTATTGGTATTAATACTGTTGTACATAAAGGTGCCCCTATTTTTCTATCAACCAATGGGGACATTCCGGCGAAACCGGCGAAGAATGAGTGGCGTCATGCCTACAAAATGATTCTTACGCAGTACAAATCTTGTTTTCATGTTGGAACATAGGCAGCAAATCTAAAAACATGGTTAACGGAATCTTTCCAAAATGACCCAGGGAATTTTTTTGTTAACGTTTATCACCCCGGCATTGGGTCAAAATGCAGAAAACCGCCGCCACGATAGTGGCGACGGTCTGAAACCCCGGAATATAGTCCGGAAAGTTTTTATTATCTGAACAGCGAGAGCAGGTTCTGGCCGTTCGAGTTGGCAATCGACAGAGCCTGGATACCAAGCTGCTGTTGGGCCTGAAGGGCCTGAAGCTTGGTTGATTCTTCACTGAGGTCTGCATCAACAAGTGCACTGATACCTGAGTCGATGGAGTCCATCAGCTTTGAAACAAAGTCTTTCTGCAGGTCAACACGGGACTTGGCAGAACCAAGATCGGCAGCAGCATCAGTCATTGAATCGATGATGGTGTCGACAGCCTGGATCATGTTGTCGAGTGCAGCATCGGTTGTTGTACCGTCAACAGCGATGACCGTGCCGGTAGCAGAAGTTGTTTCACCCGTTACATCGATCAGACGGAAGTTCTGGCCGGTTGAAACGTTGACTGTGTTGGTCAAAAGACCCAGGTTTTCGTCGTCTGTACCGATAAGGGTAAAGCTTGAAACATCGATGTCTATTGTAGAAACACCCACTGTTCCGTTTGCTGCACGGCTGAAAGAACCGACAATCTGTGCAGTACCAGCGGAAGCGGCAGTGTCATTCTGCAACCAGTTAACACCGTTGAATGAAGAAGATTCAGCAATTGAAGAAAGCTGGTTCTTCAGTTCATCGATCTCGCTTTGAACCTTTGTCTTGTCGACACCTGGCTCACGTGCAGCAACCAATTTCGCCTTGATTTCAGAAACGACTTCGATTGATGATTCAAGACCGCTTGATGCGATATCGACTTTTGCGGAACCAAGACCTAGAGCGTCCTGAACTGTGCCAAGAGCCTTGTTGTCCGAACGCATGGTTGTTGCGATCGACCAATAAGCAGCGTTGTCAGAAGCACTTGCAACCTTGAAGCCGGTAGCAATTGCATTCTGGGTTTCGGAAAGCATTTTGTTGGTTTGGTTTAGTGACTGCAGTGCAGTCATTGCATTGGTATTTGTATTAATGCTGTTGTTCATTTTGTTGTCCCCTACGGATCAAAACTTACTTGGGAACATTCCGGCCCTGCCGGTTCAGACAAATGGCTTCATGCCGAAAAACCTGCTTCATTAGCAGTACTTTTAACTATGTCCGAACGACAAACTAGCGGCTAGTGCTGAAGAGGTGGTTAACAGCCCGTTTTTTTATTTGGTTAACACGACAAAAACAGATCCGAACAATAAAAAGCCGCCGCCAAACAAATGGCGACGGCCTGAAAACTCAAGGAGTATCGCTACTCCCTATTCAGCTTCTTAGCGGAACAGGGCCAGCAAGTTCTGGCTGTTTGAGTTCGCGATAGACAGTGCCTGAATACCAAGCTGTTGCTGAGCCTGAAGGGCCTGAAGCTTGGTTGATTCTTCACTGAGGTCCGCATCAACCAGTGTGCTGATACCTGCTTCGATGGAATCCATCAGGTTGCCAACGAAGTCTTTCTGCAAATCAACACGGGACTTGGTAGAACCAAGATCGGCAGCAGCATCAGTCATCGATTCGATGATTGTGTCTACAGCCTGGATCATGTTGTCGAGAGCAGCATCAGTCGTTGTGTTGTCAACAGAAATGACAGTACCGGTAGCAGCAGTCGTTTCACCCGCTACATCGATCAGACGGAAGTTCTGACCCGTTGCAACGTTGACTGTGTTGGTCAACAGACCAAGCTGCTCGTTGTCAGTACCTACAAGTGTGATGCCTGTAACATCAACATCAACTGTAGAAACGCTTACGTTTCCAGCGGCATCACGGCTGAATGAGCCAACAATTTCCGCAGTACCAGCTGCTGTAGCTGCATCATTCTGCAACCAGTTTGTACCGTTGAATGAAGAAGATTCAGCAATTGAGGAAAGCTGGTTCTTCAGTTCATCGATCTCGCTTTGAACCTTTGTCTTGTCGACGCCTGGCTCACGAGCAGCAACCAGTTTCGCCTTGATTTCCGATACAACGTCGATTGAAGCTTCAAGACCGTTTGAAGCGATGTCGACCTTTGCAGAACCAAGACCAAGAGCATCCTGAACTGTGCCAAGGGCCTTGTTGTCCGAACGCATGGTTGTTGCGATCGACCAGTAGGCAGCGTTGTCAGAAGCGCTTGCAACCTTGAAGCCCGTAGCAATAGCGGACTGCGTTTTGCTGAGCATCTTGTTTGTCTGGTTGAGTGACTGCAGAGCAGTCATGGCGTTGCCGTTAGTGTTAATACTATTGTTCATTGTGTTGTCCCCTCTGGATCAATACTAGTCATGGGACATTCCGGCTCCGCCGGTTCAGACAAGTGGCATCATGCCGGCAACGTCATCTCATTTCATCTGGATGTTCATGCCTTTGTCCAAGCAAAGGTATAAGCACTGATTCTAAAGGCCCGGTGAAGGGACGTGATTAATTAATCGTTAATCAGACCACCGATTTCAGCAATTCTCCGACAAGGAGATTCCACCCGTCAATCAATATGAAAAACAGGACCTTGAAAGGCAATGAAACGACTGTGGGCGGCAACATCATCATGCCCATGGACATGGTGACTGTAGACACGACCAAATCAATAACCAGAAACGGCAGCAGGATAAGGAAGCCGATTTCAAACCCTCTACGAAGTTCTGACAGCAAGAAAGCGGGAACGATGGTCCTCAGTTCAGGCTCCTCTGACACCGGAGCATCGGGATTGTCTAGAACCACGAATTGCTCAAACAGGTCTATATCCTTTTCACGGATATGTTGAAGCATGAACTTTTTCAATGGCTCGACAGTTTTTTCGAAAGCTTCTTCCTGCGAGATACTGTTCTCAAGCAGCGGCTTGACCCCATCTTTCCACGATTGTTCAAAAATCGGCGCCATCACGAAATAGGTCATGAACAGCGAAAGCGAGATGACAATCAGGTTCGATGGCGTTGATTGCAGTCCAAGACCACTTCGCAAAAAGGAAAACGAGATGATGAACCGTGTAAAACAGGTTGTCGTTATCAAAAGACCAGGCGCGAGCGACAGGACCGTGAGGACGACGAGGCCTTGAATAATCCGGGCAGAGAATGTCCCCTCACCTTGCGGCACCAGTTCGCCCAACTGGAATTCCTGACCTGCGGCAATCTGTGTTGTCATGGCCAGTATGGCAATTGTCAGAAAAGCTCTCATTCTGCCACCATGGAAAGAATGAGCAGGTCATTTACAGCGCCCGCAGTTGCCAGTCTTGCACGGTCAAGCAAATCCTCACGCAAGTGAAGAAAACCGCTTGGCCCTGAAATCTGTTGTATTGAAAGTGTGCTGGCATAAGAAGCTATTTCGCTTCCAACGCGCAATCTGGCTTCTTCGTTCTGTTTGGGAGCGTCTTCATCCAGAACGAGCGCCAGTTCCATTCTCAGGAAAGTCTTGCTGTTTCCTGCAAGTGAAACCAGTACAGGCTCAAGTTTGACAACTTTTGAAGGACCGTGATCAACATATACCGATCCGTTTTGGCTAGGTTTATCGCCCTTTTCCGCAGTTTTTTTACCGTTATCGGCATTCTTGGCGGAAGCCTCCGGCTGCCAATTGCTGCCTCCCAGACGATCACTCAATATCCAGCCTGCACCAACTGCAACAACTGATATCAACCCCAAAGCTGCCAGGAATGGCAGAAACGAATCTTTCTTTTTCTTCGGCTCATCCGAGAGAAAGTCGTCTATGTCAGCGGTTTCGTCACCCAATTCGATTTACTCACTTGTATATGACGGCTGTCTGTTCATATTCCCCAGGCACCTCATCATAAGTTGCCTGCCTGAAAGGTCTGAATATCTTCCAATCCTTGACTGGAACTGGTCTCCTGCGCGAATTGTGTCCGCCATACGTAATTCTTGCTTCTGCCATCCGCTCATACGGGATGGTGTTGTCCGGACGAATGTCTTTTGCGCGAACAAATCCCTCAACTGTCAGAATGCGCAATTCATGATTCACGCGCACTTCCTGGCTGCCAATAATGTGCAAGTTGCCATTCTCGGATGATTCGACGACAGCCGCTGCAACCTGAAGGTTGATGCGTTCGTTTCGGTTCACGCTTCCGCCACGCTCGAGTTCCAGACCTGCACCGAGAGATGCATCCGAGGTGAGTTCCGGCAATTTGCCGAACACGGGCAGGGTAATGGAACCACCTGCATCCAGTGATCCAGTCAGGCTGCTTTCCCTTCCGGAAGTATTGTTCAACCGGGCACTGTCATCGATGGAAATGTCCACCGTGAGAATATCTCCGACCTGAAACGCCCGGGTATCACGGAAATAACCGACTTCATGTTTGTTCCAAATACTGTTGTCAGCCATGGCCACCCGTTGAGGACCACGCACAACAGCAGGTTCAGGTGCAACGATCACCTGTTCAATCGGCACTTCATAATCAACACTAGTCAGTTCTGGTGGCGCTCCCACATCATGAAATGACCGGTTACACCCTTGCAACGCCAAAACTGCAAACGCAAACAAACAGATCTTAACCGGGAACGGGACAAATGATTTAATTGACAACTTTACCCTCTTTTCCCAGCGCATTTGTCAAGACCATTGCGATCTTGGCTGCATCCTGTGGTTTCATCTCTGTCATGATTGCACTTGAGTATTTCGGTTCCAGCTTGGAAATGATGGCGGCTGCCATGGCCGGGCCAACCTCGGTGAGTTGCTGGGCTGCCGCGTCAGCACGCATTGTCTGGAATATCTGAACCAGTGATTCATTTGCCCGGACCAGAAACTTCTCGCGTTTCTCGGTCCATGTCCTCAATTCCTCGACACGGGCGGCAAGCAGTTCCAGTTTCGCATCAACCTGCTCTTCGACTTTTTTCAGCCGCTCAGTGAGTATTGCGGCCCGTGCCTCGCGGGCACTGTCATGAATGTTGAGGCAGTAACTGAGGAGCTCAGGCTCCTTCTTGATGCTGCCTGTTACAGTCGGGTCAACGCCCAATTTCTCTGAGATTGCCTGGTCGATGGCCAGATCACTGGTATTCAGGTCTTCGGGAAGATAAGTGTCTTCCGTGGCCACAATATCAACAATTGAGCTTGCAGAACTGCTATAGCCAGGCACCATCATGAATGCGGCCACAATCAGTGGAGTCAGCAGTGATTTCTTCTTTCCTGATGCATGTTTCATTACTGGACCACCAGATCTGCCTGTAAGGCGCCTGCCGACTTGATACCCTGAAGAATTGCAATAATGCTGGTCGGTTTCGCACCCATCATGTTCAGCCCGTTAACAAGCTGCTGGAGTGTGGGGGCGTCGACAATTCCCAGACTGCCCGGCTCTTCGAAGACTTCGATCTGGGTATTTGGGGTCACAACAGTTTCACCTTCAGAGAAAGGCAATGGCTGGGACACTTCCGGCAATTCCGTAACGCTGACTGTCAACCCGCCATGGGTGATGGCAACTTCCGAAACCGTAACCTTGGACCCGATGATCACCGTACCGGTCCGTTCATCAACGACGATACGTGCCGGCGTATCCGGTTTCACGGTCAGTTGGCCAAATGATGCATAGAAACGCGTTGTAGAAATTCCCGGCGGGACGTGAACCGCAATGCTGCGATGATCAACCTCCTCGGCCAGTTTCCGGTTGTATTTGCGCAAAGTATGCTGGTTGATCCGGTCAACAATTGCGATTGCGGTATCAAAGTCCGGGTTGGACAACTGGAGCACGAGCAGTTTCTCATCGTTGAGGCTGCCCGGCGCCGGCATTTCCACAATGGCACCGTTGGGAACACGGGCTGCCGTTGGCGTACTGCTATCCACATCCGCTGCATCGCCCTCTACCGAGAACCCGCTAACAACCAGGCCACCCTGCGCCGAGGCATAAATCTTGCCATCGCCACCATAAAGCGGTGTGAAAACCAGAGTCCCTCCCCGCAGTGAGGAAGCATCACCGATAGAGGAAACATTCACATCAATTCTAGTACCCTTGTTGGCAAAGGCAGGCAGTTTTGCAGTAACCATGACCGCTGCCACGTTACGCGTGCGAAATTCATCGCTCGTGCGTCCAATACCAAGCTGATCAAGCATTGCCTTGATGGAAGCCTCTGTAAACGGAGCATTGCGAAGGCTGTCACCGGTCGCATTCAGGCCCACGACCAGACCATAGCCCAGCAACTGGTTGTCCCGAACACCCTGGAGTTCAACGACATCCTTGATACGGACATCGGAGTAGGCGTGAGGTGCCAGGCCGCAAATCGCGAAAAACACAAACAGGATTTTTCTAGCCTGCCGGTACATTACTGTATTGCTCCTGCCACTATGGTTCCATCTTTCTGGGCAGTGCCATAAACAATGATACCGGTCTGAAGATTGCGTGCACGGACCTGCCCGCCCACCTGGGCAGAATTAAGCGGAGATACTTCAGCGGTAATCTTGAGGCCGCTGATTTCATAACGCATCAAGGCCCTTTGGTTTACCTTCACGACATCCGGTTCCGTGACATAGTTGACCGGTATCGGTCGCCCCGGCATGAGCGTTGTTTTGGCAACTTTCCCGACTACATCCGAATGACGTGTAAAAACGCTAACGCGACTGAGGTAGCCGGTTGGTACAGAACGGTCACGCAACAACTGACCTGAGATGGCCTGCCCCGCATAGACAATATTCTTTGGCACCGGGATCGGTGTCCTCTCCGAAGCATGTGAAGAATGCACTGCAACCGCAGACATGCCCGAAACGAGCAATGAAAGCATGACTGCATTACGGAAAGGGCGAACAAGCGCAGACATCATGTAATGCCCTGGCTTACGACACTGGACATTTCATCAGCGGCCTGAATAACTTTGGAGTTCATTTCATAGGCACGCTGGGCCTTGATCATGTTTGTGATTTCCTTGATTGCCTCAACATTTGATGCTTCGAGGTAACCTTGCTCAATCGTTGCAAAGTTCGGATCGCCACCGACACCTTCAACCGGAGCTCCTGACGCATC
This sequence comes from Rhizobiaceae bacterium, assembly GCA_017643495.1. GTDB lineage: Bacteria > Pseudomonadota > Alphaproteobacteria > Rhizobiales > Rhizobiaceae > JAALLB01. The sequence goes on along the minus strand of JAEPNK010000001.1, from coordinate 1,547,165 downwards.
GGTCTGCGCAAACAGGTTGTCACCGAGTGGCTCCAGACCGGCCTCATTGGCAAAGTTGCTAAGCGTCAACTGGCCAAGTTCCGTTGGCACCACCTCACCATCCAACAAAGCCTGTACCTGTCCGGAATTCGTGATGGTGATCTGCTTGGAGTTTTCAGGAACTGTGATTTGCGGATCGATCAGATAACCGTTGATGTTTACCAACTGACCGTTCTGATTAAGGTTTAGCGCGCCTGCCCGGGTGTAGAGGGTTTCACCATTGGGGCCAGTTACCTGCAAAAAGCCCTTGCCGTTCAGGGCAATATCCAGCTGGTTTCCTGTTTGCTGAAGTGTGCCTTGTGTATGGACATCACGAACTGCAGCCAGTTTTACACCCAACCCCAGCTTGCTGCCTTCAGGTATCAGATCCAGGCCAGCCTGCTTGGAAACACCCTGACTTTGGATGTTCTGGTACATCAGGTCAGTAAATTCTGCCCGTGCCCGCTTGAAGCCAGTGGTGTTGATGTTGGCAATGTTGTTGGCGACAACTTCCAAGTTTACCTGTTGTGCATCCATGCCGGTGGAAGCGATGGCGAGTGCCTTGATGCTCATTGATGTTTCCTCGTGCTTGAATGACTAGATTTGCATGCGGCTAATTTCGAGATAGGACTGTATGAACTTGTCACGGATCGCTACCGTCATGCGCAAGTTCTGTTCAGCCTCCATCATCGTTGCAGCAACCTCGTAAGGACCGGCATCACCCTTGATACCGGCAACGGATGCCGCTTCTGCATTTTTCAGGGAGTTGACTACATCCAGCCCTGCCGATTTCAGTGTGTCCGCAAAACTTGTTTGCTCGGCGCCAGTTGCAGGCGCAGAAATCGACGCCGAAGATACCTGACGTACATTGCCGAAACCAAGGTCAAGATTGAGAGATGATATTTCAAGTCCTGTACTCATGATCAACCCCGCATCATGTCTATGGTCATGGAGATAAGTTCGCGTGCCTGCTTGGCCGCTTTCATGTTTGCTTCGTAAGAGCGTATGGTTTCGCGCATATCGGCCATTTCCAGAAGCATGTTGACGTTGGGCATTTTCACCATGCCGTTTTCATCGGCAGCAATGTGACCCGGGTCATGTACAAGCGTGTACGGAGAATCATCCGTCCCCAGCTTGCTGACCTTGACGGTGGTGACACCGCTTGCCCGCTCCACTTCTGACGCAAAACTGATTGTCTTGCGCTGGTAAGGATCAGCACCAGGAGTAGCGCCAGTGGTGTTCGCATTACCCACATTCTGGGAAATGATGCGCATCCGGTGTGCCTGTGCCTCAAGCCCCGAACCGGCGATTTTCATGGTTGCGTAAAGCGGATCAGTCATGGTCAGTTTCCGAACACTGCTACCACCATGCGGTGGAATGTTTTCATTACAGTCGTGTTGAGTTCATATGCGCCGGCAACTTCACTGGCCTTCATCATCTCCTGCGGGAGACTGACGTTGCCGCCGGAATGGTAGATTTCCCAGCTGTCATCCTCGCCGGTTCCTATTCCAGAAACATTTCCAATTCCGGATGCAATATGTTTTGAGTCGGTTTGCGTCAGATTGGAAAAGATCGCTGCGGATTCATCCATTTCCTTGACGTCTTGTGCCCGGAAGCCGGGGGTATTCGCATTGGCTACGTTGCTGGCTATCAGGGACTGTCTTACACCGAGCCATTCGGCATGATTTCCCGCCAGTTTTCCAAGGTAAATCTCGGACATTCTTTATCTCCCGATCCCGGTCATGGGATCTGCGTTTGCCATGTCATGCAAACTAAGGAGGTTGTCTTGCGTGAAACTTGTTTCTTAAGAAACCATTTACCAATTCATGGGCTGGCAGCTTCTAACCCGCTGAATAATCGGCCAATGCCGGACCCATGGCTATCAACGACGCGCAGCACGTATTGATTTTTCCAGTTCTGCCGTATTTTCTTCCGGGTCGCCCCTGCTTTCCTGAAAGGTAATGTGGTGGAGTTCCACAACGGGCGTCTTGCCGGTCAGAACCAGACGGAAGAAGGCAAAGATACCATCTCGCACAAACTCAAGATCAACGGCCACTACAGGTGGTTCATTCCAGCTTACCAGCGTATCGCCCGTGCAGGCAAAACTTAGCGAGCCGGTGCAAAAATGCTTATCCAGAAGCTTGTTGACATTGTCATACACAAACCGGGCCTCGCCATACTGGAAGAAGGACGAGAAAAGGGCCGGGTCGATCGACATCAGATCAACCGCAAGTTCTTCACATGCATCATAAAGAACGTTTTCACGGTGAGCTGTTATAGCAAGCTGGGTAGAAGCCATCATCAATGCATTCTTTGTTCTTTTTCTGACAGGATACGAACGAGTTTCGCGACAGGGACATAGAACTCCACCGGAATTTCCTGATCCACCTGGGCAACCTTGTAGAGAGAACGGGCAAGCGGCTTGTCTTCAATGACTGGCACATCATTCTCTTCTGCCCGTTCGCGGATTTTCAGGGCAATCAGGTCCTGGCCCTTTGCCAATACAATCGGTGCCCGGTCCTGGGCAGGGTCGTAACGCAAGGCGACTGCAAAGTGCGTCGGGTTGGCGATGACCAGTGTTGCTTCATCAACAGAATTGATCATGCGGCGTCGGGCCCGGTCCTGCGCAATGGAGCGGCTACGCATTTTGACCATCGGGTCACCTTCAGACTGCTTGCGCTCGTCCTTCAGTTCCTGATGCGACATTTTGAGATCGTTGTACCACTCGCGCCGGGTCCAGATGAAATCAATGAATGCAAGAACGGTCATGGTGCTAACCAGTCCCATGATCACCTGTAGCGACAGCCGGTAAATGGTCGCCGGAATCTGTATTGCATCGATCATTACGTGCGACAGCACCCAGTCAACCTGGGTGACGCATATGATGGTACCGATGATTGCAGCTGCAGAAAACTTGAACAGCGACTTGGTGAATTCCTTGACGCTGTGAAAACCAAACAACCGCTTTGCTCCCTTGGCGAGGGAAATGCGCTCGAGTTTCGGGCTGATCCGATCCAGAACCATGCGGGGCTGGTTCTGGGAAAAGGATGCAACCAGACCAAAGAGCAACAGTGGCAGGATGAGCGGTGCCATGCCAAGCATCAGCTTGGTAACGATGATGTAGCCAATCTTGGAGACATCTCCCCCCCCATCAAGAGGCCATTCACTCAAGTTCGCAAACATGGAGCGAAGCAGAAGGATCAGGTCATTGGCAAAATCCGGAAGATAAAAGAAGGCAACCACGAGGACTGCCGTAAGCGATGCCAGATTGGTGACTTCCTTTGAAAAGGGCACCTTGCCCTTTTCAAGTGCGTCATTGATCTTTTTCTCGGAAGCGTCTTCGGTCTTGCTGTCCTTGTCCTCTTCACTCGACATGGATGACTACCCTATTTTCCGGGTTCATCTTCGGAAGGCAGGACTATCTTTCCTTCCTTGGCGAGTTTGAGAGCAAGTGAAGCAATTTTGCGTTGCGTCTCTTCTACATCTTCCTGAGCAGGCAGGCCTCTGGCCAGTTCCGATTCAATCAGGCGGCGGTTGCGCTGGCTCAGAACATCAAGAACCGCTTCTTTCAACTCGGGCTGAACGCCTCCCAGGGCCCGGGCAATCTCTTCACTTTCGACCTCATCAAACAGCCTGCTGCGTGATGCCTTGTCCAGTTTGACGATGGAAGAAAACTTGAAGATGAATTTCTTGATCCGGGCGGCAACAGTCGGGTCATTGGATTCAATAAAGCCAACCAGTTGGTCACTGGTTTCCTCGGAAAAGCAGTTTATCAATCCTGCTGCTCCGGCAATTCGTTCTTCTGAACCGTCGCCTTCATTCAGTTTCTTGATCAGCGCAACCAGGTTTGTCTTCATCAGGTGCTGCTGTTTTTCCGGCAAAATCTTTCGTTCAAGATAAACCTTGAACACTTCATTTCTTTTGCCTGCTTCCAGATCAGTCAGAATTTTTGCGGCCACTTCGTCTGGAAGCGTGCCGAGCAGGAAAGCTCCGATAATTGCCGGTTCCGCACCAACAAATGCGGTTATTTCTTCAACCTTTGGAAGCTTTACAGAGCCAAAGGCATAAGTTTCTTCCTCGGTTGCTCCCTTTTTCTCATTTGACTTGAAGCCACCAAGAATGTCCGAAAGGTCATCTGCCTCGGCAAATGCCCCATGACGAACATAATTGTCACCGAACTCCTTGACCACTGTATCAATGGTTTCATAGTTCAGCTTTTTCAGGCGGTTTGCTGCCTCGTTGAGTTCACGAAGTTCTTCAGCAGAGAAAAATTCGGCAAGCTTGAGCGCCGTATCCTTACCCATGGCAAAGAGGATGGCCGCGGCTTTTTCAGGTCCGCGCAAATTGACCAGTGCTTCGGAGTATTCAATCTGATCCATTTCCACCACCAGCCTGGGCTTAGCTTGAAGCTATTGAGGAATCGACGATTTCTGTCAGCGTGATACCGAAGCGTGGCGCTTCCTCATCTTCCACTGCAATTTCACCCCGAGCAATCAATGCACCATTTGCGAAAATATTCACTGTCTCACCGACTTTCGTATCCAACTGAACGAAGTCACCTTTTTTGAGACCCGCAAGTTGCGATACGGAAAGTTTGGTTTCTCCCAACATGACCTGGACGCGAACCTTGATACCCTGAATTTTCTTGAATGCCAGAATACTGTCGCCAGAGCCAAAATCTGCCAATCCTGCCATTTTCGGGGCCTCGCTTGCAGGCAATTCCTGAAAGTCTCCGGAAGTAGAAGATGCCTGGGGTTCCTGAAAGTTTTCCGCCTCCATAGGGGTGGAAAGATCGTCCTGAATTTCGTTATCCATTTCCAGACCAGCACCAAGATCAGGCAAATCTCCCGCCTCATTCATCTCGAAGCTGTCCGTTGCTGGCTCATTAAGGTCCGGCAAGTCTCCACCACCCATTTCAGGCTCTATCCCAAGATCAGGCAGGTCTGATGATCCGGCATCCATTATGTCTTCCTGCGGTGCATCGAGATCAGGCAATTCAACATCAGATGACATTGCACTCTGGTCATCATGATCAGCCATTTGCAACTCTCCGTTCTTTCAATTTTAGAACATCAATCGTTTCACGCGACCGGATCAGCGGGCGCCGGTTAATTGTTTGTGTAGGTACATGTGCGGATTCTGCAGCAGGTTGCTGTTGGGCAGCCTGCGCTTCTGCGGCTTGCTGCCGCAAATGCTGTTGCAACCGAATACGTTGCGCAAGAGGTATGTTTGCTGCGCGCTGGGCAGGTTCGGTCTGCACCGTAGCAGATGTGTTGCTCGGGGGTACATGTTCCTCATGCATCTGAGAAGCGAACCCCTGTGAAGCGGCAACCATATTTTCAGCGGCCATTGGAACCCGGTTTTCCATTTGAGTCTGCGCGGCATCAACACCAGAAACATGATTGTCATCCTGAACTGAAGCCGCAGGCTGTACATATGGCTGCTGGATTGGTGCAGGCTGGGTTTTTGGCATCACTTGTTCTGACACTGCATCAACCTGTACCTGTTCTGGCCTGGTCTGGTTCGGATTTGCCCGCAACAGTTCGTGCAACGGGAGTTGCGCCGGAGCCATTTGCGTTGGCAGTTGCGGCCTTGGCTCTGCACGTCGCGCCTGAACAGACCGGGTCAATTTGGTCATCTGGGATTCATTTTTGTCGAACATGCTTTCAAGCGTTACGAGCTGACGATTCAGTGAGGCCAAAAGTACCCTCTGATGGTCAGAGGTCTTTTTCTGCTGATCCAGGGCTTCCTGATTCTGGGACAAGACTGCATCGACGGACTTGCCAACTGTACCTATGTCCTGTGAAGACCTGTGGAGCAGGCTAACTACAAGCCTCATGTTCCCGTTTATCTTCCGGTATGAGAAAATGGAAAGACAAAGCGCACCGCAAGCCAGCAGGCCCAGTCCCAATGTGAACACCAACAACAGGTTTTCCATCATCATGCTTCCTCTTTTCGGGCTGCACTGCTAACCCGCAGACCAAATTTACCCGTATCCATTTCCAGTTGCGCTACAAAGGCGGTCGCCCAATCCTCATCCAGAACCCGCAAGCCACCTTCAGTCGGAGTGACGACCAATCTCTGCCCAATTTGCATCTGTCCAAGTTTCGCGAGGCTTACGTCAAAGGCAGAAAGTTCCACAGCCATCGGAATTTTCAGCGTTTCGACGTGGCTGTGCAGGTCCTTGTTCCAGATCTCTTCATCTGAAAGCTCGACTTCTTCGTGATTTTCCTCTTCCCTTGAAACCTTCAATATGTCGAAAAATTCCAGCGGCACCAAAAGCTCAAAGGATTTCAGTTCGTTTTCAAAACCGAGCGAAAAACCAAGAGCAACGAATTCACTGTCTTCATGAAATTTGCGAAATTCTTTTTTGGTCGAGACACTTGGCGCACCCGGGATACCGTGGCTTGCGACCACATCCACTGTATCAACAAGGCTATCCACGATTTGGTCCACGAACAGAATGAACAGGCTTGCTTCTGAAGGCCTCAAAGGACCCTCTGCAAAATCATTTATGGAAGCTTTTTCACCACCGAGAAGAATTGCAAGAACGTGCCGGACCGGATCAGCAGAAACCAGTACAGCGGCAATGCGGCTGTTCTCTTCTCCGTTGACGCGTACCTTCAGCAGATCTTCTTCCTGCTCTTCAGTCAATCCGTCAAACATGCGCATTCCCGAAAAACGGAATTCTATGTCCTCACGGGTAAAGGAAATCAGCGTTTGATGGAGTTTGGCAGTCAACTCCACGATCATTTCTTCAATACCGGGGACAGCTTTGACACCATCGCCCGCCTGCTCACGAAGAAGCTTGGCCATGTCCAGATTGGACATGGCTATCTCCGGAACCTCGTCAGGACCAGTCGCTGTACTGTCCAGCTGCTCGCTCATTATTCAGCTGCCACCGCAACAGGAGCATTCATCGTCTGCTCTTCAACCATGTCCAGGGTTGGCCGATCCTTGGCGGATACGGTTTTGCGGCCATGCTCAATCGCAATGTGCGGCGTCGCGCCATTCATGAAGGCAATCAAGGTTTGCTTGATCACCACAAACTGACGGCTTTGCTTCTGGCGTACCGATTTTATCTTGGCAGCAAGAGGGCCTGCCATGCCATATGACATGAAAATCCCCGCGAACGTGCCCACCAAAGCCGCACCAATCAGCGCACCAAGAATTTCTGGTGGCTTGTCCAGCGAACCCATCGCCTTGATAACACCGAGAACCGCGGCAACGATGCCGAGAGCCGGCAGTGCATCTGCCACAGACTGGACCGCCTGGTATGGCTTGAGACGGTCTTGTGAAAGTGTGTGAATTTCCTCTTCCATCAACGCCTCGATTTCGTGCGGACGGGCATTGCCCAGCATGATCAGGCGGACATAGTCGGTAATGAAATTGAGTTTGTCCTTGTCGGCAAGGATACGCTGGTAATTCTGGAAGATCGGAGAGTTTTCTGGCTCATCGATATGACCTTCAACTTCCGCCCGTGTTTTTGCGCGTATCTCCTGCATCAGGGTGAAAAGCAGCCCAATGATTTCAAGATAGTCTTCGTTTTTGGGCGCCCGGTTGGCAAAGGCTTCCATGGTCGCCTTCCCGGTATCCTTGATCACGGGCATGGGATTGGCGACAATAAAGGTGCCAATGGCCGAGCCTCCGATGATCACATATTCCCAAGGCTGGATGAGGACACCCAGTTTTCCGCCCATGGCTACAAAACCACCCAGCATGCAAATCATGGTAAATATAAAGCCAACGATAATGGTCAATTCATTTTCCCCGTGTTCAATGGCTGGCAGTGAAATGCCGATAGCTTCGTTCATTCATGCATGCTGCGCCTTGCGTGAAGCTGGCAACGCGAAATGTTTCAGTGGCAACCGAGCCAAGCTTCAGACAAGCAAGACCGCAGAGTATGCAACTGAATTTCCGCCGGAGTGATTTATGGACGCCGTCACCACCTACAAACTATTTGCCGAGAACTCCCAGAAAACGCTCGACCGCCTGTCATCTTCACCGGTCATTTCGCGTGAGGTGGAATATTACCGGGAAAACATAGGCAATGTGAAAAGCGCAGAAGATCTGGTATCCGACCAGCGCCTGCTCAACTTTGCACTCAAGGCTTATGGCCTTGAAGAAATGAGCTATGCCCGGGCATTTATCCAGAAAATCGTCGAAGGCGAAGCGGATGGTGAAGACGGGCTTGCGGACCGCCTTACAGATCCGCGCTACAAAGAGTTGGCGGATGATTTCGATTTTCAGAGTTTTGGTGCGGCAACCACAAGTTTTACACGTGCTACCGAAGGCGTTGTCGATCGCTTCTTTCAGGCACAACTGGAACAGGAAGCCGGCGATCAGAATACCGGTGCACGGCTTGCCATTTATTTCGAGCGCAAGGCTGAGGAAATAGACAATGCCTATGAAATCATTGGTGACCGGGCATTGTTCCAGGTGATCCAGACCGCCTTCCAACTCCCTGAACAGATGGCCCTTCAGGATATCGACAAGCAATCAGACATCATCAAGGACCGGCTTGACCTGGAAGACCTTAAAGACCCCGAGAAAGTGAAAGAGCTGACAAACCGGTTTCTGAACCTTTGGGACACTCAAAATTCAAGCCAGGTCTCGGTTCCTCCACTGGTCGGCATGTTCTCGGGCGTTCAAAGCCTGTCTCTTGATCTCATCTCATCCCTGCAGTCTTTCCGCAGGTAATTTCACCCCTTCACGCAATCAGGACACTAAATCATGGAATCCTCGCTTTACGTAGCCGCCGCCGCACAAAGGAACATGCAAAAGCAGCTAACGGTTATCGCTAACAATATCGCGAACATGAACACTGCCGGATACCGTACCGAGAGTGTTGACTTCAAAAGCCTGATTTCAAGAACTTCATCCGAAGATGTTCACTACCCGACGGTTGCCAAGCTTTATACATCGCTGGAACAAGGCACGCTTGAACAGACCGGCAATCCGCTTGATGTGGCGATATCAGGAGATGCATGGTTTTCGATCAACACGCCAAGCGGACCTGCCTATACACGGGATGGTCGTTTCAAGGTAACCGCATTCGGTGAATTGCAAACACTCGACGGAAATGCTGTCCTCGATGCCGGTGGCGCTCCGATCCAGCTTGATCCGAGAAATGGTGCGCCTGAAATCGCCCCTGACGGGCGCATTCTGGAGAACGGCCGTCCTGTTGGCAATCTCGGTATTTTCCAGATCAGTCAGGACAGCATGATAGGCCGTTATTCCAACTCCGCCATCTTCACGGACCGCCCGGGCGTTCCCATTGCTGCCGGTACGAACAACTCTGTAAACCAGGGCTTCATTGAAAACTCGAACGTTAATCCCATGAAGGAACTTGCAAGTCTGATTGCAATTACGAAGACGTTCAATAACGCCTCCACCATGATTGAGCGGACAGACAGCACAATCTCCAAAGCAGTTAACGAGCTTGGTGGACGATAAGAGCGCCCCGCTTACCCGGTTTTCGCCAGTATCGGGTTAACCCCAGATTCTGGCACACATTTTGCATCTCTTCCGGAAAACAATCGGAAAGAGTTGCAAAATGCTACACTGGAAAAACAAGCCAATCGACCAATTGAGCAAAGCGGAACTGCAGAAAGCATTGTCAGATTCCGTTGGAATGGTTCTCGCCAACAAGGCTGCAGACCAAAACAGCGATATTTTTGCCACCTTCATGATGGGGCTCGCCGCCGGCGCATTCATTGCAATTACAGGCGTATATTTTTCTTCTCTTATCTAATTACAAATGAACTTCCAGCGAAGCCTGCTTAACCCGCCAGCACAAGCTTGACGCAACATTGAATGCCTATTGTATGTGCAAGGGCCAAGGTTTTCCGAAAGCCCGTCTCAAGGGTTGGCAGGCTTTCCCCAAAAAAATTTCTGCCGACTTAAGCCGGCTTGCTCCCACCCAGCAAGCCGGCTTTTTCGTAGATATGCACGGCAAAAAGCTGGCAGATGCTTGTTGTATCTCCCCTCGAATGCGCGTGAATACATTCCCATTCTCGGATGATTTGGCCTCACGTACAAACGGCAGGAATTATTTTCCTGTGAGCCTTGTTCTAGGTGCGTTCGCACCTGTACACTCAATCATCTTCGACGTCATGCGAGAACATGATGAACTGTTTGGCGGAGCAGAAATTGGTGGGCAGTCTCAGGAATTACATTCAGGACGTAGACGAATGCACGTCTGAAGTGGACTTGTTTGCAACGTGCAAAGAATTCACCAATGAATGCGGTTATCAGTACTTTGCCTTGTTGAAGTATCCCGAAGACTATCATTACAGCCTTTACGAGCTGATGCTTTCGGGCAATTGGCCTGCAGCTATGGTCAAAGCTTACGATCATGCATTTCTTCTCAAAGAAAGTCCGTTTGCAGAACAGACCCGTGATACGGATCGGCCCTTCTTGTGGACCGCCAAGGAAATGTACAATAGCGGTTGCGATCAAAAAGAACCGGTTGGCAGGACGCTTTTCTCACAAAGCTCAATGTCACATGGTGTCGGGATCAGAACGAACATCAAGGGGGGGCAGAAAGGCTTCCTGATTCTAACAGGCAACAAGAGTTTAAAAAACGAAGAAGAGTTTGACGAATTGCAAGAGTTGGCAAATCAAGTGTTTGCCAAAGCCATGGAAATCATTGGCGAAAAGAGTCGAACCGACTCAAAACTTTCAAAGCGCGAATATGAATGCCTGTTATGGACGTCCGAAGGCAAGACAAGTTACGAAATCGGCATGATCCTTGGTTTGTCGGAAAATACAATAAACAACTATCTGGTTACGGTTGGCAGAAAACTTGGTGCAGTCAATCGCCCGCACATGGTGGGTATAGCCTTGCGGCGAGGCTACATCTAACCGCTGCGGACAGTCTCCTCCCATCGCCGCGTTTCAGCCAGGATTTACACCTGAGCAAGAGCTTTCATCACAATACGCTGACGTAATTCCGGACCTGAGTTTTCGGGAATGACAAATCGTTCCATCAAGAACCGCAACACCATTTTCATTTGCTTTTTGTCACTCGTGTCAAACTCAACCAACTGGTTGAGCAACTCATCGGTGCGTCGACCAAGTTCAGCGACTGCATGGTGATTGGCATCATGAATATGCTGCAACAATTCTCGATCAGCATCAGCAAAGCTGGCGATCAGTTGTTGTGCACGGGAATTTTCGATTTCGTTTGAAATGTCCTGAACAGCAGAAAGTGGTGACACGTAACAGCCTCATCGAAACAACGCTTGTATTCCTGCAATGTGAGCAAGAACAAGAGAGTTAGAATTTGATGATGTGCGTCCAGCTTCCGCAATCAGAGAATCATGCAATCAATACAGTATGACTGCATGATCTGAAAAAACTAGCGCAATATGTTTTCGGATACCAGTTCAATACCTGCAAACTGATGATTAAATCATGTTTTCAGACAGATTGACGCAAGCCTCGCGAATGAATTGCTCAATATTTTGTATCGAACGATTCTCTATTTTTGCGGGGTTGCTGCCGTGTTTTCGAAACTTCCGAAAATCGACTTGCCGAAAATCAACCTGAAACCAGTGCTTTCAGGCAACGGATTGTCCAAACTGGGTCTTCGTCCAAAATTGTTGGCGTCCATTACAATTATGGCCGGATTGTCTGCAATAGCCACGGTTATTGCTGTTCTTTCATTCAACTCTGCCGAACAACAATTCACCCAGTTCAACGAAAACCGGGTACCTGCGCTGGTCCGCGCAGGTGAACTTGCGATCAAGAGCAACGAAATCACGATTTCAGCATCACAGTTGATCGGCGCAAAAACAGAAGACACCCGCATCACCGCCTTCAATACATTGGAGAGTGATGTGAACGCACTAACCCAGGTCGTTGAAGCGGACTCCCAGACCCAGGAAAATTCTGCGGACATGCAAAAGCTGCAGGCTGCGGTCGGAAGATTCCAATCAAGACTCTCCGATCTGGACCGGCTGACGCGGGAAAACCTGGCCAAAAGCGAAAACTCTTCGCAAATGATCCAGCAATTGTTCAAAATCAACAACCAGATGTCATTCCTGCTTTCTCCCCTTCTCGACAAGGCCTATCGGGAACTCAAGAGTGACGGAACTGCTGCTGCAAACGAAGCAGCAGCAATCATCGACCGGTTGATTAATGTCGACCTCGACAGTTTCAGGAAACTTCTTCTTATTCGTTCAGATGTCGGTTCGATGGCCGGTGCTGCCGGGTCCTTCCTGATGACAAACGATCCGCAGAACGAAAAGCAGTTCAAGACTGCAATGTCACGAGCAGGTTTCCAGATTGCGATAGAAGTTGACAACCTGAAAGAGGCAGGTGCCATCGGTGAAGAACTCCATGCCGAACTCACTGCATTGTCAGCCTACGACAAGGCAGTTCAGGATCTGAAAAAGAAGCCCGGTTTCTATCGTGACAGTCCTGCCGTATCGGAAATACTGAACAACATGGTCGAAGCCCAGGCCAAGATCGACCGCCAACTGGTAAGGGATATCGGCTTCAAGTTTGATGCAATGGCTCTCAATTCCCAGGAAGCGGCCCGCAACAACAAGGACCTGATCAATAATCTGGTCAATGTAAAAATGATCGAAGTGCGTAATGCGCTTGAAACCATCTCGACAGTCAGACAATACACGGCACTTATCGTTCAGGGCGCCCTGAGCAATGATGCAAAAGTTGTCGGCTCAATGAAGATGTCAACCGGCTTCGTGCTGAAGAAATTCGAAAAGCTGGCATCGGGTTTTGACAACAAACGCATTGCCGACATGCTCGAGACCCTGAAAAAAATCACAACGGGAGAACTTGGACTGATCGATCAGCGAATTGCTCAACTGGGCATTACAGCGGAAATCGATGAAACCATTGCTGCGGTGCAGAAAGACACGAACGAGATCACAGCAACCATCCAAAACATTCTGGCCAATGAGCAATCTACAATTGCAGCTTCATCCGCAGGCCTGAAGGAACAACTGGTGCGCAGCTCATGGTTCCTGGTTATGCTTGGTGCCGCAGCAATCGTTGCCAGTGTCCTGATCGGCTTTTTCATTGTCCATTTGGGCATACTCAAGCCGCTTTCCGAACTGATCAACTCGACTCGAAAACTCGCGAAGGGTGATCTGGAAACCGAGGTGCATCATACAAAACGTGGAGACGAACTCGGCCAGTTGGCGAACGCGCTGATGGTCTTCCGGGACAACGGCCTTGAAAAAATCCGCATGGAAGAAGATGCGAAGGCGGTTCAGCAGAATGTCGAGCGTGAACGCGAGGAAAACGAACAGGCGAAAGCTTCAGAAGCGGCACAGATACAGTTCGCTGTGGACAAGCTTGGCACTGGCCTGAAACAACTTGCAGATGGCAATCTGACAATCCGCATCAATGACAGTTTCGTAGGCAATCTTGATGTGGTCCGGGATGACTTCAACCAGTCTCTCGAGAAGCTTGAAGAAGCCCTTGCAAGAGTTGCACTGAACACCAAAGACATTTCAGGTAACAGCCATGAATTGCGGGAAGCAGCAACGCTCCTTTCCAATCGTACTGAATCACAGGCTGCATCCATTGAGGAAACGGCAAACACGCTCAGCCGCATTACGGAACAGGTTGTAAACTCTTCGCAAAAAGCGACAGAAGCCAGCGACATTGTGCAAGTGACCAATTCATCAGCGCATGAAGCTTCCAAGATCGTCCAAAATGCGATTGAAGCAATGATCCGGATTGAGGACACTTCAGGCAAGATTTCGCAAATCATTTCCCTGATCGACGAGATTGCATTCCAGACCAATCTGCTCGCGCTGAATGCCGGTGTCGAAGCAGCAAGGGCTGGTGAAGCCGGACGAGGCTTTGCGGTTGTCGCACAAGAAGTGCGTGAACTCGCCGGACGTACTGCCGAAGCTGCCAAGGAGATCAAGGGACTTATCTCAACCTCTGTTGGTGAAGTTGAAAACGGTGTGAAACTCGTGAAAGGAACAGGGGACTCAATTCATACGATTGAGGAAAAGGTCAACCTGATGAACGAACACATGCTTTCGATTGCGAACACATCCAAGGAGCAGTCACAGGACCTGGAAGAAATCAACCAGGCGATACGTCAACTTGATGACATGACCCAGCAGAATGCAGCGATGGCAGAACAGACAAATGCAGCAACCCAGGCACTGGCTGATCTCGCAACAGAGTTGACGACGATGCTCGCTGTCTTTGCAATAAACCTCAATGACCAGAATAGTCCGGACCAAGAATTGAGACTTGCCAAGGTTTCCTGACAAGTCCCGTCTTCAACGAAGCGCTATGGCCCTGACTAACCATCAGGGCCTTTTTGTTTTCCAAGCCGTGGGGTTGCAAGCATCAACGGCGCCAAAAAAGTCAAAATGATCAGACGCCAGACATGATGGGCAGCCACATATGCGGGATCAGCATCCAGCAGAAGCGACATGGCGATCATCGTTTCCAGGCCGCCGGGAGCAAATGCGATCAGCAATTGGCCAAACGGCAGACCACTCCACCATGCATAAAAACTTGCCATTAATGCTGACAGCAACACAGCCACCATCATCAAGGCCAATCCACTGCCCGCAGCAGATATGAAAAGCTTGAAACTGACCCCTGATATTCTGGTCCCGATGATAGTGCCCATGATCACAATGGTAGGCAGATAAATTGTTTGCGGCATCACACCTTCAACAGTGCCCGTTATAAAAATGAGCGTCGAAACAAACATGCCAGCCAACAGATAGGCCGCTGCCAGACGTATGCGCTGGAAACAAAGCGCGCATAGGAATGAAAGACCGAGAATTACAACCAGTTCAAGAACAGGCAACTGCTTGCCTGAAGAAGCCAGGGCCACCGGCTCATAGCCGAGCAATGTTATGATCAGGGGTACAATCAAGGTGAGTGCCAATACACGAATACTCTGTACAACGCTTACCGTAGCAAGGTCGGCCTTTGATTCCATCGTAAGGCCCAATACGTAACTCATGTGTCCTGGAGTGGATGCCAATGTCGATGTTTCCCTGTCCAGGCCCCAGACACGCTGCAGCATGTAGCGGCAAAGCAGAAAAATCACCACAATCCCCACTGACAACAACAGAAAGCTTTCCGGCCACAGGCGGGCCGCTTCCAATACATCCGGCGTAACACTCGTGCCGGTTGCGATCCCGATAAGCATGAAAATGATATTGCAGAACCGTGGGTGAATCTCGATTTTGAGCCCTGACAACGAAACCACACTGGTGAAAAGAGCAGGACCTGTCAGAGCGGGAGCAGGAAAATGCAACGCATCTGCAACCAGGTAGCCGACCACACCAATGACCAGGGCAAGAACATTTCTCGCCCACTCGCTTTGCCAAATTTTGTTTGGTAGCGGCGTGTCACCGGTCACGGTTTCAATCCTCCTTCAGGACTACCGGCAATGGAGCGAATGCGTGTCGGGAGCGACCAGAATGCATTGTCAGAATGGGCCCATTTGTTTGCAATTCCGATTAAAAATTCCATTCTGCTTCCATCGCCCGGTGTCAGGGAATGTCCAGGATCGCAAAACGGCAAGAGCTGCATCAGTTCTTTTTCCATCCGGGAAACATCCTGCCCTTCGCACGTTTCCAGAACACGATGGGCTTCAAGGATGATAGCAACGGACAGACAGTTCCGGATGGTATCTGCATCAAAGTGCTGACGTTCAATTCCGGCAAACCAGGACTCTTCTGCGACGAGATCTTCTACTATCGGATCTTCTACCTTGCCCTTGCCTCCCGGATATCGGTACCAGCCAACATTCAGCTTTTTGCCAAGCTTTCCATCCATGACCATGCGATCGGAAATGGCAAGGCCAAACAAATGGGGGTATCGTTCTTCCAATCCGTTCTTTCGCAAGTGATATGCGTTATCCAGCCCGCTCAGGTCTTGTGCTTCAAAGACCCCCATTTTCATTCCGCCCGCAACCATGGCTTCATCAACCTCACTGGGGGTTGCTCCATGAAGCAAAAGAAGCTCCGCGGCCTTGTAAAGGGCTGCAGTCAGGCGCAATTCAACATCATCAGGCATCCAGATCGAGGTCCAAGTCCTGAAGTAGTGCGGTTTTGAGTTTCTCGACGCTCTTTTCAGGTGTGCTGCTTGAGGTATCCACCATCAGGTCAGCCCTGGCATAGAGTGCTTCGCGACTTGTGAGAATGGAACGTAACTCATCCATGGCTCGCGGATTGCCGGCCATTGGCCTGTTATCTCCCTGATCCCGTACCCGTTGCATGTGTTCTTCCGGAGAGGCTTTCAGCCACACGGTATGGAAGCAGCGTAAAACAAGGTTGAAAGTATCCGGTTCGGATACAATACCACCCCCCACAGCCAATACGACTTGCTCATGCTCATCAACCACCGTTTGAACGGCCTGATGTTCCAGCGTTCTGTAGCCCTCCTGACCATACAATGCGATCACTTCTGAAACAGGCATGCCACTTTCCCGCTCGATTGCCGCATTCAGTTCTATGAACTCCAGTCCGAGCATCTTCGACAACATTCCGCCCAAAGTGGACTTGCCAGCACCCCGCAGGCCTATGAGACAGATTCTCTGTTTCTTCTCGGAGCCGGTTTCTATTGCTTCAAGAATCTGTGTGACACGCGCCTGAACATCTGGGCCAGCCATCGAAAAGCGGTCAATCAGGAACTGGCTTTTGCTGTCAGCATGTCGTTGAGAAAGGAAGAATTGCGGATCACGCCCCAACGCATGGGCAACCTTGAACAATAATGCAATGGATATGTTGCCACTTCCTGCTTCCAGTTTGGCCAAGTACCTTTGGGACACGCCAGAAAGTTCTGACAATACACGTCGTGAAATCGCTTTTTGCAGTCTGGTTTCACGTACACGGGCACCAACTTGTGAAACAAATGCTTCTACTTCGTCCTCATCCAGAATCTTTCCGGTAAAAGGGTTTGAAAGCTGAGGTGTTGAGGACATGATTGAACAGTCTGCCGTAAATGAGAACTTACGCAGTCTATGCAATATATTTCCGGATTAAAAGAGAGCTTGGCCCTTTGTTGCCTGTGCTACACAGATAACAGATATCCCGCAACAAATGTAATGCCCAGCCAGTACAGGTGCCTACTTACCCGGGGAAACGTCAATAGGTTTCGACATGATAGCGGCCTTCTTCACGCATGACATCACGCATGCTGGCCCATTGTTCGCCCATGGTTTCCGCAATGCTTGTGAACGCTGCTTCAACACCTTCTTCCATTGCCCTCAAACCACAGATGTATATGTGCGTTTTCGGGTCAGCCAGCATCTCGGCAATTTGGTCTTCCATCGCCCGCAATTCATCCTGCACATGTCGTTTGGGCTGCCCCTCTTCGCGACTGAATACCAGATGTTTGTCGAGCAAGGTCTCCGGAACCTTCTTGAGCGGACCGAAATAGGGCAGCGCTCCTGGTGTCCGCGCGCCAAACAGAAGGGTCATTGTATTCTTGCTGTTGGGTGAAGTCCTCTGGCGATGCATTGTGAATGCCCGCATTGGAGCAGAACCCGTGCCGGTGCAAATCATCAAGAGTCTGCTGTCATCATCATTCGGCATGAGAAAGGTTGATCCGAATGGTCCGGTTACCTGCACCTTGTCACCAGCTTTCAGGTCGCAGACATAGTTGGAGCAGACCCCCTTGTCTTCACGTTTTACGGTGAGAGAGAAGTTGTTGTAGTTCGGGCGTTCACCATCTCTCGGACTGGAAATCGAGTAGAGTCTCGGAAGATGCGGGTTACCTTTTTCATCTGTTCCGGGAGGGATGATACCGACACTCTGGCCTTCGAGAACCGGGAATGGCAGTTGGCCGGCGTCAAGGATGATATGGCGAACATCATGCCCCTCATCTTTTGTCAGCTTGTAGTTTCCCTGAACCGTGAGTTCCGCAGGTTTGCCGATTGTATAGAGATTAATACTGGCCTTGGTTGCTGACGCAGGAGCCCTGGCCTTGCCACCGGCACCGGCATGGGCCTCTGCAAGCAGTTTTGCAACTTCATCATCCAGCGCCTCAAGTCCGGTTGACGCCTCGCTGGAACCGGATTCGAATTCCTGTTGTTCAGGCAATTCCATGAACTCAAACTGTTGTTCAACAGTGAACGGGGTTTCGACTACACGCCACTCGTCAATGGAACCTGTCGGACATACCGGAATGCAATCCATGCAGAAGTTGCATTTTTCAAAATCAACAACAACGTTGTCGTCATTGTGGGTGATCGCCTCAATCGGGCAGGTCATCTCGCAGGTATAACAGCGTATACATATTTCCGGGTCGATGAGATGCTGTTTGACGGGTGCGTTCATTGGTACGTACTCACAGTCTCCTGGTTTGAATTTGAACCGGTTCTTCAACCGTTAGTCTATGCCGGAATGAATGCCTGACGCTACTGCTTAAAACAAAGCCAGGCATTCATCACCATAACAAGCATGAAAGCCGTTCATCACGCCATGTGCAGCTTCACATACTCGAAGTCACCAGGCTTGTTGTCGATCCCGACTTTTGGTGGTGCGATCCAGCCAGCGTATTTCCCGGGTTCGTAACAGGGAACCATCAGGGACTGGATGAAATCACCGTCGGCCGTGTCCGTCAGCCAATCAGACTTCTTCGCATCATATTCTTCACGACTGATCAGCTTGCCCTCGGGGTCAATCGGCTGATCCTTGAAGACACCGATATCACGGTTAAAGCCTTCATGGGGCAAGGTCATCTCAAAATCGATATTGTACTTTGAAATAAGCTTGTTCCAACGACCAACACCACCGGATGCATCACGTTTGTAGTCATCACGCAGCCGCATGTTGATTGCTGTCAACGCAGGCACGTCTTTCAGTTCAATCTTGCCGTCTTCGAACTGAACCACAGGATAAGTGGCATCATTGAGCTTGTGATCATCGTCAAGGCGATGTTCCATGTAACGCCCCTTGATGCCTGCATTGAAAGCGTTGGCTGCATTGGTTGACACTTCCTGACCAAACAGGTCGAGCGACAATGAATAATGCATGTTCAGTTTTTTCTGGATCGTTGGCAGATCAATCACACCAAGATCGCGGATCTTGTTGATATCGTACGGATCCGTAATGCCTGCTTCATTCATCGCTTCGCAGGTTCTCTGGATGACACGTGACACACCTGTCTCGCCAACGAACATGTGGTGGGCTTCTTCGGTCAGCATGAAGCGACATGTGCGCGACAGGGGATCGAAGCCCGATTGCGCAAGCGATTCAAGCTGCATCTTGCCGTCACGGTCAGTGAAGTAGGTAAACATGAAGAAGGAAAGCCAGTCAGGGGTTTCCTCATTGAATGCCCCCAGCATGCGCGGCGCCTCGTCGGAGCCTGATGAGCGGATAAGCAGGTCATCAGCTTCTTCACGGCCGATCTTGCCGAAATATTTCTGCAACAGATACACCATTGCCCACAGGTGACGTCCTTCCTCCACATTGACCTGGAACAGGTTACGCATGTCATAAAGAGACGGCGCGGTCAGACCAAGGAAGCGCTGCTGCTCAACCGAACCCGGTTCTGTGTCGCCCTGAATGACGATAAGGCGCTGAAGCATGGCGCGATACTCACCGGGTACTTCCTGCCAGGCAGCTTCGCCATAATGCTCACCACACGGAATTTTCCGGTCCTCGACCTGCGGTGCAAGGAGAATACCCCAACGGTATTCAGGCATTTTCACATAATCGAACTTTGCCCAACCCTTGGGATCAACCGATACAGCGGTGCGAAGATAGACAAGTGATTTCTGGAAGTCCTGCGGAATGAGATCATTCCACCAATTGATGTAACCCGGATGCCACTTCTCAAGGGCCTTTTGTACCCGCTTGTCAGAAGACAGGCCCACATTGTTCGGGATTAGCGTATCATATTCAACATTCACAAGATCAAGCATTTCTGTCGCTCCTCTTTTCAGATCAGGTTCGGGCCTTAAACCCGCTTCATGTCGTATTCACCGCGCACACCAGTACCGTAACGCTGCAACGCACCACTCTCGCCGACAGCATTGGGTCGCTGGAAGATCCAGTTTTGCCAGGCTGTCAGCCTGCCAAATATCCGTGTTTCCATTGTTTCCGGCCCCGCAAAGCGGAGGTTTGCTTCCATTCCGGTCATGGCATCCGGAGAGAAGCTCGCACGCTCCTCGAGGAAAATCCGTACTTCGTCATCCCAATCGAGTTCGTCATATGCCTCTGTGATCAGGCCAAGTTCATCGGCATCAAACGCTTCAAGCGGTTCACCGGCTTGTTCTTTTGCCTTGTCTACCATTTCAGGCTCTCCAAGGAACCGCGTCTCCAGACGGGACAGGTCGTTGGCCATGGGGAACGGTCCGAAATTTGCTTCACTCAGGGTGATTGCTGCAACGGGGCGATTATCTTCCTCAAAATCACCTTCCATCATGTAGCTGCGATCAACTGCAAAAAGCAGTTCGGCCAGGAAACCGGCAAAACAGGAGCCGTTTTCAACCAGCGCCACAAGGGAGCGCGAAGTCACGTCGATACGTTTCAGCAAACGCTTGATATAGAGAAGTATCTCATTGGAAAGCCAGTCATCCTGCCTGTTGTCCATGAGGAATTTCTCATGGGCAAGGACGGCCTCCGGCTCACCTGCAGTTTTGAAAACCACAACGCCAAGTTCAAGTTCGTTCAGGCGAAGATGCAGGATTGCATCATCAAGCTCACGAGCAAGACGCAGCGCCCAGTACTGGTCCCCCAGTTCATGCAAGGCAGATGTTGAAGCCGGCACTTCCTGATCCGGCCCCTTGATTGTGATGGTGGCTATTCCTTCCTTGCGCTGAACATCGACTTCCACAAGCGAATAAACAAGCGAGCCGTCATCGTGCAATTTCCGGTCAAGCGGCCCAAGCTTGATGCCCTTGAGATCCTTGCCTGCTTTTGCCTTTTCAGCAATGCTTTTGGCTTCACTTTCGACAAAGTCATCAAACTTTGAATTCGGGACCACAGCATCGACCAAACGCCACTCTTGCGCACGCTTGCCCTTTACCCCTTCCTCAAAGGAACAGAACACGTCTGCGCGGTCACGACGAACCTTGCGCTTGTCAGTCACACGGGTCAGCCCACCGGTGCCCGGCAGAACTGCAAGCAGGGGAACTTCGGGCAAAGACACGGCAGTTGATCCGTCATCCGTCATGAAAATCTTGTCGCAGGCCAGAGCGAGTTCATAGCCCCCTCCTGCACAAGCACCTTTCACCGCTGCAATGTAATGCTGGCCGGATTCCTCGCCGGCCTTTTCAAATGTGTTGCGGGTTTCGTTGGTAAACTTACAGAAATTGACCTTGTGTGCGTGCGCCGCACCGCCAAGCATGCGAATGTTCGCACCTGCGCAAAAAACCTTGTCCTTGCCCGACTTCATGACAACGGCACCCACTTCAGGGTGCTCAAAGCGCATGCGCTGGACAATATCAGCAAGCTCAATATCAACGCCGAGGTCATAGGAATTGAGCTTCAACTCGTAACCGTCAAACAACCCGCCATTCTCGTCAACATCCATGATCAGGTTGGCAACATTGCCATCGTATTCCAAGCGCCAATGGCGATAGCTGGAAGGATCCGTCTGAAAATCAATTGTCTTGGTCATGTGCAGCTCCCTAAATCAGAATTATGTATTATAATGCATTTATCGATATGTCAACAGACCAATTTTCTAGACTATCGGCATTATAATTCATATTCTTTCAAGAATACCGTTTTCTCATACCCCATAACAACAGTCGCGCTTTTGCCCGTCCCTGCCCCCTGAAAAGCACGGTTCAGGCATTCTACAGCCAGATCAAGCAAGCGGTTATGGGCAGCCTGCCTGTTCATCCGCAATTTGAGACGGGCATTGGTGACATGAATGGCTGCCTGAACCAGAAAGCGCTCTCTGCTGGCTGGTGGGGCCTTTATCCATACAGCTTCCCAGACTTCATGCGCTTCCCAATAGTAGCCCTCATGAAACAGGCGGATACCGTAATGCCATGGCAGGTTTTCAGAAGCCCCGTCGGTATTTGTGGCCTCGGGTGATTGAACAATCACATGGTCGAGAAACCCTTCGGGATGACGCGATGTCAAGCCTGGAACATAAGCATGGTCAGGCAAGGGCAAGGCTTTTGCATCAGCAACCGCACTCACGCGACTGCAACTTGCTCACGTTCAATACGCAGAAGACGTTCCGAAAATTCGGTTATTGCAGAGAGTGTTTCTTCACGCTTCTCACGATGCGGCCAGTGACCACACTTATCCAGAATGACCGTATCGACAGGTGAATAAATGCGCTGCTCTATTTCATCGATTTGAGCCAGAGTGCCATACTGGTCGTCCCTACCCTGAATGGCCAAAACCGGTATGCGCAGATAATCAATGACTTCAGAAACATTCCAATTTCTGAACTCCGGATCAAGCCAGGTATCGTTCCAGCCATAAAATGCAGTATCAGGATCATCATGATGTCGGGCAAGGCCGGACTTCAGATCACCGTCCTCATATGCTTCCTTGGCTGCGGCTATGCCCTCAACACTGATGTCCTCGCAAAAGAAATGCGGTGCAAGGAGGATCAAGCCCCTTACCCGATGATCCTGGAATGAACCGGCATATATTGCAGCCATCGTTGCACCGTCACTGTGACCAAGCAGGATTCCGCTACGGAACCCTATCCGGTCAAGGACAAGGGGCAATATCTCTTTTGCTTCCTGCGACTGGTAATCAATGGGTCTCGGTAGGGTAACAGTTGATGAGCGCCCGTAACCAAAACGGGAATAGACAAAGACACCAAGACCTGTTTGTTCAGCGAGGACTTGCGGAAAATCTTTCCAGGCACTGACAGAACCAAGCCCCTCATGCAGCATGACCACAGTGGGCGCATTGTCAGGGGCAGGTCCATGGCAAGCAAATTCAATCCGTCCGCGGTCTGTTTCCAGAAACCCCGAAGCGCCGTCTTTCCATTCAATTTCGCTCATGACTGATCTCTCAGTTTGAAGCGCTGGATCTTGCCGGTCGCTGTCTTGGGCAATTCCCCGACAATCTCGATACGCCTGGGGTATTTCCATTTTCCGATCTGGTTCTGTACATGTGACTTGAGCACTTCGGAAATGTTGTCCTCAGCAACCCCGTCTTTCAGCACAACGAAAGCTTTCGGCTTTTCCAGATCATCATTATCGCGAAACGGAACAACGGCTGCTTCAAGTACAAGCTTGTGGGAAGCCAGGCTTTGTTCGACTTCAAACGGAGATACCCATATGCCGGAGACCTTGAACATGTCATCCGTACGTCCGCAATAGACAAGCCTGCCATCCGCCCGCCTTTCATACTTGTCTCCGGTCCGGGTCCATTCACCTTCGAAGGTTGTTCGCGTTTTTGTTCTCTGGTTCCAGTAATCGGCAGCAGCAGAGTTGCCATTAACGAGCAACTCACCGACTTCACCATCACCAACATCGTTTCCGGTCTCGTCAACCAGCCGCAATTCATAGCCCGGAACTGCCACGCCTGACGTGCCGTAAACCACGTCATCACTGCGGTTGGACAGGAAGATATGCAGCATTTCTGTCGAACCGACGCCATCAAGGATTTCACATTGTGTGATTGCCTCCCATGACTTGCCAACTTCTTCCGGCAACGCCTCGCCAGCCGAAATGCATCTGCGAAGGCTCGCATCCAGCTTGCCTTTCCCACTCTCCACGTGCGCGTTCAGCGCTGCATACAAAGTGGGAACACCACAGAAGATTGTCGGCCTGTATTCATTGACAAGTTCCAGCACGGAATCCGGTGTAGGGCGACCGGAAAGCAGAATTGTGGTTGCACCGACGGACATCGGAAACGTCATGGCATTGCCAAGACCATAGGCAAAGAAGAACTTTGCCGCAGAATACACGATGTCCTCTTCCGTGATGCCGAGAACCTGGGTGCCATAGGTATCAGCAGTGTACTTGAGGCTGCCATGCACATGCCGGACCCCTTTTGGTTGCCCGGTGGAGCCTGATGAATACAACCAGAAGGCACCTTCGTCAGAAGTAACCGGCAAAGCCTCCCTGGGTTGGCAGGATTTCAGTTCACTGCCAAAATCAAGATAATCGTTGCTGTCACTGCCAATTACAAAGACCTTTGACAGATAAGGGTTTCCTTCCAGCACCGGCGCAACAACAGGCAACAATTCGACTGAAACAAACAGGGCCTGTGCACGACTGTCTCTCAGGATCACATCGTATACATCACCTGCCAGAAGCGTATTGAGTGCTACGGGTATGACACCGGCCTTCAGGCTACCCCAGAAGATCACAGGAAACTCAACCTGGTCCAGCACAAGCATTGCAACCCGGTCTTCCCGTCGAATGCCATGCTTCTCATACAATTCGGCCATGCGCCCGCTATCGGCAGCCAGTTCGCCATAGGTCATGGTACGCTTGGCACCTGAAGCTTCGACAAAAGCCGGTTTGTCTGCCAGCGGACCTTGCGCATGGCGATCAACAAAATAGAGGGCTGAATTTCCTTCCAGTCCGCTCATGATCTCCTCCAGATTTAACGGTTATTCAATTCAGTAAACAAGTCTCAGCAAAAACAGGGTTATCCCGGGGAACGCTATAAGGATTGCAGTCCGGATGATATCGGATGCCACAAAGGGCAGTACGGACCTGTAGGTTTCCACAATCCGGGTGTTCCTTGCCATTGCGTTGATTACAAACAGGTTCATGCCAACCGGCGGCGTAATCAGGCCGACCTCAACGACGATCAAAACTAGGATACCAAACCAGATTGCGGTTTCTTCCATGGTCAGGCCAAAATCCAGCGCGGATATGATCGGAAAGAAAATCGGGATCGTTAGCAACACCATGGACAGTGAATCCATAAAGCAACCCAGGACCAGATACAGCAACAGGATGATGATGAGGACGATCCATGCATTAAACCCCTGCTCCACGATTATCGTTGACACTTCCTGTGGCAACTGACTGAGGGCAAGGAATGAATTGAAGAAACCGGCACCCAGGATGATGATGAAAATCATCGCCGTATTGGATGCTGTTTTCAGGATGGCGTCTGCAAGCGACTTTCGGCTGAGCCCCCCATTTACAAGGGCAATGATGCCTGTCCCTGCCGCACCAATTGCGGCCGCTTCAGTCGGGGTGAACCAGCCCAGGTAAATACCGCCAACCACGAGAAAGAACACCACCAACACCGGCCAGACATCAAAAAGCGCCTTGAACCGCTCGAAATACGGGACACGCTCACGTAATTGGGCGTCTCCTGGATTTACCCGGATATAGATCGAAATTGTGATAATGTAGCCGAGTGCCGCAAGAATACCTGGGATGAATGCGGCAAGAAACAGTTTGGCGATATTCTGCTCGGTAAGGATCGCATAAATCACCAGAACAACGGAGGGGGGAATGAGAATTCCAAGAGTTCCACCTGCAGCCAGCGTGGCGGTTGAAAGCCCGCCAGAATAGCCGTAACGACGCAATTCGGGCAAAGCGACCTGCCCCATGGTTGCAGCTGTTGCGAGGGAAGAGCCACAGATCGCTCCAAAACCGCCACAGGCGCCCACCGCGGCCATTGCGACACCACCCTTGCGATGCCCAAGCCAGGTTTCCGCTGCCTTGAACAGGGAAGTCGACATGCCGCCCAAAGTCGCGAACTGCCCCATCAAAAGGAACAGCGGCACGATGGAAAGCGAATAATCGGAAAAGGTTGAATAGGTTTCGTTTTTAAGCTTGGCGAGCACAACCAGAGAACCGCCCGTGAGCCACATGGTCCCGCCCAGACCACAGACCAGCATGGCCAGCCCGATCGGCATGCGCAGGAAAATCAGCAACAAGAGAACGGGCAGCGACAGAATTCCGACTTCAAGACTGGTCATTGCTGCACATCTCCGGAAACAGTGTATTCATCGCGGGCGGCAACATCGCGGATATGCAAATACACTGAATAAACCGCCACCATGCATGCAATCACCGCAGCAAAGGCACAAGCCGCGTATCCCCACCAAACGGGAAACTGCAACATGAAAGTGGTTTCGCCATAGCGCATCTTGTCTGTCGTCCCAACATAGAGACGCCAGGCAATTACTATCAGTACAAAAGCAAAAACGGTTTCCCAGAGCAGTGCCAACAGCCGGTTGATGCCTTGCGGGAACAATCCGGTTACCAGTTCTACTGTGGCATGCCCGCGGTTCAGTTGACACAATGGAAGAAACGCCATGATGGAGAAAGCAACCCCGGCTTCCACCAATTCGAAATCACCCAGGATTGGGCCAAAACCGGTTAGCAAAGGGGCAAGGAATGGCGTGAATGCCGAAACAAAGTCTGAGTGGCCAAGCGTATTCAGTGTTCGACCGATTACCGATACGCAAGTAATCCCTATCAAGGCAAGAAGAACCCCTCCTCCCAGATAGGCCATGAAATTTGCCAGTTTCCGAACCAGCCTGTCCATCAACCTGCCCCCCAAAGATCATCAGGAATGACAATTGCAGCGTTTGCCACCCTTCTAAAAAGACACCCGGACAATCATGCCCGGGTGTATCATCTGCAGCACTACAGCTTTACTTGCTGTATTTTGCGATCAACTCTTGTGCTTCCTTGATCAGCGCCTCGCCATCGATGTCTTTCGACTTCATGTCGGCAATCCACTCATCGTATACAGGCTGGGAAGCTTCGCGCCATTTCTCAACTTCCTCATCAGACAGTGTGATGATGTTGTTGCCAGCGTTGACTGCCATCTCGCGAGACGGCCCGTCTGAACCGGCCTGGGTTTCGCCAGCAAACACGGAAAACTCTTCGCCCGAATTTTCATCAATTACTTTTTTGAGATCGTCAGGAAGGCTTTCGTATTTTGCCTTGTTCATCGCAAGAACGAACGTAACAGTGTAAAGCGCCTTGTTTGAAAATTCGGTGTGGTTCTTGACCAGTTCCGGCACCTTGAGTGCGGCAGTTACTTCCCACGGAATAGTGGTTGCATCAATCACACCCTTTGAAAGAGCCTCAGGAACAGCAGGAACCGGCATGCCAACCGAGGTCGCACCAAATTTTTCGAACAGGTTCGTAACCATGCGTGAAGCACCACGCACCTTTACGCCATTGAGATCGGCAACTTCGCGGATAGGCTCTTTTGAATGAATGATACCAGGACCGTGCACCCAAGTGCCAAGGATGTGCACATCCTTGAAGTCGGCGTCTTTCATGTGCTTTTCAAACATCTGCCAATATGCGCGCGAAACCGCACCGGCATCAGTCATCATGAACGGCAGTTCAAACACCTCGGTACGCGGGAAACGGCCAGGTGTGTAGCCAACCACGGTCCAGACAACATCTGCAACACCGTCAATGGCCTGGTCCATCAATTCAGGCGGCTTGCCACCGAGTTGCATCGACGGATAACGGTCAACCTTGATGCGTCCGTCGGAAGCCTTTTCAACATTATCGGCCCATACATCCAACACCAGCTTTGGAACGTTTGCCTGCGGCGGCAAGAACTGGTGCAACTTCAGCGTTACTTCCTGAGCAAATGTTGCTGCGCTCATCGCAGAGAACATCAGTGCGGCAGCGCTTGCGCCCACCAGGGACTTAACAAACTTGTTCACGAAAACTCCTCCTGTTTTTATGATTTTCGGAAGCCGCCTCCCAGCAGCAACACCCCCGATAATGCAATATATTGCATGTGTTGTTTTATAATGCAACATGGCAGTTGCGACTGCATCAAGGGTTTGTTCCAATGATATTGCGACTTCGCGAAAACGTTAGCATAGGCTATTGTGACCGCCAAGCGACATGCAGGGAATGCAAATGAATTTTCACGATATAAAGTCGTTCGACATCAATTCGATTGACGGAAACTTTATCGACAACCCCTATCCGGTTCTTGAAAACCTGCAAAATCAGCAACCGCTACACTACAACCCGGACGGTTCGGTTTTCCTGACCCGGTATGCCGATATACGCTCGGTCTACCAGGACCGGAGCATGATTTCCGACAAGACGGAAACCATGCAGGAGAAGTTCGGTGATTCTCCTCTTCGTGAACACCATACCACCAGTCTGGTTTTCAATGACCCACCTTATCACACAATCGTGCGGAAACTGTTGGCCGGCGCTTTCACACCC
Organism: Rhizobiaceae bacterium; assembly: GCA_017643495.1. Taxonomy (GTDB): domain Bacteria; phylum Pseudomonadota; class Alphaproteobacteria; order Rhizobiales; family Rhizobiaceae; genus JAALLB01. The sequence goes on along the minus strand of JAEPNK010000001.1, from coordinate 1,519,066 downwards.
CGCAAACTTGCAGAAATGACACCGCTAGTGGAATCAATTGTCGACCGGATTCTCGATGATATTGATCACAATGGTCCGGTTGAATTTGTATCCGATTTCGCGATGAGGCTGCCGACCGAAATCATTTCCCTGATGCTCGGCATACCTGAGCAGCACCGGCACCTTCTGCGCGGATATTCACTATCCATTCTTGGGGCACTTGATCCGGTTGTGCCACAGGAAAGACTGGATGCCGGCAACCGGGCGGTGGAAGAATTTGGTGTGCTGCTAGATGAACTGGTTGAGCACAGGCGGAAAAACCCGGAGGCAGCCGGCCCCGGAGAAGTGCTGGACGCACTGATTTTCGGCGAAGTCGACGGACGCAGCCTCAACCCGAGAGAACTTATCCAGAACTGCATATTCCTTCTGAATGCGGGACATGAAACCACAACCAGCCTGATGTCGAATGCATTGGGAATCCTGCTGGATTGTCCTGACCAATACAGGCTTCTTGCTCAAAATCCGGAAATAGTTGATACCGCCGTGGAAGAAATCCTGCGCGTTGAAAGCCCGCTCCAGATTGGCAACAGGCTTGCGACCGAAGACGTGAAACTATCTTGCGGAACCATCACTGCCGGAACCTATGTTCACACTTCCATTGCGGCCGCAAACCGGGATCCCGACCAATTCCACACGCCCCATGCGGTGGACTTTACGCGTACGCCTAACAAGCATCTTGCATTCATTACGGGCATTCATGTGTGTCTTGGAGCGACCCTTGCACGGATCGAAGGGCGCATTGCATTGCAGAAGCTGGTCACCAGATTTCCCAACATCCAAATTGACGGCAAGGCCGAGCGCCTGCCTCTGGCACGCTTCCGCGGCTTCCACAAACTTCCGGTTCGGATCCACTGATTGGTGACGGCGCACCGTATTGATTGATTCTAGTTGGCGAGAGAAAGCCCGCTTGTCAGCTATGGGCCAACCAGTCCTCAATCACACTGACCTGTTCATCATTGCGCAAGGTCGGTGTATGACCGCATCCGTCAAATTCGACGATGGTTGTTTCAGGGCCGCAAGTCATCATTCTTGATGCCACTTCTTCGGACAGAAAGGTGGATTCCTTGCCACGCAGCACCAATACAGGGCAGGAAATCCGCTCCCATGTGTCCCACATGTCCACGTTAAAATACGATATGGAATCCCGGAAGGCATCGCCTACACGGCTGTCCACTTTCATCTTCCATGTGCCGTGCTCTGTGCGCTTGCTGGAGTATTTTGCCATGTGCGCCCAGTCCTCATCCGTCATCGGACCGAACTCGGGATAGATTTTACGCAGATAATCCTCGACATCCTTTTGCGATGCAAATTCCTCGGATTTTCCTATATAGGCGGCAATCGACATCAGGGCATCCCGTGAGACCTCGGGTCCGATATCATTGATCACCAGACGGCGTATGGGAGATTGCGGCACAGAAGCTAGGACCATGCCTATGATCCCTCCCATGGACGTACCTATCCAGTTCACTTCGGTTACCCCCAGCCGGGAAAGCAACGCATTCATGTCTGCGTTATACTGGAAGTAATTGTAACTCTCGTCATCCAGCAAATGATCACTGTCACCGCGACCGACGACATCTGGACAGACAACCCGATATTGGTTGCACAGTTTGCTGGCAAAGAAATCGAAGTCCCGCGCATTTCGGGTCAACCCGTGAACGCAAACCAGCGTTTCCTGGGTACTGAACTTCTCGACATCACCCCATTCGAGATAATTGATGCGGTGGAATCCGTGAAACCCCAGGCCAAGGTGATAATGTTTTGAGTAGGCTTTGACTGGTTTTTTCAGTCTGTAAGGCATTTCCATTTTCCGTACTGGTGACTTCCCGGCGTGTTGTTACTCTTTCAAGGATTTGAGACGAGCCTGCAGGCTCTCAATCTTCTCCTGGATTTCATCAAGCTCCTCCTCACGTGACATGTTCTTTTTCACCTCAGCATCTGCTTCCGGTCCTGTATCAGGATTGCCGGGCATGGCCGAAGTAAACATTTCCCAGGATCTTCTGAACATTTCGGCGTTTTGGCGAGCCATGCTTTGCGAGAATTCCATCATCGCCCTGGTATTGCGGCCAATGTTGTCTTCGACCGCTTCAGACATTTTTTCGCGCTCATTGCTGAACAGTTTCATCGACTCCTTGAGATAATCAGGAATGAGACGCCCATAAGTGTCGTCATACATGCCAATCAGCTGTTTCTGCACTTCCAGCGGAAAGTGGTAATTGGACGGCTTGGTCTCCCGTTCGAAAATGATCTGGTTGAGAATGCTACGGGTAATGTCATCCCCGGTCTTGGCATCCTGAATGACAAACTCTTCTCCGTCCTTTACCAGTTTCACAATGTCATCAAGCACGATGTATGAACTGGTAGATGTATTATAGAGTCTGCGGTTCGGATATTTCTTGATCAGAAGCGGCGACGACGACCCATCTCCCTTTTGTGTTTCCTGGTTCTTTGTCAACGCGCACCTCACAACCATGTTGCATTGCAACAAATGAAAAACCTAGCGCGAATGACACTGCTTGAAAAGCCTTGGCTGCAATTGTGCGCAACAAAAAACCGCCAACCCCGGTACAAGGGGTTGGCGGCTACACTTGTTGCTACAAAGCCATTTTTGGGAGGAGTATGAAAAATGACCCTGCGGCAACCTTCGCTTGAGCAGGATTACATGCTCAGCGGAAAGCTTTTCGAATAGGCAAGCCGTCCGGCTTCACCGGTTTCTTTCATGACCTTGCTGGAAAGCTCGGTAATGCCTTTGGTTTGGTCATTGAAACGCTCGGCAGCAGCAGAAACATTTGCAGAGGCAACCTTGTAGAACTCAGCAACGTCACTGGTCTTGTTCAAAGCCTTCACGCCATCGAAAGAGGCAGCGACATTTGAAATGAAGTTTTCGTACATTTTGGTTGCGATCGCTTCGCCGCCCTTGAAGCAGGCCGCATTGTATTCGATCATGCTTTCAACAACCTTCTCAGAATTCGTGATACCTTTTGAAACGTATTCCTGAGATTTTTCCATGGCTTCAGTGCCGTCAATTTTCTTAGTAGTCATCGTAATAATTCCTTTCTCTGGAATTCCCCGGGTACGTATCAGTAACCAATCCCGGCTTTCATGCTCCATATATAGCATGGTTTTTGTGCATTGCAACATTTTTTTGTGCGCCGCACAAAATTTTTGCACGCACCCCGCTCCAGATACGTGAAATATCAATTAAAATGGCGAGTTAGCCGTTTTGATGACTTCGCTCTGGTTGACATATGATCTTTAAGCTTAACAAATATGTATGGAGGAACTTTTGATCGGGCTGGCCATTTCACCAGTCTGATCCATTATTAGGAGGTTGATTTGCCGAACAAAGATACGCAGCCCGTGCAAGGGAAAATGCGCGCAGCGCAACTCTTGGTAAAATGTTTGGAGCATGAAGGGGTTGAGTACATATTCGGCATACCGGGGGAAGAGAATATCGGGGTGATGGACGCCCTCCTTGACAGCAATATCCGCTTCATAGTCACACGCCATGAGCAGGGTGCTGCCTTCATGGCGGATGTATACGGCAGGCTGACCGGACGAGCCGGGGTTTGCATGTCCACGCTGGGTCCTGGTGCGACAAACCTTGTTACGGGGGTTGCCGATGGCAATATGGATCGCGCACCGATGGTAGCCATTGCAGGTCAGGGCGCGACCACGCGAATGCACAAGGAAAGCCATCAGGTCCTCGATCTGGTCAATCTCTTTGAACCCATCACCAAATACAGCACCCAAATTCGCGAACCGGAAATCGTTCCCGAAATCGTGCGCAAGGCGTTCAAGTTTTCCCAATCGGAAAAGCCGGGGGCGACCTTTATTGATTTCCCGGAAAATATCGCCGAGATGGAAGTTGAAAACCTGGAGCCACTGAAAGTCCAGTCTCCGATGCCGCCACAGGCAGCCAAGGGCAAATGCCGGCAGGTTGCAGAAATGATCTCCAATGCCCAAAACCCGATCATCATCGCGGGCAATGGCATTATCAGACACGGCGCCTCGAAAGAATTGGTCGAGTTTGCCGAAGCAATCAATTCACCTGTTGCAACCACGTTCATGGCCAAGGGCGTCATTCCTTCATCGCATCCGCTAAGTCTCGGCACGGTCGGCCTTAAGGCACATGACCTTGTGGCTTTCGGCATTGATGCGGCAGATCTGGTGATTTGTGTCGGGTATGACCTTGTGGAGTATGACCCCGGCCACTGGAACCCCAATCACGACAAGAAAATCATCCACGTGGACGGGTCCCCTGCCGAGGTCGACACGAACTACATTGTGGAAGCGGGCGTAATCGGGGATCTGAAGGATTCCATGGCACGGATTGGTGCCCAGTGCGAACGCGAACCCATTCCGGCAATGAAGAAACTTCGCTCCAGCATTGTAAAGGAACTCAAGGCGCATGCTGACGACACAGCCTATCCTGTGAAACCGCAACGCATTATCTGCGGGATACGGAAAGTGCTCGCAGCAGAAGATATCGTGATATCGGATGTGGGCGCGCACAAAATGTGGATGGCACGGATGTATCAGGCTGAACGCCCCAATACATGCATCATCTCCAACGGATTTGCCTCTATGGGCATATCATTGCCTGGCGCCATTGCCGCAAAACTGGTTTACCCGGACAGAAATGTCCTGGCCGTTTGCGGAGACGGTGGCTTCATGATGAACAACCAGGAAATTGAGACTGCGGTACGGCTGGGGCTCAATATCACCATCCTGATGTTCAACGACAACAAGCTTGGCTTGATCGAATGGCACCAGCTTCGTCATTACGGACGCAAAAGCAATATTGACGTCGGCAATCCGGACTTCGTCAAGTTCGCCGAAGCTTTTGGTGCCAAGGGCTACAAGGTCGAGAAAACAGAAGACCTGGAATCGATTCTTGAAACTGCCCTCGGTGACGGTGGGGTTTCACTCATCGATTGTCCTGTCGATTATTCTGAAAACATGAAACTTACCGAACGGCTGAAAAGCATGAAGTCGTTCGAGGATTGCTAGACCGCGAACAAGGGAAAGATTTTCCATGCAAGAATTCACATTCCAGACAACAAAATCCGTACTCAGTGAAGTCGGCGCCACTTCAAAGATCGGTGAAATAATGGCCGGGATGGGGTGTCGCAAGATTGGTTTTGTGACGGACAAGATAATACTGGAACTCGGCCTTGCCCAAGCTGCGCTGGACGGCCTTAAGGCAAGCAATGTTGATGTTCACATTATTGATGATGTAGTCGCGGATCCTCCCGAGCAAATGATCCTTGCTGCTGTCGAGGAATGCAAACAAGCCGGTATTGACGGTGTGGTTTCCGTGGGTGGCGGTTCCTCAATGGATACTGCAAAGCTGATTGCTGTTCTCGTCGGCTCAGACCAACCCATCGCTGAGATGTACGGAGTGGGCTTGGTAAAGGACAACCGCCTGCCCATGGTGCTGGCACCCACTACGGCCGGCACCGGATCAGAAGTAACGCCAATCTCGATCGTCACAACAGGAAAGAGCGAGAAAAAAGGGGTGGTGTCCCACCAACTGCTACCTGACTGGGCCATTCTTGATGCCGAATTGACACTTGGCCTGCCTGCGAATGTCACTGCGGCCACAGGCATTGACGCGATGGTGCATGCGATTGAGGCTTACACCTCTGCCCACAAAAAGAACATTGTGTCCGATACACTGGCACGACAGGCATTGCAGCTATTGGGTGGCAGCATCCGCACCGCCTGTACCGATGGCAAAAACAAGGAAGCCCGATCCAACATGCTTCTCGGTTCGATGCTGGCAGGCATGGCATTTGCCAATGCCCCGGTAGCGGCTGTGCATGCCCTTGCCTACCCCCTTGGCGGACATTTCAAGGTTCCCCATGGCCTCTCCAATGCGCTCGTATTGCCGTATGTTCTGGAATTCAACATGGAAAGCGCTTCCGAACTTTATGCCGAGATTGCGCCGATCATCTTCCCGGAACTTGCCGGCAAATCCACAGGTGAAATCGGCGCCGGCATGATTGATGGCTTCAAAAAACTGGGACCTGAACTGGGCATGGAAGCGAAGCTTTCGGAAGTCGGGGTCAATCACAATAACCTTCCAATGCTCGCCGAGGATGCCATGAAGCAAACCAGGCTTCTTGTGAACAACCCGCGCGAGATGACTTACGATGCGGCACTCGAAATCTACACGCAGGCGCTATAACAAGCCGGTTTGGGCACAAGGGAGGTCAGATGGCCAAAAATGAAAATCCGTTCAGCGAAATGATGAACATCTGGCAGGAAAGCCAGGAGGCATTTTTCAAGGCACAGGCAGAAGTTGCCAAGGAATTTCAGAAGTCCCTTGGCCAGGTGACGAGTGAAAGCGAAACAAAAGGTACAGAACATCTCGAAGCCTGGAATGATTTCATAAAATCATGGGCTCCTGCCTGGGACCCGAGCAGCTTCATGTCTCAGAATGGCTTTGATGCAAGTGCGTGGCAAAATGGCAATGACGCCTTGTTTGCAATGCTGGAACCCACGAACTGGACCCGCTACGCGCCGGAAGAACTGCGCAAGATTCTGAGTACGATTGCACAAGGACCTCGGTTTGCGGATTTGGCCATGCCCCAACAGGATGCTGCCAATGCCTGGCGTGAGTCACTTGACTACAGCGAAGCTGCAGCAGACATGTCGAAAGTCATGCAGGACGCATGGACAAGGGCATTCAAGAAATACAGTGAAAACCATACTCTTGAGGACCTTCAGGCAGGCAATGTCAAAGGTGCGCTGGATGCATGGCTAGCCGCTGCAAATGCCGAACTGCTCGACACACAAAAATCGCCTGAGTTCATGGATGCACAAAAACGCTTGCTGCGTGCCTCAATGGAAATAAAGGCAAGACAACGGGACATGGCGGAAGCATGGTCAGAAGCTTACCAGATGCCAACCCGGTCCGAGATTGATGATCTGACAAAGATTGTTCACGAATTGAGACGGGAAGTGCGCAAGCTGAAACGCGAGGTGGCTGCACTCAAGTCATGAAGAACGAGGAAAAGCCACAAGAAAAGGAAGTTTCCGACCCCGCACGGGCTGCCGCTGACGCATGGGCAATTGCCTGGACCCAAATGATTGAGGCCGGGGCAAAGGCAATCCGTTCAAGCTCCTATCTTTCCCGGGTAAAGGCAGACGATATTGCGATTGCTGAAACACCGCACGATGTGGTCTTCGAGATAGACAAGGTACGGCTCTTTCACTATCGCCCGTTGTCAGAAAAGAAATCCGGCCTTCCGCCCATAATCATTTGCTATGGCCTGTTCGGGCGACAGACAATGATTGACCTCCAGTCCGACCGTTCGCTGGTTCAGAACCTGCTGAATGAAGGTATTGATGTCTATGTGGTGGACTGGGGGAACCCGACACGGGCTGACCAATATCTGGGTTTTGATGATTACATAGACCTCTATCTCGGTTCCTGTGTCGAGTATGTTTACGAGAAGAATGGCAAGAAGCCTGTAAACATGTTCGGCATTTGCGAAGGAGGCACATTCGCAGCGGCCCTTGTTGCACTAAGTCCCGAACTGTTTGCCGGGCTGGCACTTGCAATAACCCCCATAGATTTTCACGGCGAACCGGACAAATTCTGGCGTGGAGAGGGGTTTCTCAATCACTGGACCCGAAACCTCAGCCAGGAAGATGTGGATTTGATTGTTGAGACCTATGGCATGTTGCCGGGTGCCATGACAGGTGCGGTCTTTTCTTCCCTGACTCCGATCAACAGCATGACGAAGTACAATCTCGGGCTTGCCGAGATGCAGGGTGACGAGGCGGCCATGCTGAATTTCCTTCGCATGGAAAAATGGATATCAGACCGACCGGACCATCCGGGCGAAGCTGCCAGGCAATGGCTGAATGAACTTTATCGTGACAACCGCCTGGTCAAAGGTACATTCGAGGTTTCCGGGCAAAAAGTGGACCTGTCGGCAATTTCCTGTCCGGTGCTCAATATCTTCGCGATGAGAGACCACATCATTCCGGTGAGCTGTTCCAAGGCACTGGGAAAGTTCGTGAAACCGGAACTCTATGAGGAGATCGGATTTCCGGGAGGACATGTTGGTGTATTTGTCAGCAAGAAAGCCCAAGGGGTTGTTGCAGGCGGGTTGTGCGAATGGCTGACAAGCAAGCACAATAAAACCAATCCGGGAGCACAGGTACAAAAGAAAAAAACGACGCGGCGCAAAAGCAAAAGCAAAGCTGCGAACGGGAAGGAGTAAGAGGAGGAGTCAATGGTCGACAAGGTCGTATCACTCGCTGATGCCATAGCAACCATCAGCGACGAAGACACTGTATGCGTTTCCGGGTTTGTCGGAATTGGCACGCCAGAGTGCCTCTTGCGCGGGATCGAGGAGCGCTATCTCACTCATCAGGAACCCAAGAACATATCCCTTCTTTTTGCTGCGGCACCCGGAGACGGCAAGGATCAGGGTTTGAACCGCCTTGCCAAACCGGGCCTCGTGAAACGTGCCATTGGCGGGCACTGGTCACTGGTTCCCAAACTTGGCGCGATGGCCGTAAATGAGGATATCGAGGCATATAATTTGCCCCTTGGTTGTATTTCTCAGCTTTACCGGGATATCGCAGCAGGGAAACCGGGGATGTTTTCAAAGGTCGGGTTGCGCACTTTTGTCGACCCCCGCCAATCTGGCGGAGCCATCAATTCCCGGACAACCGAACCGCTGGTCGAAGTCAAGGAACTCTCCGGAGAGGAATGGCTGTTCTACCATTCCATTCCGGTTGATGTTGCCCTCATCCGCGGAACAACCGCCGACACACACGGCAATATCACGATGGAACGTGAAGCATTGACACTCGACATGCTGTCGATTGCCATGGCAGCAAAAAACAGTGGCGGGCTGGTTATCGCACAGGTGGAGCGGATTGCTGCTCCAGGCTCCCTTAACCCTAAGGAAGTCATCGTTCCCGGCAACCTGGTTGATTGCGTTGTCGTGGCGGAACCGGATGAACACAAGCAGACCTATCAGACCTCATATCATCATGGCTTTGCCGGACGCATGCGAGGGGTTATTGGTCAGGATGCTCCCATGAAAATGAGTGAGCGCAAAATCATTGCCAGACGTGCCGCCATGGAACTTCCGGTCAACGGTGTGGTCAATCTGGGGATCGGCATGCCGGAAGGGGTAGCGGCCGTTGCCAATGAAGAAAACATCATTGACTGCATAACGCTGACAACAGAAGCAGGTGTGCTTGGCGGCGTCCCCCAATCGGGCCTGGACTTTGGCGCTGCCATTAATGCCAATGCAATCATACAAACAAACCAGCAGTTCGATTTTTATGATGGCGGAGGACTGGATCTTGCCTGTCTCGGGATGGCTGAAACGGACCAGCACGGCAATGTCAATGTCAGCCGTTTCAAGAACAGGTTTGCAGGCGCCGGAGGTTTCATCAACATCTCCCAAAATGCGCGCAAGGTGATTTTTGTAGGAACCTTCACTGCTGGCGGACTTGAAGTTGAAACCGGTGACGGGACACTGCGCATCAAGAATGAAGGACGCGCCAAAAAACTGATAGCCGATGTTGAACAGATAACATTCAACGGCAGCTACGGCGCGGAACAGGGCAAGGATGTTTTGTATGTGACCGAGCGATGCGTCTTCCAACTCACTCCGGACGGGATGGAACTCAGCGAAGTTGCACCGGGCATAGACATTGAGAAAGACATTCTGGCTCACATGGATTTTGAACCGGTCGTGAACCATCCAAAGCTCATGGACTCGCGCCTGTTCGAAACACGATCCATGAAACTGCGCAAGCAGTTGCTCGACATCCCGCTGATGGACAGGTTTGTCTATGATGAGCTGAACGACATTGTTTACAGCAACATGAGCGGACTTGATATCGAGAACTCCGAGGAACTCGGAAACTTCTCTGATGCTGCAAATGCGTTTTTCTCCCAGCTTGGAAAGAAGGTGAACATCATTTCCAACTATGATGGTGTTTCCATTTCACCAAGGCTTGCAAGCCGGTTTGCCAATGTGCTTTCGCAACTTGAATATGATTATTACCTTACATCGACTGCATACACGACCAGTGCATTCCTGCGTCAGAAACTAGGTGAGGACCTGAAACAGCGTTCAATCTCACCCCATATTTTCGAGACGCGCAAAGAGGCGGCAGCCTACATCCAGATGATCAAGGCCGCCGAATAATCTGCCTGGGGTTAAACCCGGTTATCAGAAAAAATTCACGATCAGTGTGGCACTGAGAATGATTGCAATCCAAAGCACCATCGATCCGGTTGGCCAAACCTTTGCCATGCGCCCTTCCGGGCCATGACTCTGGTAAAGCCCCCGGATCACCGTTTCGCGTTTGCGCCGGATGAAGTGTGACCCTGCAGCCATGACCGTGGACACAAAATTTGCTGCATGACGCAATATTGCAGGAAACAGTTTGCGATAGGTCCAGTCGAAATCAAGATTGACCGATTTGAGCTCTGGCGGATAAATCCCGGTACGCATCAAAACAGTGAAGGCCAATGCCGAGAAAAACAGCAGCTGGAGCTGCGTTATCACGTGCGTTGTTGTGTAAGGTACATACTCCACTTCGTAGGGTAACAAGGCATAAAGCGGCTCGGGATAAACGCCAATGGCAACACACAGGAATGCGGTAATCCCCATTGCCCAGAGCATGTGTTTAGGCGCCTCTTTGGGCCTCAATCCGCTGTCATGGGCAAAAAATGCAAAATAGGGAATCTTAATTCCTGAATGGTGAAACACACCTGCGGATGCAAACAGCAAAATTCCCCAGACAATGTAATATCCTTCGTGAGCTGCATCCGACAGGATCAGGGATTTGGTGACGAAGCCCGAAAACAATGGGAAAGCGGAAATTGAAGCCGCGCCGATAACACAGAAAATCATTGTCAATGGCATGGTACGGTACAGCCCGCCAAGTTCGGATCCCTTGGCAGTCCCGGTTCTAAACAGGACAGCGCCAACACTCATGAAGAGAAGCGACTTGTAGAGAATGTGGGCGAAGGCATGGGCCGCAGTACCATTCAGCGAAAGTTCGGTTCCGATACCGATACCCACAACCATGAAGCCAAGCTGGTTGTTGAGGGAATAGGCAAGAACGCGACGCAGGTCATTTTCAATCACAGCATAAAAGATCGGGAACAGGGTCATTGTCGCCCCGATATAAATCAGCATTTCCGTACCGGGAAATCCGCGCGCCAATGCATAAACGGCAAGTTTTGTGGTGAACGATGAGAGAATGACAGTGCCGGTCACCGTTGCTGCCGGATAGGAATCCTGCAACCAGTTATGCAGTAGCGGAAACGCACATTTTATCCCGAAAGCAAGGAAGATAAGCCAGGTACCAAGGCTGCCCAGCGTCATCTTTTCAAATGCAAGAGACCCTGTATCACGGTAGAAAAGAACAGCGCCAGCCAGCAGAATGACACCGGAAGCGATCTGGATTATCAGATAACGCATACCCGTATGGTATGCCCCTTCGGTTCTGCGCGCCCATATGAGGAAAACGGATGCAATCGCAGTACCTTCCCAGAAGATGAACAGGGACCCCAGATCACCGGCAAATACCGCACCTATGGCGGAACCTGCGTACAATAGTGTTGCAACTTGCTGGATCGTGTCGCGTACATGCCATGCATACAGAAGTGAAAGAAATGCCGCGAGGGAGAAGACCAGTCCAAAAATGGTCGAGAGTTTGTCGACCCGCAGGAAATTCATCTCAACGCCGGCAAGGACCATCAAGCCGTGCATGCCTTCCGGCATTGACCAGATCATCGATGCACCGATCAACGGCACAACAAGCAGCAAGCTTGCCCTTCGGCCATCATTTGGCAGGAAAGGCAGAACAATTGCGCCAATCACATAGACGAGAAACGGCGGGAAATATTCAGTCATGAACAGTCTCCCGCTCCATGTCGGATTCCGGAAACGGTTCTGACTCCACATCTTTGGGAGCGTAATATTTCTCGTCGCGCATCAGGAAAATACGCATTCCACGTGCACAAATCACCAGAGCTGCACACATGACAAACCCGTACAGGGCATAGAAACCTGGAAAGTTCTCAATCGCTACATAGGTTTTTTTCTTGTAGAAGAAGTCGGCAAGAAACAGAACGGCACACAATCCGTACAAACCATAGACAATGCGGTTGACATTTTTCATGTTGTCGAGCCACAACAGTTTTCGTCCGAGTGCCGGATAATCTTTCGTGCTGTCTTCAGCTTTCCGGGCCATCAATTTCCCTCCCCGATTGGCATCAGGAATGCCTGAATATCACCAGATGCGAAATACAATACAATACAGCCAAGGGCTGTCAGCACTGGTGGCGCAACGCACCAGAAGGGAGCTTCCCGAATACCTTCCGAATTGTCATTCTGCGGATCATTCAGGAAGAATCCCTTGGCAACAATTGGCAGCAAATAGGCAACATTCAGCAGCGAACTGACCATCAACACTGCTATCATGACAAGCTGACCAGTATCGGCAGCCGCAATCATCAGCAACCACTTGCTCCAGGATCCCCCCAGAGGCGGCAGGCCAATGATTGACAGGGAACCGACAAGGAAAGCCCCGAAGGTGAACGGCATGAGCCTGCCAAGCCCTGTCATTTGCCTGATCTCGGTCTTGTGCGTTGCCACATAAATCGCGCCTGCACACATGAACAGCGTGATCTTTCCGAAGGCATGCATCACAATATGAAGCCCGCCACCGACTACCCCCATGGAGGTTGCCAACGCCATTCCCAAGGTTATGTAGGAAAGCTGACTGACTGTTGAATATGCAAGCCTTGCCTTCAGGTTATCCTTCGTCATGGCAACAATTGATGCTACAAGAATGGAGAATGCAGCCAGCCACATCAGCCATTCCGAAGCACCCGTTTCAGCCAGGAAATCAATACCGAATACATAAATGCCGACCTTCAACATGGTAAAGACACCAGCCTTCACAACCGCTACGGCATGCAGCAAGGCCGAAACCGGCGTTGGCGCAACCATTGCAGAGGGCAACCACCGGTGAAACGGCATGAGCGCTGCCTTGCCGATACCAAATGCATAAAGCGCCAGCAGTACGGCCGCCAGCGCAGCACTCACCTTGCCTTCCAGAATGCCTCCCTGAGTAAAGTCCAGAGTTCCGGCTATCACATAAGTCCAGACAATCGCCGTCAGCTGAAAGGCAATTGATGTTCCAAGCAGGATACCAAGGTAAACACGTGCACCGCGTTTGGCTTCTTCAGTTCCCTTGTGGGCAACAAGGGGATAAGTGGCGAGGGTCAGGATTTCGTAGAAAACAAACAGCGAAAACATGTTTGCCGAGAAGGCAATACCGATCGTTGCAAAGATGGAAAAGGAAAAGGCTGCAAAGAAACGGGCATGGTTTTTCTCTGCATTGCCGCGCATGTAACCGATACCGTAGAGGTGCGTGACAATCCACAAACCAGACGCGATCAAGGCAAAGACAAGCCCCAAAGGTTCAATTGAAAATGCGATATCCAGACCCGGCAAAACGGTAAACAAGGATAACGTTTCGGTAGGCGCTCCCCCATTTGTAAACAGGATTGAAACAACAGCGGCAAAGGTGCCAATGGCGGCGAGCAACGTAATTCCGTCCCGCAGATTGGCGCGTCCCCCGCTATCGGGATGGATCAGATTGCTGAGCGTGGCAAGCAACGGAATGCCCATGGCGGTCAGGATTGCAGTATTGACATCCATCATGACCGTCCCCCGATCAGGCTGTTGGCCGCTGTTTCTGAAGCACCGATCGTCATCTCAGTTGCAAACCCGAACCAAATGCAGGCAATGGCCAGTATCCATATCGGGACCAGCATTGAGAGAGGAGCTTCAGCAATTTCCTTCCCGGCTCGGGGTTGTTGCAGGTACAGGATTTCCACAATCCGCCAAACATAGATGACCGCAAGCAGCGATGATGCAACGATCAGCAGCCCCATCCACCACCAGTCTTTTTCCAGCGCGGCCTGCAACAACACCCATTTCGAGATGAAACCTGCGGTACCCGGCACGCCAATCAAACTGAGGCCGCCTATTACAAATGCTGCACTTGTCCACGGCATTTGACGGCCCAGTCCGGCCAGGCGATCCGTAAAGCTTGTACCGGCTCTCAATACATAGGCACCGACTACCAGAAACAGGGCTGCCTTTGTGATGCCGTGGTTGAAAAGGTGAACCATGGTTGCCGTGACACCGGTAGTGCTCAGAAAACCGATACCGAGCGCCATGTATCCGACTTGTGCCACTGAAGAATAAGCCAAGAGACGCTTCAACTCTGTCTGGAAAACAGCGATTAGCGAGCCGGCAAACATGGCCAGTACAGCCAGTGGTATCAACAGATAGGAAAGTGCGTCCGTGTTGAACACCATCTCCGGATTGAACACCGTGAAGAGAAACCGCAGCAGGACATAGATTGCAGCTTTTGTGGCGGTTCCGGCAAGAAAGGCCGTTACCACGGACGGGGCAAATGTATAGGCTCCGGGAAGCCAGAGATGAAGCGGATAGAATGCCGCCTTCAGTCCCATGCCAACAACCACGAACGCAAACCCTACCTGGACTGTCCGGTTGGTGCCCAGTTCCGGCAACCTGACTGAAAGCTCTTCCATGTTGAGCGTTCCGGTTGCCGAATAGAGAAAACCGATACCGATCACAAAGAAAGTGGCGCCGATGGTACCGAGTATGAGATAATCATATGCTGCCGTGAGCGCACGCTTGTCCCGTTCGGCTCCCATGGCAACCAGCACGTAGGTGGAAAGGGAAGAAATTTCGAGAAACACGAAAACATTGAATGCGTCGCCTGTTGCGACCACACCCAACAGTCCTGTGAAACAAAGCAGATAGCAACAGTAAAACAGCGTGTGGCTGACTTTGGTTATTTCAAACTCGATGCTGCGACGGGCATAAGGCAGCACTATTGTTGAAATCAGGGATATGAGCACCAACACGAAGGCATTTGCCGCATCTATCCGATATTCAATTCCCTTGGCAATGCCGCCATCTTTTGGCCCCCAACCGCCGAGCCAATAGGAAACAACATCGCCATCCATCACCTGCAACAGCAAATGCAGGGAAAACAGCAATGAAGCCAGGCTGGCAGCAAAGGTCAGTATCCAGGCAATCGTACGGTTTCCGAAAAGCACGCAAAGCGGAGCTGCGATCATCGGCACAACCACGACAAGAAGCGGTAACTGGTCGATAATGCCGAGTACCGGCACAGTTGTTGCGGCTGCCATCAGGCGCGACCTCCCATAGCATCACCATGACGACGGTTATCCTTCGCCTGCATGTCACTCTCGATTTCAAGAATGTCTTCTTCCTCTATGGTTCCGAATTCCTCGCGGATGCGAACAATCAGTGCGAGACCAAGAGCAGTCGTTGCAACTCCAACGACAATCGCGGTAAGGATCAAAACATGCGGCAACGGATTTGAATAAACGACCGACGGATCAATATTCTCCAGCTTAAGCGGAAAAATCGGAGCGGTGCCTCCGGTCACCTTTCCAAGCGAAATGTAGAACATGAAGACTGCGGACTGGAAAATGTTCAGCCCTATTATTTTCTTGATGAAATTGCCGCGCGAAACAACAATGTAAAACCCGGTCATCATGAGGACAATGAACAACCAGTAATTCATGTGACTGATAATGAAATCGACGCTCATGGCTTACCAGTCCTCATCATTGATTCTCGGAGTGCGCCCGGCGAATGCATAATAAATTGCAACCATCACTGCAGCGACGGTTATCCCGACACCGAGTTCAACAACCAGAATGCCCCAGTGCTGGCCATGCTCGGGATGTCCGGGGGTGAATGCCCCGTAATCAAGATAGGTATATCCCAACAAGAGGCTCAACACCCCGGTACCGGCATAAAGCAGGACACCCAGCGCAGCCATCTTTTGAACCAGCCAGGGCGGAAAAACCTGATGAACCTTGGCCAGGCCGAAAACGATGCCATAGAGGATAAAGGCAACGGCAAGTATCACACCCGCCTGGAAACCACCCCCGGGCGAATAATCGCCGTGAAACTGAACATAGAGTGCAAACAATGCAATGGGTGCAACCAGCAGCTTGACGACTACCCGCAATATAAGGTGGTGCCTCATGAGGACGGCCCTCTTCTGCGACGGCGGGGCAGCCGAACACCACGTCTGGCGAAGCTCCCGATCAGCATGAGAACACCGACGCACGCGGTGAATACAACAACCGTTTCTCCAAGCGTATCGTAGCCACGATAACTTGCCAAGATCGCTGTAACGACATTCGGAACCCCGATATCGTCAGGGCTTTCTGTCAGATAGACATTCGCGACCTGCGTCTGGGCTGGAGAGTCCGCAGCGCCAAAGTGTGGCATGTCGAGCGTCCCGTAGATCAATACGGCACCGGTCACAAGCACGACAATGAGAGGAACGGGTGAAAAATTGCTGCGCAATTTCTCTTCGCGGGCAGTAAGCGCCATTGTCCCAAGCATCAGAACCGTTGTTATACCTGCCCCCACGGCTGCTTCGGTGAAGGCTACATCGACAGCATCCAGCGTTACAAACAGGAGAGCTGAAAGAAGCGAAAACACGCCGGACAACATAACGACCCCGAACAATCTCTGCATGCGCAGGACCGCAATGGCCGTTACAATCATGAAGAAAAACAGCACAATATTGATGAGTATCTCAATCATCCTGTACCGCCTTTCCGGGTTTTACTTGCCGTTCTGGTCCGTGTCTTTGTAGTGGCTTTTGTTTTCTTCGCAGGTGACTTCTTGCGGACAGCTTTTCTCTTGGGGAGCGCTGGGCGCGACAAGCCCTCGGGCAGGAATCCGGAAACCAGGGCTGCATTTGCAACGGCATGCGTTGCAGTAGGTCCGGTCACAAACAGGAAAACACCTATCAGGACAAGCTTGACTGTCACCAGTGTCAGTCCCGCTTGCAGGATCATGCCCAAAACGAGCAGGATCATCCCCGCGGAGTCCGTGACAGAGACTGCATGCAAACGTGACCAGAAATCAGGAAACCGCAATGTTCCGATCGCACCAATGAGAAGAAAGGCGCTGCCTGCGAGAATGAGGGCCCAACTCAGCAGGTCGATCAACAAGTCAAAACCGTTCATCCCAACACCCCGCGATCACGAAGCTTGCCGGGTGTGTTCTTCACACCTTTTTTCTGCGGTGAGGTATCACCAACCGTGCGGTAACGGAAATATTTCAAAACAGCTATCGTGCCGGCAAAGTTTATCAGGGCATATAACAATGCGATGTCCAGAAAATCAGGCCTGCCATTCAGGAAGCCCAACACTCCAATAAACAACACCGTGTACGTACCGAACGAATTGCTTGCCAAAACCCGGTCATACAGGGAAGGTCCGGCAAAAAGACGAACCAGCACCATTATCATGCCAATGAAAAGGGCAATTGTGGCTGCCAGAAACATTAGTCGCGCGCCTCCGTTTCAATTGCACGCACACGCGCATCCATGTCTGCAAGTGCATCCATGTCATCATCCGAGAAAGACAATGCATGCACGATGAAATGCTCGTCCTCGGTTTCAACTGTAATGGTGCCCGGCGTGAGGGTTATTGAACTTGCAAAAATCACTTGCCCAATCTCACTCTTGCAGGAAACCGGAACCGTGAACAGGTTCTGCCTCGATTTGCTTCCCGGTGAGAGAATGATCTTCGTGACCGCCCAGTTTGATTTCGCTATTTCAACCAGAAGCCACAAAAGGTACCGAAACGCAGCAATTACCGAAATGGGGTAAGCGAGATAATTGTTACCATCGGCCCGGTCCATCCGGTTTGCTATCGTGAGTGCCAGTAATACAGAAATGGCACCAAGGATGAGCACGAGTGGCTTGTACACCCCCGACATCAACAGCCACAGGGCAACCAGGCCCAAAGCTCCCATGATGTTCCTGATCATCCGGCACCTTCCCAAATCCGATCAACCCGAAAACTGGTTGACGTTCAGCATAGTCATTTAGAACGCCGAGGAAAACCGCGGTGGTGCATTCAGCAGTCAAGTTTTGTGGAAAATCATGCAAGTTTCAATGATTTGAACTCTTCCAACACTATGCGGGCGGTGTTTTCTGCACCATCCAGATCGAAATGATGAACCGATGGCGGGCACGTGGCTGCCTTGTCCACCGCCGATGCCAGCAGTTGCGGAGTCAGGTGGTCAGGAGCAAGCGCTACAGCAAGCCCTGCCCGCTCCATGATTTGTGTCCGCCGCAATTGCTCTGTCTCATTGCCGTCAGCATAGGGACAAAGCACAGCACGGCATCCTGACCTAAAAATGTCTGCAACCGTATTGTATCCGGCATGGGAAACGGAGACGCCGGTTTCCTTCATCGCGTTAACAAGGCCCGGCACATGGCGGACGATACGCATGCCTGACTGACAACCGGCTTGCAATGTTTCATACTCATCATCCGCCAGTTCAGTACCGGCGGAAACCACCCAGCCCGAAGGATAGTGCCGTGAATACTGCATTGCCTGGACTGCCGCTCTTGTGAGTGCCTGCCCAAAGGCACCTCCCCCCACACTGACAAGTACATTTGAGGGCGCCAGCGTGGACAAGGCTTCGTCTGATGGTGTCGGGGTAACTAGACCTGTGTAACGTATCTTGTCCCGGAATGACTCAGTGCCTTGAAGACTGTCAGAAATGGCAGCAAACCTTTCATCACCGTGTACGAGGACAAGGTCGTAGAATTGTTCAATGAGTGAGACCGATTCCGAAACTCTCTTTTCCTTCCTGCCTTCCTGCATGATATCCCGGATCGAGGCGATGACCAGCGGACGGTTGGAGCTCGCATGAATACGCTCCATCAATGGCAACAACTCGAAGCGCATCTGACGGCGCCCGAAAGGATATGCCTCAGTGATGACGATGTCTGGCACGATTTCATCAAACAACTCCAGAAGCATGGCTCGACGAACATTTTCATCTTCTTTGGTGAATGGGCGAAGGTCCTCATGCAATAACTGGCTGAAAGAAACATCGCTCGTCCTGACGGGTGTGAGGTAGCGGGTCTTTACTCCTTCAAGATTGAATCCCGGAAGTCTTGTACCTCCCCAGATCAGGTGTACATCGAACCCATGCCGGGCCATGGCACGCGCTATGCGGCTTGCCCGATAGACATGTCCCACGCCCCACAGGTGTTGCACGTAGAAGAACACCTTTGGTTGCATCTAGTTACCTGCCAGGCTCTTGTTGAGAAGATCGACAATTTCACCAATTGTCTGCTTGTGGGAAAATCCGGATCTCACCCGTTCCTCACCAAGCGCTCCCATCTGCTTTCGCTTGTCGGCGTCTGATGAAAGCTCCTCAATGGCAGATACCAGGGCAGAAACATCATCCGGCTCGACAAGGATGCCGTTTTCTCCGCTGGTGACCAATTCCGGAATGCCAGAAATTGTGGTCGAAATCACGGGCAGGCGCTGGCTTTGCGCTTCGACAATAACATTTGGCAATCCGTCCCGGTCTCCGTTTTCATCAATCCTGCAAGGCAACACAAAAAGATCACTCGAACGATAGGTTTCCAACACCTCGACTTGAGGCAAACTGCCACGAAAATCACATCGGTCCCCAATGCCGAGCCGTTGCGCTTGAGCCTGAAGTTCGTCACGCAAAGGGCCACCGCCGATATGTACCCATTGCCAACAAAGCCCGGCCGGCAGTCTGGCCAGTGCTTCCAGTAAACTGTCGATCCCCTTTTTTGCAACCGCACGACCCACGGTCACAATACGGATGGCATCTGAAGGATTTGAACCGGTGCGCCTGTCCGGCATATCCGATGGCGAAGGAAAACGGGTAAGATCAAGTCCGTGATAGACAAGTTGTACGTGTGCTTGAGGAGCAAGCTTTGCCAAGTGCGAAGCAGCCCTCTTGGTACAGGTAACCAGCCAGTCAGCATCCGCAAGTTTTTCACGTATCTCCCAGTCGGGCGATGTCCAGATATCCTTTGCATGGGCCGAGATGGAAAAAGACTTGGCGGTCATGATTGATGCATAGCGGGTTACAGAGCACGGAGTGTGTAGAAAATGCACATAAAAATGGTCGTGATCTGATGCATACTCCCTTGCAAGAACAAGTGCCTGACCAAACCGGCGTACGCGATTTACCGTCGGGTCGCGCAAAAAATCCTTGAGGAATACCGGAAGAAGTTTCCAGAAACGCGGCCGCAGAAAAGTCGAAAACAAAGCCTTCAGAACACGACCGGGCTCTTCATGGAGGTATTCCGGCAGGTAATGGCGGGAAGCCTTGATTTCGGCATGTACCGGATGGGTTGCCTTGTCTGTGGGGTGTCTCAGGGAAATGATGGAAAGCTCAAATCCGACCCTCTCCAGTTCCAGAATTTCCTGGGCGATAAACGTCTCTGAAAGGCGGGGGTAACCTTTCAGGACCAATGCGATCCGTCCCTTGTTCACTGTTGCGATGCCACTGTGTGAAGCAACCTTGCATCAGGCTCGTCCACCGGACTTTCCCGTGCATCCAGCAAGTCCACGAGGTCTTCACAAATGTGGTCCAGCCCCGCCATGTTTTTGGGCAGGAGGTGTTCGGACGGCTTTGGAAGATCGGGCAGCAACCGCAATTTTTCTGCCATGGCGCTTGGTACTGCCGCCTCTTCGGGCGTCAGCATCTCGCACAATCCCATTTCCTTGGCCCGTTTGGCACGAATATATTGCTCCTCACGGGGGCTGGTGCGCGGAACGAACAACACTTTTTTGTCAAAAGACATTGCCTCGCAAAATGTATTGTAACCGCACATACCCACGATAGCGCTGGCCTCGTCCATCAGGATTTCCATACGGTTTTCGAAATCAATCACTGAAATGTTTGCCAGTTTGGATGCCCGAAGGCGGATTCGCTCCCGGTTGTCCGACTTCATGAAGGGCCCGAGAACCATCACGATGGGAAAGTCCAGTTTCGGGTCATGCTCACGTGCGGCAAGCACCTGCTCCATCAGCTGGCTACCATCGCCGCCGCCACCTGCTGTTACAAGGATGTACTCATCCGGTAACCCCTGGTTTTCAGCAGATTGTGCGCTCAAGGGTTCCCGATCAAGGAAACCGACATAATGGAGCTTGTCTTGCAGGCTGGCTGACAGATCAAAGCCTTCCAGTGGATTCCAGAAACTCTTGGGTCCGTATACCCACGCCCTGTCATAGTAATAGTCAAGCTTGTCCAGCAAACCTGACTTGCTCCATTCCCGTTTCAACAGTTCAGGACTGTCCATAACATCGCGCAAACCAATTATGGTGCGTGTAGCGGTATCGCGAAACATTTCCAGGGTGGGCTCAAGCTCACCCCGCAGCCCCATCGGCTCCTTGTCCACGATAAAAATATCCGGCTGGAAGACCTGTGCAGTCTGCCGGATGATCAGCTTTCGCATCTCCAGAATTTCATCGATGTCGATATACTCGCCGATCGAGTCATACTGACCATTGTACAGCTTGATAACGGAAGGAATTTTGACAAAATCAACGCGTGCCCGGAAATCAAAGGCACCCGCAATCTGTGAGCCGGAGATGATCAGCACGCTTACGCCCTTGAAGCGTTCCACGATCGCATGGGCGATTGCACGGCAACGCCTCAGGTGCCCCAGGCCGAACGTGTCATGGCTGTACATCAAAATCCTGATGTGCTCTAGGCGAGTGACGGTCAAGGAATGAGCATCCTGCTGCTTGCGGGCTGTTCAAGACATTATGGCTTTTTTAGCCTGTTTAACAAGCCGAGGCCATGAAATAAAAGGTCTCGAGCGTAATTTCCGCACGGGTACGGCCCAGAAACTTGCATGGATAGAGAATGACAATCACATCAAAAAGAATTGCTTTCTTCGCGCCCATCAAACCGCCTGACCACCCCATACCTTCCGGAGACCGCCTGATTGCAGGCAATTTGCTGAAGGCACTGGAACTTGCCGGATTTCATGCAGAAATTTCTTCCAGATACATCTGTTATTCCAAGCGCAGCGCGACCGACATACTGGAAGCCAGAAAAGAGGGCGCACTGGAAGAAGTTGACCGGTTGCTGGCCAGGTACAGCAAGATGGCACCTGAACAAAGGCCGGATTTGTGGCTGACCTACCATCCATATTGCAAGGCACCGGACTGGATCGGCCCCAGAATTTCAAAGGCACTCGACATTCCCTATGTAACCGTTGAGGCCGCCAGAACGGCACAGGGCATCAATGACGAGTGGAAGCCGTGGCGGATGGAGGCCCAGGCAGGGATTCGCAAGGCAGACAGGCACCTTTGCTTCAAGCCGACAGACAGGAAGTATCTTTCCCAACTTCTGGATGGCGATGAGAAAATTTTCGATTTTCCGGCATTCATTGATACCCAGCCAAGAGAGGGTATCAGCAAGGCAATCTTGCCAAACAACTGGAAACCGGACGTACCTGTATTGGTAACCACGGGCATGATGCGGCCGGGCAAGAAGCTCAAGAATTTTGAACTACTTGCAGAGGCATTGGCAAGTCTTCCTGGCTTTCCCCTGAACCTTGTCATTATTGGCGGGGGGCCGGAAGAAAACACAATTCGTTCTAGGTTTGCGTCCCTGCCCCAAGAAAACATTTACTGGACCGGACAGGTCAGTCACGACGAGGTTTTGTCATGGATGCGGGCAGCAAACCTGTTTATATGGCCCGGCTGGAAAGAACCGATAGGCATGGTCTATCTGGAGGCCCAACTGGAAGGACTGCCGGTGATCGCGTCAAACAGCATGGGAGTGCCGCTTGTCGTTGAGCATGGCAAAACCGGACTTCTCTCGCCTGAAGGGGATAGCGCGGCGATGTGTTCCAACATTCTTGTCATGCTTGCAGACAGGAACAAGCGTTCCTCAATGGGCAAAGCGGGCAGCATCAAGGTTCAACGCGAACACAGTCTTGAATCTGCAGCCCGACGCTTGCAGGAAGTGCTTGCTGATCTCTGACTATCAGCCGTAAGGGTCTGCCGCATCGCGCAGGCCGTCACCAAAAAAGTTGAAGGCAAGAATTACAAGGATTACCGGCACAACCGGAAATATCATCCAGGGGAATTCTGCAACGGCAGTAATATTCTGGGCCTTGTTCAACAGCACACCCCAACTCACTGTCGGCGGACGCAGGCCAAGCCCAAGGAATGAAAGTGCGGTCTCACCCAGTATCATGGTCGGTATGGTAATCGTTGCCGAGGCAATGAGATGGCTCATGAAGCCTGGCACCAGGTGAAGCCCGATAATGCGCTTCGGTTTGGCGCCCATAAGACGGGCAGCCAGCACATAATCTTCTTCGCGAAGCGACAACAACTTTGACCGAACCGCCCTCGCCAAGCCGGTCCAGTCAATCAGGCCAAGTATGACTGTGATGGCCAGATAGACGGTCAACTGGCTCCAGTTGGCCGGCATGATTGCAACCAGTGTCAGCCACAAGGGAAGCGTGGGCAGGGACTGGATCACCTCGATCATGCGTTGCACCACCATGTCCACCCATCCGCCATAGTAACCTGCCAGGCCGCCGATGGTGATGCCGAGCACAAAGCTGATGGCAATACCGACAAGCCCAATGGTAAGCGAGATACGGGCACCGTAAATTATTCGTGAGAAAATATCCCTTCCCAACTGGTCTGACCCCAGCAGGAAAACCGGTGTCTTGATGTCTGCACACATGAGGTGGTTATCTGCTTCAAAGAGGTTCCAGAACACATACGGATCACCAGAGCAGAAAAAACGGAGGGGAATAATCTTGTCGGGGTTTTCCGTGTAAACGCGCTTCATCGTTTCCAGATTTAGCGTCCGCTTGTAGTCATAGACGAACGGCCCGACAAACTCGCCCTCATGAAAGAGATGGATACTGTGCGGGGGTGCATAAATGTATTTTGAATTTCTTGTTTCCAGATTGTAGGGCGCAAGAAATTCGGCAAAGACTGTCACCAAATACATGAACAACAGAAACAGGCCGCTATAAACGGCGAGCTTGTGTTTCTTGAATTTCCACCACATCAGTTTTTTCTGCGATGCAAGGAAAACAGCTTCCTGGTCAGGCGTCAGTTTTTCAATCGAGCGGGGGTCGAAAGGTGCCGTGTTGACGTAGTGGACATTGCCAGTCATCTGCTGTGTCTCATCCTGTTTGGTCACCGGCTTACTCCCCCCTGCAAGCGAATGCGGGGATCAAGAATTGCCAGTGCAATGTCCGAGATAAGCACGCCAATGACTGTCAGGAAGCCGAGCAACATGAGAAATGACCCTGCCAGATACATGTCCTGGCTTTGCAGGGCCTGGATGAGCAATGGGCCTGTGGTCTCCAGAGACAGAACAATCGCCACGATTTCGGCACCGGAAATAACCTGAGGCAGTATACTGCCGATATCGGCAATGAAAAAATTGAGTGACATGCGGAAAGGGTATTTCATCAGGCCCTTGAATTCCGGCACCCCCTTGGCTCTGGCCGTCGTGACATAAGGTCTGCGAAGTTCATCAAGCAGGTTGGCCCTGACCCGGCGGATCATTGCGGCGGTTCCGGAAGTACCGATCACGATGACCGGTATCCAGAGGTGCTCAAGTACGGATACAAACTTGCCCCAACTGAGCGGCTTGCCAACATATTGCGGGTCCACCAGACCTCCGATCGAAGTACCAAACCACTGGTTGGCGAGATACATCATGATGAGTGCAAGCAGAAAATTTGGCGTTGCGAGCCCCAACAGCCCCATGAAGGTGAGCCCGTAATCACCCCAGCTGTACTGATGGGTGGCTGAGTAAATACCGATCGGAAAGGCAATCAGCCAGGTAAAGATGATCGTGAAGAACGTAACAATGATCGTGAAAAGAAGCCTGTCGCCAATCACATCACGCACGGGCAATTGATACTCGAACGAATAACCGAAATCGCCAACAAGCATACCGGTTGCCCATTGCCAGTAACGTTGCCAGACCGGTTTGTCGAAACCATACTCCTCCCGAAGGAACTCGATACGCTGGGGATCCACGGTTTCACCGGCAGCCAGTAATTCGTTTACATAGCTTTCAAGATAATCGCCCGGTGGCAATTCAATAAGCGTGAAAACCAGTATGCTGGTCAAGACCAGCGTGGGTATCATGTAAAGAATGCGTCGTACGATATATGCAAGCATGGAACAGCCGGTGTCTCAGGTCTCTATTACTTGTCGTACCAGAAGGTATCGGGTTTGTAGTTGCCGAAATAGGAAGTTGGCTCCCAGGAATAGATGCCTTCCTCCGGCACATTCTGCAGTTTGTTTGAAACCACGACCGGCTGCCTGCTGTTGTTTACGGTACCGATCGTAAACACCTGGTCAGCATAATTCTTGAGCATCTCCAGCCAGATCTGCTCTTTCTCCTCCAATGAGGTCGCTGCCATCCACGATTCGTACAATTCAAGCTGGGCCTTTGCTTCATCAAGGTCAGCAGGCTCTCCGGCCATTTGCTTGGTTCCGTAATACTGCCCCCAGCTTGGCCACTGCAATTGTGCCTGATCGGTAGGGGCAAGCTCTTCGGGGTCCATCTCCGCACTCGAAATACCATTGTTCAATCCTTGTGCGACCGAAATGATTGTGTCGCCGGCATAGGCACGACGCCTGAAAATATCGCGTTGAGACGAGCGAACATACAGTTTGATGCCGATATCCTTCATGTGATCAATAATCAGTTCCAGAACATCGGTTTCTTCCGAACTTTCACCTGCCGTCTCCAGCGTAATCTCGGCAGGGCGGCCATCGGGAAGCAGGCGAAACCCATAACTGTCTTTCTTGTCCAGTCCGGCTTCATCCAACAACTTGTTTGCCAGATCAATATCGCGCTCGGCCCACATTTTCGCGAACTCCTCCCGGTAGAGAGGACTTCTCGGCAAAACAGTGTTGGCACTTGGTGTTGCCAGTCCAAAGTAAATTGCTTCGTTGATTTCCTCCCGGTCTATGGCAAGAGAAAGGGCCCGGCGGAACCGCACATCGCGGGTAAGCTTTCGCCACACCGGATCATTGACGTTGAGATTGGGAAACAGGGCTACTTGCGACCCCTTGCCGTTGAGCCAAAGATGCGTGGTGAAATCATTGGTTTCCTCTCCGCTTTTCAAAAACGGCAAATCGTCAAACCGCAAATACCTTGCCTGCAGATCAGCTTCCCCGGAGCCTGTCTTTGCTGCAATCACATCTTTCGAGACAACATGCATAACGAGACGGTCAATATAGGGCAACTGGTTCCCCTCGGGATCAATCCGGTGGAAAAACGGATTGCGTACAAATACAAACCGCGTACTGGGAGGGGGCGTTGTGTTCATCCAGGCCTGAAGACTTGGGAGTTCAGGATTTTCCGGACGTCTCTGTCGCTGTTTCCTGGTGTGAAGGGCAGCCCAGTCCTTGACATTTTCCTCTTCCACCATGCGCTTGAGTTTGTCGGCATCTGCATATTTGTCATGAAACTGCTTCATGTAATGGGCAGGCCGGTAGAGATAGAGCGGTGAAGGTGCTGCAATGGCTGGCAGGAAGGCCGGGTTGTTCTTTTTCCAGGTGTAGGAAAATGTCTGTTCATCAATCACCTTGAAAACCGGGGGTTCGCCATCAACGAGCATCTGGCTGGGAACCCCTTCCCGACCCAGTTCCTCGTTATTGACCATATCCTCCCAGAAATAACGAAAATCTTCCGAGGTAACCGGATGGCCATCAGACCATTTGTGTCCCTTGCGAAGTTTGAACGTGAATTCCCGCCCCTCTTTCACCTCATAGCTTTCGGCAATGTCGGCATAGAAGTTGAAATCCGGGCCATACCCAACCAGTCTTGCATAGGTATAAACCGTAATCTGACCCAGATCCTTGATCTTGCCCATGAGCATGCGGAGATCACCGCCATACTTGCCGATTACTTTTCCCTCAGCAGCAAAATCAATCTTGAGAGGTTCCTGCGGCAGCCGTTCCGCGACTGGGGGAAGTTTGCCACTTTGCACCTTGTCCTGAAGGAATGGCACCTCTGCCCGGGCTGAGATTGCGGCCACAGAAAGCCCAAGAGCCAGAACAAACCCGCAGAATACAGATTTTCTGAAAAGAGTAGTGAAGGAAGTCATACACGCAACTCCTTGAGTTCGATATTTTCATTGGCCAGGACGTAATGATCCCTGTCTATTTCAAGACTGGCAAGTGCCCCCTGTTCGGAAGGAAGGAATCCGGCCCCCCAAGCGTCGCTGGCATTTGTCGAGGACGTATAATTGAACTTCTCGAAATCCAGCAGGCGATCCAGGTCCGGATAGGGTACTGCTGCGAGAAGTGATTTCGTATACGGATGGCAGGGATTGTTGAACAACTGCTCCCGTGAAGCGATTTCAACCAGTTTCCCTTGGCACATCACTGCAATGCGGTCCGCGACATAATTCACCACAGCGAGGTTGTGGGAGATGAACAGGCTGGTCAACCCCAATTCCGTGCGCAGATCGTTTAGCAGGTTCAGTATTTGAGCCTGTACGGAGACATCAAGCGCAGAAACCGGCTCGTCACAAATCATCAGTTCCGGATGGAGCGCCAAAGCACGGGCAATCCCGATCCGCTGTCGCTGTCCGCCGGAAAATGAATGCGGATAGCGGTTAAGAAATCTCGGATCAAGGCCGACAAGAGACATCAGGTCGACGATTTCGTTACGCTGTTCTTCCGACTTGCCCCTGCCATGAATTTCCAATGGCTCACGCAGGATATTCTGGACGGTCATGCGCGGGTTCAGCGAGGAATACGGATCCTGAAAAATCATCTGGACACGACGGCGGTATGTCATCAGGTCCTGGCCGCTCTTTGCAAGTACATCCTGCATGCCACCATCAGAATTGAGCATTACGCTTCCGGCCGTTGCATCAATTGCCCGCATGATCAGCTTTGAGACAGTTGTCTTGCCACATCCGCTCTCACCCACTAGGCCGAGGCATTCGCCTTTGTTGATTTCAAAGCTTACATCGTCGACTGCCACGATCTTTCTTTGCTCGCCGGTGCCAAACCAGCTTCCCTTGCTGAGGTAATATTCCTTGCGCAAATTCGAGACTTTGAGATGCGGGCCTTCAATCTTCTCCGGTGCAGACGATTTGAAACGGGGCGCCAATTTCTGGATTACCGCCGCATCATTTTCCCGACCTGCATCACGCAAGGACACAAGACGCTCATCCGGCTTCATGTCAAAATGCGGGACAGCGGCCATCAGCGCCTTGAGATAGGGATGTTGCGGGCGCCGGAAAATTTCCTCCACCTGGCCGGTCTCCATGATCTCGCCGTGATAGATAACGACCACCTCGTCCGCCATGTTTGCCACCACGCCAAGGTCATGGGTGATCAGCAGAATGGAGGTTGAAAACTTCGATTGAAGCCGCTTCATCAGTCCGAGTATTTGCGCCTGAACCGTTACGTCCAGCGCCGTTGTCGGCTCATCGGCGATGACCATAGCCGGATTGCAGATCAACGCCATGGCGATGACTGCTCGCTGACGCAAACCGCCGGACAGTTCAAACGGGTACATTGTGTAGCCGCGTTGAGGGTCGGGAAAACCAACCAGATCCAGAATTTCCTCGGTCTCTTTACGAGCCTTGCCGCTTTCGATTTTCTGGTGGATCGTAAGCGCTTCCTCGATCTGGTTACCGATTGTATGGAGAGGAGACAACGCGGTCATCGGTTCCTGGAAAACCATGGAAACACGACCACCTCGCAACTTGTAGAGGAACGGATCCTTGTCATGCAATCCGGCGATGTCTACCCGGTCGGTATCACTTGCAGGATCATTGAAAAGGATAGAACCGGAAACAATCCTGCCATTTCTGGGCAGTATGCGAAGAATGCTTTGGGCGATAACAGACTTGCCGGAACCGGACTCGCCAACCAGCGCAACCACTTTTCCGGGCGCAACGTTGAAGCTTACACCCTTGACGGCATCCACTTGTCCTCCCTGAATGTCAAAGGATACGTGAAGGTCATGAACCTCCAGCAGATTCCCCGTCAAAGCCATTGGCACTCTGTCACTCCCAGCAGCCCCTTGATGCCGCCTTTCCCGATAACAATTATGCACATGGCGAAAAGGATTAATAGACCATTATTTCAATCCGGCGACGGTCCTGCAAAAAGCTTTCCGATAACTAAAAAAAGCCTCACTCGCCGTAATACTGCCTGTACCATTGCACGAAAATCCGCAAACCCTCTTTCAAACCGGTTTTCGGTTCAAAACCGTAATCCTCCCGTATCGCAGAAATGTCGGCATAGGTGGCTGGTACGTCCCCGGGCTGCATTGGCAGATTGACACGCTCTGCCTCAACCCCGAGTTCCCCTTGCAGGATCAGCAAAAAATCCTCAAGTCGCACAGGATCGTTGTTGCCAATGTTGTAAACAGCATGTGGCACCTCCTCCTTGCGCAGATGTCCCTTGTCCAGAATTCTCAAAATGCCGTCGATTATGTCGTCAATATACGTAAAATCGCGAAGCATATTGCCATGATTGAAAACCTCAATCGGTTCACCGGCAATCATTTTCCGGGTGAAGGAATAATAAGCCATGTCCGGTCGCCCCATCGGGCCGTAAACCGTGAAAAACCGCAGGCCAGTCAGCGGAATATCATACAGATGCGCATAGGTATGGCTCATCAGTTCATCTGCTTTTTTGGTTGCTGCATAAAGGGATACCGGCTTGTCTGCCCGGTCGGTTTCCAGAAATGGCAAGTCGCTCCGGCCACCATATACCGAGCTTGATGAAGCATAGATCATATGCCGCAAACCTGATGTATTGCGAGCCAGTTCCAGCATGTTTGCATGACCCACCAGGTTAGACCGCACATAGGCACCGGGATTTTCCAGCGAGTAACGAACCCCCGCCTGTGCAGCCAGATGAATTATATTCGAATAATCCGCGTTCTGCGAAACCTGTTCTAGCGCCTCGTGGTCAGAAATGTCGGTATGGTGGAAGGTGAACCCTTCATGTGCGGAAAGTTTTTCAAGGCGGGCTTTCTTGAGTTCCGGCGAATAATAGTCGTTGAGATTATCGAGACCAACAACCGCATCACCTCTCTGCAACAATGTCCGGGCGAGGTGATAGCCTATGAATCCGGCAACGCCGGTTATCAAATGGGTCATGTTCGCCTCACCATACACATTTCATCAGAAATCGAAGAAAACCGTCTCGTCTTCTCCCTGCAAACGGATATCAAATCTCAGGTCATTGCTGTTGTCGCCATTGGGTTTTGCCACCAATGTCGCGGCGCGCTCAACCGGAATGCACGGATCAGGTTCACAATCCGGGAAATACATGCGCGTATGAAGTGCCATATTGATCCCGCGTGCAAAGATCATAAGGGTAAGAAAGCCGCTGTCAGGACGATCAATCCGAAAGGAAAAACCGCCGCGTGTAGGCACCCGAAAGAATACGTCATCTGCAAAAACTTCGATTACCGCATCATCAACAGGCGTGCCTTGTCCATCCGTTACGGAACCCTGAATTCTGTACCGGGCGTTTTCAGGCTGCTTGCCAACTTCTGCCATTTTGAGACCGGTGATTTCCTGATCTTCAGGCATGAAGCCGATATGGACATACGGACCAGCGGTTTGAGAGGGACTTTCCCGAAATTCTGTCATCTCAAAGACCTTCCATGCGGTTTTCAAACAGGGTCTGCGAACGCCCGCGCAGCACTATGTCGAAACGGTATGCCTGCATGTCCATTGGCAAGGTTGCCTCAGGGTCATACAAGGCGGTTAATGCCCGTATCGCATCCTGATCGGGCAGCGTCTCGACAATCGGACAGAGGGGAATGAGCGGATCGCCTTCAAAATACATCTGTGTTACAAGCCGCTGGGCAAACGCATCACCAAAAAGGGAAAAATGGATATGGGCGGGTCGCCAGCTGTTTGGTCCGTTGGGAAACGGATAGGCGGCGGGACGAATGGTTATGAATTCATATGAACCGTCCGCCGCCGTAATGGTGCGGCCACAACCACCAAAATTGGGATCCAGAGGCGCACGATAACTTTCAGCCTTGTGACGATACCTGCCCCCTGCATTTGCCTGCCATATCTCGATCAGGCAATCGGGAACCGGCTTGCCGTTTTCATCGATAACCCGCCCGACAATCTTCAAACGCGGGCCAATCGGTTCACCACCGTCAGCGGCGTAGTTTTCAATAAGATTGTTGTCCTTCTCACCCAGCAGATCGTGGCCGAACACGGGGCCGGTCAACTCGGCAGCGGATTGCTCCAGCATGACAAGCGGCTTTTCGGGTGCCCTGAAACGGGTACTTTTATAATCGGGAGTGAGCGCCGCCGGATGACGGGACCGGTCCCGCTTGAGAAACAGGTTGGTCATTCACCTTTCTCCATCTTGTCGAGTTCACGGGCAGCAATCTTGAAGGCCCGGTTTG
This sequence comes from Rhizobiaceae bacterium, assembly GCA_017643495.1. Lineage (GTDB taxonomy): Bacteria > Pseudomonadota > Alphaproteobacteria > Rhizobiales > Rhizobiaceae > JAALLB01. The sequence goes on along the minus strand of JAEPNK010000001.1, from coordinate 1,487,663 downwards.
CAGCAGGAACCCCCGCATAAATGGCGACGTGCATCAGCGATTCACAAATATCTTCCCGCGTGGCGCCGGTATTTGCAGTCGCGCGCACATGCATGGCAACTTCTTCGTCATGTCCCAACGCGGCAAGAAGCGCAATGGTCACCATGGACCTTTCGCGGTGTGTCCAGTGTGGACCGGACCATACCTTTCCCCAAGCGCCTTCTGTGATAAGCGTTTGAAAAGGTTCGTTGAAATCCGTCGTACCCTCGACAGCCCTGTCGACATGTGAATCGCCAAGTACAGCACGGCGTGTTGCCATGCCCTGTTCGAACCTGCTGCTGCCTTTTCCCATAACCTGCCCCTGCGTGATTTACGGGCCTCTTGTAAGGTTTCAGTATGACGATGGCAATGCAGGCTTTTCCCAGAAAAACAAAACGGAAGCCGGATGAGACCAATTCATCCACTTCCGTTACGTCACTTCACAATACCGGATAATATCCGGTGCCCCCGAGTGATGCATTTTCTGCATTCTTTTGTCTTGTAGACGCTTGTCGCGTTCTTGTTGTCAATTTCCGGAATTTCCTTTCCGGGTTTAGTCAAGGCAATTAGTGCTGGGTAATCCATTCGCGTGCTTCGCGCTGGGCAATGCGGATTTCACTACGGGTCATGTCACGGGCAATTTCCTCACGACGCAACCTGGCTTCTTCCATGCCCCGGAATGCGGCAATGTTGAACCATTTGTGTGCGGCAACCATATCCTGCTCGCCATCACGGCCTGTCGCATAGATAAGTCCCAACTCATACAATGCATTGGCGGTGCCTGCAGATGCCGTGTCCATTTCAAAATAAGCGGTATTCAGTGTATCCAAATATGCCATGGGTATCTCCCCTGTTTCCCTATTCTTTCAATTGGCCAGGCCCTTATTCGGCCTGTTTCCCTGCCATTCCTTTTCAGAGCGTTTCTGCCAGGTTGACCTGGTCTTTTCTCTTTTTCTGGTCTCGGTGCCGGCTAACCCGGTCTTGTTGTTCCGATGGGCTGATCATGCCGCCAGGCTCTGAATCCCCGCTTAAAAACAATGCTTAACGAGGTTCAAACAATTTCAAAACGAAATCCTAATTTAACGTCTGATTCACGAACAAATGACAGTAGAATCAACAAGATAAAACGTTTTTAACCCGGGATTCAGGTTTGGTTTTCAACCTGTCGGTAACCATTACCGCCGATGGCATTTTGCATTTGAATAAAATTTGACCGAAGTTTCGACAGCCAACCCTTCTCCAAGTTTGGCCAATGCACTGCGAAATCGTAAGCCACACGACACAAAATCGCGGTTACGCGTGCAAAATCATATTGACGTTTACGTCAATTCGGGGTTTTCTTCGATTATGTGGATGTGAGGAGAATATCATGAAAACCACCAGGACATTGATTATCACAGCAGCTGCACTGCTGGCCGGAACAACAATTGCCTTTGCCGAGCCAATTGTGGGGAACTGGAAAACCCAAAGCGGTGAAACTGCAAAAATTGCCAAATGTGGCGGTTCCTATTGTATCCAGCTCGTGACCGGCAAATATTCCGGACAACGGATTGGAAAAATGTCCGGGAACGGCGGCAGCTATAATGGCACAATCACAGACCCTGCTGACGGCAAGGAATATTCCGGCTCGGCCAAGGTCACTGGTTCAAAAATGAGTCTGAAGGGCTGTGCACTCAAGATTTTCTGCAAGACCCAAAAATGGAACAAGCTCTGAGAGCTGACAATTAACAAGACAAGACGAAAGCCCCCGGTAACGGGGGCTTTCTGATTCCAGGATACTGTCAGGTCTCCACGTCAGGGCAAACGATGCCACAGTTTGCAACGCACCCACGTTACGCCGGTAATTTCATAATAATCTTCTCCCACCACTTCGAAGCCTGCTTTTCTGGCCTGCTCCTCGGGTAACGGGTTTGGTCCGTTGGCTTCAAAAGTCCAGCCCCAGGCAACCGGCGCAGGCGGGCGCATGAAATCGGCGCGAAACAGAACATGCTCGCGACCGGGCGCCTCAATATTTTCATGAAATTTACACTGAAGGTCGGCAAGCACCAGATTGTGACGTCTTGCGAAACGCGACTGCCGCTGCATTTCCTGTTCGCTTATCCATTCATCGCCAAGAAACTCTGACTGCGCAGGAGAGACCAGAAACCCCGAAACCAAACAGGCAAGGAGGAGCAAATATCTCACTGTTTGGATGCTTTCTGGCCAAACAGGATTTTTTGGCTTTCCTTGTCTTTGGGATTGCTTTGTTCCCGTTTTTCTATGCCAAGCTTGAGCCCCTTCTCGACAGCTGGCCGACTTCTCATGCGCTCAACCCATTTTTCCAGGTTTGGGAATTCTTCAATATTCTGTCCTTGGCGCTCCCACAGGATTGCCCAACCGATGCAGGCCATATCGGCAATGGAATAGTCTTCCGCAAGATAATCGCGGTCTTTCAATTGCTTGTTCATGACGCCGTAAAGCCTGTTCACTTCGTTCGTATAGCGGTCGATTGCATAAGGAACCTGTTCCGGCGCATAGACCCTGAAATGATGAGTTTGGCCAGCCATTGGCCCAAGCCCTCCCATTTGCCACATCAACCACTGGTCAACGGCAACCCGACCTCGTTCGTCCGCCGGATAGAAGCGATCAAACTTGCGCCCCAAATACTGGAGTATGGCTCCGGATTCGAAAACCGAAATCTCCGTTCCATCCGGACCTTCCGGATCAATGATTGCCGGCATCCGGTTGTTTGGCGAAATTTTTAGGAAATCAGGTTTGAACTGATCGCCCTTGCCTATGTTGACATAGTTGACATTGTAGGGAACGCCGAGTTCCTCAAGCATAACCGAGATTTTCCAGCCATTTGGTGTAGGCCAGTAGAAAAGCTCAATCGGTTTCTTTTGCTCGGTCATTGTTTTCTCCATTCGGCCTGACATGGCAACGAGGGGCGTTCCGTGAGGATTACGCCCCGCAATTCAATCAGTAGACCAGAATATCAGAGCCGGGGCGAACACGGTCATACAAATGTATGACATCCTGATGTATCATCCTGACGCAACCGCTGGAAACCGCCTTGCCGATTGACCGGTGTTCCGGCGTGCCATGGATACGATAAAGTGTGTCCACATTGCCTTCGAAAATGTACAAGGCACGGGACCCGAGCGGGTTTGTCGGACCGGGAGGCATGCCACCGTTTTCCACACTCCATTTTTCCAGTTCAGGTCGACGGGCAATCATCTCCGCAGGTGGTGTCCATTTAGGCCATTTTTGCTTCCAGCGAACCTTCGCACGTCCCGACCACGCAAAACCGGCGCGTCCCAGCCCAACACCATAACGCCACGCATATCCACCACGCTCAATGTGATAGAGATAAAAATTACCTGTATCCACGATGATCGTGCCAGGTTTTTCCCTACTGTCATACCTGATACGCCGACGGTAGAATCTTTCAGGCACCTCGTTCAGGTTTACTGCCGGAATTGGAAACTGTTCATTCGGTCTCGGACCGTATGCCAGCGCCAGATCAGTGTCCTGAACTGATGGCAATTCCCTGTCGGCAGAAGATGTACGGTTGAAGAATGGTTGCCTGTTTTCACCACGTGGTAATGAAGCACAACCAGCCAGTGCAAGTGTAGAGGATGCGCCCAAGCCTGAAAGCAAACTGCGCCTTGAAAAAATGGGAGGATTCTTTGTCAATTTTCTATCGCTGTAAAACTCTTTGAACACTGTGCCCGGATACGCTCTTAATGCATCAAATGCCAGCAGAGTTTCATAACGAATACGTGAGTTTGAAACAGGCCCTGCAAGCTCAGCGGGAAAGCTGGAATTCCACCAGTATGGGCAGGTGATCGGAGCCAATATCTTCAAGCGTTTTGGCCGACAAGACACGAACTGCACCCTTGCTCATAACGTTGTCAATCGGCAGGCCTGCCCAAAACCATTTGCTGATGACTGGTTCGTCCGCCATCCATGTCGAACCTATTCCCGGCACAATTGTCAAACCGCCCAAAGCAGCAAATTTGCGGACAGCCCAGGACCATGTGACTGCGTTGAAATCACCCGCCACAATTGCATCATTTCCGAAGCTGGCAATATCGGGAGACAGGATTTCAAGCTGTTCGGGACCACTCGCAGGCCAGGGCCATCGCATGTGGGCGGCAGCAAATGTAAGTGGACGTCCATCGGGGGCAACAAGGTTGATACGCGCCATGGCAGAGTAGACGCCGCAGAACTCGCTGCCCGGCTCAATTGGCCATTTCGAATACAGTGTTGTGGCATTCCACTGCCCGGATTGACGACATTCATATTTGTGCGGCCAATTGCCTTCAATTTTTTCAAACTGCTTTCGCCATTCAGGTGATTGTTCCGTCACGGTTACCAGGTCCGGATCAAGCTTTTTGATAACACCCAGCACACGCTCCTTCTCGGGGTTGTTGAGAAGCAAGTTGAAATGAAAGAGCGAATAAACCGGCAAATCCGGATTTGCTTCCAAGGCGCGGGCTGACAAAACTGTTCCGGGCAATGCCGAATACAACCCTCCAACTGCGACAAGCAAAGTGGCAATCGCGGTGCCCGGTGTGCGCAAGAAAAACAATGCGATTACACAACCCAGCAGGCCAACCGACAAGTGCAACCTGAAATGGGAGAAGGTATCGAGGGCCGGGTGAACCCACCCGAAAAACCCGAGAATCACCGCAGCAATTAATGGCAGAACAGCAAGCTGTGCCAGTATTCTCATAACCCGAAACATCAGAAGCAGGCCTCATAGTCCCAATAATTGATGTTTGGCAGGGCCAAGCATATGAAATTGATGTACATTTGTTGCCGAGCCTGCGATTTTCCGTCTATAAATTCCAATAAGCAAATTGTGATGCGACCAAGAGCAGATTTTTTGCCGAAAGGTAAATAACATACAGGAATAACAGAAGTTTTATTGCTCGGTTCGCGAGAAAGTGTGGATATCGCAGAGGTGAGCCCAACTACACGATACCCATCGTGGCGAAGGAAGCCCCCTCATGAATTTTGAACAGATCAGCCACACCAGCGATCTTCAATCCCTCGAAGCAAGCATTGACGGGTTTCCAATTCCGATCTTCCTGATCGAAGTGGAAAATGAAAAGACGTTTCGCTACCGCAAACTCAACAAAGCCCATATGCTTGCCACCGGCATGGATAGTGGAGAGATCGCAGGTAAAACGCCGGAAGAGTTCTTCCCGCCACGTTTCGCGGAAACGGTCTCAATCAATTACAGTCGCTGTTTGAACTCAAGAGGTTCGTACCGGTTTGAAGAAGTCCTTTCAATGCCGGCACGCGAGATGTACTGGGATACAATCCTGACACCTGTTTTCAATGATGATAAAATTATCGGAATCTTGGGCATTGCATTTGACATTACCCACCTGAAACAAACCGAGAAATATCTGTTTGAGAGCCTTGAAGTCGCAAAACGGGAAAAGAATGACTTGCGCATTCTTTCCAACACGATTGCACATGACCTCAGGGCACCGCTCAGGCAGATTGGAATGATCAAGGACCTGGTTCTGAAAGACTTTACCGATCTGGGTGACAACAAGCTTCAACTGCTGAACAAGGGCAAAGACATTATCGAAAACGCACTTGCCCAGCTGGATGAAGTCATGCGGCAAGCCAAGAAAGACAAGCCGCAAACGGGTTTGATGTCTGATTTTGAATTCGGCAAATGGTGTCTCGACATCATTGCGCTTCTTGACCCCCTGAAGAAATACGATTTTGTTTATCCTTCAGCATCACTGCATTGCGAGAAATTCGTACTCGACATTGTCATGAGGAACCTGATTGACAATGCATGCAAGCACGCGAATGGAGAAGTCGCAGTAGACGTGAAGACCGTAAAGTCCAATCTCATCTTTACTGTCAGGGATGACGGGCCAGGCTTTTCCCCTGTTCATTTTACTGCTGGCGAGCCACCTTCCGGACCTGCTATTGAAGATGATACCAATGGTTTTGGCCTCGAGGCATCGAAAAGGTTGATTGAGGCACGAGGCGGCGAACTCTGGATCGAAGAAACTGCTGAACGCGGCAGGGGCGGTGTCGTGTCGTTCCGCATTCCGGGAAAAATACTGGAACCTGACAGCAAGTTTTTTGTCATGCGTGCGTCCTGATCCGGCCCCTTTCCAGGTGCAATTCAGCCCCGCCCTTTCGATGATAACTGTCGTATTGTCAAAATACGTAAGACTTTGCGATTGGCTTACTGTCACATTTTGCCCTAAACTTTCCCTTTGAGTGGATAATTCAGGGAGGTATTCATGTCAGTTGGCGAAATTCTTGCAAGCAAGGGGCGTGAAGTCATTACCACGAATGCTGATGCCAGCCTTGAAGAAGTCTGCAATCTCCTGACCAGACACAAGGTAGGGGCGACTGTCGTACTTGACCCTCAGGGCAAGGTTTGCGGGATTGTTTCCGAGCGTGACATCGTCAAGCACATTGCACGTCATGGTGCCAAAGCGCTTTCTGACAAAGTCTCAACTTCGATGACCGAGAAAGTCATACATTGTGTCGATACCGACTCAATTGACGTCGCAATGCAGAAAATGACTGTCGGCCGTTTCCGTCATCTGCCCGTCATCATGAAGGGAGAGCTTCGCGGAATCATATCAATCGGCGATGTGGTCAAGAGAAAGATCGAGCAGGCCGAACAGGATGCTGAAGACCTCAAGCACTACATAGCAGGGTGAAAACCCCACTGTTGGACGGCTGCTATATTTAGGGATGGCCAGACGCAGGATTTGCGTCCAGCCAATAGCCCGGATTTTGGCTTACATGTTTGGATAAACCGGCCCCTCACCTCCCTGGGGTGTTGTCCAATTGATATTCTGGTTGGGGTCCTTGATGTCACAAGTTTTGCAATGCACGCAATTCTGACTGTTAATGACGAAAACAGCATCCTGCGCTTCAGCCTCCTTGCCTGCAGGTATGGCGTCACCTTTTGCATCCACCCACTCGTAAACCCCCACCGGACAATACCGGGTCGACGGACCGGCAAACTCAAACAGTTCCGATTGCTTTTGAAGATCAAGATCGGCAACCTTCAAGTGGGTTGGCTGGTTCTCCTCATGATTGGTGCCAGAGAGGAAGACAGATGATGATCGGTCAAAGGTCATGACCCCATCCGGCTTGGGGTAGTCAATCGGCTGATGCTTGCTGGCAGGCTCGGTTGCCTGATAATCAGCTTTCGCATGCTTCATTGTGCCAAAGGGCGACCACCCGCCGAACAGTGTATTGCACCACATGTCCACACCACCAAGGATCATTCCCAATACAGTCCCGTATTTGCTGACCAGTGGTTTTACATTGCGTACAGGTTTCAAGTCCTTGCCGATGGCACTGGAGCGCCAGGCTTCCTCATAGGAAAGCAGTTCATCGCTTGCGCGCCCGGCTTTCAATGCCTCGGCAACATGTTCAGCCGCCAGCATTCCCGAGAGCATGGCATTATGCGATCCCTTGATCCGCGGCACATTCACGAAACCGGCTGAACAGCCGATCAGGGCGCCGCCCGGGAATGAAAGCTTTGGCACGGATTGCCAGCCACCCTGCGTGATGGCGCGCGATCCGTAGGAAACGCGCTTTCCACCTTCCAGCAAAGGAGCAACCGACGGATGCTTCTTGAAACGCTGGAACTCTTGAAAAGGAGAAAGGTACGGGTTCTTGTAGCCAAGGGCCACAACATACCCCACATAGGCCTGGTTGTTCTCGATGTGATATATGAATGAACCGCCATCCTGGTCAGTTGAAAGCGGCCATCCCAGAGAATGCTGGACCGTCCCTTCGCTGTGCTTGGAAGGGTCAAGTTCCCAAAGCTCCTTGAAGCCAATACCGAACTTGGGCGGAGAAGCGTCCTTTGCCAAGTCAAATTTGGCGATCAACTGCTTGGACAGCGAACCCCTGGCACCTTCACCAAACAGCACATACTTGCCATGCAGTTCCATGCCTCTTTCAAACATTGGTCCGGGTGTACCATCTTTTTGTACACCCATGTCGCCAGTGGCAACGCCTTTCACGCTTCCGTCGTCGTTATAGACAAGCTCTGCAGCAGCAAAACCCGGATATACTTCCACACCAAGCGCTTCAGCCTTTTCTGCAAGCCAGCGACAAACATTTCCAAGAGAGACGATGTAATTGCCGTGGTTGTTCATTAGCGGCGGCATGCCAAAATTCGGAAGCCTGAACTTCCCGTTTTCTGTCAGGAAGTAAAAAATGTCGTCCTTCACAGGCACCTTGAACGGGTGGTCCGCATCATCTTTCCAGTCGGGAAGGAGTTCGTTGACTGCCACCGGATCAATCACGGCACCCGAGAGAATATGCGCACCAACTTCTGCGCCCTTTTCCAGAACCACGACATTGATGTCAGCATTGATCTGTTTGAGTTTGATTGCAGCGGCAAGTCCGGCCGGACCGGCTCCAACAATCACCACATCGAATTCCATGCTTTCTCGCGGTTCCAACTCATCTGCCATTATCTTCTCCCAAAATCCTTCGCACGGGCCATATTGCGCATTTTCTTCCTGTCAATAAACATAAACCAGTACAATGTTCAAAGGGTGCGACAAACCGCCATTTGTTTCCTCGCATGATTTGCCGCTCCCCAGATACGGTTTTTCTGTTTATGGAAGGCAAAAAACGTTAAAAGGGTTCCATGAACAGGGTCAGGGAAATTCTGGAGTGGTATGTGGAGGCAGGCGTCGATGTGCTGCTGGATGAAAAGCCCATTGACCGTTTTAGCGAACCACCCCCACCTCCGCGCCAACCCGCATCCCGAAAGTCTCCGGAACAGTTTCTGGCACAACGCGAAACAACGCCTGGAGGCAGTACGGGAAAAAACCCAACCCAAACACCAACAACCAATTCTCCTGCGGGATCAGCCACCATTCCCGATGCGGCTGCAATTGATCAGGCCCGGGAGCTTGCGGGATCTGCAGGCACAATAGAAGAACTACGCGAAATCCTGTCGACTTTCGAAGGGTGCAACCTGAAACGGACGGCAAAATCGCTTGTCTTTGCAGATGGCAACCCGGAAGCCCGGGTAATGCTTGTAGGAGAAGCCCCAGGGCGGGATGAAGATTTGCAAGGACTGCCGTTTGTCGGGCGTTCGGGACAATTGCTTGACCGGATGCTTGCCGCCATCGGCCTTGACCGAACCGGTGTCTATATTTCCAACGTACTGCCCTGGCGTCCGCCAGGCAATCGAACTCCCACACCCCAGGAAACAGAAATTTGCCGACCATTCATTGAACGCCATGTTGAACTGGCAAAACCGAAATTCCTGGTTCTTCTCGGCGGCTCTTCTGCAAAGACCATGCTCAAGACCAGCGACGGCATAATGAAACTCAGAGGGCGCTGGAACAGTGTCACAACACAACAGATAACCGTTCCGGCATTACCCACACTGCATCCTGCATATCTCTTGCGGCAACCGGCCCACAAGGCACTTGCCTGGCGGGATCTCCTCAATTTAAAGCAGCGCTTGGGTTAACAGCAGGCCGCTTTTTTGCCATTATCATTCCCTTAACGACCGAAAAACGTCGCAGAATCGCGGAAAATCGCCTCGGTTGCCGCTATTCTGAAACTCTACGTCAAAAACACAGAGGGGATCCCATGACTGACGATACCATCAATCCCGGCGACAGAGCGCCGGATCCGATTGATACGGATTATGAAATCGGCCAGGACAACATCACACCGTTCGGCCTGGATATCCACAACCCCGTTTTTCTTGTCTCGGGGATAGCCATCATTGCATTCGTTCTCATCACGCTGATGTTTCAGGCAGGCGCTACCGAATTTTTCGGATGGTTACGGCCATTCCTGACCTCAACATTTGACTGGTTCTTCCTGAGTGCCGCAAACATTTTTGTGCTGCTTTGCGTCTTTCTCATGCTTTCCCCTCTCGGCAAGGTGAGACTGGGCGGCGATGAGGCAACCCCTGACTATTCATATCTGGGGTGGTTTGCGATGCTTTTCGCTGCCGGCATGGGCATCGGCCTCATGTTCTTCGGGGTTTCCGAGCCAATGTCCCACTTCGCCTCATCACTGGGCGGCACCAGTGCCGAAAACGGGCTGCGCACCGACTGGGCGCCGCTTGGAGCAGCAGCAGACAATGTCGATGCCGCACGTGACCTGGGTATGGCGGCGACCATTTTCCACTGGGCCCTTCATCCCTGGGCCATTTATGCGGTTGTGGCGCTCTCGCTTGCATTTTTCACGTATAACCGCGGCCTGCCGCTGACATTGCGTTCTGCTTTTTATCCGATCCTTGGTGAGCGTATCTGGGGTTGGTGGGGTCACATCATCGACATCACTGCAGTCTTCGCAACCCTGTTCGGTCTGGCCACGTCACTGGGCTTCGGCACAGAGCAAGCGCTGGCTGGCCTCAACTACCTGTTTGGCTGGGGAACCGGCAATGCTGCAAAGGTTGTCCTGATCTCGCTGATTACCGCACTGGCATTGGTTTCCGTTATCAGGGGCCTTGATGGCGGTGTGAAGGTTCTCTCCGAAATCAACATCGGTATTGCTGCATTACTGCTGGTTTTCGTTCTTCTTGTCGGGCCGACCGGTGACATCCTTGCGACAATCGCTTCGGGTGGTGCTTCTTACGTGACCAACCTGGTGCCGCTGTCCAATCCGTTCGGACGTGAAGACACCAACTTCATGCAGGGCTGGACCGCCTTCTATTGGGCCTGGTGGATTTCCTGGTCCCCGTTTGTCGGCATGTTCATCGCACGCGTGTCACGTGGACGTTCCGTTCGCGAGTTCGTCTTCTGCGTGATTGTTATCCCGACACTGGTGTGCGTGGTCTGGATGGGTGTATTTGGTGGCACAGCCATTTCCCAGGTTGTTGCAGACTCTGCCGCACCGGTGAAGGATGCAGCACTTGAGCTAAAGCTGTTTGAAATGCTGAAGCCGCTGCCACTTGCTTCCATCGCGTCCTTCATTGGCATTGTGCTGGTGCTTGTGTTCTTCATCACCTCATCCGACTCCGGATCGCTTGTGATCGACACAATCACGGCTGGCGGCAAGACCGACGCACCGGTATCCCAAAGGGTCTTCTGGTGCACATTCGAAGGTGTTGTTGCTGCGACCCTGCTGCTGGTTGGTGGCGCAGGTGCGTTGACGGCGCTTCAAGCCATGGCTGTTTCGACCGGTTTCCCGTTCACGATCGTGCTTCTGGCGATGTGCGTGAGCCTGGTGATCGGCTTGCGAGAAGCATCCAAACAGTAACCCAAAAAGCCAGTACCGGGCCTTGCCCGGTACTGGCCTTGCAACAGCAAGACCTCTATACAAGCCACGTGCAAAAAAGACATTTCAGCATGTGGGAATTTTCATGACACATACAGGGTTCGATCCCCATCTCCTAGATAGCAAAACCGTTGTGATTACGGGTGCTGGCAGAGGAATTGGCCAGGCGGCAGCGATTGCATTTCGGAACTGCGGTGCCCGTGTGCTGGCACATAGCGGGCGAACAGGTACCGCCAATCAACTGGACGGCATCGCCGACAAGGTATTCGAAGCTGATTTCACAAAGCTTGCGGACATACAATCATTTGTAAAAGCCGTCATGGAAGAGACCGACAGCATTGACATACTCGTCAACAATGCGGGCACAATGTTCGGACGCTTCCCTGCCGACGAACTCAGTGATGCACAGTATGACCAACTGGTGACGCTAAACCAGACAGCAGTCGTGAATGTAACCCGGGGCCTCATTCCCGCAATCCGGAAATCGGATGCCGGATCAATTGTAAACACGGTTTCAATCTCGGCCCGCACGGGCGGCAGCCCCGGTTCTTCCATTTACAGTGCAACAAAAGCGTTTGTAGCAACCTATTCAAGAGCACTTGCAAGAGAACTCGGGCCAGACAATATTCGTGTAAACGCTGTGTCGCCGGGTACAATTTCAACCGATTTTCACGACCGATACTCGACTTCGGAAAAGTTGGAAACAACCCGAAAATCAATTCCCCTCCAGCGGCTTGGTATGCCAGCAGACTGCGCTCCCGCATTTGTATTTCTCGCCAGCGAAAAACTGTCGGGTTACATTACAGGACAGGTTATTGAGATTAACGGCGGGCAATTGATGGCGTAAGCATCGCAGAAACAAAAAAGACGGGGCGCGCCCCGTCTTTCCTTTATCAAATGGTCATTTAGCCATTCGATACGAATTGCCAGTACATCCGTGGTCAATCCGCATACCTTGAACATTCAACGGCAAGCATTTTGCCGCCGAATGCCACACAGCAATCAGAGAACTTCGATCGTGCTAACAGCGCTCTTGCCGCTTCGCTTGTCGATTTCTGTTTCAAAACTCACCTGTTGTCCTTCAGCAAGCCCGCTGACGCCAGCTCTTTCGAGCGCAGTCGCATGAACGAAAACATCCTGCGAGCCGTCTTCAGGTTGGATAAAACCAAAGCCTTTGGTGCTGTTATAAAATTTTACGGTTCCCTTGGTCATTGAAAAGTCCTTTCACCAATGAAATTGCACATAAACTGAGCCACGCTCATCGTGTCCCAGCCAATTTTCGATTATTGTAGAAGAGCCTGAATTGTGCGCAGCCATCGGAGATGGGCGAAAAGCCAAGTAGTCCGGCAAATATCGATAAGTAAAGCATTATTCGCAAATTGTGTTGAAAGCAAGAACTAATTGTCAGTCAAAATTACCAAAGCCAACTGCCACGAAAAAGCCCGGCACAAAAGTGCCGGGCCATTCTAGCCTTGCAGTAAGGCTGTTCTTGTCGCTGTTATTGCCAGCTTTTGATCAGCTCGTCATATGCGATTGTTTCGCCATCCGGCTTTTCATTCTCAACCTTTGCCTTTGGAGCACCGGCTTCTTTCAGCCATTCCTCAGCGTCGCGCTCCTCGTTGAGCTTCGGACCGAGGTCACCCTGAACGCCAGCACGCTCAAGACGGGCAAGGACCTTTTCCTGGGCTTCGCAAAGGCTGTCGAGTGCTTCCTGTGCAGTTTTGGCTCCGGACATGGCGTCGCCAATGTTCTGCCACCACAGCTGTGCAAGCTTTGGATAGTCAGGAACATTTGTACCGGTTGGAGACCACTGAACACGGGCTGGCGAACGGTAAAACTCGATCAGGCCACCAAGCTTGTCCGCACGTTCGGAGAAGTGATCAGAATCGATCGTGGACTCGCGGATAAAGGTAAGACCAACATCAGACTTCTTGACATCAACCGTTTTCGAAACAACGAACTGGGCATAGAGCCAAGCCGCTTTTGCACGGTCAGTCGGTGTTGATTTCATCAATGTCCACGAACCGGCATCCTGATAACCGATCTTTGTGCCTTCTTCCCAGTACACACCGTGAGGGGAAGGAGCCATGCGCCATTTCGGTGTACCGTCTTCATTCATGACTGGAAGGTCAGGTTTGACGGTTGCCGCTGTGAACGCAGTATACCAGAACATCTGTTGAGCAACATTACCCTGGGCAGGGATTGGACCGGCTTCACCAAAGGTCATGCCTGCTGCTTCCGGTGGCGAATACTTCTGCAACCACTCGATTGCTTTTTCGACCGCATAGACTGCGGCTGGTGAATTGGTTGCACCGCCACGGGCAACACAAGAACCTACAGGCTGGGAGTTTTCGTTCACACGAATACCCCATTCATCAACCGGAAGGCCGTTTGGTTCGCCCTTGTCGCCCATGCCAGCCATGGACATCCATGCATCAGTGTAACGCCAGCCGAGAGAAGGGTCTTTCTTGCCATAGTCCATGTTGCCATAGACCTTGCCTTCAACACCAAGGTGGGACAAATCCCGTCCGGTGAAGAATTCTGCGATGTCTTCATAAGCTGACCAGTTTACAGGAACACCGAGGTCATAGCCGTATTTTTCCTTGAAATCGGCCTTGTTTTTCTCGTCGTTGAACCAGTCATACCGAAACCAGTAAAGGTTTGCGAACTGCTGGTCCGGAAGCTGGTAGAGCTTGCCATCCGGTGCAGTCGTAAAGGATGTTCCGATGAAGTCCTCGATGTCGAGTGTTGGAAGGGTTACATCCTTGCCTTCACCGTCCATCCAGTCTGTCAGGTTGCGGACCTGCTGGTAACGCCAGTGGGTACCGATCAGGTCAGAGTCGTTGACATAGGCATCATAGATGTTTTCACCAGACTGCATCTGGGTTTGCAGTTTCTCAACCACATCGCCTTCGCCGATCAGGTCGTGTGTGACCTTGATACCGGTAATGGCAGTGAATGCAGGTGCAAGAACCTTGGACTCATATTCATGGGTGGCAATTGTCTCTGACACCACCTTGATTTCCATGCCTGCAAATGGCTTTGCAGCGTCGATGAACCACTGCATTTCCTTTTTCTGCTCATCTTCCGAAAGAACCGAAACTCCGTTGATTTCTTCGGCCAGGAATTTTTCTGCCGCGGCCATGTCGGCCTGGGCAGAACCGGTAGCTGCAAGCAGAACCGCTGCAGCTGCCGTGGTTAAAAGATAGTTTCGCATTTTGTATCCTCCCTTGAGTTTAATGCGTTGTTGGCACCGCACGCGACCATACGGTGTATCGAGTTGGGCATCACACTGTTCTGAACACGACCAGTGCATAGAGAAGCGAGATGCCAAAAGCCCACCACAAGCCGGGACCGACAAGTCCAAGCCAGGCGAGATGGATGAAAGCACTGCCAAGAAGCGATATGAAAAGCCGGTCGCCACGAGTGGTCTCAAAGCGCAGTATTCCTACCCGGGGACTGCCCCCGGGCGAGAAATACTCCCACACACACATGGCAGCGAGGCATCCGACGATACCAATCCAGAAAAGGGCTGTTGGAAGCGTCCATGCCATCCATGACAAATCCATAGTAACTCCCTCCCTTATACCCGGCCCAGGGCGAAGCCCTTGGCGATGTAATTGCGGACAAACCAAATGACGAGTGCACCCGGAATGATGGTAAGAACCCCGGCTGCAGCAAGTACGCCCCAATCAACACCGGCTGCACCGACCGTGCGCGTCATGATTGCCGCGATCGGTTTTGCATCCGTGGTTGTCAATGTGCGGGCAATCAGCAGTTCCACCCATGAGAACATGAAGCAGAAGAACGCAGCCACACCAATGCCGGAGGCGATCAGGGGAATGAATATCTTCACGAAGAATTTTGGGAATGAATAACCGTCAATATAAGCGGTTTCATCTATCTCCTTTGGTACTCCGGACATGAAACCTTCAAGGATCCAGACTGCCAGAGGCACATTGAACAGGCAGTGAGCCAGAGCAACAGCGATATGGGTGTCAATCAGACCGAAAGCGGAATAAAGCTGGAAGAACGGCAACACAAACACTGCCGCCGGTGCCATCCGGTTTGACAGGAGCCAGAAGAACATGTGCTTGTCGCCGAGAAACCGGTAACGGGAAAACGCATATGCGGCCGGCAAGGCGACCGATATCGAGATCAATGTGTTCAAGGCCACATACGTGATGGAGTTGATATAGCCTGAATACCAGGAAGGATCTGTCAGGATTTTCCGGTAATTGGCAAGCGTTGGCTCCTGGGGAAAAAGCGTGAAACTGGAGAGTATCTCCTGGTTTGTCTTGAAGCTCATGTTGAGCAACCAGTAGATCGGCAACATCAGGAAAACGATGTAGAGCGTTGGCACAAGCCATTTCCAGCCTGTACCGGTCTGCGCCTTATTGTGTGTCCGCAAACCGCTCAAATCAATGCGGTTGTCTGAGGCAGTGGTCTGGCCCATGTCCGTTTGAGCCACCTGGGTCCGGTTGACAGTATTCATCAGTCTTCCACCTCCACCGGCTTGTCGGCGCCCACATTGGTCATCACCGTGTAGAAAACGTAGCAAACCAGTAGCACGACGAGTTGATAGATCAGTGACATTGCAGCTGCCGGCCCGAGATCGAACTGACCCACGGCCTGTTTGACCAGATCAATCGAGGTGAAGGTCGTCGAGTTGCCCGGCCCTCCCCCGGTCAGAACGAACGGCTCGGTATAGATCATGAATGAATCCATGAACCGGAGCAGGAATGCGATGATCAGGACACCCCGCAATTTGGGAAGTTGAATATAGCGAAACACAGACCAGCGTGATGCGCCGTCAATGCGGGCCGCCTGGTAATATGCATCGGGTATGGAAACCAGACCGGCGTAGCACAGCAAAACAACCAGACTTGTCCAATGCCATACATCCATGATGATGATCGTGACCCAGGCATCAAGCACATTGCTTGCGTAGTTGTAATTAATGCCAAGCTCGGAAAGCAGATAGCCCATCAGCCCGATGTCGGCCCGGCCGAAAATCTGCCAGATGGTGCCCACAACATTCCAGGGAATAAGTAGTGGCAGGGCCATCAGCACCAGACAAACCGGCACCCATATTCCCTTGCGAGGCATGGCCAGGGCAATGGCTATTCCAAGCGGAATTTCAATTGCCAGAATGATGACAGAGAACACGAGGTTGCGGCTCATGGCGTTCCAGAAGCGCTCCGAGCGAAGTACATCCTGAAACCATTCGGTGCCGGCCCAGAAAAACTGGTTGCCGCCAAACGTGTCCTGAACGGAATAGTTGACCACAGTCATGATCGGAATGATTGCGCTGAGTGCGACAAGTACAAAGACGGGAATGACCAGCAACCAGGCCCGGTTGTTGTAGGTTTTGTCCATGCTCACCCCTTCCCTTCAACGATGTGGGAGTCGCTGTATATGTTGATGCGGTCTTTCTCGAAGGCCACACGCGGTGAATCCGGGACAACCTCACCTTCCTGTAAAAGTGCAGTTATTCCGTGCCCTTCAACACTTCCGCGGGCAATGCGGAACCGCCCGATGTTCTCAACGGCCTCGACCTGGAACGGCAAGCCGGATTTCTTGTTCGTGAACTTCACGAACTCGGGCCTGATACCCAGTTCGATCTTTCCGGTGTCCTTGCCATACGCCTTGCCCAGACTGATGGTGCTTTCACCGATCCGGGCTTTTTTTCCGTCCAGTTCGCAGGAAATAACATTCATCCCCGGAGAACCGATGAAATAGCCCACAAAAGTATGTGCCGGACGGTCGAAGAGATCCTCAGGGGTGCCAATCTGGACAACCTCTCCTTCGTACATGACCACAACCTTGTCAGCGAAGGTAAGCGCTTCAGTCTGGTCATGGGTCACATAAATCATGGTATGACCAAGCTGGCGGTGCAATTCCTTGAGCTTGGTACGCAACTGCCATTTCATGTGCGGATCAATAACCGTAAGGGGCTCATCAAACAGGATCGCATTCACATCATGCCGGACAAGGCCACGGCCGAGTGAAATCTTCTGTTTTTCATCAGCCGTGAGCCCTCTTGCCTTGCGGTCCGCCTTGTCACCCAGGTCAAGGATTTCGATCATTTCCGAAACACGCCGGTCAATCTCGTCTCTGGCGACATGCCTGTTTGCGAGAGGAAAGGCCAGGTTTTGCGCAACCGTCATCGTGTCGTAGATCACCGGGAACTGGAATACCTGGGCAATATTGCGCAGTTCGGTTGGCAGGTCTGTTACGTTTTCACCATCGAACAGGATGTTTCCCTTTGAAGGTGTGAGCAATCCGGAAATGATATTGAGCAGGGTTGTCTTGCCACAACCGGAAGGCCCCAGAAGCGCGTAGGCACCACCATCATGCCAATCATGATCAATTTCCTTGAGAGAAAAATCTGCATCCGACTTGGGTGACGGCAGATAGGAATGGGCAATCTTGTCCAGGGTAATGCGGGCCATTTATGCAACCTCCGCCTGGTTGAGTACAGGGGCAGCCACAAGCTGATCAGCACTGTCAAAAACAAAGAATTTCCGCGGATCGAGATAGACTGAAACAGTACTCCCGATCTTCATGTTGTGAATGCCGTGGCTCAGGACAACCAGCCTGCTTTGCCCGTCTTCCAGATGGACAAAAGTCTCCGATCCGGTGATCTCGCTTGCTGCAACCGGAAGATCGATTTTCAGTTCATTGCCATTGCCCGGCGTCAGAGCAGCATGATGCGGTCTGAAACCAATCTTGCAGCTGCCTTCCGGCAAATTAGAGGCTGGTGTGGGCAAAGGGGCTACAGCATCAAGAAAGTGCAATTTTCCGCTACGTATCTCTGCCGGAACGACATTCATGGGTGGGTCGGAAAATGTCTGGGCGGTCAACAGGTCGCCTGGCTGGTTATAAACATCAATCGTCCTGCCGAACTGGGTGACACGTCCCTCGTGCAGGGTTGCCGTGTCTCCGCCGAGAAGGAGGGCTTCTTGAGGCTCGGTCGTGGCATAGACAAAAATGGCACCTGTCTCAGCAAAAATCCGCGGCAGTTCGATCCGCAATTCTTCACGCAGTTTGTAGTCCAGATTTGCAAGCGGTTCGTCGAGCAACACGAGCCCGGCATCCTTTACCAGCGCCCTTGCCAGTGCTGTGCGTTGTTGCTGTCCGCCGGAGAGATTGAGCACGGTACGATCAAGATAAGGCGTCATCTTCATCAATTCCGCCGCCTCGAGTACCCGGCGATCCACCTCTGCCCGATCACGTTTTGCCACCCTCATCGGAGATGCAATGTTTTCATAAACAGTCATGGCCGGATAGTTTATGAACTGCTGGTAAACCATTGCGACATTGCGCTTCTGGACCGGCACGCCAACAACGCTTTCGCCGTCCATCAGAATGTCTCCACTGGTCGGGCGATCAAGCCCTGCCAGCAAGCGCATCAAGGATGTCTTGCCTGAAAGGGTCGGTCCCAGCAATACATTCAGCGAACCACGCTCCAGCTTCATGGAAACATTCGATATATGGTCGATGTTTCCAACTTTCTTACCAACGTTTACCAGCTCAAGCATTCGCCACTACTCCGCAGCTCGTTGTTGCGAAGGCTGGCATTTTTTCATCCAGTCCGCCAGTTTCTTCACGTGTTTTTTCTCAAGGCCAATTCCGAGTTTTGATCGTCGCCAAAGCACATCCTCGGCTGTTATCGCCCACTCATGGGCCATCAGGTATTCGACTTCCCTTTGGTAAAGGTCTTTTCCGAAATGAAGCCCGAGATCCTTGATCCCGACAGCCTCCCCCAACAGGTCGCCGGCTTTGGTCCCGTATGCCCTGCACAGTCTCCAAGCATGCGATTCAGCCAGAAACGGAAACTGTTCCATCAGGTCGGATACTAGGAGGTCAAACTGTGCTGGTGCGAAATCACCACCGGGCAATGGCTTGGCAGATGTCCAAACATTCCCCCGACGACCAAGGATGCTTTCTATCTTTTCGAGCATCGATTCACCCAGTTTGCGATAGGTGGTAATCTTGCCGCCAAAAATATTGACTACCTTCGGACCAGCTTCTGGCCCGTCTTCCCTCAACACATAATCCCTGGTTGCTTCCTGGGCTGCGCTGGCACCGTCATCATATAGCGGGCGTACTCCCGAATAGGTCCATACAATGTCATCTTTCAGGACCGGCTTTTTGAAATACTCGCTGGCCGCCTCGCAAAGATAATCCACTTCCGCAGGTGTAATTTCAACGGCGGCAGGATCACCCTCAAAATCCTGGTCTGTCGTTCCTATCAGTGTGTAATCACGTTCGTAGGGAAGCGCGAAAATGATACGGTCATCAGAGTTCTGGAAAATGTAGGCGCGATCATGTTCGTGAATTTTGGGCACCACGATATGGCTGCCCTGAACCAGACGCACATTGTCAGCCTTGTTGCTGCCCAACGCATTGCCAAGGACGCGGTCCACCCAGGGACCAGCAGCATTGACGATCAGGCGGGCCGAGCGTGTCTGCTTCTCGCCTGTCAAGACATCTTCTGTTTCGATATTCCACAAGTCACCATCGCGTCGCGCACTCGTGCAACGGGTCCGGGTTTCTATAGTGGCGCCACGCTCGGCTGCATCCCGGGCATTCAGCACCACAAGACGGGCATCATTCACCCAGCAATCGGAATATTCAAAACCCTTTGAGAAAAGCGGCTTTAACGGCTCACCTGCCTTGTCCTTGCGCAAGTTGAGGCCACGTGTTGGCGGCAGGAGCTTTCGCCTGCCCATGTGGTCATAGAGGAAAAGGCCCAAACGCAGCAGCCATGCCGGCCTCATGTCCTTGTGATGCGGCAAGACGAAACGCAGCGGCCAAATGATGTGCGGCGCATTTCTCAGCAAAACTTCGCGCTCATTCAGCGCTTCCCTGACAAGGCGAAATTCATAATATTCCAGATACCGGAATCCGCCATGAATGAGCTTCGAAGACCATGATGATGTCCCGCTTGCCAGATCATTCATTTCCGCCAGACAGACAGAATAACCGCGCCCTACTGCATCACGTGCAATGCCGCAGCCGTTTATCCCGCCACCGATGACGAAAATATCGAATGTTTCCGACACGAAAATCCTCCAGACTTTCGGCACAATAATCCCAAAAAACCGAAAGCCATTCAAAAAAATATGAAAACAATACGAATGTCAAACGAAAATGATTAATCACTGTCCGAAATCCCTACCTCCAGGAGCCGCACATCAGCTTCGCTGCAGATATCGCGAATGGCTGTGTTGGAAACCCGGTCGGTAACAAAGGTATCCACCTGGGAAAGATGGCCAATCCTCACCGGTGCCTTGCGCTCGAACTTTGTGGAATCGGCAACAAGAATGACATGCCGCGCATTGGCGATGATCGCCTGGGCGGCACGGACCTCGCGAAAGTCAAAATCAAGGATCGAACCATCATTGTCGATTGCCGAAGCACCGATTACCGCATAATCAACCTTGAACTGGTTGATAAAGTCGATTGCTGCCTCACCAACAACACCGCCATCCGATGGCCTGACAACCCCTCCGGCAAGAATGATCTCATTCGCGCTATTGGCATGCAGCCTGCTGGCAACGTTTATGTTGTTGGTGATCACCATCAAGCCGGTGCGACCAATGATTGCATCGCTGAAAGCTTCGGTGGTGGTGCCGATATTCACAAAAAGCGAGGCGTTGTTGGGAATCAGTTGCGCAGCACGCTTCCCGATTGCAATCTTCTCAGCGGCAGCAATCTGCCGTCGCGCTTCATATTCAACGTTCTTCTTTCCATCCACTGCATGGGCGCCCCCGTGTACACGGACAAGTTTTCCGGCTTCTCCCAGCTCGCGCAAATCCGTTCTGATTGTCTGCGGGGAAACACCAAAACGCGCTGACAGGTCATCCACAGTCACGTGACCGGTTTTCAGGATTTCATCGAGGATGGATTTTTGCCGCTTGCCCAAGTGCATATGCTTTACCTTTTTCGCCAAGGATTGCACTTTATTAAAACGAAAGCAAAACGAAAGTTTTGAAAAAATCAGGCGCCCATGCCAAGCGAGAAGAAAGCCACCTTTCGCAAGGCTCCGGCAAGGCTGTTTGTTGTACCAAACGTCATGAGCTTGCTGAGAGCATGCCCAATCGCCCTGACCACAACAGAAAGCACCGCTCCTCAATCTTGAACCGGGGGATTTGCTAAAACTTTATGCATTAAGGTTAAGCAAAGCCTCTGATTCCCATATGCATTTTATATGTATAATACTGACATTTCCGCAGAACAGTCACATGACCTGACTGATACCGGCAATGAATGCTGCAGAGAGTCTGCGTGAATTACCACCGGAAAGACAATGAGCATTATTGAGTTGATAGAAGACTACGAGTTGCGCACGCAACAGATAGTCACGGCGATCGAGAAAGATGATGAAGCTGAAATACTTCGTCTCGATCCCCTGCTCGATGGCGCATTCAAGAAAATTCTTTCACATGCTTCGGCGGACTCCGACACCCGCCTGCTTCAAGTCGAATGCCTACTTGATTTCCTGCTGCCGGAACCCGAACGCACAGAAAACCAGAAACAGGTATGCAACAAACTTCTCAGCATTATACCACCTGAACCTGCAGAGGCCTGAACCAAAGCTTCTCTATCCTTTCGTCTTTCTTCATCTGGCTGGCCTCACAAAGGACATAATATCTGTCGAGAGAGCCGCAAATGTCCCCAATTTTGCAAGTTAGTCGCAAACTGAATTTATGATTGCGTCAACACGCAATTGCTGACAAAGCGTTTGCGCGATCCGCATTTTGAAATACTGATTCCGAGCAGCCTTCGATGACCCGACAATTATTGCCTGTTTTTGCACTGTTTGTGAGCACTGCCTTTCTCCTTGCCGGCGGTGGCATGCAAGCCGTTCTGCTTCCGGTTCGCGGACAAATTGAAGGGTTTTCTGCCTCGCAAATCGGCTTCATTGGCGCTGGATGGGCAATCGGCTTTACAGTCGGATGCATCATTGTACCCCACCTTGTACGCCGTGTGGGTCATGTGCGCACCTTCTCGGCGCTTGCCGCAATACTTGCGACCGTTGTCCTGCTGAATGGCATGATCATTGAAGCAAATACGTGGATTGTCTTGCGCGCACTGGCCGGATTCTGTTTTTCCGGGTCCTACATGATTATCGAAAGCTGGCTGAACGAGCGCATCACGAATGAAAGCCGTGGCGCCATGTTTTCCATATACATGGTAATATCCCAAGCGGCCTACATGGCTGGTCAGTACCTGCTTGTGGTTGCCAACCCCGAACGGGAGACACTCTTCATGGTAGGGGCCATTCTTTATTGTCTGGCCGTTTTGCCAACCGCCCTGTCAAAGGCCCAGTCGCCTGCTCCACTGACGCAAGTCCAAATTGACCTTAAAAGCATGTTCTTCAATTCCCCCGCGGCGTTCATTGGCGCTCTGGTTATCGGAACCCTTGCGGGTTCCTTTCAGAGTTTCGCACCTGTTTACGGGGTCGCACAGGGCATGAGCAGCACGAATATCGCGAACATGATGGCATGTGTGATGCTTGGCGCGGTGATCTTCCAGTTTCCGCTCGGCAAGGCTTCCGACCTCGTTGACAGACGTTTCGTAATGGTCGGCCTGAGCCTTGGCGGAACCTTGGCGGGCTTTTCAGTACCGCTGTTTGCCTCGGCAGACAGCCAGCCATCCTACACATTCTTTGCAACGATGGTCGTGCTTGGCGGCTTCATCTACCCGCTATACGGGCTGGTAACTGCCTATGCGAATGACCATGCAGAGCCGGAAGACTTTGTGAAAATTTCTTCCAGCCTTTTGATCCTGTACGGCATAGGGAGCATTATCGGTCCCTTGGTTACCGGTCCGATAATGGAGTTTTTCGGCTCCCAGGCCCTGTTCCAGACAATCGGTGCCACGCATTTCCTGCTGGCCATATACCTGACCTACCGCATTACACGACGCGAAGCGCCACAGACTGATGACCAGACAATGGATTACCAACCGATGCCGTTTGCTGTGGGACAGACAACGGAAACCTACAGCCTTGATCCCCGGTCTGATGCCGACACTTATCTTTCATCACCAGAAGAGGATGAAAATGAGGGATCCGGAGAAAAAGAACGGTAACAAACCGGTTTCAGCGATCTGCCGCAATGCAGTTTCCTGAGCGGTTACCAAAGATCGTGGAAGTGGTGCACCGGCCCGGCTCCCTTGCCTACATCGAGTTTTCCCGATGCCGAGATTGCACCCGTAAGCCAGGTTTTTGCCTTTTCCACTGCTTCATCAAGGGCATGGCCATGTGCCAGGCCAGCAGCAATTGCAGATGACAGCGAACAACCGGTTCCATGGGTGTTTTCGGTGTCAACACGGGGACTCACAAACCAGGAAATTCCGGACGGGCTGGCAAGCAAGTCGGCACATTCCGCGACATCTCCGTGTCCGCCTTTTATCAGAACGGCTTTCGCACCTGCTTCCATCAGCATTTCTGCCTGGTGCAACATGCCATCGCGGTCTTTGGCAACCGTGGAATTAACAAGCTTGGCAGCTTCATGAAGGTTTGGTGTCAGAAGGTCTGACATTGGCATGAGAACCGACCGAATGGCATCAACAGCATCTTCAGCAAGCAGCAGGTCTCCGGAAGTGGTGACCATGACAGGGTCGAAAACGATGTTGCGGGCTTTATGTTTCCGCAACCCCTGCGCAATCGTTTCAATGACGGGTATTTGCGAGACCATACCTATCTTCACGGCGTCTATCCGGATATCGGAGAAAACGGCGTTCATCTGTTCCTCAATGAACCCGGGAGGTACGTCATGAATACCTGTAACCCCTTTTGTATTTTGTGCCGTTAGCGCAGTGATCACGCTGGCGCCATAGACATGGTTGGCTGAAAAACTCTTCAGGTCAGCCTGTATTCCTGCCCCTCCGCCCGAGTCCGAGCCAGCAATTGTCAAAACGTTGGGTATGGCATTCATTTGTTGATCAACTCCCAGACAATTGACGGTGTTGCCGGCATGTCAGCATGCTCGATGCCGTATTCCCTGTACAGCGCATCGCAAACCGCATTCATGACGGCTGGGCAAGCCCCGATCGTCCCGGCTTCTCCCGCTCCCTTGATTCCCAGTTCGTTGGTTGTTGAAGGGACATTGCGCGTGGCAAAATCAAACCCGGGAACATTGTCGGCACGGGGCATTCCGTAATCCATGAAGGAGGCCGTCAACAACTGACCGTCTTCATCGTACACAGTGTGCTCGTTCAGGCATTGACCAATTCCCTGGGCCACACCACCGTGAACCTGCCCTTCCAGCAGAAGCGGGTTTACACTGACACCAAAGTCATCGGTGATGGTATACTTGACGATCTCCGTCTTGCCGGTGAGCGGGTCGATTTCCACCTCGCAGACATGCGTACCGTTCGGATAGGTGGCTTCCTTTTGACGGAACTCTCCATCGGCTTTCAAATCTTCCGGATCTCCTGCAGAGCGGGCAATATCAGCAAAGCTGATTACCCTGTCGGTACCGACAATTCGGGCCTGCCCGTCTGCCAGTTCTATATCGGCAGCAGATGCCTCCAGTTCGTCGGCAGCAATCTTTCGCAGTTTTTCTGCCAGTGCCTCGCTTGCCTTCACCACTGAAACACCGCCCAGAGGAATCGAACGCGAGCCGCCCGTCCCTCCACCACGCGAGAGTTCTTCAGTATCACCCTGCCGGACATCTATGCGCGTATATTCAATACCAAGCTGGTCTGCTGCCATCTGTGCATATGCGGTAGCATGTCCCTGCCCGTTTGACTGGGTTCCGATACGCAACTCGATGTCACCGTCCGGTTTGAGTGAAACATAAGCAGGCTCAGACCCGGCAAAGGCACACGCTTCAATGTATGTTGCAATGCCAATGCCCCGCACCTTGCCTGACTGTCTGGCTTGTTCTGCGCGTTCGGAAAACTGCACCCACCCAGCCCGCTTCATGCAATCTTCCATGTGGGCTGCAAACTCGCCGGTATCATACATTCGCCCGCCCGGCGTTGTGTAAGGCAACTGTTCGGGTGAAACAAAGTTTCGCCGCCGGATTTCATCTGCTCCAAGACCGGTGTCACGGGCGCAGCGGTCAACCAGTCTTTCAACAAGATACGAGGCTTCGGGCCGGCCGGCACCACGATATGCATCCACCGGCACGGTGTTGGTATAAGCGCCACGAATCCGGACAGCCATTGTCGGAATATCGTACAGGCCGGTCGTCATGGTTGCACCAAGATACGGGATATATGGCCCGAACCCGTGCAAGTAGGCTCCCATTGCTGCAATCATGTCTACGTCGATTGCCAGGAATTTGCCGTCCTTGTCCATTGCCATTCGGGCTGTAACGACATTGTCGCGGCCATGTGCATCGGACATGAAGTGTTCAGTCCGGTCACCTGTCCACTTCACCGGTTTTCCCGTAAGGCGGGATGCGACCATGCAAAGTGCATATTCACGGTAATTGAAAACCTTGGTGCCAAAACCGCCACCGACATCCGGCGTGCGAACGCGGACCTGATCCGGCTCCACTCCCAGGGTCGAGGCAAGCCAGTCGCGCATCCGGTGCACACCCTGGCTGCCAAGCGTCACATCAAATTTCCCGGTCTCCTCGTCCCAGAAGGCAAAGCAGGAGCGTGGCTCCATGTAATTGCTCACAAGGCGGTTATTGACGATCCTGATTTCCGTAATCCGGTCAGCATTCGCGAATGCTTTTTCAGTCCGCTCAAAGTCCCCCATTTCCTGAATAAATGCGAGGTTTCGGGAACCGTCATCATATACGGCAGGCGCATCATCATTCAGGGCGTCTGCCGTGTTGCTGGCTGCTGGCAGGCTTTGAAAATCAATATCAATCATTTCTGCAGCATCACGGGCCAAGGCAAGAGAGCCGGCAACAATGAATGCAATGGCATCGCCAACATGGCGAACACGATCCGTACACAGAACCGGGATATCACGGCCCGGCACCGAACTCCCATCAGCCTGTTTGACGGGTGCAAGGCACGGCAGCGGCTTTACTTCAGGTATGTCTGGTGCAGTCAGGATGGCGTGGACGCCGGGCATATCACGGGCAGCGGCAACGTCATTGATCCTGAACGTTGCATGGGCATGAAAAGAGCGCAGCACATATCCGGCAAGTACGCCTTCACCAGTGACATCATCCGTATAGCAACCTGAGCCGGTGACAAATGCATCATCCTCTTTTCTCAGGGCAGAAGCCCCTATGCCGAATTTCATCTGGGGCAATATCTCGTTCATCCTGAAGGTCCTTTGCTGCAGACCGGTTGCAATCGTCTGTCATTCACCGGCAATAACCACCGTTCCCATATAGATATGACACCGCTGCGCGTCGACCCCGTAACCGAAACAAGACCTGTAAAAATCCAGTCTGGGCAAAAGGGTGGACCAGTCCTCATCTGGGTTTGCCTTGGTGATGGCTACCTGTCATTGTGCAGTCAGGAATCGCCGAATGACAATTTTCTCCCTAAGGGAATCCTTCAACCGCCTTCCGAACAATGTAAAAGGCGGGATTTTTCTCATGTTCGCGGCTGCCGGCTTCGGGGTGATGATCGCCCTGATCAAGCTCGTAGGCGAGCATTTGCACGTTACGCAAATCCTTCTGGTACGGCAGTTTGTGATGACCATCGTGGTTATTCCAGCGATAGTCGGAAATTTTCCGGGAAGCCTGAAAACAAAAGCGCCGGGATTGCAGGTGCTGAGGATCATTCTGGCACTGATTGCAATGGGATTCGGCTTTACTGCGGTTGTGCACATGCCTCTTGCCGATGCCACAGCAATCGGCTTTGCCAAAAGCTTTTTTGTTACGATCTGCGCAATTTTCTTTCTCAATGAAATAATCGGATGGCGTCGCTGGATGGCTGTCCTGATTGGCTTTGCAGGTGTTCTTCTGGTTTTGCGTCCGGGGATGGAAGGCTTCAACATTTACGGGCTGTATGCCCTGATCGGTGCGGCGGGAGCCGGTGCGGTCATGGTTGTAATCCGCATCCTGACACGAACAGAAAACACAACCACAATCCTGACCTACCAAGCGCTTGGGGTCGGGCTGGCCATGCTGGTGCCAGGCCTTTATTTCTGGCAATGGCCAACCGCCTTCGAGTGGGGCCTGCTTATTGCAATGGGCCTGATCTCCTATGTGGCGCAATTGTTCAACATCACGGCTTACAAGTACGGCGAAGCATCGGTAATGGCGTCTCTGGACTATGTGCGGTTGGTCTATTCCGTAATTTTCGGATATTTTCTATTCAACAATTTGCCTGACGTGTGGACGTGGGTCGGGGCGATGATCATCATCGGCGCTTCGATCTACACAATTCACCGGGAAGGCAAGAAAGACCAGGTGCTGCTTCGCTCTCCGGAAGGTCGGGGAAAAACTCCCTAATTCAAAGTATTCTCAGCCCCTCGCACGAAAACCGAGAATTGTCCGGGCAAGCCCGCCGGTTGATGAATTGGAAGCTTCTGAAACGGTCTGTTTGGCCAGCATGGGTTCGATTTCTTGAGCAAGTTGCTTGCCCAGTTCAACGCCCCACTGGTCGAACGAATTTATTCCCCAGACAATACCCTGAACAAACACCTTGTGTTCATAGAGGGCCATCAGCGTGCCCAGCATGAACGGATCCAGCCTGTCGTAAAGCAGGGTATTGCTTGGCCGGTTTCCGGAAAACACCTTGTGGGGGTCGCCGCCCGCTTCTTCCAACGTTCTGCCTGTCATCAAGGCTTCCGACTGTGCCAGGCAGTTTGCTAGCATGAGACGGTGATGCTCTTCCGGTACATCTGTTCCTACGGGATTTGCAGCAACTAGAAAATCACACGGCACAACGGTCGTACCCTGGTGTATCAGCTGGTAAAATGCGTGCTGCCCATTGGTTCCGGGTTCCCCGAAAATTATCGGGCCGGTTTCATAGTTCACCGCATCACCAGCAATGGTTACGGCCTTGCCGTTTGATTCCATGTCCAGTTGCTGAAGCCAGGCCGGAAACCTTGCCAGCCGGTTGTCATAAGGCAGCACTGCATGAGCAGGCAACGAACATACATTCCGGTGCCAGATACCGAGCATGGCCATGAGAACCGGAATATTCTGTTCAAACGGAGCTTCCTGAAAATGGCGGTCGGCCTGATGCGCACCTTCCAAAAATGTTCTGAAATTTTCCGGACCAATGCCGATCATGACGGACAAGCCGATTGCCGACCAAACCGAATAGCGACCGCCGACCCAACTCCAGAATCCAAATGTCCTTTCATCCGGAATCCCGAACTCCCGGGTGGCTTCCAGATTGGTGGAAAGCGCGCAAAAGTGCTCTGCGGCTGCGCTGCCGACTGCCTTTTCAACCCATGAAAAAGCCGAACGGGCATTGATCATGGTTTCCTGTGTCGTGAAGGATTTTGAGGCAACGATAAAAAGGGTTGTTGCCGGATCAAGAGAAGCAAGGGTGTCAGAAATGTCCGCGCCGTCGATATTTGCAACAAAATGCAGTCGGGGACCATCCTGCCAGGGGGCAAGGGCTTTTGCCACCATGCGGGGGCCAAGATCCGACCCGCCTATTCCGATGTTGACAACATCGCGAACCTTGCCGCCGGATACCTGAAACTGGCCGGAACGGACCTCGCTGGCGAATTCGCCCATCCGGCCCAGAACATCCTGCACATCGGGCATGACATCACGCCCCTCTACCACAACCGGCTTGTCAGCGCGGTTACGCAGGGCGGTATGAAGAACTGCCCTGTCCTCTGTCGAATTGATTTTCTGGCCACCAAACATTGCATCCCGTGCCTTGGCCACCCCGGCCGCATCGGCCAGTTCCAATAGTACTGCAATTGCCCCGCTATCCACCCTGTTCTTTGAATAATCAAAAACCAGACTGCCCAGACTGACAGAAAACCGGGTAAAACGATCCGGATCATCATTGAACAAACCGGTTGTGGAAGTGGAAGCCAGCCGGTCTCGCAATGCATTGAGGCGTGGCAAAAATTCTTGCAATGGCGTGGGCATTTCGGTCAGGCCTGCTTTCAGTTTGTGGGGGAGCACAAATTCGACTAAATCAGCACTAGTCTAATGCATTCACAACATTCCTCAACAACAAGAGAACATTCATGAAAACTAAGCAGGGCAAGGCCATCCGACTCAAGAACTACACTCCGCCTGCCTACCGCATTACCCATGTCGAGCTTGATTTCATGCTTGATCCTGAACAGACGCAGGTGCGTTCAAAACTGAGAATCGAACGCCAGAAAGAAACGAAACAGGACGAGCCGCTAAAACTCGATGGAGAAGACCTGAAACTGGTCTCGGTGTCTCTTGACGGCAAGAAGCTTGAAGAAAGCGATTACCGGGAAACAGAAGCGGGCCTGACCATCAGGAAACTGCCTCCATCAAAAGCTTTTGATCTTGAGATTGAAACGATCATCAATCCGGCAGCAAACAAGCAACTTTCCGGACTGTATCTGTCCGGCGGAAATTATTGCACGCAGTGCGAAGCCGAAGGGTTTCGCAGGATTACGTATTTTTTAGATCGCCCTGATGTTCTCGCTGTCTATACAACCCGTATCGAAGCAGACGAAGCCGCCAATCCTGTTTTGCTGGGTAATGGAAACCCTGTCGAGAGTGGTTCATGTGATGATGACCGTCATTATGCAATCTGGCACGATCCCCATCCGAAACCTTCCTACCTTTTTGCACTGGTGGCCGGTGATTTGGGGCATATATCGCAGGAATTCACCACGCGCTCGGGCAAGCCGGTAACACTGGGAATCTATGTTCAAAAGAGAAAAGAGGAGCGTGCGCACTATGCGATGGATGCGCTTGTCCGCTCCATGCAGTGGGACGAACAGAAATTCGGCCGCGAGTATGACCTGGATGTTTTCAACATTGTCGCCGTGCCTGATTTCAACATGGGGGCAATGGAAAACAAGGGGCTGAACATCTTCAATGACAAATATGTTCTTGCTGATCCGGAAACGGCAACGGATGCAGACTACGCCAATATTGAGCGGATCATTGCGCATGAGTATTTTCACAACTGGACCGGCAACAGGATTACCTGCCGGGACTGGTTTCAGCTATGCCTGAAAGAGGGTCTCACAGTTTACAGGGACCAGGAGTTTTCATCTGACGAAAGATCACGTCCCGTCATCCGGATTGGCGATGTACGGGGTTTGAAAACCGCACAGTTCCCGGAAGATTCAGGTCCGCTGGCACATCCGGTGCGGCCTGAATCCTATCGCGAGATCAACAATTTCTACACCGCAACAGTTTACCAGAAGGGTGCAGAGCTTGTTCGCATGATCGCCACCCTGCTCGACGAAGAAAATTTCCGGCGCGGTCTGGAGATCTACTTCGACAGACATGACGGGGAAGCTGCCACTGTGGAACAGTTTCTTTCCTGTTTCGAGGAGGCCGGTAATACCGACCTGTCGCAATTCTCACTTTGGTATTCCCAGGCTGGTACACCATTGCTGAACATTGCTTCTAAACATGACAAAAAGTCTGGCCGCCTAACACTTGAAGTGGAACAGTTTACGCCTGCGACACCCGGACAAGCCAAAAAGAAACCGATGGTCATACCGCAAGCTATCGGCCTGGTCGGACCGGACGGATCTGACATGAAACCTGCCTCAATAACCGGTGCCGACATGTCGGGTGAAATCATCATTTTCAACAAACGAAAACACAAACTGGTTTTTGAAGGAATATCAGAACGCCCGGTTATCAGTCTCAACCGCAATTTCACCGCACCAATTGAGGTCAACTATCGCCACAAGGATGCGGACCTGGAATTTCTCAGCCAGCATGATGTTGATCTGTTTGGACGCTGGCAGGCATTCCAAAACCTGGCAACACGCCTGATCATATCGGCAACCAAACAAATCCGGAAAGGAGAGAAAGCAGAGTTTAATGCAGGATTTCTTGATATTGCCGAAAGCACATTGCATGCGGAAGAACTTGAGCCGGCCTTCCGGGCAACCTTTCTGACTTTGCCAAGCGAAGCTGATCTGGCACAAACCATTGGCAAGAATGTTGATCCCGATGCCATCTCCAAAGCGGTCAAAGCCATGTCGGTTGCCATGGGAAATCGTTTCGAAGACCGGCGGGGCACGCTTCTAAAGCAGATTGACAATGTCACCAGCTTCTCACCAGACGCCGAACAGGCGGGGAAGAGAAGCCTCAAAAACGTGCTGATGCATTACGCTGTCATTGCCGGACAGAAGTCCGCGCTCGATAATGCAAAAGACATGTATGACAAAGCCAACAACATGACAGACCGGGCAAACGCGCTTCGGCTGGTTGTACATCACCATCCTGACAAGGAATTGCGTGAAGCGGTGCTCGCAGATTTCTACGACCGGTTCCACACTGACCACATCGTCCTCGACAAATGGTTCACAGTCCAGGCCACCAGACCGGGTGCATCAACCATCAAGGATGTGAAGCGTCTTATGAAGCATCGTGATTTCAGCCTCGACAATCCGAACCGCATGCGCTCGCTTGTTGCTGCATTCTGCATGGGTAACCCGACCGCGTTCAATCAGGTTTCCGGTACAGGCTATGAACTGGTTGCCGATACAATCATCAAGCTTGACGGCATCAACCCCCAGGTTGCTGCACGAACCCTGACCGGTTTCCGGTCATGGCGCCAGCTTGAAGACAAACGCCGCAAAACCGCTGAAGGAGCATTGCGCAAGATAGCCGAACATGACGATCTGTCACGTGATGTATCCGACATACTTGACCGTACCCTGTCGAAACAGGATTGAGGGCCTGCAAGCACATTTTTGCACTATCAAGGGCTATCCACATGCCTGAATAGGTAAAATTCCATCCAGCCGGCAAATAAATGCAGATCCGCTATGGACAAGAAGATTCTGCATGATTCATTGTGACAGTGATTCGGCGCCGTGGCGGAGCCGGCTACAAATGGACCAGGAGGCCGCAATGTCCAATGCGGAGGCGCAATTTGTGCGACCCCGTAAGGGTTTACTGCAACTAAAAGGCAGTCAGACCCCGAACATCGTGGCCGGATACGCCAGACAGCTAAGCCATCCAGCCTACGACAGCCTGCTGCGTTCCGAAACTTTCCTGCGCCGTCTCGTTCCTGTTCTGATCATCCTGTTCCTGGCCATTGCCGGAGCAGCCCGCTGGATGTCGCTGATGTCCCAGGCGGATTTCATACGCGAGCAGGTCGACTCGGAAATGCACTTCGTTGCAGAACTGCTCGAGCAAAAACTCCTTGCCACGGCATCCCGGATTGACGATGTACCCGGCAATTATCAGGTTCAAAACCTGATGTCCGATACAATTCCCGCCAAGTATCTTGTCGACGGCCGGAACATGGTTCTGACGGACAAGAACCAGAAAATCATCGCCACCGTTCCCTACACCCCCGAACTGACCGGAAAATCGTTAAGCTCGGTCACCGGTGGAATATTGCTGCTGACAACCTTTGGAGAACAGGCGGAAACCCGTGACATCCTGACAATGGATGGTGAACCGGCATTTGCCGTTCACAGGATATTGGAAGAGCCATTTGGTGGCGTCACGCTCATCCAGCCTGAAGCAGAGTTGTATGCCGACTGGAACAATACCGTTTCCATGAACGTGACCCTGTTTGTCGGCACTTCCTCAATCCTGCTGGTTATCCTGTATGCGTATTTTGCCCAAAGCATGCGTGCGCGCCAGGCCGACGGTATCTACTTCGAAGTCCAGAACAGGTTCGACACTGCGCTGATGAGAGGCGGGTGCGGACTGTGGGACTGGGATCTCTCACGGGGGCAGTTCTACTGGTCGAAATCCATGTACGAACTGCTCGGCATTGATCCGCGGGACGAAATCATTGGCTTCGCCGAAGTAGCCTCCATGGTACATGCCGATGATATCGATCTGTATGAAATCGCCTGCAAGGTGCTGGAGCAGCGGCTGACCCATATTGAGCAGGTGTTCCGCATGCGCCATGCAAATGGCAAATGGATGTGGATACGCCTTAAAGTGGAAATGATCGGCACGGAAACCGGACGGCAGAGACTGGTTGGGATTGCCGAGGACATTACCGAACAGCGGGAAATGGAAAAGGCCAGCGAACGCAAGGACCTGCGGCTGCGCGATGCGATTGAAAACCTGCCGGAAGCATTCGTGTTGTGGGACGAGCACAAGCGCCTGGTGCTGTGCAATTCAAAATATCAGCAATTGCACCGGCTGGATCCCGACAATGTCCAAGCAGGCATGGGATATGACGCCATCATGGACATGGCCACTTCGCCACATGTGGCAAGCCAGTTGATACGCAACATAGATGATGACGAAGCAACCCGCACCCTTGAGGCACAGCTGGAGGACGGGCGCTGGATACAGATCAACGAGCGCCATACAAAGGATGGCGGTTTCGTCTCGGTCGGCACAGACATTACCCCAATCAAGGTTCATGAAACCCGGTTGATGGAATCTGAAAAACGCCTGATGGCGACGATTTCCGACTTGCAGCTTTCGCGCCAGACGCTCGAAGAGCAAAAACAGAAGCTTGCAGTCATGGCCGAGAAATATGCCGCAGAAACCCACAGGGCCGAGGCCGCCAACAGGGCAAAATCACAGTTCCTCGCGAACATATCCCATGAGCTGCGCACCCCCCTTAACGCCATTATCGGTTTTTCTGAAATCATGAACGAAGCGATGTTCGGGCCGCTGGGATCAACCAAATACGAAGAATATGCACGAGACATTCACGAAAGCGGCTCCTACCTGCTGGGCATGATCAATGATGTGCTGGACATGTCAAAAATCGAGGCAGGACGCTTCCCGCTGGTGTACGAACAGTTCAACCTTGACGAGATGCTTGAAGAGACGTTGCGGATTGTTTCCCATCAGTCACAGGAACGGAACCTGAAGATTGAAGACAATGTTTCGCCGAAGATTGAATTGCAGGCCGACCGCCGGGCAATCAAGCAGATTCTGATCAACCTTCTTTCAAATGCCGTGAAATTCTCGAACGATGGTGGCCGGATACAGATCAGGGCTCGCAAGCGAAATGGCTGTGTGACCATTACCATTGAAGATAACGGCATCGGAATTTCAGCACCAAACCTTCGCAAGCTAGGACAGCCCTTTGAACAGGTACAAAACCAGTTCACAAAGAGTCACAAAGGCTCCGGCCTCGGACTTGCAATCTCACGGTCACTTACTGAACTTCATGGCGGCGCAATGAAAATCCGCTCAAATGAAGGAATCGGAACAATCGTTTCACTTCGCCTGCCCCTGAACAAACAGTCCGGCAGCAGCATTAGTCATGAAACAGACATGGCAGCAGAATAAGCGACCTAACCCAACAATTTGGAAAATGCCGAACGCACTTCCTTTTGCTTGTCGGCAAGGTAAGCCGTACATGTATTGATATCGGGTTGGTCGAACATGACACACAGTGCGCTAAGATAGCCGCTTGGGGCACCCTCCGGGTCAGCATCTTCACCAAGGCAAATTCGCTGAAAATGAAGGACTTTTTCATAGGCTTCCAGAGCTTCCAAAAGCGTTCCCCTCACCTCGGCACCCAATTCGCTATCAGGGACAGACTCAATCACCTTACGGGTGGTAACAGAATTGGGTGCAAGCCCTCGCAAGACAAACCACTGAGCCAGAAATTCAATATCCAGAAGGCCACCCGGTGCTGTTTTTACATCCCAGACACCCTTGTCCCCCTTTTCCCTTTCTATGCGCTCGCGCATGTCCCGGATGTCAACTGCCAGATCAGGCCGGCTTGTCTTCAAGCCGAGTATCAGCGGGATTTCAGTGGCGATAGCCTCCATCAACTCTGCATCCCCGGCAACCGGCCTTCCCCGGGTAAGGGATTGAGCTTCCCAGACCCAAGCTTCCTCTTTCTGATATCGCAGAAAACCTTCAACCGGCGTTGCAAGCGGCCCCGCATTTCCTGACGGGCGCAGACGAAAGTCCAGATTGTAGATGATCCCTTCGGATGTAGGCGAACTCATTGCTGCAATGAAGCGCTGCATCAAACGGGTAAAATACTGTTGTGCATGAAGAGGCTTTTGCCCATCGGAAGTGTCATTTTCCGGATCGTAATCATACAGGAAAATGAGATCGAGATCAGAGGTTGCGGTCAACTCCCGGCTGCCCAGCCGACCCATTCCGAGAATGCAAACCCGTGCCCCCTGCACGCGGCCATGGCGCTTGGCGAACTCCTTGATCACACAATCATACATGGCCGAAACCATGACATCACCCAGCACCGAGTAGGCATTCTTCACCTGTTCAAGCGATAGAATGCCGCTGAAAAACTGGCTCCCATAGAGAAACGAGGCTTCCTGAAAAAACCTGCGCCCTGCATCAAGTGCAGATTCATAGTCAGGAGCGCGATCGAGGAGAATGGATATTCTCTCCAGCAAGTCTGCGTGATCTGCCTTGTCATTAACAAAACTGGGATCAAGCATCGCATCAAACACATGAGGTTGACTTGAAATCTGGCGGGCCAGGCGGGGTGCGGACGTCAGAAGTTTCAGGATAAGCGTGGCAA
Source organism: Rhizobiaceae bacterium (assembly GCA_017643495.1). Lineage (GTDB taxonomy): Bacteria > Pseudomonadota > Alphaproteobacteria > Rhizobiales > Rhizobiaceae > JAALLB01. The sequence goes on along the minus strand of JAEPNK010000001.1, from coordinate 1,451,876 downwards.
GACCCTGATTGTTCTGAAGAATGGAAAACAACTGGATACCGGCAGGCAAACCCGACACGAACCGGTCAAAAAGTATCAGCGTTTCATCGGGCTGGTCCGTCCGGGAGAATGCACTCAGCAGGGACGGAACAAGCTCGGTCAGCATTTCCCGTGCCCGTGTGGTACGCAATGCCGGAATTTTGGCTACATGCCAATTCTTGACCGTGCGCATGGCAGCTTCGGGATTTTTGTAGCCCAGTCGTTCAAGCGTATTGATTGTTTCTGGATCAGGCTCATCGCCGGTGAACACGAGACTGCCTTCATCCGAGGCAAGGGCTTCCGAGCTTTCAAACAATTCTCCGTAATGCCCGGCCACCCGGCGCAAGGTGTCTCCAAGTTTCTTCGAGAATTTCTTGACACTGTCAAACCCGCTCATCCGGGCGATGCGCAGCAATTCCTTATCGTTGTCCGGCAAGGTATGGGTCTGTTCATCAGACACCATTTGAAGGCGGTGTTCCACATTGCGCAAAAACCAGTAGGCTTCAGCCATTTCGCTTGCTGCGGAATGCTCTATCCAGCCCAGTTCAGCCAGTTCGTGCAATGCTTCTATCGTCTTGTTGGTCCGCAGGGCCAGATTGCGCCCTCCGGCAATCAGTTGCTGGGTCTGGACGAAAAACTCTATCTCCCGGATACCTCCCCTGCCGAGCTTTACATTGTGGCCAAGCACCCGGATTTCCCCATGGCCCTTGTGCGTATGGATTTGCCGCTTGATTGAGTGAATGTCATTGATTGCAGCAAAATCGAGATATTTCCGCCAGACGAACGGCGCCAGTTCAGCGAGGAATTGCTCGCCCGAGGCAATATCGCCACTGATCGCGCGTGCCTTGATCATCGCCGCCCGCTCCCAGTTCTGGCCCTGGCCTTCATAATAATTCAGGGCAGCCACAACCGGTATGACGAGTGGTGTCGATGACGGATCAGGGCGCAATCTCAGATCAGTACGGAATACATAACCATCCGCTGTACGCTCCTGCATGATTTTCACCAGCTGTCGCGCCATTCTGGAAAGCAGGGTGACAGGATCATCTGTCTTGAGGTCCATTCCCCTGCCCGGCTCATAAAAAAGGATGATATCAATATCGCTGGAATAATTGAGTTCGGATGCACCCAGCTTGCCCATTCCAAGAACAACCAGTCCACAATCCTTCTGCGGCTGTTCCGGATTTTCAAGTTCCAGCTTTCCCGCCTCATGCTGGCGAAGCAAAATGAAATCAATTGCAGCCGTCAGGCTGGCATCCGCAAATGCAGACAAAGCCCGGGTAACCTCGGCACCGGACCACCAACAGCCCAGATCTGCTAACCCGCAAAGCAGGGAAGTGCGACGCTTTGCAATCCGCAACTGCTCCATGATTTGGCTTTCAGTCGCGGTTTCACGCCCCATCAAACGGGTTTCTTCCAGCAAGCCTTCAGCTACCTGCTCAAAGCCGTGTTCGAGCAGTTCGTTGCAGAAAGCGGTCTCTTTCAGGGCTGACGATCGCAAATGGGGTGAAAGTTCGAATACCGTTCCAAAGAACCGCCTTAGTGGCTCAGGCCAGTTCTGCGCAGATTCATTCCTGGATGAAAACTCGTCAAACCGCTTCTCCCAACCAGTCCCGGCTTCAGGCAGTGCCTGGGGAACTTCTTCAAACTCGCTTGCTAGTTTCATCCGGACCTTTTTGAACCAAGAGGCAACACCATGATGGCCCGTAAGCCAGGGTCGTTGTCTTCCAGCACCAGCGACCCGCCATGAAACTCGGCTATTGCATTGACAAGACTTAACCCAAGCCCATTACCCGGTTTGTTACGGGACTTGTCAAGGCGAACGAAACGGTCCTTCACACGTTCGCGATCATCCACACCTATGCCAGGCCCATGATCTGATACAGTAATCCGTGCAACATCCTTCTGACCGTCCAGTTCAAGAAGAATGCCAGAACTCTCGTCCGAACCACGACCGTATTTGATCGCGTTGTCCAACAGGTTGGCAATTGCCTGTGACAGCAACTCCCGGTTGCCCTGAAGTGTTACTGTTTGCTTGGCATGTATTGTGAGGTCAAGGTTGATACCTTCCTCATCGGCAACAGCTTCATACAGTTCGTGTACATCCGAAACTATGCCGTTCAATTCCGCCGTTTCGAGTTTTCCAACAGCGGAACCAGAGCCAACCCGTGAAATCATCATCAAGGCATCGAATGTTTTCACGATCTGGTCACAGTCAACGATGATTTCGCCAATTGCCTCGCGCTGCTCATCGACATTCCGATCCGTATGCAATGCCTCATAAGCCTTGTTCCGCAACCGGGTAATCGGCGTTTTCAAATCGTGAGCGATATTGTCGGAAATCTGCTTTAACCCTTCATCCAGAGTATTGATGCGATCCAGCATGAGGTTGAGGTTTTGTGACAAGCGGTCAAACTCGTCCTTGCTCCCCGTTACCGGAAGACGCTCACTGCGATCACCGCTCAATATGCGTCGGGAAGACTGTGTGACCTGGTCAATCCGGGCAAGGGCCCGACGACCGACAAACAGCCAGGTCAGAAGACCAAGGCCAAGCATGATGCCAATGGCGATCTTGAAAGCGTCACCTACAATTTCGCCAACCTGCTCATATTCCCGAATATCACGTCCGACCAGAATACGGACACCACTGGGAAGCTCTATTACACGCGCAATTGCCTTTGAAGTCTGAACTTCATCGCCCTCATTCTGCTGGTCATACCGTTCATAGGCAAAGGGCTTGTTTTTCCAACCCGTCTTCGCCATGACACCGCGCTCGATGGCCGGCACATTTCCGGCAATTATCTGGCCCTGAGGGTTTGCAACAGCATAGAGGTTGGCGCCGGGAGCATTCGCCCGGCGTTCCAGCACACGAAACACAAGATTGAGGCCTCCCCGCTGATAAAGGCGAGAGAGCGCATCCACTTCCTGATCAATGGATTCCTCATATTGCTGGCGCAGGACATTGACAGTTGCACCTGTCATGTAGGCAATAATTCCAACCGCTGCGAGACCGAATACCAGCGTATATATGAGAGAGAGACGAACGGCCGTAATTCTCAGGAGGGCGCGCAGCTTTGCCAGCATCAGGTATCTCCGGATGCGTCAATCTTGTATCCGGCACCCCTTACGGTATGCACAAGCTGAACATCATAATCCTTGTCGATTTTCCGGCGTAAACGGGAGATATGAACATCGATCACGTTGGTTTGCGGGTCGAAGTGATAATCCCAGACCTTTTCCAGCAGCATCGTACGGGTTACCACCTTGCCCGCATTCTGCATGAGATAGGCCAATAACCTGAACTCTCTCGGTTGCAGAAGAATCTTCTTCCCGTTGCGGGTTACCGTGTGAGAGAGCCGGTCCAGTTCAAGATCCGCCACCTTGAGAACCGTATCGCTGTCTCCGGACCCAGAACGCTTGCCCAGAATTTCAACACGGGCAAGAAGCTCGGAAAAGGCGTAGGGTTTGGGAAGGTAATCGTCTCCGCCAGAGCGCAAACCTTCTACACGATCATCCACTTCGCCCAGGGCAGAAAGGATGATTGCCGGTGTGCTTTGTCCTTCGGCGCGCAATTGTTTGAGCATTGAAAGGCCGTCAAGCTTTGGCATCATCCTGTCGACAACCAGAACATCGAATTCTTCAGCAATCGCCAGATCGAAGCCCGTTTCCCCATCTGCGGCATGCATCGGGTTATGCCCGGCTTCGCCAAAAGCCTTTACAAGGAACGCGGCAGCTTGAGTATCATCTTCAACAACAAGTATTTTCATGGGCGGAACATTAAACAGAGAAATCAGCGATTAACAGCTCCGGCATAATGGCAAGCATGCCGGACAGCAAGGAGATTGCTGCAGGCTCCGTGGAGGGGGCGCCCATGGAGCCTGCAACCAGACGTGCCGGACCGGGATGGGGGGACAGTCCGGCATGTATCACGGCTGTAGGTTTCAGCCGCGGCGGACAGGAACAGGTATGAAGCTCATCTGTCCTTGGCGCTCGATTTTCAGAAGCGCTGCCTTGCGGCCCATTTTACGGGCTTCCTTCAAACCCTGGCGAAGTTCACGGACGGATTTCACTTCCTTGCCGTTGACTGAACGGATCATGTCACCGGTTCTTATGCCACGTTCTTCAGCACGGCTTCCCGGGCGAACATCCATGACAACAACACCATCTTCCGAACCCTGCAACTCGATGCCAAGCCTTGCGAACTTGCGAGGCTTGTCTGATTGACCGCCACGAAGCGCTGCTTCCTCGGTTGCAAGTTCGCCCAGCTTGACCGTAACGTCACGGCTCTCACCATCGCGAAGCACTTGTACGCTAATCTCGGTATCAGGTGCATATCCGGCGATCACGCGGGACAATTGGCGCGGCCCTTTTACTTCCTTGCCGTCAACTGCAGTGATGACATCACCAGCCTCTATACCGGCCTCATCCGCGGGACTTCCTTCCTGCGGGTTAGAGACGATGGCACCACCGACATCATCGATACCGAGCGATTCGGCAATCTCGGGTGTGACAGGCTGAATCTGGACACCAAGCCATCCCCGGACAACCGATCCATTCTGGATCAGGTCATCAACAATTTCAAAAGCTGTTCCGGCCGGAATTGAAAATGCGATGCCGACATTTCCACCTGAAGGCGAGAAGATTGCTGTATTGACACCAATGACTTCGCCCTTGAGATTGAAAGCCGGACCGCCGGAATTTCCGCGGTTAACGGCAGCGTCAATCTGGATGAAATCATCGTAGCGACCAGCACCGATGTTGCGGCTGTGACCGGACACGATACCTGCTGTAACAGTTCCACCAAGTCCGAACGGGTTACCGACTGCGACTACCCAATCGCCGATACGCGGCAAATCACTGCCAAACTCGACATACTTGAATTTTTCATCTGCATCGACTTTCAGAACTGCAAGATCGGTACGGGGATCAGTTCCGACGAGTGAAGCCTCATGCTCGGCACCATCCGACAAGACCACTGTGTATTTGGCGCCATTTTCAATCACATGATTGTTGGTTACCAGATAACCGTCCTCGGACACGAAGAAGCCTGATCCTTGCGAAAAGCCCTTGCGTTTGCGCGGGCCGTTACGGAAGCCGTGTTTGCCCCCTCTTCCGGGAAGGTCAAAGCCAAAGTTACGTTTGAAGTCGCGGCGGAGTTCACGCCTGTCGCTGACCTGTTGAGTATTCATTTCAACGCGAACGCTGACGACTGCTGGGGATACAGCTTCAACCACATCACCAAAGCTGAATACCGCAGGTGCCTCGACCGAAATGGTTTCCGCATGTGACGGTGTAACCGAGAGAATGTTTGATTGGCCAAGTCCGTAACCAACGCCACCTGCGATTATGGCAGATGCAAGCAATGCACGGGTTGTCCGTTTAAGAGCTGAATTTTGTATAACGTTCATTGTGTCTTCCTTTTGCATGGGAAAATTGGCTTTTTCGGCTCAATTCGCAGCCAACATAAGAAAGACTGAATTGCCGCAACATGACGGCCAGATTAAAGTTCGTTAATGTTCCGGAGTTGCCTGTTCATTCAATTCTTGTTTCGACGACCGAACTCTTCTCGAGCGTCTTGTGCACCGGACATTTGTCTGCAATCTCCAACAACTTCTCCTCAAGTTGCGAATCCACGTCTCCTTCGACAGTGATAATGCGTTCGAAAACATCAATCTTGGCATTGCTATCCCGCTGCTCCCGGGTACATGTTTCGCAATCCTTGGCATGTTTCTTGTTGTGAACAACACGAACCGAAATACGGCCAACATCAAGTTTCTTGAAGTTGGCATACATCCTCATGGTGATTGAGGTACAGGCTCCAAGTGCACCACCGAGAAGGCCGTAAGGTGTTGGCCCCGTATCAAGACCACCAACCGATACAGGTTCGTCAACAAAGGCCAGATGTTTGCCATTGCGCATGGTGTTCTGGTATTTGCCGTTCAACGTCTCACGCACAAGCGTGCCTTCAACATCCGCTTCCTGTTCTGATTCTGCTGACTGCGCCGCAGCAGAACCTTGAGATGCATCAAGGTAGCGGTCGCTCCATTGCGCAATCATTCCCGCCACGAAATTCGCATCCCGCACCCCCGATACAAAATGGTCGGCCTTATCAAGTGATATGAAACTCTTGGGATGTTTTGCGGCAACGAATATACGTGTTGCATTCTCGATGCCGACCGTGTCGTCCAATGGCGCATGCATCACAAGCAGTGGAACACGCAAACTGCCAATCTTTTCTTCTACCCTGCTTTCAGCAAGGTCTTCGAGAAATTGTCTGCGTATGCTGAATTTTCTTCCTGCAAGGGTAACTTCAGCTTCTCCAGCACTATTAATTTCATCCAGCTTAGCCCCGAAATTATGAACAACATGTTCGGCATCTGCCGGCGCACCAATCGTCACCACACCTTCAAGTTCGGGAATATCTGATGCAATTGAAAGCACTGCGGCCCCGCCCAAAGAATGACCGATGATCAGCGATGGTGCCTGATAGTTCTGCCTGAGATAGTCAGCAGCAATCAGAAGATCTTCCCGGTTTGAGGAAAAGTTAGTTGAGGCGAAATCGCCTTCACTCTTCCCCAGGCCGGTAAAATCGAAACGCAGAACCGCAATCCCCCTTTCAGCCAGCGCCCCGGAAATTCGCCGCGTGGCATGAAAATCTTTCGAGCATGTGAAGCAATGGGCGAAAATCGCATAGGCGCGAACCGGCCCTGCGGGTATGTCCAAACGCGCAGACAATTCTGCACCACGACTGCCGTCAAATGTAATTTTTTGGCTTGATATGCCCATGAACTGCACTCCCTGATAACATGTTCAGGCTATTGCGAAGCCCACCCGCTCACAAGACGGGTGGTGATCACTTTTCCAGGATTTTGCGTAATTCCGCCTGCTCTTCCGGGCTAAGGTCACGTCCATCTGAAGACGATGCCGCTGCTGTCTTGCGTTTGATGAACATTCCCCGAACCAGCCATATCCCTGCAACAAGCGCCAGAAAGGGCAGTAGCCACAATGCAAGATTACGTACTGAGAACCTTGGCTTCAGGAGTACAAATTCTCCATAACGCTCAACCAGGTAATCGAGGATTTGTTGATCTGTTTTACCTTCAACAAGTTGCTCACGCACCAACAGACGCAGATCTTTTGCAAGCTGGGCATCACTGTCATCTATGGACTGGTTCTGACACACGAGGCAGCGAATCTCTGCAGATAGTGAGCGGGCCCGTGTTTCAAGTGCCGGATCTTTCAACACTTCATCCGGATTGACCGCGAGTGCCATTGTGCAACCTGCAACCAGGAAAACCCCTACAACTACAAGGCGGGCAAACAGTTCAAGCATTGGCAAGTTTCTTTCCCGCTTTTGATGCCTTGGGAATGCCAATTCTCAGTCTCCTGTCTGACAAGGACAGCAAACCACCAAAAGCCATCAGGATGGGGCCGAGCCAAACCAGTATCACTTGTGATTTCCACCATGCGCGCAGCACGGTTCGGCCCGCCTCATCCGTATCACCGACAGACAGATAAAGCTGGGAAAACCCGTAACTCTTGATTGCAGCTTCCGTCGTGGCTGAACCATGCGCTGTGTACATGCGTTTGGCAGGCGCAAGTTCCGCAATCTTCCGCCCGCCCTTGCGGACATCGACAACAAGGGCATCTTCTATGAAATTGGAGCCCTGCCGGTTGTGGTTTCCAGCATGTACCAGTTCAAATCCGGCAATCTCCAGCGTCTCGCCTTTTCGGACCAGTGCAGCTTCTTCACTGCTGAAAACAGTTGCCCCGACGATGCCAAGAACCATGACACCAATTCCGAAATGCGCAAACATGGTTCCCCAAACAGAACGGGGCAGTCCCCGCAGTCTTGCAACAGCCGTCGACAGCGGGACACGCGGAAGCCCCGACCTTTGTACAATTTCTGCCATTGCCCCCAGCATTACCCACACTGCGAGACCAATCATCAAGGAAGCAATAACCGGTCCGCCACGCGTAAATGCCGCCGTCAAAACCACAGTCAGCAGGGCAGCACCTGCAACAAAATAGAGCCGTGTCAGTACCGGCAACAGGTCGGAACGTTTCCATGACATGAGAGGGCCAAGGGGGATGGCCATCAAAACCGGAATCATCAAGGGTCCGAATGTCAGGTTGAAATACGGCGGGCCTACTGAAATCTTGCTGCCGTCCCATGCTTCAACTGCCAATGGATACAGTGTTCCGAAGACCACGGTGGCGGCCGCCACTGTCATGAACAGGTTGTTGAAGACTAGCGCGCCCTCGCGTGAAACCGGCTGAAACAGGCCTCCTTGTTGTAGGGAATTTGCACGCACGGCAAACAGGCAAAGCGATCCACCAATGAAAATTAGCAGGATGGTCAAAATGAAGACACCGCGTGTCGGGTCGGTGGCGAAGCTGTGAACGGAGGTCAGCACCCCGGAACGAACGATGAATGTTCCCAGCAGTGACAGCGAAAAGGTCAACAGGGCCAGCAGGATGGTCCAGATTTTGAGAGCTTCCCGTTTCTCCATCACAAGCGCTGAATGTATGAAAGCGGTACCAACCAGCCACGGCATGAAAGAAGCATTTTCAACCGGGTCCCAGAACCACCAGCCACCCCATCCCAATTCATAATAAGCCCAGTAAGAGCCCATCGCGATTCCTGCAGTCAGAAAGACCCATGCAAGCAACGCCCAAGGCCGGACATATTTCGCCCAAGCCGCATCAATATGCCCGCTGATCATTGCCGCCATGGCAAACGAGAATGTAAGGGAAAAGCCGACATAGCCGACATAGAGTAACGGCGGATGGATCGCGAGACCGATATCCTGAAGAATGGGATTGAGATCCTTGCCTTGCAGGGCCGGTTGCGGGAGGCGCTCAAAAGGGTTTGAGGTAAACAGCAGGAACAGCAAAAATGCCACTGTAACCCAGCCTTGCACTGAAAGTGTGTTGGCCTTCAACCTTGCAGGCAAGGCTGTGGCAAAAGCCGCCAGAAGCGCCGAAAACAGCGTCAGCATCAATACCCAAAGCAGCATGGACCCTTCATGGTTCCCCCAGACAGCCGTATACTTGTATAGAAGCGGTTTGGAGGTATGTGAGTTCTGCCAGACGTTGAGTAATGAAAAATCAGACGTAACGTAAGAGTATGTGAGGGCTGCAAACGCAATCAGTGTAGCCAAGAAACCGGCTATTGCGCATGTTGTTCCTGCCTGCATCAGGGCAGTGTCGCCGGTCCTTGCCCCCCAAAAGGGAACAATCGACTGTACCAATGAAAGGGAAAGCGCCAGAACAAGAGCATAATGACCGAGTTCAGCTATCATGTGCAACTCCTCATGACTTGTCCCCGCCTTTCCAGACACCCTTGTCTTTCATCACACCCTCAAGTTCCTTGGGGATGTAATTTTCGTCATGTTTCGCGAGCACGTTATCCGCTTTGAAGCTGCCATTGGCATCAAGGGTGCCTTCTGCAATCACGCCTTGTCCTTCGCGAAACAGGTCAGGAAGAATGCCAACGAATTTTACCGGTACGCTTGCCGCTCCGTCTGTAACCGTGAATGACACCGCAGTATCCTGTTTTTCAACACTGCCCTCGGCAACCAGTCCACCTATACGGAACCGCTCCCCAGGCTGGACCTTGTTACCGGCAACCACTTCGGAAGGATCGTAAAAGAAAACTATTTCATCGCGCAAAGCGATGGATACGAGAAGCACTGCAAGGCCCAGAACGCACCCGATTGCAGCTATTCCGACAAGTCTTTTCTGTTTGCGCGTCACTGGTTCAATTCCTTCCCGTCCACATCAGGCAGGGCTGCTTCTGTCTGGTCAAGCTGTTGGAGAAACGGTTTGTCTTCCGGAAAGCTGGACCGGGCTGTGGAAATCGCATTCTTGGCCTCTTCTATGCGGTCCAGAACGACGTAGGAGCGGATGAGCATTTCCCAACCTTCCTTGTCTTGAGGATTGTCTTTGAGTTTTTCTTCAAGGCTGGTCACCATTCCGGAAACCATTGCCAACTGTTCCGGATCATCTGGTGATGCCTGTTTGGCAAGCTGGTCCTGTTCCTCCAGCCTGGAGATATAGCTGCGTATGACAGGAAGCCAGCTCTCATCCCCTTTCGCATCTGCGATGATGTTCTCCCATGTAGCCATCGCCTTGTCATTGTCTCCCTGCTGCATTGCATGCACACCAAGATAAAAACGCGCAACCGGGTGAGAGGGCATCAATTCTGCTGTTTCCTCAAACAGTGCCAAGGCCTGTGGCGTTACCTGTCCGTTTGCCTTGCCCATGAATGCCTCACCCAGACCAAATGTCAGGTCCGGCTCACGCCCTTCAAGTCTCAATGCGTTTTGAAAAGCCTGTATTGCCTCATCAAACCGTCCAAGACGATTGTAGACAGGGGCAATCACTTTCCAACCGCGGCCATCATCAGGGTTCTTGGCAAGCCTTTGTTCCGCCGCAGCAAGCAAAGCCTGAATTGAGGGTTGTTCCTCCCCGGCCGTTTCACTGACATCGCCGGTAAACTGCATAGCTGGCGGAGTACCCAAGGCCAGGTAAAGCAATCCAGTTGAAAGAGGAACAAACAAGATTGATGACAGAAGCAGGGCTTTGCCGCCCCGACCATTGCCCGCAGCAGCAAATTCGCCAGTCCGCTGGCTTTTAATCAGACTTCTGCCAACTTCAGCTTTGGCAGCAATCGCGTCCTTGTCATTGATGCGCCCAAGGCCGACATCCCTGTCAATTTCGGATATTCGCTCGCGATAAAGTGCCTGTTCACGCTCCAGACGGTCGTCTTCGCGATCCGGTCTCCGCATCAGCGGATAGGATAAGGCCGCCATGGCAGCGAGCGAAAACAGTACAATGAGTGACCAGAACAACATCCCTGATACTTACAATCAGAAAGAACCAAACGGAAGTTGCATCAGGCGGGATGAATTACCGCAGGCAGCGTTTTGCGATCAACTTGTCGTGGGAATTGCAGTCGATACGCTCACGAAAGCGGCGTCCAGCTTCCGTCTGCATTGCGGCATGCCGTACCACTGGCCTCTTGGGGGACGCCATCAATGTAGATTGTGTGGCTGTAGCGCCGGCAGTTTTGCGAACCGACCTGATAGGTCTGCTGCGGTACAACCCTGCCATAAGTGCCGTCATTGCCCTGCCAGTTTACAGGCTCTCCCGGCCTGCCGCGTTCAAGCGCTGCATATTCAGCGCCAAGGGCAGCACGCCGACTGTTATTATCCAACTGCCGTCCGATGCCCTGCCCGATAAGACCACCAGCGATTGCGCCAACCGCAGTTGCGGCAATCCGGCCCGTACCTCCACCAAACTGGTTGCCAATCAGGCCACCAGCTACCGCACCGGTAGCCGTACCGATCTGCTCATTGCTTGCACTGCACGCAACCAGGCCTGCACAGGCTCCAACAACTGCACCGAAACGCATAACTTTTCCGAAAAACCGCATTCTGAATACCCCTATTCTGTCGGCGACATTATCTCGGACAAGGTGTCCAAACTTTGAAGAAAATGGGGCTATTTTTCTTTATCTGCAGGTTAGTGGCGAATATGCCCGGGAAGTATCACGCGAGCCTGCAATCCGCCCATTTCAGAACGGTCCAGATCGAAAGAACCATCATACTCATCCACGATGTCCTGAATTATTGACAAGCCCAACCCCCAACCTGCTTGAGCCTCGTCAACGCGCGCGCCACGTTCCCGCGCCTTTTCCATGTCACCAGCAGACATTCCAGGTCCGTCATCATCCACACGAACCGTAATTGCGGCCTCATCCGCTACAAGTTCTATCAGTACCTTTGAACTGGCATATTTTGACGCATTTTCCAGCAAATTCCCCATTATCTCCTGAAAATCATGTTCCTCTCCCTCAAAGACCGGAACACCTTTCCCCTCATGACGGAACTCAAGAACCAGATCCGGACTAAGCTTGCCAATCACCTCCACCAGCTTTTCAAGAACCGGAACAACTGGCGTTCGGGCAAGAGCAGTTGCGCTTCTTGCAGAAATCCTTGCCCGATCCAGATAGACCTGAACCTGCTGCCGCATTGTTTTCAATTGCTCACCAAAAAGCTGCCCTCTCCGGCCCTTGATCATGGGCAATTCATTCTGCATCACAGCCAGTGGTGTCTTGAGGGAATGGGCCAGATTGCCCACCTGGGTTCTGGCACGCTCAACAATCGTCCTGTTGGAATCAATCAGGGCGTTGGTCTCGGTAATGAATGGCTGGATTTCGTCAGGATATGTACCTTCAATGGTACTTGCGTTACCGTTCCTGATGTCGGCCAGTATTTTTATGGCGTTGTTGATCGGCTTCAGGCCCAGCTTTACGGCGGCGTATGTGGCCAACACAATGGAAAAGGCAAAAATGGCCAGTATCAGTGAGAGGCGGTTTCGGAAAGCTGCAATCTCTTCGTTGATCGCGCTCCGGTTTGCGGTAATCCGGAAACTGTAGAGATTGTCCCCTTCTCCAAGGAACACTTGGGTTTCCATCCCAAGCAGCATTTGCCCGACATCGTCGGTATTTTCAAACATGCGCTGAAAAGATGCATCGAACTCTGCCGAAGCAGGCACTTCAATTCTGCGCTCAACAAGTGAAAGGCTGGAGATCCGGTTATCGCTGTTGCCTACCTCATGGACGGACCAGTACCAGCCTGAATCAAACAGGCTGTAACGCGCGTCACCCAGTTCCGGCATGCCTATCAGCTTGCCATCCCGGTTGACGTCAAACGTACTCATCAGGTTGAAGATATTGGCGACCAGAAGTTCACGCAACCGTTCCTCGGCAGTCCTGCGGTAGTCTGCCGAAATTACAAAGGCGATGACAAGCACGCCAGCAATGGCAGTGAGGGAAGAATAAAGAAACAGCCTTGCTGCAAGCGTGTTTGGAAACCTAAGACGCATGGTCAAGCATCTTCCGGCAACCGGTATCCCATTCCCCGCACGGTTTCTATGAAATCATTTCCGAGCTTTTTGCGCAGCCTGCCCACAAACACCTCGATTGTATTCGAGTCCTTGTCAAAAGCCTGGTCATAAAGATGCTCAGTCAGTTCGGTACGTGAAATTATCTTGCCGGGATGATGCAGCATGTATGACAGCAGACGCAACTCATGGGACGTCAGCTTGACTGACTTGCCTTCCATTGAAACCTTGGAGGTACGTGTATCAAACGTGACACTGCCATGCACAAGTTCAGATGAGGCATGCCCCGAAGAGCGCCTGATCAGAGCCCTGATGCGAGCAAGCACTTCCTCGATGTGAAACGGTTTTGCCAGATAATCATCAGCACCGGCATCAATACCCGACACCTTGTCACTCCAGCGATCGCGCGCGGTCAGCATCAACACCGGCATTTTCCGACCATCCTGCCGCCAGTTTTCAAGAACCGTGAGGCCATCCATTTTTGGCAAGCCTATGTCCAGGATCACGGCATCATAAGGCTCCGTATCACCCAGGAAATGGCCTTCTTCCCCATCGCTTGCCTTGTCGACCACATACCCGGCCTCGAGGCATGCCTCCTCAAGTTGCCTGTTCAACTCCGGATCATCTTCAACAATCAAAATGCGCATGGGAAACTCCGCTTATGGCCGGAACCTTCTGGTGACGATACGGGAAGGTTTGCCCGGCGAGTTTATTTTCAGACGAGCCACACAAACAAGCTGACCGTTGGCTCCGGTCGAGGATTGCACGGAAATCACGTCAGCATTCAGGCTTGCAGCAACCTGACGAGCACGGGCACTACACGCATCAGCAAATGCCGGTGTCTCTACGGTCACCAACAAAGCAAGGGCAGCGAACAGGAAAGCGGTCTTTTTCATGAACAATGCAATAACACCTTTGTTCTGAACCATAAATGAACATTTGTGCAGCTTGTGTTCATCCATTCCTCGATTCCGGCGGTCTCAGGACTTCCTTTATGCACACAACTCCTCCCAGACTGCATTGTGTTCGAGAATCCGTTCCCGTGTCCGAACAGTATCCTTATCAGACCAGTCTATCGGCAAAAATATTATGCATGAATAGTCAGTCTCCTCTTCCACGCCGGTATCGGTCGTCTGACAAGCGACCGGAAGCCACAGCATCGCGAGCGCGATGACGCGCCCGAAGCCCTTTTTCCATTCTGTCATAATGACGAGCCTTTTTCTCAATGGCGGATAACCGCTCCTGCTCGCGCCTGAGATGATAATTGCCAAGCCGGCGAACCAGCAGACCGGCCAAGCGAAACAGGCTTTCCAGAAAGCTGAGCATTGCGTCAGCGAATGATGTTGGTAGCTGCCAGCCGGCCGTAAACTGCCAACAAGGCGCCTGCACCGCCCACCAACTGAATTATCGCTTCAACAAGCTCCCCCTGGGTCATGGTGTCTATCGTTACTCCTGCCATTCCTGCAAATGACGCAGTTACCGCCATGAGTGCACCCCATATGGTCCGTGATTCATACCAGTTTTTCTCATCAACCATTTCTGTCTCCTTGCTTGATCAAAATTCATATCCCCGGCCAATGCAGGGCAGCACTGCCACCCGGCAGGCCGTTACTGCCAAGTTGGGCTACCTCGAAATGAAAGGCTGCATCCTGTGAACCAAGATCAGCCAGTCGGTAAGTTGCAAGATATGCAAATTCCGACAGCGCAGTTTCATCTGTCCTGACCACATCACCTTGCATGTTGCGGACCGTCACCGTGTAGCGTTCGGTTGCTGCATCCATCGGAATTTCAGCATTGATCCAACTATCTGAATCAAGTCTTCCCCGTCTGATCCAGGTAATCCTGAGTGACGTACCAATGGCAGAAACACGAACATGGACAGGGCTGTACATTCTCTTGGCCCTGGCGGAATGATGATGCTGGAGCGTGACAAAGTTTTCCGTGCCTAGGCCTTCTGTCGCTGGCCCAATATGCCAATTTTGCTCTACTCCATTCTCATGCGCCTCCAGCCCAATCGCGGTCACCGCACTATCAAGAAGAATGAAACGCCGACCTACCGATGCGCCAGCCAGCATTGCATCATCCGTGCCGTACTGTGCACGCAACAGGCCGGATACTTTCCAGCTTCCATCCTGCAACAATTCGGCCTTCGAATAACCAATCAGTTCATATGCACCGCTTTCCGACTCAACCAGAGCCATATTGGCTCCGTTGAGCATCGCCAATGTCTCAACAGATGAAAGAAAACCCGTGTTCAGTGAAAGCCTGATCCGGGAAGAATGATCCTTTCGCCCAACCGGACCGGGCATCAACGGGGTCAACAGTTTGCCTGTAGTTGCCATACGACTGACTTCCGCACGCAAATTGAAACCGTCATCTGAAGGCGATGAAAAAGCAGCATATTGTCCGGCCCACGGCCGGGCAGAAATTGCCAGATGGACGCGGGGATTTTGTTCTTCCGTTTCTCCGATTATCGGCAGGTCGAACAAAACCGCCTGTGGTGGACCATGTATTATTGCACGGTCCCGGGACCTTTTACCGGGGCGCTGACTGCCAGAAACTGCGGGGTATGTTTGTGCGGCTTTCAAAAGCAAATCCTGGCGCACGCCAATATCGATGCTTTCAACAATCCAGCGCTGTTCTTCATTGCCAAGCCGGACAATGTCACCAACAGCAAGGCCCAGATGCATGGATGACAATGCAATCCGGCATTCATCACGTCCGGACCAGTTCTCACGCAAATACCTTGTCGCCAAACCGATGGCATTGCCTTCCTGCATGGTAACAGGAAGACTTAATGTTATCTGCCGGTCACTGCCGCCCTCCAGGCGCCCGGACTTGGCCAGAACCGGCTCATAGTCGGAAAACACGGACGCATGGTTGATCACAACCTCTCCGGGCAATTCAAGTTCGGCAGAACGCCGGTCCGTTCTGAGTACATCATCATCTTCATTAACAAGCTCGTCCAAAGACAGTTCGTATGCATCTCCGCGACATGCGCTCCGAAAAACAAGCTGCCCCCGGTCTTCTGAAACGTTGACATTGAACAGGCGCAACAACGGTTCAAGGGTTGCCCGGGCCGATGCCTGGGCGGGGGTTACAAACCCGTCTACATATCCATCAACATCAATGATCGCCGGGGCATGGCCGTGGTCTGCAAGGACTTGTGCTATCAGGTCATCGAGCGGACAACTGCCCAGACGGCCATTCAGCCAGTGCCCCCCATGCCAGTTGTCGCCATCACTCCATGTTGCCGTATCGAGGGGAAACCATGGAAACGGGCGCGCATCCCATGACCATGGTGCAATCTCACCAACACTGACCATCGGTCCGCCATAAACAGGGGAAACAGGATTGTTTTCCGGCTCACTCCAGTAGGCGTAATGTGCCTCGAGAAAGCGCCTCTGGATCAGGTCATCGCGTCCGCCAGAAGAAAAATACGGCAATGCGGATTGTTCTGACTTGGGGTCGTGAAACACATTTGGCTGGTTTGCTCCCTTGTCAACGGCCGGGCAGCCAATCTCGGTAAAGAAAAAGGGCTTTGATTGCGGAACCCACGGCGTAGACGTTGCGGAACGCACTCCTTCATACCGGTTATGGTGTGTATTTTCCCACCACGAGAGCAAATCCTTGTAACGGTAAATCCATGCCTCCCCCTGGCCGTCTGTAATCGGGGTTCGCATTCCGTTTTCGCGATCTTCATCAGACGCGTAAAACCAGTCGAACCCTTCATTGCCGACGATTGATGACTGCAGATAAGCCGGTTCATGAGGTGAATGCACTGCACTTTCCGGATCACCCGCATCCCGCCAGTCCGAAAGCGGCATGTAATTGTCGATGCCGATTGCATCTATATCCGGAGATGCCCAAAGCGGATCAAGATTGAAAATCACATCGCCGCTTCCATCCTCCGGCTGATACCCGAAATATTCTGACCAGTCCGACGCATAGGTGATGACAGGGCCAGAACCCAGTATCTGGCGTATGTCGGCTGCGAGGGCCACAAGCTCCTCAACAAAGGGAAAATCACCATTTTGATCGCGAATGCGGGTAACTCCGCGCATTTCGGAACCAAGCAGAAAACCGTCAACCCCGCCAAGGTCTGCACATAGCTGTGCATAGTGCATGACAAACGATCTGTAAGAACCGCTGACGCGGTTTGCAAATGCATCAATCTGGTTACGGGCATCCACAGTCTTGTCGACTGTGCCTGGTTTTCCGGGGGCAGGATGACAGGTTATCTCTCCACGCCACGGATATACAGACTGCTTCACGCCACCATAGGGGTCTGGAAGAGTATTTTCTGCCGGCACATCCATCATCACGAACGGGTAAAGAACGACCCGCAACCCGCGCGCCTTGAGGTCAAGGATCGCATCACACAGGCTCGTGTCTGACGGTGTTCCGCCGTAAGCACCCAAACCGTCTATCTGGGAAACGAGATGGGCCTGGTGTCGCAAGCGCCCTGCAACACTCCAGCTTGCGCCATAATGTGTGGTGACGCCGGGGTGAATTTCACACTCGCCTGCCCTCAGATCATTGCCAAACCATGCAACAACCAGTGATACCGACTCCAGATTTGGGCATAGTGCCTGCAATTCATCTATTGAAGCCTGCCAATCAGTTCTTGCCAGATAGGTATGGCGGTTATGGGCATTGAAAACCGCTTCCCCACCACCACTTCCAACAAGTTTCGGGCTATAACCATACTCTGTCGAACCGGGGATAACCGTAATCGCCCGGATGTCTTTCTCCAGCTTCCCAATGCTTCGAATGACTTCAAATGCAAGTTGGGGGATACGATTGCCATAACCCCCCAGTGGAAGGCTTTCGAACACGATATAGGCGAGGCCGCGATACGCTGGCGCGTTGCCAATCCCCTGTTTCGCCTCGATTAGGGGATCAGGATTCTGATCTTCCGTGCCTCGGTAAAAGCGGTATTCGATCCTGGTGAGATCGATTTCCTTGCCATCCGCCCAAACCCGACGGAGACAGGACACCGGCCCCTCGCAAAGACCCACTGCAAAATTCGCAAAATAACTGTAGGTGCGCGAAGTTGCGGATCCACCTGTTCCCTTGCCTCCACCGGATTCACTGACACGTTCTTCAAACCGGGTTGCCCAGATTATTTCTCCGCCGATGCGGTTGCGACCATAAACCCTGGGAATTGGCGACGCCTCATTCGAGGCAAGAACACGCGTTGCATCAAGTCTAGGGCCTTCGATGACACGGTCTTTTGAAAAAATCTGCTGGTCGACTGCACTGCCCGCAACAGCCCCTGCTGCCCGGCCGATCATCGCCCCAACAGGACCGGCAACTGCCCCGCCGATCGCAGCACCAACATTTTGCAGGATAACAGTGGTCATGGTTCAGGCTGATCCTTGAATGGTGGAAAACGGAAGGCAGCAGCGACGCGGGACCGCCACTGACTACCAAGCGTGCTCTCAACCACCCCTGCCTTTTCATAGGCATGAATGAAGTGGTCGACCCCGGTCAAAATTCCGGCATGCTTGATGGGCGCGGCATGTTTCCAGCGAAACAGGACAACATCCCCGCCTGTGGCATCATCAATACTCAAGGGCTCCAACCACCTTTGGGCGGCAGTCAACATTTCTTCACGTGCCGAGATCTCTCCCCAGTCCGGGCTGTAAGCAGGAAGGGTTTGCGGTTCAGGACCAAGCAATGCCCGCCATACTCCCCGAACAAGGCCGATACAGTCTGCTCCCTGCCCGATCATTGATGCCTGATGCATGTAAGGGGTACCGAGCCATCGCCTTGCTTCATCAATGACCGCTTGTTGCAATGCGTCCATCGCTAGGGAACCATCGGTTCACCATCGAAGCGTTGCATACCCGATGCAACGGCGAGTGCCTTGTCGCTACCCGGGACGTGCGGGAAACCCCGAAAATTCAAGTGATTGTAAAATTTCGTCTTGCAGGTAGAAAAGCACTTGTCACAACCTGCCGTAAGCATGAAACCATGACCGGGTTGAATGGCTTCCGACATTGGCTGCCAAAGATGCAAAAGGGTTTTGCTTCCCTGATGAACATGTTCTGCAACTTCAATCGCCCTGCCAGCACTTTCACCAGTCTGCCAAACAAGCCTGCCGCCGCCGAACCAGCCTGCGGCATGGCTTTCAAGACCGGCAACAGACAAGACCACGCCAGAAAATACTTCCAGTACGGTTCCGCTTGCTAGCATTGGCTCGCCAACCAGCGACACCCCGCATTCTGTATCTCCAAGATCAGCCTGGCACCGATTGGCGAAATGCCTTCCTGTGGTCTGGTCAAGCTCTGCAGCCAGCCCCTGCAACTCCATTGTGTAATGTCCGTCCCGGCGCACAATTTCGCCAACCAGTGAAACACGATCAACGAAATATTCCTCCGGATGGCTCCAGTTGACGAGACAGGTCGTGACTCGTGCCCGGTCATAATTGCCAGCCTCGATATCCGCAGCGGAAATCGCCTCCGACTGAAGCGCGCCTGAAATGTCTGACGAATTCACATCGAGGCCCGTTCGTTCTTCGATACTGCCGGACTCAACACCGGCATGTTTCTGGCAGACAATACCATCCAGGCTGACATCCTGGTCATGGTCGGTAAAGCCAAGCCTTTCTCCGGCCACTGTTTCAATGATCCAGCAGCGGCACAGTGTCGTCACCTCACCTTCAAGGTGATCCCGGAATGCTTGGGGAACCTGTTTCATGACAACAATTCCACCAATGGTATTGAAGGAATGTCACCAGCTTCAAAGTTGCCCATGTTCATCGCAATTTCATCGGTGTCGAACCGGACCGGAATATCGAACTCGAAACCGCAGGTGATGCTCGCACTGTCCGGGGGAATGGAAGCCGGCTGAAAGGTTATCGTCCCGGTTGTTTCGTCAACTGAATAATCGCTTGAAGGCACCGGTAGCCCGTCGACCGCCACGATGACCGTGCCGTCAACAGGTTTCGAAATGTTGCGAAGATAGCCGGTTTCATCACTGCCGTAGCGCTTTGTGATCCGGAAAACAGCCTCTTGTCCGTCACCGGTTCCGATTGACTGATCAGTCGGCGTTACGATCTGGCCCGGCGGGCAGGATTTCCAGTCGAACGGATCGCGAAAGCGGAAACCGAAAAGCCTGCCTCGCCGTTCCTCGAAAAAGGCGATGACTGCATGCAGGTCATCGACCGTTTTGACGCCGTATCCGGCGTTGAAGCGACGGCGGGAATGAGCCCAGCGAGTGTTGCGTTGCTCCCGTCCCGAACCAAGCGTGACGATTTCTGTACGCCGTTCTGGCCCCCCGGTTGCACCCAGTGCAAGATCGGCAGGAAACCGTACTTCATGAAACGAATTGATTACAGACATTACTTCAAAGCCCCCGCTGTCCGCGTCTCACGGCACGGGCGAGCATGGCCGTGACCTGGCCTTCCGATTTCCGGAAGCTCGCCGCATCGCGTGTCGCTATATTGAAATTGACGTTTATGGGTGCGGCCCCCTCGGATGCAGCGACCCCCAGACGGCCGTCGCTGCCACGGGCCAGCGGCATGATCGCTTCCGCACCCGCTTCACCCATCACGCCGAGACGCTCGCCGAAGCCAAACATGGTCGGTGATGAAACAACGCCACCCTTTGCAAATGGCAATACACTTCCACCGGTTGCACCGGACCCGGCTGAAGGAAAACTGCCGCCACCGACAAACGAACCTAACAGGCCGGAAAATAAATTCTCGACCGGGTCCAGCGCCTTCTTCAACGCCAAATCGGAAAATCGTTTACCGATCGAACGCAATGTATCCTCGAAACTCTTTCCGGACTGGATTGAGCGGCTGATGGTCGAGGCGAATACCTCACCAAAGCGCTCCGTTGCGTCCGTCAGGCTTTCCATCGCCGCATCAAACCCGGTTGTGTCAGCGGAGACACCAACAACTACCTTCTCATTCAACATGGGATTTCCTTAATTCTGTTGAGGCGATGTGCCTGTATCCGGATGTGACTGCATCAAGGCCTCGAACCGCTGACGCGCCGGAGCGCCAATCCGATGAGCGTTGTCACAAACGTTGGCGATGGCCGCTTCCACTTCCCGCAGCGTCATCGACCAGAAGTGCTCCGGGGCAAGACGCAATTGCCCGAAGCCAAATGCCATCAAACGCTCCCACGGAATACAAGCTTCGGCCTCACTCACGAACGTCCGCTTTCAGGTGTCGGGGTGAAGGTCGCAGTCAAGAGCCGGGCGGCGATATCGACATAGCCACCAATTCCGTTCTCAACCCGCATCTGCGAGACCTCGCTCTCGCTCAGGTCATGTCCACCACCCAGAAGGCCAGCATGGATGATCTTGATCAATTCGGAAGCCGAAAGATTGCCACTTGCAAACTTGGCCGAAAGCCCGCACAGGGTATCCGCTTTCAATGCCTGCTCGAGATGGGCGAGCGCCCCGAGCGTCAGGCACAGCGTCCAGGTCTTGCCGTCGAGTTCCGCAGCTATTTCGCCACGTTGCGGATTGACCATCATGCGGCACCTGTGAATGTGATTTCACCGGCAGACTCAAGCGCGATCTCAAACGTGATCTCGCCATCGTGCTGACCGGCATATTCCAGTGCCACGATCTGGAACGGGCCTGCAAGCGTACCGAAATCCGGCACGATGACCTGCCAATTCACAATGGCTCCCGAGAAGAAATTGGCACGAACGAGTTCATCGCTTGCGGCGTCCTTGAAAAGACCGCTGCCACTCAGGGATGCCCGTCTCAGCCCTGCGCCTGCCAGCAATTCGCGCCAGCGACCGGCGGATTCGGAATCGGTCACATCAACGCTTGCAGCATTCAGCGCAATCTGGCGCGCGCGCAATCCGGCAACGGTGACGAAGCCGCTCCCGTCCGGATCAATCTTCAACAGGAGGTCCTTGCCTTTCTGGGCGACCATGGCGTTTCCTTCCAACGGTTTTTATTGCGGGATAACGGGCAGTGGTTCGGTTACTGCCCGAAAGTTTGCCTTGGCGACAAAATACCCTGTCTCTTCGTCACGGGTTACTTCCGTGAATTCGTGTGTGAAGTTCACAAGGTGATGGCTATCGAGAAGCTGCGGCAAACTGGCGAGCGTGTCCTGCACAGCTTCGGCAATGTCTAGCACTTGTTTCCGGCCACGCTCCCTGGACCAGATTTCGACTGCGAGGGAATGTTCAAGGCCCTTTTCTGTGCCTGTACTCCAGTCTGAGTGCGTGGCTTCGGCGAAGACGATGTAAGGTGGTTTATCCTGCCTTGGCACATCATCATGTACGTTCGCCCCACCAAGTAAAATTGTGAGATCATCATCGTCCACCAGCGTTTGGTAGACTGCCTGTTGCAAGGCAAGAGCAGCGTGGGTCATCGGGGCAGCCTCCGCTTGGTCTCGGATTTGGCGGATCGTTTTACTGGTCGGGATCCCGGTTTTGCGAAAGTCTTAAGAAGCCGCGTCAGATCGAGCCGCGTGATTGTGACCGACACTCTACTCATGACCGCTCCACCACCAGACATTCCAGATATCTGCCGGTCTCGTCCGGATCGCGAACCGTATCGACATGGAACCGTCGCGTACCGGTTACGAAGCGACTCGTTGGTCCTATCCCTGACCGAAACCGCAGGATCACCTTGTGCGTAATGTCTGTTTCTTGCGTATTGGCACGCAGCTTTGCATCAGCAGAAACCGGACAGACATGAGCCCAGACCGCATCAGTCGCCTGGTAGGTCTTGTAAAACCCGCCACTTCCATCAGCAGTTTCAACCGGGTTTTCAACACTTAGCTGCCGGTTGAAACGGCCTGCATCAAGCATTCGAACCCGGCTCATACTGCCACCCTCCGAACCGGAGCCAGCAACCTGTCGAGCCCCTGCGGGATCAATCCGGTCACGTCACCAGCAGTCATTACTCCGCGAAATTCATACCAGTGCGCGATGAGCACGAGGATCGCCCGGATGATGTTGGCGGGAACATCGATCCCGCTTTCGCCATGACCCGCCAGAAAATCGACTTCCAGACCGTTGGTCATGTCGATTACGGAGACGCCGGCATCGAAGAATATGCAAGCCTTGCCGCCTTGCAATTTCAGTGAACTATCAGCGGCGTCAAGCAGCAGAGGGTCACCGAGTCTGTCATAGGCTGTCACGGCAACAATCGCACGAACTGGCCATGCTGAGATCTGCACACAGCGGTTGTTGACATCTGATTGATCGACATACTGTCGTAATGTCCGGTCGATGAGCGCATGACCAGACGTTGCCTCAACATGGCGCGTCGCCGCATCGGCAAGTTCGGTCAGATAAGTGTCATCTGCATCGTGATCGATCCGCAAATGCTGCTTCATCTGTGCAAGCGTTACAGGCAAGCTTGCCGGAGGTGTGATAGTGGTAACTGTCATTCCTGTCCCTTTTCAAAAAAGAAAACGGCCCCATCCGGTATGGATGGAGCCGTTACTGGCACCCGCGTCAGAACGAGGGAGGGGCATCCTACGAGGTGCCGAACTTGACCAGTTTGATCGCGTCAAAATCCTGCACCCCACCGCCAACACGTTTGGTCGTGTAGAACAGAACATAAGGTTTCGCTGAGTACGGATCGCGGAGCACGCGAACCCCAGCCCGGTCGACGATCAGATAGCCACGGGCAAAGTCACCGAATGCAACCGCGGTCGTGTCGGTAGCGATATCCGGCATGTCCTCGGCTTCCACGACGCCGAAGCCCATCAGGCTCGCCGCCTGGCCCGCACCAGCAGGCGGTTGCCAGAGATAATTGCCGTCAGCATCCTTGAGTTTGCGTACTTCGGCCTGGGTCTTGCGGTTCATGACCCATTTCGCATTCTGCCGATAACCGGCCTTCAGCGCATAGATTGTGTCAACCAGCGTGTCCGACGGATCGCTTCCTGCGAATGCACCATCTGCACCGGTCGCAACATAGCCGAGATTGCCCCACGACCAGGTATCTTCATCGACTATAGTGTGATCGAGAAAGCCGCGTGGCTTGTTTACGCCATCACCATTGACGAAGGCGGTACTTTCCTGCTCAGCGAACGCGGTCTCGACTTCGCTCGCAATCCAGGCATCGATATCGATCGCCGCATCCTCAAGCAGTGAGGATGTCGCGGCGGGCATGGCGTAGAGCTCCATGGTCGGGAAGGACAGTTCGGCAAGTGTCGGAGAATCCGTTTCCGGGCGCGCCTGCGTTTCCGAAGCCCAACCGGTTTGCGGGCCGGATACCGCGAAAGGCTTTTTGTAGACGGCAGACGATACCGTCTGCACACCGGCTATCGAGCGGATCGGGGAAGCAAGTGAGAGCCGCCTGCCAATCTCGGCTGCCGTTTCGTCTGGCACCAGAAACCCGCCGTCAGGATCGGAGCCGTAGGAAAGCGCTTTTTGTTCGTGCTGGCGCAGACCGTGCTCGTTGCCGCTGCGTACATAGGCATTGAAAGCCTGTTTGTGCTCGATTCCTGCGACAGTAAGGGCAGCACTTCCAGTGAGGCCAGGGCGCTGTCCCTTCAGAACGAAGCCATCCATTCGGGATTTCTGTTCATCGAGCGCCCGGCTGATCCGGTTCATTTTTTCGACGGTGACCGTATCCGCACCAATGCGGGATTCAACCTGTTCCAACCGCTCGTCATTGGCTTGCTTGAAAGCTTCGAAGGCTTCCATGAATTCCTCGAAGGATTCGGCAACCTCCTGTGCGTTGCCGGTCGCCGCCTTGGCCTCCGGCGCACGGGCCGTTTGATGTGACTTGTTTCTCATGCGTATTTCCTTGTCCTGAATGTTCGGGTTGCCTTGCGGATCGTTTGCGCAAGGTGGTTTGGTTCAAGACCTGCAGCGTCCTGCTTGCATGTCATGGCGTCGTAGCCACCGGTCAGAAACCGGCGTGCATCGCGCCTTGAAAGCCCCGCATCCCGCGTGAGCCATCGTTCGAATTGGCGTAGGGAAGGTATCCTGTCGCTGATGTTGGTCGATTTGACTGTCTCGATCCGTGCCTCTGTGAGGAGCGGAAACGTGACGACTGATATTTCCCAGAGATCAGCCGCCAGAATGTGTCTTACGCCGGTTGCCGGGTTGGTCCGGGCCCGCTTGGTGCGAAATCCTATCGACAGGCCATCGATGGCCCCGGAGCGCATCAATTCCAGTATTTCTTCGCTACGGCGTACGCCCCGGGTGATCTGTCCCGATACGTAAAGTCCTTTTTGATCTTCGTGAATTTCATGCCAGACGCCAATCGGCTGATCCGGATCGTGCTGAAAGAGCATCCGGACAGAGGACGGCTTGCGGCCGCTGAGCGAGGCCGAGAATGCCCCTTTCATGACTGCATCATTGCCCTGATCTACCTTGCCAAAGAGGCTGGCATAACCTGAAAACCTGCCGTCCAGTTTCACGTCGGCGATATCGACGGGCATAAATTTCGTCTCACGCTCGAACGGATCGCGTTTTGCCTTCATTGGTCGCCTTTTCCTTTAGTTTTTGTTGCCGCATCGAAAGAGCCAATGCGCTGGGCAAAGCGGGAAATCACACCAAGCGCCCACCAGGCGCTAAGGCTCGCGAAAGCTCCTCCAGAAAGGGCGATCTCGACATTTGAGAGACGGTGGCCAATTTCGAGATAGTCGGCGATCTTCCAGCCTGCGGACGTGCCGAAGATCATGCCGACCGTAATGCCCACACAAAAACGCAGGTAGGCTTCACGACCGTTGCGGGGGACCAGATAGGCAAGAGAGATGGCTGACCCCGAAACCGCGCCAATCGCCTTGGCGACGAAAAGCCAGACGGCTTCCGGCACCTCCTGAATGTGCCCCATGCCGGGATCAGACATCGCAATCACCTCTTCCGGTTTCATCATCAAAGCGGGTAAATCCGAGTGCCTCACGCTTTTCATCCTCAGTCAGGAAGTCAGCTGCACCGATGCGAGCCCAAAGTGCTTCGCGATCGGGAGCCAGCGCCTCGACATGGTCTGTATTGATGGCGAGTGAAAATGCATCTCTGACCGGAGGCGAGACCCAGTTTCCGATTTCACAGACAATACGGGTTGCGAGCGGCAGAACTGTCTGTCGCCAGAAAGCACGGTTCGCCTCCTGGTAGTTCGAATAGGTATTGTCACCGGGTATGCCGAGCAGCATCGGGGGAACACCGAAGGCGAGCGCAATCTCGCGCGCGGCACCGTTCTTTGCCTGCAGAAAATCCATGTCACGCGGGCTGAAGCCCATCGCCTTCCAGTCCAGCCCGCCTTCAAGCAGCATCGGTCGTCCGGCACGGGTCGCGCCCGTGTATCCATCCTCGAGTTCGCTTTTCAGCCGGTCGAACTGTTCTTCTGTCAGGTTGTCGCCGGAGCTGGCGGCATAAACGAGCGCACCCGAAGGACGGGCCGAATTATCCAGCAATGCCTTGTTCCAGACGCTCGCTGCGTTGTGAATGTCAAGCGCCATGTGGGCAGGAGCGAGCGGCGAAAGTCCGTTTACCTCGCCGACCGGATTGAAAAGTGAGAGATGCAAGACCTCAGCTGCCGGCCCCGTCGCGTCATAGCGGTGCTGCCTGCTTCCGAAGCGGTACTCATAAGCGACCGGCCAGCCGTGATCATCCAGAACGGCAGACGTTCGCGCCGGGTCCAGCACGTGCAATTCACGGTCTTCATCATCAATCCTGATTCGGTGCAGATAGGCATTCCCAGAGATCAGCAAATGGCCGTAAAGCGCGTCCATGAGTTGCGGTCCGGACTGACGTTCATTCGGGCGGGCCAGCAATTCGAGCGCCGGGTGTTCATCGGATTGAATGCGACCCTCCTGCACCTGCATCGGGAGGCTGGCAGCCGCTTCACTGATCATCCGTACACAACGGTAAACGACCGGGTTTCGACAGAAGCCGTTGCGCGCATAGCCATCACCGCCCAGATCGGACCAGGTTGCCGTGCCGGCTGAGTGGAAGGCGACAAGCCCGGCATTGGCCTGTTTCGTTTCTGCAACAGGCGATCGTTTGGCTGATCGGCTCAGCCATTGAAAAAATGGGTACATATGCCCTTTCCGTTTTCTGTTGATCTAGGGCTGGCGAACGCGTGGTGTTCCACGGCGAACCAGCGCCAGTTCCGTTATCGCCCAGACCAGTGCATCCACACGATCCGGCGAAACGCCGTCAGCGCTGCCATCCGCTCCCATGGCACACATCTGGTCTTCAAGTTCGGCGAAATGCCCTGCATGGCGAACAAGGCCACGCTCATACAAAAGCGCAACCGGTTCCGCTCTTGTCCATTTGCCCCGCGATGCCCTCACCGCACGCACAGGCAGGTTTGGCTCTATCGTGCGCATTACGCTTGTTACCATGTCACCACCCTGGTTAACCTCGGCGATAATCAAGTCGGCTTGCAGCGTTTTGAACAGACTGACCACTTCCCTCCCCCAACGGTCGGGTGTTGCTTTCGATATGGTACGGTCAGCCAATACATAACAGATCCCGTCGGCTGCGATCCCTGCACCGATAATGCCACAGGCAGCAGAACTGCGGCTTGAACCTGCAGGCGGGTCGACAGCAATCACAATTCTTTCGATATCAGGCTGGTGACGGGTTCGGGCTTGCTCTATCGCATCATGGTTCCACAGTGCATCTTCGCGAGCCTCGATTATTTCGCCATCCAGTTCCTGCCGGCCAAGACGGGTGCCGCCATAAATGCCCTCAACATAGTCGAGAAAACCGGCAGCCAGATTATCCGCGTTCTCCCGCGTTGTTACCTTCACGGTCACGGTTGCCGGGTCTTCCATCAGGGTTTTCAACAGTTTCAGCGGTTTCGGCGTCGTCGTCACCACCTGCCTCGGGCTATCACCCAGCCGCAACGCAAACTGAAGCATGTCCCAGGTCGCCGACGGATACCGCCATTTGCAAAGTTCATCAGCCCATGCGGCACCAAACTGGCTTCCCCTGATACCTTCCGGATCGCCTGACGAAAACAGCTTGCCAATCGTTCCATTCGACCACTCGAGTTCCCGCCGCGAAGGATACCAGGCTGGTCGCTCCGCCTTACCATGTATGGCAAGCAAGCCCGACTCGCCCTCGACCATGACGTCGCGGGCATCATCATAATTCGTGCCAATCAACGCGATCCGGCCCGCGGCATTGCCGGGATGATGCGGGTCAGCAAGAGCAACGCCTTTCAGCCATTCCGCTCCGGTTCGCGTCTTGCCCGCGCCACGGCCACCAAGCAGAAGCCAGGTTCGCCAATCGCTGAGCGGTGGTCGCTGGTTAAGCCTTGCCCAAAGCGGCCAGTCACGCCACAACCGGTCAATTGTCGCCGGGTCCTGGGCTTCCAGAAACCGCCGACGCAATGTCACTGTCGACAAGTTTTGCAATCTGGCTCTCAAGCTGCTGGCGGAAAGCCACCACGTCGATTCCCCTGTCGTTTTCGCCGTCACGCTCATCCCGCAGCCGTTTTGCCATTTCTTCTATGCCCTGAAGTGTTTTCAGGTACCCGCCGAGATATTTGAGGCGCTGTTCACCATTTGCATTTTCCTGTTCCATCTGGCTGTCCAGCCGTTCAAGTTCAGAAAAACAGCGAACACGAAGCGCCTTGAATGCCCTTTCAAAATCCCGTTCGCTGCTGTTTTCCAGCCTGTCGTTCAAACCTGGCTCCATTCAATTACCGGCATGAAAAAACCCACTGCCGACCAAAGCCGACAATGGGTTTGTTGAGATATCATGAAGGCCTGTCAAAGCACGTCATGTTTTGCCGCACTTCTTCGACCATATAAAGAACCTACCTCAAGACCGTTTCGGTGTCAAGAATAAATTCCTATTATTTTGAATTTTCCGGTTCCCAGCCCTCATCCGGCCAATCCACAAGGTGGTCTTCATAGTTTTCGGGAGTTATGCCTGTATCAGGCACCGCGCGGCCACGCACACTTATGCCTGCGCGATGCACGCTCTGCGGATCACCTGAAACCAGTGGATGCCATGGATGTAACCCCTGCCCATCCCTTATCCGCCGGTATGCACAGGTAGGCGGCAACCAGGTAATGGTTCGCACCTGTTCAGGGGTCAATCTTATGCAATCGGGCACAATGTCCTGACGGTTGGCATAATCACGGCACCGGCAAGTTTCACAATCAAGCAGTTCGCAACCAATATCCGTCCAGTAAATTTCGCCGGTTTCCCAATCTTCAAGCTTGTTCAGGCAGCATCGTCCGCAGCCATCGCACAACGATTCCCATTCAGTGTCGCTCATCTCTTCGAGCGTTTTGGTTTCCCAGAAGGGTTTTTTCTTCATTTTGTAACTTTGTCTGTCCGGATACGCAGCGGATTGCAAACTGGTGAAGTAAAAAGCATTCAAATTCCCTGGACTCTCGTATAGATTACATAGCTGAAAAACCACAAGTCATACAAAGGAACCCGGCAATTGAAGGATCCGTTCGGCAGATCGAAAAAGGGAAAGGGCTGGAACAAGCTCCTCGACTTCGATTCCCTCATCGATTCGTCAATCTATGATTTTTTCAACAGCACCGGAGAATGGTGGGAAAGCGTAACGATCTTTTTCCGCCGGTTCAGGGTTTCAGGCTTCAAGAAGTTTCTGGTGGAAATTGCCGATGAGGCTGTAACACTGGCGTTGGTCGGTGCAATTGCCATGCTGGCGCTGGCGTTACCCGCCTTTGAGGAAACCCGCAAGGACTGGCGCAACCAGGGTGATTATTCGGTCACCTTCCTCGATCGCAACGGAAAGATAATCGGCCGGCGGGGAATACGCCAAAATACCGCCGAGGAACTGGATGTCCTGCCAGACCATTTCATCAAGGCCGTGCTGGCAACAGAAGACCGGCGGTTTTTTGAACATTTCGGAATAGACTTTTTCGGCCTATCCCGCGCACTAGCAGAGAATGTGCGCGCGAACTCTGTTGTCCAGGGTGGCAGCACGATTACGCAACAATTGGCCAAGAACCTTTTCCTCACAAACGAGAGAACACTGGAACGCAAGATCAAGGAGGCCTTCCTTTCCCTGTGGCTGGAAGCGAACCTGGAAAAGAAGGAAATCCTCAAGCTCTATATCGACAGGGCATATATGGGCGGGG
This sequence comes from Rhizobiaceae bacterium, assembly GCA_017643495.1. GTDB lineage: Bacteria > Pseudomonadota > Alphaproteobacteria > Rhizobiales > Rhizobiaceae > JAALLB01. The sequence goes on along the minus strand of JAEPNK010000001.1, from coordinate 1,421,926 downwards.
GGAATTTCGGGATTGCAGCGGCTTCCCAATATTATTTCGACAAGAACATCAAGGATGTAAACCTGGCGGAAGCTGCCATGCTTGCCGGATTGTACAAGGCACCCGGCAAATACGCCCCGCACATCAATCTCCCGGCTGCCCGGGCCCGGGCGAATGAAGTGCTTACCAATATGGTACAGGCAGGCTTCATGACCGAAGGCCAGGTCATAAGGGCACGGCGTGAACCGGCCAAGGTCGTAGAACGCAATGACCTTGAAGGTCCGAACTACTTCATGGATTGGGCCTATGAAGAAGTACAGCGCCTTGGCACCAAGTTTCCCGATCGTGTGCTGGTTGTCAAAACGACGGTTGACCTTGACCTGCAGAAAGCGGCGGAGGATTCGATTGAAACCCATCTGCGCCAATTCGGAAACCAGTACGGTGTTCGGGAAGCTGCGATGGTTGTCATGGATTATGAAGGTGCCGTTCGCGCCATGGTAGGTGGCCGTGACTACGGTCAGAGCCAGTTCAACCGCGCCACCAAATCAAAGCGCCAGCCCGGCTCATCGTTCAAACCTTTTGTATATGCGTCATCCATAGAAAACTTTGGATATGACGAGAAAACCCGGGTGACGGATGGCAGTGTCTGCGTCAATCGCTTCGGAAAATCATGGTGCCCCCGCAACTACAGTGGCGGCTTCCGGGGACGCACGGATTTCACAACCGCTCTTGTGAAATCCATCAATACTGTTCCGGTCAAGCTCTATCTCGGACGGGACGGATTGCAACAGCTTGGCGGTGACCGACTGATGGAAACCGTTCGCTCCATGGGAGTTGAATCCGAAATGGTGGTCAACCCGCCAATGGTCCTTGGTGCCAATGGGCTGACCGTCATGGAAATGACTGCAGGGTACGGAACCTTCATGAATGGCGGAACAAGAATGGACGAGTTCGGCATTACGCAGATTCTCGACATGGAGGACAACGTTCTCTACGACCGGCGCGAGGAGAAGAGCGCCTCCCCCCAAGTTTTGAAGGAATCAACGGTCTCGGCGATGAACCGGATGATGGTTCAGATTCCCGAATGGGGAACAGCGCGCCGGGCGGCACTGGACGGCATACGTTCGGCTGGCAAGACCGGAACGACCCAAGCCTACCGGGATGCCTGGTTCATTGGATACACGGGAAACTACGTATCTGCTGTGTGGTTTGGAAACGACAATTATCAGTCAACCCGCCGTCTTACAGGCGGCCGCCTGCCTGCCATGACATGGCAACGCTTCATGAGTTATGCTCATCGCAATATCGAGTTGCGTCCGATTCCCTATATCGACAATCCCCTGCCTGGCAGTGAGGATGACCGCCAGTTGATCAGCCCGGAAATCGAGGATGATCCGGATACGGTCGCGGTGCGCCCCAAGCTGCTGAGCAAGGAGGCTGAACAAAAGCTTCAGGAAATCGAACGGTTGTTGCGGAACGCAAAACCCCTTACCAGATCCAAGCAGGTTGCCGGCGCGCCCTCAGACCATGTAGTTGCACAATGAGCCTGTATTCCATGCAAGTCTTTGCTATCACCAACCGGCATCTGTCCTGATCTGGCCCCAAAATGCGTATCCTTGCAAAAATCCTGATCGTTCTGGTTATCGGTTTTGTACTCGGTGGTTTGAGTGCGTCCTATCTTATCCAGCGAACCTACGGGCTGGGTGCCATCAATGTCGGGCCCTGGTCTGCATGGCCGTTTGTCGGTGGCGCTGAAATCGATCCATATACGATCGCCCGCACAACCGCAGACGGGTCCATTCCGCTGGGTGCAGCTGAAGGCCTTACTTTTGAAGCACTGACAGACAGTTCCGGCAGCAAGCTGAGGCAGGCATGCGATTATGTCGTCAGTGGCAAAACCTCGACCGCAAGACTGTGGACACTGGCAGCCTATGGACCGGACGGCGAACTCGTAGATGCTGGAGAGCGGCTGGTTCCGGCCATATTCTCCGGCCAGACCAACCGTTTCCCGGATGGCAGCTTCAGCATACACATTAGCCGCATTCCACAGGCTGGAAACTGGGTGCCGCTTGGAGAGAAAGGTGAATTCCGGCTGGTGTTTCGCCTGTATGATACTCCGATTACCAGCAATGCCGGTCTCATTGCACCGACCATGCCCGACATCGAACGACTGGGGTGCAGGTGATGACGAGCCGCGCAGTATATCTGGGAATATGCGGATTGTTGCTGGCCGGTATCATCCACATTGTGGTGATCCTGCTGATACCCCATTTCGGCTCACGCGATGCTGCCCGGAAGATCATGAATTCCGGTACGAACCTGCAATTTGATACGCTCAACGCAGCATCGGGCATAACCATATCGGATCATGACCCTTTCTTCCGAAAGGCTGTATGTCGCTACGATTTGTCAGAGGCCGGAGTCAGGATTTCCGGGAACACAACTCCCGGCTTCTGGTCGGCATCCGTGTTTGATGCGCAGGGACGTGTTGTCTACAGCCTCAACGACCGCACGGCGATCAAGCAGAAGCTCGAATTGATAATCGTCAATCCGGTCCAGATGGCTGACATACGCCAGATACAGCCCGAGGAAGTGGAAACCTCCATCCTTGTCGAAACCACGAATTCCAGGGGCTACATTGTCTTGAGGGCTTTGGTCAGGGATGAAAGTCTGGAAAACCAGGCCAAAGAATTCCTTGATAGTGCAAGCTGTACTGCCTACCAAACCCGCTAAATAAAAATCTGAAATTTTCGACGGTTACCGGATGTCCAGCGCGGTATCCTGCGATGCAGCGTCCGCGTGATCAAGTTCGGCACTTGTGTCACGCGAATATCGTACGCCCGAGAAGAAAAGTATCTCAGCGGTTTTCTTCCTGTCGCAGTCACTTGTTTTGACAGGTTTTTTTCTTTTCGTACTAAACTCCAACACAATGCCCATGATGAACTCCAGTTCTTATGACCGGCACGTAAAGGCTCCTGCGCTTCATTTAAATGATAACATGGTTAACAGAATGTTAATCAATAGGGTGAGATGGTTTTCGTGAAAGAATCGCTTTCACGGAATCCTTACATGCCGCAAGCCGCTATATCCGCCCCAAACAGGTTGTCATTGCCCCGTAGAGGCTCGACCCAAAGAACAAGTCCACTGGTGGAAGTTTCACGGGAATTTGCTGCCAAATCCCGTCCTGATCGTGACGAAGTTACGCGCTTTCGGGACATGTTTTATGTAATGATCCTGAAGACCGGGCACTCTGACAGGCTGAAAGTTGCAGAAATCCTGTCGCGCAGTCCATACACTCCGCGAGCAGTCGCCATTTATTTCAGCATGGAAGAAATTGATATTTCTGCCCCTGTACTGCTCTTTTCACCTGTCCTGACATCGTATGACCTCAACCGGATCATCGAGAAAAAGCAGATTCAGCATGCATCTGCGATTGCCAGACGCAACGATCTGGATGTTTCCACCCTTCACTGTCTGCTGAAAGCCGACAATGAGGAGAAAAAACTGGCCAGGCTGTTGCGGCGCAATTCGAGTGTGGCGAACAATGACCAGCTGCTTGCCATTCTTGACCAGCCTGTCATGCCCGAAAGTAACGAACCGGAAAACGTCGCAACCAACGCAAACGTGCCGGCTGAAAATGCAACACAGGCAGAAACGCTGTCACCAGTCGCAATACAGGAGCCCATGCCTTCAAAACCGCCAGCAAGGGACCTGACGCATGAACTGGTCGGGCTGGCCCGTCTGGATCGTAAACGGCAATCCGCACCAGAAGCCGGCACGGTCGCATTTGAAGGCTCTTTGGCAACGCAAATGCTAACCCGGGCAAGGGCAATTGACCTGGACGGCCTGGCTGCTGTGATACACCGGGAAGCCGGTCTTCCCCGGGACCAGACACTGTCCATTCTGACAGAAGACAATGCAGGAATGCAGGCGTCCCTGTTCAGAGCCCTGGGCTTGAGCAAGGTCAATGCCTCGAAGATGCTTCTATTGCTTAACCGTTCAATCGGGCGAAACGCACAAGTGTTCCGGCTTGTGATGCAAAAATATGACCGTTTGAGCGAGCTTGAATGCCGCAAGTTTTTCGAGCAGATGGGTGCCAGTTTCGAGAATTCGCGGAGTGGCCAATCCAGCCCGGTTCAACATGCGGGACATTTCAGTGCTGCCATTGCAGAACGCCGACGCAACCTTACCCGTGCTGCCCAAGAATTCCGCCGCAATTCGGCATTTGGCAAACGTAACGTTGCCTGATCAGGTCACGGTTTCTGTGTGCTAGAGAGGATCGGCAAGAACGAGATTGGGAGTGCCTTCGCCTGATTCCGTTTCGACAATCCACAAGTCGGGGTCAAAGTTCTTCTGCTTTTCCAGATAGCGATCAACATCATCCTGCCCGACCCTGTCCAGAACCTTTTCAAACACCCTGTCACCACTCGTTTCATCATCCATAGTGAAAACCTGTGGTGCAGGACCATACAGGCTGAAGCTGCCGTCCAAGTGGTTATGGATTACGAAAATTGCACCGGCCTGCTGCGCTCCGGTCTTCACGGCCGTGACAAATGCCCCGCGTTGGCTTTCATTTCTCATGAATACGCCGAACCAGATCGCCGTTGTCAAACGCATGTGTATGCCATCCGCATTGCCTGAAACCAGCCGTTAAAAGGTCAGATGCTGTTGATTATACCAACAGACACCAGCTTCTGCATGGTTTCCTCGTTCAATTCACCACTGGCTTCGAGCTTGAAACGTTCCTGGAACCTGCGAATGGCGCTTTTTGTCTGGTTGCCCAGCAAACCATCCACGCTAATTCCGTCTTCGGCAAAATTGTCCCGCAATCCGGTCTGGATCCGCGCCACGGTTTCCGTGTCAAAAACCAAAAGCTTTGGCTGACGAATGCTGTCAGTTTGAACGGCAGAGACCGTTTCACTGCTTACTTCCTGCTGCAACTGTGCGACAGCACCTGCTGAACGAATACCGGAAAGAAGATCGTAACTTGCTTCTCCGGTTGGAAGAATGCCTGCCCGTTCCTGGAAATCGATGATTGCCTGCCGGGTACCGGAACCGAAAATCCCGTCGATCTTTCCTTCATAAAGACCAACAGCAGCCAATGCAGACTGCACATCGCGTACAAGCGAAGAATGGCTGGAAACCGGCACTTGCCGCGCAGGGTTTGCCGTTGGTACGGGGATGTTTTTCAAGCTTATGCGTTGCGTGAGTACGCGGTGGGTAGTTGCAACGGGTGCCTTTTCCACTCTCACAGGCTTTACCGGGTTCTCCGTGTTCCCGCGCCGAGCAGTTTTTTCCGGTGCCTGGTAGATTGGGGAGGGATGGTTTTCTGCCTGTCCGTAAATCGCATTGGAAGCGATAAAGGCAAAGCCGGTTGTGAAGATTACCGTCCCGCCAGCGGCCGACGGGTTGGCGAGAATGATTGACACGGCAGCAGCCAGCAATTTTTGCGGAATACTCATGCTTTATCCTGTCTTGTCCAGTTCGTTTTGAGACGGTGCAAGGCGAACCGGAGCCTTTTCTGTCTTTGCATTCAGAAAGACGAGAGAGGTATCCGGATCAGCAGGAACCGGTTTTCCGCTGCTTGCCTGCATTGGCAATTCAACCCTCACAGTCGTGCCTCTGCCCGGAGCGCTATCGAAACGGACCGTACCCTGATGCAGGTCAACCAGACCTTTCACAATAGACAAGCCAAGTCCGGTCCCCTCGTATTCACGGTCAGAAGATTGTTGTGCCTGAAAAAACATCGAGCCAAGTTTCTCGACCGTCGCCGCGTCCATGCCTATGCCCTGGTCTGAAATTTCCAGACGAATTTTTCTGGCTGAACGGGAGAGACGTACATTTATCTCATCGCCATGGCTGGAAAACTTGATGGCGTTGGCGACCAGATTGATAATGATTTGTCTCAAGGCCCGTTTGTCCGCATTGAGATCGGGAAGGTCATCGTCAATCGACAAGTTCACAATGACCCCTGATTGCTGAGCAACAGGCTGTAGCAGTTTCAATGTCTCATTTGTTGCTTCAGCAGGGTCAAAGTATTCCGGCGTGATTTCGAACCTGCCTGCCTCGATTTTTGATACATCCAGTATGTCATTGATGACATTGAGAAGGTGTTTCGCCGACTGGCTGATCAATCCGGCATACTCGAGTTTCGCAGCTTCACTGAATTGCAACCCGGACTTACCCTCCAGCATCTCGGAAAATCCGATAATCGCATTAAGCGGAGTTCTCAGCTCATGGCTGACATTTGATATGAATTGGCTTTTAAGGCGATTTGAGCTTTCTGCGCTGTCAACACGGCTCCGTGCTTCGTCCAGCCGTTCCAACTCCCGCGTGACATCACGCGTGACCAGCATTACCAGTCGCTTGCCGCTTTTCTCGTTCCCGCGCTCAAACCGGCTGGCACGGCATTCCAGTACACGCAAGCCTGCTTCACCAGCCATTGTTCTGACCTGTAGAGACGAAAGGGTTTTCCCGTCAGCACAATCACTGATCAGTTTCAACAGCGAGACACGGTCCTGCGGATTGACGCAATCCACAAAGGCATGTGCCCTGCTCCCATGCTGATTGTCTTCTATATTGAAACATGACCGGGCTGCTGCAGAGGTCCAGACGCAATGCCCGGATGCACTGTGCATGGATACGGCATCGGGAAACGATGCAAGCAGTGCGAGTTCGCTTTCATTCAGGTATGGTTGACCAGAAGTGGACTCTGCCTCTTGCAGATGAGGCATACGCAGATCGGATGCGATTTTTCCGAACCGGCCAAAGGGTTTTGTGAATGCGTTACTCAAAACTGTTCCCGCAGATTGTACTCCGCCAATAGGTTACACAACGTATTTAATGGTTTCCTAAGCCAGTCATCGGCCAGAAGAAAAAGGGCCTCATGGGAGCGAAGAATGTTGGGGTTTCCGGGACCATGGTAAACAATCTGTTGCCATTTGAAGGGGACAGCCCGGAAATGGTGCAAATGGCAGATCATTAAAATTTTAATCAAATGCCATTGCGATGTGAAATCGTGATTTAAAGCGATGCTGCTAGGAAGGGTTCGGGAACAATTACCATGACGGGGAACCGATGCTCAGATTAATCATGGCTCTTGGTGTGGCTGCTGTGCTGATGCCGGAAGATGTCAGCTTGAACGTAGCTGGCGAAATGCCGGAAGTTGCACAGGAAATGCAGGTGTCCACACATGACACTTTCAGTGCAGCCTATTCCGTATACGAAGATGTGGCAGGTTTCTGCCAACGCAATGAAGAGGCATGCATAACCGGCAAGGCACTGGCTGCTCGCATGGCAAACCAGGCTCGTGCAACGCTGAATGCCATTTCAGCCGAAAGCAGCAACAACCCTCCTTCCCAGGGAACTGACCCGGTTGTTACCTCCGGAATTGAAAATACCGCGCAATAAGCGGTTCATTTCGCGCTCAGCCCCATGTATAGCCTAGGTAAGACACACCACAGGCCTGTTGAAGCATGGATATAGACGAAATCATCGAAAATTTTCAGTTTCTGGAAGACTGGGACGACCGTTACAAGTACCTGATCGAACTTGGAAACGATCTGGAGCCCTTGCCTCCAGAAGCACAGACTCGCGAAAACAAGGTTCAGGGCTGTGTCAGCCAGGTCTGGGTCATTTCCAGCAAGGGCGAAGGCGACGATCCCGTACTGACGTTTCGCGGAGCATCGGATGCACACATTGTTAGCGGTCTGATTGCTGTAGCCTTTGCCATATTCTCCGGGAAAACCGCCTCAAGCATCCTCAAACAGGACGAAAAGGCGATATTCGACCAGATCGACCTTTCCGAACACATAACTCCACAACGCTCCAACGGGCTCAAGGCCCTGGTTGAACGTATCAAGTCCGACGCACGCAGTGCCCTTGCTGCCTAAGAATATCAGGCAGGAAGGACCGGCCGATAATCATCCGTGCCCCAATGACGGGATTTTGAATTCCGGTTGTCTGAAGTTGCTTCCAGGCCGTAGTGACGCGCCAGTATCGACAAACCGGTTCGAAGCATAAGTTTAGCCGACCTCGGTGGCCAACTGCGTTCGCGCTCAACAAGCTCCAGACCTTTGAGAAAACAGCATACATCGAGCACGACTCCGGAAAGCTCCGGCCCCAGTCGCTCAATTGCCTGCCGTACCCTGTTACGCGCATCAAGCGTAAAATCGGTAATGTCGCATGCGCCATGCCCTCCTTTGCCACCGATTGACCCGACAGAAGTTTCCAGCATTGCCGATATTCTGGGTTGCAAGCCACCCTTTTCAAAGTCCTTGCGAATGCGTTCACCGGCTTCGAATTGTGACAAGGTAATATACGTTGTTCCATCACGATGCCTGCGGTGGAACAGCCTCGATAACGGGGACTCGTTTACATTCTTCATGACATTCTGATCTGCACCCGAATGTTTCGCCGCAGATGTCATCAACTTGCGCTCAGGTACGGTTTTTCTAAGAGACGCTTCGTATTCTGGTTGCAGCAGTTTCTTCAACTCTGCCAAACCACGCGGAAGTATGCGCAAGCGGTTTTTGCATACAAGTACGGCATTGGATGACTGGAGTTGGCGTAAAAGATCCTCATCAAAGCTGTGGCTCTGCGTGCCGTCATTCAGGTTCAGCTTGTTTGCTTGCATTTCAAACTCAACACCATCCACCGAATGCCGGTTGAGCAGTTTCAACAAGCGTTTTTTGTGTCGCAGAAATTCCATCGCTTCATGCCGGTCGGTCATTTGACTTCTCCCGGCATTTTGTGGTGGCCGGTCAAGGCCAGGACGGTTTGAACCATCTGCTCGAGTTCGATGATGCGATCATCAAAGGCCGGTGTATCCCGGAGATCCTCAACCACTCGGCAACCATGACCGATGGTGGTCCTGTCCTTCCCATAGACACGAGCAATTTCGGTCAGTGTGAGTGAGAGACAGGTGTGCATCAGATAAACCGAAACTTGCCGGGCACGCGCAGCCTTTGCATTCCCCCGGTCATGTCGCAACAACCTCTCACCGGAAAGTTGGAAAGCGGATGCCACCATCTGGTTGACGAATTTTGCCAACAGTCTTTTTGAAGCGCTGTTCAGGGAACAAATGCCGGTCGGACGTGTCGGCGAAATACCGTCTTTCAGGTTCTTCGCATTTCGGTTCCGGGTGTTTTCCCCGGCATGATTTATCCTGCAACTTCGGTTAGCGAGCATTCCTGACCTCCCACACATTAAAGGAATTTATTCCTAGTTTAGAAAATATGGAAGTACATGTGGAAATCTATTTTTCTGAGACGTACCTACATCCCGATTATTATGCAATTATTTCAATGCCTTGTGCATCACTCAGAAATTAATTCGGCGCACACCAATCCACCCCGCAGCTGAAAGGGCGACTGTTCTCTTCAGGTTCATGAAATGGGGAAACGAGATGGAAGCGCACGACAACAATCCGGGCCCTGCCACCAAAACCGGCTTCGGTATCAGTTTCAGTACACCGTCCGGTTTCTGGCAAATGGAAGCACGGCTGGAGGCGCTGACGGGCTTGAGAGCCGGCTTGGATCCTTTTGACAAGGAAATGGCACAAGCATTGCTGCACAAAACACTTGTCAATGAGCGGAGGAAAGCGCGCCGGAGGTCACCATTCTATGACAGCAACCGCCATCTGGCACTGCTTCAGTTACTCGTTTCACTTGAACCGGAAAGCGGAAAGGAAAAGGCACCAACCAGCAAGGGTTGATGCCTTTCATATCAGGGTACGGAAATGCCTAAATCACTTCTTCTTGATTTTTGTTCCCGGTTTTCTGCCAAGGCCCATTTTCCGGGCGAGTGCAGAGCGGGCCTTTGCGTAGTTTGGTGCTACCATGGGATAGTCGACCGGAAGCCCCCATTTCTCGCGGTACTCTTCCGGTGACAGATCGTAGTGACTGCGAAGATGGCGTTTCAGGGACTTGAATTTTTTGCCATCCTCAAGGCAGACAATGTAATCATCAGTGACGGATTTTTTTACCGGAACAGCGGGCTTTGCAGCTACCTCGCTGGCCTTGTCTTCCTGCCCGCCCGCTTTCGCCAGAGCTGCATGAACCTCCCCGATAAGCGAAGGGAGTTCAGTGGTGGATACCGGATTGTTCGCGACATATGCCGCGATCACTTCCGATGTAAGTTCAAGATAGATTTCTGACTGGTTCAGGCCAGAATCGTTTTTAGTGTGTGGGTTCTCCATGCCAAGCCCTCTAGACGGTCTGAATTATATTGTTGTTCAGGATGACCGGAGCAGAAAGACTGGAATAAATACACTGGGATGTTTTAGACAGCCAAGTCTTTCAAGCGGGTATCAACAGCCAAAAGGCTGTGAAAACTCAAATAAAGCCCCGAAAATTCACCTAATGGCCCATTTATGTACCATTTTGATTGAAGTCAAGGCACTATTTGGTGATCTCTATTTGCCAAACATTAAAACCTGGCAAGTTTTTTCGACCTGAAGTTGTTTTTACTGGATAATCCGCAATTCATGTCTACTTATGTGGAAATTCCTACATTTCAGAAAGCAGGAAAGGGTTATCCATGGCTAAGATCGAAAAAACTGATGCCGAATGGCGTGAATTGCTGACTGACGAACAATTCAATGTCACCCGCAAACACGGAACCGAACGTGCGTTTACCGGCCCTCACCAGGATGAAAAACGTGACGGCACTTTTCAATGCGTATGTTGCGGCAATGACTTGTTCCGGACAGCCGCCAAGTATGATTCAGGCACGGGCTGGCCAAGCTTTTATGAGCCTGCAGATGAGACGGCGGTAACAGAGCACAAGGATCGCTCCTTTTTCATGACCCGTACAGAAATCCGCTGCGCCGATTGCGAGGCCCACCTGGGTCATGTATTCCCTGACGGACCGCAACCGACAGGCTTGCGTTATTGCATGAATGGTCACGCCATGACGTTTGATGCGGACGAATAACGTTCCTGCCCAACAAAAAGAGATTAACACAGATGCACAGACATTTTGCAGCCGCTGCCGGGGCCCCGGTAGCGGAAACCCGCCCCGTCAAGTCCAGTTTTCACGGCATGGAACGAAGCGACCCTTATGACTGGTTGCGCGCAGAAAACTGGCAAGAGGCCATGCGGGAACCCGACAAGCTTCCCCAGCCCATCAAGGACTATCTCAATGCGGAGAATGCGTATTACGAAGCCTCGATGAAGGATACTGAAGCGCTTCAGCAAGAACTAATCAGTGAAATGCGCGGGCGCATAAAAGAGAAAGACAGCTCGGTTCCGGTCAAGGATGGCCCATACGCCTATTCCATTCGCTATGAAGAAGGCGGAGAACACCCCATTCATGTCCGCACACCACGCGACGGCGGGGCAGAGGAAATCCTGCTGGATGTCAACAAGGAAGCCGAGGGACACGAATATTTCGAGATCGGGGCAGTCACAACCGACCCGTCCCATTCTGTCATGGCCTGGAGCCGGGACACGAACGGCTCCGAATACTATGCGCTTGTCTTCCGAAGCCTGAATACCGGCGAGGACAGCGAGTACGAGATCAAGGATGTCGGCTCGGTGACATGGGCTGACGAGAAAACCCTGTTCTATACAAGGGTCGATGAAAACCATCGTCCATCAAAAATCTTCCGGCATACGCTGAACGAGCCTGACGGCGATGTGCTCGTTTATGAGGAAGCAGATCCCCGCTTTTATTGCGGCGTGGGCAAGACGCGCTCAAAAGCCTACATAATACTGGCAGCAGGGATGAACGATCAGGACGAAATCCGTGTCTTGCCGGTGACTGACCTTACTGGCGAGCCAATTCTCATTCAGGAACGTCAAGACGGACTGGAATACTCGATTGATCATCGTGATGACCGGTTTTTCATTTTGACGAATGCCTGTGGTGCGGTGGATTTCAAGATTGTTGAAACGCCAACCGGCAAGCCTTCGATGGAAAACTGGAAGGATGTTGTCGCCCACGTGCCGGGCCGCATGGTTCTTTCCGTAGACACCTACAAGGACTGGCTGATCTGGATGGAACGGGAAAACGCCCTTCCACGAATCTGCTTCATGGGTACTGACGGGAAACGTCAGGAGATTTCCATGGCTGAAGAGGCTTACTCGCTCGGGGTTTCTCCAAGCCCTGAATTTGAAACCAGCATTTTCCGTTACACTTATTCTTCACCCACCACACCTCCCCAGATACATGATTTTGACCTTGCAACGGGAAACCGGAACCTGCTGAAGGAAGTCGAAATTCCTTCAGGTCATGACAGCGACAATTACGTTACCAGACGCATAGAGGCCCGGTCACATGACGGCGAAGATGTGCCGGTCACTCTGCTTTACCACAAAGACACTCCGCTAGATGGCTCTGCCCCATGCCTGCTGTATGGATATGGTTCATACGGCATGTCCATGCCGGCAGCCTTTTCAACCAACCGCCTGTCGCTGGTCGACCGTGGCTTCGTCTATGCCGTGGCCCATGTGCGTGGCGGGGAGGAAAAAGGACGGGCTTGGTATGAAGCAGCCAAGTTCGGGAAAAAGCCGAACACATTTCACGATTTCATAGCAGCCGGAAAAACCCTGGCACAAAGCCGGTTCACCAGTGAAGGGAATATTGTGATCATGGGTGGTTCAGCCGGGGGACTTCTGGTTGGAGCTACCGTAAACATGGCTCCGGAACTCCTGGCCGGGGCGATTGCAGATGTGCCCTTTGTCGATGTGCTGAATACCATTCTCGATGACACATTGCCGCTCACACCCGGGGAATGGTCACAATGGGGCAATCCTATTGAAAGCGTAGATGCTTACAATGACATCGCTTCCTATTCGCCATATGACAATGTTCGCAAGACCGATTACCCCCCAATGCTGGTAACCGCCGGGGTGTCTGATCCGCGGGTAACATATTGGGAACCGGCCAAATGGGTTGCCAAACTGCGCACAATGAAAACGGACAGCAATGCATTGCTTCTCCGTACGAACATGACTTCCGGCCATTTCGGAAAATCCGGACGGTTTGCAGCACTTGAAGATGCTGCGCGCTCCTATGCATTTGCGATGAAGTGTGTTGGCAAGGCCTGATGCATTCAGGAAACTGGCCGGCGTCTTGGATCAGGGGGTCTTAGCCGCCGGCACCGCCTTCAAATAAGCAGCGATCGCCTCCAGGTCTATGGGAGAAAGCTTTGCCATGTTGTGCTGGACATCAACCATCGAGCCGCCAACAGAATCGTAATCCGGCGTGAAGCCACTTTCCAGATAATAGACGATATCACCTTCCGACCAGCTTTCTATGCCATCTGGATGCGGCGTAATGTTTGGAATTTTGCCATCGCCTTCTGGCGCCGGGCCACCCGCCAGCCAAAAGCCTTTTTCAGGCCCACCAAGCAAATTGCGAGGTGTGTGGCACTCGCCACAATGGCCCAAACCTTCAACCAGGTATTGTCCCCGTTTGATGATCGCGTCATCCGGGTCCACCGCAATCATTGGCTGGTCAGAAACGAAAAGGGCCTTCCAAATGCCCAATGTGCGCCGCCACCGGAATGGCAATGGCAGTTCGTGATCTTCATTATTCTGCTCAACTGCCGGCAATGTCCTGATATAAGCAAAAAGATCCAGCACATCCTGTGGCGTCATCCTCGCGTAAGAGGCATAGGGAAATGAAGGATAATAGTGTTTCCCGCCAGGTGAAACGCCATTCACCATTGCGTTTAGAAACTCGTTCCGGTTCCAGCCACCGATACCTGTCTCGGCATCCGGTGAGATGTTTGGCGTGACAAATGTTCCGAACGGTGTTTCAAGCCGATGCCCACCGCCGAGCAAGAGTTTGTCTGCTCCCTCCGCTCCCTCGGCCGCATGACAGGAAGCGCAGCCTCCTGCCCAGAAGACGAGTTCCCCGTTTGCCAGGTCAGGATCAAGCCCTGACAGCAGTTCAGCATCAACCGTCTGCGGCTTGCTGAGAAACCAGAAGAATGCAATTCCGGCAAGGGCAATGGTCACGAAGCTTGCAGCCAACCACTTCTTCATGGATCATTGCCCCCCGAACCGGTATTCTCAGTTTTTCTTGACGCGATACGCCTTGTGGCAGGTTCCACAATTTTCTCCCACCATGCCGACGCTTGCCCGAAGGGCAGCTACATCAGCGGGAGCTTCCCCGGATGTTACGGTTTCCAGATCAGCCTCGAAATCGGCGTGCGTTTTCTCAAATCCTTCCCTGTCCGAAAAGATTTTGGGAGATGCTTCGGTATCACCCCCAGTTTCGCTTCCTTCCGGGAAAAGCTCCTCAAAACCGTCTGCAGCTTCTTTCATGGCAACGAAGGCAGCAAGCGCGGCCTCACCATCGAAATCGGTTTCACCCTTTGCCATTTTTCCGACGATTCCCATCGACTTGCCAACAGCCTTCATTTTTTCCTGACGATCGGATATCGCATCGGCGAAAGCCGGACCGGATGATATCACGGCAAGAAACGATGCTGCAGCAAATAGTTTCAGGTTTTTTGTCATTTCTGGACCCTCCTGATTGACACCTTTATGAACGTAGCGTTCAGCCAAAACATGTAAAGTAAACTCTGTGTCAGACAGATGGCGACAATAAAAAAACCCCGGTTCAGGAACCGGGGTTTGGAAGGCTTATTTTGTGGCGGCTTCGTAAAGCTCAAGCACGTAATCCCAACATACGAGATTGTCGACGAATGCTTCCAGATATTTCGGCCGGGCATTGCGATAATCAATGTAATAGGAATGCTCCCACACATCGCAACCGAGAATTGGCGTTGCGCCGTGAACCAGCGGGTTTTCGCCATTTGGCGTTTTCATGATTTCCAGCTTGCCATCTTTAACGGCAACCCAGCACCAACCAGAACCAAACTGGCCAACACCGGCAGCGGTGAAATCTGCCTTGAATTTTTCAAATCCGCCAAGGTCGGAGTCAAATGCCTTCTGAAGAGCACCCGGCAGGCTTGTGCCACCACCGTTTTTCTTCATCCATTTCCAGAAATGGACATGGTTGTAATGCTGGGCGGCATTGTTGAACAATGGTGCGTTGGAACCATGACTTTCACGGATGATATCCTCAAGGCTTTTGTCAGCCAGGCCGGCTTCCTGAGCAAGCTCATTGCCTTTGTCTACATAGGCCTTGTGGTGCTTGTCATGGTGAAACTCGAGTGTTTCTGCCGACATGTACGGGGCAAGCGCATCGTAGGCATATGGGAGATCGGGAAGTTCAAAAGCCATTTCTCTACTCCAGTATGGTTTGATCAATTGATTTGGTTAAAAGAGTAATTCTGACTTAGGACTTTCGTTCCGTTTTGCCAATGGCTAGACTCGAAAATTCATTGCACAGGAGATGAGACCCTTGTTCAAGGCCTATGTTTTTGACGCTTACGGAACCCTGTTCGATGTTCATTCCGCCGTAACGCGCCATGCAGGAGAAGTGGGTGACAATCCTGCGCGCGTATCGGAAATATGGCGCACGAAACAACTCGAATATACATGGGTACGAAGCGGGCTCGGCAAGTATCGTGACTTCTGGAAACTGACCGAGGACGCTCTGGATTTTGCACTGAGGGCGGTTCCCGGCAGCAATCAACAAGCCCGGAAACTGCTGCTTGATGCCTATCGCGAGCTGGATTGCTACGGTGAGGTTCCCGAAACTCTCAATACCCTCAAGGCAAGCGGTGCAAAGGTTGCCATACTTTCCAACGGAACACCGGAAATGCTGGAAAGCGCCGTCAATTCTGCCGGAATTGCACCCCTTCTGGACAATGTATTTTCTGTAGACGAAATCGGTGTATTCAAGACCGATCCGGCTACATACGCGCTGGTTACCAATGAGTATGGCTTCAATCCGGGTGAAATCGCTTTTCAGTCCTCAAACCGCTGGGACATTGCAGGTGCCACTTCCTTTGGCTTCAAATGCCACTGGATTAACCGAACCAGCCAACCGGATGAATACGAAGACCTGGCACCCGAGCAGGTTCTCGAGAACCTTGATGGGCTTGTCTAAAACACAAGCATGTTTGCACCCAGCTTCTTGTCCCTTCCCATCACAAAAGACTGTTAGCGACGCATTCGGGCCATTGAACGGTTTCCCAGCCAATAGCGCGGCCCGGGCCCCAGTTTTCCAGCCCGGTCTTCGGGATTTGACAGTTCGCAATGTTCAAGAGAAAGACAACCACAGCTAATGCAATCGGCAAGGCCTGCCTTCAACCTGTGAAGTTCGTCAATCCGTTCGTCTATTCTTGCTGTCCAGGTTTCAGAGAGACGAGACCAGTCATCCCCCTTTGGCACACGCCCGGTCGGAAGTTTAGCCAATTCAGTTGCCACTTCATCAAGGCTGAACCCAACCCGTTGTGCAAATACAATAAAAGCTACACGGCGCAGCATTGAACGGGGAAAACGGCGCTGGCCACCTGCACTTCGCTCGGCAACAATCAGTCCCAGACTTTCATAATACCGCAATGCTGAAGCTTCAACGCCGCTGCGTTTTACCATCTCTTGCATGCTCAATACCGGTTCCATGCGAAAAATTTATATCAAAAACACCTTGATCTCAAGTTCACTTTAACTTTTATAAACCGAACTTCTTCAACAGAAGGAGTTCAAAATGGAGATACGCAAACTCAATCCCTGGTCCTTCCCGGAAGGCATGGATCAGGGCATCCTGATTTCGAATTTCAGCCAGATGGTCTTTGTATCAGGTCAATGCGCTGTTGGGCCGGATGGCAGTTCCCTGCACCCCGGCAACATGGCAGCCCAGGTACAAGCCGCGCTGGACAATGTTGAAACGGTGCTGAAAGAAGCAGGGTTTTCATTGGCGGATATTGTTCGGATGAATACCTATGTCACTGACATGGAAGCGTTTCTGGAGACCGCTGCGGAGCCCATGTCCAAAAGGCTGGCGCCACATAACGTAAGCCCGCCAGGCGTACTTGCAGGCATTGTGGAACTTGGCAGAAAAGACTTGCTCGTTGAAATTGAGGCGTTTGCCGCAAAATAGGTGGGCCGGAATTGCGGATACGGTCATGATTGTATGACCGTATCCGACTTTCATTCAGCGAGACCCGAATTGCTCTACATACGAAACGTATGGCGGCTCTGCTCAAAAGCCCTTTTTGAGACTGCCCAATATACCCCGTACAATTGCCTTTCCCAAACCATTGGCCACAGTACGGGCTATCGACTTGACCGCTGCTTCCGTAACAGTCTGCCTGCTGCGGCTGGTGCGTTTCCTGGTCGTTCTTGCTTTTGACCTTGCCCTTTTGGTCGGGCGGTCGTCACGTCCGAATTCCGGCAACTGGAAACCGGACCGGGTACGGCCTGGTCTTTGGCCGGTCTCCTCACGATGACGGTCTTCCTCCTCGCGCTTGTCGGCTTCCTGCTCCAAGGCTTCCTTGGCACGTTTTTCAAGAATCTCATATGCGGATTCGCGGTCGACAGACTTGTCATACTGGGCACCGACCGGGCTCATGTTGATCTGGTCATTGCGCTCTTTTTCGCTCAACGGCCCAAGCCTTGAGGATGGCGGGCGAATAAGGGTTCGCTCAACAATTGACGGCACACCCTTTTTCTGGAGTGTCGAAACAAGTGCTTCCCCGACCCCCAGTTCGGTGATCACATCCTTCGCCTCAAACGCAGGATTGGCGCGGAAGGTTTCAGCCGCAACCTTCACCGCCTTTTGCTCCTTCGGCGTATAGGCCCGCAAGGCATGCTGGATACGGTTGCCGCATTGCGCCAAAACGCTGTCGGGGACATCCACCGGATTCTGGGTAACAAAATAGACACCCACGCCCTTCGAGCGGATCAGTTTGACAACCTGCTCGACCTTTTCAACGAGAACTTTGGGTGCCTCGTCAAACATCAGGTGCGCTTCGTCGAAGAAGAAAACCAGTTTCGGCTTGTCCATGTCGCCAACTTCCGGGAGTTCTTCAAACAGTTCGGACAGGAGCCAGAGCAGGAATGTGGAGTAAAGCCGCGGCGAATGCATCAACTTGTCGGCAGCGAGAATACTGATTGCCCCGCGTCCGTCCCTGGTGGTCCGCATCAGGTCAGAAATCTGGAGTGCCGGCTCCCCGAAAAACCCCTCCCCGCCCTGCTGTTCCAGTACTAGCAACTGGCGCTGAATGGCACCGATCGAGGGTTTGGACATGTAGCCATAGGTTGCGGTCAGTTCCGAAGCCCGTTCTCCCATGGCAACCAGCAGGGAGCGCAAGTCCTTGAGATCAAGAAGCAGCATGCCTTCATCGTCAGCCAGCTTGAATGCGATGTTCAACACACCTTCCTGTGTGTCGTTCAGGTCAAGCATGCGGGACAGAAGCAAGGGCCCCATTTCTGAAAGCGTGGTTCGAACCTGATGCCCCTGTTCACCGAACAGGTCCCAGAAGATCACGGGAAATTCCTGGAACTCATATTCATCGAGCCCGATCGTTTTGGCGCGCTTCTCCAGAAAGTCCTTGTACTCGCCCTTGGCGGCCAGACCGGAAAGGTCGCCCTTCACATCAGCACAGAAAACCGGAACACCCGCATTTGAAAAGCCTTCCGTGAGGATTTGCAGAGAGACGGTTTTCCCGGTTCCGGTTGCCCCCGTTATCAACCCGTGGCGGTTTGCAAGAGCAAGGTTGAGATATTCTGCCTTGTTGGTGCTGTCATCCGGATTGCGGCTTGTTCCAAGATAAATTTGGCCGTCTTTCAACATGTTGGCATGCTCCCCGCCGATCAGTTTTCCCGTCTATTCTTATTGCCAAAAAGGCGTGATCGCAAAGGGTGATCCCCAGAAAATGGCATGAATCCTGCATGTATATCTCCATCCATGGAGTGTTTTATGATCAACAGGCGAAATTTTCTGGCAGGACTTGCCGCAGGCAGCGCAGTATCAGCGGTGCCTGCCCTTGCGCATGGCAGCAATTCGGCTTTCGGAATCAATGCAGAATCCCACGGATTGCGACCCGGCAGTCCGGATGACCAGGGTGCCGTCCTGCAAGCCATTCTGGACAAAGCTGAAAAATCCGACATGCCGGTTTTCCTGCCGCCGGGGAGATACCGGGTTTCCGATGTTGTCTTACCTGAAAACACCCGTCTTGGCGGCATTGCCGGTGCAACCCGCCTTGAATACACGGGCGGCAACCATTTTCTCTATGCGGAAAAAGCCAATCACGTTTCGCTAAAGGGTCTCGTTCTTGACGGTGCGCTGATGCCTTACAAGGATTATGCCGGGGGCGCGATCCATGTTCGTGAGGCGGCGCATCTCGATATTTCCGATTGCCACATAACCAATGCTGCACTCAGTGGCATTCAGGTCGACCATTCCGAAGGTCGCATTTCAGGCAACAGGATTGATAGCGCCATCGGAACTGCAGGGATATTTGCTGTCGAGAACCGGGGGCTTTCGGTTACCGATAATCTGGTGGAAGAATGTGCCAATGCCGGCATCCTGGTTCACCGCTATACACGTGGCGAAGACAACACAATTGTTACCAACAACCGGGTAAGACGGATTTCTGCAGTCAATGGCGGTACCGGGCAATATGGCAACGGCATCAACATTGCCAATGCAGACGGTGTGATGATCGCCAACAATCACATATCCGATTGCGCCTATTCAACGATCCGCGCATTTTCTTCCAGCAATATCCAGATTTCCAACAATACCTGTCTTCGGGCCGGAGAAACCTCGATCTATTCCGAGTTTGCATTTCAGGGAGCGATGATCTCGGGGAATGTCGTTGATGGAGGCGTACGCGGCATATCCTTTGCCAATCTCAATGAAGGTGGCCGGTTGAGTGTCTGTGCCAACAACCTGATACGCAACATCCATGCAACGCCTCCCTACGAGGACAACCAGCACGTGTTCGGCAACGGCATCTCGGCAGAGGCAGATGTGGCGATTACCGGCAATGTGATTGAAAATGCAGCAAACTACGGCATCCTGCTTGGTTGGGGAGAATACCTTCGCAATGTCACTGCAAATGCAAACGTGATCCGAAAGACGCGGATCGGGTTTTATGTCAGCGTTGTGGAAGGCACGGGTCAGGTGGCCATAACCAACAACATTCTTTCCGACATTACCCGTGGCGGCATTGTGGGTTACCGCTGGAAAGACCCTGTAACAGATGACCTTGCAAGGACAGGTGCGGGCAAATACAGCAATCTCGAGATCGCCAATAACCGCCTCAATTACTGATCTTCGGGCGTCCTGTCGCCGTTACCGTAATCCGGGCCTCCACGAAATGGCGATTGCCATCCACATCAATTGCATGAATTTCGTTGGTCACATCGAAAACCGGGTTTTCTGCACCTGCTGATATTGCAAGCTCGCCGACTTCCTTCATGAGCAAGTCCGTGAGGCACTCCAAAGCGCTGCTTTCATCATCCATGACCAGGGTCTTTTGCGGGCCTCCCACATGAAAGCGGAAGCCACCATCAGGGCTCGTTACAGACCGTGTCTTGCCTATCCTGACCTTGCTTGTAACGGCACCAATTGCATTGGCCACATCTGCATGTTCGGGAACAATGCACTGGCTGTTAAGGCGCTCACCGATTGCCGGGTAATAGCACGGGGCGGAAGCACCAAGCCCGACCAGGGGACGATCAAGCTCAAGCTGGAGGCGAACAAGGCCCGGTTTGCGGTCCAATGCCCTTGCCAGAAGCGTGGTTGCCCCTGGTCCCATTGCAAGACCATCATCCTTCATGCATGTCTCAAGTATCAGGTCAGCACTCTGGATTGTGAGTTGGTCCTTTACCATGCGGGCCAGTTCATCTGCGGATACGGCAACAGGATCGCCATACCGGTTCCGTTTCCTGCAGAATATCCCTGCGGCCAACCGGGCGGCCCCGCCATCCCAGTTTGCCTGCTCGTTTAGTATGTGCATTGCATCAGACGGGGTGAACCCCGACAGCACCGCATGACCTTTTGAAACCAGCGAAGCCAGCGTGTTCCTGTCCGATGCGCCGCGAAGAAAGGTATCCAGAGGCTGGGGCTCAACCGCCAACCTTTCCAGCAACCTTGCTTCCGTTGGTTTGAGCATGCCGGTGATTGCCGACTTCAATGGCTGCAGCATGGCAAACCGGACACAGTTTTCAGTGGGGTAATCAAGCCGTTCCTGACGTTTGAGCGCTGTCATGACCTGATCGGGAAACTGCTTAGCCAGCAGGCTGACCGGCACTTCCCGGCGCGGCCCCAGAAACAGCCCTGTAGTGCCATCATCACTGAGTGTTATGGCAGAATCGCCACCAAGCCCGTAAGTGTGCATCGCCACGGCTTGCACCATGGTCCTGTACCCTGCGACGATGGCGCCATCTTCTTCGACCCGGGGCCACCCTTTGTCCAACACAGCCACATCTGTTGTTGTACCGCCGATGTCGGAAACAATTGCATCACCTGTTTCCAGCAGGAACTGGGCGCCAACAAGTGAAGCTGCAGGGCCGGACAGAATGGTTTCAATCGGCCTCTTGCCAGCAAAATCCGCCTGAACCAGTGTGCCGTCCCCCCGCACAATCATGAGCGGAGCCTCGATACCTGTCGCTCCCAAATAGCCACGGCAGGCAACAATCAAGTCATGAATAACGGGTATCAGACGGGCATTCAGCAGTGTAGTAAGCGCCCGCTTCGGACCTCCCAGTCGTGATGACAGTTCATGGCTGCAGGTTACCGGAAGACCGGTGCTTTCCTGGAGCAGGGTGCGAACCTGCTCTTCATGGGAAGGATTGCGCACGGCAAACAGCCCGGCCACGGCAAAGCCCGAGACCTGCCCGGCATGCTTTTCCAGAAACGGAGCGATATCATCCAGAACAAGTGGCTGTTCATTGCCATGAACATCATGGCCGCCGGGAATGAACATGACCGGGTCCGTGCCAAGCGCTTCCCGCAAACCTGCCTTTTCCATGTCCCCTTCATCGAACCCGATCATGACAAGGCCAACACTGCCGCCCTTTCCCTCAACAAGCGAATTGGTGGCCAGTGTTGTCGACATGGAGACCATTGACACATCAGGGCGTGCAACCCGGCACTGCTCAAAAACAGCATCAACGGCACCAGCAATGCCAATTGCCAGATCATGCCGTGTGGTCAGGGATTTGGCCTTGGCCAGAATGCCCTCACCCTGCGACAACAGAACGGCATCGGTGTAGGTGCCGCCTGTATCTATTCCCAGCAATATTTTCTGTTCAGCCCTGTTCATGAAGCGCAGGTATGCACCTGTCCTGTCATCAATCAAGCAACAAATGCGACAGCACGGCTTATCCGCTGTTTCTCAGGCCGGCCGAAATGCCGTTGATGGTAAGTTGCAGGCCACGCAGGATTTTCTCATTCCCGGTATCCCGGCGGTGCTTGCTGAGTAGCTCGACCTGAAGGTGGTTTATCGGATCAAGATAGGGAAACCTGTTCTGGATCGAACGATCGAGCAAGGGGTTTGATTCCAGGAGTTTTGATTGTCCTGTGATGGCAAACAGCTTGTCGACCGTAAGGTGCCATTCTTCGCTGATCTTGCCGAAAATCCGCTTGCCCAGATCCCGGTCAGGCACAAGGTCTGCATAGCGCCCGGCAATCCCGAGATTGGTCTTGGCCAGTACCATGTCCATGTTGGAAAGCTGTGCCTGGAAGAATTGCCAGCTTCGGAACATCTCCTGAAGGCGCGCCAATCCGTCATCGGGATTGGCATCGCAATATGCCTGCACAGCAGTTCCAAAACCATACCAGCCCGGAACCATCAGGCGACACTGTGCCCAACTGAACACCCAGGGAATGGCCCGCAAATCTTCCACGGCCCGGGTCTTTTTTCGTGATGCAGGTCTTGAACCGATATTCAGGCCGGCGATTTCATTGATCACGGTGGCATTCCAGAAGTAATCGACAAATTCCGGATCGTCATAGACAAGGTCGCGATACTTCCTGAATGCCTGATCGGATATCACTTCCATCGTATCGAGATAGGACTGGTCCGGTTCCGGACGGGCATCCTGAAGCAGTGATGCTTCAAGAGTTGCGGCAGCCAGGATTTCAAGATTGCGACGACCGAGCTCGGGGTTCGTGTATTTGCTCGATATGATCTCGCCCTGCTCAGTCAGGCGCAGGTGTCCGTTCACAGCTCCGTTTGGCTGGGCAAGGATTGCATCATAGCTGGGGCCACCACCCCGGCCGACAGTGCCACCTCGGCCATGGAACAGGCGAAGTTTAAGCCCGTGTTTACGGAACAGTTCGATCAGTTTGATTTCGGCCTTGTAAAGCTCCCAGCCCGAGGTGATGAAACCGCCATCCTTGTTGCTGTCGGAATAGCCCAGCATGATTTCCTGAACGCCACCCATGCAGTCAACCAGCTTGCGGTAACCGGGGATGGAAAGAAGCCGGTCCATGATCGGGCCACAGGCCTGAAGGTCGCCAATCGTCTCGAACAGCGGGATAAGGTGCATTGAGGTCTCCCCTTCAGGGGAAACCAGTCCGGCCTGTTTCAGCAATATGACCAGTTCCAGCAGGTCGGATGCAGCCTGGGTGTTCGAAATGATCGAATTGATGATGGCACGATCGCCATATATCCGCTTGAGGCGGGCAGCCATCCGGAAAATACCCAGCTCTTTTTCTGTTTCCTCTGAATAGGTAATGTCGTGACGCACAAGCGGCCGGCAGTTTTCCAGTTCGACAGACAAGAGTTCGATGCGGGCGTCCTCGTCCAGTTTCAGGTAATCCGTTCCCGGCGCAACAGCCTCCAGCAGTTCCGCGATGACACGCGCATGCACATCCGAATTCTGGCGCATGTCCAGGCTGGCCAGATGGAAGCCGAAACAGTCAACCGCCCGACGCAAGTGACGCAACCGGCCACGTGTAAGAGCATGCAGCTTGTTGGCCCTGAGGGAATCCCGAATGATGTCCAGATCTGCCACCAGATCGGATGCGTTCTCATAAGGCGGCGCCTTGGCAAGTGGCCGGCGGGGCGATTTTGTACTGTCAAGCTTGCGCAGTGTGGCGGCAAGACGATTGTACATGCCAACAATTGCCCGGCGGTACGGTTCGGTATCGCGATGTGGCGATGTATCTTCCGACCTGTCGGCAAGTTCCATCAGGTCATCCGAGACCGATACAAGCCTGGTCGATATTGAAAGCTCGCCACCAAGCTTGTGCAATTGGTCGAGATAGAAATTGATTGCAGCAGTGCTTTGCAATTTCATGGCCGCTTGCATCACCTTGGCATCGACAAACGGGTTGCCGTCACGGTCACCGCCAATCCATGCCCCTGTGCGGAAAAACGAGGCAATGGTCTTCGGTGTGCCGTCATCCATGCGCTTCAACGCATCTTCAATCGCGACATAGAGTTTGGGCAGTTCGCGGAAAAAGGTATATTCGTAGTAGCTCAATCCGTTTGATACTTCATCGACCACGTTCAGCTTGGTCTGACGCAGCATGTTGGTCTGCCAAAGAATGAGTATGGCCCGGCTTATCTTGGCATCGAGTTCCTGCAGTTCAGCCTCGGTCATACCGCCACGATCACGCTGTTGCAGCAGGCCGGCCAGGGCCATTTCACGTTTCATGGTACTCTTGCGGCGTACCTCTGTCGGATGGGCAGTAAGCACAGCGGAAAGACTGGCATCATCAAAGAATTCCCGCAGACGGCCAACGTCTATTCCCTCATCCCGCACTCTCTCAAAGGCCTTCTCGAGTGTGCCGTTGCGGGCTGGAGAACCCGCAATTTCATGGGCACGGGTGCGCCGGATGTGATGTTGGTCCTCGGCCAGGTTGGCAAGATGGGAAAAGTAACTGAATGCCCGAACGACCTGCACAGTACGGGCAGGATCGAGACCTTCGAGCAACTGCTCGACATGCGCCTTTGCTTCCTTGTCCCCGTCCCGCAGCCAGGCAATCGACTTTCGCCGAATGGTTTCGATGATATCGAAAACCTCTTCCCCCTCCTGCTCACGGACCACATCGCCAAGCACCCGTCCGAGATAGCGGATATCTTCCTTCAACGGTTCGTCTTTGGCCGGACTCTTGTCAAGATTCTGGAAGGGACTGTTCATTTTCCATGCCTGTTGGTAGGGACGCGTTTGCCATTGTCATGGCACAAATCCACGTCCCCTGTCACGGCTGGAAAGCGTATATTTATTCGCCGACGAATGCTTTTTCGAGAACGAAAGTGGCAGGCTTTGAGTTGGCGCCTTCCTCAAATCCATTTGCCTCGAGAATGGTGCGCACATCGACATTGAATGCCATGGAGCCACACAGCATCACCCGGTCTGTTTCAGGGTTCAAACCCTCAATTCCAAGGTCCTCGAACATTTTTCCCGATTCAATCAAGGTCGTAATGCGGCCCTGATTTTCTGAAGGCTCACGGGTTGTCGTCGGGTAGTAAAGCAGGTTGTCGCCCACGAACTCGCCAATAAGGGGGTCATCAGGCAGGCTCGTGACCAATTGCTTGCTGTAGTCAAGTTCTGCAACATCGCGACACGTGTGCGTAACGATCACCTGATCAAACTTCTCATAGGTTTCAGGATCGCGGGTGAGAGAGGCAAAAGGCGCAAATCCGGTGCCTGTCGAGAGCATGAAAAGACGCTTGCCCGGAATAAGTGCATCGAGCACCAGCGTACCGACCGGCTTGGTCTTCAAAATGATATCGTCTCCGACCTTGATGTTCTGCAATCTCGACGTCAGAGGGCCGTCCGGAACCTTGATTGAATAGAATTCAAGTTCATCGTCCCAGGCTGGCGATGCTATTGAATACGCTCGAAGCAGCGGTTTGCCGTTTTCGCCAATAAGGCCGATCATGACAAACTCGCCCGAGCGGAACCGCAATGACTGCGGACGTTCCACGCGGAACGAGAACAGCCGGTCAGTATAATGGGTAACAGCGGTTACAGTCTGTGCGTCTGGATGACGTTCTGCAACGGGGGTATCTGCAAGTATTGTCTGGGTCATGGGAGTTTCCAATTCATTTCCAAGTCACCTTGTTGGGGCCCGGGGCCACTATCGTCGGCGATCAGGCGTTTCGCATTTCGCGTTCAGCGAGAAGTTTCTTCTGGTAGGACAGGTTGTCTTTCGGCAAGCGTGCCAACCATTGTTCCTGGGGTTGGCGTTCAGCCAGTTCTTCACTTATCTCAACCTCGTCAAACCCGCAGGTACGGGCAAATCCGTACTGGTCTGCAATGACGTGGCCGAATGCACGCAGACGGCCTTCATAACCGATCTGTCGCAATTGCTTGGCAATCGAAAACCCACGGCCGTCCGCAAAAGAGGGGAACGGGATGCGGATCATCGCGACATTGTTGAACAATCCTGTAAGACTGTGCGCTGATACATCATTCGGAATATCGAGGGCCGTCTTGTCCGGGGCCTTGGAAGCGACATCCTGACCGAATTTCTCAAGATCAATGAACAGGCCGCCATCTGCTTCCCAGCTATCCTTGTGAAAGCCGTCATCACGAACAATAATCGACATTGAGCTGCTCCTCAGACCGTCTCGGGATAAAGTGCGTTCTTGAACGGCTCTGCACCAACCCTGCGATAGGTTTCCAGGAATGTCTCGTCCACACCTTCGCGAATTTCAACATAGCGCTCGACGATACGCTGGATTGCCGGAACAATCTCTTCATAAGAAAAGCCGGGACCTGCGCGTTCGCCAATGGTTGCCGTTTCGGTACCATCACCACCCAGTGTGATCTGATAGCTTTCAACTCCGGCCTTGTCGAGGCCAAGAATGCCGATATGCCCCACATGGTGGTGACCACAGGCGTTGATACAACCTGAAATCTTGATCTTCAGCGGGCCGATATCATGCTGCGCCTTGATATCTTCAAAGGCATTGGAAATCTCCTGCGCCACAGGTATGGAGCGTGCGGTTGCAAGGGCGCAATAATCCATGCCCGGGCACGCAATCATGTCCGTGATCAGGCCGACATTGGCTGTCGCCAGTCCGGCTTCGCGAAGGCGTTCAAACACTTCCGGCAGATCATCACGACGGACATGGGGAAGTATGATGTTCTGCTCGTGGCTGACGCGCAGTTCATCATAGGCATAGGCTTCTGCCAGATTTGCCATCACACGCATCTGGTCAGCAGTCGCATCGCCGGGTGTTCCGCCAATCGGCTTGAGCGATATGGTGACAATGGCATGGTTGGGATCAAAATGCTCATGGACGTTGGTTTCCATGAACGATTTGAACAGCGGGTCAGATTCAATCGCAGCAGCAAGCTTTTCTTCATCAACCGGCCCGGCATCGAATTCCGGAGGCTGGAACTGTGCCTCGATTGCCTTCACCATTTCTTCGGATGGCGGAATATGCAGGGCTTTCTGTGTTTCGAAAACCTCTTCAATCATTTCGCGAAGCGTCTCGATACCGGTTTCATGCACCAATATCTTGATGCGTGCCTTGAACTTGTTGTCCCGGCGCCCATTCAGGTTGTAGACTTGCAGAATGGCCTCAACATAGGGCAAGAGGTCCGCTTTCGGCAGGAAATCACGCGCGACTTTACCGACCATCGGCGTACGGCCCAGACCGCCACCCACGATCACTTCATAGCCCGGCTCGTCATTCTCGTTGCGCACCATGCGCAGACCGATATCGTGCGCTTTCGTCACGGCGCGATCGTTCGGTGCACCCGTAATGGCAATCTTGAACTTGCGGGGAAGGAACTGGAATTCGGGGTGATCCATCGACCATTGTCGCAGCAGCTCTGCTGTTGGACGCGGATCTTCGATCTCGTCGGCGGCAGCGCCTGCAAAGTGGTCGGCGGTTACGTTACGGACACAGTTTCCGGAAGTCTGAATTGCATGCATCTCGACATCTGCCAGCGCATCAAGAATGTCGGGTACATCCTTCAGCTTCGGCCAGTTGTACTGGATGTTCTGCCTGGTAGTGAAATGGCCATAACCTTTGTCCCATTTCTCTGAAATATAGGCGAGCTGGTTCATCTGGCGGCTGTTAAGCGTTCCATAGGGAACAGCTACTCGCAGCATGTAGGCATGAAGCTGCAGATAAAGACCATTCATCAAGCGAAGTGGCTTGAACTCGTCCTCGGTCAGTGAACCGTCGAGCCTGCGCTCGACCTGGGCACGGAACTCGCGAACGCGGTTGCGAACGAAATCGTGGTCAAACTGGTTATACTCGTACATTGATCAAAGCTCCGCTTGTTTGCCGAGTTCAGGATAATTTGAAGGTCCGCGTGTACGGAATGCTTCACGGAAGTGAACCGGTTCCGGTTTGCCGTCCTCACCCCGTACTGCATCGGCAAGATAGGCACCGACAAGTTTAAGGGACTGGGTTTCGGCCTTTGCAAGGGCCGCCTTCGCCTCGTCTTCATCCTCGAACAGTTTTGCTTCGGCGTGGTCTCTCGTCCAGTTGCCATCGCCGGTCATGTAAATCACGTCGCCTTCCAGCAAATCGTTTGCCGTGACGACTTTTGGTGTGAATGCGCGGGCCATCAGTTTGCTCCTGCCTCTGCGAATTTTCCTGTATTGCCTGACAATTGCGCTGCCGCCTCTCGGGGCTCCAGACCAAGCATGATGATAACCGGTCCGTCATGCCCCGCATCAGTGGCCGCTTTTGGCAATTCAGCAATCGTTGTACATATTGTTTTCTGGGTTGGCCGTGATACGTCTTCCATGATTGTGACAGTCGTATCAGGGTTGATGCCA
This sequence comes from Rhizobiaceae bacterium, assembly GCA_017643495.1. Taxonomy (GTDB): domain Bacteria; phylum Pseudomonadota; class Alphaproteobacteria; order Rhizobiales; family Rhizobiaceae; genus JAALLB01. The sequence goes on along the minus strand of JAEPNK010000001.1, from coordinate 1,393,369 downwards.
TGCATCAGAAGGCGACCGCTCAACAGATGCGAAGCTTTAAGCCCCATGTAGATTGCTGCAACCGACCCTTCCCTGGCCAGTCCACGCCAGTCCTGCTCAGCAAACCCTTTGACATCCTGTGCAGTCATGATCTGAAGGCTTGAATTACGGCGGCGTTTTGTCAGCGAAACGTTGAGACTTGCGGCAGCGGCAGAGGCCGTTGTGATACCGGGAACGATCTCAAATGGAATGCCAGCTTCGTCAAGCGCATCCATTTCCTCGTCCAGCCGTGCAAATACCACCGGATCCCCCGACTTCAACCGAACGATGTGGGCGCCCTGTCTGGCGTGCTCTATCATCAGACTGTTGATGTCTTCCTGCTTCCAGGAAGCCGCAAATCCCTGTTTTCCAGTCTGGATCAATTGCGCTTCACGGCGGGCCAGTTCCAGAATTTGGGGCGAAACCAGACGGTCATGTATGACCACATCGGCGTCATGAATGAGTTTCAGAGCCTTGCGTGTCAAAAGATCCGGATCACCCGGCCCCGCGCCTACCAGATATACCCGGCCGGTCTCTGCTTCTTCCTGAACCGCTTCGTCAAAAAGGCCGTTCAGCACACCTTCAACGGCGTGACTACCGCCAGACCGCAGGGCACGCGGTCCAGCATCATAGAAGAAACGGGACCAGAATTTGCGGCGAATTCTTCCTTCGGGCAGCCGTGCAGCTTTCGGCCTGAAGCAATCTGCCAGCCTTGCCAGCAAGCCCACCTCGTTCGGCAGGCTTTCCTCTATTTCAGCCTTGATCTTGCGGGCAAGTACGGGAGCCGTACCCTCCGTGCCAATGGCTATCGTCACGGGATCGCGGTCAACAATTGCAGGTGTAATGAAATCACTGTCTTCCAGATTATCGACAATGTTGAACAGGATGCCTGCCGACTTTGCCAAGCCTGCAGTTATGGCGTCGGCATCCGGATCATCCTCTGCTGCATAGATAATCAAGGCATCCTGCAGGTCAGAAGCCTGCAACTTGCGCTTTTCCAGACGCAGGAGACCTGCCCTGGCCCAGCTTTCGACTTTCTCACCGGCCTCTTCAGCGAAAACCGTTATCTCTGCTTCGGTCTTGAGGATCAGGCGCAATTTGGCAACAGCGCATTCGTCCGCACCCGTGACAAGAACACGCTTGCCTCGCAAATCAAGAAATAACGGAAAATGACGCATGACTTTTAATTCGCTTTCACCCAGCGACCAGATTGAATTTATTCCAATATGGCCAATGAGCACAGAAGTTTCAAAGCATCTTGTTTCAAAATCCCTCAAATGCTTGGAATGGCATGCTCAAACAAGCGGGATCACGAAAAACGACCCATGATTACGACAGACTAGGCGACAAGCACTTATTCACGCAAAAGCCCTTGTAACAAAATAGGAAACTGTCGCTGTTACCGCTGTCAGGGCAGATCCCCACAGCATGTCCACCAAAGACACCGTCACTGACCATCCTTTCAGTGTGGCCAGGTTGGTAATGTCATAGGCACCGTAGGCAACCAGCCCCAGCAACGCGCCATACAGGGCGGCGGTCCACCACTGCTGCTTTTCAAGCGCCGGGTTAACGACCAGCACAACGATGGCCGCCACATAAAGCAGATAGAAAAACACCGCTACTCCGAGATTGGGCTTGTCCAGCATCAAATCACCGATTTCCCTGCGATAAAATCCGCTGGCGATCCTGGAAAGCCAGACATAGTCAATCGCCAAAAAGGTCACCAATCCGGATATGTAGGCTATGAGATAAGGCATTTGTTAATCTCTGAATGAATACCAGAATTAGCTAGTGCGATGACTGTGCAAGTCCATGTTTTCGGAATCATAAAAGCTGCGGACGGGAGCACAGGTTCAGCACTTGAAGCGTGTGCCTGGAGCCGGTGGCTTTTCCGCAGGACCGGCAAAACACTGGGCGTTTTCCATCCATTGCCGTGCAATTTTACCCTCTACGACAAGAGACGTATCCAACACGTTTCTGGTTTGAGTGATAACCTGACAGAACTCCACCGCGCTACCGGAAATGCAGTCTGTGGCACTGTCCCCAAACTCCCAGAGATTGCCTGACGGGGATACAAGGTTGAGCCTTGGCATTGCATCGGGAATATCGAGGCCGTGAACGCGGTGGCTCCAGCCAAACGCGTTGACGCCCAGGAAAACAATATTGCGAAGCCGGTCGCTCTCGGGACGGTCCAGTCCCAAAAGGTCAAACACGGCCTGCCCATGCGCCCAGGTCTCCATTTGCCGGGCGCTTATCGCGGAGCGCGCTGACATGTCCGGGCCAGCCCAACGTATGCGCATCCTGGGATCTATGGCGGACCAACGGGTTGCCATGGCCTGATACTGCTGCCGCCACACATCAAGCAGAACAGGACCGCGCTCGGTAATGCGAGCATTCTCAAAGGCTCGCAAGCCACCCTGCTCCAGGCTGCTCCTTATTTCCTTCAGGAGTTCCAGAAAACCGTCACCGGCATCAAGTGCCTGATCAACCCCCAGATTCCAGAAATGCAAATGGGTGACAACATCATCAACCGTCCAGTTCTTGAATTGGGTCATGCGAGAAAAAAAGTCGACATCCACATCCTGCAACGCTTCGTGAAGCACCTCACATTCCGCAATGAAATCAGCTACCTGCTGCATAACTGCTCCTTATGAAAACCGGTCAGGCGCATAGGCAGTCAAATCGGTGTTCGGCATTTCCCCGCTGACAAGTTGCGCGAGCCAACGGCCAGTTTTCGGCCCGCCGGTCAGCCCAAGGTGCTGATGTCCGAAACCGGCCCAGACATTGGGCACATTCGGCAATGTGCCGATCATCGGCATGGAATCGGTGGTTGAGGGACGATGGCCCATCCAGACACGAACATCATCATATTCCAGATCCGGGAAAAGTGAGGCAGTACGGCGTTTCAGATATTCTACCGGCTGCCGGGACGGGCCGGCGGCCAGACCACCAAACTCGGCCACTCCCGCGCAGCGCAACCGACCTTCCATAGAATTCACTGCAAACTTCGCCTCGGTAACCATGAACGGCACACGGAAGTGAAGGTTTGGATTCACATATTCAACATGGTATCCGCGTTCACTCTCCATCGGCACCTTGAGCCCCAGCTTGCGGACCATGTCCCCGGACCATGCGCCGGATGCAACCACTATGCGTGAAGCCTGCATCTCGCCTGCCGATGTTCGGATGCCTACGGCGCGTCCGTTTTCCGTGATGATTTCCTCAACAGCAGCAATCTCCAGCCTGCCGCCCTGATCAATAAAATGCTGGCCAAGCGCACGGGTGTATTCTCCCGGGTCCGTTATCTGCCCGCTTTCCGGACAAAGCACACCATACCCAAACCGGTTGGCGAGGGCCGGGTCGTATTCGGCCAGTCCCGCTGCATCAAGTTCGGTGTACCCGTAACCCAGTTCCGTGCGCGTTTCCCAGCCGGCGGCATCTTTCTCGAATGCCTGTCGGGACGGATAGACATGAAGATAATCGGAATGCTTCATGTAACGCTCTGCCGGCGTTCCCTTGGCAAGGGCGTAATGCTGTTCGGCACTGTCATGCATCAGGTTTGCTAGCCCTTCCGCAATCCTTTTGACATCCTTGCGGTTGGCGTGACCCAGATAGTGCAGCAGAAAGGGCAGCAATTTCGGCAGGTATGTCCAGCGCAGGAAGAGCGGCGTATCCCTGCCAAACAGCATTGAGGGAATTTTTGGCAGCAATTGGGGGGTTGTGACCGGAATCACACTGCTTGCCGCGAGAATGCCTGCATTGCCGTAAGACGTACCGGCAGCAAAGCCTTCACGGTCAACGATCGTTACGGCAAAACCCTTGCGTTGCAACCAAATGGCCGTTGAAACACCGACAATTCCCCCGCCGATTACCAATATGTCGTCCGATGCCTTCACGCCGATCTCCTGTTATGTGCCTGAAACCGGAAGCACAATGTCACCAGAGCGGAATACGGGCAACAAAAAACCCCGGCACAAGGACCGGGGTTTCTTTTTCTTTATCCTGACGGATCAGGCAGAATAGTACATGTCAAACTCGACCGGATGCGGTGTCATTTCGTAACGCAACACCTCTTCCATTTTCAGTTCGACATAGGCATCGATCTGGTCCTTGTCGAACACATCGCCTTCAAGCAGGAACTTGTGGTCTTTTGCAAGGCTTTCAACCGCTTCACGCAGGGAGCCACAGACCGTCGGGATGCGCTTCAACTGGCTTGGCGGCAGGTCGTAAAGGTCCTTGTCCATGGCATCGCCCGGGTGGATTTTGTTGTTGATACCGTCAAGGCCGGCCATCAGCATTGCAGCAAAGGCAAGATACGGGTTGGCCATCGGGTCCGGGAAACGCACTTCAACACGCTTGGATTTCGGTGAAGAACCGAAAGGAATGCGGCAGGAAGCCGAACGGTTGCGAGCCGAATATGCAAGCAGAACCGGAGCCTCATAGCCCGGCACAAGGCGCTTGTATGAGTTGGTGGACGGGTTTGTGAAAGCGTTCAATGCTTTCGCGTGTTTGATGATACCGCCAATATAGTGCAGGCAGGTTTCAGAAAGGCCCGCATATTCATTGCCGGCAAAGGTCGGCTTTCCGTCTTTCCAGATTGACATGTGTACATGCATGCCGGTGCCATTATCACCAAAGACCGGCTTTGGCATGAAGGTGGCTGTCTTGCCATAGGCATGGGCAACCTGATGCACGGCATATTTGTAGATTTGCATCTTGTCGGCATTGACAGAAAGCGTATCGAACATGATGCCAAGTTCGTGCTGGGCAGCTGCCACTTCGTGGTGATGCTTTTCAACCGTTACGCCCATTTCCTTGATGACGGAAAGCATTTCGCCACGGTAGTCTTGGCCTGAATCAACCGGAGGAACCGGGAAGTAACCACCCTTTGTACGGGGGCGGTGACCCATGTTGCCTGCCTCGTATTCTGAATCCATGTTGGAAGGAAGTTCCGAAGAATCCAGCTTGAAACCTGTGTTGTACGGATCAGCAGAAAAACGAACATCGTCGAAGACGAAGAATTCTGCTTCCGGGCCTACAAACACCTGGTCGCCAAGACCGGTGGACTTGAGATAGGCTTCCGCTTTCTTGGCCGTGCCGCGCGGGTCGCGGTTATAGGCTTCGCCGGTAACCGGGTCCACGACGTCACAGAAGATTGCCATGGTTGACTGGGCAAAAAACGGGTCCATGTGGGCAGATTCCGGGTCAAGCATGAGGTTCATGTCTGACTCGTTGATAGCCTTCCAGCCCGCGATGGATGAACCGTCGAACATGATGCCGTCTGCAAACATGTCTTCGTCGACAAGGTCTGCATCCATGGTAACGTGCTGCATCTTGCCGCGTGGGTCGGTGAAACGAACATCAAGATACTTGATGTCCTCTTCCTTGATTTTCTTGATGATGTCCTGAGCTGAACTCATGCCATTAGCCTTTCTAATACACACTCTGGAGGTTGGTTGCGACCTGGCGGCTGCCAGTCACAAAATTGCTAGATCGCATCAGCGCCGGTTTCACCGGTACGAATGCGTATGACTTCTTCCACGTTGGAAACGAAAATCTTGCCGTCCCCGATACGACCGGTCTGGGCAGCATTGCGGATTGCCTCGACTGCTGCTTCCACCATGTCGTCATTGGTAACGATCTCAAGTTTCACCTTGGGAAGGAAATCGACAACATACTCAGCCCCGCGGTAAAGTTCCGTGTGACCTTTCTGGCGTCCAAAACCCTTGGCTTCGGTAACCGTAATGCCCTGCAGACCGACTTCCTGCAGCGCTTCCTTTACCTCGTCCAGCTTGAACGGTTTGATGATTGCTTCTATTTTCTTCATATTGAACCCTGACGGAAATTTCGGCTCCCTTTTTGTACCGAGGAGCTAACGGCAACAAGAATTCTCGGCGGAATCCTCCGGAAAAGAATCGCCTTTTCAGCTTGTTTGACCCGATTATTTCATTATTTGCCTATTTTTTAGGCATTGCGCACTTTTCTCGTGCAATTCTTTTCAATATCCGATCTTAGGGACATTCCGGAAAAGCGCAGAAAATTTGGATGCAGAGGCGAAATTTTGCTTGGATTTGAGAAGAAACCGCCCTATAAGCCCACTCACGGTTCGGAAACGATGCGTTCCGGAACGATTTCAGCGGGTATGGTGAAATTGGTAGACACGCCAGATTTAGGTACTGTCTTTGCAATTACCGTTTAACATACAGACATCCAGAAAAGATAGGAAATACAATGGCTGATACCATTTTGATTGGTGTCTTCTTGGTACTTGTGGCACAACACGCCTTCTGGGAGTGGCGGAACATGCCACGTAATGCCACACCAGAAATGAAGGACACTGTTAGGAAGCAGTTAGAGAGCCTGACGGTGGTCAATAGGCGTCTCAAAGAGGACGAGAACGGGGACCTGATTCTTGTTAAGACTTACAAGGACCCCGGCTCAGGGGTAATCATTCGATCAAGCAAAAAGGTGAGAGCAATATGACCAGCAACATTAAAGAAACATTACCATTTGACATAGAGTCAGCACAGTCAAAGTGGCAATTGGGATTGCTATCAATGTACCAGCGACTCAAGGACATCCATGAAGATATTTCTATGCCCTTCGGATGGGATGTCCTGTTCTCATATGATGGCAGAGACTACTGGTACCTACAGGTAAAGGATATGAACGGTGTCTGTAATGTCACTGGGGAACCTCTGCCCTGGAAAGGACGCAAGTGGCTAATCAGCCCTCACGCTACCAAGGGTGAGATTGTCCAAACAATCCTGAAGGCTACACTTACCGCCCTGGAACACGAGGCACGTGAGGGCCTTACCTATAAAGGGGTAGCCATCTTCGATCCACACTATGACCTTGATAAGCTCGTGGAGCTACGATCCGCGCCGGACGCACTTCAAGAGCGGAAAGAAATGCCCGGTAACTAATCCCGAAGTTCAGGTATTGATGGAGAAAGGTCCACATGGAGCCATTTGAAGAACTGCCTGCATATCTACATGACAAGTGGGATCAACAGGTAGAACTTGAGAAAGAGATGCTTGCTCTGGGGGAGAGCAGGATGAGGGACAAGATAAACAAGGCACGTGAGAAGAACGACATGAATCGCTTGAGGCCCTACAGGTCTCTACTGAAAGAGTGGGTTCTTCCAGTGTCATCGGAGATTAAGGAGTGGGTAGATAAAACCTCCAAGAAGCGGGGAGCAAAGCCGCTGAGTCTCCCCCTAATAAGAGGCATGGACCCAGACGTTCTGGCGGTAGTCTCTTTGAGAACAATCCTGAGGATGCTTGGAAATGAGCGGAGAGGAATACTGGCTCTGGCCGTGGAGATTGGTACCTGGACAGAGCATGAGGCAAGGGCAAAAGCCTGGGAGGCACAGGACCCCGACAGTTGGAACAAGCTGAAGGGTTTCTATGAGAAACGTGGATCAACATCTACACATCAGAAAAGGGCCAGGATTGTGATCTTCAACAAGCACGTGGCCGGGAAGATCGTATGGACTGATTGGACTGATGAGCAGAGGCTAAGGGTCGGGCTAAGCCTAATTGACCTGACGGTAAAAGCTACGGGAAGATTCAAGGTAATAGGAGACCCAGACTTCAGACCAAAGCGGTCTAAGGGACGGAACAGTAAGATAGTCAACCAGAGACCAATGATACTCCAACCTGATGATAGTCTTTTGGATTGGTTGAAGAACGCTATGGACGATGAGCTTGTATTCTGGCCTGTCCTAATGCCCACGGTGATTCCTCCTAAGCCGTGGACTTCGCCCAGGGATGGAGGGTACTGGACACCCTTTGTTCGTACACCTTTCCTCATCAGGTTCCATGCCAGCCATGAGACGCAACGGCAAAGGGCCATTGATGAGTATGACGCCATCGACATGCCGGAGGTATATGGGGCGATAAACAAGATACAAAATACCGGATGGACTATAAACAGTAGGGTCCTGGAGGTGGCTAACACTGTCTGGAATAATGACTTGGCGATAGCCGGTTTACCGAGACAGGAAGAGGCGACCGTACCTGCAATGCCTCCTGAGGCCGAGAACGATAAGCAAGTCTATAAGACATGGGCAGCAGTAGCCTCCTCTGTAAGAATGGAGAACGCAAAGAGGTTCTCGAAGTTCATATCCTTTAGAAGGACAATAGTAGCCGCGAATAGATTCTCTGATGAGGAGGTGTTCTACTTCCCTCACATGCTGGACTTCAGAGGTAGAATGTATCCGATAACATCTGACTTACAGCCTCAAGGTAACGATTTACACCGGGGACTACTGACATTCAAGGAGTCTAAACCCGTCACAGCACAGGATGCTGGCTGGCTTGCGATACAGTTGGCCAACACTTGGGGAAATGACAAGGTGTCAATGGACGACAGGATAGCCTGGGTGGAAGAGAATGAGGCCCTATGGAGAAGAATAGCAGATGATCCCCTAGATGACCGGAGCTGGGCGGAATCCTCGGACCCATGGCAAGCTCTTGCCGCAATCTTCGAGTGGGTGAGATGGCTGGATGAAGGCGAAGGAATGATGTCCTCCCTGCCTATCCGGGTGGATGGCACTTGTAACGGCCTTCAGCACCTATCAGCAATGGTTCTTGATGACATAGGGGGAGCCTCTGTCAATCTCATTCCTTCAGACAAGCCGAGGGACATATACCAGGAAGTGGCCGACCGTTTGACCAGTACTCTGGAATCCCTAAAAGAGACTGGGGGAAGTGGGCTATACTCAAAATGGTTAGACATGTGTGGGGGAAGACTTCCACGCAGCCTAAGTAAGAGGCCAGTCATGATCCTCCCTTATGGCGGAACCCGGCATTCGTACTTCCAGTACATCATGGATTGGATCAAGGATGACGACCCAGATGGAGTAAAATTGTCTGAGAGTGACCGCGTTGAGGCAGTCAAGTCCCTGGTACCTCTTCTTTGGGATGCCGTGGTGAATACTGTGGTTGTAGCTCAGGATGTCATGAAGTGGATACAGGATAATGCATCAAGAACTACTTCAGAGGGAATACCACTTTACTGGGTGACACCATCAGGCTTTGTTGTCAGACATTTCTATGGCGAGAGAGAGAGGAAACGTATTGATACCATGATTGATGGTCAGAGGCTTCAGCTTGTTCAATGGGAAACAAAACCGATACTAGACCCTAGGGCACAGACAAGAGGAATCGCGCCAAACTTCGTCCACTCAATGGATGCATCAGCTCTAGTCACCTGTGTGAACATTGCAGCGGACAATGGTATAACTTCCATGACCACCATCCATGATGCCTACGGAACAGTCGCAGCAGACATGTGGACACTTTCGGCCTGTATTCGTGAAGCCTTCATTGAGACCTACAAGGAGCCTGTCCTTGAACAGTTTCAATCAGCCTGTAAGGAAATAGGATCAGCTAGTAAAGAGTGGCCGGAACCGCTTCCAAAGGGCAAGCTGAACCTAGAGGAAATAAGGGATAGCGACTACTTCTTTGCCTAAACATTACCATTTGACTGACAATTCCCTCCCACTAGATAACAAGGATACGCTCTCCAATGAAAAAACCAACAACCAATCCACTCAGCTCTCGTATTGACCGGGACAAGTTGAACCTTGTTTCAAGGGATCGAGTTGCTGCCGGTGCACATGCGGTTCTCGACCCAATACAGGGCTACACACCCGAGCAGCTCATCGCCTCAGTGGCCGTGGCCTTCGCAGTTGTGGCCGAGCGTTCAGGCGTCAAGCCCTCCGAGCTTTATCAGATGGGTAAGCGGATGCTCCATGACGAGGACCGCTACCACATGAAGGCAAATGTCCAGATGGAATCACTCCGAGACTTTGCCGCCCAGGAAATCAGGAACAAAAACTAGAGGAGCCTCCAGAATGGCAAAACAGTATCACATCTCAGAAGTTGGAGAGTTTCTCCACCCATGGTTCAACAAGCCGGACACCGAGTTCAATGACGATGGCCTATTTCACACCAAGCTGATTGTAGCCGGTCCACAGGCACAGTCCATGGTGGAGAAGATCGAGGCGGCGGCACAAGCAGCCTTCGATGAGTTCACAGATGAGATGACACCTGCCCAGAAGAAGGGGTGGTCTATTTACCTTCCGTTCGAGCATCAGCTTGACGACGAGGGTAACGAGACCGGTAACTATGTCTTCACGTTCAAGCAGAACGCCAAGATCAAGGACAAGGATGTAAAGATCGAAATCCGCAATGCCGCTGACAAGATCATTGACGAGCAGATTTGGAGTGGATCAGAGGGCCGTATCCTCTATACCGCACGTCCTATCAAGGTGACATCCTCCAAGAAAGCAGGTGTTCGTTTGGACTTCTTCAAGGTTCAAGTGACGAAACTTGTCAAAGGATCAAAAGGCTTTGGTGTCGTTCAGGGCGGTTACGGTACCGAGGATCAAGACTCCTCCGATACAGTGAGTAACGAGGAGGATTACTGATGGAGTGGATATTCCTCCTACTGTTCATCATCTTCATCTACTTTGAGTTCTACGGAGAGGGATGGTGACACAAGCAATAGCTATGGCTGTGTTCTGGTCCATATGGGCTGTGGCAATCTACATATTCTGGCAAATGATACTGGAGGCAAGACGACGATGATGGCGGAGACCGTACTAACACCCCTATTCATCGCTATAGGCACTGTGATTATCTACATGTTCTACCAAGCGGTTATGGGGGACGGGTGATGGAAACTCTTGTACTGATCCTCCTGTCCTGCACCATTGCTGGGCTATGTGGCGTCATGGCCTTATTGTTTATCTACCTATCCTATGCGTTATACCGCACAATTAAGGAGGGACATTGATGCCTAATCCTGCCATAGATATAGCCTGGGCCATCCAGACGGTGATATTCGCCATAGTGATGTGTCTGGGACTGGTCGCGTCTGGTCTGATAACCTACTCGTTGACAGGCTCTGGTCTACTCGCTTGGTTCGTATTCGCACTTCTTGGTATATCTAATGTCTTCCTAATTCATGGGGACCTGGAGTCCTAGTTGGGAGTCTCCACCAAGAAGTGGCGGGGACGTTATCGCAAGTATCCTAAAATCAACAAGACGAACATGAAGAACGGCTTGAGGCTGGGCTTTAGGTCCGGCCTTGAGCAGAAGAATGCGCGATTCCTGGAAGCCCATGGCCAGGTTGTACGCTTTGAGTCGTTAAAGATACCATACGTGGTACCTGAGACGCGGCGTAAGTATACCCCCGACTTCGTACTTGAGAATGGGATCATAGTAGAGACCAAAGGGAAGCTGGAGCCTAAGGATAGGGCTAAGCATCTCTTCATCAAGCATCAGCATCCCGAGTTGGACGTAAGGTTCGTCTTCCAGAGGGCCAGCGACAAGATCAACAAAGGGTCAAAGACCACCTACGCAATGTGGGCCGATAAGCACGGCTTTCAGTGGGCGATTGGTATTGTCCCCAAGGCTTGGCTCAAAGAGCCTGGACCAGAGATACACCCGGATAAGGTTCTTGCAGATGCACAATAGCGTTAAGTGGATTAGATGATGGGATTGATTCAGTATAAAAAGAGAGCCTTCACCAAGAGGGTCATTCTCCACGACTCCCATACAGCGAATGAGTACAAGGATTGTGGCTCTGTCGTAGAGTGGGCCTCTCAGGCTCGAATAGGGGGCCTGAAGATGGGCCTCCTGAGTACCGGGTATCACTTCATAGTGGAGAGGAACGGGGTAACCGTACCGTGCCGGGACATTGCTACCATAGGGTCACACACACCCGGCCACAACCTGGACTCTATTGGAGTCTGTCTAGTGGGTGGTCGAGAGTACTCATCGTCAGAGGGTGTAGACAACTTTACAAGTGAGCAGAGGAAAGCATTTCTCGAACTGTGTCTTGGCCTTCACGAGAAGTACGAAGACCTCAGGAAGCCTTACCTCGATGACTATAGCAGTATTGAGTTGGTCGGCCACTCCGAGATTCAGAAATACCGTGACAGAACCAAGCCTCGTTGTCCTCCCCTGGACATGGATATTCTTCGCGATGACGTAGCCTTGTATATCAACAAAAGGATAGTACTAAATGACTGACAAAAAGATTTCCTTGGAAGAACTTAGTGAAGGGCAAATACGCTGTCTGGACCACTTGATGGATGCAGTGGTTTACACCGACAGGATGTATAAAACGCTGGAGAAACAGTTTCCACTTGATAGCGAGGAATCTGAGATAATCAAGGATGCCTTGGATAGAACCGCGAATGGTATGGCCATCGTGATAGTCACGATAAGAGAGTATCTCGCGGACGAGGTAATAGAGAAGATCATAGCGGACTTGGAAAGGGCCAACAAAGAAGGGTTCTCAATATGACCTCTCCTAAAGACCTACTCCCAATCCCCACTGTCCTGGCCCTGGCTCCTCAGACTCGTCTAGTTTATGATGTTCTTTCTTCAGGACGGATACTGACTGGCCTGATCGCCATGACAACCCTGAGCGTGTCTTCCCTTACATCCCGTATCTCTGAGCTACGAGCTGCCGGTCTGGATATTCAGACTGAGATGGCGCGAGACCATAACGGTAAGAGGTACAAGAAGTACTGGTGTAACGCAGCTCGTCATCCCGATAGGATATTACCACATGACTGACAGAGAGGGTTCTGACGAGGTTGTCTACAGGGGTCCATGCGATGACTGTGGATCAGAGGACAATCTGGTTACATACGCAGACGGTCACAGATTCTGCTACACACCGGAATGTGGAATGAAGACACCTGACGAGAATTTCTCGCCCAACAAGGTGGCCAAGAGTAAGACAAAGAGGGGACTGATAGCCTACAGTGAAGGCGACTTTACGGCTCTCAACAAGAGAGGACTGGAAGAGAAGACCCTGAGGAAGTTTGGCTACTTCCGGTATAGGTCTGAAAGTGGGAAGGTCATTCAGGTTGCCCCATACTATTCTCAGGAAGGTGAGCTTGTACTCCAGAAGACAAGAGACCCTGAGAAGAACTTCCCAGTCCTGAAGTCGGACAATGCGCCTCCCCTGTCAGACTGCATGTTGTTTGGTCAACCTGTATGGGGAGACAAGTATGACCGGATGGTGGTCATTACAGAGGGGGAGCTGGATGCGCTGAGTGTCGCTCAGGCAACTGACTTCAAGATACCCGTTGTCTCCCTCAGTGCTGGCGTAGGGTCGGCCACCAAGTGTCTGAAGAAGAACTATAGGTGGATCGACAGGTTTGAAACCATTGTCCTTTGGTTCGATGACGATTCCCCCGGCCAGGAAGCAGTCAAGGAATGTGCTCCAATGTTTCCGGTCGGGAAGGTCAAGGTGGCCAAGGTACCCGGCTTCAAAGATGCCTCCGACCTCCTACAGGAGGGACGTAAGGGGGATATCTACACAGCGGTATGGTCAGCCATGGGGTGGCGTCCTCAAGGAATTATCAACGCTGCACTCTGTGTCGAGGACATGGAAGAGGATGACCCCGAGCTAATTTGCGAATGGCCGTACCCGAAGGTGAATGAAATCCTGGGAGGAATCCGTGAAGGGGAAGTCACCTACCTTGTGGCTGGTACAGGTGTCGGCAAGACGACAATTATCAACGAGACAGTCTACCCGATAATCACTTCTGGGAAGAAAATTGGGGTGATGCGCTTCGAGGATACTCGGAGAAAGTCGCAACTGGACCTCATGTCTGTCCACCTGAACAAACGTCTTCATGTGGATGTTGTCTCAAAGGAGGAGAGACGGAGGGTCCACAAAGAACTCTTTGAGAGCGGGATGCTTGAACTCTTCGATCCTACTTCAGCCGAGTGGGGATTTGAAGCAGTCAAGTCGTACTTCCGGTTCATGGTTAGAGCATTGGACTGTCGGATTGTCATCGCTGACCCCCTCAGCTTCATTGTCGCCCAGATGGATCACAATGATGAGCGGAAGGCCCTGGATAAGATTTCAGTGGACCTCGCCGCCATGGCCAAAGAACTGTCAGCCTCCATAATCATCAGCCACCACTTGAAGAGACCTGAAGGACGGTCCCACGAGGAAGGTGGGCAGACCAGTCTCAGCCAGATCAGAGGTTCCGGGGGTATCGCCAACTTTGCGAACTCAGTGATTGGCTTCGAGCGTAACCAGCAAGGCGAGACATCAAACCTAACGAGGGTCAGGGTCCTAAAGAACAGGGACAGGGGCGGTACGGGAGTTGCTGACATCCTGGAGTTCAACCCTGATACGGGACGCCTACTACCCACCAACAAACCCTTTGAAGAGGGTCCCTCAGAATTTGGAGAATACTAATGACTGAAAAGCGGCTCCTTGAGGCTGAACTGGAAAAGATCAAAAAGCGCCTCAATACGATGGAGATTAGGGTTAGCCTGGCCCAAGGGTGGGTAGGACTTCTGAGAAAGGCATATGACGCCCTGCTCTATCATGGAGTGAATTACCAGACCCTTCCAGAATACAAGGACGATGACACCCTGACAGAGGCTCAGGACATGCCCATCTCCCTGGCCCGGAACAAGATAATCAACTGGATGTCCCGGATGGAGTCAGGGATTGAGGCAGCGGTGAGGCGTAAGTCTTTCCGACTGACCTGATGGACAAACTCGTAGTCCGAGAAACCACCTGGAGAATGAAGGAAATCTTCCTAGTAACGGGAGATAGCCAGAAGAGAGTCTCCCGGAAAATCAAGCAAATCGGCCCCACGTTGGAACGCCCGTATATCCCAAAAGAATCCCCCTACCCTGCCGAAGACCCAAAGCACAGGGAGAGGAGTGAGGTCGGATACTGGAGAAAGTTCACGGAGGCTTTCAAGAGGTATTATAGGTGAGAGAACTAGCCTTTGACATTGAGACGAATGGTCTTCTGGACATCGTTGAGACTATCCACTGCCTAGACATCATTGATACAAACACCGGAGAAATCTGGGAGTGTGCGTCCTCCGTGGGACGTGAGCAGTACCCCGGACTCTACCACCCCATAGAGTATGGACTGGAGATGCTCCACAAAGATAGTGGCAACATCATCATTGCCCATAACGGTGTCGGATATGATGTGAGGGCCATTGAGAAGCTCTACCCTGGGTGGGAGCCTGCAACAGTACGTGACACCATGATACTCGCCAAAATGATTTGGCCAGCCGATGTCCTGATGAAACTGGACATGCCAAGGTTCCACAGAGGGACCTTGCCCGGAAACCTGATAAAGCGTCACAGCCTCGAAGCGTGGGGCTATCGTCTTGGAGAGATGAAGGGCGAGTACGCAAAGGACGAGGGTCACGATACTAAGTGGCTAGTCTGGCGCAAAGACATGCAGGACTACTGCAAGCAGGACATCATTGTCACATCCAAACTGTGGAACCTAATCAAGTCACACCTGGACGGAACCTCAAAACAGTCAGGAGGCTTTGTCTGGTCTGATAGATGCGTGGAGTTGGAGCATAAGGTCGCCAAACTCATCATCGAGCAGGAAGAGCATGGATTCGGATTTGACATTGATAATGCCATCTCACTGGCTGGGGAACTGAAGAACCGTCAGGCCGAACTTGAGCGGGAATTAATCAAAGTATTTGGATCATGGTGGGAAGCTCTGGATGACAAGAAGACAGGCACCTTACCAGCAAGGGATCGGGCAGAGTCTCTGAAGGGATTCAAGAATGTGACTATCCCTAGGTTCTCTGAGAAGACCGGAAAAGAGTTGTCTCCTTACGTAGGGCCTCCCAAAGCACATTACAGTACCGATGCTCCTTTCGTCAGAGTTAAGAGGGTCACCTTCAACCCTAAGTCAAGGCAGCACCTTGGAGACAGGCTTCAAACAGTGTTCGGGTGGACCCCTGCGGAGTGGGGTGGCAAGAACATGGACCAAGCTAAGGTCGATGAGACGACCATCAAGGAGATACCAGAAACAGTACTGAGTAGCGAACTCAAGGAAATGATCCTGGAATATCTGGTTGTCTCCAAGACACTGGGTGCCCTGAATGACGGGAAGAAGAATTGGATCAACCTCTACGACGAAGATGGAAGTATCCACGGTAGGGTGGACCCACTAGGAACCGTATCACACCGAGGAGCACACTTTAATCCGAATCTTGGCCAAGTGTCCTCTGTCTCGAAGGATAAAGAAGACAACATCATCTACGGCTGGAAGGGAGGGTTTGGCTATGAATGTCGTAGTCTCTTCATTCCGAAATGCCGTGACTGGAAGCAGACAGGGACAGATGCCAGTGGCTTGGAGCTGCGTCTCCTGGGACACTACCTCCATAAGTTCGACAACGGAAAGTTCTCTGAGAGGGTGTGTGATCCTGATTTGGACATCCACAGCGAGAACTCAAAGATAACCGGACTCAGTAGGGCAGACACCAAGACGGTCACCTACGCATTTCTCTATGGGGCAGGACCACTTCGTATCGGCCAGGGTGTTGGTGTCGAGGACGATGAGATAGAGGAGCTGGCTAACTCCAGTGCCGCTAAGAATTACTGTACCTTTATGAAGAGGCTCCTCAAGAAGAAGTATGTCCAACTAGACAACAGGTCTCTCGCCCAGGTGGTCCGAGGCCAACAGGTATCCAAGAGATTCCTGGAAGGTATTGCCGGACTTAAAGACCTCAAAAAGGTGGTAGTGGCGGAGGCTGAGAGAGGGTTCATACAGGCCCTTGATGGTCGGAAACTCTCCATACGTAAACCTCACGCAGCAATTAACCAGCTCCTACAAGGAGGCGGGGCAATCGTCTGCAAAGAGTGGATGGTTCGTACCAGAGACACCTTGGAGAACAGCTACGGACTGAGACCGGGTGAAGACTTTGCGCAGATGGCATGGGTCCACGACGAGCTTCAATTTGAGAATAGAGATGGGCTGGGAGAAGTAATTGGTACAGCAGCAGAACAAGCGATACGCGAAACGGGCGAAAGCCTCAACTTCAAAGGGGTCCTCGCTACGGACTTCAAGCCAGGAAACAACTGGGCCGAGTGTCACTGATCTAGGCAGAAGCCGCACAACTACCGGGAGTGGATACTTCGGGGGAATACCTGATGAGGTCTGGGAAGTAGTAGAGACCGCATGGGGAAAGCCCTTTTTCATCAGCTCCAACTTCGCAAGAGAATACAGCATTGAGACCGCATTTGCAGCGTCCCTAGGCTGGATCACCAACATTACACCTGACGGTATGGGCTTCTCAAGGAAGTGGCACGTCACAATGGAGGGTCTCGTAGCCCTCGGAAAGAAAGAGGGATTCTAATGGATATCGCATTTATCATTTGGCTTGTAACAGGGCTGGCTATATGGGCCTTCACCGATCCAATCTCCGAGGAGGAGAACTGGTTTATACGTAAGGCCACCGTCAGTTATATCCTGATACCGGTGATGCTCTACGGGACATTTCTGACACTGGTGGACTTCCTGGACTATCTGCTGGGAAGAGAAGTTCATTGTGCGGGCAAGATCAAGTCCTTCAAAGACTTCACTGACTACGTGGTGGAGATGTGGGCCGAGTTCTTCGCTGATGTCAGGAAGTGTTGGAATGGGGAAACCCTGGCATGAGTGAGGAAACAACCCTCCTCATTGATGGGGACACACTTGCATTCATAGCGGCCTCAGTATGCCAACACACAGTGGAATCTCCGAACGGCACGATAGAACCCTTTGCGATGCGTCCCGAGGGAGAAGCCGTAGTTGACAACCTGATATCCGGCCTCAAGACACGGCTGAAGGCACAGAGCATCAGGATATTCCTATCTTGCCCAGCCGAGGACAATTGGAGACTGAAGGTTGACCCGGAGTACAAGTCGAACCGGAAGAACTCACTGAGACCGATGCTACTCACTCCATTGAAGGAGTACCTGCGGAGGAAGTATCAGGCCGAGCATCTGGCCTTCCTGGAGGCAGATGACGCATTGGGGATACACGCAACGGCAGAAGAACTGGTTCCAGGACGTAAGATAGTTGTGGGAAGGGACAAGGACTTCCAGACGATACCGGGACTCCATTACCAGCTCAAAGACAATGACACATCCGGCAATCCGGTGGTGCGAGAAGTGACCGCCATGGAGGCCCGTCTGAGTCACTACGTCCAGGCATTGGCCGGAGATGCAATTGATGGCTTCCCCGGATGTCCTGGTATCGGGATGAAGAGTGCACGGAAGATCGTAGAGAACCCTTTGAGGCTGGTACCAAAGGAAGGGGTAATCACGAGAGGAAAGAACAAAGGGCAGAAAGTCATCAAGTGGCATGAGGCCGGTGACTGTTCAGTCTGGGAAGCGATTGTATGTCGGTATGAGAAGGCTGGTCTGGGCGATAAAGAGGCCCTGAAGACTGCCAGACTCTCCAAGATACTACTGGCGAACGATTACGACATGGAAACTAAGACGGTGACCCTGTGGGTTCCCGGTAAGGAGTGAGAGCATGAATTGGTTTTGGAGCATTTGGTACGGGGCGATGGGCTTCGTCACCGTTTGTAAGTTTTTGGGAGTAGCTTTTACAGCACAGATTGGGTGGTGGACTATCGTGGGGCTTCTTATGGGTCCTCCCCTGTTACTGTTGTTTGGGGTCTTGGTCCTAACATTAATCATTGGAATGATGTCAGGGTGGCGATGATGGATAGCAACTTTATGGATGCTTATGGGTCGCCTCTTGAGGTCGGCAGCGTAGTGGCTTGGGGTGTCGGTGGTGACTGGAACTACGGCATTGCGGTAGGCAAAGTTACCAAGCTTGAAGTACGTGACGTAGAGGTGGTCAGGTATAACAGCAAGACCAAGGAGCGTAAGAAGCATATTGAGAAGCAATCCTTCATCACTGTGAAACCTCTTGAGAAAGGCCGTAAGGGTAGGACGGAGAGACTCTTCGACCCCTCCTCTGGCTCTCCGTATGCGTATGGATTCAAGGTTGCAGTTATTCAGAACCAAAAGTTTGGAAGCGAAGGATTGTGACATGAGTATCAAATTACAGACATTCCTGGAGGCAAACGAGGACCTCAATTCTCTACAGCGAGAGACAATTGCGCTGGTACTGGGTGCATCCCCTAAGACCTCTTATTCAGTTCGGGCCTTGGAACGTGCCCAAGCCATGATCCAGAAGAGTTTGGACAGCGGCTCCGTAGTGAACAACTTCAATACAGAAGGAGATATGGTCAATCGTCCCAACCACTACACGAGGTTCGAGATTGAGCCAACCTACATGGCCATGTCGAATGACCTGAACTGGTGTGAGGGCAACTTCCTGAAGTACATCTGCCGGTACCCCTACAAGAATGGTGCTGAGGACCTGAGGAAGGCCATGCGTTACCTGGAGATGTATATCAAGTACCTTCAGGGCGACACAGAGTGGAGTCTCTGATGTCTACAATTCCAAAGGTCAGTGAAGAGTTCATTAGGTACCTGGAGAAGACATTTCCCCCAAGGTGTATCCAACCGAACACCGAGACAGACACCCAGTTTATGTATGCCGGAAAGGTAGAGCTGGCCCAGTCAATCATCAAGGCGAACCGGCGAGAAGACGAAGACGCCGAAGAACTATCCGTGGAGGTATGAGAAATGTGTCTAGGCGGTAAGCAGCCGGACCCCCCGGTAACAACCCCCAACTATAAGCCTGAGGACATCGACAAGAATATGAAGTTCGAGCGTACCACGGTCGAGGACCATAAGGACGAGCCTGAGGCTACAGCGACAAAAGAAGTGAGGATGTAACACATGTGTTTTGGATCAAAGAGTAAGGCCACTCCGCCACCAGCAGCGGCCCCCGCCCCTCCCGTAGAACCGCCTGAAGAGACTGAGATTGGCGGTAAACGCAAAGAGGAAAATCAAGAGAACTTCGGGAACAACCGGGGACCTAATTACCGGGTGAAGCGAGGCCAGAGTCCGAGCCTTAGCCCTGACGCACCGATCAAGATGTAAGGAAGTCGATATGCTTGATACCGAGGATAAACACAGTGAGTTTTCTTTGGGTATGTCTGCGGAGGATTTCTATAACGCAGAGAGAGGCGGAAGAACCGGAGCAGTAGCGGTAGCAAGGCGAATTTCTGACATCACCATCCCTAGTGTCTTCCCTCCAGAACACTGGAGAACTGGGGACCAGGCCGCAATCACAAACCAGAGCGTCAATGCTCGATTGGTCAATGGTCTGGCATCAAACCTTATGCTCTCCGCCCTTCCACCCGGACTCCCTATGGCCGAGTACGTACCTGAGGAGCATGAGCTTGCTGAGGAGATAGAGCAGGACCCGGCTCTCTGGGGCAAGGTGAAGTACGCCTTGTCCAGACGCGAGCAAACCTACAGGGCCAACATGGAGTTGACCAAGGCCAGGTCTACCTATGTGAGGATCATGCGGAAGCTGATTATCGCGGGTAACTGTCTGGCTGAGTGGATGGAGAAGGATTCGCCGCAATACCACTCGATGCACAACTATGTGGTCAAAAGAGCCTCTAATGGGGACCCACTAGTAACCGTCCTGAAGGTGGAAGTCAGTATGGCCACCCTGGAGGATGACCTCAAAGAAGCTGTACTGGCTTCCCGGCGAGCGTCAGGAGACGTTGTTCATGGGAAGAATGAGTGGGAAGACTCGGCGACCATCTACAAGGTGATGAAACTCAGCACCAACGACGATGATGAGATGGAGTGGGTATGCTGGCAAGAGATTGGTGGCAAGTACATTCCCGATACAGAGTCCTACCACCCTTACGATGTCCCACCATACTTCCCTGCTTGGCTAGTCCCTGACGAACATGGTGACTGGGGCACACCGTATTGCGGAGACTATGAGGGTGACCTTCTGGCTGTAGAGAACTTTGGGTCTGCTCTCCAAGACGGGGCAGCGGATGCAGCATTCTCCCTGATTCTGGTGGACCCTGAAGGTGTCACGGATATGCGTGATGTTAAGGAGGCCGAGAACCTGTCAGTTATCTCAGGTCGTGAGAAAGACCTCACCAGGACACGTGCACAGAAGGGTGGAGACCACCAGGTTACAGCGTCAGAGTTCGACAAAGCAGCTCGCCGTCTAGGCTTCGCGTTCATGTCGGCAACCTCCATCCAGAGGGACGCGGAAAGGGTGACACAGGAGGAATGGCAGAGACTGTCCATGGAGCTGGATAAGGCAATGGGCGGTGTCTACTCGGAGTTGTCCCAGTCATTCCAGAAGTGGTTCGTACTGAGATTTATCTTCCTGTGTGATGAGGAGAAAGGGGATACTCTTCCACCTCTGCCAGAAGGACTCGTGAAGCTGACGGTGAAGACCGGCATAGATAATATCGGCCACTCGTCAGACTACGTGAAGCTGCAAGAGTTCGCAGCAGCAGGACAGAAGGCATACGGACCCGAGGTATTCGCACGGTCAACCAATCCACATGACTTCTTCTTGAGGCTGGCAGCAGCCAAGGGGATCAAGTCTGAGGGATTGATAAAATCTCCAGACCAGATGAACCAAGAGATACAGGCCGAGCGTGAGCAGGGCCTACAGCAGAAGATGCTAGAGCAGGCAACCCCTGCCTTGGCCAAAGAAGGCGCAGGAGCCATACGCGAAATGGCGCAACAGCAAGGAAACACAGATGAGTAATGAACCCAAGGTAACTACTGAAGTAGGCAGCGAAACAGGTCTAAGTCTACAGATGGGAAGTCCTGTAGAGGGCACCAGTATCACGCGGCAGGAGGAAGCTCGTGAACTTGAAATGGATGAGGTTCAGGAGCATCAAGACGAAGATGACTCCGTAGACCCTGATGACGAGGATACGGGTGACGATGGTCAATCCGATGAGTCCGAAGGGGAGGAGCATGAAGATTCCGATGAGGATCAAGATGAGAATGTAGAGGCTCCAGAGGACTTGGGCGAGTTCAATCCTGATGACGCATCTGAGTGGGATGCCCAGTATACACGCGAAGATGGTACTCTTGATGAGGCGGTTCTGTCGGCTGAGTTCTACGCCAATGGTGAAGGACTAAATGAGGGCACTTATGACTATCTGGCTTCAAAAGGTATCACCAAAGAGTTTGCGAAGCAGGTAGAGGAGGCCCTGGTATCCGACATCAAGAACAAGCGTAGTAGTCTGGATGCTGCATTGGTTCAGGGTGCTGGCGGTATCGACACTGTTGGCGCAGCTTTGGAGTGGGGTCGCGGTGGCGGCTACGATGAGGCAGCTCAGAAACGCTTCAATAAGATCATGGACGGTACTGACGAACAGGCCAAAGCAGATGCTCTGGATGCACTCGTAGCACGTCATTCAAAAGCATCTCCAGGTACCAAAGCCTCTCGTAGGTCGAAACCACGTAGAGATGCTACACGCGGAAAGCCTTCAGCGAAGAGCACGTTGAAGCCGTTCAAGAATCGCTCTGAGTACAGACAGGCAAAGAAGGATGCAGGCAGTGACATGATTGCCCGTAGACACATTGCCGAGCGGCTCAACATCTCCAAGTTCTGATGACCTGGCTCTCTGCGATTGGCCCAGTCACCGGCCTACTGAAGTGGGTCGGTGAGGGCTTCATGAAGTGGTCAGAGAGGCGTGATGCTTTGAAGACCGCCGAGCACGAAGCAAAGGTGGCCGAAGTAAAGGCCAGAGCTGAGGTAGCAGCCTACAAGGTAAAGGCCGACATTGAGTGGGACCTCAAGTGGGCTGACCAAGCTTCGTCCTCGTGGAAAGACGAATTTATACTGGCGATATGGTCGATTCCTATTCTGGGTCTCATCGCCAGCATGTTCATTCCCCCAATGCGTCCTGCCGTGATGGAGACATTGAATTATCTCCAAGCATTCCATCCTGATTTCGCAGAATGGTACATGGCTGGATGGGGAATAATCTTCGCAGCTACCTTCGGTATGAGGAATGCGATGAGTGTAATGTTGCCTGGTAGGGCAGCAAGGGTTCTGGAAGCGTCCAAGGGTCTGAAGGACGATATCCCGGAAGAGTTCATGCGGTCTATCTCTAAGTAGATATTACCATATGACTGACAATAGCCCTAGATGGGCAACAACTACAAAGGAAAATTCTATATGAGTGATTACACAGACGCCCGAAGCCAACCGGGTAAGAAGGGTGCAGGCGGTTCTGATGATCGTGAGTTGTACCTCCGAGAGTTTGGCGAGATGACCATTGAGGCGTGGGATGAAACCTTCGACTTCAAAGACGCAACCTACTCCAAGACAATTTCACGAGGTAAGTCCGAGACGTTTCCAATCATTGGACGTAAGCGGGACGCCGTTGAGCATGTTCCTGGTGAGGAAGTTCTGGGTGGTACCATCGAGCACGATGAGGTTGAGATTTCTCTTGATGGTATTCTCATTGAGTCTGCCTTCATTGCGGAGATTGATGAACACCTCGTTCACTACGATCTTGGTGCCCCTTACGCTCGTCAAATTGGTGAGTCCATTGCCAGCACTGAGAACCAGCGTATTGGCTCCCTCCTGGTGAAGGCATCTCGTGTCACTACCCCTCCTTACACTGGGGGTCCTGTACCGAGCTATCACTACCATGCTGACATGCGTACTGATCCATCCCACCTTGAGGAAGCAGCTTTCCTGGGTATTGAGCATATCCGCAAGAACGACATCGGCGGTGGTCAATCTCGCTACTGGTTGCCTTGGAAGCAGCAGCTCCTTCTGGCTCGTTACACAGGTATCGACACCGAGGAGACTTCTGGTTCTGGTGACCGCTCTGCCGGTACTGTTGGCCGGATCGCTGGTCTTGAGGTTAAGGGTACCAACTCTGTGCCTTCAACAAACATCACAACCGGACGTGCCAAGTACCAGGGCGACTTCACGACAACAGTTGGTGTCATCGCCAACCAGATGGCCGTTGGTACTCTGAACAAGCGTGGCCTCCGTGTTGTCATGGACGAACAGAAGCGCCGCCTGGGTACCTTGATGCTTGGCTCCAAGTTTGCAGGTCATGGCATCCTCCGTCCCGAGTGCTCCTTCGAGGTGGCCGACACAGTGCGGTCATAACGCCAGTGGGTGGCAGGGGGATACCCTTGCCGCCCTTCCCTCCCGAAACCCAATAGGAATTGACCATGAGTAATGATCTTGGTGCTCCCCGACCATTGACGGAGCTAGAGGCAGTGAACTTGATACTGAGGGCACAGGGCGAACGACCTACCAATACACTGGGTCCTGGCTCTACCGTCGAAGGTATCAAAGCTACGGAGGTTCTACAGGACCGGGTGAGCAAGGTCCTCTCAGAAGGATATAACTTCAACACAGTAGAGAAGATGGTTCTGAAGGTCAGTACTAATGGTGAAGTAACTGTACCGAGCAACGTCATGTCAATGTACCCCACAGGTAAGAGTCGGAATTGTCTCTTGGTGAATATGGGGGGACGGATATTTGACCGGGAGAAGGGTACGTTCAAGATTCACAAGGACGTTGAAATAGCTGCCGCCCTATCCTTCCCCTTCGATGATCTACCGCAGCCAGTCAAATGGTACGTCTCGATAATGGCCGCAATGGAATCCTCCAATAACGACCATCCCGGAGATGCGGGACTGAGGATTACTGCCAGAGAAGCAGAACAAGCCAAGGTTGCCTTAGAGCAGTTCGATAGCAGGCTCGACAAGGCATCTATGAAAGACACCAATCCCCACTTTATGCAGATGCGAGGAGGACGCAGGTAATGGAGCTGAGAACTCAGTCAGTACCTAGTATCGTTCAGGGCATCAGCCAACAGGCGGACCAGTCAAGAGGACTATCCTCTGCCGAGGACCAAGAGAATTGCCTAAACTCTGTTGCTGATGGTGTTGTTGCCCGGATGGGAAGCAGGGTTTTGTCCAACCATACTCCAAGTCTAAGTGACCCCTTTTTCCATGAGATATTCCGATCCAAGGGAGAGCACTACGTACTGGTGATACAGGATGGCAAGATTAGGGTATTCAACCTAGCCAGTGGCGCTGAGGCAACCGTTACAGGTGCTGAGGATGTCTATCTTGACCTGGGAGTGGGAGAGAAGGATAGGAACAATTTTGTCGCTGTGACGGTGGAGGATACTACCTTTATCGCCAACAAGCAGACCATCATGTTGATGGATACAGAGAGGACACCTGAGAGGGAGAATAAGGCCATCGCCTATTTCAAGTCCTCCGGCTACAAGACCAAGTACACTCTTGAAATAACCACAGGTGGTAAGACCTACTCCACTACCTTCGAGACTCCTAACAATAGTACGGCAGAGAACGAGAAGTTCATCAAAACTAACACACTCGCCAAGGAGTTTCTCGATTCCCTGGATGGTACAGTTTTCCCGGAGATGGTCGCTGACGGGGTTACCGGATTCACGGCTACTCTGGAAAATGGTGGTACTGAAGCAGGCAGCGTTATCATCATTGACGGGGACGAGAACGAGTTCGATATCTCCACGATTGATGACCAGAACGGGACGCAATTCATAGCGTTTAAAGACTCGGTGAGGAAGTTCACGGACCTGCCGAGGAAATGTATTAGCGGGTACGTTGTGAAGGTGGCCGGTGAGGCAGACGATGTAGATGACGACTACTACCTGAAGTACGAGGGTAGCCCAACTACAGGTAACTGGGTGGAGACGGTAGCCCCAGACATCGAGTACAAACTGAACGCCGACACCATGCCGCATGTCTTGGTGAACACTAACCTTAATGAGTTCGAGTTCAAGAAGGGGACATGGGGTGAGAGGATAGCCGGGGACGGTCAGGACACTTCTGTAGACCCGACCTTCATAGGCGAGAAGATAGTCTCCATGAATTTCATTGATGGCCGACTGGCTATCATTACGAAGTTGGGAGCGGACCTAAGTAGGGCGAAAAATGCTTACGTCTTCTTTCCAGATACCGCCCAGACGCGATTGGATACCGACCCCATCCTAATTGAGGCAACTAACGGTACCGTAACCATTGTGCAAGGCTCAGTGGTGGTTGCCAAGAAGCTGGTCCTTTGGGCGAACAAGATTCAGGTACCAATAGATACGGACGGAGAGCCTCTTCGAGAGGATACCGTGGATACGACTCCAGAGACCTTCTACGATTATGATGGTGTCTTGGAGCCTGTCTCCCTGCGGGGATCGTCCATCGTGTTTGCCACCGAGGTCGGTAACAGTACGCAAATCACGGAGGTGATCTACCAGGGAAGAAATCCTGCTGGTGAACTGATACTAAATGCTCACTGCAAGTACCTGCTGGATGGTGAGGTACGTAGGATAGCACCCGGCCAGTCATCAGGTATGATGGTCTGTCAGATGTCTCCAGAGCCGAACAACCTCTACGTCTACCAGTATTACAACAATGGTGAAGAGAGGGTGCAAAGTGCCTGGAACAGGTGGACAATGCCACTTCCTGAAGAAGTTCTGTGGTCCAGCATCGTCAATGGTAGGATGTACTTGGCCATAGGATGGATGGGGGGTTTCACATTCGAGGTTCTGGAGCTGGACAAGCGAGGCTCGGAGACAACTCAAAGATTCCCCCTACGGCTAGACCATAAGATTGACGAGAGTTACATCACAGATGAGCTGGATGGTTATCCTGTTGTCAGTCTCCCCTACAGCGTCCCCCCAGCCAAGCAGCACCATGTGTCCTGCTACATGAGTAGAGACCTGGATGACCACCACCGGAGAGGCAAGGAGGTAGAACTAGAGTGGATCGACAACGATACCGTCATTGTGAAGGATATGTCGGATACCCTCCAGTTTCACCTCGGAGTTATCCCAAAAGCATACCGGGATGAATCCAGACTTTTCATAAGGACTGAAGAAGGTGTCATCCTCGCTGACCGTCTCCAGGTTCACAAGTTCTGGGTCTCTCATACAGACACCGGGACTTACAAGATAATACTCCGGTACGGCAACGGGGAAGAGGTTACCCACGACTTCACTGGTAGGACACAAGGGGACCCCTCAATACTGAATAATGAGGTACCCATTAAAACCGGGAACTTCTCCATCTCCGTCAACAGCAGTGCTGACGATGTGAGCATCAGGAAGCTGAATGACAGCGTACTACCATCCCAGTGGCAGAACACCGAGTACAATTACAACATAACCAAGAGAGCATCGAAACGATGATAAGTGTAGGCATCCCTACTGAGGAACATGTCCTTCAGGTCATGGGTGATATCAGGGAGGACGACCTTCGAGAATGGTGGGCCGGGACAGGAATCCCTTTCGAGGAGGCGATTCACAACCTCTTTGAGAACTTGGATGAGGACGACCTCATTAGGTACGCATACGATGAGGAAGGAACGCCACTCTGTTTTTGGGGATGTTCTGATGGATGCTTGTGGCTATTCGCCACCAACTCCGCCTACTCACGTGCAATCGAAATTCACCGCAACCTTAAACCAGAGCTGGCCAACATTGAGGCCCTATGGTCACGCCTCTCAGCCACAGCAGATGCACGAAACCTGGAGCACCATAAATGGTTAGGTTGGCTAGGCTTTGAAAAGCTTACAACCATATCTGTCGGCCCCTTCAATATGGACTTCATAGTATTTGTAAAGGAGACAAGGTAATGTGTGTACCCGCCCTCGGCCTCGCACTCTCAATCGCATCTTCGGCAGTATCCTTCGCGGCCCAACAGCAGGACTACGAGAACCAGTCCCAACAGTGGCGACAGAACTACGTAAATGCCCTTGCATCCGGTCGTGACGAGCAGCGTCAGATAGACCTCAGGATGAGACAGGAACAAGACGCCTTTCACCAAGAGAGACATGAGGCCAACATTGAAGGTGCTCAACTTGAGGCAGAGGCAGAAAGCTCGGCAGCGAGTTCTGGTGTCGGAGGACTCTCACTGAAGAACATAATGGTGGGAATACGCAGAGACATCGACGGGAAAGTACAGGCCACCAAACTGAACTACGAGAACACTGTCCTACAGCTCTCCGAAGAATTGAAGAACACCAATACCAAAGTTCAGAACCAGATCAACTCAGTGCAGCGACCAAGCTCACCAAGTCCAGCAGGTGCGATCCTGAAGGGCATTGGCGGTGGTCTTAAAGGGATGGGATAGATGGCAAGAGCGAAAGTACGAGAGGTCTCACAGGCCCCAAGGATCGTCCCTAAGGCGAAGCCGGTAGACACGTATGTCAGGCCCCCTACCCCTGCCCCATCACCATTGCACCAACTTGCTGAAGGTCTCAGTGCTCTGGACAGTGGTCTAAGCTCATTCATGAGTAAGCGGTCTGCCGACCAAGATGCAGCGGACAAAATACGTGGTGAGGCGGCGTTCCATAGAAACAACTCGATGGGCTACGCTGAGGCAGTCAGGCAGGGACTTATACCACCTAACGCAAGCCCCCTGTTTGTAGAGGCGTATAAGAACCAGCAGGGTAACCTAGAGGGTACTCGCCTGAGGTCAGGCTTCACTGCCGCCTACAACCAGTGGGATGGACGCAATTCAGACGACCCTGAGGAGTTTCAAAACTTCCTACAGGATTTCATTGCCAACTCGGTCACCACAGATGATCCTGATATCTTGGCGGGACTGAATCCACACCTCCAAGGCATTGCCCAGTCAGCCTATGACATGCACACAGCAGAACGCGGCAGGGCGGTCTATAGCGGGGCGATATCTACAAATGGTGCACTCGCTGGCGAACTGATTGACCAGGCATCTGACGAGGGGCTGTCTACCGGGCAAGGTACTGATTATGACCAGCTTTGGGGGCAAATAGCCGACCAACGTGAAGAGGCCATTTCAACAGGCATACTGGAAGCAGACTACGACAAGACATTGGTAGAGGCCATCACTGCGAAAGCCGTTGAGCATGGTGATCCAGAACTACTCCAGATGTTGGATAGGCAACTGCCTGGTCATGACTACTCCCTGTCTTCTTACCCTGAGTACCGGGACATCAAGGCATCTGCCATGGATGAACTGGAGCGTATGAACAACGCACGTATGAAGGCGATGGATGACGCACAGAAGAAGATAGATCAGGAACGTGAGGACACCATAGTCAGGACTGCCACTAGGGTTCTCGTGGAGGACCCCAACGCAGAGGTTCCCGAGGACATCATGCAGGAGTGGGAGAAGTACGACCCACAGGCTAGGGCGACATACCTGGACATACGTAAAAAGCTACTCGAAGGAGGCGCGGAAGAAGACCCTCAAGAACTCTTGCTTCTCCACCGGGAGATTAGCGAGGGAGCCGGGAATGACCGGGTAAACCAAGCCGTACAGGAAGGTATCATACGAAGCCACACCGAGTACAAGAGGGCACTGGATGCAGTAGATAAATACGCCAAGTCCCGGAAAGAGGGAGGAGGAATCCTGAAGGGTGCTACCCAGAATCGTTTCAGGAAAATCATCTCCACCAGAACCGCGCCAGACGGTCTAACTGACCCGTTCGGTACCAAGGGTCTCAATGACGAGGGTCTACAGGCGACCCAAGACTTCGAGAACATGTTGCTGGATTGGGAACTAGCAAACCCTAACGCATCCCAGGTCGAAATTGAGAAGGCTGTCAACGAGATTGGCGAGCTTGTCATTAAGCGTATCGACAGTGACTCTCGCGAATACACCAGTACCGAGGAGATGCAGCAGCAGGAAGTAGAGGCCAGTAGGGCTAATGAAAACAAGCTGCAAGAGTTGACCGCGAAGGAGGATGAGCGGAGAGCATCTCTAAGCGATGACGAGAGAGCCTTTGAGGACATGGACCTGAGGAATGAAGGCTCTGACCTCCATGACCAGGCGGCACCAACCTCAACAGTTGACATAGCAGATATCCCGGAAGCTTACCGTGGTGACTATCCCCCGGATATCGAGGACCTAACCAAAGAACAGCAAGAGGCTATCAACCAGCAGGCACTAAGCCTTGGAATTAGTCCTAAGGAGTTGAACGAGAGAATGTGGAAGAAGTTGAAGGCTCTAGGAGCCAAAATGTTCGGAAGTGATGACTACCAATCAGCATCCCCCGGCCAGGAAGAAAACACCTCAGGGGTACCTGAAGAACAGCAGCCGCAGGAGACAGTTGATCCTGTAAAGTCCGCGTCACCTAGGGTACGTCAGGCAGCTCCGGTACTTAACCTCATCGGCAAGACTGAGGGAACAGACAAAGGGCGGGGTTATAACGAGACGCTGGGATACGGCAAGTTTACCGGAGGAGACGTTGAACTGACCAGTATGACTCTGGATGAGATTGACGCACTTCAGACGAAGATGCTTCGACACCCTAAGAACAACCTGAACTCATCAGCTCTAGGTAGATACCAGGTTGTCCGTAAGACACTCCGCGAACTCCGTAAGAAGATGGGGCTGAAAGGATCACAGAAGTTCACCAAAGAGCTTCAGGACGATATTGCCCTTGCACTTCTTGAACGCCGTGGACTGAGTAAATGGGAAAGCGGCGAAATCAGCAATGACAAGTTCATGGCAAATCTGGCCAAAGAGTGGGCCTCCCTGCCTACCCCGAAAGGTGTAAGTCACTATGGCGGTCAACGTACCGGGGCACGTCCAAAAGAGGTCCTCACAACACTGATGGCCTATGGAGAAGGGGCAGGAAGTCTGACACCTGGGCAACCAGCAGAGGCCGCACTGAGGGAGCAGATTAGCGATGATTACGCTGGAGGGATAGAGGTCCCACTTAGAGCCGGTGTAGATTTTGACCGGGACAGTGTTGCCAGAGCATCCAATGCCGCAACACGCGGTGCTAAGCTGATGGACATCGCTGATGACTTCCTTGGCTACAGTGAACGCGATCCTCAGCAAGCCAAAGTGGTAGCAGCATTCATGCGTAAGGCGGGTGGAGCCAGTAAGAACCTGGACCCTGCTAAGACTGCATGGTGTGCCGCCTTCGTGAACGGTGTGCTGGCAGCAAATGGACACAGTGGTACCAATGCACTTAATGCCAGATCATTCCTGAACTGGGGGGAGGATGTAACCTCCAAGCCTACTCAGGGTGATGTGGTGGTTCTCTGGCGGGAGAGCCGGTCATCTTGGAAGGGACACGTGGGACTCTACCATGGAACTGTGACAATCAGAGGCAAGAAGTACGTTGAGCTTCTGGGCGGTAACCAGAATGACAAGGTGTCCATCGCCAGATACCCAGCAGACAGGGTTCTTGGAGTTCGTCGGCCTAAGGATATGGCCATGGCTTCAACAAACTAAGGATATTACCATATGACTGACAATACCTTTCTCCAAGTGATGCAGGAGGTGTCAAACGAGGTTAGCAGCGGTAAGCCAGTAGACAGCAATGAGGCAGTTGAGCCTTCCGTGGAGGATGGCCAGCAGAAAGAGCCATTCCACCCATACCGAGTGGTAGACGCCATTGAGGATGTTGCAGGTGAAACTGTTGCTGCCCCATTTAAGGCATTTCAGGATGCAGCAGACTCTGCCGGTTACGGGGTGGCTGAGGCCATGTTCGAGACCAAGGACTTCCTAGTAGGGGAACCTGAAGAAGACCAAAAGTCGGCTTTCAGAAAAGGTATTGAGTCAGAGCGTGACAGGCTGGATCAAGACAGCACAGTCAATGCGCTTTCCTCTGGTATCTCCCAGTTTGCGACTGGTATCCTCGGTGCCGGTAAACTGATGGCACCTTTGAAAATAGCTCAGAGGGGTAAGAAGGCACGTATCGCTGGTGAGGTTGTAAAAGGAGCTGCGGCTGGGGCCGTAGTCATAGACCCACATGAAGATCGGCTCTCTAATCTCATTGAACAGTATCCAGAGTTGTCAAACCCTGTGACCAGCTTCTTGGCGGCTGATCCAAGTGACAGTGCCGCCGAGGGCCGCTTCAAGAATGCCCTGGAAGGCATTGGTATGGATTTGGCGATTGTGGGCACGTTCACGATGGCGGCTAAGGGGCTTCGCTCTCTAAGGGTAATCAACAGTCCTGACTCGACCCCCTCATCCACCAAGAAGGCGAAGCAGGAGATTGAGTCCCTACAGAAGGAGCCAGGTCAAAAGCCTGACGAGAAAATTGAACAAGTTCCACCAGTGGGGTCAGATGGACCAAAACCCAAAAAGAAGAAGCCTAAGGTCAATGCTTCGGAGTCGGACATTGGGGACATTATCCAGGGTGCAAGAGATGATCTCAAAGCCCTCGAAAGGTATGGAAGCCGGGAAGCAGCACTCACAGATGGCTACAAGTTCTCGGGATCATCGAAACTCCCTTGGCAAAAACTCAGGGACTCAGACGGAGTAAACTCACTCGTCTCCAATACTGCCGCCCGGTTGAAGGGTGACTTGGACAAGATTAAAGGCGGCGATGTCCTGACGGATGTTCGTGTTCGCCAAATGGTGGGACAGAGAGCGGCCCTGTTCAACGAAGACCCAGACCTGCTGATTGGTAAGATTGTTGAATCTGGGGAAGGCGCGAAGAGAGCTGTAGCCGACATGGAGGCAGCTTATCTCATCTCCTCCAAGATGTTCCAAGACACCTATGATACTGCCACTAAAATCCGTCATGGCCTACTTGATGAGTGGGGTGGAGACTTGGAGGTTGCTACCAACGAACTTAGGGCTAGGATTCAGGCATCAGCCGAGATGTATGGTAACGCTCGTAGTATCTCATCAGCCAGCGGTAGAGCACTGCGGAGGATGCGAGGCGAGTTTAGGATCAAGCCTGAAGACATCGAGAAGATTTCCTCACTTGATGGAGATAAGCTGGCAGACATCTTGTACTCAACCAAGGGCGACCCAAAGAAGGTAGCCGAGGCAATGTCCCCAAGCTTCCTACGGAGAGCACTAGATGAGGCTAACTTCAGCCTGACCAACTCGCTACTCTGGATGTACCCTACTCACGTAGTGAACATGGCATCAAACCTATACATGCTCGGTGCACGTCCTTCAGAGAAAATACTGGGGTCACTGATACTTGGCTCAGCGGGATCACCGATCCGCAAGCAGGCACTGAAAGAGTACCGATACACAGTAACGGCTCTATCCGAAGGATGGACCAACGCAGTGGAAGCCTTCAAGCGTGGCGATAGTGTGATTAACCCTCACAGCTCTGAGTTCTTCGAGAATCCGGGTGGTATTGACCAACAGGTGCTTCCTTGGAGAAAAGTGGAAAGTATCTCGGACATTGCGGCTAACGCCTATGCGTCATTCAACTACCGGAATGTGGTGGGCCTTCCTACTAGGACCTTGGGGGCCATGGACGAACTAGTCAAGACGATGCGCTACAGGGCGGTAGTCCAGGCTAGGGCGGCAGTGGAGGCGGAGACCAAGGGACTCTCAGGGCAGGATTTGAAGGATCATGTCGAGAAGTACATGTCTGGGTCATTCGATGAGGCAGGTAGGGGAATTGATCCTGCCGCACTGAAGGAGGCTCAAACATCCACCTTTACCCAAGAACTGATACCAGGGACGATAGGGGCAGGTGTTAGGAACTTCAGGGCAACTAATCCCGAGGTTACCTTCATACTGCCTTTCGTGAAGACCCCTATCAACGTGCTGCGATACGCAACCAAGATGACTCCTGGTCTGAACCTGGCCCAACAAGAGTACCGGCAAATGATATCTGGTGCCTTGGGGAAAGAGGCTCAGGCCCAAGCAGTAGGCCAGATGTCAATGGGGTCACTATTCATGGGGATTGCTGCCAGCCTAGCTCTTGAAGGCCGTATCACTGGTGCCGGTCCTACAGACTTCCACTTGAAGAAGGAGATGATGAATACGGGATGGAAGCCCTACAGTTTCGTTCTGGATAATGAGGATGGTACCAAAACCTACGTTCCAATCGGAAGGTTCGATCCAGTAGGTATGCCATTCGGTATGATTGCCGATTTGGTAGAGATGCAGATCACCCATCCTAACACCAAGCAGGCTGAAGGAGGGATGGCGGCTGTAGCAATCGCACTAGCCCAGAACTTCTCTGAGAAGACGTTCCTGTTGAACCTGAACCAAGTTATCCGAGCCATGTCAGAGCCAGGTAAATCCGGTGAAAAGTTCATTGGGAATACACTCGGTAATACGATCCCCCTCTCCTCCCTACTTAGAGGAGGAAACCCTGACCCGTATCTGAGGGATGCACGAGGGATTGTGGACAACGCGATGAAGAACATGCCGGGTTACTCCGAGACCCTTGATCCTCAAAGGGACGTATTCGGCGAACCTCTATGGAGAAGGGTGGGTCTGACCTCAACGCAGGACACAGACATCGTTCAGGCGGAGCATAACCGCATCATCATGGAGACTGGGCAAGGCATCGGAAAGATGTCCGCCACAAGGGATGGTGTAGACCTCCGTGATATCAAACTGGAGGGAGGCCGTAGTGCCTATGACAAGCTTCAAGAGTTGGTCATCAAGCCGACCAAAGGTTCTCCCACTCTGAAGCGATCCCTGGAGAAACTGATACGCTCAAAAGGCTACGCCACACTAGTGGATGGTGACTCCGGTACCAGGGGT
The DNA here is from genome assembly GCA_017643495.1 of Rhizobiaceae bacterium. Lineage (GTDB taxonomy): Bacteria > Pseudomonadota > Alphaproteobacteria > Rhizobiales > Rhizobiaceae > JAALLB01. The sequence continues at coordinate 1,359,131 of JAEPNK010000001.1, read as the reverse complement.
ACCCGGTTAAATGCATTCAGCTCAGTTGTCTCAAAGTATCGAAGGGCGGCATATCAAAGACTACTGAAAGACTACCCTGAGGTCCGTAAACAAGTGACCCAGAGGAAGCTTGACGTGAGGACCGCCCTACAAACCCGCAAGACATCCCAGGAAGACGCGGCAAGAGAACTGTTCGACGCACTGGGAATACAATAATCAAATAGGAGTTCATCCTTATGGCTCTAAGCTATAATGAAGTCGGGACGGTTCTTCCCGGCGATACGATACCTATTGGCTTTGAATACGATGATATCTCAGAACTCAGTATTAGAGTGGATGGGGTATTGGTAGACAGAAGCCTTTGGGAACTGCAAACAGACAGTGAGGTATTGGCGCTACCGGGCTTTCCGGCTGGCAACAAGACACGTGTCAAAAGGACCACGGACAGGGAGAACCTTATAACCGAGCTTAGTGGCAACGCTGTGTTCGACTATAAGGGTGTAAACTCTGTGCTGGAACAACTCCTGAGGTTGTCTCAAGAAGCTGAAGACCTGAGTCTTGGCCAGAACGATGAGGGGGACTGGGAAGGTCGAAATGTCCGCATCAAGAACATCGCAGACGCAGTGGATGATGGGGATGTTGTTACAAAAGGATACCTCGACAACTCATATGGCCCAGTCTTACAGGCATTTGTAGACGCTGCGGGTGTTGCGCGTATTGGAGCGGAGGATGCTAGGGACGAAGCGGTAGAGGCTAAAGACGCAGCCGAGCAGGCTAGAGACGATGCTATTGCTGCGGGTGTCGTTGGTCCGGTGGGTCCCCAGGGTCCACAGGGGGAGCGTGGTCCAAGTGGCCCTGCCGGTCCTCAAGGTGTCAAAGGGACTCAGGGCGAAAGAGGTCCTCAGGGTCCCCAGGGTATTCGAGGCCAGACAGGTCCCCAAGGTCCTATTGGTCCTGCCGGTGCAAATGGTGCTGCCGGTGAAGATGGTCGTGATGGGATAGACGGGGAGAACGGCGCTACGGGTGCTACTGGTCCTCAAGGTCCTCAGGGTATCCAAGGAGAGGTAGGTCCTCAGGGGCCTCAAGGTCCTACCGGCCCGACCGGACCTAAAGGCGACACAGGGGCTAGTGCTACTCCAGATGTCCTAGGGAATACGGCTGACAGGTCTACATATGACAACGAGGCCAAGGATTTCGTCTATCTGGATACCGAGGCAGGTAACCTGTACTTCAAGCTGTCGGCCACATCTGGGGATTGGTCTGATCCTGTATCTTTCGGGCAAGGCCCTACAGGTGAGCAGGGTCCTCAAGGTCCACAAGGTATTCAAGGTCCAGAGGGTCCACAAGGTATCCAGGGTCCGGCAGGAGCAGATGGTTCTGATGGAGTTGACGGAGCTACCGGGCCAATAGGTCCAGAAGGTGCCCAGGGTCCAGAGGGTCCTCAAGGTCCTATTGGTCCTCAGGGACCGGCTGGTGAAGACGGTGTGGATGGTCTCAACGGTAATGACGGAGCCGATGGGGCCACGGGACCTGAAGGACCACAGGGTATCCAAGGTCCAGAGGGTCCTCAAGGTGTTCAGGGTCCGGTAGGTCCTCAAGGTCCGAAGGGTGATACTGGGGATACAGGTCCTACGGGGGCAACAGGTCCTCAAGGTCCGAAGGGTGATACTGGGGATACAGGTCCTACGGGGGCAACAGGTCCTCAAGGTCCGACAGGCCCTGCTGGTGCTGACGGAGCAGATGGGGCCGATGGTGTTCGGAACATCGTGGAACACCGTGATGATGTAGCCTCTAGTTACTCTGGAGCTGATGTTCATATGGCGAATCTAGATTGCTCAATCACCGTTTCTGCCGGTTCTACTGTCAAGGTAACCATTTCTCTTTACACCGGGATGCATAACAGAAACGTCTACGTGAAACGTAACGGTACCGAGATTAAATCTAGTGCCCGCACTGGGCCTACAAAAGGTTTGTTTGGCGTAGACGCCGCATCCCAGCGACCTGCGGTTTATAGCTTCGTTGACTACCTAGCGACAGCCGGTACTCGTACCTACAGTTTTCACTCCCGTTCGCAAGCAACCGCTGCCTTTGGACTTAATAGTTCTAACAAAGGTCTCTCGACCGTTATACTGGAGGAGCTGCCAGCATCATGAAATATGCAGTAATTGAAAATGGACGCCCTGTTGCAATCTACGACCAGAACCTTTCTCATGTGGAACTCACAGAAGTTCCAGATCACATTACCCACGACCATCGTCTAAACAGTGAGGGGGGCTGGGTGTACGACCCAGAGTACAGTTCCCTAAGCGTCCAGATCAACGCAGAGCGTGACCGGAGAATTGCTACAGGGTTCGTCTTTAATGGGGTCCTCTTCGACTTCGATCCGCACTCAAAACAGCGAGTAACCGGAGCTGCAACACTCGCAGGATTCGCCGCTGCGGCTGGGTCAATATCTGGAGACCTAAGGTGGGCCAACCCTAACAATGACTTCGAGTGGATTTCGGCAGACAACTCCCTGATATCCATGGATGCACAGACTTGCTTTGCGTTTGGTAAGGCCGCTGCGGACCATGAGAGTCGCCATATCTTCGCAGCAAATGCCCTCAAGTCAATGAGTCCTCCCCCAGAGGATTTCACAAATGACGCATACTGGCCGACAATAGGAGCAGCAGTCATATGAGCGATATTGATGAAGAAGATGATTTCTACAGCTCTGGCAATGTAGGCGATCAACCTGAAATGCCCCAGAAACCAAACCGAACCGAAGAGCTGGATGGCCTGGACGAGATGGACCTCCTGAAGGAGGGACGTAGAGAGCTATACAGAGACTTGGTAGAGGCCGTTAAGGGGGGATGGGCATCGCCTCAAGAGAAGAAAATCCTGGCCGACCTCCTCAAAACTAATGGCCTCGTATTCGGAAACCTAGACGAGGATGATGTAGGTGGCAAAGCAAATCAGGAAAAGAAGCCGGACCTCCCAACGTACCCAGCCCCAACCTACTAATGAGGACATAAGGGACAGCTTGGAGGATATCCGGCAAGAGTTCGGCGAGATTCACAAACAGATAAAAGAATTTGAGGAAGACCTAGATGATTATGGTCAAGACAAGCCTGCCCCTGGGATATGGGGGAAGGTCATGAGTAACCTGAGAGAAGCGGGATCAGGGTGGCATTTCGACAAGACCATACCTGTAGTCACAATCCTCGGGTTCGTGGCCCAACTAGCTCTGGTTGCCTACTGGGTGGGCGGACAATCTCAGCGATTGGACCAGATTGAAGTATCACAGCAGATCAACTCTAAAGCCGTTCAGAAGGTCGATAAGATCGAAGTAAAGATGGAAGGCATGATGAGGATTCTGGAGCGACTGGAGAGGAAAATTGATGAGTAAGGCTATGGTAATTGCCGTAGGAGTCTTCATTGGTATTTTCGCGATCACCGTGCTCGGCATGGTGGCATCTACCGTTGGCTTCACTTATGGAAAGCGTCAACAAGTAGTCTTGGAGTCGGGGTCATCCAGTCTCACCGTTCGCCACGTGTTCATTGAGGATGCTCTACAGGGCGAAGAACCAATGGTGTGGTTCAGTCGTACAGCCAACACTGAGTTTGAAGGTACCTGGTACGTGACAATTCACACAGCAGCAGGTGAGACTGTTGAAGACTGTTTCGGATATGGGTCAGCAGAGTATCGACCCAAGAAGAAGTTGAGCCAGCCTGTTGAGTTGTTCTCGTGGTGGATGGAGCGGGAAATTTGTGACCTTGATCCTGGACTATACTACGCCCACACCATCTGGCAGGTCTTGGATGAGGAAGGTAGGGAGGTTCTCGAAGTTGTCGAGAAGGACTCCAACATTTTCCGCATAATGTCCAGGGATGACGAATAATGATGTAGGCATCTTCGATCCCCTAAAAGCGAAGAGGGAGGTTCTCAAAAGCAGTACCTGTATAGCAGAGCCTCCACAACCTACCACAGGTGACCCACTGGCGGATGACTTCAGGGTATTCCTGACGCTCATCTGGCGGTTCCTGGGCCTGCCTGATCCTACAGAATTACAACTCGATGTTGCATGGTTCATGCAGCACCACAAGCGTAGTGACTTGGTGGACCGTCTTGTAGTCATGGCCTTTCGTGGCATGGCCAAGTCATTCATCACTGCCGCCTTCGCTCTGTGGAAGCTGTATAGAGACCCCCAGATGAAGGTCGGTGTCTTCTCTGGCTCAGGTAAACGCTCAGTTGCCTTCGTGAACTTCTGTATCAGTCTGATTAACGAGGTCCCTGAGCTACGTTTCCTTAGGCCGAAACCGACCCAGAGACAGTCCTCTTCTGCATTTGACGTAGGGCCAGCAAAGCCTGACCAAACACCTAGCCTATTCGCTGCCGGTATCACCTCACAGATCGTTGGCTTCCGGGCAGACCTTATTGTAGGCGATGATGTAGAGACCAATACCAACTCTCTGACATCTACCATGAGAGAGAAAATAGCGGATGCAATCAAGGAGTTTGACGCGATCATCAAACCGAATGGTCAGATCATCTTCTTGGGGACACCTCAGACGGACTCCTCAATATACAACCTCCTGCCCTCTCGTGGCTATGTCATCAGGATATGGCCAGCAAGGTATCCCAACGGCAAGCTTCGTCGGAGATACGGGGATAAACTAGCCACTTACATCTGTTGGAAGCTGGACAACAATCCTGACCTAGTTGGGAAGTCCACGGAGCCTGGGCGGTTCTCTGATGAAGACCTAGCAGCACGTGAGTTGTCCTGGGGAAAGACGGGCTTCGCCCTCCAGTATATGCTTGATACGTCTCTGGCAGATGTCAGCAAGTTTCCCCTGAAGCTTATGGATGTCACTGTAATGCATCTGGATCACCGGGTGGGGCCTGATGTAGTTTCCTGGGGTTCTGGGGAACATCTCCAGGTCCAGGACATTCAGCCTATCGCCCTGGATGGAGACCGCCTGTACGGCCCTTCTAGTGTCTCTGAGAGCGTCTCAAAGTACAAGTCCATCAGAGGGTTTATCGACATCTCCGGGGAAGGCAGCGATGAGACTACTCTGACAATCGGAGGTGTCCTTCACAGTACCCCTTTCATATTGAAGCAGACTGGGTGGATAGATGGCCACTCTTCGGAGACTCTCGAAGCAATCGCTAAACTCCTGGTCTTCTACAATGTTTCCAGTTGTACGATTGAGGAAGACTTCGGTGGTGGAATGTTCGCACAGCTCCTTCGGCCAGTCCTCAAGAAGGAATGGTCCAAGTCCAAGTCTGACAGGAGAGGCACAGAGCTTATTACTGAACGTGCCAAGAAGGTACGTAAGGAGGTCCGCATTCTGGATATCCTAGAGCCTCTATTCCAGTCTCATAGGATCGTGTTCGACCACTCGGTATTCCTTGAGGACTATCATCAGACGATGGGCCGGGATGGTACCGAGATGAAGGACAGGTACAGTTTGATGTACCAGATCACCAGGATTAGCCGAGAGAAAGACTGCCTGACACATGATGACCGGGTAGAAGGTGTTGCCGGGCTTATGGCCACCTTCACGGACATGCTGGGACTGTCACCAGAGGATCAAGCCAAGGAGGCTGAAGAAAGGCGCATGGAGGAACTGGAAAAGAAGTTCTTCGATGAGGCAGACCGGCTCGGAAAACACGACCGGGAATCTGGAGCCAGGCTTAGGGGGAACCTGAGGTCTGGGTCACAAAGAAGGAGGTCCTTACGATGAATGAAAAGGATGTAGTCCTCTACAAGCCAGTTATACCTGAAATCTCACTCAAAGATTATGAGACACTAAAGGAGGCCAACCAGGCAGACGGAGACCGGCACAAGTTCATTGATGAGAATACGCTAATACCTTGCATAGACCAGTGGGCAACAGGGGACGGTTGTGGTCATTATAATCTTGTCAAGGATTCCATTTTGATACGAACCTATTATTATGTCAGTCCCCACGGATGTACGGGTGGTGATTATTACAAACCAGGTGAGCTACAAACCAAGTGCTCAAACTGCGGGAAAGTCATTCGCCTATATAGGTGTCACGGAATAGAGAGCATTCCTCATAGCGCCTTCAAGTCAACCGAGGATAGCTACGACCAGTAATGTATCGAAAAGGCGTACCCATGGAATCTTCTATCGAGAGAGGGCTTATTGCGGCCTCTATAATCGTTGCGGCCCTCCTCGTGAGCTGTGTTCCCCGTTATGAAGTCATGGTCCCCTCAGGGGGCCGTGGCGGCTTCCTGACGTATGACAGGTGGACGGGGGACCTCAAGGCTTGCGGGACTAAAGGACCCTCCCAGGAGTACTGTGAGCCTGTCAGTAACGTGAAGGCCGGTCCTAGGAGAATGTGACGGGATTGTGTTCATAAAATCAATTCCCTCCCATAAGCATTAGGTCCGTCACTAAGTATATATCCCTAGGTATCCCTATGGATCAGGAGACACAGTTCCTTCATCATCATTGATACTGAAGGGACTCTCTTTATGATATTGTAATAGTGCTCAAAGTGACTGTCTTGATGTCCTCATTAAGCTGGTCCTTTAGGTAGAGGAGTGGTGCTGAGGTAACCCTCCCCTTCCTTCAGTGCTCAAAGTGACTGTCTTCATGCTTATCATCGTCTTCTTGTTGGTTCGTCGGTACCGTATTCGCCTGGTACTTCAAAATGGGTCAAAAATTTAAGTGCTTCAGTTTACGTGGCAACCCTTGAGTTTCCCCCCATGGGGTCTAGAGGGGCCAGAATCAGGGCTTTTTGTGCCACATGCTGGGCTAACTTTTTGTTTTCATTAGTCTTTATATGAGACTGGGAAACTAGTATTCGTGCCACATGGGTATATCACGCCAACATCTTAGGATTGAAGTCCTATCGCTTGTGTGATCGAATCAGTAATACATTCCAGTCACTTTGAGCACGGAAACAAGGTGTCTCGCCTCTCCATGGCCAGCCTCAAGTCACTCCCTCAAGCCCTGCCCTCAAGTCGCGTCATCAAGTCCGGGTTTTAGCTTTGAGTCTGTCATAAGGGGATATTTCCTAATGCTTTATATATAGGGGCATATGGAGGCTCTAGGCGGTGTCATTAGGTATAGGGGATGCTGAAAGGGTGGATATCAATAAGTTTTTGCTAGTAGAATCAGTGACTTGTAAAATAATTCGCTCTTGTGGCATTTTTTAGTAGACACAAAAAGATAACCATGTCATATTACAAACATCGAAGCGCAGGGCAGACACGGTAAGCGGCTAAGGGCCAACCTCCAAGTCAAACAAGTCAAGCACTTCAAGCATACAGTGAGAGCGTCCCACTTTAAAAACAACGCATATTGACATTACCATACGACTGACGGATGGTAGAAACAGACAAGACAGGACTAGTCAGCGACCCTAAGCATAAGTCGCTAGGACCCACTAGGTGAAGAGCCTAGAGTAAGGATCGCATGTTGGCGGGGTGGCACCCGAGAGTGACCATGCGGACGGGGAAGACGATGAGTCGCCACTTGAAGCTAGTGGCCTGATGATGCGGGAAAGCACCTGCGAAACTCTAATCACGGAGGGATACCTAGCAATGGAAACCAAAGATAAGTTCTTGGAGCTAGAGGCGGCATTGCGCGGCCAGATTAGTGACATGTTCTATACTCCCGAGACAAGAGAGGAGTTGGAGAATTGGCTTGAGGTACAGCCTCCACAAATGCCTACGGGTGTCGCCCTTATGGTTGGCTTTAACTACGCCATGAAACAGTGTGCCGATGTACTTAAAGATGCGGCTGAATAGTACCACTTGACAGACATTAGGAGGGTTATCATGGTTGAATTGAGACATGGCCCCTATTTGATGACTACGTACCATAACGGACTGGCATTGAGCGTAGTTGACCTAAGGGATAACTCTGAGTTTTTTCTCCAAGGTGAGGACTCGGGACAATTTCTGGATGAATTGGAAGAATTTCAGGAGGGGACGAATAGAAGCTTTGAGGAGTTTCTATCACTTCATGAATACGACACCTTGTTCATTCAACCGTGACACAATGTTACCACTTGACAGACAATACAAGAGGACAGGACTATGGAAAAGTTTCAATCCAAGCGTAGAACAAGAATGATGCAATACCTCAATGACAATCCTTATGTGGTCTATGGTGACTATAGGGATGTCTTGCCGGATAGACTTGCGGAGTTAATAATTGCAGGCGAGTTTGATACATTCCGTGAGGAGTGGTGGGAGATTGAGTTAGAGACTTACGACTACATAGACTGGAGTTTCTGGGAGTCTGAGTTTGCTGATGCGTTCGGATACGAAAACTTTGAGCAAGTGCCTGAACGGATTAAGGATATCCTTTTTGACAGCCGGTGGGTGGACTTCAGCGGCCTACTGAGAACCTGTCTAAGAAACTGGCGTGGGAATGTATGCGCAAGGCCAGTCAAACGCAGTGGGGAGTATATTGAGTTTCCTTGTGGGTGGGACCCGCAGCCTAACGCCGGGTATCTGGCTAGGTATCTGAAGGACCATTGCGGGATTGATGACCCTTGGCAAAATGAGGCGGGTTATCAGGATACTTATCTGACCGTACTCGGGACATTGGACCTAGAGGAGATACTGGAGAGTGGGAAAAAACCAACGCATATCATTATCAGCTCCGATGACTTCACACTTGGAGCGTGTACGTGGAATGGGTCCGGTACCTGCGCAAATGACCAATACAAGGGCAGAACTAGGAAGATTGCGGCGGAAATATTCATAGACGGGACAAGGGGTTATGGGGTCCAAGAAACCTACGGGTTGGTAGGACCATGCTGGGCAAATGAAATTAAAGTGGCCTAACAATACCACTTGACAGACAATACAAAGGGACAAGACAATGGGAACAATTATCGAGACCGGCAACAGGTATAACCTTGATGAGCCGTTTGAAGGGGAAGTGCATGACCTTTGCCGGGAATATATCGCGGAACTGATAGAATACCTAGTGAGCAGCGATATGTCATATCAATATGAGGCGGAGCCGGAGGAGATTGAGAATGTGTCGCGGAGCGGGTTCATTCCGTTCACTGAGGGTGGCTGGCAGATGTGCCTGCCGCAAGTAATTGGCTTTGATATTGGGACGGGAAAAGTACCAGAACCAATACAAGAAATTATAGACGCCAATGCGGATGATGTTGCCGAGTTGTGGTTTGAGGATGAAACCGGGCAGTCCATTACTACCCTGGGAGAGTTTAAGGAGAGGTATGAGAAACTCAATGCGGTACAACACTGGATTGAAGAGCAAGGGGAAAAGGCGGAGAGTCTACGGGAGAGCTACTGGGATTTTGAGCACGAATATTGGATGGAATCTGGTGTCTACTTTTGGAAGGCTAGGGCCATCTATTATGATGCTGAAAACTCCGACAATGTGACTGGTGAACCGGAAGTGTATTTCGATGCATACCTGAACACTGACCTTGACTATGGTAGGGATCATGTAAGCTGGCTTACCTATATGGGAGGAAAGGCCGACCAGACCCATGGAAACTTCAAGAAAGTCGTGAAGGTATCAGACATTAAGCCGGGGACGATTACCTCACTGGCACTGGAGGCGTTGAACCACCTAAAGTCCATCTAAACATTACCACTTGACAGACAATACAAAGGGACAAGACAATGAGCGAACAACCGAGAATCTATGTGGCTTGCATAGCCTCCTATAACAACGGAAGGCTTCATGGTAAGTGGATAGACGCCACGACAGACGTTGAGGAGATGCAAGAGGAGGTTAGCAAGGTGCTGGCCAGCTCTAAGTTCCCGAACGTGGACGCCGTGCAATGTCAGGAGTGCGAACGTGTAGTGCTATACACGGACAGGATAGAACTTCCAGACTGTGAGTCCTGTGGAGGCCGGAACAAGGAGATACGATCAGCGGAGGAGTGGGCTATCCATGACTATGAGGGTCTGTCTAACATTGGGGAGTTTTCCGGTCTCAAAGCGGTGGCTTATCAGGTAGCCATAATCGAGGCGGCGGATGACATCGGTATACCGGGCGAAGTGGCTTCCCAGTATATCAATGACTTTGGTGATGGTCTCGATGCAGAGGACATCAAGTCAGAGCTGGAGAACAACTTTGGAGGTGCGTTTCACAGGCTGGATGAGTGGGCTATGGATCAAGCCGAAGACATGGGATACCTAGGACCTGACAACAATCCCCTCATCAGCTACGTGGACTGGGAGTCTGTGGCTAGGGACTGGATCATGGACTATTATACGGTGGAGTGTGACGGATACACGTATATCTTTTACAACCACTAGACATTACCGAATGACTGACATAAGGAAAAGGAGACAAGCGAATGAGCACTGAGAAACTTATGGATGCTATGGCTCTATGGGAGCACATCATTGAAGGCCGACTGTCCACGTACAGGATAGCTCTTAGGGATTATAAATTTGGTCCTGTCAGAGAGAGGGCAAGTCGGTTAATAGGCCCCCTGAACGAAGCTTGGTTGGTAGCGGTAGACTGTGACTACAGTAGCTCCTTTGCTTGGGAATTTATACCGGAGTTCATGAGAGAGTGTGTGGACGATGAGACACTCGAACTTATTAAGGACCCAAAAGAGTGGGCCTTGGAGAAGTACGGTCCTAAGACTTTCACTAAATACATTGTCACCAATGATGGCTGGGTGGGATATACTCTATGGGGAGTGGATGACGATGAGAAGGAGACATTCGTCTGTAGCAGAACCGGAGAAGACGCTATCAAGTCTCTGGTTAGGCAGATGAACATTTCGCCGATCTTCGAGACTAGGCTTGCATCATGAACCTACTCAACTTTGAGGGTGCCGCCCTGGAGAGGCAGAAACGTGACAGACATTACCGGGAGAACCACCAATCGGGGAACTATGAGGGTCTGGCGGTAGTAGTTCTAAGCATCATCTTTGGGTTTTGCTTGGTGTCATAATTACCAAAAGACTGACAAAAGGATTGTTATCAATGATTGTTTGGAACATCGAGAACCGCTTCATGGCTCACAAGGCCGATGCAGACAAGATACGGAAGGAGCGGAAGTTACCGCCCTCCGAACTCAACAAGATCACGATAAACAACCGGGACGAGCTGGCTGAGTTTCTCGATGGGATGCTCCAGTACGCCAAGCCGGACAGGCCCATACCTAAAGAGGCCGAGAAGGTAAAGGAGTATGTGCCGGACCTAGAGGAAGCACCGGACTGGATACCGGACTTCATCAAGGAAGATTGGAAGAACAGGCAAAGGAAATGAGTCATGGGTATCATCAAAAGGACAATTTTCATCAGCTCCAGAGGGGCAACAAGAGCGGCTGAAGAACTCAGGAAGATTGGCGAACTGTTTCACTATGAGGTTGTCTACGAGACATTTCGATGTCTGGACACAAGGCATGTTGAGAAGGGTTTCGCGGTGAAGTGTTACAGGCCAGATGGTTGCTTTGACGGGTACCTATAATACCAAATGACTGACATAAGGAGAGATAAAATGGAGAAGTATGAGTACGATGTGAGGAAGTGTGCTGAATGTAATGGCTCGGTTCAGAGCTTTGTATTGAGTGATACAGAGGGCTTCCAAAGTTACCTAGAGGATAGGAGGCTGGGGATAGATGGATTCAAGGTTTTCTACACTGTTTATCGAAGGGAGGAGGATACCGTTGAGTGGGAAGCTATAGCCGACCTGAAAAGTCTGGGGAGCGCAAGAACAGTAGTTTGCCATCTGAGAGCTGTTGAGAAGCAGAAGGAGTACCATGGAGTATGACCCAGAAACCTAGAGACCAGATATGGCTATTCTCGGGCCTGTTCAGCAGCATCTTCCCGAGATACCGAAAGGGAATCCTGACCCTTGAAGAACGTCTGGATGACCTACTACCCGACAACGAGACAACCACACATTTCAGAATCTGGAACAAGTGGGAGAAGGCCCTGGAAGAGATTGAGGGCACTATGGAGGAAGGCGGGAAGTTGATCCTCATCGGACACAGTAACGGTGTCTACGCAGCACTGTCTATCGCAAAGCGGTACAAGGGGAATGTTGCCCTGCTGGCATCTGTGGACCGGACACTACGCCCCTGCCCTGACGCTGGTAGGAATATTCGCTACCTACTGGACCTTCGTGCAAGGCTTAGGAGAGTACGACTAGGGTCTGACTTCGTGGGAACATGGGAACTCGAAACACTTCCACGTGACGTTGGACATGTTGAGGCAATGTCTAACAAGAGGGTCCACGACAGGATCGTCAAACGGGTGTCCGAGACACTCTCCAACTGAATCAACAATACCGAATGACTGACTGAAAGAGATTATCAATGAACAAAATCATAGTGGTTGACCAAAAGGATATTAAACCTCCCCGGAACCTGTTTGGGGAGACTTCGGAGGAAGTTTCCAAGGGATCATTCTGGGATAAACCGGGCATGACCAACACGGTGTTTGTGCGGGTGAAAGGGAGCATCATTGGGCAGGTCAGCAAATCCTCAAGGCGCAACTTCCGGTGGCACTTGTGGGCCAAGCCTCTGAAGATCAAGACGAAGCAGAAAGTGGAACCAAAGAGAAAGGTATCAAAGACAAGCAAGAGTTATTCAGACGCCCTGTGGGCAATCCGGGCGGCAAGTGTGCATGGATCACAAGAGAAGGAGAAGTGAAGTGAGCAAAGCGAAGAAAGCCCCTCTACCGGGCGAAAAGAGTACTACCAGTTCAGGTGAAGAGTTCGTCATGAATGTCCGTAAGGATGTCCCGATTCCACCACGAACTGGCGGCGGGGCCATCAAATATCATTGGGACAAGCTGGAAGAGGTCGGTGACTACGTGTTCGTGGAGTCGGCCAAGTACAAGACAATCTATGCTTCCATCAAGAAGTTCCAGGACCGGCAGGAGAAGGCCGGTGAGAAGCCATGGAAGTTCACCATTAGGAACATGGTTGAGAATGCGGCGCAAGGTGTTGGCGTCTGGCGCATTGGAGACGACGAGGAGCAGGAGGAGGACCAGAGCTAACCAAACAGACATTACCATTTGACACACTATACCATTTGACGTATAGTCTAGTTAACTGCCACAAACGGTAACGTGCGTGGTGAAGGCGGACCTGATGACTGTCCTTTTGGTCAGGTCCGCCTATAATTCATCAAGGACGGTCTTAAAGGAAAAATTATGAACTCAACAAAAACCCCGGTAGGTAAGGAAGTTCCGGTTCACAAGGAAGGCCATGAGGGCGTTCTTATGGTTGATAGCCTGACAGGTGAAGTAACCACACCGACAGACCAGAAGCCTGAATGGGCGGATGGCTTTGCAGTTGCACTCCTGGCCGAGCGTACTGGCTACTACGAGTCACGTCTCGGTACTGAGCTGAGCGACGAACTGCGATCACCAGAGATGTTTGATGCGGATGACCTCGGGTGGATCGGACTCGATGCCGAAGGTGATGAAGTGGAAATCGAGGCAAGCGGGGAAAAGAGGATGACACTTCTCGCCGAAGAGCTTGGAGTTGACCGCGAAAATCTCGATGAAGATCAATTCTCTAACGCAACAGCAGAAGTAGAGGTGGACTATTCATATATCACCCATCCTACCGACGAAGCTACACTGTCCGAGGCCGAGGGTATTACCTTCGAGGAGAAGCAGGCAGCTCAAGCCGGAAAGTAGTCGGAGTGCCTGTTAACCGAGTGAAGTGAAAAGCTGGGCCGGGACTGGATAACTCTCACAGAGAAGCCTTACGATTTCGTGGGGCTGATCCGGCCCCGGCTTAAATCAACAAGGACAGGTACAATGAGAATATTAGGTAGGTACGAGATAATCGTACAGAGGTGGGATTCCAAATCGAGATTTTTTGACGTAAGATTGTGGCAGACGGGCCACGAGAAGACATCTAGTGGTGACAGGCTTTATTGGTTTGGCCCTTTGCATATAGCAATATCGCCACTATTATATCAAATTACAGACTATGAGGAAGGAAACATAAGGAACCAGTATGGAGACAAAAACAGGGATGAAGGACGACAAGACGATCCGAGCACTACTTGAGGCCGTAAGGCTTATGGAGGAGTCTGGGAGAGCCATGACACTGGGACAGGCGATGACCTTCCTCGGTGTTGTTCTGTGGGGAGCCAGTAACAAGCATGAAGAGCCGCTAACGCTCGTGGAGCTATCCGAGAGGATTGGTATTCCCTACACGTCCCTGGTTAGGCATATCAGATATCTGGGAGAAGAGGGCTTACGGCCCTCACAGCCAGGTCTGGGCTTAATCAGCAGCGAAGTTTACCTACTAAACAGACGACAGAAAGTAGCCTACCTGACACCTAAGGGTCTCAGACTGGCAGAGAAGTTGAAGTACATAGTGTCTAACGGGAGAGTGGAAGATGCCAATAACACCTAGGAGCGGAGGATACCAAGTTCGAGTGAACTTCTCTAAAGCTTTGAAGGGTTATAGGCGGGTAAGTTGTCAGGTCTCTACTCTGGAGGAGGCACAGAAAAAAGAAAAGGAAATCAGGAAGTCACTAGATATATTTGGCAAGTGGCCTATCGAAGAAGGGGACAGACCCCTCGCCAAAGATACCGATAAAGCTAGTGTTGAGAAAGGCGGAACCCTAAGGAAAGCAGTGAACCTTTCACTTGAGTATCATTGGGGTGGAACGGAATACGGAGAGATACTGAACAAGCAGGCTCCCGGTATCCTTAGGTTCTTTCATTCGAGAGGTGTCTATGACATTGACGACATCACTAGCGAAGACACTGATGCATTCATTACGCACCTGAAGGCAATTGGTAACGCACCATCCACAATCAACAAGAAGATAAGCTTCCTGTCAGTAGTGAGCCAGGAGGCCATCGAGAGGGACCCTCCCCTAGCCTCCAAGCTGATAAAGATTAAGAAGCTGAAAGAGGGTGTCCAAGAGAAGTGGTGGCTTAGACCAGAGGACCAGGAGAAAGCCTCCAAATGGTTACGGTCCCAGAATGAAGAGCTTTTTGCCGACTACATTGATCTGGTCTGCTTGCAGGGCTTCCGTATCAAGGAGATGTTGGCGGTGGAGCACCGTCACTGTGTAGACCTATACGGCGACAGTCCGCAGATCAAAGTCCCAGGGACAAAGACACAGAAATCACAAGCAACTCTTCCGGTTTACCGGGAGTCTATACCGATACTAAGAAGGAGCTACGAGAGGGCTGAAGCCAACGGGTGGAAGAATCTATTCCCGATGACATACCAGCAGGCAGCTACCCGGTGGAATACTGTCAGGGAGTACCTTGGAGTGTCTGAAGTGAAGACTGCAACCCTGAAGTCACTACGCCGGACATTTGCGTGGTATGCGAACAAGCGGAGGATGACCACCTCTGACCTGAAGAGGGTTATGCGTCACAACAACATCACCACCACTGAGGGATACTTGGACCTAGTGGGGGCCAACGACCTTGAGTATACCAGAAGTTACTTCGAGGAAGATGAGACGCCACAGACGGTAGACACAGCTTCGACCAGCAGCAGCTCCGTTGGGGATATGATAAGACACTACCGGGAGAGCGGTGCTACCCCTGAAGAGGTCGCGAGGTTTGCCAAGGAAATCATGGGGTAGTCCTGGTGCGGCTGGAGGGACTTGAACCCCCACTCCGTAAAGAACTGGAACCTAAATCCAGCGTGTCTACCAATTTCACCACAGCCGCATTCGCACGGCTTGATATCACGCACCTACAGAAAAGCAAGAGGTAATATGCGGAAGACAAACTACGAGAAACTTCGACGTATACGGATGAGGCTTATCTCCGAGACGGAAACAGTGAGGAGATTGAGGGATAAGAACCAGATACTTGAAAGAGAACTGTACCATTTGACTGGGAATAATAGGAGGATTTTTGCGACGCACCTTTATGATTCCATTACGAGGTATTGTTCGGGGGAGCTTGCAAAGACCTTGGCGGAAAGAGTTACACGGATGGAGTCTTTAATTAACCAAGCCAGGGAGGAGTCGGGAAATGTTATCCTGGAGTTTTTCATCAAGCCCTTGAGGATTGGTTATATGGTGAACGGGAATGAAATGATCCCACCGATACCTACAGAACATCCAAGCGCCTGTAAGATGGTTAAACAATACGACATAGATTGAGGGAACGAAAATGATTGATCCTAACGAACGAGAAAGAATCTCTTGTGGTGTTTTCTACGAAGTTGTTAATGGCAGGTACCAGCTATCCACTAACCGCGACCTCTACAGGTGGCTGGCCTCTAGGCTATACAGTATAGTACCTGCTGAAGTGACAGCGTATCAGAGGAGATATGTGAAGGGCCTGATGTTTTACGCCTTGTACTCTACAGGCGCATCCATCTCTGGCTACAATCCAGACCTAGCTATAGTCGATGATGTGACAGGTTGTGGCAAACAGTCAGTCATGTGGTTCTTTTAAGTGACTGATTTTAAAGGATTGTGCCACGGTTTTAACTAGATTTAGGTTCTGGTGCCGCAAGGCGTGGGAGTTCAAGTCTCTCTACCCGCACCACTTTATTTTATTAATAAATTCAAATACTTATGAATTTTCTGCTATATAGCAAGACATGACCAAATTTCTTGTCTTTAGTCACAAGTCGTTCAAATGAATGAAAATTCAAGCCTTTGATATCGTTACATTAAAGCAGGCTTTGTGCTAGCAACTAGATATAAAAACTGTTGTATCCAAGCTATGCTAGCGATTAAGAAGCGGCTTGACCTTCGTCATGAGAGTTGAGTTCGTTGAGCACCTCCGCCAATCCGGTTTCTTCCTGGAAGGATTTGGTTTCGTCGATAAGTACCAAGAGCTCTTTCACATACTTATCTAGTTCATCTACCGTGTAGTCACTTTCTTTGTCGCTGAAACCAAAGGTCTTTGCCAACCCTGCATTAATGTTCATACGAGCTGGACGGATTGAGTTATCACGTGTTCCTTTAACCCAAATGTCATGAGCGATAGCGTTTCGAATTGGTCGGATCGCATCAATTTTGTCGAGTATGCTATCAAACGCTTTAGCATACTCCTCTGACAGCTTAATTTTTGCCAGTGATGAGGCAACTTTCTTCAACGGAATGCTCGAATACGGTTCAGATAACACAAATGCTACTGCAATATCCTCTTTCAAAAGCGCAGAAATTGTAACTCGTATGCCCACTTCAGCTCTTGCGTAAGCTGCAATGATTGCCCCAAAAACTTCAAGATACTTGCTAGTTAAAACAACACCAGACACTGAAAACTTTCTTCGCATGAATGTCGTTGGGCAAAAGCAATATATGAGGCAGGGTCTTCAAATATTGTAACACTCTACCCAGCTGTGTATGTAACTCTAAGTGCCTATAGTTTGGAGTTCAAGTCTCTTTACCCGCACCATTTCTTACATTTGGGGTCAGAAACTCCTCCAAAGCCTTGAAGGGTAAGGCGAGTCGGGGAGTTCTAGCGCCCTGATTCCGGTGGTAGGTGACGGGTCCTGCAAAAGCCATTCTTAGCACCATTCTTTTCAGGGTAATATTGCCTGTTTCCCAGATATTCCAAGGGTTTGCGAGGAATCGCAACGAGAGTTCTAGTATTTGTTCGAACGCTTCTGGTTTTGGCGTGTAATTTGCGACTTGCTCCTGCAACCTTGCCTTGTCGCGTTCAAGGATACCGAGCTTTTCCTCATAGGCACGAATAACAGTTGGGCTTGATGCCTCGACCAACCGATCCAGAAGAGCATCGGCCTGCTTCTCAATCTGACGGACTTGCTCTTTGCCAGACTTGATTGCGTCTTGAGCAAGCTTCTCACGCTGGCTCCAGCCCTCCTTGAACAGCGCAACCACCAAGTTGAACACGACCTTGCTTGGTTGCAGGGTTTTCACAATCTCGGCGAAGTCAGCTTCGAGCTTGTCGCGGGGAATAGACTTGCCATAGCTGGCGCAAGATTTCGTCTGACACAGGTAATAGGGATAGTGCTTGTACTTGCCCTTTGGAAATGAACTGCGCAACGGCTTGCCGCAATCCCCACAATTGACGAAACCTCTGAGCGCGAACTGATCGCCGATGTTTTTTCGGGCCGGGAGCCTTGCAACGCCATTACGGCATTCCTGTACCTTGTCGAAGGTGTCGAGTGAGATCAGCGGCTCATGCTGTCCCTTGAGCCAGTTGATCCCGTAATGCTCGCTACAAATATGACCTGTGTAAAGAGGTTGCGTGAGTATCCGAGCAACATATTGCTGTTTGACGTCACCTTGCCTGTTACGCGGGAAGTCCGGTTGCGCTTCGAAGAAACGTTTGACCTCGGCTTGGGTTTGGAAACGGCCTGCGGCGTATCCTTCAAATGCTTCGCTTACAATTGAAGCCAGCGGTTCATCTCTGACCAAAACCTTTCCGTGACCTTTTCGGGTTTCATAGCGGTAGCCAACCGGTGCAGTATGCACCCAGTAGCCATTTTGCATGCGCGCCTTCATCTTCTGGCTGACTTGCCTGCCATTCTGCTTGCGCTCTAATGCCCCTTGAGCTGCCATGATGGTTTCAACAAACTCGCCTTCTGGCGTATCATCAAGCTTGAAGTTGAGGCACTCGATTACTGCACCACGTTTCCGGAATGCGTCGCGCAGGTCGAGGTGGAAACGGGTATCACGGGCAAAGCGTTTCAAATCATCAAAGATGACAACAAAGCGTTCATCGGGCTGAGCATCAAGGAAGGATAGAAGTGCGACCATGCCTGGCCGCTTCATGAAGTCGCCTCCCCCGGTAAACGTATCGGGGAAGACGGCAGCGACCTCATAGGATTTGAGTTCCGCATATTGTCGACAACGGGTCTCTTGGCTTTGCAGGCCGTGCCCTTCTTCCTCTTGAGCACGAGAGGACACACGGCAATAAATGACAGATTTCTGCTTCTTGTTTTCATTCTTGTTTATCGTCATCATCCTCTCCTTCCTCCATGGATGCATTTGCTCGCACTTCTGTCTTTTGGGAATCGAAGTCCTTTCCCTTGTCAGAGAGAAATGTTGTTTCGATTGTTGGGAACTCTTCCAAGTTTACCATGCCGCTCGCGATTATTGAACGGATTTCGTCATTTTGATCACAGGCGTCATGGTTTGCTGGCTGAGCATCCACTTGCTGAAGCGGATGAATGTTGTAGCCGAGATCAATGAAGCCCAGAACAATCGACCAGAGCGTTTCAATGAACTCACGCTTTTGATCATCCGTCAGATCGCTGTCGTCCAGATGTTCGGCATAAAGCCTCCAGTCGATGGTAACGGCTGGTTTCTCACTCAACGCATTCTGGCCTGAAGGTTCATTCGGTCGCTCTGTCATTACACACCCTCTCTCCCGCTTTTACTGGGGGCCTCCGCGCGAAGGCCCGCGTGATTTGGCACGACCATTTCCTTTTGTTTGGGTTTTGGATTGATTAGCTTCACGTTCGGCCTTCTCTGCCACGATCTGAGGACGGTAGAACTGCTCGTCGAGTTCCTTACCCCAATCCCGGAAACTCTGACCTTCGACGGCCTCGAACTGTTCAGTCATAATGGAGTAAGCCGCTACATCGGTAATGCCAAGTTCAGCACCCATAGCCTGGGCTTGATGAGAAGAAGCGCGCTTGAAGGTAATCTTGATGCCTTTTTCCATCATGTCACCCGTGGCAATCGCATATTTGTAGCCAATACCGCGTTCATCATCAGTCAGCTCTTCGAGGTTTTTTGCCAATCGCTCGCGCGTCTGGTTCATGTACTCGCCATAAGTCTCGCGAAACAGGTCACGAAGTATTGTCTCGGCTCGAACCACCTCCATCTTGTATTCGACTGCAAGATCACATGATGTCTTTTTCAATCTGTCGGCGAAAACGCCTTTGTGATGGATATGATTGTGAAGAATGCCAACCCTGGCATCGAACTCATTGTATTGTCTGTTGGTTAGAAGCAATCCGGAGAAACTCTCCCTTGGATTGTTGGTGTTGCCACTTTGCTTTGTATCAAGCTGACTAGTCATGGTTCTCTCCTTTCTATGTTATGAGAACGTATGGGGAACATAATAGGATAATAGTCCTATTACTCTCAACCAAAAGCCGCGCAAGAATCTTGCGTTTTACTTTACGTAAGAGCGTCATCTGGTTGGCCCTTGTCGTTTTGGCCCGCCGCGTCGATCTTTGCCTGACCTTCGGTTTGTGGCGCGTTTGAAGGCATGCCTTGCCTCTCCTGTGATGGAATTTTCGCGCATCGCCTGCTTGAGATAAGAACGCGTTGCCGATCTTTCGGCATCATCTATGGCTGCCATTCGGTCATTATGCGCTTCGCGAACCTCGCGCTGTGCCTGGCGCAGGGTATCCTCAGGCGAGAACCGGTCATGCTGGGCATGTGGATGCATCAATTTGCGGTTGGGAGCGGCTTTTTCCTTCAGGATACGCCGCTGGGCTGCTTCAACCCGTGTCTGATATTCTTTTCTGTAAGAAGTGCGTTCCTTATCTCGTTGCTGTTCAAAGCCTTCCAGCATCGCCTGATAATTATTCCAATGCCGTGTGGTCTTGAGAGCATCTGCCTCCCGACGCAGCGTCGCCAAATCGTATGACCGCTTCAGTTCTTCGGAGACGCTCCAGCTCATTGCCTATACCTCAAGGAGAGCCAAATTTGCATTTGAACGCTCCAATCAGGCATCCTGATCGCATGATGATTTTTGAAGATCAGGAAGCTGTAGAGGAATGGCTGGAGACCCTCGACTATGAGGCGTTCTGGATAGAAACTGCCAACTTGCCTTTGAGCCTTCAAAGCCGCGAAAGTTGCGATGAGCAAATCGCGAAAGGCATTGTCGACAAGCCGACCGTCCTTTGCGTTCTTAAGGGTATGGCCCGCCTTCAAATTGTCAGGCTTTACGATCTTGAGCCCCGACATCCTGCGGAAGTCTTGATGCATTGAGTTAAATATGGGTATCGCGAAGCTCATCGATCCTCCTCCGATCCGAACCGAAAGCGAAGCCATCCACATTTGCCATCGACCGCAAGCTCAGTGATGGTTGCGCCCTTGATCGAAGCATAGGTACATCTGGTATAATGGCGGTGTTCGAAATTGGCGTAGCTGTCCCGTCCGGTGGGTCGCCATTCATAAGACCAAATGATATAGATTGACCCGAGCGACATCAGTACCCAGACAAAAACGGCAACAACTGGCACCCAGACGAAATAAAATAGAAACGACAACCTGCTGGAGCGTTGGGCCACCTCTTGTTTCCTCACATCGGTTCTCCCTTGCGGTCTCTAAGTGTTGGATCGAAGGTCACCTTCGGATCAGGAGGAAGCACCCGGTTCCCCTCCATCGGGTTGGGCGCAAGATCATGGCAGTAGGGGTCGGCCTGGTTTTGATAAAATTTAAGACAGAGAACGTAGCCACCATGTTGCGTCCAAATGATTTGCTGGTTTGCGGGCAAGTTCATGAGTTCGTCTGCGGAAATCGCCCGTTGTTTCCCGGTTGTAAATGTTCCTGAAAGTTCGGACCGGTTTGCGCTGACACCAAGGTTGTAATCGACGGTGAGTTCTTCGCCGATTGCCTTTGAAACTTGCTCCGCTTCATCCGGGTGAGAAAACGACAGGTATTGAACGACCGGACAGTTCTCTTCCAGAATCGCCGCCTGCTTCACACCGTATTTGAGTTCGATATCCTTTTTGGATTGAGCGATATAAATATATGCACCGCCATAGGAACGCATGATCGTAACCCGGTCGATGCATGATTTAAGGGGCGCGTTGCATAGCTCATCTAGCAGGAACAATGCATACCCGTCATCAGAAGCCATAAGAGCATTGTTGAACGATTGCATATGCAGGGCGTAATTGACGCCCATCCGCGCGGCATGGCGCTGATCTTGGACAAGACCAAAGATCATGCCTTCGTCCAGCACCTGTTTATGCGTCAGGTCCGCATCTCGACCAGCATCATGAAGTGCTGAACCCGGTTCATAAATGCGGATTGCACTCAGTGCAGCTCGAATATGCTGATAGTATTGGTCCGGATTGTTTTCTTGGAGGTCCAATGACTGAAGCGCACGAGACCTTGTTGCAGCATCCCCTTCATCAGCAGCAATCTTGCGCGTCTTGAACCAAAGTTCAGGATCGCTCATTAGCGCATATAGAGCTCCGGGAATGGCAAGTTTTGCATCGCGCTCGAGCAACATCCTTATGCCAAGATCAAGTTCCTCGCGCGGACAATCTCGGAACCACTTGTTTTTGGCGTCACCCTCCAGCGGCTCCTCAATCAAGGCATGGCATGCTGTTTCGATGGCAAAAAGCAGTTCCTTGGGATTTCGTTGGTAGGCTGCAACAATTCCGCCAAAGGGATTGAGATTTCTTCGATGCGGGTAGGTTGAACCGAGCGTGTGCGTATCATCCAGAACACCGAACTTGCGTCCATACTTGATGCACATATCGGCAGACTGAATGGATTGCTCGCCACCCTTCACGTCATTAATAATAATCGCTCGCTCGGCGTTCGAGATATTGCTCTCAATCGTGGTCATGCTGACAGATGTCGTTTTTGCCGATCCGCTTGCACCCAGAACCAGATGCGAGTTGTTGGGATAAGGATCGAGAATGGGCCGTCCGTCAAAAGTCAGTGCGAGAACGCGGCGTCCGAAGGGAATGTTCATTGCAGCATCCCCAAGTCTTTCATCCGTTCTTCGCTCATCATGCCGGAAGATTTCGGTTTCTTCTTACCCTTGGCGATTTCGTCAATGCCCTTTTGCCTGCGCCTCTCTTGGCGGAGTTTTTTGAATGCAGATATCAGGCTCAGAAATGATGCGAGACCCATGATGATTGAATAGAGACCAAACGCCCACCATTCGTAACTTGATGGCCAGAGATAGTAGGACAGCAAGGCAAAACAGGTAGCGGCGAACAAATCAAGATTGACCGCATAGATCGTGTCGCGCTTTGAGGTGAAAGGATTACTCATCACACACCCCAATCAAAACTCAGCGCGAGGTGTGAAGCTTATCACGCCTGCAGCGTCAAAGAAGACACGCCATTGTGTCTTCAGGTAAGGAAACCAGCGGGAGTCCGTTTTGAATTTCGGAGACAATTGCCCCATGCCGCGCATTTCGACATGGCACCCTTTGAGGATAGGGCCTGAAGGCTCCGGCAATTTGATTTTGCCATCCAGAAACTCCTGCCCACTGAAATAGGACGTCCATTCAATCGCATCTGTGAAGAGGACGATCCTGGTCTCCACATTGTCGCAATCAAGAGAGGACTCCAGCGCCTCCAGAAACCCGACAATGTTGGTCTCCGTTTGTATCTGCAGATCGCCGCGCTCAACCCGCTGAGGAATTGAAGCAACAATCTGACCAAGAACCGGTCCAATGCGGTCAGGGCGGGATCTTGCCTTGCGGCCAAGCTTTACATCGACTTTGATCTGCCTTGCAGCTGCCCCGGCAAGACCCAGTGAACGAAGTCTAACCGTGTCGCCCGGCTCCATATCCGAAACAACATTCGCGACTGTGCTACCGGCATACCGTGCGATCTTGGATTTAACCGTTATCGGCACCGAATCCGAGATGTCGAACACGAACACTGCCAGTCTTTTAGCCATTGCGGGTGTGCTGTTGATCATCAGCAGGCCAAGACTTGTGGTAGCCAGCAATTTTCCAATACGCATGATTAAAGCTCCTCATCATCTTTAGGTGGAAAGCCATCCAGATGCGCCAGGATGGCGTATGGCGTTGTCGCTTGGCGAAGGCGCGCGATAATGCGATGACCTTCCTTCTGGTTCTTGACGTGCTCAGGGATGTTGGGCTTGCGATCCAGTATGATCCCGAGCGAAGCTTCCTGCTTATCGAGACCACGGAGGGACTGACCCATCCTGTGAAGGGCTTGAGCAAAAGCCGCAGACGCTACCCTTGAGAAATTGTACTCGGCATCGTCAGGCAGGCGCTTCCTTGCACGCTTTGCCTTAGCATCAAGACTAACAATTTCGCGGCAGAGCGGCTCGATCTCGGCAAATATGCGAGAAAGTTCGCCATACCGACGTCTTGCACCGACAAAGAATTGATAACGCTCCTCAATCATCACCAACAGCCGGTGACTGGCATAGACGGTAACCCAAAGAATGGCTGTCATGCCGATGAAGAAAATGATCGGTGTGATACCAGAGAAGAGTCCACGGAAGATTGCAAATACGACCGACGTGCTACCACCGCTACCAAGGTCCTGATTGCCAATGGTTCCATCAATCGGAATGTCTGGCCCGCCAGACCCGACACCGTCAGCCGCGTCCATGTAAACGGTTGCAAGCATCGCGGCGATGCCCAGCAAAAAGATAAAGACACCGACACCGGAAAAACGCTTCAACCGTTGTTCGATTTGTTCACCGCCCGTATCATGCATCAATAGATGCAAGGCGACCACTGCGGTTGGAACGCAAAGCGCAATAACCGCAGGACCCATGCTCACCTTGCCAAGGGTCGGATCGAGATATTCGAAGATGACCAGAGCTGCTGAATAATCGATCAGCAACAGCGTCGCGACCAGAAACGACAGGATAATGAATTCGTTGCGAGCGCGAACAATCCGCTTCTCTTCCAGTCGGGCCTCGCGCATGACCTTCCTCAAAAGCCCCAAAAGGTCTGATGCCTGATCAAACATGGTTTTCCTCCTGTGATGTGATAAAGCCGGAATGATGCGGTGAGTTCTTAAGAGCCTTGTCGAACAAGTCAGGGGCGACTTCCATCATGCGCTGCACTTGCGTACGCAATTCAATCGTCTTGTCTGCAAGCTCGTCTTCCATGGCTTCAATCGGCTCGTTCAGGTCAACTACGAATGTCTCGAATGCCGCTTCGAACTGCTCACCACCGATTTCTTCCCAGCTCTCTTCAAGCTGGCGGGCCAATACTGTTATTCGCTCGTTCGTGTTCCGCGATACCGTTTCGACATGGGCTGTTCCATTGGCTTGTTGTTTTGGGAAACGGCGCGGCCAGAAAATCCTCATTGTTTCGCTCCTGCGTTATTGGGAAGTAGACAAGTCAGGCAAGACGTGCAGGTGAGTTCAGCCGATGGTTTCGCCCAGGCATTCAACTGACACCCCGGACACGTGAACTTGATGCGGTCTTTTTTCTTTGTTGGCAGAGGCTCGTCCCATGTTTTTTCCTCATCGCCTTCCGTGCTCGGGCTTGGCAGCAACCGGTCATGCCAGTTCAGCTTGAAACCACGCGCTATCAGTTCCTTACAATCAAGGTCGAACTGACCGCCTTCGATGATCAAGTGCGTAACCCGATAACCTGTCATCTTGCCACCAGGTAGCCCGGTATCTGTTGGACAAAGCCCAACCTCCAGCATTTTGCCAGCCCAAACGACATCGTGATAACCGCGCGAACCTCGACCGCCGCGCCGGTTCAGCGGTCCAAGCACATGCCGCCACAAATGACAGAGTTCATGGACAAGCGTCGATAGTGCATCGGCATCGCCCCGTGACTTCAGATATGTCGGGTTGAGCGCGATCTCGTGTGCCGTCACGCCTTCTGTGTTTTCGAACCTGTCAACGCAGAAATAACCGAGCATGTTTTTCTGGCGGGCAAAACTCAGGATGCAATCTGGCAACTCACCGCCAAACAGCCGCTCATTGAAATAATCCTTCGCGACATACAAATCGCGATAGGCTTCAGCTGTCAGGTTTTCGTCTGATGAATTCGATCGTACGATCGAATTCAGCTGATCAGTCCAAGATGCGCTGTCGTATTGGGATGAGAACGGATGCGCCATCACGCGTCCTCGGAATCTAAAGAATAAGAAGCCGGTGCTATTACGACGTTATCGCTGACCGCGTTTTTCGGGTGCTTGGTATCGCCGACAATTCTGTAAGGGCAATCCCGGCAGATGTTCCAGCGGCGTGCGCCCAAGTCATCAGTTCTCGTAAAAGAGTGTTGGCAGGTGGAACAGCAACCATGCGAATTCGAAACTGCTTTTGTACCTTCTCTCTCGGCCATTTTTCTTTCCCTTTGTCACTTGATCGACATCCGCAATTAGAAGCGGTTTGACTACCGCTCTGCGACGGCGAGCCTTCTGGGTCAGAAAATTGGAATTTGATGGGATAGTAAAACAGTCCGGTCCTGTAGTGACCGTGTAGACCTCTGTATTCTCAAAAAGCTTTAAAAATTTGATCTGAGATCAGTATGAAGAGGAATATTTTCCTGTAGGGCCGTAGCCATCCATGATGGTAATATAATGAGTGGATCGCGCAAACAAAGGACAGACTGCCTATATAACCGTAACCGTTTACGACGATGAGACGGGATTTCCAGTTTTTCAACATACTTATCTAAACGGCGTATTGCAAAGCCCTCCGGATGACAGTCCTGCGTATGTCCTTTACGACGATCTAGGACGGGTCCGCGAAATGATTTGGCACGATTCAGGAAGTATCGGGCGCGTAGGTGGCCCAGCCACCATCAAACTAAATCCTGAGAACGGTATTCATATTTTGGAGTCTTATGTTGTGAATAGCGTTCGAACGCGTTCCGCGACAGAGCCAGCGGTCATAGTTCGTGATCCACAGTCAGGAAAAACCTTGAAATGCGAATATTACCTGAACGGGAAAAAGCTGCCTGCACCTGATACGCCATCCCTTGAAAAATAGTCAGTCGTTTACGACTATGGCCCCATTTTCTATTGGCGGTCGGATATGGATATACAAGCCCAAATTCTCTTCATCGATTTCCAAAATCTCATTCAGGATGGGCTCTCTTTAAAGCACATTGATGAAAGGAGGTACGCTGAGGTCGTTCAGAAGCAAGCACGTGATTTTGCAGAGGAATACACAAAAAGTAACAACCTAAAGAAAATGCCATGGGACAAGTGGCTACCGGGATTTGATGAAAAATCAGTCCCGGACTTTTTCTACGATGTTACTCATCATACAGTTGGCAACCTTGGAAACGAAAACAGCGCTATCAAATGGGCTTATGCCTTTCACTACCGACTACACGGTGAGATAGAATCACTCGAAAAGTTTGCATTCAAAGTCGATAAATTTGTTTTTGATGAGTCGCTTGCCGCCCGAGGAAAAATAGTTTTTGCCCGTATTGATCAAAATAAATTCTCTGCCTCTTTTGCAGAGAAAAATATCCTCAAAGAAACCTATCAATATGGACGAGACGAATTTGTCCAAACAAAGAAATTCTTTCTGGGAGAAGATGGTCTATCCAGACCAAAAACAGCAGCTATCGTCGGCGCAGGCGGTTACGGCAAGTCGTCGTTAGCCCAGGAAATAGCTGATGATCTCGATATCAGGGCAGCGTTTCCCGGTGGTATCTACTGGTTACAATTCGGGTTGAAAGATAATTCTGACGAGAAAGCTGGAAGCATTAGCCTTGATATTGCAATTACTGAAATGTTGCGCGACCAGTATAATATCACCAAGCAAACTGGACTTGATCTCGTAGGGAGAGACCAAGACATAAGTGCTTTGCTTGACGCACTACCTAAAACAAAGATTCTCCTGATTGCCGATGATTTATGGAATGAAAGCCAAGCAAGATGGCTCGACAAAATTGTAGGTAATAATGCCTCCGTCCTTTTGACAACAAGACGAAAGAGTGTTGCTGACCGCTTAGAAAAGACGTTTGTCATCGAACGGCTCACTGATGACGTAGCGTTCGACCTACTCACGCATGGTATGGACAACTTGTCATTAGACCAAACTCAAAAACTGAGGGTGATTTCGAAAAAATTCAAGGGCTGGCCCTTAATCATTGATCTGGCAAACGGAGTATTCAAGCAACGCTACGAATTTGAAGAAGATGGCATCGAGCTTGCAATATCAACCTATGACAACTTTTTGTCTTCAGATGAAATCGATGGATGGGATGTAACGGAGGCTGGTGATCAGGCGATAGAGAAGAGGCGTAAACTAGTCGGGCTCTGTATTGAAGCCGGTCTGGATGCAATTGACGCAAGCAACCACCCCGAACTACTACGTGACCTAGGCGTGTTCCCAGATGATACAGAAATACCTTTCTATGTCATTATTGATCTCTGGAAACATCACAACCGGATCAGCGTCAGCCGTCAAAAAGCTGAAACACTCTTGTGGCACTTTAACGATTTTTCCTTCTTTTCATCTTTTAGGAATACGGGGAATCTGAAAACGAGTACGTTACGGCTTCACGATGAGATTCTTTTGTATTTCCGGCTTCAAAATGGCTCAAAATTTACCGAATGCCACCGGAGACTTCTCCTTTCAATAAAGAAGCATTGCAGTGGGGAAGACTGGGGGTCTTTGGATGCGACACACCGATATGGATGGACGAATGCACTCCATCACCTTGAGCAAGCTGGGTTAGAGGAGCAAGCAGAAAACCTAAGAACGAATTTCAAATGGTTGAAGGGAAAACTCTACGCGGTTGGGGTTTCTGAATTGCAAAACTCGTTTTCATCGAACAGGCCGCTTAGCATGGAAGCCAAAATGTTATATCGGGCGGTCAATCGCTCAGGACCAATATTGGGCTCACGACCTTCGGTTTTAGCGCATCACATATACGGACGGCTTGGGCATTACTCTTACGGACGTCTCGGCGATATAGTTGCCGTTGCTGAGGCGGATGTGCATTTTTGGCCAATCCCACTTCGTCCTCATCTCGACCCACCCGGCCACCGGATTCTTACTCTTACACATGATGGTTACGTAAGTAGAGCCACATTCAATTTGCACGGCAACCGGATCATGACTTCCTCCTTTGACGGGACAATCTGTGTTTGGAATGCCGAAACTGGAGAGCGTATAAACTCCAAACAAATTAAAGTTGGTGGTTTGATCTGCAGCTCCGCATTCAATAGTGCCGGGACTAGGATTTTGACTGCTTCCGCGGATACGACCGTCTGTATCTGGAATGCCGACAGCGGTGAAAGAGTCAGTATTCAATCTTTAAAGCATGATGGCTTTGTGTATCGCGCCGTATTCGACCGGGACGGAAGCAGGGTATTGACTGTATCCAGTAATGGGACTTTCTGTGTCTGGAACACCGAAACCGCCGAGCGGGTAAACCTGGAACCGACGAAGGTCAGCAGCTTGGTTAGCTACGCCGCGTTCAATCATGATGGGACCCGAGTCGTAACCGTCTCAGATGATCGGACCGTCCGTGTTTGGAGCGCCGAGACGGGCGAGAAGATCAACGTCAATCCGACGAGGCATGATAGCATTACGGACGCAGCTTTCAGTCATGACGGGTCCCGGATCGTTACTGTCTCTTCTGATGGGATGATCTGCATCTGGTGCGCCGAGAGTGGTAACAGGCTAAACTCGAAACCAATTAAGTATGACTCTTGGATCAGGCATGTTGCGTTGAGTTATGACGGGACCCGAGTTGTGACCGCCTCCGAAGATCGGGCAGTCTGCGTCTGGAATGCCGACAGCGGTGACAGGGTTAACACTGAAATCATGAAACATAACGGTCGAATTCACAGCGTTCATTTCAATCATGATGGGACCCGAGTTGTGACCGCCTCCGATGATAATACCGCTTGCGTTTGGGACGCCAATACCGGGAGGTCAGTTAACATTGAACCGATAAAACATGGCGACACGGTATATAGTGCAGAATTCAGTCCTGACGGGACCCGTGTTGTGACCGCCTCTGAAGATACGACCGCCTGCGTATGGGATGTTGAAACGGGCCTAGGCGGCATTACTGAATCAGTTAAACATGATGGCGGGATATTGAGCGTGGCATTCAGCTTAGATGATAGCCAAATCGTGACTGTTTCGGATGACGCAACTATCGGTGTCTGGAACGCCAAGAGCGGTGACCGGGTCAACATCAAACCGATGAAGTGTGATAGTCTGACTCACAGTGTTCGACTTAATCATGATGGAAGTCGGCTTGTGGCAGTTGCTCATGATGGAACCGTCTATTTCTGGAACGTCCAAACTGCCGAGAAAATCAACGCCACACCCATTAAATATGGTTTTAATACTGTGTGGGCTGCCTTGAGCAGTGATGGCACTCGGATTGTGACCACTTCTCGCGATGGAACTGTCAATATCTGGAACGTCATGGCCACCGATAAGATCAATATCCAACCGATTGCTGATGATTGTAGAATCTACACTGCACAATTTAATCACGATGGCACGCAAGTCATCACTATTTCTTATGACAATACAGTCTGCGTATGGGAAGCGGAGACTGGCCAACGGATCAACTTTGAACGAATGAAACATGGTTCCTTGGTCAAGAGCGCTGTATTCAGCCGCGATGGCAGCCGGGTGGCAACCGCCTCCTCTGACGGGACGGTCAGTGCCTGGGATGCCCACACCGGCGAGCGGATCAACATCAAACAAATGAAACAAAGTGAAATGCTACGCGGCTGCACATTTAGTCATGACGGCACCCGTATCGTGACCTCCTCCCATGATGGAACGGTTTGTGTCTGGGATACAGTGACAGGTGAACGGATCAACACCGAAGCGATCAAACATTATGGCGATGTCTACAGTGCAATATTTAGCCAAGATGACAGCAGAATCATAACAGCGTCAGATGACGGATCGCTCGGTGTCTGGGACCCTGCAACGGGCGAACCTCAAGGGCAAGTCGACTTCGACTCAGTGCCAATTTCAATTCATTGCTGTCACGAACGACTTGTGGTTGGTTTGAGGTCAGGCAATGTGTTTGTGTTTCAACTTTAAATTTGTGATGCACTGAAGCAAGCAAGCGAATTACGGCACGCTACACAATGAAATTTCAACTGGAGCTTCTCAGAGACCAGAGGCGAGTTGTGTAGCTGACTGCCCCCATTTGCTTCTGAATCGAATGCAATTTGAAACTTAATTTGAGGGACGCAAGTTGTGTAGGGGCAGACCCCTACCTTCTTGGAAAGGGAAACGCTGCGCTCTCCCGTTTCATCCCTCTAGGAATTCCCAAAATGGCAGATATTCGATACTGCAATTCACCAGCTATGGCATAATACTACCCACTAGATTGGGAACTTAGAACCGTGTCGAAGACGATGCATCTTGACGGATCTTAGTGCCTCCTGAACCATCACTATCTGTCTTGTGGAAAGTGACAGTTCCTTTGCTAGTTTGCGATCTAAATGGTCAAAGTTTGCTGACTGCGGCGATTTCGATTTTGGAAACCTCTCGATAAACTCATGGAATTCCACGTCGTTGGGGTCCTGAAAATGGATCGGGATTCCTCTAAACTCCTTCGGAGTAAGCTCAAGCACACCGCCACCGTAAAACCTTCCATCCATCTCACAGAACAAGAGCACCAAACTATTGTAAAAAGAGTAGCTAAGGCCCCGGATTGAAAAGCCCTCGCGCATTGTCACCTGATACGCGGTATCAGTCACCAAGACCTTTGCTTCGTTTATGGTCAGCCTCGGAAAGCTGTGTGACCTTTTGAAAAAGATACCATCAGAGGCTTCTACTATGGGGATATTGTACCAAGGCGAACGGTGACGGGATTTATATCTTTGATTGAGCCCTAGGGCTTCACCTTCAGCGATGTATTGTTGCGCAATTTGTGTAAGCGGAGGGGCACCGTCACGGATAAAATCTAATAAGAAAGCTGGCTCATGCTCCGAAATTTCATCCAAATTTTCTTTGGTAAAAGTTGGTCCGGATGGAAGATAAGCACCCTTCTTCAGGATAGGGCGCGCCCATCTCGCCAATTCTCTTTCTTCAATCTCTTTTGATTTGAGAATAAAGAAGTCATTTGCGGCAGTGACTACTCCTGCGGAACTTGTTGCAAAGTCACCAACGGTCTTGAGGCTTGAACGCAGTTTATGTAGCAAGGAAGCCGTCTCATCGTCGAAGAATATTGAGTTAAGATCGACTGAACTTGCTTGCTTACCGCTAAAGCAAATACTGCGCGAGCGAATTGGTTGCAATCTTGCAAGTGTTTTTACTGAATTGAGTATTAGGCCTGCGGTTGCCTCTGATGATGTTTTTGTGGCGACCAACGCCACGGCATCTTGATCGAGTTTGCGAAAGGCTTTGTCGTGAGGTGTAAATACCTCCACTGATGAAAAATTGACCGAAAGAAATGCCTGAAGATATTGGCCGTATTTTACATTTAGAAGTTCATACGGAACTACGAACGCCAAGACCCCGGTGTCAGAAAGCAGCAGGCTTGAGGCCACAACAAATGCAGCCCATGCATTTTTTAGTTCGGACAGTGGGTATGCAGCTATCTCACTGAGCTGTTCCACATTTGCTTTCAGTTGATCATCAAAGTTATGTCGCCTGATGTAGGGCGGATTTCCAATCACAAGATCATATTTTGGACAATCACGCGTTACCGCGTAACCAATAAAATCCTGACATCCAAACCTGGCGTTTGGGAAGTTTTCCTTTAGGTTTTCGACAGCTGTTTGGTCTATATCAAAGCCATATGCTTCAACGTTCGCATGGCAGGTATCATTGATCGCGCGAAAAAACGCACCGTCACCAGCACTAGGTTCTAAAATTGTTTTTGGTGCTTTTCCACACCGATCCAATGCAAATCTCGTCAGTTCAAACGCTACTTCATCGGGCGTATACACAACACCGAAGAGCCGGTCCTTGTTTTGCTCACGCTTCAAAAGCACGGCGTCGGTACTCCCGGTATTCGCGTGTTACGCGTACTATCTCTTCTAAGACGGCTCGATAATGTTCGGTGTCATCGGACAAACGCTCTTGCAGCACCAGCAACTCTCCAAGCAGTTCATCCATCTTCTGCGTCTGCCATACAAACTGGTGTCGAATAAGCGACAGGTTCAAGTTCGTTATCATATAACGCCCAAGGTTAGTCTTTGGACAAATTCTGCCATGTTTGTCACGTTCAAGATGGTTGTCTAAGTCTGGATCGCAGGGGTCGACAAAGCCGTTCGAGCCGTCATTCGGAACAGTCTTCTCGTTGCCCACCCATTTATTCGACTTAGCACGGTTGCAGAATGGGCAGGAGTAGACCAGGTTTCGGTACTCTAGTAGCCATTCAGGGAATAACGACTTAGGCGCAAAGTGATCTATCTGGTAGCCTCGGATTCCGCCAAAGAATTCATCCAAGGCATCACAGTAGCCACATCTATTGGCAAAATCTCTCCGCAAATCTTCCTTGTATGCTCTATAGCTCTTCTTAGTCGCTACTATTGAGCGAACAGGTACTCCTTTCCGTAAAACCACTATGAGTCACCACTAGGTTCTGGCTCGCCGAGTTCGTTCTTGATCTTGTCGATCAATTCTTCGGTCTGGCCAATCAGCCGATCAAACGGCTCCAAGGCTCGAAGCTTCACATGCCGCTCAATAGCGAACTGCGAACCCAAAACAGCCTCCAAATAGCTGTCGAGATCAAGAAACCTTTGTGTTTCGCTTGCATCTAGGTCCCGCTCCAATGCCTGCTCAGACAACTTCTGAAGTTCAGCCCTAGCATCTGCGACCTGCCGTTCGTGCTCTGCAATTTTCTTCCTTACTCGCTTGAAAAAGGGCAGATCGCTATTCTTGGCCTCTTCACGATCCAAGAAATCGGACTTGGGGAACACCATGTTGGTGTCTAGGGTTTCATCGACAGCTTGGTCTGGAAACGATGTCGTGACAAAGCAAGGAAAGTCGGCAAATCTATCTCTGAACGCCTTGACCAAATCGGCACCGTTAAATTCTACATCGGGTTTGTGGTCTGACAGTCGATAGTCTGTTATCAACACCTTACAATGCGATTCAATTATGTGCTGAATGGTATCTTCAAGCGTGCCTTCTGGTGAAATCGCGGACACCTGTTCTTTGGTAAATTCTCCCGATGCAACGGCACTTCGGAGAACCTGACCAGCCTGCGCCTTCTGCTCGTCGATATAAACCAGTTCCGCCAAGACCGTTTCCTCACTTCTTTAACGGAAGGAGGATTTCCATTCGGAAACCTGGTTCCTTGCCGGGTCCATAGGCTCGGTAAGAGCCGCCATACGCCTGTACCACAGCCGCTA
Source organism: Rhizobiaceae bacterium (assembly GCA_017643495.1). GTDB lineage: Bacteria > Pseudomonadota > Alphaproteobacteria > Rhizobiales > Rhizobiaceae > JAALLB01. The sequence goes on along the minus strand of JAEPNK010000001.1, from coordinate 1,325,290 downwards.
ATATCCACATTCCCAAGCCTGTTCCATTTGCTTGGCCGGATGCGTCGCGCTTGGTTGTGACGGCGAACTTAAATATGCTCGCTGCATCGCGTATCGAGGGGTCCAACCCTGGACCATTGTCACAGTAATTGATCCTAACCTGTAATCCTGATTGTTCTACGCTGATCATAATTTGGCGCGCACCTTGATGTTGATCAGAAAGAAGCGCTTCCACTGAATTCAGGATCAAGTTATTGAATACACTGTCGAGATCAATCTCGAACGCAAGTACATTGAGCTCAGCGTCCTCTGGAGTAACCTCGTATTCCAGCGTTATCTGCCTTGGCTCCAAAAATCCCTTCCAAGTCTTCTTAGTTTTTTGCAAATGTTGCATCAAATTGATTTTTTTTCTGCGCCTTTTGTCGGCGCGAATGGAAGACAATGCAAAAGTAAACCATTGGCGCACCTTCTTATCGTCTTCTTCCCATTCTTCGAGTATTTCGAACGGGTTAAATGCCCCACCCACCCCAGTAAGCGAGTCCCGATCAATGTAGGACGACAGTATGTCAGACAGTTCGGCAGACCTTCCGCTCATAGTATTCTGCAGTTGTCCCATCTCGTGTGAGAAGGAAATCAGTACAGTGCCAAGCGTTGCCAAAGCTCGTAGCATTGTCTGTTCGTCGCGAAGCTCTCGAATTTCTTCCTGCTGAGCAGTGTAAGCCCGAGCAAGAGTCTGTGCGTCCTCGACAGTTGCTTTCTCAGGCGACTTAGTAACGCGAGCGGCAGCCTCAGCACCTTCACTCTTGGATTTTTCGGCTTCGTTTTTGCTTTGATAAAGGCGGTTAAGATTAAAATGAATGTGGCTTCTGTCGTCCTCAAACTCTTGAATGACTCGCTTTACAAGTTCACGGAACGTTGCGAAATACTCGTTTTCAATGATGCCTTCGCGATTGGATTGGTCGTTAAGTTTAGCGTTTTCAAGGCGAGAAATCGTAACTGTTCCAGCTAAGTTTTGAGGGCTAACCTTCCAACCTTTTCGAGAGGCTTGGACCGGGTTAATCGCGACGCGTTGGCCAAGTGATAGCCAATCGAAAGCCCTACCGCCCAACTCACCGTAAGGACGAACAGCGAAATTGTCTCTGTAAATTTTTAGGCCACCAAACTCTTCGATCCATGCCTTTCTTGGTCCTGGTTGAAATGCCCGGTACGGATAAATTCGACTGTCTCGCGCACTTGGTGCTCCCTTCTTGTAGAACCGAAGACTGACTTTAAACGAGCCAAGTGCCTCTGCGTTTTTCTTGAAATCCTCGGGTGCTCCTGGAAAGAGTTCATCAAGGGTCTTTGTATAACTTAGTTCGTCTAATCTGAATGACTCCTCATCGTACGGAGGATCCAACATTTCATCCATTTCGAATAAGTCCGGATCAATTCGTTCGACATCAAGCTCGTTCCTTACAAGCTTGATTTTAACAGCGCCGTCCGAGCCAATTTCAGCATCGATCTTATAGTCGTAATCTTCAAGAACCTCGGCAGTAACAACGCCGTAGTTGTTTGGCTCACGCGCATCGAAAAGAAATAGGTTCAGAACCCGCTGATCAAGCGGTGGTATTAATTCAGCAAGCATTTTGTAAAGGTGCTGCACATCTCGTTTTTGCCAATCATCTCGCAGCAATCCAATGCGAATAGCAGTACCTTTAAGCCAATTGAAGCCGGCCCCTGCGAACTGCGACACTGAGGCTGCGATTGGAGGGTAATCGCGAAGAAACCGTAGCCTTTCCTCTAGTGGGATTTGGTCTTCTTGAAGAACTGCTTTGATATCTTCCAAGGTCTTGTCGGCAGCATCGAAGTCATCCCAATTAACTATCCATTCTATATTGCTGACAGATTCTTTAGTGGCTGAACTAGAGAACAGTTGACACTCTGATCCTAGACGATCCAGGGCAAACCTTCCAATCCCTTTGGCCCCCGTTCGGGCTCGACCTGCGTCAGACGTCGAATTTTTCTCTTTGTTGTTAGTGCCGATAACCATCCAATTGTCTTCGATGGTCTTGGCAGTCATGCCATCACCATTGTCGATCAACCAGAGATCTAAGAGACTTGACGCTAACTCGTCAGCAACTTCGGCGTTTTGATTGTAAGCCACCTTGAGACGTTCGTAGACCTCAGACTGCACCGCGTAGAATTCTCCGATTTCTGGGTGAATACGATGAATTCTATCAAACTCAGATTTCGTCAGTTCTTTTGGTGCGCTGCTGAATCGTGGAATGAAACATACAAGACACATTGTAGCGTCGGCATCGTATGTGTTTTTAACAAGCTCAGATATTGCGCCCTCGGCATTAGAAACATTTTCGCGACCAAAAAGCCGAGCTGTTTTTGCTGCCACCCTGAAAGAGAGTTCTTTCACGTACGTCGCTCCTTCCTGCAGCTGGTTGCTTTTTTTTGCATCCACCGACGTAGTTCGTCTGCGCGAAACCGCCAACTGCCTCCTACTTTAAAGCCGGGAATCTCAGACTGAGACGCAAGTCGATAAGCTGTTTTTTCATTTATTTTCAGAAGTTTAGAGACCTCGGAAATTGTCAAAATCTCGTCATCCACTACAAAGTCTCCAGATTTTTGAGGAATATAGTGGAAAATATTCCAAACACAAAGCTCAGGTACGAAACAATTTGAAGGATGACGACATTTTTTTAGACACGACACGTAGGTTTACGGACCATAGGGATTGGTAGTCTACTCCATGTATTTTCCCGCCCGGGCGGGCTCTCGTGAATCGAGCCTGTAGTCTCGGCCATTCGGCTTCGATCCCTGACGGTTGAGAGTGGAAGCGGGCTGGTTTGCCCGCTACGTCTTGTTTGATCATGCACGGCGTTCCCGTGCTTGAAACCTGTCTTTCCAGCTTGCATCAAAACCGGCGACGGCCCGATGACCTGTGCGTCAACCGGCTTGCCGCCGCTGCGCTTGATCGCGATGCTTTCGCGCTTGCGGTCTCCCGAGAAGCAGGTTGACCCATCCCCGGATTTTGATCTCCCGTCCTTGAATATGGTCGCGGGGATCTGCCTGACGCAGATATCCGCGTCTTATCTATCTTTGATTATTTCGGACGCTCGCCGCTGGGCAAAGGTTCATGCGCGGGGAGGTTTCTCTTTTGAAGGCTTCCCGTTGGTTTGAACTTTTAGAAAAGCGGGGAACCATGACGACACTCTATGCACAGCCCTACAATATCGATGCAACGGGCTTTTACTTTGAAACAGCTGAGGACTATGCGGCCAAGGCCAAGAACAATCATGACCGGTACGGTCAGTTTGTTGAAGAATACGAAATCCAGTTCATTGATGGCGATGAGATCGATTGCAACTTCGCCGAAGCTCTCGGGCTCAACCAGTGCAATTTCGCACGATTTCTCGAGTTGACCGATGAATGGGAGGATCAAGAGAAAATCCGCTACATCGTTGCGGTCGACAGGGTTGGCTACAGTTTCGATCTCGAAAATGATGACATCGATCAACTCGACATTGATCTTTATGAAGGAGACAGCTTGCGGGAGTTGGCGAGGCACTTTGTTGAAGAAGGCCTTTTTGGGAAGATTCCCGAGTCTTTCCAGTTCTATATCAACTATGATGCTATCGCCCGTGATCTTGCAATGGATTACAGTGAGATCAGCATAGGCGGCATGAACCTCATCTATCGGTGCGGATAGGGGGGCAGATGTCAAAAGAACGTCAACATCTCATGACCCATTGCGGCTATAATGCGGGCCACCCTTGGTACTACCTGCTAGGCGGCGCTATCCCGACCCCGAAACAGATACAGGCCGAAGCGCGCCTGGAAGGCTATCGCGGCTATGCAAAGGATGACATTGAAAAAATCGACCAGATGAAGGAGCCGCAACGCTCGGAGCAATTGCGGCAAATGAAGAGCAAGTTCATGAAGGACCTGCGGCGCGACCTGTCATGGCACCGAAGGCTTGTGAGGGAACTGCGCCGCTATCAGTGTGAGCACCCGCTAACGGAACGCCCCACCGTCTGCGCAGAGATACACACTTCAATGGGCCTCAATCACTCGCATCTATTCAATGATTTCGGGCATCTGATTTATCTGGACGAACTGCTGTCTAAACAGGGTGATTTGTTCGGGTGATCGCCGAGAGCCCTAACGCAAGTGATCCTTCAAGTCTCAAGCGAAGCCAGCGCACGCGTGAGTGTTCTTGCATGAACACCCAACTTGGCCGCCTGCTCGGTTATTGTATGCTTGCCACGCTCAAGATTATCTCTAGCCAGCTTGATCTGGCGCTCGGACAGGATGGGTTTGCGTCCAAGTCTGACACCGCGCTTTCTGGCCGCTTCCAATCCCTCCTTCGTGCGCTTGGAGATCATTCGCCGCTCATATTGCGCGGCGGCGGCCATCACAGAATAGGCAAACTCACCCGCCGGTTCAGCCGTGTTGACCTTGAGTGAGACAATCTCGAAATTGATGCCACGCTCTCGTAGGTAATCAGCCTGCAATATAGCGTCTACTGTGCTGCGGAAGGCGCGGTCCAAGTCCCATACGACCAAGGTATCGCCAGGCTTGAGAAGATTCATGACCTTATCAAATACAGGCCGTTTTGTTGCGACCGCCGAAAGACGCTCACAATAGACCTGATCGCACACGTCTGAGAGAGCATCGAATTGCCGATGGAGGTTCTGTTCCTCTGTACTCACACGCAGGTATGCAATCTTCATTTATCATTCTACATCAATAGGTTAAATCCAAAACCTGAACGTCTGAATCTTGACAGAATCGTTCCTTTCTCCCTTTGCGATCCACGGCAAAACTCACTTGCTCGCCTGATCGATCATCCTATTGATATTTTACGATATTTCGGAAATCCGGTGCAAATTTGAGGCACCTTTTGTATGATATGACAAATCTGAACATTTATGTCCTGCAATTTCACGACAAGGCAGGCTGGGATTGTACCGGCCATTGTGACGGCACTCATGCTCGGGTTCGCTACAAGCGAAAAGGCGCATGCGCTTAGTGGTGGTGAAGTCCTCAATAAACTCGACACAGATCAGCAGGTTCAGCATCTTTCAGGTGTTTTGGCCGGTTTGGGATATGCGAGATTCCTCCGCGACCGACCGGATGAGGACGGATACAAATGTATCGAAGGTTGGCTGGGTCGCGAGACCACAGAGCGTTGGGACATTATGAAACAATGGCTCGAACAACACAAAGAAAAGCCAGTAGCCGTTATCGTATATGCAGCCGTTAGCAAGGATTGCGGTCAATAATGCAAGGTGTGATGAACCATTTTGATGAAAAGGCAGCACTTAAGGCAGTGAGAGAGCTTGAGCGCAAGAAATGGTTCATTGCCTCGAAACAGGAAAAAGAGGAAAAGCGCGCCAAGCAGGAGCAAGCATTGGATGATTTTGTCGATCTCGCTACAGGCGCGATCCTTTTAGATGTAGTTGAAATTGAAGCATACAAGCTTGAACTTGAAACCTATGACATCGCCACCATCGAAGCGATCACCGAGAACAACGAAATTCTCGAAGAGCTTTATCTTGAGCGCGAACGCTTGCTTAATAACGCACACATACTTGAGAATGGCAGGCGCGTGTTCAAAACGCAGGATGGGAAACGTGTTTTTGACGAGCAAGGCAATCCCATATCGGAGGATGTAGTACACCCCGATGAAGTCCCAAATCACACCACGACCTACGAGGAATTGCAGTCGATTGCTGACCAGATTGATAAGCACAAAGCCATTGCCGATGGACTTGCAGGCTATCAACTGAAACTCGACGAAGCACGAGAGAGGCTGGATAGCGGAAAGCTTACACAGGATGAATTCGATGAGATCAAAGATGATCTCGAGCAGACCATGCCAATTGAAGTTCGTCACAAGCTGCCAGGTTATGATTCTTCAAAAGAATTGAATGCGAAGCCAGAAATATCTACGAATGCACCCGCACCAACACTCAGCTCTACCGATATGACCATCGACCCTGCGCTTGTGCCGGGGATGAGTTGATCTGAAATAATTCATACCAACGGCGGCAATGCGGACTTTGCTGACTTTTGTCTGAATGATTTGAACGACTACTCAAAGCACTAAGGCAGTCAGGTATCTTCGGAGGAGCGCGCCGTAAGCCACGTCATGACTTTGACGACTGGCTCATTGTTTTTAGCGCTTTGCAGCATGAGGACATAGAAGTCATTTCCGCTCGCATCCCAAGCTGCGCCAGCCTCGACAAAACGCCCGGCTTGAATATCATGCACCACCAGAAATCGACTTACCAAGGCCGATGAGAATGCTTGTCCACAAAGCAGCCGAGGCAGCATTTAAAGCAGTGAAAGTGGGCCAAGACATCGGCCCCTATCCCATAGGAAAAGCCCCGCCCCTTCATGCTTTTGGGTATCGATGGAGAAAGGCGTACACCCACCCATATCGAGCAACCAAAGCCTTCGCCGCGTTCATGATCCGACAAAGCCAAGGCATCTGGAGGACCAAAAACTCCTTATCGTTTGGCAACGGCAAAACTCGCTTCGTCGCCCAAATATCCGCCAGCAAAAGTAGCTGCCACTACCGGTACCAGTTCAAGGATACCCGCTTGTGCCGCATAGCCTGAAAATAATGGAAGTGAACCACTTTTCATAGCGCGATAGATAAAGAGAACTCCGTAAATCCAGATTCCATATTCACCAACAAGTTCAAATAAGCTATTCAAGAAAGTGCTCTTTCGTAGTCGTTTCTGACGGAGGTGCAACTCGGCACGCCATTTGGCTCTTGATAGTCAGTTTCACGATTAATTCATATGGAGCGATTGGAAACATCGGATCGACTGATTTCTGCGAGTTATTCACACGGGAATGTGAATTATTTTAATGACTCAGTTAAGGTCTTTGATATATACGAGGTTTATGTATCGCTTTGTTATGCTCCTTACAGTCTTTCCAATTGTGTTTGCCGCTTTCGGCATGCACAATTCCGTTGCGGCTAGCCTTGAACAAAGCAGTACCCAATACCATTCCGCAACTGCGGAGTTAGATTTTATTCCAAATAGTGACGACCAAGACTGTTGTGCGGAAATGGACTTTGTGAAACATACGCCGCATGATCACTGCAATGTGTCTTGCGCCATTCTCCCCAGCACTAACCGCATTGATGGCAGCTGGACAATTGGCAAGACCTCGGAATTTAGAACCGATAGGGTAGCTGGCGATCTTATGGATCTTGAAAAGCGCCCTCCAAGGAATCTCAACTAGTTCCATACAAACTGCCTTTTTGGGCGGTTAATCGTGAATTTAGAAGAGGTTTCGAACATGCTTACTAGACGTTCCCTATTAGCTGGTGCAACCGCACTTGTTTCCAGTATCATGCTAGCTGCAACAAATCCCGCGCTAGCCCATGACAGCAAACAGTTTAAACTTAAAAGGAAATATCTGCCTCAACGCGTCTCCTTCAGAGGTTACGCTCCTGGCACGATCGTCGTCGATCCCCGCAATCACTTCCTATATCTAGTAGAAAGCAGAACGAAAGCGCGGCGATATGGCGTGGGTGTTGGCAAGGCAGGTCTTACTTTCAAAGGCACAGCCACGATCAGGCGTAAAGCAAAGTGGCCATCTTGGACACCAACAAAAAATATGATCCGCCGTTCGCCAGAAAAATATGCGAAATTTGCAGGCGGCGTTCCTGGCGGTCCTGGAAACCCTTTGGGCGCGCGTGCGCTTTATCTATACAAGGGAAATCGGGACACATATTTCAGAATTCATGGTACGACCCAGCCTTCTTCGATCGGCAGATCGGTATCGAATGGCTGCATTCGCATGGTTAATGAACATGTCAAAGACCTGTACGAACGCGTGCCCCTAGGTGCTCGCGTCATTGTTCTCTGATTGAGAAAGATAAGAGAATGACGAATCAACTGATACAATCTTTGGCAGGTGCGCTTTTGCTTCTTACAGTAAGCAATGCCACCCACGCCGAACAAATTAATAATATGACTGTGTACAAAACGCCGTGGTGCGGATGTTGCGAAGTCTGGACCAAAGCAATGCAAGATGCGGGCTATGTGGTCGAAGTGAAAAATATAGATAACCTATTGCTAACAAAACGACAGTCTGGTGTGCCCGCTCAGCTAGAGGCATGTCACACAGCGGTGTTGGGGAAATACTTAATAGAAGGGCATTTGCCTTTGCAGGCAATCGATAAACTGCAAAGTGCAAAGCCAAATGTACGCGGCATCGCTGTCGCAGGTATGCCAACGGGCTCTCTAGGGATGGGGTACGATCCCGAAGCCCGCTACGATGTAGTGTCTTTTACCCATGCCAAAACTGAAAGACCCGAGATGTTCTATGAGGTGGGAAAATGATCATTGAAGAAAAATCCCAATTGCTGAGCCGACGCAATTTTCTCATCGGTGGGACTAGCGCGGCCGCGCTAGTCCTTTCCGGTTGTACTCGTAGTGAGCGTGTCGTGGCTCGCATTGGTAAAGGGCGCACAACGTCTGGCAAATCCTCTGAGAACTATGCTCTGATTTATGGCCCCAAACACGACGAACAATTTCCGCTGCCAGCGGTTGATCTAAAGAAGGTCAAATCAAAGTTCTATCGGCGGGAAGTAGCCAACCGGACCGGATATCCTGCTGGTACAGTCGTTGTCGACACGAAGAATTTCTATCTCTACTGGACCCAACCGGGTGGCACTGCCATGCGCTATGGTGTTGGACTGGGGCGAGCGGGATTCTCTTGGAACGGCACTGGCAAGATCCGATGGAAACAGAAATGGCCCAAATGGACGCCGCCAGCTGAAATGATCGAACGTGATCCGTCATTGGAGAAATGGAGTGCCGAAAACGGCGGTCAACCGCCAGGACTGGACAATGCACTCGGTGCCAGAGCTCTTTATATTTTTCAAAATGGTCAAGACACCTTGTACCGGCTTCATGGCACCTCGCAAGCATCCAGCATCGGAAGCGCGGTATCGAGCGGATGTGTTCGCCTGCTAAACCAAGATGTTATTGATCTCTACAACCGTGTTCCAAATGGATCACCTATCGTTGTTGTCTAGAGCTTCGGGCGAATTTGAGCATCCTCCGGAAGCCTTCTTCGCGAAATTTTAGGCCCTCATAGCCCTACAACCAACAACCTATATTTGTACCTTAGATCGTGACACGGAGAGTTCTGGAATGCTTCCAGTACCAATACGAATTCTAAATGAGCCAAGAAGTAGATCGTGAAATGCACTCACGACCGACTTACCTTCTATTTTTTGCGTGGTTGATTGCGTTTGTGTCTTCGCTCGCTGTCCTGTTTATCGGTGAGGTCATGGGCCAGATACCATGTGATCTATGCTGGTTTCAACGCTCTTTTATGTTCCCTTTGGCTGTCGTCCTTGGGGTCGCGATATGGAACGCAGATGTAATGGTTTGGAAATACGCAACACCTTTGGCTGGCTTTGGTGCCATCATCGCTCTGTATCACACGTTGCTATATATCGGTCTCATTCCAAAGCCGATCATCCCTTGCGAACAATCCGGACCGTCATGCACTGGCGAGTCCATGATGATCATTGGGTTGCCCATTCCCGGACTTTCGTTGCTGGCGTTTGGGACAATCCTATTTTTGCTTCTTGGAATGTGTAGAAAGGCTCCAAAATGACACGCCAAACTCTTATTCTCGGTTCCGTTGGATTGGTCTTGGTCATCTTTGCTGTTGGCGCCTGGTTCAACACGAACACCCAAACAGCTGACACCAAGCCAGTATCCCCGCCCGCGAAACAGAATTCACTGGTGCGCAGCTATTCTCCGATATTGGGGGCAAAAGACGCGCCTGTCACGATCGTTGAATTTTTCGATCCCGCATGCGAGGCTTGTCGCGCATTTCATCCCATCGTCAAAGGCATACTTGATCGCTATGCGGGCAAGGTTCGTGTGGTTGTGCGCTACACACCGTTTCACGGGGAAGCTTCACTAAAAGCTATTGCGGTTCTAGAAGCCGCGAGACAGCAAAACGTCTTTCTTCCTGTGATGGAAGCGCTCTTGGCCAATCAACCAGTGTGGGCGTCGCATGGTTCGCCATCACCCGACAAGATTCTCAAAATCGCAGCATCTGCTGGCCTTAACATTGAACAGGCAGCAGCTCAGATGAAATCGCCCAGCTCTGTGGGAATTATCAATCAGGACAGTGCTGATGTTGAAGCTGTAGGCATCAGAGGCACACCAACGTTCTTCGTAAATGGAAAGCCACTGACTAAATTTGGACAACGGGAACTAGAGAATATGGTTCGGATGGAAGTAGAGAAGGCTTCGGCGACACAATGAACCTGAAAGCGCTCGGCCTGTTGCTTGCTGTTTTTGCATTCGCGATTGATCAGATCACGAAATGGCTAGCGATTGAAAACGCCGAGTGGCTTTCAAATGGAATAGCGATCTTTCCCGGTTTCAATCTCGTGTTCGTCCAAAACTATGGCGTCTCATTCGGGCTCTTGGGGGGCGTACCGTGGTGGGTCTTGGTCCTCCTCACGACTGCCATAGTGTTCGCGTTGATTATCTGGCTAATGCGCGCGACGAGCATTTTGGAGACCGTTGGATTGGGGCTGATAATTGGTGGCGCGCCGGGAAACAGAAGTGATCGCATTCGCCACGGCGCAGTGACTGACTTCTTGGACTTTTATGCCGAGACGATGCATTGGCCAGCATTCAATATGGCGGACACTTTCATTTTCTGTGGCGCAATTTCGGTGCTTTGGAGCAACAAATGACGGATGAACAAGAATCAGAAGTCTGTCTTGGTACGGTTGATACTGAGGCAGTCCAGTCCAAGGCCAATCTTGTCGAAAAGGCCAAGAAAATTGGCTTCAAGTCAGCAGAGATAGATGAACTCAAGCGTCTATATCCGGATTTGAAACGGACTACAAGCAATCTATTTTTGCTGATCCTGCCGGCCTTTCTTGCAACTGGGTGCGTTCTGACAACGCTCGATGTTGACACGCGCGGTAAACAACCAATTCCTTCAAAGCTGGTTCGGGAAATGGAGTCAAAATCCATGTCGCCGAGCGATCCGATTTTGGTTCGTATTTTTAAGCAAGAAAGTGAGTTGGAAGTGTGGAAGCGCGACAAGTCCGGCAAGATGGCGTTGCTGAAAACATATCCCATGTGCCGGTGGTCAGGAAAACTGGGGCCAAAAAAGAAAACCGGCGACCGACAGGCGCCGGAAGGAATCTACCACGTTTCGGCTAGTATGCTGAACCCGAAATCCAAGTATCATCTGTCCTTCAATCTAGGCTATCCCAACAGACTTGAATCCGCCCTTGGATACACAGGCGATGCATTGATGGTTCACGGTGCCTGCTCATCTTCCGGTTGTTTCGCAATAACCGACGAGGCTGTCGGTGAAGTCTATGCGGTTGCTCGCGAAGCGCTAAAAGGAGAGCAAAACTCGTTTCAGGTTCAATCGTTCCCCTTTCGGATGACGCCGGAAAACATGGCCAAGAACAGTAGCGATCCAAACTATCGTTTCTGGCAAGATATCAAAGTCGCTTACGATTTTTTCGAGATCAAAAAACGCCAACCGAGCGTGTCATACTGCGGCGGGAGATATGTGTTCGAAACGGGTCCCCTGTCATCGGCCAACCCCTTGGCGGTCTGCCCTGCTATTGGCATTTCAGACCCGCAGGTTCTAGCTAAATTGATAGAGGATGACGAAAAGATCAACACTTTATTGAGGACGGGCGAGGTCACTATTGCCTATCAATACTCGGACGGAGGTATGCATCCGGCTTTCCGGCGGCAATTGAAATTGACCGGTGCCAAAACTCTGGCCAAGCGCACATCATTCAGTGCTGTACCAATCAGTCGGCCTAATGCTGCGTTGTCAGATCCTTACTCGCCAAGTATCGAATAAGGATAATACGGAGCGCGCGCCCATAAAACGTTCTTACGTCCCAATCTAGCCGAGCCAGACATCAAGAAAAAGCATGAGCACAAGACCAATGAGTAGGCCGGTTGTCGCTTCATTTTGAAAACCGCGACGATGGGTTTCTGGAATGATTTCATGGCTGATTACATACAGCATCGCGCCCGCTGCAAAAACAAGTCCCCAAGGCAGAAGAGGCTCGGAAAACGATACCGCTCCAGCTCCTATCAGGCCACCAATTGGTTCAACTAAGCCCGTCAGAGCAGCGATCATGAAGGCCCGTTGTTTCGAGTATCCTTCCCCCATCAAGGCGACCGCCACGGCCAAGCCTTCGGGCGCGTTCTGAAGTCCGATACCAATTGCCAAAGGCAAGCCTTGAGAAACGTCTCCGCTGCCGAAACCAACACCCACTGCCAAGCCTTCGGGAAAATTATGGATGGTGATTGCGATGATGAACAGCCAAACCCGCCGCAACGACACACTTTGCGGTCCTTCTCTTCCCTGAAAGAAGTGTTCGTGGGGAAGCATCTTGTTGAGCAAAGCGACCGCACCTGCTCCCAAGAGAATACCGACGACCGCGATCCCAGCAGGGATGGCACCTTCGCCATAAACTTTTTCCGAAATTTCGAGTGATGGCACGATGAGAGAGAAAAATGAAGCTGCCAGCATGACACCAGCAGCAAAACCCAATAGACCATCTCTAGATTGTTCGTTTGGAATTTTGCCTGCCAATACAGGCGCAGCACCCACGGTCGTCATCAAACCCGCACACAGGCTGCCAAGCACTCCAAGCGCTAGCGGATCGTAGCTGGAGAGATATTCGAGCATACGCGCTTTCATCAAATAGTTGCCAAACTACTGTTCTGCAATTGAGAACTATTAGCAAGAAAAAGTTTTTTGGCAGATCGATTCTCAAGGCTATTTTGGATTCTATCCCTGAACGACGTAACGGTTTGACATTAATGAATTGGCCAATTCTTCAGGCGACATTTAATACGAGATGTTAAACGGTGAGGAAACCACTTTTCAGAAGATGGGAACACAAAATGAAAATGTTTAGGGTTGTAACGTGGAGCTTATGTGTCGCGCTTATTTCACTGATGGTGTTTGTCTGGAGCCAATCCAATGACGAACCTGTTACCGGTCTCGCTGACATCGGAGGCGAATTCAGCATGATGTCCGCTCAAGGGAAAACCATCACCGAGAAGTCTTTTCCAGGAAAGGCCAAAATGTATTTCCTTGGATTTACGCACTGCCCCGACATATGCCCGACTACTTTGAGCGATATTTCCAACTGGCTCAAACAGTTGGAAGCAGATGCCGACAAATTACAGCCCATTTTCGTCACAGCCGATCCGGAGCGCGATACGACTAAAATCCTCAAGTAGTATGTCGGCTATTTCGATGCAAGAATTGTTGCTTTACGCCCTACGAAGCAAGAGCTCGATCATTTCGCAAAGAATTTCAAAATTTATTTCAAAAAAGGCCCCGTGGAGAATGGTTCCTACAACGTGGACCACACCGCTTCGATCTTGCTCTTTCACGAGGACAACACCTTTTTTGGAACAATCGATTTTCATGAAGAACCCGATGTCGCCGTTGCGAAGTTACGTCGATTGGTGACCAAACAGACGTATCTATCATTTAACTGAATCTTTCGCTCGCGTTGAACATTTGAATCAAAGGTGCCCTCGCATTTTTGCGCTCATTTGAGTCTTATTTGTCACAATAACCGCTCAATCAGTGGAGTGGTGACAATGAAATTCTTTAGTCTCGCAGCGATCCTTTTATCTTTCTCAACTGTAGCTGCATCAGCAAACGCGCTGCACCTGAATCCGCAGCAGCCGGGTTCGGAAGCCAACATGCAAACATTTGGCAAGACCTCGATACCGATCGGCTACATCGGATACTGCACACGGTATCAGGAACGCTGTTCCGTGAGAGAACAACCCAAGAAGGTGAAACTGACCCGTAAAGCTTGGCAGAAACTTACCAGCGTCAACTGGGAAGTGAACAGTAAAATCGAACCAGTTACCGATATGGACAATTTCGGCATTGAGGAGTTGTGGACATATCCGATGTCAAAAGGTGACTGCGAAGACTATGCGTTGTTGAAACGTAAAACTCTACAAGAGCAAGGTTTTCCTCTCAGTTCTCTGCTGGTGACAGTGGTTTATGATGCCAACGGTGGCGGACATGCAGTGCTAACGGTCGTTACCGACAAAGGCGACTTCATTCTCGATAATCAAGAGGCCAAGGTTCTTCGTTGGCAAGATGCCGAGTTGACCTACCTGAAACGACAGGCAGCCGACAATCCGAACGTCTGGGAGAAACTGTAATCTACCCGTTTAACCAATTAGATAAGGTGACGATTATGGCAAGCAAAAACGGTTGGTGCAGCATATAAATAACCAGGCTGTACCGACCACAGAAGCTGAGAAATTTACCTATCTCATTCTGCATGGTCATTCCCGCAAAACGGCTGCTCGTTCTGCCGACTAAAACCAGGCGTGCCGTCGCCATACCCACTAAGGTGACCCCAAACCAGGGAAATACCGGCACGAGATCGTTGCTTATAGGTGGTGTTTGAGACAAGCCTATCCACGCCAACCACCGGCTATCAAATGCGTCATTGGTGTAGAACACAGGCGTAAGCCAGACCGTGATACCTATGGTGAGAATGACGAATGTCGGCAGGCGTAACAATAACAATCCAAGAATGCTAGCCACTGCGATCGCGTGAAGAATCCCGTAAAACACAAACGCCGACGGAAAGACCACATAAGTCGCAACCGTGATGATTAAAGCGAAGAAAGCAATCTTTGAAATTCTTTTGATCGCGGCTTGCCATTGCACGGTTTCGCGCGTGGCGAGAACCAAACTGACCCCAACCAGAAACATGAACGTTCCCGCCAACAGTCGGCCGAAAGCTATCCAAATCGGGTGAGAGGCGAATCCAGATTCAATCAGATTTGTGAAGTCCAGGTCCCAAACCAGATGGAATATGACCACGCCGATAATTGCAATGCCGCGAATTTGATCCACAATGACTAAGCGATTAGGGGGCAATGCAGTTATAGAGCTCATGGCAATCTGATCCTCTCAGATCTGGTTCGGATGTCGAAACAACCACCCAATCGTGAGCCGTGTACCATCAGGTGCTTTAAACTGGATCATCCGCCCGATTACACGTACATCAATGTGATTGCGTGATAGCTTCATTCCCAAGCGTCTCGCTAATAGATGGCCTGTCATAGGGATCCGATGGCTCGGCACGAGACCGCAATAGCCGCAGCGCATTGGCAACGACCAAAAGAGACACGCCTACATCTGCCGCGATAGCACCCCACATGGTCGCCAAGCCAAATGCTGTCAGCCCCGCGAATAGCGCTTTGGTTGCGAGTGCAATGCCTATATTTTGACGGATCACCGACATCGTCCAGCGAGAATGAGACAAGAGCCAAGGTACCTTAGCGATGTCATCAGTCATCAGGGCAATGTCTGCCGTTTCAATTGCCGCATCTGACCCTACCGCGCCCATGGCGATGGCGAAGTGAGCTCGCGCTAATGCTGGAGCGTCGTTCACGCCGTCGCCGATCATCGCAACGACATCATGGGTGCCCACCAGTTCTTCAATAGCAGCCACCTTGTCGGCAGGCAGAAGCTCGGCGCGCACTTCATCAATGCCTACTTCTGCTGCCACAGCCTGAGCTGTCCGCTCATTGTCACCTGTGAGCATTATGATCTTCATCACGCCCAAATCATGTAGTCGGGCTATGGCTGCCTTCGCATCTGGGCGAATGCGGTCGCGAAGTTCTATAAGACCGAGCAATTTATCTTCGGTTCCGACGACAACAAGCGTGCTGCCCGAAGCCTCGATCTTGTCAAGAAGATGTCGGGGGACTGACTTGTCCAATCCTTTTTCTGACGCGAAGCGATCCGAACCGAGCCAAATCGACTGATCACGCCAAGTGCCCTCCAAACCCCGACCTGGGACGGTTTTTGAGTCTTGTGCTGGGGTAAGATCCACTCCGTCGATCTCCCCCCGCGCCAGAATAGCGCGTGCGAGAGGATGAGATGAGCGTGCTTCTAGCCCCATAGCGGCAGACAACAAATCCGCTTCAGACGTGTCACCCAAAGGATGAAGTTCGGCAACTTCCGGCTCACCCATCGTTAGAGTGCCAGTTTTGTCCATCGCAAGGGCTGTCAGGCCGGCCGGTGCTTCTACATAAGCACCACCTTTGATCAGAACTCCATTTCGTGCTGAGGCTGCTAGCGATGCGACGATGGAAACGGGTGTAGATATAACCAGGGCGCAAGGGCAAGCGATAACCAGCAGCACGAGCGCATTGTAAATCCAATAACCCCACTCACCAGCAAACAGAAGAGACGGAACAATGGCAATCAGCAGTGCCAAGACCATCACGATCGGGGTATAAATACGAGCAAATTTTGTAACCCATTGCTCAACATTGGCACGCTGCGAATGCGCGTCGCCTACCATACGAATAATTTTTGAAAGCACCGTATTGCTTGCCAGTTTGGTTGCCCGAACGGTCAAAGTGCCATCGCCGTTGATCGTGCCTGCGAAGACTTCATCGCCTGCTTCCTTAGCAATCAAGGCACTTTCGCCCGTTATTGGCGCTTGGTTTACCTCACCAAGACCATCAACGACCTCGCCATCCAAAGCGATACGGTCTCCACCGCGAACGACGAACCTATCGCCAACAGCGACCTGAGCCGCAGGAATATCAGCTTCCGAGCCATCTTCCCTTATGACCCTTGCTGTTGGTGGTGCCAGATCAAGCAATGCCGAAACTGCATTACGTGCGCGCCCGACGCTCCACGATTCAAGCGCTAATGACAAAGCGAAGAAGAATGCGACAGTAGCTGCTTCGAAGAACTCGCCTAAAGCGATCGCACCAACCACTGCAACGACCATGAGCAGGTTCATATCTGGAGACAGTCTGCGTGCTGCGGACCATGCCTTTGGCAATACGAGCCACGCACCGAACACTACTGCCAAGAGAAACAGCCCAATTTCGATCATCGGCATGGGCGTATCGCCGTGACCCGAAAAGATGCGAACGGCTCCGCTCAATCCCTTTTCAACGAGGTGGTAGATGAAGCCTGCTGCCCAAAATCCGGCACTAAGCCCCGTGAACAGCTTTTGGCGCGCAAAGTGAGCCGCCTGATCGGCTGAAGCTGTTTTCGCGTCCCAAGGCTTAGCGCTCATTCCGGTGGAGTTGACGATCTCCATAATGCGCGCGTTTGTGATGGCCTTGCCACTGTTGAGCAATGTCATTCGCCCATTCAATACGTCGAAAGCGAGATGCTCCTTTCCGCCGACTTCGGGGCCGACGACGTTATTAAGGATTGCAACCTCTTCGGCACAATCCAAGCCGTTCACGCGAAAACTACGCGCATTGTCAGGCGGTGGCAAGGCATCGGTCATATTAGATGCGGTCTGACCACAGCACGCGTCTTCTTCGTGAGTATGTGGGTGCGGCTTGCATGCTTCGTGGTTGTGGTCAGTGTTGGACATTTTGATGATCCCATTGGTGTTTCCCACTATTATGGGAGCTATAGTGGCTAGAGGTTCAACCCCCTGCTTCAAAATAAGTTGCGGGCCATCCGAGAAGTCGGCTCCTTAAAAGAAGCGACGCACGTTTGCTTTGTAGTCACGGTATTGTTGGCCGTAGTTTTCCTCTAACCACGGTTCCTCAGCAAAAGGCGCAAGGCCAAGAATGAGAATGCCACCAAGGGCAAGGACAAATGCCAAAGTCGACGCGGAGAGCACTGCCCATCCCAAGATGATCGCCATGTCCGCCACGTATTGTGGATTCCGCGAATGCGCATACAGACCATCAGTTTTCAGTATATCCACTTCTCCGCTGGTCGCATCGAATCCAATGTTCATCACTCCGCTCCAAACAACAATATTGCCGAGAATAATTAGACTGAGACCGACTCCCCAGCGCACACCGACAGGCCAGCTCAATTCATTCCAGTCCATGAGACCGACTGCGAAACAGGCCGCAAAAATAGCTATGGTCGCCGCCCATACACGAACCTTCAAACCTGTCGTCGCTTCCTTGGGCGGCCAAACCCGCCTATCCGAGTGAAGGATAGACCACACGAGCGCAACGAAGAGATAGAGACCTGCAACGTTGGCGATCAGGATCGAGACAGTTTTCAGATCTAGGAATGGTGTCAGGCTCATAATTTCTCTCTTTCAATAAAATTGCTGTTGCCTCTTAAAAGAAAAGCCATCTCGGAACCCGGTTCGCATAAGTCTCGAATGCCACGCCAAAATTCTGGCGAAGACTTTCTTCTTCTCGGCGAATTTGACCACGGTCGATGGACAGCAAGAATGCGATGGTTGGCAGAAGCGAACTGGCGGCAGCGAGCCAAGCTGCCAAAGCCAACAACAGCAGCAGCATGCCCACATACATCGGATTTCTAGTGATCCCATAGATCCCGCTGGTGACCAGCGTAGTGGCGGCCTCCGGAGTGCGCGGATCCACCGTTGTCTTCTGTTTTGCAAAACTGACCACTGCGGGGAGTAAAAACAGAACCCCAATCAAACCTACCAAAACGGGCAGCCAGATCGGCACATCAACTGTAAGGCCGGGTAAAAACGTGGCCAAAATTACGGCGAGACAGGCAAAAATCGCGAGTTGCGCGATTGGAGGAATATTCATTTTTGGACTACCGAATTTCTGTTCCCCGATTTATATTCCCTCTAGTTACTAGAGCTTCAAGGAAAAATTCGATGTTTTCGATCGGCGAACTTTCAAGACGAACGGGGGTCAAAATTCCGACAATCCGTTACTACGAACAAATGAAGTTGATCGATGCTCCAGAACGTTCGCAAGGGAACCAGCGTCGCTATACAAAAGATGGCTTGAACCGGCTTTCCTTCATTCGCCACTCCCGTGATCTAGGTTTTTCCATTGACGACATACGAGGGCTTTTGGAGTTGAGCCAACATCCAGACAAGCCCTGTCGCGATGCCCATGGAATTGCGGTCGAACACTTGCTGAACGTTCAAGCGAGAATTGCCAAACTACGCCGATTAGAACGCGAACTGAAACGCATTTCTCAATGCGATGCCGACAGCGTTTCTGACTGCGCCGTTATTGAAACGCTTGCAGACCATAATAGATGTGAAACTGAGCATTGATGATTACTGGATTATAGATTGTAGGAATGTCTGCTTCTATCCACTTCGCCTAAAGACTGAACTTCTGCTTTCGGCCAAATTCGATGACAGCCCAATCGCAATTCAGTCTAATCTGCTGCACGTTTAATTTCGGAACTTTGGGCTCTGATCGGTCATTCCAACTTACGTGTTGGCGGTGATTGTATCTGAAGCTGCCTTTTATTCTGCACAATGCCAAATGTCTTAAGCTTCCGACTTATTGGGCGCGCTGTATAGAACCTCGCTGCTTCCCTGTGCCTTGTCATTGCAACATAGAGCAGGTTTCGGTCAAGGGTCTTACTGGAGAGGACATAGCTCTTGTCCACCGTACAACCCTGCGAGCGATGGATACTGACGGCAAAGCCATGATCGATAGACGGATAGTTTTTGACTGAGAAACTCAACTTGCGTGATTGACCTTGCTCGTTCGGATCGAGATGAACCGTGACCTGATCGCCATCTATTGCCTGGATTGATCCGAGCATTCCGTTTCTGACTTCCAAGGTTGCATCGTTTTTCGTGAACAGAATGCGGTCGTCTTGTGCAAAGGCACGTGGACCGTGGTCCGTATTGATAAGCGTTTCCGGTTTGGCACCTTGCTGCTCCCGCAAGCCCGCCTTGATTGCCTGATTGATGGCATGAACGTCCTTGCGACGATGGGTGAGTGCTAGCCGAGAAGTTGTCGTTTGATCTGCCTCCATATCCTCAAGATAGTCATCCACCAGAGCCGTAATCGCATGATCACGGTTTTTCTCATTTTTGACAGCACCTTCGTCAGCGTAAGCCTGCATGGCTTTGCCGATGTCGCCTTTGGCAAAGTCAATAGATGCATCCCGTTGCCATACCTCTTTCTGGCGGCGAATCTCCGTGATGGTGGCTGCACCATTTTCTTTCACAATATCCCCAAACGGCGTTCCGGCTTCAATCGGCTGCAATTGTTCAGGGTCACCGACCAAAACCAGTTTACACCCTCGTTCAATCAAGGCCTTGGCAATCCGGTTCAGCTGCCTCGTACCAACCATGCCCGCTTCGTCGATTACAACAATATCCCCATGCCCAACCGGCTCGTAACCATTCTTCCAGCTTGTCTCCAGTGAGGCGAGTGTGCGGGACTGAATGCCAGAAGCGCTTTGAAGGCTATCAGCAGCTTTGCCCGCCAATGCTGCGCCATGAACCTTGTAGCCTTGTCGCTCCCAGGCTTCACGGGCCACCGACAGCAACGTGCTCTTGCCTGCACCTGCAAGCCCGACAACCGAGGAAAGCTGATTGGGCTTCAAGATATGCCTGATGGCTTCCACTTGTTCCGTGTTGAGATTGGCACCTACTTGGCGCTTCAGTTTCCTGTTCTTTGCCCGTATGGCAGTTTCTGTTACTTTGGCTGATACCTTGAACCCACCCGATGAAGCCATGGCTTTTGCTTGCTTGGCGAGTTGTTTCTTTGTTTTGAGATAATCACGGGTCGTAAAGCTTTTCAGTTTGCCATCATCAACCACTACCAGCTTCTCAGATTTGAGAGCCTTGTTAGCAGCCGTTTTTAGTTCTTCGCCCTGATCAAAGAACTTGGCAAGACATTCCAGTACTTGCGTTCGGGTGAAGCTCGCATGTTTCTCGGAGACGCTATCCAGAACAAGCTCAGGTTTCTGTCTGATCTGCGCTTTGGAGTATGGATACTCTTCCTTTGGCAGGTATAGTGGTTGGGCAGGATCAGGATGGTACAGCCTGCGAGCGGCCTGATCAGCATCTCCGCCAAAGAGGTCAGGCTCAAACGCGCTCTCAAGGGCTTGCGAGATATCAATCGATGCATGGGCCTGCTCAA
This sequence comes from Rhizobiaceae bacterium, assembly GCA_017643495.1. Classification (GTDB taxonomy): domain Bacteria; phylum Pseudomonadota; class Alphaproteobacteria; order Rhizobiales; family Rhizobiaceae; genus JAALLB01. The sequence continues at coordinate 1,304,387 of JAEPNK010000001.1, read as the reverse complement.
GAAATCGGCGTTCACCCAGATGCTTGTCGATCAGAGCTTGTGTTTCCCTGGCATCCCGTTGATCAAATTTGGCTACTTCCTCAGCCAATCTGTGAGCGATCTTTTCATATTGACCGGAAAGCTTTGCCCAGACAGCTTTCAAACCCCTTGGCAATTGGGCGTTTCTTGCTTTGGTTTCCTGTATTCGGCGAACTTCTTGTACTGCTGTGAGTGCTTTCCGCTCTTGCTTTTGGCGCGCGATCAGTTCGGACAGTTGTTCCTGATAAGCTTGAGAGAACGGATCATCAGCCTTGGTTTTATCAATCAGCTCAAACTCTGCGCCTTCCAGATATCGGATTGCATCTTGAACGGTCGGAAGATCATCCAGTTTCCCAAACCGCTCACGCACTTCCTTGGCTTTGACGCCACACCAACGGGAGATCGGATAGACATTGCCGTCAGCATCGACTGCAACGTGACCCCGCCGGTCACCCCTGGCCAACATCAAGCCATGCTCAGACAAAGCCGCAGCAAAGGCAGAACGGCCATCGGATTGCTCCCAGCATTGCTTGAAGAGGCGTTTCAGCTTTTCCGGATCACGCTTGGCGCGTTTGGCCTGTTCAGCTTCAGCATGGGTATAGTTGCCCTGGTTGCGATCTTCACTGTTCACCAGACCGGCAGGCATCTCCCAATTATGCGTTTGGTACAACTCCCGTGACAGATCACGCAGACGCGTTTTGAAGAACGGCAGATTGATTGCCTTCATGGTCTGGGCATCAACCCTCGACCAGACACAATGGGCGTGTCTTCTGCCTTTCTTATCATGAAACACAATCACCCTTGGTTGCCCAACCAGACCAAGCCGTTTCTCGATATTGCCAATAGCCTCCTCAAATTCAGCAACCGACACATTTGCGTTCCTGGGCGGATTGAGACTCAGCGAGAACAAATATTGCTTGCAGTTCGTACCAAGCGATATTGCTTCTGCTTCCCTGAACGCTCCAAACAGGTCTTCGGAAGCAAACCCGCTAACCTCGTGCAGTGTCGCATGTTCGTTATCCTCGACATTCATCAAATGCCGGGCGAGCTCATAGCCATAGCCACGTTGATTGCCCTTTAGGATCATCCCTTCATCCCGAGAGCCTTCATGAGCGTCTGACGCATCAGCTTCACATGCCCGTAAGCTTCTTCGATTTTGGCCTTCTCATCATCCTCAATCACCAGAGAACCGACATTGGCCTGATAGGCCAGTTGATTGAGATTGTTCGCAATCCGTGATTGGCCCAACAGGGCCAGCAATTGTGCAACGGCGGCACGATCCTCAATTGACGCCCCAGCACCACGTTTGCGCTTGGGTAACTCCCGATCAAGTGCTTTGGCCCGCAAATAGACCGCAAGCGACGCACCATCAGCCAGTTCCTGCAGCTTCTCATAATCCGCTCGCGAAAACCGCACCGTTACACGAGGACAATCCCGCGTTGTTTTGTGACGCGGAGGGCTTTTGCATGCCGCGTTCGTAGATCGAGTTGGACTTGCTTCTACTTTACCGACATCGTTGAAGCCTTGGCGAAGCGAGCTCATAACGACGGCCCGCGTGTGGGCTTACGACTTCGCGTGGAAGAACCCGCGTTTTCTGGCGTCTCAGTTACGTCTTCATTGCATTGCACAGAACCAAGATGCTTGGCGAACTCTGGTTCGGAACGAAGCTGCGTCTCCCAACTTTCCAGTTCTTCAAAAACCTTGGACAGCGTGAAAACATCTGTGCTAGTTTCGCCTGCGTCGGGTTCTAGGTTACTCCCTTCACCTGCACCACTTAAAAAGTTCCGGACATATTGTTCACCTGATGTGATGAGCCCATCGGCTTGTCTGGAATACTCACCATTTCTGCAAGAGAATGATCGCCCTGCTGCCCCGGCATTTTCCTGTCTCCCCGACTTTCCCCGTGTTAAAAGACAACTGGTTTCATTCGAGGCAGGGGGCATTTTCATGGTGTTCGAAGGCAAGACAGCGATCATTACCGGTGGAGCAAGCGGCATCGGCAAGGCACTTGCAAAGGCATTTCTTGCCGAAGGCACCCAAGTCGTCCTCTGTGACATGAACCCGGATACGCTTTCAGCAACTGCTGCCGAGCTGAACTGCCATCATGTGGTTTGCAATGTAACCGATGAAGATGCAATCAGGTCGCTGGTTGCCGAAACCTGCGAACGGTTTGGCGCAATTGACATTTTCTGTTCCAATGCAGGTCTGGCGCGCGGCGAGCCTGATCACGCCGCTTCTGCTGATAACGCGATCTGGCAAGCCTGTTTTGATGTTCATGTAATGGCGCAGGTTTATGCGGCCCGCGCCGTTCTGCCCGCAATGATCGAACGTGGCGAAGGCTATCTCGTCAACATGGCTTCTGCGGCCGGTTTGCTCAGCCAGATCGGCGATGCGGCCTATTCAGCGACCAAGCATGCCAGCGTCGGCTTTTCGGAGTCCCTTGCAATCACCCATGCGGATGACGGCATCCGTGTATCGGTTGTCTGCCCCCAATATGTAGCCACGCCGTTGACGGGGTACCGGGATGGTGAAGAAGCCGGAAGCACATCCGGCACGATCAGCGCAGACCAGGCTGCAAGGACCATTGTGGAAGGCATGAAGCGTGGAGATTTCATGATCCTAACCCATCCCGAAGTTGAAGGATATTTCCAGAACAAGGCCGGCGATTACAACCGCTGGATATCCGGGATGCGAAAGTTGAGAAAAAGCATTATCGAGAAAACCGGCAGCACCCGGCTGGAAGACATGCACAAGCATATGTGACCACTGTCCGTTACCGGACAAGATCGCTTTTTCCTGCTTCTGGCAAAGCGGAAATGTTGGAGGAAATCTCACGCAACAGCTTCTTGCGTATAGCCCGCTTGAAATCCCTGAATCCATCAGCAACCACGACAAAAGCACCCGGCCCGGAAATGACTTCCTCACGATAATAGCGATCGAGTTGAGGAAAATCCTGGTTCAATATGGGCAGGCCGTTCACCGTTACCCGTTCTGCCTCTGCCAGCAGTTTTGCGTCACGGATCATCAGCCCCTTCGAAAACCAGAACTCCGTTTCTATGCCGTCACCTGAAACATCAATGACCTTGCGAAGTCCCTCATGGTTATTTGAGCGCATGAGTTTCAAGGCCTCCTCGACCCCCGCGCCAATGCCGGTTCCGCCCCCGCCGCCTATGTCGATCCTCCGGTTTTCATCTACCCGGAAATTGCGGACAACCGAAGCAAAGCGATTGGCACTTTCAGGACTGTCGAGAAGATGCCAGCCCGTATTGAACTTGGGAAATGCTGCATCCGACCAAAGAAGAACCGATACGGCGATCCTTCCAACCGGTCCCGACGCTATGGCGGTCTGTACTGCCGGATCCCGAAATGCGTCAGCTGTCCCGTCAAGCTGCAAGAGGTATTCCTGCGCACTGATGCTTCCGGACCCGTCCATGGCTATAACCAGTTCCAGATCCACTTCCTCGGCACTTGCCGATGCTGCATGAAAAACAAGAGCAAACAGAAGGAGCAATCCGGAAACCTGTTTCACCATTGCAACCTCCTTCCTGTCACCAATTCGGGCGCGTCATTCCTGCATGGCTGCATTGCCTGCCCTTGCGCAACCGCCTTCGCCCATTGTCGGGCACCCCTGTTTCAAGTCAAATCATCTATTCGTGGGACCGGTTCTGCCCAACCATCTGCTCCAGGTCCGAAAGCCTGTTTGCTTCAGAGGCAGGCTTGTCCCAGCGAATGCGGTGGATGCGGGGAAAGCGCAATGCAAAGCCTGACTTGTGGCGTGAACTCCGGTGGGCGCTGTCAAAGGCGACCTCGAACACCAGTTCCTTTTTCACTTCCTGCACCGGCCCGAACCGTTGCTGTTTATGAGAACGAACCCAGTTGTCGAGTTGTTTCAGTTCTTCATCCGTAAATCCGAAATAAGCCTTGCCTATCGGCAACAGGTCCCCCGCCTCGTTCCACAGACCGAAGGTGTAATCCGAATAATAGGATGAGCGTTTTCCATGTCCCCGCTGGGCATACATCAATACTGCATCCAGCAACATCGGGTCGCATTTCCATTTGTACCAGGCATGTTTCGGACGCCCGGACACGTAGCTGCTGGAGCGGTCCTTGATCATCAACCCTTCCAGCAATCCGCTTGAAGCGCTTGCTTCATCGCGAAAGGCTGCAAGGTCCCTGACATTTTCGAATTTCAGCAATTGCGAAATGGAGAAACGGAAGGGATCAAGATCATCCATGAAATCTTCAAGCCGCCTGCGTCTTTCTGCAAGAGGTTCCGGGCGCAGGTTCTCCCCTTCGAGGTTCAGCACATCATAAGCGCGGAAATGGGCAGGCAAACGCTGCATAAGGCCTGCGGAAGGCTTTTTCTTGTTTAGCCGCTGCTGCAGGTCATTGAATGTGCCGACTGCTCCGTCCGGCCCTTCCGGCAGAACCAGCAATTCACCATCAAGTGTACCCACAAAATCAACTGCCCCCAAAAGGTCGGGAAAGCTGCGTGAAATATCATCACCCGTGCGGGAGAAAACCCTTGCTTCCGTTCCATTGGCAGCCAATTGTACGCGTATGCCGTCCCACTTCCATTCAACCTGATGGGTAGCGGGTGAAATCCGTTCCAGGTCTTTTTCCTCGTCGAGCGGGTGCGCCAGCATGACCGGCAAATACGCGATCGCACTGGAAACGTCCGGCATGTCCGCTGTACCATCAATCCAGGCAAACAAGCCCTCATAGGGCGGCTCCAGCCCGTGCCAGAGTTCTTCAATCACCTCGAGGTCGACATCTTTCATTCTCGCAAGGGTTCGCTTCACGGAACGTGCCGACATTCCGACCCGCAACCCTCTTGTACCAAGTTTCAGCAAGGCCCAGCGCTGGGGAGGCGTCATGTTGTCGAGCATGGTGGTCAGATATTCACGAATGCCCTGTTTGCTGCGTGACTGAAACTCCCTGATTACCTCCGAGAGGCTTGGCAAACGGTTCAGCCGCACAGCGTTTTCCGATACCGGCCAGGCAAGCGCTATGGTTTCTGACAGTTCGCCCACATAGTCATAGGACAGGGCAAAAAGTTCCGGGTCCATGCGTTCTGCTATCAGTGATTTCGACAGGTTTCGCTTGAACAGATCAAAATTCAGCGTTCCCGCAATTGCCGCCAGCGCCCAACCACGATCCGGGTCAGGCGTTGAGCGGAAATAGTTTGCCAGGATTTCCTCCTTGGCCAGGTTCGAATTCGTGAAGTAAAGATCATCCAACATGGTGGCAAATGCTTCCATCAGTCCGCGTCCTCTTCGCGACCGACAAGTGCAAGCGCCTTTGCCCGTATCCCCTTTTGCGTAAGGGCATGCTCGAGTGCTTCCACCCTGCCATGGGTGATCCAGACATCTTTTGCACCGGTATCGTCAACTGTTTGAAGGAGATCCTGCCAGTCGGCATGATCGGAAATGATGAGCGCCATTTCCGCCCTGCGTTGCCGTGCCCTCGCCCTGATCTGCATCCAGCCGGACGCCATTGCCGGCAACATGTCCGGGAGTGTTCGGCTCCACCGGTCTGCAAGGGCAGAAGGTGGCGCCAGGACTATTCGTCCCCGCATGATCTCCTTTTCCCTGCCCTTGTAATCGCTGACCGGTTTCCATTCACCGAAATCAAAACCGTGGGCCTCATACAATTCGGTGAGCCTGATCAGGGCACTATGCAGGTAAAACGGATGTGAATAGCCAGCCTGTCGCAAGGCAAGCATTACCCGCTGGCACTTTCCAAGCGAGTACACACCAACCAGATGGGCGCGATCCGGGAAAAGCGACATGGAGCGTACAAGCTTGTCAATTTCATGCCCCAGTGGCGGATGGGAAAAAACCGGCAATGCAAAGGTGGCCTCGGTCACGAACACGTCGGTCTTCACAACCTCGAATGGTGTGCAGGTGGGATCCGAATGCCGCTTGTAGTCACCTGAAACCACAATCCGTTGATTTGCATGTTCGATCACGACTTGCGCGCTTCCGAGAATATGGCCTGCCGGTGCAAGCCAGAGCCTTACATCACCGGCCAAGTCTGTTTTCTCGCCATAGTTCAGCAGATGCTTCATTGACGGCGCGTCATCCGGGTAACGCGTCTTCATGATCGCCAGGGTTTCGGGAGTGGCAAAAACAGATTTGTGACCCGGGCGCGCATGATCGGCATGACCGTGGGTTATCGCGGCACGTTCAACGGGTTGATGTGGATCAATGTAGATATCGGCCGGTGCGCAATAGAGACCTTCCGGCCTGACCTGCATCCAGTTCTCCGCTGATGATGCAGTTCCCATCTGCTTTACCCCTCATGACCATGACACCAAGTTCAAAGGCCAGCATATAAGGCGCAATGATCCGGGGTAAACATCAAGTGCCAAGCCATGACCACCAGTGCATGGAAACGCTGCATGCACCGGCAAATCACAGGACAGGATGAAGGGGCTCAGATCGCCAGGTATTCGTGGCGGAGTTCCTCGTTTTCAAGGACTTCCTTTGCCGTACCGTCATAAACGACGCCACCTGTATCCAGAATAACTGCCTTGTCGGCAAGATTGAGCGCAGCAACGGCATTTTGTTCGACAATAACCGTCGTGATACCCTGTTCCCGGATAATGTTCAGTGTTTTTTCGATTTCCTGAACAATGACCGGCGCAAGGCCTTCATACGGCTCGTCGAGCAGCAGAAGCTTGATGTCACGGGCAAGTGCCCTACCGATTGCGAGCATTTGCTGTTCACCACCGGAAAGGGTAGTTCCTTCCTGCTTGCGGCGCTCGCCCAGCCTTGGGAACAGTTCATAAACCCGGTCAAGAGACCAGCCTATCGGTTTCTCGATCTGTGCAAGTTTGAGATTTTCCTCCACGGTCAATCCCTGGATAATGCGGCGGTCTTCAGGAACAAGCTGTATGCCTGCCTTTGAAGCTTCATGGCTTGCCATTGTGTGGATTGGCTGATGGTCCAGCCAGATTTCACCATGAGTCAACACCGGGTCTCCAAGACGGGCAATGGTTCTCAGGGTTGAAGTCTTCCCGGCACCATTACGACCCAACAATGCAAGGATTTCACCTTCATGAATCTTGAGGCTTACATCCTGGACGATGTAACTCTCGCCATAGTAGCTTTTCATTTCCCAGACCGAGAAATATGCCGGTTCATGATCCGGGTTAATGGTCTCGGATGTGCGTGCTGAATCAGCCATCAGTGTGCTCCTCCAAGATAGGCTTCCTGCACTTTCGGGTGCCCCTTGATTTTCTCCGGTACGTCCTCAACGATCGGCGTGCCCTGGGCAAGCACCGTGATGCGCTCTGCCAGAGAGAACACGACATGCATGTCATGCTCGATGATTGCCATGGTGATACCGCGCTGTTCCTGAATTTCCTTCAGAAGATCAATCGTGTTGTTCGTATCGGCACGCGCCATGCCCGCTGTCGGCTCATCAAGCAGCAGGAGTTTGGGGTCCTGTGCAAGACACATCGCCATTTCCAGACGCCTTTTGTCACCACGAGAAAGCGATGCGGCGTCTTCGTCCTTTTTGTCGATCATGTTCACATCAATCAACATCTGTTCCGCTTTTTCACGAATATCGGTTTCGCTTGCAACAGAAGGCATGGCATTCAATTCAAATGACCCGTCACGCTTTGCAAAACACGGGATCATCACGTTCTCAAAGACGGTCAGATCAGTGAAAATCTCCGGCGTCTGGAAAACCCGGCTTACACCGAGCTGGTTGATCTCGTGCGGCTTGATGCCAAGAAGCGAATTGCCCTCAAACATCACTGAGCCCGTGTCAGGCACCAGTTTACCGATTAGGCAATTGAGCAGGGTGGACTTGCCGGCACCGTTCGGGCCGATAATGGCGTGGACCGTTCCCTCTTCAACGCTAAGGTTCACGTTCTGCAGTGCCTGCAGCCCCCCGAAACGTTTGTTAACGTCTTTTACCTCGAGAATTCCCATCGTTTCTCAAAGTCCCCTATTCTGCAGGCGATGTCTGGGCATTGCCCGTCGCACCGTCATTATTTGATTTTCTCTTGAACAAGTTTGCAATCCGTTGGCCACCTTCCATCAGGCCGCCCGGCAGGAAGATAACAACCAGCATGAAGATGATGCCGAGGGTCAAATGCCAGCCCTTGCCAATGAACGGATACAGGATAGCGACGAAGAAATCGCCGAGCGCATCCGGCATGAAGGAGAACCAGACCTCAAGAATGTTCTCGTTGATCTTGGAAACGATGTTTTCAAAATACTTGATGAAACCGGCACCAAGAACTGGACCGATAAGCGTTCCGGCACCGCCCAGAATGGTCATGAGTACAACTTCACCGGAAGCTGTCCAGAACATGCGTTCGGCACCCGCCTGTGTGTCCATTGCTACAAGAAGACCACCTGCAAGACCGGCATACATGCCGGAGATCACGAAAGCCGCCAGGGTGTATGGACGTGACTGCACACCTGTATAATTCAGCCGTTGCTGGTTGGATTTGACGGCACGCAGCATCAGCCCGAACGGCGAGCGGAAAATGCGGATTGAGAGATAAAACGCCACAACCATCAAAATGGCTGCAATGTAATAACCGGTATTGAAGTTGAATGCCCAGTCACCAACCCTGAGGACGTAGCTGTCATTCATGAAAACGCCAAACAGATTGGCCCTTGGCGTTACGCCCGGCGCCAGCGCTGCATCGAGAATCCGCGGATCACCAAGCTTTGGCTGGAGGCCGGTCTCACCGCCGGTGATTGGCGTCAGAACGGAATAGGCCAGTGCATATGACATTTGCGCAAATGCAAGCGTGAGAATGGAGAAATAGATGCCTGACCGGCGCAAGGATATCCAGCCCACAAGGACCGAGAAAAGGCCGGCAACGATGATTGATGCGACGATCGCGGGAATGATGTTCAAGGTCAAAAGCTTGATCATCCAAACACCTGCATAGCTGCCAACACCCAGGAAGGCGGCGTGACCAAAGCTGAGATATCCGGTCAGTCCAAACAGGATGTTGAAGCCAATTGCAAAAATTCCGAAAATGACGAGACGCTGCATCAGGTCAGGATAGCCCGCATTGAACTGCGCCATGGCAGAACTTTCAGGAAACGGGTTCAGTATGAAGGGGGCCAGCATCGTCAGGATGATGACGATGAAAAGAAGCCCTGAGTCTTTTTTGTTCAGTCCCAGCATGGTTATTCCTCCATAACGCCGGCTTTACCCATCAGGCCGCGCGGTCTTGTTAGCAATACAATCATGGCAACTAGGAAGATGATGATCTGGTTGATGCCAGGAAGCGTCTCCAGAACGATGGTCATGGATGCGAAACTTTCCAGAATGCCAAGCAGGAAGCCTGCAAGAACAGCACCCGAGAGCGAGCCCATGCCCCCCACAACAACCACAACAAAGCTGAGGACCAGAAAATCCATGCCCATGTGGTAGTTTGGTGAATTGATGGGCGTGTACATCACGCCGGCGAGACCGGCAACCGCAGCTGCAAGTCCGAACATCAGCGTAAAGCGACGGTCAATGTTGATACCCAAAAGCCCCACAGTTTCGCGGTCTGCCATGCCGGCACGTACAACCATGCCAAAGGTAGTGAATTGCAGGAATGCGAACACTCCGCCGATGATGATCGCCGCAAAGGCAAAGTAGACCAGGCGCCAGTACGGATAGATGATCAGGTTCGGGTCCATGCCCAGCATTGCGCCGAAATCGAAAGAACCGGTGAAGGCTTCCGGTGCAGGGGTAGGAATTGGATTTGCACCGTAGAAATATTTAACAATTTCCTGCAGAACAATCGCAAGGCCAAACGTCACGAGAATCTGGTCCGCGTGTGGCCGCTTGTAGAAATGCCGGATTAGCCCGCGTTCCATGATGAAACCAATCAGGACCATGACGGGAATCGCGAACAGTATCGACAAGGGGACCGACCAGTCGATGATCGCATTGCCCCAGGACTCGCCAACAATGTCATAAAGATAGGGCACTTCGACCTTGAGCGGATTGCCCAGAAAGTCTGTTCTCTCCGGATCAATGACTACATTGCTCAAAGTAAGGATACGGCTCAACGTAACCGCGCAAAACGCCCCGATCATGAACAGCGCACCATGTGCGAAGTTCACTACCCCCAGCGTACCAAAAATAAGGGTCAGCCCAAGTGCGATCAACGCATAAGCCGACCCCTTGTCCAGACCGTTCAGAATTTGCAGAATTATTGCTTCCATGACGAAGCCCTACCCCAGAATTTTCGCGGTTTTACAGAAAACCGGGTTAAAAAAAGAGGGGTGCCTTGACCCCTCTTTTCGAGTCTAACGCATTAATCTTATGCGCCCGCGTTACAGCTGCCAATCGGTACAACGTTTCCGTTGGCATCCTGCATTTGCGGATGGTCAGGTGCATATGTCACCTTGTCTACCGGCGTGACTTCCACAATTTCGAGAAGGTCGAATTCTGAAGTCGGGTTTTCCTTACCCTTCACGACCAGCACATCCTTGAAGCACTGGTGATCTTCTGCACGGTAAAGTGTCTTACCATTGCCGAGACCGTCGAACTCATATCCTTCAAGCGCTTCAACAACACCACACGGGTTGAATGTTCCAGCACGCTCACAAGCATCTGCATAAAGCAGTGTCTGACAGTAAACCGTATGAGCAGCCTGGGATGGCGGGAATCCATACTTCTCACCGAATGACTTGACGAATGCTTTTGACCCTTCGTCAGACAGTGACCAGTGCCAGTTTGTGGAACCGTAGATGCCCTTAACGTTTTCACCGGCACCACGAGCCATCAGGCGTGAATAAAGCGGAACGACAATTTCAAAGTTCTTGCCGTTGACCTGCTTGTCGCGGAGACCAAACTGAACCGCGTTGGTCAGCGAGTTCACCATGTTGCCGCCGTAGTGGTTCAGAACCAGAACGTCAGCACCGGACTGAAGCACAGGTGCAATATAGGACGAGAAGTCAGTCTGTGTGAGTGGTGTCTTCACAGAGTTGACGGTTTCCCAGCCCATTGCCTCGGTGGATTCACGAACAGCCTGTTCTGTGGTGTAACCCCAGTTGTAGTCTGCAGTAAGGTGGTATGCCTTGCGATCCGTGCCGTAAGCATTTGCAAGCACCGGAGCAAGAGCAGCACCGGACATGTAGGAGTTGAAGAAGTGACGGAAGCCGTTTGCCTTCTTGTCCTTGCCGGTTGTGTCGTTTGAGTGTGTCAAACCAGCCATGAAGATGATGCCGGTTTCCTGGCAAAGTGCCTGCACGGCAACCGCAACACCCGAAGATGATCCGCCGGTGATCATGATCGCACCGTCTTTTTCGATCATTGACTTGGCAGAAGCACGAGCGGCATCAGCTTTTGTCTGGGTATCACCAGTCACGAAAGCAACTTTCTTGCCGAGAATACCGTTACCCTTGAGCGCCTTTGATGAGAAAGTGTTCATCATGCCGCCATCACCGCCACCATTGAGGTGCTCGACAGCAAGTTCGTAAGCGCGGAGTTCATCAGCACCTTCGTCAGCGTACGGACCAGACTGCGGTACATTGAAACCCAGAGTTACGGTGTCACCCTTGGGTTCGTTCAGATAAGCCGCTTGGCTTGCGCTTGTGAAGATGGTCGGCATGGCGAGGCCGGCACCGGCGATCGCACCAGTTTTAATCAGACCCCGGCGGGTCAGTTCAAATTTTGACATATTGTCTCCTCCCGAGTGAAGTTTACCGCAATACATCAGGATCGCGGAAAACAGCTATCGATATAGCTTCGGCAAAAAAACACCACGAACCGGGCCTTTACCATTGGACTTTAGTGGTACAGTTTTTGAACCGGTTATACGAAAACTTCTTACCGATTTGTTTTTTCTTTCTTTTTTGGTTTCATGGCCAGTTTCGCCATCCAACCCCCTGTGCATATTTTCAAACTTATGGTGACAATTTTTCACAACGAAGGCACCAAGCCGGGGTCAAATTGCAGAATCGTTCCATGTCAAACCGCTCCGGCACTGGCGATATCTGCCTTTTTCAAATCCTGCGGTTTACCGTGTCACCGATTTGTAGCAATGGTTTGATAATGGGCTTCAGCCCCCGGGCACAGCCACGTGTCCGATTCACAACAACGGAGCCTTCTTGCAAACTATGGCTACAGACCTTGCAGCAAGCCCCAGCATCGCTTTCACCTATTCAATGGGTGTCGATTCCCTGTTCCAGCGCAGTATTATCAGGGGAATTGAAGCAATTGGCGGCCAGCGGCGGCTGAAATTCCTGTATGACAGGTTCACCAACGGACTTGTGCAGGAGCAGGACTTCTTTGAAGCAGCGGTCCAGTTGCTGGAGCTTAATGTTTCGTTTGACGAAAACCGGTTACGTGACATTCCGAAAACCGGCCCGGTTGTCTTCATCGCCAACCATCCTTACGGCGTTCTGGATGGCATTCTGCTTACCTGGCTTGCCCGCAAGGCCCGTCCTGACGTCAAGGTGCTGGCCAATCATGTCCTGTGTCAGGCTCCGGATGCGGCCGGTCACCTCCTGCCGGTTGATTTTTCTGGCAATGAAGCAGCCCGACTTACCAATATCAGCACCCGACAACATGCCATGCAGTCACTTCAGCAAGGCGGTGCAGTAGGCATTTTTCCTGCCGGGGGCGTTGCAGTGAGTGAAAAGCCGTTCAGGGGCCCGGCGGTGGATACACCGTGGCACCCGTTTTCCACAAAGCTCATCCGGATGTCGGGAGCAACCGTTATCCCGATCTATTTCAGCGGGCAGAATTCAAGGCTTTTCCAAATGGCCAGTCATTACAGTTATACGCTAAGGCTGGCCCTGTTCTTTTTTGAAACCGCGCGCCGCATCGGCAGTGAAATGGACATTGTCATCGGCGACGCAATCAAACCGGAGGAAATTGCCGGATACAAGAACAGGACGGAACTCACAAAAGTGCTTCGTGACCGGACCTTTTCCCTGGCCCGGCAATTGCCGGAACCACGAACCGGATACCCGCAAGCTGATCGCGAATTCGTTTTCCGTATCAAAACCGGCTGATTGCCTGCGGGTCTGACCCTATTTCTCCGGTATCAATCCCCTTGGAGAGAACCTGAGCACAAGCAACAGGACCAGTCCCATGGTCATCAGGCGCATGTGGGCAGCCGATTCAAGCAGATGTGCGCGTAGCGGGCTGTCTGAGGCCATGCCTGATGTGATCAGGTCCATCAACCACAACCCGATCGGTTCTGCCTCGATCCAGAAAAACCAGATCACGAATCCGCCAAGAACGGAGCCCCAGTTGTTGCCGGAACCGCCAACGATCACCATTACCCAGATCAGGAAGGTGAACCGCAATGGCTGATAGGATGTCGGAGTGAACTGCCCGTCAATTGTGGTGAGCATGGCACCTGCTATGCCAACCACTGCCGACCCCAGGACAAAGACCTGGAGATGTCGGCCAGTGACATCCTTGCCCATGGCCTCGGCTGCGGTTTCATTGTCGCGAATTGCCCGCATCATCCTGCCCCACGGGGAGTTGAGGGCCCGTTCCGAAAGGAACAGGATAAGCAGAAGCACAATTGTAAAGAGTCCTGCATAAGACAGTTTCACAATCACCGATGACATGTCCACGACCGACACCCCCATCTTGAGGGCAAGATCCCTGAAATACGGACTTTGCTGGATGCTGACCTCGTAAGGCACCGGACGCGGCAAGCCGATAACATTCTTGACGCCGCGGGTAAGCCAGTCCTCGTTCTTGATCATGTAAACGATGATTTCCGAGATACCGAGCGTAGCAATTGCAAGATAGTCGGAACGAAGGCCCAGTGCGATCTTGCCTACTGCCCAGGCTGCACCGGCGGCGAACAGGCCACCTACAAACCAGGAGAAGATGATCGGCATGCCAAGACCGCCGAGAAAACCGGTTGCCGCCGGATCTACCGCTTCAATAGCTGCGGAAGCCGGGTCGAAAAAATAACGGGTCAGAAAGTAGCCAACCAGTCCTGAAACCACGATTCCCAGCGCCCGTGTGCCCCCGCTGAGTTTGAAGTAGCACAGGGAAACGGCAATGATCGTGAGCAATGCAAATAGGCCGGCAAGCAGCATCATGCCTCCGCCTGCAGCCCATGCCTCAGGGACAGGCGGCGTTGATACCAGCACACCGGCAAGGCCGCCAAGCGCAGCAAAGCCCATGACCCCTACATTAAGCAGGCCACCATAACCCCATTGTATGTTTACCCCCAACGACATGACTGCCGAGATCAGGCAGAGGTTGAGAATAGCCAGGGACAGGGACCAGCTTTGAACTTCGCCAACAATGACGAACAACAAACCCATAACGGCAAACATGCCGACATTGCGCCAATTGATGCTCATATCGTCTGCCCCCGGAAAATGCCGGTCGGTCGTACCAGCAGCACGATGACCAGTATCGCGAATGACACGGCAAACTTGTAGTCAGTGGAAAGCAGTTGAACCAGCCCGTCCGGCTGTACGCTGTCCTGTGTCACATAACTGATCACCTTGCGATAGGCGAAGGTCACGGTCACTTCTGAAAAGGCAATTACAAAGCCGCCCGCAATTGCACCGATTGGACTGCCAAGCCCCCCGACGATCGCAGCCGCGAAGATTGGCAAAAGAAGCTGCAGATAAGTGAACGGTTTGAAACTCTTGTCGAGCCCGTAAAGGGCACCGGCAATTGTTGCAAGTGCCGCTGTCAGTATCCAGGCAATCATCACGACACGGTCAGGATTGATGCCTGACAACAGGGCCAGATCCTCATTGTCGGAATATGCCCGCATCGACTTTCCGGTGCGCGTCTTGTTCAGGAACCAGAACAGGGCGGCGACACATATGACCGTGACAATCACGGTGATCCCCTGGGTCATCTTGAAGGCCATGCCTTCATTGAGCCCGGTCATCTGCTTGAACTCGCGAGCTGTCACAATAAACCGGTCACCATCGGTGAAGATGCGATCATCAGGTCCAATGACAAAACGGATCAAGCCATTGTAGAAGAACATAACCCCAAGCGATGCGATCAGGTAAATTACCGGCGTTGATTTCTGCTTCCGGTAGAAACGATACACCCACCGGTCAGTGACCAGACACAAGATGACTGCCCCGCCAATCCCGAAGGGAAGCGCCAGAAGCGCAGTCGGCAACGGGCCAAAAGACACTCCCCAGCCCTGAAGAAGCCAGGTTGCCAGAATGGTGATCATCGCGCCAAAGGCCATGGTTTCGCCATGCGCAAAATTCGAGAAGCGGAGAATGCCGTAAATCAGCGTCACTCCAAGGGCCCCCAGTGCAAGCTGGCAACCGTAGGCCAAACCCGGAATTACGAGGAAATTCAGCAACAGCACAATTGCATTCAATATGTCGATCATGCCTTCAACCTCCCAGAAACGCCCGGCGGACTTCCGGATCGTTCATCAGTGCTTCACCCGTATCAGTGTACCGGTTTTCCCCCTGCACAAGTACATAGCCCTTGTCGGCAATGTTGAGGGCCTGCTTTGCATTTTGTTCAACCATCAGGATGGCGATGCCTGTCCGGGCAATCTCGATGATACGGTCAAACAACTCATCCATGACAATCGGCGAAACACCCGCAGTCGGCTCATCAAGCATCAGGACCTTGGGCTTCGTCATCAGGGCCCTGCCCACGGCTACCTGCTGACGCTGGCCGCCGGAAAGCTCGCCAGCCGGTTGGCGACGCTTTTCCTTCAATATCGGAAAGAGTTCGAAAACCTGCTCCATGGTCTGGCCAATATCATCCTCACGGATGAAGGCTCCCATCTCCAGGTTTTCCTCGACTGACATGGAAGTAAAGACATTGCTTGTCTGCGGGACAAAACCCATTCCCTTCTGGACCCGGGCCTGGGGTGTCAGTTCGGTAATTTCTTCGCCATCAAGCAGCACCCGCCCCTTGCGCAGGTTCAACATGCCGAAAACCGCTTTCATTGCCGTTGACTTTCCCGCACCGTTGGGTCCCACGACAACGGCTATTTCGCCCTGTTCGACACCGATCGTGCAATCGTGCAGAATGTCTGCACTTCCATACCCGCCTGTCATGTTTTCACCGATCAGAAAGCTCATGACGCCGCCTTGTTTTTCAGACCGGTACCGAGATAGGCCTCGATTACCTCTTCATTGTTCTTGACTTCCTCAGCCGTTCCCCGGGCAAGTACACTGCCTTCCGCCATGCAGATCACCGGATCGCAGAGCCGGGATATGAACTCCATGTCATGTTCAATCATGCAGAATGTATAGCCCCGTTCCTTGTTGAGACGGACAATGGCATCGCCGATTGTATTCAGCAGCGTCCGGTTTACCCCGGCACCCACCTCGTCCAGGAAAACGATTTTCGCATCAACCATCATTGTGCGTCCGAGCTCGAGAAGTTTCTTCTGCCCGCCGGAGAGATTGCCCGCCAGTTCATCAGCAACATGTGAAATCTGCAGAAAATCGATAACTTCGTCAGCCCGTTCCCGGATCTTGTCTTCCTCTGCCCGCACCCGGGAAGGAGAAAGCCATGTACTGACAAGGCTTTCTCCGGACTGGTTAGCCGGAACCATCATCAAGTTGTCACGAACTGTCAGAGTGGAGAACTCGTGTGCGATCTGAAATGTTCGCAACAAGCCTTTTGCAAACAGTTCATGCGGTGTCAGGCCCGTAATATCCTCACCGTCCAGCAACACCCGGCCCGAGGTCGGTTTGTGAAGCCCCGCAATAACATTGAAAAGAGTGGTTTTTCCCGCTCCATTGGGGCCTATCAGGCCGGTAATGGAGCCGGTTTCTATCGTTAGTGACGCGCCGTTTACAGCGCGGATACCGCCGAAATGTTTGTGAACATCCTCAACGACAATCATGAATTGCCTGTCCCAATTCTATTTCCCCCCTTGCTCCGGCGGAATTCTTCTTTGTCCCTTGTGGGAACTTGAAATTCTCGCAGATAGCAATACGGCCCGGAAATTGTGTCCGGGCCGTATGTTCAGTTCATGTTCCGATTAGCGGAAACGTGCGGTTGTGTTCTTGCCGCCATCGACAAGAATCTCGCGATAGTTGCCGGCGCTTTCGCCACCACCGATCAGTTCCACTGCCGTAGCTCCGACATAATCGACATCCTTGCCGGCAGCGATCAGCTCAAGAGCCTTGCCAAGTTCACCAGGCAGGATCGGCTCACCCGGAGCATTGGCAACATCCATTACCTTCTCCTTGTAATCCTTGGATTCACTTGAGCCTGCAGCCTGCATGGCAAGCAGCATCAGGGCAGCAGCATCGTAGGATTCAGCAGAAAACGCGTCAGGGTTGATGCCGGCATCCTTGGCCATCTTGTCGAAGATGTCTGCACCTTCGCTGTCTGTACCCGGAACGGTTCCGTAAGAACCATCGAGCGCATCACCGATGGCCATGGGAAGCGAGTCACCGATCATGCCGTCAGGCAGGACGAATGTATCGAATGCACCTGAATCGAGCGCACCCTGGATCACACCCTTACCGCCCTGGTCAAGATATCCCGCAACGATCAGAACATCGCCACCAGCCTGGGCCAGCGCACCAACTTCTGCGGAATAGTCACCCTTGCCATCTTCGTGGGAAGCGGAAATTGTAACCTTGCCGCCATTGGCTTCAAAGTTTTTCTGGATCGATTCAGCAAGCCCCTTGCCGTAGTCGTTGTTTGTGTACGTGATCGCAGCAGAAGAAACACCCTTATCCTTCAGGATTTCCGCCAATACCTGGCCCTGACGTGCATCGGAAGGGGCAGTACGGAAGAACAGGCCATCATCTTCAGCATCAGAAAGCGCAGGTGATGTTGCAGAAGGTGAAATCATCACCACACCGTTTGCACGAGCCACGTTCTGCAGGATTGCGCCAGTTACACCGGAACAGTCAGCGCCCATGATGCCAACAACCTTGTCGGATGTTACAAGACGTTCGGCAGCAGCGGTTGCAGCAGCAGCATCAACGCAGGTCGAGTCACCACGGACAGGCTCGACTGATTTTCCGTCGAGCAGCTTGCCGGAATCCGAAACCTCTTTCATGGCAAGTTCAGCACTGGCCGCCATGGCAGGTGTCAGGGATTCAATCGGCCCGGTAAATCCGAGTACGATACCTACCTTGACTGCACCCTCTTCGGCAAAAGCAGCCGTGGAAAGCATGGTTGAGGCAGCGAGTGCCAAAAGCGTTTTTTTCATAAATCTTCTCCCTATCGTCAATTCTTGTAGCGAATTGCTGCGTTCGTTAAATCACATTTGCGGGAGAGAAAAAAGCGGTATTTTGGACAGGTTTTAGACAATTTCACGCATTTTCAGGGGCCTAGCGGCTGAAAATGACAGGGAACCAGTCTTCCCTCAACGGATCGCCCTGGGTCATGCCATGACCAGGAAAGGGAGGAGAAGTAGGACCCGGACGCTCGGTATAACGGGCATCGTCCCCGACAAGGCGTACGGAAAAAGCCCTGCGCCTGGAAGCACTCTCATTACCCCGCGCTCCGTGGAGAATGCCGTAATTGAATGCAACAGCATCCCCCGGCTCCATCGGCCATTCCAGAACAGTCATTCCTTCTGCATCAGGGTCAGGAACCGGCATGTATGCATCTTCATCGGGGTAAAAACTTGTGTCGGCCAGCCAGCGTTTCGGCAATACCGGTTTTTCCCATTTGTGCGAGCCCGCAACACAACGCAAGGACGCTTCGTGTACCGGATCGATGGGCGACCAGAAGCTGACATTCTGGGTACCCTCCACAAAGTAATACGGTCCGTCCTGATGCCACGGTGTTGGTTTTGATGTTCCCGGCTCCTTGACCAGCACATGATCATGAAACAGCCGGGTGGTCTGTGACTTCATGAGATCGGCAGCAACTCGGGCAACAGCAGATTCCCGGATGACCTTTTCAAATTCGGGGATACGCTGCCAGTTGCAGTAATCGTCAAAGAAGCGGCCCGCCTCCCCGTCCTTGAGATTTTCCGCAGCGTACGGACCTGGCTCACGCATGTTGACTTCAATACCGCGGGCAAGGGTTTCCACATGGTCGGCAAAAAGCCCTTTCACCAACACAACCCCGTCCCTTTGAAAGGCATCAATGTCATTCTGGCTGATCAACGGGTGTACCATTGCATTTCTCCACTACAATTCGCGGGGCCGGGCGCCGCCATAGGCCCAGTTGAGAAGCTTGACCGTGTGCACAACGGGTGTTTGCGTAGCACTTGCTATCTGCGTGAGGCAGCCAATATTTCCGGCAGCAATCACGTCCGGTGAGGTTTCTGCAAGGTTGCGAACCTTGCGTTGCTTGAGACGGTCCGCGATTTCCGGCTGCATGATATTGTAGGTTCCCGCCGATCCGCAACACAAATGGGCTTCTTTCGCTTCGCGAACGGCAAACCCTGCCTTCTTGAGAAGCTCCTTGGGTGCTGACCTGATTTTCTGACCGTGTTGAAGGGAGCAAGCCGAATGATAGGTCACCGCCATTTCCTTTTGCGGAACGACCGGATCCGGCAGGTCGAGGGTCACAAGGAATTCAGAGATATCCATGGCCAGTTCCGAGACACGCGCCGCCTTGGTCGCATAGGCCTCGTCATGTCGCAGCATATGGCCGTAATCCTTGATGGTGGTGCCGCAACCCGATGTCGTCACCAAAATGGCATCAAGCCCGCCCTGCTCAATTTCACGAGACCAGACATCAACCATGTGACGGGCGGAAGCCAGGGCCTGTTCCTCACGCCCCATATGATGGACAAGAGACCCGCAACATGCTTCTCCCTCTGGAAGGACGACTTCGACCCCCAACCTGTTCAGCAATTCGATGGATGCTTCATTGATTTCTGCATCGAGCAGCGGTTGGGCGCAGCCGGTAAGCATCGCGACGCGCGCTTTTTGCACGCCACTGGAGGCAAATATGCCGGGTTTTACAAACCGGGTCTGTTCGTCGACATTCTTTGGTGCCAGACGCAACATCGCAGCAATCGGCTTCAGCGGGCCTATCCGGTCGAACAGGAATGCAAAGGGCTTGCCAAACCTAGAGAACCAGATTGCTGCGGAAAAACGCTCCCTGAAAGGCAGCACTGCGGCCAGCATGTTCCTTGTCATTCGATTGAGAAAGGGGCGCTTTCCCGTTTTTTCTATGTGTACCCGGGCATGATCCACAAGGTGCATGTAATGCACACCTGAAGGGCAGGTTGTCATGCAGGAAAGACAGGACAGGCAACGATCAATATGCGTTGTGACCTGTGCATCAGCAGGGCGATCGTTTTCGAGCATGTCCTTGATCAGGTAAATGCGGCCACGCGGGCTGTCGAGTTCGCTCCCCAAGGTCACATAAGTCGGGCAGGTTGCCGTACAGAAACCACAATGGACGCAATTGCGCAGAATGCTGTCGGCTTCCCTGATTGCCGGATCGGCAAGTTGTGCAATCGAAAAACTGGTCTGCATGATAGCCCCTATGCTCCCATGCGGCCGGGATTAAGTATGCCGAACGGGTCGAAATTTTCCCTGTAACGCTTACTCAGGCGACCGAGCGCACCTGGCTGCGGTTCAAAGACAGGCACCGACTGTCGTGTTGCAGCATCTGCCCGGATGAGCGTGGCATGCCCCCCGCCGTGATTGAAAACAGATGAACGCACAAGCCGGGCATTGGGTTTCTCGTCCTCCACAAGCAACCAGACCAGACCACCCTGCCAATCATAGACAGCTTCGACCGGCAAGGAATTTCCGATATCGGCGACAATGCGATGCCCTTCAGAGGGTGTGCATGAAATGCGCCACACAAATCCCTGCTTTCCGACAAAAGAACCGCAATCGCGAATGCCTGCCCATTGGCTGCGCGACGCGGTTTCAGGCAGTTGCTCATGCTTCCCGAAGCCTTCCAGCAGTTTTGCCAGTTTCGCAATCCTTGATTTTACGGAGGGTTCAAACCCTTCCAGCCGCAAATACGTACAGGCGTCTACACCCGGAATATGGGCGGCTCCTGAAACTTCTCCGCTGGACCCCATGGCCAGGGCCATTGCTTCTGTGGCCCGTGCATCATCCAGCTCCCTTATCACGAGGGTTTGTTCCGTTTCGGCTTTCGGCAGAACCTTGATAATGATGTCGGTAAGAACGGCAAGTGTGCCATACGACCCGGTCACTCCCTTGGCCAGGTCATAACCGGTTACATTTTTCACCACGCGCCCGCCGGACTTGAATGCCTCCCCCCGTCCGGAAACAGCCTTGATGCCGAGAATGTGGTCACGCACCGAACCCGATTTGAGGCGTCGGGGACCACACAGGTTTGTATTGACCAGACCGCCCAAAGTGCCAGTGCCGGCTTCTCCGCCCAGAAGAGGGCCGAGATCACACGGCTCAAACTGCATCTCCTGACCGTGTTCATCCAGAAGCGCCTGAATTTCTACCAACGGAGTCCCGGCCTTGGCGGACAAGACAAGCTCCTCTGGCTCAAACAGTGTGACGCCGCTCAGACCGGACAAGTCCAGCAGGTGAGCTGCCTGCACCGGCTTGCCAAGTGCGCGCTTGCTGCCCTGACCAACCACTTCCAGCGGCACTTGATCCCCCGCAGCCCATTTCACTGCCGCAAGCACATCTGCATTGGTTTTTGGATGAAGGTCGGCGTTTGTGTCAGGATCGACAGCCGGTCCGGCCTGGTTTTCTGCTGTCATCGAACTAGAACCTCGGCAGGTCGGGGAACGGCATGTGACCGCGGTGAACATGCATGCGGCCAAGCTCGGCACAGCGGTGAAGTTGCGGGAAAACCTTGCCAGGATTGAGAAGTTGCTTGGCATCAAATGCGCACTTCACCCGTTGCTGCTGCTTCAGGTCATCCTCGGTAAACATTTCCGGCATCAGGTCTCGTTTCTCCACTCCGACACCGTGTTCACCTGTAAGTACACCGCCAACCTCGACACAAAGCTTGAGTATCTTGGCACCGAACTCTTCTGTCCGCTCAAGTTCGCCGGGAACATTTGCATCATAGAGGATCAGCGGATGCAAATTGCCGTCCCCTGCATGAAACACATTGGCGACGCGAAGGCCGTACTCCTTTGACAATTCCCGCATTCGCGCAAGCACTTTCGGAAGTTCCTTGCGCGGTATCGTGCCATCCATGCAGTAATAATCCGGTGAAATACGCCCCACTGCGGGAAAGGCTGCCTTGCGACCTGCCCAGAAACTGGCCCGTTCCTCTTCACTTTGAGAAACACGCAAGGTCTTTGAATTGTTTTTTCGGGCGATTGCCTCAACCCGCTCAATCAGGTAGTCAACCTCGGCTTCGGGGCCATCAAGTTCTACAATCAGGAGGGCCTCAACATCCAGCGGGTAACCTGCATGCACAAAGTCTTCCGCAGCCTGTATTGCCAGACTGTCCATCATTTCCATGCCGCCGGGAATAATGCCGTCGGAAATGATGTCGGCAACACATTGCCCGCCCTCTTCGGATGTTGGAAAGCCAACCAGCAGTGCTCTCGCGGTTTCCGGCTTTTGCAGGATACGAACCGTAACTTCGGTCACGACCCCGAGCAGGCCTTCCGAACCTGTAATGATGCCCAGCAGGTCGTAGCCTTCAGCATCCAGATGCTTGCCGCCGATACGCATCACTTCACCTTCCATGGTGACAAATTCAATGCCGAGAATGTTGTTCGCTGTGAGACCGTATTTCAGGCAATGCACACCACCGGAATTTTCAGCGACATTGCCGCCAATCGAACAAGCGATCTGTGAAGAAGGGTCAGGTGCATAATAAAACCCCTCATCTTCAACACTATGTGTGATGCCCAGATTGGTTACGCCCGGCTGCACTACAGCACAGCGGTTGGGATAGTCGATCTCAAGAACCGAATTGAATTTCGACATGACCAGCAGAACTGCATCCTCAAGGGGAAGTGCGCCCCCCGAAAGGCTGGTGCCTGATCCGCGCGGAACGACCTTGATCCCCTGCGAATGACAATATTCGAGTACGGAAGCAACCTGTTCAACGGTCTCCGGAAGCACCACAATGAAAGGCAGGGCCTTGTATGCAGTCAGGCCGTCTGACTCAAATGCCCGCATTTCGTTCTCGTCGACCACAACCCCTTCACCCGGCACAATCGCAGACAGGGCAGCAATAATCTGCTCACGGCGGGCAATGACCGCATCATCAAGAGCGGGCATGGAAAGTGATGACATGATGTACCTCCGAACGCACTTTGCAGACATATATCCCAGATTGGAAGCATGTGGCAGGGTTTTTGCCAAAAAAGGACTTTCAAACAGAAAGCAAGAATAGAGTGGGTTCTAAGTGTAATGAAACCACTGGCAGATCAGGCTACGGCCCGGTTCAGCAGCAGACTGGTTTCACTGTTCAAAACCCCCCGGATTTCACGCACTTCACGCAATATCCGGTCAAAATCCGCCAGGCTGCCTGCTTCTATCTGCGCGACAAGATCCCACGACCCGTTTGTTGTATGCAGCGAAGCAACTTCTGGAATGCGCTTGAGTGCAGCAGTTACACTGCGTGCTCGCGCTCCCTCGATTTCCACCATCATGACCGCCCTCACCAAGTTCTCCTCCACCGAGGAATCGACTTCAATCGTAAAGCGCCGAATGATGCTGCCGGCCACCAGCCGTTCCAGGCGGGTCTGGACGGTGTTGCGGGAAACACCAAGTGTGCTTGCCAGGGTAGTAACCGAGGCACGGCTGTCATGTTTCAGAACGCTCAACAATTGGCGATCCACCTGACTGAGCTCCATGATGCAATTCCATAAACTTGCTTATTAGTTTGGTTAATCTCTTATCATTTTTGATCAATTTGCCAAGTTGTACGGAATTTTTGCGCGTAGATACTGTCTCCAATCGTTATTGGGAGATCGCAATGGGACTGGTCTGCGGGCTGATTGGTGCCCCCGTACAATCCGGCACACATCAGGAGGGATGCCTGATGGGCCCTGATGCCTTGCGGACTGCCGGGATCACTGAAAGTCTCGCTTCCCTGAATCACAGTGTACAGGATTACGGGAACTTGCCGCGTCCCGCATTCGGCACAATCAGCCACCCCAACAAGGCCGTCCGCCATCTTGCCGAAACTGCCGGGTGGATAGAGAGTTTGCAGGAAGCCGCATACCAGGCAGCACGAGAGACAGACTTTCCGATATTTCTGGGTGGCGACCACAGCATGGCAGCGGGCACCGTACCCGGTGTCGCCCGCCATTGCGATGAATTGGGTCAGCCGCAATTTGTTCTCTGGCTTGATGCCCATCCGGACATTCATTCACTGGACAGCACCCGCAGCGGAAACCTGCACGGTACACCCGTTGCCTATTTCACCGGGCAGTCCGGCTTTGCGAATGCTTATCCGGACGTTCCGGCGGTCATCAAGAATGAAAATATCTGCATGATGGGCCTGCGTTCGGTAGACGGCGCGGAAAAGGCCATTCTGGAACAGGCAGGCATAGAAGTGTTCGACATGCGGGCAATTGACGAACATGGAGTTGCGAAACCCCTGCGCGCGTTTCTTGACAGGGTGAAGAAATCGAACGGCAGGCTGCATGTGAGTTTTGATGTCGACTTTCTCGATCCCGAAATCGCCCCTGCAGTGGGAACCACAGTACCGGGCGGAGCCACTTTCCGCGAAGCACACCTGATCATGGAACACTTGTGCGACAGCGGGCTCGTCACCTCGCTTGATCTTGTCGAGCTCAACCCGTTTCTCGATGAACGCGGGCGCACGGCAAAACTGATGGTCGATCTTTGCGCAAGCCTGCTGGGACGCAAGGTTCTGGACCGCCCGACACGCAGTTTCTGACCCCACAATGAAGGAAAACCCATGACCTCATCTGCTCCGCTGCCCTCCGAACTGGCCATGGTGCCCTTTGTCAGCGTGGAAAACATGATGCGCATCGTCAACACGATCGGCGCTGAAAAAATCCTTGCCGAACTTGCGGAGTATATCGAGGCAGATTTCCTGAGATGGGAAAAGTTTGACAAGACACCCAGAGTAGCGGCCCATTCTGCCGAGGGTGTGATCGAACTCATGCCGACCAGCGATGGCGAAACCTACGGGTTCAAATATGTGAACGGCCATCCGGCAAACATGGCTCGCGGTTTCCAGACCGTCACTGCATTCGGAGTGCTTGCGCGTGTAGACACAGGTTACCCGCTGATGATTTCGGAAATGACTGTGCTGACCGCACTTCGCACAGCTGCAACATCGGCCGTTGCCGCCAGACAGCTGGCGCCCAGGAATGCAAAAACGATGGCCATGATCGGAAACGGCGCACAATGTGAATTTCAGGCATTGGCCTTTAAAACTGTGCTCGGCATCGAAACTGTCCGCCTGTTCGACATTGATCCCCAGGCAACCCGCAAGGCGGCAGCCAACCTTCAAGGAAGCGGACTGGAGGTCATTTCGTGCAATACTTCACAGGATGCCGTTAGCGGGGCGGAAATCATTACCACATGCACCGCTGACAAGCAGTATGCCACGATCCTAACGGACAACATGGTCGGCCCGGGCATACACATCAATGCGATCGGAGGAGATTGTCCGGGAAAGACCGAGCTTCACAAGGATATCCTGCTGCGGTCTGACATTTTTGTCGAATATCCACCGCAGACCCGGATTGAAGGTGAAATCCAGCAACTGCCGGAAGACCATGGTGTGACGGAATTGTGGGAAGTAATGGCTGGAACAAGCAAGGGCCGCAGTTCCGACAACCAGATTACGCTGTTTGACAGCGTTGGCTTTGCCATCGAGGATTTCTCGGCTCTGCGCTACATTCACGACCAACTTGAACGAACCGGGCATTACGTCGATCTGGACATGATCGCCGACCCTGATGACCCCCGGGACCTGTACGGCATGGTTCAACGCGCAAAAGGCTGATACTCCATGCGTCCTTTCTCCAGACTAGTCGAACATGGCTGTAT
Organism: Rhizobiaceae bacterium; assembly: GCA_017643495.1. GTDB lineage: Bacteria > Pseudomonadota > Alphaproteobacteria > Rhizobiales > Rhizobiaceae > JAALLB01. The sequence goes on along the minus strand of JAEPNK010000001.1, from coordinate 1,278,537 downwards.
CTTTCACCGCTTCCATAACAACGTATGTCGAAGTGTGGGCAACATGGGGCATGGCCGAAAGCGTATCTCCGAGCAGTTTCCGGTAGTCCGAGATATTGCGGGTGCGCACCTTGAGCAGATAGTCAAAACTTCCGGCGATCATGTGACATTGCTCAACCTCAGGCAGCTTCACAACCGCATCGTTGAAAGCGTGCAGAGCCTCCTCCTTTGTGTCGTTGAGTTTGACCTCGACAAAGGCAATGTGGTCAAGCCCGAGCTTTACGGGGTCGAGTAATGCACGGTATCCCAGAATGTAGCCACGCTCTTCCAGCGACCGCAAACGGGCATGGCATGGCGTTTTGGACAAACCGACCCGCTCGGAGAGTTCAGTTACTGTGATGCGGGCATGGTGGCTGATCTCCTGAAGAATCTTCCGATCAATTCGGTCGATTTCCCTTCCTTTTCCATCCATTGAAAAAATATTCCCTGATTTTTATTTATATTTTGTTGATTTATTCTAATTTTAGTTAACTCTATAGGAAAAATCAATTCATCATTACTGATAAACTGTGCAGATCGTTTCAGGGGTGATGTCATGAAAGCACGCTTTGCAATTTCTCAGGGTGAAAACAGGGAAAAAATTGTCCTTCAACAGTTATTGGCCGAAGCCGGTCCTGAACCGGAACTGCGTAAAAGGATAACCGGCCGCGCCATTGAGCTTGTAGAGCATATCCGGTCCGGCAGCCGGCCCGGCATGATGGAACTGTTTCTTGCCGAATATGGTCTTTCAACCGATGAGGGTGTCGCCCTCATGTGTCTTGCAGAGGCCTTGCTGAGGGTTCCGGATGGAGACACGATAGATGCGTTGATTGAAGACAAGGTTGCTCCGAGTGAATGGGGCAAGCACCTTGGGCAATCACACTCACCGTTGGTCAACGCTTCAACCTGGGCCCTGTTTCTAACCGGCAAGGTTCTCGACGACGAAGAAACCAGCCCGATGGCAGGCATCCTCCACGGTGCAATCAAGCGCCTTGGAGAGCCGATTATCCGTCAGGCGGTTACCCGCGCCATGAAAGAGATGGGCAGGCAGTTCGTTCTTGGCGAAACAATTGAAAAGGCAATGTCACGCGCTGCGGCAAACAAGGAAAAAGAAGGTTTTACCTATTCCTATGACATGCTGGGTGAAGCGGCACGCACCGAGCGCGATGCCAAACGCTACCACCTCGCCTATTCCGATGCGATTGGCGAGCTTGCAAAAGTAAGCAATTCTGACGACATCCGCGACAATCCGGGCATCTCGATCAAACTCTCGGCACTTCATCCGCGATACGAAACGCTGAAGCACGAACGCGTCATGACCGAGCTCGTGCCCCGCGCAAGGTCCCTGGCCATCCTCGCCAAATCTGCAGGTATCGGCTTCAACATTGATGCGGAGGAAGCTGCCCGCCTGGAAATTTCCATGGACGTGATTGAGGCCATCCTCAGTGATCCTGTCCTGAAAGGCTGGGACGGATTTGGTGTGGTTGTGCAAGCCTATGGCATTCGTGCCCCGCAGGTACTGGACTGGCTTCATGAACTTGCACGCAAGCTTGATCGCAAGATCATGGTCAGACTTGTGAAAGGTGCTTACTGGGATACGGAAATCAAGCTTTCGCAATTCGAGGGCCATGAAGCCTTTCCGGTATTCACCCAAAAGGCTTCCACCGATGTGAGTTATATTTGTTGCGCGAGAAAACTGTTGTCCATGACGGACCATATCTATCCGCAATTTGCCACCCACAATGCGCATACGGTTGCAGCCATTCTGGAAATGGCAGAGGACCGGAAACCTTTTGAATTCCAGCGCCTGCACGGTATGGGAGAAGCGCTTCATGATGCCGTGCTGAAACAAAACGGCACACGCTGCCGGATTTACGCGCCGGTTGGTGCTCACAAGGACCTGCTCGCCTACCTTGTTCGGCGGTTGCTGGAAAACGGAGCCAACTCCTCATTTGTGAATCAGATCGTTGATGAGGACGTGCCTGCTGAAGAAGTTGCAGCCGATCCGTTCGGCAAGGTCGAAACATGGATTAACGAGCCGCACAATCCTGCGATTAGAATGCCGGCTGACCTGTTTCAGCCGGAACGACAGAATTCACGGGGCTGGGACCTCAATGAGCCGGCGACCCTTCTTGAACTTGAAAGCGGCATGGCACCGTTCCGCAAGAAAACATGGAACTTTGCTGCACGCTCCAAAACCTCGCACGAGATTACCAGCCCGGCCACTGGCAACCCGGTCGGGCGGGTAAAGTTCTTCAATGCAGACGAAGCAGGAAAAGCCTGCAACAAGGCCACGCCCTGGAGTGGTACAAGTGCCCGCGAAAGAGCCGGGATTCTCCGGAAGACCGCGGCCCTTTATGAAGAAAATGCACACGAAATATTCGCGCTGCTTTCCCGGGAAGCGGGCAAAACCCTGCTGGACTGTGTCGGGGAACTCAGGGAAGCGGTAGACTTTCTCCGATTTTACGCAAAAGAGGCCGAAAAGGGAAAGGGCGAAGCTATTGGCGTATTCGGCTGTATTTCACCTTGGAACTTTCCACTTGCGATCTTCACCGGACAGATTTCAGCAGCGCTTGCTGCAGGAAACGGCGTAGTTGCCAAACCGGCAGAATCCACGCCTCTCATCGCCTCGCTGGCCGTATCGCTGATGCACAAGGCCGGAGTTCCAAAACCCGTGCTGCAATTGCTGACCGGCACCGGACGCGAGGTCGGCAGCATCCTGTCCAGCCATCCACGGATAGCGGGCATCTGCTTTACCGGTTCCACGGCCACCGCGCAGACCATTCACCGCTCCATGGCGAGCCACCTGTCGTCCTCGGCGCCCTTGATTGCCGAAACGGGCGGGCTCAATGCCATGATAGTTGATTCAACGGCATTGCCTGAACAAGCCGTGCGCGATGTTCTGGCTTCCGCTTTTCAATCGGCCGGACAGCGATGCAGTGCCTTGCGGGTTTTGTACATCCAGGAAGACGTGGCCGATACATTTCTTACCATGCTGTTCGGGGCGATGGACGAATTGAAAGTCGGCGACCCGGCGGAATTTGATACCGATGTCGGGCCGGTGATCGACAAGCAGGCCTGCGCAAAAATCGAGACGCACATCGCAAAGGCACGTGAAAGTGGCCGCTTGATGAAAGAAATCGACGCTCCCGGTGAAGGCAATTTCGTTGCCCCCACCGTTATCCGGGTTAACGGCATTGCCGACCTGGAAGAGGAGATATTTGGCCCTGTCCTCCACATTGCCACGTTCAAGGGGCACGAGATTGACAGTGTCATTGAACAAGTCAATGCCACCGGCTACGGCCTTACCTTTGGTCTCCATACCCGTATTGATGACCGGGTACAGCACATTGTCGACCACATTGAAGCCGGCAATATCTATGTCAACCGCAACCAGATTGGCGCTGTTGTCGGCTCACAACCCTTTGGCGGCGAAGGCCTGAGCGGTACAGGCCCGAAAGCAGGCGGCCCGCTTTATCTGAAACGGTTTATGAAGCCGGGCTCATTTGAGCAGGTTTCTCCAGTGGCAAAACCTATCGAACTGCCGGGACCAACCGGGGAATCCAACCGCTACAGCACCAAAGCCCGCAGGCACGTGCTTTGCCTTGGTCCGGGGAGCGCGCTTGCCGAACAGCAGGCAGAAACAGCGCGTGGGCTGGGTTGCGAAGCCGTGATTGGGGATGCTTCCGACCTGACAGGCCTCAACACCAAAACGCTGCTTGATGCGGTTGTGCTGTTTGACGAGGATGCAGGGAATGTTCGCACTGCCCTTGCGGAACGCGCCGGACCGATTGTTCCGCTGCTTGCAAATGAAGACTTTGCGCAGTGGCTGGTTACCGAAAGGCTTGTCTGCATTGACACCACCGCTGCAGGAGGAAATGCAGAACTGATCGGCAGCTAGATTTTTTCCTTTTCTCCGGCCTCCGGATGTTGCACACAGTGCGCGGAAGCATCGGAAACACGTCATGCCCTATAGAAAAGAACTGATTGAAAAGCTAGTTCCGGCAGTGCGACTGGCAGGTGATGAAATCATGCGTATCTATCACCGCAACCCGGATGCGGAAATCAAGCTTGACGGCTCACCGGTAACAGAAGCAGACCAGAAAGCTGAAACCATCCTGCTCGCTGCCCTGCGTCAACACGCACCGGATATCACGATCATTTCCGAGGAAAACGCAAACAGCCATGCCATCGATGCGCCAGACAGATTCTTTCTCGTGGACCCTCTGGACGGCACAAAGGAATTCCTGAAACGCGACGGCAAGGGAAGCTTCACTGTCAATATAGGCCTCGTGGAAAACCGGGTTCCGGTTCTGGGCATTGTCTATGCACCCGCCCTCGAAAAGATGTTTACCGGCTCAACCGGCGACGGCGCCTTTTTGAACGAACAGCCCATACATGCAAGAAAACCGCACAACGGCGAGCGAACCGCCGTTGCCAGTGCGTCGCACAGGGACGAGATGACCAACCAGTGGCTTGCCGAGAACAACATATCCAGAACCGTATCCATCGGTTCGTCGCTGAAGTTCTGTCTGGTGGCAAGCGGCGAGGCGGACATATATCCGCGTTTCGGCCCAACCATGGAATGGGATACTGCAGCCGGACAAGCCGTGTTGCTGGCAGCCGGTGGTCACGTGACAACACCTGAAAACACCCCGTTCCTCTACGGCAAAGACGAATACCGGAACGGTCCGTTCATTGCATCGGCCTGAGCGGGAAACAACCGCAATCAGCAAGCGGCCAAGACTGCTGCAAACTTGTGGCTAACTGACCCTGTCACCAAGGCGTCACGGAAGCTTCTTCCAACTGTCATCTGTCACGGCTAAGCGAAGACCATAACCAAGTGAGAAGGTCTTGCCATGGACGTGCTCCAGCCGCTGAACATGAAATACCGTACCGTATTCATCTCAGACATCCATCTCGGCACCAAACGCTCAAGAACCGATTTGCTCCTGCATTTTCTGAAACATGTGGAGTGTGAAAAGCTTTATCTGGTCGGTGACATCATCGACAACTGGGCATTGAAGCGCAAATGGTTCTGGCAGCAGACACATAATGACGTGATACAGAAAATCCTTCGCAAGGCGCGCAAGGGTACAAAAGTTGTCTACATTCCGGGCAATCACGATGAAGCATTGCGTGCCTTCACCAACAATGATTTCGGGCGGATACAAATCCGGCTGAATGACATTCACAAAACAGCAGACGGAAAACGTTATCTCATCCTTCATGGTGACGAGTTCGACGGCGTTGTCCTCTATGCAAAATGGCTCGCGTTTCTGGGTGACCGCGCATACGAGACCGCAGTTTCCCTGAACCACTATTACAACAAGGCCCGCCGTCTCATCGGCCTGCCCTACTGGTCCCTTTCAGCCTTCCTGAAACGCCGGGTAAAGCGTGCCGTGGAGTTCATCGGGAATTTCGAGGAGGCTGTTGTCCGTCGCGCCCAGGAAAAGAAAGTGGACGGCGTAGTCTGCGGGCACATTCACACACCGGAAATGCGCATGATCAACGGCATACATTACTGCAATGACGGTGATTGGGTGGAATCCTGTTCTGCCCTGGTCGAGCATTCTGACGGCCGGTTCGAACTGCTTGACTGGACCCGTTTTCAGGGACTGGAGATCACCAATGATGAAACCAACACGCTTGATGATCGCGACAGACGCCTGGTATCCGCAGGTTAACGGGGTTGTTCGCACTCTCGACAATACAGCAAGAACACTTGTTCAGCTTGGCCATACAGTGAAGGTGTTTTCCCATGAGGGGAAAAAAACCTGGCCATTGCCGTTCTATCCGGAAATCCGGCTTGCGCATTTTTCGCAAAAGGAAATAGCCGCAGAGGTAAAAACCTTCGAACCCGATTGCATCCACATTGCAACGGAAGGGCCTGTTGGTTTGGCGATGCGGCGTTACTGCCTGAACAACGGCCTTAGTTTTACCACCGGTTACCACACACGATTTGCAGAATATGCTTCAGCGCGCCTTCCTGTACCTGGTGTGGTAAAAGCAGTATACGCCTTGTTGCGATGGTTTCACCGACCCAGCAAAGCCGTCCTTACACCGACAAAAAGCATAAGCCGGGACCTTGAAGAAAAAGGGTTCCGCAATGTCATAACCTGGACGCGCGGGGTCGATCACCAGACATTCAGGGATTATAGGGAGAAACCGCCGCCGGGAACTGAACGACCGGTACTTGCCTATGTTGGCAGGCTCGCCATTGAAAAGGGAATTGAGGACTTTCTTGGAGCAAAGGTGGACGGGACCAAGCTTGTAATTGGTGACGGCCCGTCACGTGCGCGGCTGGAGAAAAAATATCCTGATGCCGTCTTCACCGGATACCTGTTCGGCGAAGAACTTGCCCGCAAGATAAACAGTGCCGACCTGTTCGTTTTCCCAAGCAAGAGCGACACTTTCGGCCTTGTCATGATAGAGGCGATGGCCTGTGGTCTTCCCGTTGCCGCCTATCCTGTCATGGGGCCGGTCGATGTTGTCCAGGACGGGGTTTCGGGAGCACTCGACAAGGACCTTTCCAAGGCCATCGAACGAGGACTCACCCTTGAACGAGAAGATGCAAAAGCGCACGCGGCGACGTATACGTGGGAAAATACGGCACGGATGCTGCTCGACAATCTGGTCCCGGTGAGAGGCCGGCAGCACCCAGTTGAAGAACCGGAACAAAAACTGAAGGCTGAAATGAGAAACGGCTGACCGGCCTTGCGGGGTTACAGCAGTATTTCAACCGTCTCGGAAGGGCGGCAAAGCCGGACACCTTTCGGTGTGCACACAATCGGACGGTTAACGAGAACCGGATGCTCGATCATCGCATCGAGAATCGCTTCCTCGCTCACGCCGTCCTCAAGCAACCCAAGCTCTTCTGCCGGTGAACGCTGAACGCGCAAGGCTTCTCTCGGAGTGATGTCGGCCGCCGCAAAAAGCCCCAGCAACTGGGCGCGCGTCCAGCCTTCGTCAAGATACTCGATCACGACCGGCTCTTCCCCGGAGTTCCGGATAATTTCAAGAACGTTCCTGGAAGTGCCGCAACCCGGATTGTGGTGAACAACAATAGTCATGCATGTTTTCCTTGCGATTCTGACTTTCTCTCAAACTGCCATTTGCAATAGAGCCAGGCAATCACTGCACCGGCCAATTGTGCGAGTACAAATGCACCAACATGGGCAGGGGCAATACCTGAAAAGGTGTTTGAAAGTGAACGGGCGATCGTGACTGCAGGGTTTGCAAATGAAGTTGATGCAGTAAACCAGTAGGCGGCAGTAATATACAGACCGACAGCAAGTGGCACCGCCCCGGTCCTTGCCTTCAGCGTACCAAGGATGGTGACGACAAGACCGAAAGTGGCAACCATTTCTGCGAACCACTGGGGACTTCCGGTCCTTGCCTTTTGCGAGAATTGCAGCATGTCGACCTCGAACATCAAATGGGCAACAAAGACACCGAGAATGCCGCCTGCTATCTGCGCCAACACGTAAATCAACGAAAGATGGCCGGAAATTTCCTTTTTGAGCCGGAATACCAACGTGACAGCAGGATTGAAATGGGCACCGGACACAGGTCCAAGCATTGTGATCAGGACATAAAGGATTGCACCGGTCGGAATGGTATTGCCCATCAGGGCAACAGCCACATTACCGCCAGCCAGATTTTCCGCCATTATGCCGGAACCCACCACTGTCGCCAGAAGAAAGGCGGTGCCGGTAAATTCTGCGGTCACCTTTTGCGCTGTCGAAATTTCTGACATTGTCATTTCCTGCAATGTACCTGACAAACAGGACATCCCGTCTTGCGAGGCCATACGACCAAGTGTGTTCGCCTAACCGCATTACATGACAGTTTGATGAATTACGCAGCCAAATTGTCCACTGCCCGGGATTGGTTGCCAAAATTCCTTCATCGAACTGTCACCGTACAGTCATGTCCCAAAGCTACGAACAGATACCCGGTTCACACCAAGCTTTCCGTGAAGCGGAACGGTTCAACCAGCATTCGGACATTCAAGTGACTGATATTCCTGCTCCAGAAACAACCACAAATTCAACCAGACATTCCGGCTCGCTGATCAGCAAGGCCCAGGCAGGGCACGGCCTTGCTGAGCGGATGTTTACATGGATGTTCAAGGGGCTGGTTTACCCCCAGATTTGGGAGGACCCGGAAGTCGACATGGAGGCGCTTGCCATCCAGCCGGATACCAGGATCATTACGATTACGTCCGGGGGATGCAACATGCTGTCCTATCTGACAGCCGATCCGAAAGAGATAATTGCAGTCGACCTCAACACGGCGCACATAGCCCTTTCAAAACTGAAAGTGGAAGGCGTGCGCCGCCTGCCGAATTACGGTGTTTTCTACCGTTTCTTTGCAGAAGCCAACGAGAAGGCAAACCTTGCGGCATACAAGCGGTTCCTCAAGGGAAACATCGACAGGAATGTTGAAGCATACTGGGAACAGAGAGACATGTTCCGGCGCAAGCGCATTACCCTGTTTTCGCGGGATCTCTACCAGCACGGTTTGCTGGGATACTTTATTTGGGCCGGACACCTGATTGCCCGTGCCTACGGCGTCAACCTGCAGGAAATCACCCAGACCAGTTCGCGTGAGGAACAGCGCAGCTTCTTCGAAAAACGTCTGGCTCCGCTGTTCGACAAGCGGGTCGTCAGGTGGATGACTTCCAAGAAGGTTTCACTTTACGGTCTCGGCATTCCGCCGATGCAATACGAGGCGCTGGCGTCAGCCGGCAACGGACGCATGTCGGAAGTGCTGAAGCAACGTCTTGAGAACCTTGCCTGCAATTTTGACCTTTCGGAAAACTACTTCGCGTGGCAGGCATTTGGCAAACGCTATGGAGGTGGTCCATCAGGGCCACTTCCCCCTTACCTGAAAGAAGCAAATTTTGCCCAAATCCGTGAACGGTCCGACCGGATCAGCATCGAGAATGTTTCCTTTACGGAACGGCTCAAAAGAGAGCCGGACAATTCAATGGGCGGATATGTTCTGCTGGATGCCCAGGACTGGATGAATGACAACCAGCTCAATGAACTGTGGAACGAGATTACCCGGACAGCTGCCCCGGGAGCACGTGTGATTTTCCGCACTGCGGCAGAACCAACACTCCTGCCCGGCCGGGTGGCTGACCATATCCTCAAGCAGTGGGACTACCGCATGGAGGAATCGCTCGCATTTCATGCCAGAGACCGGTCATCGATTTACGGCGGATTTCATCTCTACGTTTTCAGGGGTTGAGCAGTGACCGGCAACATGGCCCATGCGAAGCTCATGGATGGCGTTTATGCCCGGCAGCGCCATATCTATGACCTGACCAGAAAATACTATTTGCTGGGGCGGGACCGTGCAATCAGCGAACTTACCCCACCATCAGGAGGGCATGTACTGGAAATCGGTTGCGGCACCGGACGCAACCTGATCATCGCGGCAAGACAGTATCCGGATGTTACATTTCACGGGCTGGATATCTCATCTGAAATGCTCTCCACCGCCCGCTCCTCCATCGCAAAGGTAGGCCTGTCCGAGCGTATCAGGCTGGCTTGTGCTGACGCTGCCCGGTTTGATGCCGGAGAACTGTTTGGCCGCCAGACATTTGACGCCGTGTTGATGTCCTACACCCTGTCCATGATCCCTCCATGGGATCAGGCGCTGCAAAAGGGAATCAGTGTACTGTCGGATAACGGCAAGCTGGTCTTTGTTGATTTCTGGGATCAATCCGGCCTGCCCGGATGGTCACGTCTCGTGTTGCGAAAATGGCTCGACCTGTTTCATGTAGCGCCACGTGAGGGGCTTGGAGAGGTTGCCCACGATTTTGCCATGCAACACGGCCGCAACTGCCTGTTCGATCCGCTCTATCGCGGCTATGCCTGTCTGGGCACCATCAGGTGACCGGCGTAGCACGCAACCACGTCACTCTTTCACAGGCGCATCGACCGGGTCCAGCACAAGCAACAACCTGGTTTCTCCGCTCCCTTCAATCGGTGGAGAACGGTGGAGCAGTCCGGACTTCGGGTTTTCCGGCCACAATGTGCCACGCAACATCATCACTGAGCCCGTTGGCACAGTGAACACACGGCGCGGTTCTTCACCATCAGTTGAGATTCCGTATTGTGTGCCCGTCCCCCTGTACGTACAGACGAGACGTGCCTTTACAGCATCGATATGAAATTTCCGGCATGCATTCGTGTTTATGACATCAAACCGAAGTTGAAGATAAGACGTCGGTACTATGCTGGCAAAGATGTCAGCAAGTGCCACAACATCGTCAATAAACACCTTGCGTTCGCCGCCATCAGGTGTCCTACATGAATCACAGATTTGACCAACAACTTCACGCACGTTTTGACGTGGCAGGATAACACGAGCCTTCGGCAAATGTTCGGGCTGCAATCCGTCGATCCATGGTTGAAAACCCGGAACCGGATTGCGCCGCCAGATAGCAGCAGCACTGCCCGGTTTGTGAATAACGGACAGGCCTTCGGCAGTATCGGTTATACCAACCCCGACTGCGGCATCCCTGACTGTTTCCCGAACAAGGGTCATGCGGCTTGCTCTTTACGTCTCCAGTCGGGAAAGGGATCCGGGTAGTCGGGCAGCTCTTCAATACTTGATGCCTCGGTTACAGGAACCAGACAATCATCAAGACGCGCCTTCAATGACATCCAGTCAATCCCGGAACCAATGAAAACAATTTCCTGTCGTCGGTCTCCCCAGGGCTCCTGCCAATGCGCCTGAAGGTATGAGCGTCCGGCTTCATGGGTGGGTCGGCGTTCTTCGGGAACACTTGCCCACCAGATCCCGAGCGGAACTACTGACGACAGCGCTCCAGCCAGAGAAAACTCCGCCACCCAATCAGGACGTGTGGCCAGCCAGAAATGTCCCTTTGCCCGGATCACTCCCGGCATTTCTCCATTCAGAACCTCAGCGACTTTCTCCGGAACAAATGGTTGCCGGGCCCGGTAGACATAGGACGCAACCCCATATTCCTCGGTTTCCGGAACATGGTCTGCAAATCCGTAAAGCTCCTTCGCCCACATCGGATGTTCATGGGCCTTTTCAAAATCAAACAGGCCTGTATCCAGAATCGCTTCGGCCGGAACATCGGAATGGTCGGCTTCGATGATCCGCGCATCCGCATTCAAACTGCGAATGATCTTGCGTGCGGCATCCACACGATCGGCCCCTGCATCACTCACCTTGTTGAGAATCACAACATCGGCAAACTCGATCTGGTCTGTCAGCAGGTGTACGAGCGTGCGTTCATCCTCTTCCCCGAGCGCCTCTCCCCGGTCATGGAGGAAATCATGTGATGCGTAATCCCTGAGCAGGTTTACGGCATCAACAACCGTGACCATCGTGTCGATACGGGATACATCTGACAAACTGGCGCCAGCCTCATCACGAAAGTCGAATGTTGCTGCCACCGGCAGAGGTTCCGAAATGCCGGTGGATTCAATCAGGAGATAGTCAAACCGCCCCTCGCCTGCCAGACGACGCACTTCTTTCAACAAGTCATCACGCAATGTGCAGCAAATACAACCGTTAGACATCTCAACAAGCGTTTCATCAGTACGGCTCAGTTCCGTGTCTGCCCGGACAAGGTCAACATCGATATTGACCTCAGACATGTCGTTTACGATCACCGCTACACGACGGCCTTCGCGATTGTTCAGAACACGGTTGAGCAATGTGGTCTTTCCGGCACCCAGAAATCCGGAAAGCACCGTGACAGGAAGACGGGGATCAGACATAGATCATACCTCTATACAAGAATTCGTTTTCACGTAACTGGCACAGTTACTAGAGTGATGCAACTATAATTGTTACATGAAATGGCAATGGAAGGGATCAACAGATGAAACGCAACAGCCGCCTGTCTCTTGCTTTGCACACGCTCGGCCACATGGCGGCGGAGCCCAAACAGTGGAAGACTTCAGCTGACATTGCCGCACATGCCGGGACCAACCCCGTTGTTGTCCGCCGTGTTTTGGGACCATTGCGCAAAGCCGGGTTATTGGTCTCCGAAAAGGGCCATTCAGGAGGATGGAAACTGGCCCGTTCTCCGCAAGAAATCACGCTTGCAGATGTGTATCTTGCCCTTGATGAACGCCTGATCGCGCCGGATGACCCTCATGCAAACCATCATTGTTCCATCGAGCATGCCTTGCATGAACAAGTCTCGAAAGTGCTGGAAGGTATTGAACGGGAACTGGTTGAACGCTTTGCAACCACGTCGATAGCCGATGTTCAGAATATGAAATACTGAACCGCAATATTCCCAGTCCCGGCACATACGTTCAATGCCTGTTTGAACACACCGGGCCTCAGTCACAGTTCTTGCGCAGCCGTCTGAAAGGCTACAGTTTGCTGCATGGCAGTGATGCAAAACGGGAATTTTGAGGGGATGGGCGACAGAGTGGCTGGGGTGGCAGGATTCGAACCTGCGCATGGCGATACCAAAAACCGCTGCCTTACCGCTTGGCTACACCCCAACGCTGACGCACTCTATAGCGACAAGAGACGTCGGCTGCAACATTGTTTCTTTCCGAAACAAGGACATTTTTCACAACAGGTGGAGAATTGGTGCGGTCAAGCTTGCAACCCGAAAGGAATGACTGACAGATAACCGGATTTCGCAACTTGCCGAACCAGAATTGAACGAATAGGTTGCGCCCAAATATCAACCGGGAACCTTTGTTCATGCGTTTTGAAGGCACATCTTCCTACGTCGCTGCCGATGACCTCACTGTGGCAGTCAATGCAGCCATAGCCCTTGAGCGACCATTACTCGTCAAGGGAGAGCCGGGCACGGGGAAAACCGAACTTGCAAAGCAGGTTGCCGCTTCTCTCAACCTGCCCCTGATCGAATGGCATGTGAAGTCCACAACCAAAGCCCAGCAAGGCCTGTACGAATATGATGCAGTTTCACGCCTGCGCGACAGCCAGCTCGGTGACGAACGGGTGCATGATGTGCGCAACTATATTCGCAAGGGGAAATTGTGGGAGGCGTTTGAAGCCAAAGAGAAAGTTGTTCTGCTGATAGACGAAATCGACAAGGCGGATATCGAGTTTCCGAATGACCTGCTGCAGGAACTCGACCGGATGGAATTCCATGTTTACGAAACCAACGAGAATGTGAAAGCGGACAACCGGCCGATTGTCATCATCACGTCCAACAACGAGAAAGAACTGCCCGATGCATTTCTGCGCCGCTGCTTCTTTCACTATATCAGCTTTCCTGAAACAGAGGTGCTTGAGCAGATTGTGGATGTTCACTACCCCGGCATCAAGAAGAACCTGGTGCGTGAAGCGCTTACCCAGTTCTACGAAATCCGCGAAACACCCGGGCTCAAGAAAAAGCCCTCGACCTCTGAGGCACTGGACTGGATTCGCCTGCTCGTTGCCGACGAGATAGACGCCACGGATCTGCGCGGCGACGCCAGTGATGCCCTGCCCCGACTGCATGGAGCACTGCTGAAAAATGAGCAGGATGTCCACCTGTTGCAACGGCTGGCATTCATGGCCAAGCAAGGTCGCTGACCGGTCGTATCCGCGCGTTCAGGGGATCGAGCTGAGATGATTCGCATTTGCGATCACAAAAGATGATCGCAAGACCTGCCGGCGGGATTTGACCCTGCCTGTCTGCCGGTATAATAAATAGCGTTCCGTGGTGATTTGGCCATCCGGCTTGCAGCCACGTTAAACAACTCGCTAAAGAGGAAATTGCACATGCCTATTCGCATACCTGATGGTCTGCCCGCCGCTGCTACCCTTGAGCAGGAAGGGGTTCAGCTTCTCAAGGAAACAGATGCCGGCAAGCAGGACATTCGTCCGCTGCAGATTGGTCTGCTCAACCTGATGCCGAACAAGATCAGGACGGAAACCCAGATTGCCCGGCTAATTGGTGCAACGCCCCTGCAGGTCGAACTCACGCTGGTTCGTATTGGCAGCCACAAGGCCAAGAATACATCAGCTGATCACTTGCTGGACTTCTACAACACCTGGGAAGAGATCAGGGACAGGAAGTTTGACGGCTTCATCATTACCGGAGCCCCGATAGAAACCCTGCCCTTTGAGGAAGTGAGATACTGGGATGAACTTTGCCGGATTTTTGACTGGACCCGGACAAATGTTCACTCCCTTCTCAATATCTGCTGGGGAGCAATGGCGGCAGCGCAGTATTTCCATGGCGTGCCCAAGTATAACCTGCCCAAAAAGGCTTTTGGCGTTTACCGACACAAGAACCTTGTGCCTGCTTCTCCCTATCTCAGCGGCTTTTCAGATGATTTCTCCATTCCCGTTTCCCGGTGGACGGAGGTACGCGCTGAAGACATCAAACCGGAAAGCGGGTTGAGACTGTTGATGGATTCCGAGGAAACCGGCCCCTGTTTCCTGCAGGAAGACCGGGGAAACAGGCTCTACATCTTCAACCACATAGAATACGATTCATCCTCGCTTGCCGAAGAATACCACCGTGACATATCCAAGGGTGAACGTATCGAAATTCCGTTGAATTACTTCCCCTTCAACAATCCGGAAAATGAACCACTGAACCGCTGGCGCTCCCATGCCCACCTGTTGTTCGGCAACTGGATCAACCAGACCTATCAGACAACCCCCTTCAACATTGAAGAAATCGGGCTGAATGATTGAACTTGATTTTGCGGGCTGGGACAGCCAGTTCTATCGGGCAATGCAACAGACAAAGCTTGCAGGCTATTACCGCATGCCGGTAGCATCAGGTTAGAATGAAACTGTAAGGTCCAACCATGTTCCTTCCCTTTTTTCTGAAACTCAAGGAAGCCAGAATTCCCGTAACCCTGCGGGAATATCTGACCCTGCTGGAAGCAATGGAGCAGAACCTTGTCACCTATGACGTGGAGGGGTTCTACTATCTCGCCCGTTCTGCACTGGTAAAGGATGAGCGCAACCTTGACCGGTTTGATGTGGTTTTTTCCGAATGTTTCAAAGGGCTGGAAGCAGTATCGGGAAGCGCAGGCGAAGTAGCCCGGCAGGAATTGCCGGAAGAATGGCTTCGCAAGCTTGCCGAGAAACACCTGTCGGAAGACGAAAAAAAAGAGATTGAATCCCTCGGCGGCTGGGAAAAGCTGATGGAAACCCTGAAAAAGCGGCTGGAAGAACAGCACAAGCGCCATCAGGGTGGCTCCAAGATGATTGGAACTGCCGGCAGGTCACCATTCGGGGCTTATGGCTACAACCCGGAAGGAATCCGGATCGGCCAGCACGAAAGCCGTCACCGTCGCGCTGTCAAGGTCTGGGACAAGCGGGAGTTTCGCAATCTCGATGATTCTGTTGAGCTTGGCACCAGAAACATCAAGGTTGCGCTGAAGCGGCTGCGGCGCTGGGTCAGGGACGGAGCTGACGACGAACTGGATCTGAACGGCACGATACGGGCGACGGCCGAACATGGTTATCTTGATGTGAAGACCCGCCCCGAACGCAGGAATGCGGTGAAGGTGCTTCTCTTCCTTGATGTCGGCGGCTCAATGGATGACCACGTAAAGATGGTGGAAGAGCTCTTTTCTGCTGCGCGCATGGAGCTCAAGAACCTTGAATATTTCTACTTTCACAATTGCCTGTATGAAGGCGTTTGGAAAGACAATGCCCGCCGATACCAGGAACGCATGCCGACCTGGGATGTGCTGCATACCTACGGATCTGACTACAAGGTCATCTTTGTCGGGGATGCAGCGATGAGCCCTTATGAGATTGCCTATGCGGGCGGATCAGTTGAACACTGGAACGAGGAAGCGGGCCATGTCTGGCTGAAACGGGCATCCGATCACTGGTCAAACACGATCTGGCTGAACCCGGTGCCTGAAAAACACTGGCGTTACACGCAATCGACACAGATGATCAACAAGCTTTTTGCAGGCCGGATGTTTCCGATGACGATTGCCGGACTGGAAGCCGGACTGAAAGAGCTTTCCCACTAGGCACAAGCAATCAACCGGTAGCCATAAAAAGAAAGCCCCGCTTGAAAGCGGGGCCTGTCATAACTTTTCGTATTGGATGCTACTCAGCGATCACTTTTCATGAAACGCTGGAGGATTCCCCAGACAGCCGGAACGATACAGGCTGCAATGGCCAGCTTGATCAGGTCCGTGATGATGAAAGGACCAACACCCCAGGCAATGATCTTGTCCGAGCCAAACAGGTATCCCATCCAGAGCGCACCCATCACCAGCATGAGGAACTCGCCGACCATCATGGCACCAGCCATCTTGAAAGCGTTCTTGCTCCAGCCACGATCAGCTGCCAGACCTGTAACCAGGGCCATCACAAGGAAGCCTGCCAGATATCCGCCAGTCGGGCCTGCCATATATGCAATGCCAATGCCTTTCTCCGGAGTGCCGGTGAAGACGGGCATGCCCATCGCGCCGGTGACGAGATACGCGAAGACCGTGGCTACTGCCAAACGGCTGCCATAAGCAGAGGCAAGCGTGAAAATTGCCAGGGTTTGAAGGGTAACCGGCGTCGGGTTTGGCCACAGCGGGACCTTGATTTTCGACGAGATTGCTATCAGGGCAACGCCGATGGCAACCAGGAACAGCCATGTTCCATATTTTGCTGAGGTATGTGCAAAAGCACGAACGGCCAGTGCGTTACTCGAGGTGAATGAAGACATTTCCCGCTCCGTGATTTATTGTTTGCATAAGGTATATTGGTTCCCCACCTGCTTAGCAAGCATCTCCTCACCTGCAAAAAGACACATCCATAAGAGAATATATTCAGATGGCCGCTCCGAAATTTCGCCTACAGTTCGATCCCGCACACGGACAGGCAGTTGATGTATTGCCGGGTATACAGCGCGTGACTGCTCCAAATGAAAGTGCTTTTACCTTTCGTGGCACCAACACCTACATTCTGGGGAAGGATGAAGTTGCCGTAATTGATCCGGGTCCTGCAGATGCGAATCATCTTGAGCACCTCAAACGGGTACTGGATGGTCGCAAACTTACCCACATCTTTGTAACCCATACCCATGCGGACCACTCCCCGCTTGCCATGCCGCTCAAGGAACATACCGGAGCAACCATCTATGCCGAGGGGCCCCACAGGGACTCGAGAGCCCTTCACCTTGGAGAGGTCAATTCGCTGGATGCTGCCGGAGACAGGGAGTTCCAGCCCGATGTACGGCTGAAACACGGAGATATTGTTGAAGGCAAGGACTGGAAACTGGAAACAATCCTGACACCTGGTCATGCTGCCAATCATGCATGTTTTGCGCTGCTTGATCGTGACCTGATCTTCTCAGGCGATCATGTCATGGGCTGGTCCACCTCCATTGTAGCGCCTCCGGATGGCTCAATGGCCGATTACATGTCATCGCTTGACCTGATGACCCAGAGAACTGAAAGCCTTTATCTGCCCGGGCATGGCGGACGGCTTGAAAAGGCACGGGAGTTTGTACGTGCCCTGCGTGCGCACCGGAAAATGCGGGAAACAGCAATCCTTTCGCGTATCCGGGCAGGCGACCGCACGATACCGGAAGTCGTTTCGGTCATTTATCGCGACACTGATCCGAGATTGCACGGAGCGGCAGGATTGTCTGTTTTCGCCCATCTCGAAGAACTGGTGCAGAAAGGGCTGGTTCACTGTGAGGGAGCACCGGGCCTCGGTTCTGTTTACGAGCCGGCCGACAGGCAGTGAATTGATGAAAGCCGCCGGTTACCCGCCAGCTTCATGAACCGGCTTGCCATCTGCGATTTCGTAATACTCACCCTTGTCCGCGGCAAAAATGTGCTTTGATACTTTCATGCCCGAGGTCTGGTCAAGGCATCCTGCCGCAATGCCAATGCCGGTTTCATCATTCATTTTGTAGAACAGGCTGGAACCACAAAACCGGCAAAAGCCCCGGCAGGCAAAATCGGATGAAGCAAACCATTCCAAGCCTTCATCCTTCAGGAAGGTAACATCCGAAAACGGCGCATGGGTAGAGGCCCAGAAATGGCCACTTGTCCTCCGGCACTGACTGCAATGGCAAACGGTGACGGTTTCGCGAACCTTGTTTACCTCAAACCTTACTTTTCCACACTCACACCCACCTGTGAACATACAAACCTCCCTTGTGTCAGGCGCTTCCTGAAGACAGCATTTCCATGAATGCCTGTCTCCAAATTACATGTTCACTTTATGTTCTATTTAGTCAAGTGCAAAATTCTGCAAGATCCCTTGTTCACTCACCCTTCGCCTGCAATACCCAGCAAAGCGGTATCAAGTTCGGTAAGAAACTTCTCGATCAAACGGGCATTGTAGCCAAAGTCATGCTTTCCCCACCGCGAGGACGAGCGGACATCCACGAGTGTGTTTTCATCTTCGCTGACAATGCGGACAACCACATCGTTCTCAAATGCAAAGACCGGGGTCCTGTCGACAAATTCTATATAGATATCATCCGGGGCCTGCGGATTGTCGTCCAGCGTCAGTTCCGAGCCCTGCTGCCGGGTGTCTTCATCAACCACTGCATCGGTTTCACTCCTTGGCTCCGGCAAGCCGGACGAGCCTGTAATCGGCCAGTCATTTTCGGTGATGATGTTGCGGACCGCTTCAAGCACACGGTCTGCTCCTGCCGGGTATCGTCTGGAGCGCAATTTCGGGTAGGCCGCAACGATTGTATCGGCATATTCATCCGAATATTCCAGCACCGGGTTAACACCCTCTGCAGCAGCCGTGGCGCGCAAATCCTGTGCACTGACATAGTCAGGGGGATCGAACGTGTCAGTGGAGACATCATTGGCAAGCGGATGCTGAAGCCCAAGGAACATGTAATACCCAAAAGGCATCAGCACGAGAAGTGTAATCACAAGTCCCCTGACTACCTGTGAGCCGCCTCGAAAACCGCGGGTCCACAATTCGACTATTGCGCGTAATCCGAAAACAATTGCCAGCAAGGCCATGACCAACCCGCAAGCGACAAGCACCAGCATCCGCAGCGTATCGATTTTTGAAAACCGGTAAAGAACGATGACAATTGCAAAATACGGCAGCAGGAAAACGGCGAAGCGCTGGCACCAGAGAGCAGCCCGTGAGCGCCTTTCTTCGTAAATACCGACCATCGACCTGTCCCTTCCCACAATACCGGTTTCACCATAACCGGCAATCAAACGGTCTAGCGCCTCATACCTTTGCGATCAAGCATGGTTCACCTTCACGCCCGGCCAGCGATCAGATCGGGCAAGGCATTCACTGATGCAATCACAAAGTCCGCATGTGGCTCAAGCTCTTCGCGGGTAGCCGGACCGGTTTCAACCGCTACTGTCACCACTCCTGCCGCCACTCCGGCATCCATGTCGTGAACGCTGTCACCCACCATCATCACCTGGTAGGGTTGAAGACCGTGAAACCCGACAAAGGCATCAATCATGCCCGATCCGGGTTTTTGCCCGTACCCGGAGTCGGCACCCATGATGTTTTCAAACAGGTGATCCAGTTCGACCTGCTCCATCTGTGAAATGGCGTTTTCTTCTGTGTCATTGGTAACAAGCCCGAGCAAGATGCCTTCCTCATGAAGGCTGTCCAGGGTCTTTCCAACGCCATTAATTGTTTTGACCGTGTTGATGCAAATCTCTCCATACAACTCGTCAATGCCCTGACCGAAACGTTCGACATCACCAATCTGCAAGACAGGGGACAGCGCCTGGGCGATGTCTGCACCGGTACCGGCAACCACAATGGAGTCGGGCAAAATCTTTGCTGTTTTCAGGTCATAATTGATGGCTTCCGCCGCCTTGCTGACCAGTTCCTTGTTTCCCTGACAGATTTCATCGAGAACAAGTGCCGTTGCCGCATCAAATGTCGCCGAAAAATCAAAGAGTGTGCCATCCTTGTCAAAAAGGATTGCCTTGATATCCATTATCGCTGTTCCGTTTTGCCGAAAGAAGTTTTGACAGGCCAAAGCCTTGAGGGCATGTATCATGCTTTGGGCAGGAAAGACAAAACTTATGGGTGAAACTTTTGTGGCGATGGCCGGAACCAAGGAAGGTGAAGTGCTCGCCTTCTTTCTTGCGCTCATGTCTGCCCTTGCGCACGCCATCTTTGCGGCAGTGAACAAGGGAGGGGTCGACCCTTACCTGAACCGGGGTGCAATCAACGTCGCCTATTCCCTGATGGCTGCCCCCTTTGCCCTATTTGTGTTTCCCCTGCCTGAAGGATTCCTCATTCCGGTTCTTGCCCTCTCGTTCTTTCTGCATATCGGCTATGAATGGTTACAGGCGGGAGCCTTCTCAAGGGGGGCTTTCACGCTTGTGTATCCGATAGCCCGCGGGATCGGGCCCCTCGTTACGGCGCTCTTCGCACTGATCGTGTTCAGCGAAAGCCTTGCCGCAACACAGTGGTTCGGACTGATACTGCTTTCCGGTGCAATCATTTCCCTGGCTGGCGTCAACATGATTGAAAAGGATCTTGCCAGTGAAACCAGACACAACCTGTCCGTTTCAATCATGCTCGCAATTGGCGCTGGCGTTTTTGTTGCCCTTTACACGACCGCTGACGCCTATGGCATCAGACTGACTGCCAATCCCTTTACATTCCTGGCCTGGTTTTTCTTCCTCGGCGGATTCGGCTTCCCATTCATCGCCGCCCATCGCTACCTGAAAATGGCAGACAGGCCCGCCTTGCCACCACTGGCAGTACGCGGAATATTCGGCGCACTGATCGCGTTTTTCTCGTTCGGCTCGCTGATGTTGGCAACGCGTATCGGCAAGGTAAGTGAAGCGGCTGCCCTGCGCGAGACATCAATCATCTTCGCTACCGGCATCGGTGTGCTTTTCTTTCATGAACGGGTCGACCTCAAACGCCTTGCCATCATCGGACTGATTGCCGCTGGCGCGATACTCATTGAGGTGCATTAAGCAAGACCGGCAAGGCTGTGGCTTTCAACCAAATTCAGCCTGATATAGTTTGGCCGCAGCCAAAACCATCGATGTATTATCGGGTGCCAAACTGCCATCCGGCATTTGGTTGCCGTCCTCAAGTCCCACACGGGTTGAGAACTTCTCTTTCCTTGCCCTGCGCACAAAGTGCCAGAGGGTATCATCAAACCCGTGCAGAAGTACCGGCTTGCAAAGTCCGGAAGCAGCCAATACAGAACAAATATCATCAGCAATTTTATCGGCCTTGGTGATATCCTGCTCTTCAATCTCGATCAGTATTCGCAGCACGCGATCAAAACCCGGGGTCACCAAAAAACGTTCCGCATCGCCAAGCGTTGCAAGGCCGGCCTCAATGCCAACTCCTTTCCGGCACAGCAAGTCCATGACTGCCGGCGCACCCTCCTCGGAGAGATTGACGGAGGCATAATCCGGCAGCACCTGCCATTCTTCAATACATTTCAGGGTGCGGCTGGGATCCTGCTCAATCCAGTCGCCGGTCGAAATTCCCACAAATGTTCCGGGACAGGCATTACGAAGTGCGCTGACCGTTTCATCAATGGCAGCGAGACTTTCTTTCCCCTGCTTGTCCCTTGGATGGACATGCAATTCTGCTGCACCTGCCTGTACAGCTTTGACCGAAGCTTCGACGATTTCGTCTACAGTGACGGGCAGTGCAGCGTGATAATTGTTTGGCCGTGCGCCATTGAGGCAAGCCTGGATGATCATTACTGCACACCTCGCTGCTGGCTTATGCGGTCTCGCGCAGTTTCTCGGCTTCTTCAAGATTTACTGACACGAGTTGGCTGACGCCGCGTTCAGCCATTGTGACCCCGAACATCCGGTTCATTCGGGCCATGGTAATCGGGTTGTGGGTGATCAGCACGAATTTTGTATCAGTGGTTGCGGCCATCTCATCCATGAGATTGCAGAAACGCTCAACATTGTGGTCATCAAGCGGTGCATCAACCTCGTCCAGCACACAGATCGGAGCCGGATTTGTGAGGAATACAGCGAAAATCAGCGCCATCGCTGTCAGTGCCTGCTCGCCACCGGAAAGCAAGGTCATGGTTTGCGGCCTCTTGCCGGGCGGACGGGCCATGATTTCAAGCCCGGCTTCCAGCGGGTCATCAGACTCAACCAGTTGCAGTTCGGCCGTACCGCCGCCAAAAAGATGGGTGAACAGACGCTTGAATTCAGTGTTCACAACCTCAAACGCTTCGAGCAACCGCTCCCGGCCTTCCTTGTTGAGACTTTGAATGCCGGAGCGGAGTTTTGCAATCGCACCGATCAGGTCATCGCGTTCGGTAACAATTTCATTGCGCTGGCTTTCGATTTCCGTCTGCTCGGTTTCAGCACGCAGGTTAACGGCGCCCAGCCGTTCGCGTTCGGCCTTCTGCCGTTCGAGTTTTGTCTCTACTTTCGCAGTATCAGGCAGATTGTCATCCGGCCCGATCTCGGCAAGCTTCATCGCATCAGCGGGATGGCACTCCAGCTCTTCGCGGATCCGGGCCTCGACTTCGGCACGGCGTTCCCTGGCCGCGTTGAGCCGTTCTTCTGCCCGGCCTACCTTTTCCTTTGCATTGGCCAGTTCATCAACAGCGTTTCGTGCTGCCCGGTCAGCTTCTGCCTGACTGGTCTCGCCTTTTGCGAGCATATCGGCAGCTTCACGCCTGGCCTGCTCCGCCCCTTCAAGCTGGCGAACGATATCCCGGCGCTTCTGCTCATATTCGGAAGGCGCGTCTTCAAGCTTTGCCAACTCTTCGGATGTTTCATCACGGCGTTTGGCCAATACCTCGAGCTGGCGCGAAGCATTTTTCATGCGTGACTGCCAGTTTTGCTTTTCCACCTTGATGGTTTCAAGCCGCCGCCCCCGCGCCTCGGCTTCACGGGAGAGACTTTGCGATGCGGCGCGCGCCTCTGCCAGCCGCGCCCGGTCCTCAGCAACGCGGGTGCGCAGGGTTTCAAGCTCAGCCTCGGCGGCGCTGGTATCGACCATCGCCATCAGTGCGCTGTCATTTTCAACAATCCGCTTGCCGGTTTCCGCGGCGTCTTCTTCCAACCGGTTACGTGCTTCTTCAAGCGCCGATCGTTTTGAGGAAAGCTGGCTGACAGAACGCTCGGCCTGACTGAGCGCCTCGCGGGCTTCTGCCAATGCACGCTGGAGGTTGCGCGTGTGGTCACGCGCCTGGAGTTCTTCCTCAATCGCCACCGCCGTGGCATTCTTGCCGGAGTCATAAGCCTCCTGGGCTACCTTGACTGCGGCATGCTGCTCACCGGCCAGCTTATCCAGTTCCGACAACCGGTTTTTCTGTGCAAGTCTCATTGCAGCTGCGGTCGGAGCCTCGGCAGAAGCGACAAAGCCGTCCCAGCGCCAGAGATCGCCTTCAGTGCTAACAATGCGCTGGCCAGGTTTCAGAAGCAGCGCGATTTTCGGACCGTACGCCTTATCCACAACCCCCGTCTGGCCAAGACGACGTGAAAGCTCTGCCGGTGCGTTGACAAGTTCGGCCAACGGACGAACGCCATCCGGCAATGTTGCATCGCCACCCGCATCACCACTGGCACCCCAATGAACCGGCGCGCTGTCATCAGAGGAAACATCAAGGTCTTCGCCCAGTGCAGCACCCAACGCAGCTTCAAAACCCGGCTCAACCCCAATCCGTTCAACCACAGCAGGAAACAGGTCCTGACCACCCCGGTTCAATATCTGTCGCAAGGTACGGGCTTCGGTCTCGATTTCGCGAAGCATTCCTTCAGCGGTTTCGAGCGGCGTACGCATTTCCTGTTCGCCGACACGGGCCTGTGCCGTTGCGGCCTCGGCCTTGGCCAGGGTTTCTTCTGCGGAAGCAATTTCCCTTTCAAGCCGGGCAACTTCTTCCTGCCGGGTTGCAGGGCCTTCCATTTCGCTGATTTGCGAAACAATTGATGCCAGATCGGCTTCAACGGTTTTCTTCTGGTCTTCGATCCGCTGCTGGCGTGCCCTTGCCTCTTCCAGCGAACGCTGCAACTGGCTCCTGCGGGCATTTTCATCTGCCAGCTTTACAGTCAGTTCCGAGAAGGTTGCCTCACTGTTACCCAATGCAGCGGTAGCCGTTTCCAGTTCCTGTTTCGAAGTTTCCTCAACTTGCCCGACCTGACGGCTCTGCTCTTCCAGTTCGTTCTGTTCTGCATCCAGTCGTTCAAGTGTCTGGTTGTTATCGGCAAGAAGTTGCTCTTCCCTCTCAAGGTCACTCCTGAACTGGGCAAGGCGGTTTTCCAATTCCGAGCGCCTTGTCTGGAGGCGGGCAGCTTCTTCCTCAACCTGACCCTTGGCGATCTGCAGCCGTTGCAAAATGGCTGCAGCCTTTGCCTCTTCTTCCCGCAATCCGGGGAGCTTTGAAGCCAGAACCGCCTCTTCCTTGGCAAGGCGAGCCTGGATTTCAGCTTTCTGCCCCATGGCAAGAGTGTGCTCGGACAGGGCACTTTCCGCCTCTGCCTCACCGGCTTTTGCCGCTGACCATCGCAAATGAAACAGGAGCGCTTCCGTCTTGCGGATTTCGCCTGACAGATTGCGATAGCGATTGGCTTGTCTGGCCTGCCGCTTCAGGCTTTCCAGCTGGCTGTCGAGCTGGCCGACAACATCGTCAAGACGTTCCAGATTGGTTTCGGCTGCACGAAGGCGCAATTCCGCTTCATGACGGCGGGAATGAAGGCCGGAAATACCGGCAGCCTCTTCAAGCAGGGCCCGGCGTGCCTGCGGCTTGGCCGAGATAAGTTCGCCGATGCGACCCTGCCCCACCATCGAAGGAGAGCGGGCACCGGTTGAAGCATCGGCAAAAAGCAGCTGCACATCCTTGGCGCGAACATCCTTGCCATTGATACGGTATACCGACCCAGATTCCCGCTCTATGCGCCTTGATACCTGCAATTCGTCCGTATCATTGAAAGCTGCAGGGGCTGTGCGATCTGTATTGTCGAGAAACAGGGAAACTTCTGCGGTATTGCGCGCCGGACGGTTTCCCGAGCCGGAAAAAATCACATCATCCATGCCGGAAGCACGCATGTTCTTGTAGGAGTTCTCTCCCATCACCCAACGCAAGGCTTCAACGAGGTTCGACTTGCCGCAACCGTTCGGCCCGACCACGCCTGTAAGACCGTCCTTGATGAGGAATTCGGTCGGCTCAACAAATGACTTGAAACCAAGCAGCCTGAGCTTGTTGAACTTCATCGGGTCGCCCTCCCCGATCCGGGCACAAAAATGTGCACTCCATCAAAAAACGGGCGCATGGAAGCCATGCACCCGTTTGCAACAGCACATAAGCTGTCTCGATCAGACGAGACCGTCGATGATCTTGCCCATGTCTTCCGCAGACATGCTGCCTGAATATTTGGTGCCATTGATGAAGAAGGTTGGCGTCGCATTGACCTTGTATTCTTCTGCCGCTTTTTTCTGGACTGCCAACACATTGTCCAGAAGCTCCTGATCTTGCAAGCAGGCGTTGAAGCTTTCCTGTGTAAAGCCTGCCAGTTTGGCAATTTTAAACAGTTCATCCACAACCTTGCCCCTTTGCCAAGTGGACTGCCGCTCAAACAGGATGTCCACCATGGAGAAATACTTCTCTTCTCCGGAACACTGGGCAAGCATGAAAGCGGCGGCTGAAGCCGGGTCAAACGGGAATTCCCGGAAATACAGTTTCGCCTTGCCTGTATCGATATATTTTTCCTTGATCTTCGGATATTCATTGATGTGGAACGTACGGCAATGCGGGCATGTCATTGAGGCATATTCAATGATTGTTACCGGCGCTTCCGGATCACCAACCACGTGTTCGCCAAGCGGACCGGGCTCCATCAGGCTGGACAGGTCCTGTGCGAATGCCCCGTGTGTACCCAGCACATCATTGAGACCGGGCAATGTGTTAAACGCTCCAACAGCGGATGCACCGGTGGCAGCAAGGACAGGCAAAGCCTGGCGACGGGAAATTTTCATGAAATACTCCAAATCAATTCGTGTTGGGCGTCAGCATCAAAAATAAAGGCTGGTTGCCATACCTACAACCACCGAAATGCGCCAAAAGCGCGGCATTTCGTGTCTTGCCGATAACATATGCGTCATTGCGTGAACCCTGCCTGAACCACCTGTTCAGCGAGTGGCCGAAACCCGTATCGGCCGGAAGTTGCCTCTAACGTGACTGGGCAAGAACCGCGCGTCCCAGTTTCATCATGGTTTGCTTGAGGGTCTGGTTGTCAATGTCGGAAACCCTGCTGGCAAGCTCGGCCTCCTCTGTGCCGGAAAGCGAACGGGCCTGTTTTTCCTTCGCCGGTTTCACCTGATGAACCGGTTTTTGCACAATCCGGATCCGCCGCACCGCTTCAAAGCCGAAAAACAGGTTCACCCTTTCCAGGATCACGGCCTGTTCATGCTGAAAAAAAACGGCGGATGAATTGTCACAAGCAACGACCAGCGTTGCAGGTTCGAACGGATCTTCCTCATGGGCACGGCGGGGCCAGTCTATCCGTTCGGGTTTTGTGGTATCGCGAAACTCGTCACCGGCAATTTCACCCCATGCCTTCAACAGCGCCACCGTCATTCCCGAACGGCGCTGCATGACCGGTTCCATGACCTGACCCAGCAGCTCGGACATTGCGCGGGCTTCGCCCGTGCCGGTTTTCCCCGGCTTCTTTCCGGATTTTCCGGTCATGGCTTGATTTTCCCTGACAAGCACATTGTGTAGTTATTCCATAACACAAAACCGGAAAAGGAACCAGATTGACAAGCTTTGCCGGCAAACTTTTGGAGTGGTACTCAACCCATGCAAGGGACATGCCCTGGCGTGTACCGCCACATGCCCATGCCCGGGGAAAGCGCGCAGCCCCCTACCATGTCTGGCTGTCAGAAGTCATGCTGCAACAGACACAGGTGGCAACAGTTCGCGATTATTATCTGAAATTCATCCGGAAATGGCCGAGCATAGAAGACTTGGCGAAGAGTGACGAAGACGATGTTCTCAAGGCCTGGGCGGGGCTGGGTTACTATTCCCGGGCCCGTAACCTGAAAAAATGCGCCAATGTCGTGACTGCAGAACACAATGGCGAGTTTCCCCGTACGGCAGATTCACTCAAAAAACTGCCGGGAATCGGTGACTACACGGCAGCTTCCATTGCCGCCATCGCCTTCGACCAGCCGGTTGCGGTAATCGATGGCAATGTGGAACGGGTCATGGCACGGCATGAACGGATTGATGAGCTTTTCCCGGCTGCCAAGAGCATTGTGAGAGGGTTGCTTGCAACGCTGCTTGATCCGGAAAAACCGGGAGAGTTTGCGCAGGCCATGATGGACCTGGGTGCAACCATTTGCACACCGAAACGTCCGGCATGTGGCATTTGTCCGCTCAACGCGGAATGCAAAAGTGCATTTCAGGTGGATGTCGAGACCTTTCCGCGCAAAAAGCCGAAAACCGAAAAGCCCGAGCGGAAGGGGGCCGCTTATGTGATCGAGAACCAGGCGGGAGAGATATTTCTCTGCAAACGCGGCAGTACCGGCCTGCTGGCGGGCATGACCCAGGTTCCAACCACAAACTGGAATTCCCGCAGTGACGGAAAAACAGACAGTCTGGCCGCCCCGGTTTCAGCCAAATGGCGCAGGATGCCAGATATCCGTCATACGTTCACACATTTCCACCTTGATCTGGTGGTTTGGCATGCCAGAAGTGAGCAGGCCCCCGCCATGGACGGGTGGTGGTGTCCCATAGACAGGCTTTCCGATGAAGCCTTGCCAACCGTCATGCGCAAGGTGCTTGCTTCGGCCCTTGCCTGATCCTGCAAGGATCAGACCATTGAAATACATCCACTTAAATACATCCAATGGGAACCAATAACGGTTTTTACCGTTATTAACGCTGATAATCCGGAGGTAAAATTATGTTAAAATGGATTTTGATCCTGCTTGCCGTAGCAGCAATTGCAAGCCTGCTCGGCTTTCGCGGTGTTGCCGGCGTTGCGGCAACCGGCGCGAAGTTCCTGATCTTTGTAACGCTGTTGTTGTTTATCCTGCTCCTGTTTGGCGTCATTGCCATTGCCTGAGCAGGCAAGTTTGTGGGAACAGGCTGCGCGCAAAACGTGCGCAGCCATGTTCTCGGCTACAAGTGGTCAGGCACCCGCTGCCTTGACCTGTTCCCGATATTGTTTGCGCAACTCGTCAATCTGAACAAGCTTGCGATTGCCGGCAATGTGCCAGAAGGTCCAGCCATTGCATGCATCCAGCCCCTGGACCATGGCCCCCATCTTGTGAATTGAAGCTGTTGCGCCTTCCCGCTCCAGTGACCCGTCAATGCGAACGGTGGCTTTCCAGCGCTTTTTGCTGTCTGTCAGTTCGGTTCCGGGTTTCAGCAGGCCCGTCTCAAGCAGCGCCCCGAACGGCACCCTTGGCTCCGCACGTTTGCCTGTGGTCACAACCAGTTGCGGACTTTGGACAGTTTGTACATTTGCTATGCGTTCAAGCGCTGCCTTGATGTATTTGTCTTCCCGGTCAATGCCAACAAAATTGCGGCCCAGACGTTTGGCAACAGCACCTGTTGTCCCCGAACCGAAAAACGGATCGAGCACGACATCTCCCGGCTTGCTGGATGACATGAGCACCCGGTGCAGCAAGGCTTCGGGTTTTTGCGTCGGATGGACTTTCTCGCCATTTTCATCTTTCAGGCGCTCTCCGCCATTGCAGATGGGAAACAGCCAGTCAGAACGCATCTGCACGTCATCATTGGCCATTTTCATGGCATCATAATTGAAGGTGTAACCCTTCGTCTTCTGGTCGGGAGACGCCCAGATCATCGTCTCGTGGGCATTCGTGAAGCGGCGGCCGCGAAAGTTCGGCATAGGGTTCGTCTTTCGCCAGACCACATCATTGAGAATCCAGAAACCCAGATCCTGCAGCGTCGTCCCGACCCGAAAAATGTTGTGATAGGAACCAATTACCCAGATTGTACCTGTCGGCTTCAGGACACGGCGCGCGGCCATGAGCCAGGCACGGGTAAAGGCATCATATGCTTCAAAGGTGGCAAACTGGTCCCAGTGATCGTCAACCGCGTCCACACGGGACTGGTCTGGCCGATGCAACTCGCCTTCCAGTTGGAGATTGTAGGGCGGATCGGCAAAAATCAGATCAACCGAATTTTCCGGAAGTTTTTCCAGGGCAGCAACGCAATCGCCCTTGATGATTGAATTCAGCCAGGATGGCTTGTTGCCGGTCGCAGGACGGATGTCCGCTACTTTCAGTACGCTCATGGTCAACCCTTACGCAAAACAAATCGGGTGTCGTGGTGTACTGACTATTACTGATCAGGGTAAAGAATGGGTTACGATTCCTGACTGAAACGAAATGGGACCCATGAGCGATATCAAACTGGTTATTTTTGACTGCGACGGCGTATTGATGGATTCGGAAATCGTTGCCGCGGCAGCAGAGCTGGAAGTCTATTCCGAATACGGTGTGGAAATGACGGCGAAGGAATTTGCCGAACGGTTTGCCGGACTGGATGCGGCCAAGGTCAAGGCGCGGATGGAAGAGGAACTGGGACGGGAACTGCCAGACACGGTCGTGCCTGATACCCGAAAGCTTGTTAACGAAAAGACCGGAAAGGAAGCAGCCATGATACCGGATGCCGACACGGTCCTTGACCGTCTCGACCAGGCTCGATGTGTCTGCTCCAATTCACCCGTGATCCGGCTCGAACAAATGCTCACGCGTGTGGGCCTTTATGACCGCTTCAAACCATACATATTCTCCGCGCAGGCAATCCAGCCACCGATCTTCAAGCCAAGACCCGATCTCTTTCTCAACGCGATGGAAGAATTCGAAGCAAGTCCCACGGAAACACTTGTCGTCGAGGATTCGGTACACGGAATTCACGGAGCTGTTGCAGCCGGGTGCAGGATTGTCGGATTTACAGGCGCAAGCCATACCTATCCCACCCATGCAGACGACCTGATCGAGGCAGGGGCGGAAACCGTGATCAACCGGATGAGCGAGTTGCCCTCCGTTGTTGAGGCATTTTCCGGCTGGGGCGGCATACACTGAGTCGCCTTACCAAGACGGGCGGGCAAGCACCTGGACTTCCTAGGCGGGCGGACCTTCGTCAAACCCGACATAAACCACGATATTTTCCTTTTCGGGAATCGGTATGTCGATCTGCGAATCGATGAAACTGAACCGTGCATTGCTTTGGCCGGGCTGCAAGGTAACCGGAACCTGGTGAAGCTGTGAGTAAACCACTTCCTTGGTCGACGGGTTTGCTATTGCTACCCGGACCGGCACATCAAGGGTTCCCGAAGCACCGGACGGCCCGTTTATCACCCGGCCCTTTATGCCGACCCGCATCGCAAGTGTCTGAGGGTTGTAATTACATTCCCGGACAACTTCGGTAATGGTGGACTGGAAGCGCAACGACTTCAACGCGTCCGGATCGTCCTTTTTCACACCTTTTTCAAACGTGCGATAGACCTCGGTTCCATCCCGGATGAATGTCTTGGGGCAGAAGGCGCGAAGGTCCTGAGAACGGTCCGGCGCAGCGACCGACGCATTTTCCTGATTGCCAGCCGCACTCGACAATGCGGTGGCCGCATTGTTTCCCGAAGTTGAATTGCATGCGGTCAATGCAGCACAACCGGCCAGCAAAACCACAGTTTTAAGGTTCAGACTTTCGCGCAAACCCGTAATCATTACATTCGCCCTTACGCTCATTATCAGCTAAATACCCCGCCCCGGCGGGCTTTCGTTATTGCAACTAGCCCTTATAAGGGGCTAAAAGACGGCAAGCAAATGCATCCGGCCAAAAATTTCAACTCCCCAACGAACCAGAGCCACCGTGAAATACATATCCACAAGAGGCCAGGCACCGAAACTCGGATTTCGTGACACACTTCTGACCGGCCTTGCCCGTGATGGCGGCCTCTACGTACCGGAAACCTGGCCTGTTTTTTCCAAGGAAGAAATCAGTAGCCTTGCCGGTCTTCCATACGCGGAGATTGCCAAACGCATTCTTGCACCGTTTGTGGAAGGCGAAATCGGGGCAGATGATTTCGGCAGAATGATAGATGCCGCCTATGGCACGTTTCAACATCCTGCGGTCACCCCGCTTTCCCAGATTGGCGACAATCATTTCGTGATGGAGCTTTTCCACGGCCCCACCCTCGCCTTCAAGGATGTGGCCATGCAACTGCTTTCGCGGATGATGGACCATGTACTGGCAGAACGCGACCAGAAAGCGACCATAGTCGGCGCGACTTCGGGGGATACGGGAGGGGCGGCCATCGAAGCCTTTCGCGGGCGGGACAATACAGACATTTTCATCCTGTTTCCCGCAGGCAAGGTTTCGCCCGTTCAACAACGGCAGATGACAACCGTTCCGGACAACAATGTGCATGCCATGGCTATCGAGGGCGATTTCGATGATTGCCAGGCCCTTGTCAAAGCAATGTTCAACAATCACGGGTTTCGTGACCGTTTGCAGCTTTCGGGAGTCAATTCGATCAACTGGGGCCGGATCATGGCCCAGATCGTCTACTACTTTTCTTCTGCAACAAGCCTGGGCAGCCCGGACCGGGAAGTTTCGTTCACCGTGCCGACCGGCAACTTTGGAGACATTTTTGCCGGCCACGCCGCCCGCCAGATGGGCCTGCCGGTAAAGGAACTGGTCATTGCGACCAACCAGAATGACATTCTTGCGCGCACCCTTGCGACCGCCCGCTATGAAAAACGCGGTACGGTTCCCTCCATTTCCCCTTCCATGGATATCCAGGTTTCATCGAATTTCGAACGGTTGCTGTTTGAGGCAAATGGCCGGGATGCCGGCATTATCCGCAACCAGATGGACGGACTGAACCAGTCGGGCGGTTTTTCCATAGATGCAGCGACGATGGAACGTATTGCCGGTCATTTTGCTGCAGGGGCATGCGGGGAAGAGCAGACAAGCGGACAAATCCGCAAAACGCTGGGAGAAACCGGCTATCTTGTTGACCCGCACACGGCAGTCGGATTGTTTGTGGCTGAGCAACATGTTTCCAGAGAAACCCCGATGATTACGCTTTCCACTGCGCATCCGGCAAAGTTTCCTGCGGCTGTCGAGGCCGCCACCGGCATACATCCCGACCTGCCTGCCAGGATGGGTGACATGATGGAACGGGCGGAACGATTTGAAACGCTTCCCGGTGACATCAAGGCCGTCGAGGACTTCATTGAAAGCAAGTCCCGCGCAGCCCACAACAGCGTGTGAAAATCCGCTGATGACATCTTGCAACCAAACCACTAGTATCGCGCGATGACCATTGAAATCTCAAAGCTTGCCAACGGCATGACGGTCGTAACCGACCACATGCCCCATCTGGAAAGCGCTGCGCTCGGCGTCTGGGTAAAGGCCGGATCCCGTAATGAAAACCGTGATCAGCACGGCATTGCCCATTTGCTTGAACACATGGCGTTCAAGGGCACAAAAAACAGAAGTGCCCTTGGAATTGCCGAGGAAATTGAAAGTGTGGGCGGTGAACTGAACGCAGCCACCAGCGTAGAAACCACTGCTTATTATGCCCGGGTGCTCTCTTCAGAAGTTAATCACGCTGCAGATATTCTGCATGACATTCTGGCCAATTCGGTTTTTGACGAGCAGGAACTGCAACGCGAAAAGCATGTAATCCTTCAGGAAATCGGTGCTGCTCTCGATGCGCCGGACGATTTGGTGTTCGACCATTTCCAAAGCACTGCATTCGGCAACAACCAGCCCATCGGGAGACCGATCCTGGGTACGCCTGAAACCGTAAGCGATTTTACTACCAGCCAGATCCGTGACTATCTGTCCGACCACTATCACGGCCCCAACATGGTGCTTTCCGCAGCCGGATCAGTCGATCATGCTTCATTGCTGAAACAGGCCGAAAACACATTTGCGCATTTTCCTGACAGTCCTGTAGAGGAAGCCAGCGAAGCCTCCTATGTAGGGGGTGAAGTCAGGCTGGAGGACGATTTTCAGGAAGCGCAAATCATCCTCGGTTTCGAAGGCCGGGCATATCACGTGAAGGATTTCTATGCCTCACAACTGCTTGCCACGATTCTTGGCGGCGGCATGTCATCCAGGCTGTTTCAGGAAATCCGCGAACGGCATGGCCTTTGTTATTCGATCTCTGCGTTCCACTGGGGCTTTTCTGATACGGGAGTGTTCGGCATTCATGCCGCAACCGGACAGGAAGACCTTCAGGAACTCGTTACCCTCACATTGACCGAACTGCAGCGGGCAAGTGAAACCATCAAGCAGTCGGAACTGGACCGGGCACGTGCACAAATACGGGCAGGCCTGTTGATGGCGATGGAAAGCCCTGCTGCCAGGGCCGGACAAATTGCCCGGCAAATCCTGCTGTTCGGACGCCAGATACCGAATGAGGAACTGATGGAGCGGCTTGATGCCCTTTCCGTCGAACGTGTGCGTGATCTTGCTGGCCGCATCTTCCAGGAAAGTGTGCCTACCCTGGCCGCTGTTGGACCGATAGCCAATGCGCCAAGGCTTGAAGACATACGCGAGAGGCTGGGCACCAAACGGCAAGAGGCAGCCGAGTAATGTCGGCGTTGCGGGGCATGAACCTGCATTTGCGTTTATTGTCCCGGCTTCGCTGGAAAACCCTGACCATTCCCGGCACAAATCTTATCCTGAAAACACCGCATTCAACCGATTTTGAACAATGGGTGAGCCTGCGGCAGGCAAGCGAAGCGTTTCTGAGGCCCTGGGAGCCGGAATGGCCCAAAGATGACCTCACCAAGCTCGGCTTTCAACGCAGGCTGAAAGCCTATGCACAGCAGCGCCAGAGTGGTTGGGGCCGAACCTATTTCCTTCATGACACGGAACGCGGACTTCTGATTGGCGGAATCAGTCTGACCCGTATCGTCCACGGCATCTCCCACAGTGCAACCCTTGGGTACTGGATGGGAGTGCATCACGCCAATCAGGGCCACATGAAAAAAACCGTTCCCGCCTTTCTTGATCATGCGTTTGATGATCTCGGGCTGAACCGGGTGGAGGCCGCGTGTGTTCCTGCAAACTCACGTTCAATCCACCTCCTGACCTCATGCGGTTTTCACAAGGAAGGGTTTGCCCGGGAGTATCTCGAAATCAACGGCATGATGGAGGACCATGTCCTGTTCGCAAGGCTGAAGTCAGACCGACTGGCAGTTTCCCGGACAACCAATCGCACTTAAAACAACAAACTTGCGCCCTGAAAATAGCCATCATGGTCTGGAACAAAGTCCGTTCATGTGGTGTAAGGAATAGATTCACGAACCTTGAAGACAAGGCGTGAAGGGCTTGCGGGGATACGGATTGCTTCAGGGTTACAGACATACAGGCCGGATTGCCGGGTGGATAAAAGCATGGGTTGCCTGCTTTTTTGCCGTGCTGTTGCTGCTGCCCGTTTCTGCCCTGGCCATGGAACCCGTGCGCATCACCCTTGATGACATAGCGATTGACATAACAAGCACCATTGACAGTTACCGGCAAACCGACGGGGCGCTCCAGGTTTCGACTGCACCGGATGCAGAAGGCATTGTACGCCGTGTTGAAGTGCGTTCCAAAACCGCCAATCCCGTATCACACTGGGCAGTGTTTGCGCTGGCCAATACAACGGATGAACAGATTGACCGGCTACTGGTCTCTCCCCATTACAGGATGGTAAATTCCGGGGTATTCCGGCCCGATCTCGATACCTCCCGGATTATTGCCATAACACCCAGTGAAGGGTTCTCGCTCGACCGTCAGGTCGATACCGAAGCTGATGTCTTCCTGATCACGCTTGATCCCGGCGCTGTCATCACCTTCATCGCCGAACAAAAAACTGCCGATCTGACAAAACTGTATCTGTGGGAACCGGATGCCTACAAGGATACAACCAACAGCTACACGCTCTATTACGGGATAGTGTTGGGTATTTCAGGGTTGCTGGCGCTTTTCCTGACCATTCTGTTTGTCGTCAAGGGCTCTGCAATGTTCCCGGCAACAGCATGCCTTGCATGGGGTGTGCTTGCCTATATCTGCGTGGATTTCGGTTTCTGGAACAAGGTTGTAAGCGCCCCCGTATCCAATGAACCGTTCTGGCGGGCCGGAGCGGAAGTCTTTCTGGCGGCAAGCCTGGTTGTTTTCCTGTACGCCTATCTCAGCCTTAGCCGGTGGCACAACCGCCTGTCACTGATCGCCATCGGCTGGATCATGGCACTGATTATCGTCATGGGCGCAGCAGTTTTCGAACCTCACATTGCATCGGGCGTTGCCCGGGTTTCCATCGCAATCAGCGTTCTGGTCGGCATCTTCCTCGTGTTCTATCTCGCGTTCAAGCAGTATGACCGGGCGGTCATGCTGATACCAACCTGGATATTGCTGACGTTCTGGACAGCTGGCGCCGCCATGACAGTCACGGGACAAATAGAAAATGACATTATCCAGCCTGCCCTGGGTGGCGGTCTGGTGCTCGTCGTCCTCCTGCTTTGTTTTACTGTAATGCAGCATGCCTTCGCGGGCGGCGTATTTGCGCAGGGGCTGGTCAGCGATGCAGAACGTGCGGCACTTGCCCTTACCGGGTCCGGCGACATCATGTGGGACTGGGACGTGAACCGCAACATGCTGTCCGTCGGAGACGGGCTGGGTGAATTGCTGCATCATGACCGAAGGGAACTGAATGCGTCACCTGACAACTGGAAAAAAATCATTCACCCGAACGACCGCGACCGGTTCCAGTCCACTCTCTCTGCCATCGTGGAACACAAACGGGGCAAGATATCCCAGGCATTCCGGCTACGCTCCAATGACGGACAATACCACTGGTTCAAACTGCGGGCACGGCCGCTTCTTGACCTTGCTGGTGAAGTTGCCCGCTGCATCGGAACCCTCAGTGATGTAACGGCACAGCAAAGGGCCGAAGACAGGCTGTTGCGGGATTCTGTCCACGATCACCTGACCGGCCTTGAAAACCGGGAAATCTTCACAAGCCGACTGCAAACCCTTATCGACCTTGCCGCAGATCGTGAAAGCAAGCTTCGTCCAACCGTCTTTCATATCGACATTGACGGTTTCAGCGAGATCAACAAAACCTATGGCTACAACAATGCCGACAACATGCTGATGGCCATTGCCCGCAGGCTGGACAGGTTGTTGCGGACCGGTGACAGCCTGGCCCGGGTTTCAGGTGACCAGTTTGTGCTGATGCTGGTGTCTGAAACGGAGCCAAAACAGATTGCAACCTTTGCAAATGCCATACGCAGCACGGTGAAGGCACCTATGGATTTCGCCGATGAGGAGATTGTCCTTTCCACATCAATCGGGCTTGTAAGCTGGACTGCCGAGCACAAACGGGCTGAACAGATGATGCGCGATGCAGAGCTTGCAAAACGCGAAGCCAAGCGCAAAGGCGGTGACAACACTGAGACATTCCATCCTGCCTTGCGCTCTTCAAAGGATGAAAGCATTATTCTGCTGGATGATCTGAAAAATGCCATGGCGCTGGAACAAATCGAGCTGGTTTACCAACCGATTGTAAGTCTGGATGACCGTTGCATTCACGGATTTGAGGCACTGGCACGCTGGCGGCATCCCAGACTTGGCTTGCTGATGCCAAACGATTTTGTCCCGATTGCCGAAAGCTCGGGCCTGATACAGGAACTCAGCCTGCACATCATGGAAAAGGCGGCACGTGATTTTGCTGCCATCGAGCCTCGTGATGGGCACAAGTATTTCGTCAGCGTCAACATTTCCAGCCGGGAGTTGTTGCGCACCGACATTGTGCAGGACATTTCAGGAATTCTGGAAACCACGGGACTTGAAGCCGAACAGCTTCGCATCGAGCTGACCGAAAGTCTTGTGATGGAAAACCCGGAACATTCAACCCAGATACTCAATCGTATCAAGGCACTGGGGATCGGCATTTCCCTTGATGATTTCGGAACCGGCCATTCCAGCCTTGCCTATCTGATGAAGTTTCCGTTCGACACGATCAAGATCGACAAGTCCTTTGTACAGGCAAGAGGCCAGAACGAGCGCCTTGTCGTTTTGCGTTCAATCATCACACTGGCGCAAGGCCTCAACCAGTCGATAATTGCAGAAGGTGTCGAATACGAGAATGACCTCGTGGAACTGATGCAACTGGGCTGCAAATATGTTCAGGGATACCTGCTTGGGGAACCGGTAAACATTGACGGTGTTCATGTTGCGCTTGAAGAAGAACGCAAGGCAGCTGCCGAGTAGTCAACAGACACGAAGGGGCTCAAGCATGCCCCGTTTCACTGGACAATAACCGGGCATCAACACCAAGAAGGGCAAGCGACCGCTCATATTTGGTATGGTGGTTGTCGTCAAACAGGATCTGTTCATCACAATCTGATGTCAGCCAGCCATTTGAGGAAATCTCCGCTTCTAGCTGTCCGGCACCCCAGCCCGAATATCCCAGCGCCAGAATGCAACGGCTAGGCCCCTTTCCGATTGCAATTGCCCGCAGAATTTCCAGGGTTGCCGTCAAACGAACCTCGCTGCTGACATCAAGTGTCGTGGGACTTTCAAACTCGGGTGTGTGCAGCACAAAACCGCGACCGGGCTCAACCGGGCCGCCGACATGCATGACCTGATCAAGGAGATGGTCCAGCGCGGGGCTGTTGCGTTCATCGCTGGTGATGATTTCCAGTTGTTCGAGAAAATCGGGAACATCCAGTGAATCCATCACCTTGTTGACGACAAACCCCATCGCCCCTTCTTCTGAATGGGCACAAATGTAAATCACGGCCTTTTCGAACCTTGCATCCCCCATACCGGGCATGGCGATAAGAAACTTGCCACACAAGGAAGGGAAATCATTAGTCATTATGCGGACAACTCCTGCCTTGCCTGTTTTGATCACTCAAATATGAATGCATGTTTGCCATTTTGGTTCGATTTCATACCTTTTGCCAATATATACAACACATGTTGTCTTCAAAAACATAACAACAGGCCTGTTTCACACATGAAAACACACCTGATCACAACCATTTCAATAATGCTTGCCGCAATCATGCCCGGCCAGCATGCAGGTGCTGCGTCAAGCAACTGGCAGGACCTGGGTGGCGGAGAGGCTCGACTGATTGCCAAGCTGGACCCGGAAACCAACGAAGTGGAGGGGGCCGTCGAGGTCCGCCTTCAGCCGGGCTGGAGTACGTATTGGAGAAACCCGGGAAGTTCGGGCATTCCCCCGACTTTTGATTTTTCCCGCTCACAGGGCTTTTTCCCCGGCGAAGTGGAATTTCCCGCCCCAACCCTGCTTGAATATGAAAGCGGAGACTATGCTGGATACAAGCAGCAGGTCCTGTTTCCGTTTGAAGGAACAATGGCTCCCGGCACACCCGGCACAATACAACTCGACCTTTTGATCGGAGTTTGTTCTGAAATATGTATACCGGCCAAGGCAGAACTGAACATCCGTTCCGGGCAACTGCTACAATCCGACCCGGTTGCAAGCCAGAAAATACAGCTTGCGAAACTTCGCATTCCCGAACACCGCGAACCGGAGGAAACTGTTCTGGAAGTAAGGCAATCGGGCGAAGGTTCACTTCAGATAACCATGGCGCACAAGGCAAGTCACGGCAAACCCCAGCTGTTTGTTGAAGGGCCCGATGAGTGGTATCTGCAACCTGCCAAACTGCTCAGGCAAAGCGAAAATGAAGCGTTTTTCGAGCTGGATGTTTCACGTGCCCCGGATGGAACGGATGTTCTTTCCGAAAAGCTCCGCTATACACTGGTTACCGGTCATCAGGGCATTGAAACGGTCCGCTGACAGGCCATATCATCATTACAGTTTCAAAGATTACAACCCAAGGAGTTTCATTATGGCAATTTCCATCGGCGACAAACTGCCGGACGCCAAGTTTTATCACATGGGAGAAAATGGCCCCGAGGAAACGAGTACGGCCCAGGTTTTCAATGGCAAGAAAGTTGTCCTGTTTGCGGTTCCCGGAGCATTCACCCCAACCTGCAGCAACAACCATTTGCCGGGCTTTATCGAACATGAAGCGGCCATCAAGGACAAGGGCGTCGACGAAATTGCTGTTGTAGCCTGCAATGATGCATTTGTCATGGATGCCTGGGCTTCAATCTCCGGCGGTGAAGGGAAAATTCATTTTCTGGCCGACCCCAACGCAGAATTTGCAAAGGCTCTCGGCATGGACCTTGACCTGACTGCCCGCGGTCTTGGCATGCGCTCCCGCCGTTACGCGATGATCGTCGAAGACGGCAAGGTCACCATGCTGGGTGTCGATGAAGTACCGAGCGATGCAAATGCCTCAAGTGCTTCAAAGATCCTGGAAGCCCTCTAAGCGTATTGACCATTCGGCTAGAGACAAAAACAAAGATAGATGGAAGGTTATTTGTAGTCTTCCATCCCCCGGCGGGCGAGTTCGTCCGCCTTTTCATTTTCAGCATGCCCGGCATGCCCCTTTATCCAGTGCCATGAAACATCGTGGCGTCTGGTGGCTTCATCCAGAGCCTGCCACAGTTCGGCATTCTTGACCGGCTTCTTTGCCGAGGTTTTCCAGCCATTCTTTTTCCAGCCGTGAATCCAGCCTGTTATTCCGCCCTTCACATATTGTGAATCGGTCGTCAGCTTTACCTTGCAAGGCTTTTTCAGGGCATTGAGCGCCTCAATTGCCGCTGTCAGTTCCATGCGGTTATTGGTGGTTTCGCTTTCACCACCAAACAACTCCTTTTCCCGGTCGCCATAGCGCAGCAAAGCACCCCAGCCACCCGGCCCAGGGTTTCCCGAGCAAGCGCCATCGGTCCAGATCTGAACCAAACCTGTCTCAGTCATGTATTCCATACTCTTCGGGAGAGCCCACTGATTGGTGAAACTTCAGTTTGGCAATGTATTCTGACGGATCCTTTGGAACGACAAGCGCGCCCGGCGGCACGTTGAGCCAGTCATAGAGCCGGGTCAGCAGAAACCGCAAGGCAGAGCCCCGGCACAGGACCGGCAGGCTTTCAAGTTCTTCCGCGCTTAGATCCCTCACCTGCCGATAACCTTTCACCAGGGCTTTTGCCTTTGTCACGTTGAATGAATGATCGGGTTCAAAGCACCAGGCATTGATGCAGATTGCCAGATCATACGCCAGAAGGTCGTTGCAACCGAAATAGAAATCAATAATTCCCGACAGCTCACCTTTCAGGAAAAAGACATTGTCCGGAAAAAGGTCGGCATGAATGACGCCGCGCGGAAGTGTGTGAGGCCACTGCTTTTCCAGAAAATCCAGTTCGGTTGAAATCATCTTCGCCAGCCCCGGAGAAACCTCATCCGTTCGACTACCGGACATTTCAAACAAGGGGCGCCAATCATCGACGGTCAGGGCGTTTTTTCGGGAAAGCGGAAAACGCGTGCTCGCCATGTGCATTCGGGCGAGAGCGGCACCAACCTGCTTGCAATGGCTCGGCTTCGGGCGCCTGACAGAGAAACCGTCAAGATAGGAAATGATTGCCGCAGGCCGGTCTGCAAGCCTGCTCAGGTATTCGCCATTCGTCATGGCAACGGGTTGCGGACAGTTTACGCCATTGTCTGCAAGATGTTCCATCAACCCGAGAAAGAACGGCAGGTCGGCCTCATTCACCCGCTTCTCGTAAAGCGTCAGAATGTACGGCCCGGCATCGGTAGTCAGCAGGTAGTTGGAGTTCTCAACGCCTTCCGCAATGCCCTTCAATGCATGCAGTTCGCCAATGTCATATTGTTCCAGAAACCCGTTGATCTGGCTTTCGGAAATTTCCGTATAGACTGCCAATATTTTCTACCCGTTCACGAATGCCATATCCGAGGCTGTCAGTTCAGTATCCCGCAAGTCCCGGGCCACCA
Organism: Rhizobiaceae bacterium; assembly: GCA_017643495.1. Lineage (GTDB taxonomy): Bacteria > Pseudomonadota > Alphaproteobacteria > Rhizobiales > Rhizobiaceae > JAALLB01. The sequence continues at coordinate 1,237,741 of JAEPNK010000001.1, read as the reverse complement.
GAAACTCCTCGTCTTCCTTAACTGTTTCGACCAGTTCCAGTGTCATGTCAAAACGTTCGCGGAACGCTTCTATCACTTCATTCACGAGGATTTCCGGTGCCGATGCCCCGGCAGACAGACCGACTATGCCGCCATCCGGCATTTCATCCCAGGGAATGTCCCCTGCTTTCTGAACCAGTGCCGATCTTGCAGCGCCTGCCCGGGTTGCGACCTCGACAAGCCTTTTGGAATTTGAGGAGTTGGGCGCGCCTACAATCAGGAAATGCCCGGCATTTTTTGCAGCGACCTTGACGACTTCCTGCCGGTTCGTTGTTGCATAGCAAATCGATTCAGCGGCTGGTGCCTCGAGCTTGGGAAAGCGGTGTTGCAAGGTCTCGAGTATTTCGATTGTATCATCAACAGAAAGCGTGGTCTGGGTAACATAGCCCAGAGCCTCCGGATCTTCCGGTTGATACAGGCGGGCGGATTCAACATCCTCGATCAGTGACATTTCTCCGGGCTGCACCTGCCCCATGGTACCAATCACTTCGGGGTGACCGGCATGACCAATCAGAAGGACATGACGTCCCTGCCGGATATGGCGCAATGCCTGCTTGTGCACTTTCGAAACCAGCGGACAGGTGGCATCCAGGTATAAAAGATTGAGCTTCTCGGCATTCTGAGGAACGGATTTCGGCACCCCGTGAGCCGAGAATATGACCGGCTGGCTGGTTTCAGGAATCTCGTCCAGCTCCTTGACGAAAATTGCTCCCTTTTGCTCAAGTCCCTCAACCACATAGCGATTGTGAACGATTTCATGGCGAACATATACCGGTGCGCCGTATTTCTTGAGGGCAAGCACAACCATCTGGATTGCCCGGTCAACACCGGCACAAAAGCCTCTTGGCCCGCACAGGCGGAGAGTCAGTTTCGGTTTGTCGCTCATGCATCTGCCCCGAACTTGCGTCGTGAATAGAGGAAGTAACCGCCAACACCCAACATGGTCGCAGCAAGGCCGAACCAGGTAATGGCATATTGCAGGTGGTTGTTGGAAAACTTGATAATGGTTGTGCCACCCTTTGGCCAGCCCCCCGGATTGGCAGTTTCGTCGGCCTCCACCAGGAGCGGCAGGAACGTTTGACCGGAACCAGAACGCATCAGGGCGGTCATCGCTTCAAGATCACGCCAGTAAAACTCGCGCTTTTCAGGCGCATTCTCGAAAGCCGCCGATGGTTTCTCCACAGCCGGCACACGGATCAACCCTGTCACCGTCTGCAAACCATCCACCTGCCCCTCCGGGCGCTTTTCAGGCGCCTTCATGTCAAAAGGCACAAAGCCCCTGTTTACGACCACAGCAGTTCCGTCTTCCCTCTCGAGCGGTGTATGGACATTCCAGCCCGATGCGCCGGACTGTCCGGTCGCAAAATAATAAACTTCAGCTTGATGGTTGAACGTACCCGTTACCGTGACCGGTGTGTATGACCATTGATCTTTCGGAAGTTCCCTGCCCAGAAATTCGTCAATTGGCACCGGTTGCCGGGAAACCCTTTCCTGCACCGTACGCAACAGTTCTTCTTTCCAGAAAAGACGCTCAACCTGCCACCAGCCAAGTGAACACAGGACGACCAGGCCTGCCAGCATCAAGACTACGATAATGATTGTGGACAAGCGCATCAGGCGCCATTGCCTCCTGTTAGTTTTCCCTCGCTCGCCTTGGTGCGATATTGCAAGGCGATCAGCACACCTTTTGCAAACTGCAGAGACCAGAGGGAAAGCCCGACTATGACGGGAAACCATATGATCATGTGAACCCATATGGGAGGAGCAAGCAATGATTGCAAAAGCATTGCGAAGGCTGTGACAACAAATCCCACAATCAAAATCACAAAGACAGCAGGCCCGTCACCTGCATCAATGAAACTGTAGTCAAGTCCGCATTCCCCACAGCCTGCAGCCGGCTTCAAGACAGAGGCAAACAGGCGGCCCTGCCCGCACCGCGGACAGCGGTTTCGAAGAGCGACCTGCGCAGGAGACACTGCATCCACTGCATCTTCAGTTGCAAATCCGTTCTTTTTCGACACTGCAGTTTCCTTGACTGGTGAAAAGGGCCTGAACAAAAAAGGCGGCTTAGTGGCCGCCCTTTTCATTTTCTTGAATGCCGTGCATCAGTGGGCAGCGATTGTAGCCCCTGCAGACGCCCACACGTAAATCGCGCAGAACAGGAACAACCAGACCACGTCAACAAAGTGCCAATACCAGGCGGCCGCCTCAAACCCGAAATGCTTCTCCGGTGTGAAGTGGCCAGACATTGCACGGAACAGGCAGACAATCAGGAAGATGGTACCCACCAATACGTGGAAACCGTGGAAGCCGGTCGCCATGAAGAATGTCGCGCCATAGATCGACTCAGAGAACTGGAACGGGGCATGAGCATACTCGTATGCCTGTACAAAGCTGAACAGGATTCCCAGTGCAACCGTCAGGAACAGCATCCATGTCAGGGTTTTGCGGTCATTTTCGATCAACGCATGGTGCGCCCAGGTTACCGTGGTGCCGGACAGCAAAAGAATAACGGTGTTGAACAGCGGCAGATGCCACGGATCCAGCACTTCGATTCCCTGTGGCGGCCATTGGCCACCCGTGTATTCCAGGCGCGAATATTGCAATGCCTCGTCGGCAAACAGGCTCGCATCGAAGAATGCCCAGAACCAAGCGACAAAGAACATTACTTCCGAAGCAATGAAAAGCAGCATGCCGTATCGCAGATGCAGGGAGACCACTCTTGTATGATGGCCCTGATGGCTTTCCTTGACCGTATCCGACCACCAGGCAAACATGGTGTAAAGAACGATTGCCAGGCCAACCAGCAGTGTAACCGGGCCTGCAGCAGCAAGGTTCATGCCGAAAAGGCTGAATTCACTGCCTTGCAGGGCACGCATATAGGAAACCCCGCCAATTGCCATGACAAGCCCGCCAATGCTGCCGATCAACGGCCAAGGGCTTGGGTCAATGATATGATAATCGTGGTTGACGTTGTGACTATCAGCCATGCTCAACTCCTGCTTCTTTCTTGCCTGCAATACCCCCGGCAGGCTGTTTCTGTCTTATAGCTTCTGTTTTCCGGTACTGCCAGCATCTTTACGCCCCTGGGCGCTGGATACTGCTTCCGGCTGTTGATCGCTTTCATAGAAGGTATAGGAAAGCGTTATTGTCTTGATGGCCTTGAAGGCTTCTTCCTTGTCCATTTCCGGGTCAACGAAAAACACAACCGGCATTTCCAGTGTTTCACCCGGATCGATATACGTATCGGTAAAGCAGAAACACTCGATCTTGTTGAAGTAGGCACCTGCTGCCTGCGGCGTCACATTGAATGTGGCCATGCCGCTGATCGGTTCATTCGAGAGGTTTTCTGCCGTGTAGTTGATCACCATTTTCTCACCCATCTTGAGGGTGACTTTGCGGGTTTCCGGCTTGAAGCGCCAGTTGAGGCTTGCTTCGGTATTGGCATCGAAACGAACGCTTATGTCCCGGTCAATTACCGGAATTCCGTCCACTGTTTCAGCTACCTGCGTTGTGCCGCCATAACCGGTAACCTGACAAAAAAGCTGGTACAGCGGCACGGAAGCATAGGCCAGGCCGCCCATGGCCAGAACCATGCCCACGCACATGCCTACAACCCGAAGGTTATTCTTTTCGGAAGCCGTTTCACCGGTGTGCATCGTCATAACTCCCTGTTGAAGATGTTGATGCCAAGTTTGGTCCATGTAACGAAATACATGATTGCCACAAAAGCCGCGAGCACAAGCCCGATTGCAACATTGCGGGCACGGCGTGCCTTGAGCTGCTCCTCGGTGATTTCAACGTTTTCCCGCGTATATTTGCCTTCAGCCATAATAAGCCACCGCTGTCGTGATGAGTGCGTCTGCGGCGAGTGCTGCAAAGATCACAAAAAGATAGAAAATCGAAAACCGGAACAGTTTCTTTTCACGGACATAGCCATTGTCCTTGCTACCCTCTTTCCAGACCCGGAAGCCGAGCAGCGCAAACCAGCCACCCAATGCGGCTGCAACCAAACCATAGGCGAGACTTGCAAAGCCGAGAGCCGTGGGCAGCACACTCGCTATCCCGAGAAGCAGGGAATAAATGAAGATTTCCAACCGGGTGCGCGCTTCACCGTGAACGTTCGGCATCATCGGCACATGGGCGTTTTCATAGTCCTGCAGGCGGAACAGGGCGAGGGCCCAGAAATGGGGAGGCGTCCACAGGAAAATGATCGCAAACAGGACAACGCTCTCAAACGAAATATTTCCGGTAACGGCAGCCCAGCCGATCATTGGAGGAAATGCACCGGCAGCACCACCAATCACGATGTTTTGCGGCGTGGAGCGCTTCAACCACATCGTGTAAATGACTGCATAAAAGAAAATGGTAAAGGCCAGCAACGCAGCGGCAAGCCAGTTTACCACCACCCCCATTGTCATTACCGAGAAGAAAGACAGCACAACCCCGAAGGACAAAGCCTGCGACCGGTCAATCTTGCCGAGGGGAATGGGCCTTTTTGCCGTGCGGGCCATGACGGCATCAATGTCGGCATCGTACCACATGTTAAGCGCGCCGGATGCACCTGCCCCGATGGAAATGCAGAGGATTGCCACAAAACCGATCAGCCAGTTTATTTCGCCCGGAGCCAACAGCATGCCGACCAGCGCCGTGAAAATCACCAGCGACATGACACGCGGCTTCAAAAGCTGGAAATAGTCATGCGGCATGGCCGATGAGATCACCGGAAAAACCGTTTCGGATTTTGCGCTCTCTACAGCCATTGTGAACGATACCCGTGTAAGAAGGCCGCCAAAGCGGCGGCCTTATCGCTTTGATTATTTGACTTTTGGAAGGGTTTCCCACTGGTGGAATGGCGGCGGTGATGGAAGCTGCCATTCAAGGGTTGTTGCACCTTCTCCCCATGGATTGTCACCAGCAACGCGTTTCTTGGCAAAAGCCTCGAAGATCGTTGCGAGGAAGATGAGAACCGCAAAGGCAGAAAGGTAGGAACCCCAAGATGAAACCGCGTTCCAGCCTGCATATGCATCCGGATAGTCAACATAACGCCGTGGCATGCCTGCAAGACCGAGGAAGTGCTGCGGGAAGAACACTAGGTTGACGCCGATAAAGGTGAGCCAGAAGTGTGTTTTCGCGAGGAACGAATTGTACATGTAGCCGGTCATCTTCGGGAACCAGTAATACCAGGCCGCGAAGATTGCGAAGACGGCGCCAAGTGACAGCACGTAATGGAAGTGGGCAACCACATAATACGTGTCGTGGAACGCACGATCGAGACCCGCATTGGCCAACTGCACACCGGTCACACCACCAACGGTGAACAGGAAGATGAAGCCGATTGCCCAGATCATCGGTGTGCGAAGGGTAATTGAACCGCCCCACATGGTGGCAATCCAGGAAAAGATTTTCACGCCGGTCGGAACCGCGATCACCATCGTGGCAAACACGAAGTAACGTTGTGTGTCGAGTGACAGACCAACCGTATACATATGGTGCGCCCAGACGATGAAGCCGACAGCACCAATCGCAACCATGGCAAGTGCCATGCCCATGTAGCCGAAGACCGGCTTGCGGGAGAAGGTCGCCACGATATGGCTGACGATGCCGAAACCCGGCAGGATAAGGATATACACTTCCGGGTGGCCGAAGAACCAGAACAGGTGCTGGAAGAGAATCGGGTCACCGCCGCCCTCAGGCACGAAGAATGTTGTACCGAAGTTGCGGTCGGTCAGAAGCATGGTGATTGCACCAGCCAGAACCGGCAAGGAAAGAAGCAGCAAGAATGCGGTAATCAGTACGGACCACGCAAAAAGCGGCATCTTGAAAAGGGTCATGCCCGGTGCACGCATGTTGAAGATCGTCGTGATGAAGTTGATCGCACCGAGGATCGATGATGCACCCGCAATGTGAAGCGACAGAATCGCCAGATCCATCGCAGGGCCAGGCTGGCCGGCAAGCGAGGAAAGCGGCGGATAGATGGTCCAGCCACCACCGACACCATTTGCACCAGCAGGTCCTTCAACAAACATGGACAGGACGAGCAGCAGCAGGGCTGGCGGAAGAAGCCAGAAGGAAATGTTGTTCATGCGCGGGAACGCCATGTCCGGCGCACCGATCATGATCGGAACCATCCAGTTGGCAAAACCGCCAATCAGGGCAGGCATGACCATGAAGAAGATCATGATAAGGCCGTGACCCGTGGTGAACACATTATAGGTGTGCGGGTTGGTAAAATACTGGAGACCCGGCTCATGCAACTCAAGGCGCATGGCAACAGAAAGGAAACCGCCAAAGATGCCCGAGAGAATGGCAAAAATCAGGTAAAGGGTACCGATATCCTTGTGGTTGGTTGAATAGAACCAGCGCTTGAAGAAGCCAGGCTTGTGATCATGGGCATCATGTGCAGCTGCGTATGCCATTACTGATTATCTCCTGATGAGGTCTGGTTTTGAGCCAGTTTCATGTTCTTGTCTGCTTCGATTGAGGCCATGAGGGCGCGGTTTGCCTCACCGACATCCTCGGCGGCGGCTGTCTGCCAGGCATCATACTGCTCACGGCTGACCACCCGAATGGCAATCGGCATGAATGCATGGTTGACGCCACAAAGTTCAGAGCATTGCCCGTAATACATGCCTTCCTTGCGGGCCTTGAACCATGTCTCGTTTGTGCGGCCGGGAATGGCGTCCATCTTGAGACCGAAAGCAGGCATGGCAAAGTTGTGAATAACACCGGCAGGATCAGCGGTCACGAGTACACGGACTGTTTCGCCAACGGGCACGACAAGCTCGTTGTCGACAGCAAGCAGGCGCGGGTAACGGGCCTTGTCTTCCTTGCTTGATCCTTCACGATCTTCTTCGAGAAGCATGTTGGACGAGAAGGAAATCTCGCTTTCATCCTGATATTCGTAATCCCAGTACCAGGTTTGACCGATCGCCTTGACGGTTACGGTAGGCTCTTCGCCGGGATCAAACTGGCTTTCAAGAAGCTGGAATGAAGGCAGGGCAATCGCAATAAGGATAATGATCGGCGCCACTGTCCAGACAACCTCAATGGCAGTGTTGTGGCTGGTCTTTGACGGCTCGGGATTGGTGCTGGCGCGAAACTTGACCAGTACAACAGCCAGAAGAATCAACACGAAAATTGTGATCGGCGTGATGAACCAGAAAGTATAGAGATCAAACCACTCAATGGCAGCCATGGCTTCTGATCCCGCCTCCTGGTGCCAAATCTGCCAAGGCTCCGGCTGGGCAGCAAAAACTGCAAATGTTGACACCAAAAACGTTGCAAGCAGTGCTGTTGCACCTGCAAATAGACGAGCTGTCCGCTTCATACACCTTCTCCAGTCGAGACCCACCGCCGGGTGATTTCACCAGGGTTCAAGACAACAAGTCCCATATACCCGTGCGAACGGTGGCAGCGATTCTGCCTTATTTCCCAAAATTGCCTTGTAAAAACCACAACCAACGCCCCTTCGCAATGATTTTGGCCAAAAAACTGTGCGGCAAATTTGCACGAAAACGCCAGCACCGCTTCCTGACAGGGATTTTGTGCTAAAACTTGCGCAATCACTCCAAATTTCAATCGCTTTACCATTTGTAAACCGTAAAATTACCATAGTCTGGCGGTGTTGTCTGCGTACCGCCCTGCACCGAATACGGTTGTATTTTACGCCAGCAACGATATTGACTATCCGCGAGGGCGAGAATGACAGAGTACAGGTTACCGACATGCATTTGTTGAAAAAATTTCCGGCGCTGCTTGCCGTTTCCCTGCTTGGCATCTCCATGGCCAATGTTGAAGTTCATGCGCAAGGCGCCGTCAGGTCAACCCATGGTGCCTGGTCCATGGTCTGCGATACGCCTCCCGGAGCCTCCAGCGAACAATGTGCCCTGATGCAAAATGTCGTGGCGCAGGATCGTGCAGAGGTGGGGCTGTCTGTTGTCGTGCTGCGAACGGCGGACGGTGAATCGGAAATCATGCGCGTTCTGGCACCTCTCGGCGTTCTTCTGCCAAACGGGCTCGGACTCAACGTGGATGGCAAGGATATCGGTCGCGCCTATTTTGTGCGGTGTTTTCAGGATGGCTGCTATGCAGAAGTGATCCTGAAAGGCGAATTGCTTGAAACCCTGCAAAAGGGCGAAACAGCGACCTTTATTGTTTTCCAGACTCCCGAAGAGGGAATCGGCATACCGGTCGACCTTGACGGCTTCTCGGACGGCTATTCGAAAATACCCTGATCCAGCTTCAATATCTGACGACGGAGACCTTATTGTTGGCGCTTATCGGAGGTGCCGGGTGTTTTGTGGCCAGAGTCCGAAAATAACGCCTTTTCTGCATCATCACCGTGTCGGCAAGAAGTTCCGTTAGTGCTTGGATTTTCACGGTGAACTGTTATCTCTACACTGATCGGAACCTACCGGAGCCCAGCATGACCTCCCTAATCGAGCAATTCGACATCGACCAGAACCGCATAGAAACAATGCTGAAGGACAGCATCGGCAATGTTGAAGACGGAGAGTTGTTCATCGAGTATTGCGAAAGCGAAGGGCTGGTGTTTGACAATGGCCGCCTGAAAACGGGAACATTCGACACGCGTCAGGGGTTCGGGCTGCGTGCAGTTTCGGGAGAAGTATCGGCATATTCGCATTCCGGCGACATCAGCAGGGCCGGCCTTGAACGCGCCTGCGATGCCGTAAAGGCAATCCGCAGCGGACATGGCGGTTCTTTTGCGGCTGCCCCGAGGGGTACGAACCGCATGCTCTATCCGGCGGACAATCCTATCGCGGAGCCTTCCTTCGAGGACAAGGTGAAACTGCTTGAGCAAATCGACGCCTATGCCAGAACCCTTGACGAAAACGTCCGGCAAGTAACCGTTTCGCTGGGCGCAAACTGGCAAGTTGTCGAGATCCTGCGCCCGGACGGCCATCTTGTTCGTGATGTACGTCCGTTGGTGCGCATCGGCGTCAATCTTGTTGTCGGTTCCGGCGACAGGCAGGAAACCGGCTCATACGGGTTTGGCGGGCGCACCGGGTATGGCGAGTTCATTACAGAAGAAAAGTGGCAGCACGCTGTGGGCGAGGCATTGCGCATGGCCAAAGTCAACCTTGAAGCTGTTCCCGCACCTGCCGGTACGTTTGACATCGTTCTGGGATCAGGTTGGCCTGGCGTGATGCTTCACGAAGCAGTCGGTCATGGTCTGGAGGGCGATTTCAACCGCAAGAAAACATCCGCTTTCTCTGGCCTGATGGGACAACAGGTTGCCTCCAGGGGGGTTACCGTTGTTGACAATGGCACAATCGAGGGGCGACGCGGTTCTCTCTCTGTGGATGATGAGGGAACGCCGACCAATGATACGGTCCTGATCGAGGACGGGATTCTCGTCGGTTACATGCAGGACCGGCAAAATGCCCGGTTGATGGGGGTTGAATCCACCGGAAACGGGCGCCGCCAATCCTATGCGCACCAGCCCATGCCACGCATGACCAACACCTACATGAAGGCCGGTGACCACGATCCGCAGGAGATCATCGAGTCCGTCAATGACGGCATTTATGCCGTTTCGTTTGGTGGCGGCCAGGTGGATATCACATCGGGAAAATTCGTGTTTGACTGCACAGAAGCCTACGAGATCAAGAATGGCAGGGTTGGCCGCCCGCTAAAAGGTGCAAACCTGATCGGTTCCGGTCCGGCGGCCATGCAGCGCATCGCCATGGTTGGCAACGACATGGCACTGGATACGGGGATCGGCATGTGTGGCAAGAACGGCCAGGGTGTCCCTGTCGGTGTTGGCCAGCCAACCCTGCGAATGAACCAGGTAACGGTTGGCGGGACCGGTATCTGATCCCCGTTTCAACCCGGTTCAGGGATACAGCCACACCTGTTCCCACGCACTTTCCAACGTCCTGCGCCGGAACAGCAAACGATCGTGCGTGCGGAACTCGCCATCATCCCAGAATTCAATGGATAACGGCATTATGCGAAAGCCCGACCAGTGTTCGGGACGGGGAACCGGCTTGCCTTCGTACTCGGCTTCAAGTTCGGCAATGCGCTGTTCCAGTTCCACGCGCTCAGGCAGTGGCCGGGATTGTTTGGATGCACTCGATGCAATCTGCGACCCGCGAGGGCGGGAATTGAAATACTCGTCCGCTTCGGCCGGACTTACCGGTTCTACCGGCCCCCTGATACGGATTTGACGCCGGATTGATTTCCAGTGAAACACCGCAGCCGCCTTTTGCATGGAGAGCAGTTCCTCTCCCTTGGTACTTTCAAAATTCGTGAAAAAGCAGAAACCGCGTTCATCATGTCGCCGCATTAGCACCATACGGACATTTGGAAGCCCGGTGGCATCGACCGAAGCCACCGCCATGGCGGATGGATCGTTTGGTTCCTTCTCGCTGGCGAGCTTTAACCAATTATTAAACATATCGAACGGATTCGAATCATTCTGGTTATGGTTTCTTAACCCTGTTGCCTGATGATCCACGGGTAATCCTTTGCGGCAGAATTGCCGGTTTTCGTATCGAGTCAAACCAGCAGGAAGTTGAACGTGTCAGCAACCAAGCATATCGAACAGCACTCTTCCACTGTCAAGCATGTGCGGGCAGCAGGTATTGTGTTGTTGTGCAGCCTTTTGACCTCTGCATGTTCCGTTGCATCAACCACTGATTCCGCTATCGAGGAAAGCAAGCTGGTTGACCAGTCGGTGACACGCAATGTTGAACCGCAAGGCGTTGCTTCTGCCGATGCAGAGGTAATCAAGACCGTCGTTGCAGATGCTGAAGCCGACGGGAATGCAAACCTTCTTGCGTGGTCCAACCCGGACACAGGCAGCAAGGGGACCATAACCGCGATCAACAAGTTTACCGGCAGTCATGGTCAGAAATGCAAGAAATTCCAGACCACCGTGGACACATTCATGGGCATTTCCATTTACAACGGGGAAACCTGTGAACTGCGTCGCGGTTTCTGGGTGCTTTCCTGGTTTCTTCGTGATGAAGGCTGACCAAAGCCACTTTGGCGCCAAAAACCCTTTAATTCCTGCAAACTAACTCCCATATCGCTGTTGAAGATGAACATAAGTGCTGGCGGATCCACCCGGCTGGCATTTTGCTGTGGAAACCCGAGAACAAATGCGTAATCCATACACGGTACTGGGCGTGGAGAAAGGCGCCGACGAAAAGGCAATCAAAAGCGCCTTCCGCAAGCTTGCCAAGAAATACCATCCGGACCAGAACCCGGATGACAAATCCGCACAGAAGAAATTTGCTGAAGTCAATCAGGCCTATGAAATCGTCGGCGACAGGGAAAAACGTACCCAGTTTGACCGCGGCGAAATCGATGAAACCGGCAAACCGAGATTTGCCGGGTTTGAGGGCGGCAATCCGTTCGGTAACGGCAACCCGTTCGGACAGGGTGGCCAGCGCGCGCAAGGGAATCCGTTTGGTGGCAATGGCGGAGGATTTGGCGGCGCAGAAGATATCCTGAACGAAATTTTCGGTTCGGCCTTCGGCGGCAATGCCCGTGCAGCGCGCGGGGCCGGCCAACGAACGCATTTTGATCCCGGTGCAGGGTTTGGCGGAGCATCAGCCGGCCAGTCCAGAAAAGCGGCACCATCCCTCGACCTCGAAATGAAAGCCGCTGTAACGATTGAAGACCTGATGCGCGGGAAAACCACGGTGCGTATGCCGGATGGCAAGCAGGTTTCAGTTTCAATACCGGCAGAAGCCGAGGACGGCCAGACCATTCGCCTTAAAGGAAAGGGCCAGAAAGCACCCGGCCGACAGCCGGGCGACGCCCTGGTTACCCTTGTTATGCGCAAGCATCAGACCTTTGAGCGACAGGGAACCGACCTGCGTGCCGAAATTCATGTTCCACTGGAAACCGCGGTGCTTGGCGGCAAGGCACCGGTGGAAACCATGGATGGCAAACTCTCCCTTACCATTCCCGCCGGCACATCTTCCGGCAAGGTTTTCCGGCTGAAGGGCAAGGGCCTGCCCAAAAAGTCAGGTGGCTTTGGCGATCTTCTTGTCAGTGCGTCAATCCAGTTGCCGCAAGACCGTCTTGACGAACTCGCACGGTTTTTCTCGGGCGATAACGACTGACGATGCTATCCGGGCATGCCATGCGGGCAGCACAGGCGGAAATGATACACTGCTCATGTTCAAGCAAACATTGCGCAACGCGACCTGGCTGAACGGGCCATAACAGAGGCTTGCAAGCTTGCGGCTCATGATGGGTTGTGGCATACCGCATGGAGATCGAGATGGTATCGGGAACAGACATTGAAATTGCAGCGGTCTGGTGCAACTGTCTGACGGGTTTGGAGAAAAAGAATGAGTGGATCCAGCGGATTGATGGCTGGCAAGCGTGGCCTGATAATGGGGGTCGCGAACAACCGTTCCATCGCCTGGGGCATTGCCAAGGCATGTGCTGATGCGGGCGCAGAACTGGCACTGACCTACCAGGGAGAAGCACTTAAAAAGCGCGTGGGGCCCCTTGCCGAGCAGTTGAACGCAACACTTGCCGGCGAATGCGATGTGACTGACGAAAAATCGATTGATGCAGTGTTCGACAATCTTGCCGAGCGCTGGGGAAAAATCGACTTTGTGGTTCATGCAATTGCCTTTTCAGACAAGGATGAACTGACCGGCCGGTACGTCGACACATCATCGGACAACTTCCGCCGTACAATGGATATCTCCGTATATTCTTTCACAGCCGTTGCAAAACGCGCCGAGAAACTGATGAAAGATGGCGGGTCCCTTCTCACTCTCACCTATTACGGTGCGGAGAAGGTAATGCCGCACTACAACGTCATGGGTGTTGCCAAGGCTGCACTGGAGACCTCTGTCAAGTATCTTGCGGTCGACCTGGGCGGCAAGGCCATTCGGGTCAATGCAATTTCAGCCGGCCCGATCAAGACGCTTGCTGCGTCAGGCATTGGCGATTTCCGCTATATCCTGAAGTGGAACGAATACAACTCGCCGCTCAAGCGAACCGTGACAATCGAGGAAGTCGGCGATGCCGGGCTTTACATGCTTTCCGATCTTTCACGCGGTGTTACCGGCGAAGTGCACCATGTCGACAGCGGCTATCACACGGTCGGCATGAAGGCTGTTGATGCTCCCGACATTTCTGTCGTCAAGGATTAACACGAGCCAAACACGCAACCCCGGCAAGGAATGATGGCCGATCCGACGATCTACTATGTGAGACATGGCCAGACTGACTGGAACGCGGAACTGCGGTTCCAAGGACGTCAGGACATCCCCCTCAACCGCAACGGCCAGAACCAGGCAGATGAAAACGGGCGCAAGCTTGCCAAGCTGCTCGGCAAGGCTGAAGGGATGCGGTTCATCGCCAGTCCACTTGGCAGGGCGCGCGAAACGATGGAGCGGGTCCGTACACAAATGGGCCTTGAGCCGGGTGATTATGAGACGGATGAACGCCTCGTTGAAATTTCGTTCGGTGACCTTGAGGGCATTACCCAACCGGAAATCAAGAAATCCAACCGGGAACTCTATTACCAGCGCAAACGCAATCCCTGGACGTTTCGCCCGGTCAATGGCGAGAGCCATGAAGATGCCCTTGCCCGCGTCAGGGAGTGGCATTGCGAACTGACCGGTGATTGCGTGGTTGCAGCTCACGGTGCAATCGGGCGCATCCTTCGCATTTACCTGCTTGGCCTTGATGTTCGCGAGGAAAGCCACAGTCGTTTTGCCTTCCCGCAGGATGAGTTTTGCATCATTCGGAAGGGTCTTGAAAAATGGGTGTAGAACAACGGGAGGACCGAATTTCATGAACAGGGCATTTACCAGTCTTCTGGTTGACAGTGTCGGGCAGTCGGCCCGTTTCTATGAAAGCCTGCTTGGCATGACACGCCATTTTGATTCCGACTGGTTTGTCATTCTGACCCATCCGGGAATTTCGCAACTGGAATTCGGCTTGCTGGACCGGAACAACGAGATTGTTCCGCAAGAAGGGCGAATGGCACCCCAGGGCATTATCCAGACCTTTGTTGTGGATGACACGGATGCCGTTTACGAAACCGCCAAGTCTATGGATGCTGTCATCGTCGAACCGCCCAGGGACATGCCCTACGGACAACGGCGCATGCTGCTTCGCGACCCCGACGGCACACTGATTGACATCAGCGCACCGACTGCGCCCCCACCGGCCTGATTTTCTCTTTCCATTTCAGGTTTCCAACCGGACGGCTTTGTTTTAAAAGAGCGCGACGAAACCGGGAATCTTCATGTCTTACAATTCTTTCGGACATCTGTTCAGGGTAATGACCTGGGGTGAAAGCCACGGCCCTGCATTGGGTTGCGTGATCGATGGCTGCCCGCCAGGCATCACCTTCACACGCGAGGAAGTGCAACGCTTTCTGGACAAGCGGCGGCCGGGACAGTCAAAGCTGACAACCCAGCGCCAGGAACCCGATCAGGTCGAGATCCTCTCGGGTGTCATGCCTGATGACGAAACACCGGAGAAACTGACCACTACCGGCACACCGATTTCAATGATGATCCGCAATACTGATCAGCGGTCAAAGGATTATTCCGAAATCAGGAACCGCTATCGTCCGGGTCACGCCGATTATGCTTATGACCTGAAATACGGCATTCGTGACTATCGCGGGGGCGGACGTTCCTCCGCCAGGGAGACCGCCGCCCGCGTTGCGGCAGGTGCAGTGGCGCGCAAAATTGTCCCGCACCTCAGGGTACGCGGGGCCATGGTGCAGATGGGCACGAAGAAAATTGACCGCACCCGCTGGAACTGGGACGCAGTCGACACCAACCCGCTGTTCTGCCCTGATCCCGATGTGGTCGAGGAATGGACGGAATATCTCAATGCACTTCGCAAGGACGGCAATTCGGTCGGGGCAGTGATAGAAATTGTGGCGGAAGGAATTCCGGCAGGGATCGGAGCACCGGTCTATGCCAAGCTTGACCAGGAAGTCGCATCGCACCTGATGTCGATCAACGCCGTCAAGGGTGTTGAAATCGGTAACGGGTTTGAGGCTGCAGAAATTACCGGCGTTGAAAATGCAGACGAAATGCGCATGGGCAATGACGGTTCGGTGCGGTTCATGTCGAACCATGCAGGAGGCGTGCTTGGGGGTATTGCCACCGGACAGCCTCTCGTAGCCCGGTTTGCGGTCAAGCCGACCTCATCCATTCTGACCCCGCGCAAAAGCGTCACCGCGGAAGGAAAAGACGTTGATGTTGTCACCAAGGGGCGTCATGACCCGTGTGTCGGTATTCGTGCGGTACCGATTGGGGAAGCCATGGTTGCATGTGCAGTGGCAGACCATTACCTGATGCATCGCGGGCAAACCGGCCGCGTCGAGAAAGAATACTGAATGAGTTACGACCAGCAGAAAATTGTTGAAGCCATCCGGGCTTTTGAAAACGGTGAAATCGTTGTTGTCACCGATGATGACGACCGGGAAAACGAAGGTGACCTGATTGTTGCTGCAGTCCATTGCACTTCCGAGAAAATGGCCTTCATCATCCGTCACACATCAGGCATTGTTTGCGCGCCGATGACCATTGGCGAAGCAACACGGCTTAACCTGGCTCCCATGGTGGCCAACAATGAAGACCCCCATGCAACAGCATTCACGGTCTCGGTGGACTACCGGCACGGAACCACTACCGGCATCTCTGCGGAGGATCGCACCTCGGCGGTGCGCGCCCTTGCCAATCCGAATTCAGGCGCTCAGGATTTCTCAAGGCCAGGACACATTTTCCCGCTGGTTGCAAAGGAAGGTGGCGTTCTGATGCGCTCTGGCCATACCGAAGCAGCTGTTGACCTCTGCAAGCTTGCCAGCCTTCCCGAAGTCGGCGTTATCTCGGAACTGGTGAATGATGACGGCACCGTCATGCGTGGGCCGCAAGTCATGGCATTTGCAGAAACCCACAAGCTGAAAACGGTTTCCGTTGCAGATCTCATCAGCTATCGCCAGCGCCAGGAAAGCCTGGTCGAGCGGATAGAGAGTTTTGCGATTGAAACCAGTGCGGGACCAGCCAAAGCCTACACATACAAGACAAAATGGGATCCCATGCATCACCTCGCCGTTGTCTATGGCGACATAAGGGATGGTCAGGATGTCCCTGTCCGACTGCAGATCGAATCCGTGGTTGATGATGTCTTCGGCACGACGAACCAGTTGCACGATGCGCTTTCCAGACTGTCTGCGAAAGAACGCGGCGTCCTTGTTTATCTGCGGGAAGGCTCGGTTGGTGTCGCGACCGGTACTGGCCGCAGGAAAGACACGCTTTCAACCGAAAAGCTTGAAGACCATGCCACCGCGCAGGCACGGGAAGATGAATGGCTCGAGGTCGGTCTGGGCGCACAGATTTTGCGGGACCTTGGCATAGAATCGATTGAACTATACGCTTCTCGTGAACGGCACTATGTCGGACTGGAAGGGTTTGGCATCAAGATTTCCCGCACCATGACCGAAGAGGGTTGATCATGAAGGCAACGTGGATCTCGTTGGCGACAAGCCTGATCACTGCCTGCATGACTGTTGCCTCCCCTGCCCAGACCACCACGCCCCAGCCTTTTCCGCCACCCGGGGTTGAATGGGTTGTCGAGGAAATCACCGACGGTTCCGTTCCCCCGGAGATTGTTCCCGACAACAGACCCCTGGCAAGAAACGGCCTGCCCGACGGGCGGGTTGCCACTAGCAAGGGTGACATTGCAAAAGCCTGGTACAGCGAGCCAACCACGCGATACCGCCACGGGGTTCTTGGTGACGCAGTCGAAGCTGGTGCACTCAAGGTGGTCAATGACCGGGGGGAAACCTACACGTATCGCCTGCCATCGAGCGAGGTCTTTGAGGACATTACCCCGCGGCTTGCCGACCTCGACAATGACGGACGTACCGAGGTCATAACCATCCTTTCCTCCGTTACGCAGGGGGCATCCGTTGCGGTTTTCAAACTGAACGGCAATGCTTTCATCAAGGTTGGCCAGAGCCGTTTCATAGGACAGAGGAACCGCTGGCTAAACATTGCCGAAACAGGCCGCATAACCGGCTCCGGCAGACCGGAAATTGCCATTGTCACAACGCCACACCTGACAGGGGTTCTGCGCTTCTACAGCTACCGGAACGGTGACCTGCAATTGCTCGCATCAGCAGAAGGCTATTCCAATCATGTGAATGGATCGCGAGAGTTGCGCTTGTCGAAACTGGCAGATGTTGATGGCGATGGCAGAGACGATCTTGCCATCCCTTCCCTGCAACGCAATGAACTGGTGATAGTCGGCGTTTCGGATTCGCAATTTGCAGTTCGCAGCCGTGTCCGGCTTCCAGCCCGCATAAACCGGGCAATCGGAACAAGGGAAGTCAGCGGGCGAACCGAATTCGTTCTGGGTCTTGATAATGGCAAAATCTACTCGGTCGGGTTGAAATAACACGAGCCTGCTTCCATGCTGGATGCAGGAGATACGCAAATCATGACAACCCGATTCTACACCCACCCGCTCAGCCTTGAGCATATAACGCCTCCCGGCCACCCCGAGCGCCCGGACCGCATAAAGGCGCTCGAGGAGGTTTTCACGCTGTCAGCTTTTGATGCGCTGGAGCGTATTGAGGCACCGGAAGCTGATCCCGAATGGCTGGAACTTGCCCATCCGGCGGACTTCCTTGCCAAGATAAAAAGCCGGATACCTGAAACAGGCATAGCCACGATTGATGCTGATACCAGTGCCAGCCCCAAAAGCTGGGACGCGGCCCTGCATGTTTGCGGCGCTGCAATGGATGCTGTCGACAGTGTTTTTTCAGATGAAACCGACAATGCCTTCATTGCCATGCGCCCGCCCGGTCATCATGCCGAAAAAACAACGGCCATGGGTTTCTGCCTTGTCAACAACATCGCGATTGCAGCCCGCTATGCACAGCGGCAACATGGTTCTGAACGCGTTGCCGTCATTGATTTCGACGTGCATCACGGCAATGGTACGCAAGACATCTTTTATGATGACCCAAGTGTTCTGTTCGCCTCCACACACCAAATGCCGCTTTATCCGGGGACCGGTGCGAAGGAAGAAACCGGAGCGGGCAATATCTACAATGCACCGCTTTCCGAAGGCGATGACGGATCACGTTTCAAGGAAGCCTTTCGCGAGCGGGTACTTCCCGCCATTGAAAACTTCAGGCCCGATCTCGTTCTCGTTTCGGCGGGTTTTGATGCCCATTACCGCGATCCGCTGGCCGGGCTGAACCTGGTTGCGGAAGATTTTGACTGGGCAACCGGCAAGTTGATGGAAGTTGCGGAAAAACATTGCGAGAACCGTTTCGTCAGTCTTCTGGAAGGTGGATATGATCTGCAGGGTCTTGCAGAGTCGGCCGCAGCCCATGTAAACCGGATGATGAACGGGTAAAGGATAACGAGCGATGAGCGACGAGCAGAAAATCGAGGACATGAGCTTCGAGCAAGCGCTGGAACAACTTGAATCCATCGTCGAAAGCCTGGAGCAGGGAAACGTACCGCTCGACAAATCAATCAGTCATTACGAACGCGGCGAGGCACTTCGCAACCATTGCAGGAAACTGCTTCAGGCAGCAGAAGACAAGGTTGAGAAAATCCGTCTCGACAGTTCGGGAAACCCTTCAGGCACAGAACCGCTCGACCCCCAGTAAGAGCAGCAACAGCCTGCGGCGAACAACCACACCGGCCCACGAGAGTGTGACCGCTCGCCACCTTGCGCAGCGAGGAGCAGCATCTATTTTCTCATCATCTTTGACGGAGACATGAGATGAAACAGGTACGCATTGTATTGTGGCTATTGGTGGCAGTAGCAGCAGGGGTTGCGGGCTACATGGCCCTTAACGGAACCGCACCTTCGGAAAACAAACAGGTTACTGTTCTTGGCGGACCTTTCAACCTCGTCAGTCACAAGGGTGAGCCCCTGACGCGCGAAGACCTGCTTGGGCGACCCCATGCATTGTTTTTCGGTTTCACCAATTGTCCCGATATCTGTCCGACCACGCTATTGCACACGGCAGGCTGGATGAAGGAACTCGGGGAAGACGCAAACAAGCTCGACTTCTATTTCTTCACGGTTGATCCCGAGCGCGACACTCCGGAAATAATGACCGATTACGTCAATGCATTCGATTCTCGCATCATCGGTGTTACCGGTGACCAAGAAGAAATGATGAAGACAGTGAAAGCCTATCGCGGCTACGCCAAGAAAGTCGACCTTGGTGATGGTGAATACACCATGGACCATTCCGCGTTTGTCATGCTGTTCCGGGCTGACGGAAGCTTTCAGGGTACAATCGCATATGAAGAGAACAATGAAGCTGCCATTGCAAAACTGAAGCGACTGATCAACAATAGCTGAAACGGGCAGCCAATCTGAGCTGGCCGTCAGAACCGGCAGACCGAATTTAAAATGACCACGACGCAAAAACTGTTCCTGGCTTCAAGCACCGGCCTGTTTTTCGGGCTTTCATTCTGGCTTTGGTCCAGAATGGGGGAGACAGTATTTGTTTCCAAGGCACTCGCATTCGTACAAAGTTGCCTTTAACGGTTCGCTAACCGCGTTCTTTTGCCCTTCCCTAACCCCATTCTGGCACAGTTTTCCCCAAACGACGGAGAACTGTGTCCCCATGACTTTTTCATTGCAGAAAACCGGAACAGCACTCGCACTGGTATTGCTTGCTGCCAATGCGGCACAAGCTTCCGATGACAAGTATGACCGGAACATTGAAGCAATCGTGATTGCAAAGGCGGCTGAGCAGGTCGGCGAGATCCGGCGTTCAATCGACTGGGACCAGCCAGCAGCCATGGTTACCCGAAAGCAATTGCTGAAGGCAGCAGCCAAAGAGACCTCTCTGACGCCTGCCAAAGTCTGGATTCCTCCAAAGCCTGAAAATGCCCTACCTCCGATGGTCATGCAGGAAATGCCGGGACTTGACCATATGCCGACAGCCAGTATTCCGGATAGCGCACGGCAGAAGGAACCCAAGGTATTCTGGGAGAAGTTCGATTCCCGGGGCAATCCCATCCCCTGACAGCCGGCCGGAGACATACAGTCCTGATCACTACATTTAGGGCTTGCCTTTGTTGTCAGGCTGCTTCAAACCGCGCGGATGGGACACCCTCGGCTTGACGACTGGCTTGTAGAAAACGGCCATTACAATACTCGCGCGCGCGCACGCGATGCGATCCGGCGCGGCTGTATCACAATGGCTGGTGAAGCTTCTGTCAAACCATCCAGAAAAGTTGCCGATGACGGCGGGGTGACCATAAATGATCCTGCAAAGCATCTTGTTTCCCGTGCCGGACTCAAGCTTGAGGCCGCACTGAAAGAGACCGGATTTGATCCGTCAGGGAAAACCTGCCTCGACATTGGTGCATCAACCGGCGGGTTCTGCCAGGTTCTCCTCAACCACGGGGCAAAAAAGGTTTACGGTGTTGATGTCGGGCAGGACCAACTGGATGAAAGCCTGCAACAACATCCGCGCCTGGTCAGCCTTGAAGGGATCAATGCAAGGGAATTGAAACCCGAACACCTTGGCAATGAGCAACCGGAATTCCTGACATGCGATGTGAGTTTCATTTCCCTGAGACTTGCCCTGCCTCCCGCCCTGCAAATGGCCTCGCCTGGTGCCCGGGGCATTTTTCTCGTCAAACCGCAATTCGAGGTTGGCAAGGAAGGCATCGGCCGGGGTGGCATTGTCAGGGAAGAGGGGCTGGCTCTGAAAGCGGCAACTAATATCCGTGACTGGTTTCATGGCGAAACGGGCTGGCAATGCACACATTTCATGCCATCACCGATAAAAGGTGGCGATGGCAATGCAGAATATCTGATGGCAGGTTACAGAGATGAATGATTTTCACATTGAAGAGGTGGGGCGCAAGGGTGACGGGGTTGCACACCACAACGCAGACGATATCTACATTCCGTTCACCCTTGCCGGTGAAAAGGTCCGCACATCCGGCACCGGCCCTCGCCGGGAACTTGTCGAGGTGCTGGAGGTTTCCCCGGATCGTATCGATGCTGTTTGCAGACATTTTGGTGAATGTGGCGGTTGCCAGTTACAGCACATGGGGGCAGACGCTTACCTGAACTGGAAATCGGCATTGCTGAACGAGGCCCTTGAGAGAGCCGATATCGCAATCAAGCCCGAACCCATGATCAGCTTTGCCGACCACTCCAGGCGAAAGGCGGTTTTCAGTGCACGCCATACTTCGGCAGGCCTGCTTTTTGGTTTCCAGGAACGGGCCGACAATCGTGTGGTCGATATTGGCGAATGTCCGGTAACCGTTCCCGAGATCACGGAACGGTTCGAAGCCCTGCGTGACCTTGCAAGTTCGGTCCCCGGTGCGAAAATGCCCCTGCGGATATCTGTACTTTCGACACGCAACGGACTTGATGTCGACATTGAAGATGCACGCGAACTGACAGGCAATGAACGCCAGACACTGGTTCGAAAGGCCGTTGACCTGGGATTTGCCCGTTTGACCGTCAATACCGAGATCCTTGTTGAAAGCCGAAAACCCGAACTCGTCATGGGCAGTGCAATTGTCACGCCTCCACCCGGGGCTTTTGTACAGGCCATAGAAGAAGCTGAACAGCAGATGGTTGAACTCGTCACCGGCCATCTTCGCACATGCAAAACGGTTGCCGATCTTTACTGTGGTGTAGGCACTTTTGCCCTGCGTCTCGCCGAACGCTCGAAAGTATTGGCTGTCGAGGCAAGCAGACCTGCAATCCATTCGCTCGACAGGGCCTGGCGCGAGACGGCCGGGCGGCTGAAGGAAATAAAAACGGAAACAAGAAACCTGGAACGCAGCCCCCTCGGCTTCATGGAACTGAAACACATGGATGGTCTTGTGATTGATCCTCCCCGCGCCGGAGCAGAACTGCAAACGCGTCAGATTGCAAAATCGAGAGTACGGAAAGTTGCTGCTGTTTCCTGCAACCCGGCAACCCTGTCCCGGGACCTGGAAATACTGATTGAGGGTGGATTCAAACTGAAAAGCATAACGCCAGTCGACCAGTTCCGGTACACACCCCATCTTGAGGCTGTAGCCCTGCTGGAACGATAGAGACCGGCACATGACACGACTTGACCGGGCCTGCCACAAAACGCATGGTTTTTCCGGGAGGATTGATCATGCGATTGTCGGCACTAATCATTGCAATGGGCCTGACCCTGTTTTGTACGGCTGCGGCTCATGCAGACAATGCTCCGCGTATACCCGTCAAGCTTTTTGGTGATGACGTAACCGAAGACTATGAAGGTTGCCATTTTGCCCTCTGGCAACATAACCGGCATCCCGACAAGGACCGGTACTCCTACATTTTCTACGCCCCCATACACGATGCGGTTGCCTTGCCGGGCTGGATGAAGACCGGCGATACGGTTCATGAACTTCAAAGACTTGATCTGGAGGGAGATGACGGAACGCTTGATGCGCATCAGTTGTACCGAAATGCCGAAGGTACGCTGAATGTCATCATGGACATCAACAGGCAATCGCGAGAGGGTGACTGGCTGGTCATTGAAGACGCCTATCTGACCATCATCATGGATGACAGGTTTCCCTTTGGCAGCAAGGTAAAAGGCAGGATGGGATGCCCTTCGAAGACCGGCACACTTGCCAATGCGGCATCTGTCAAAAAAGGAACATTACCCGGCGATCCCGTTACACTTTCCGGGCCGGAGACTGTTGAAAGTTTTGACCTGGTTCCCGCCCCGATAATCCGCCACATCCGTGAAAACCTTCAGGAAAATTGCGATCTTGACCGGGTTGTCGAATATGCAAACCGCTATTCGGTTTCCGATGCCATGTCCCTATGGGAAATTCCCTGCGCACTTTATGCCCGCAATACATCAAGCATTTTCTTCACGGTCCTCAACGAACAACCGGAATATTTCGTCTCACTCTTTCACCAGGTCGAGCCGGGCTCACAACAGGCCGATGCGCTGGAAGTCATCAATGCCAGTGTGGACCCGGAAACAGGCTCTGTTTTCTCGTACAATTTTTTCGGAGCGACCAACAGTTGCGGGGTTTATGAGGAGCATCGCCTGCGGGCGGTTGAAGGAGAGGCGATCGAGTTACACCTTGCTGAATTCAGGCAAAAGAAAGCGTGTGATGAAACTCCGCTCAATCCGGAAGAGTTTCCGCTCGTTTATCTTGCAGAGTAGAAGATGCCTCCACCAGCCTGACAAAGGCCTCAGCCAGCCTTCTTTTGCCCCTTGGCCATGAAGGACATGAAAGCCTGACGGGCTTCATCCGACTTGAGGCGTTCGGTGAAGATTGCGGATTCCTCGCGCATCCGCTCACCGATATCCTCGCGCTTGCCACGCAGCAATTCACGGGAAATTCTCAAGGCTTCCGGGGGTTGGTCGGCAATATGGCCTGCAGCTTGTCCGATCAGTGTTTCCAGCTGTGCGCTATCCACAACACGGTTCACAAACCCCGCGCTTTCCGCATCCTGTGCAGAAAATTTCTCGCCCATGGCAAGCAGTGCGAAGGCCTTCTGGTAACCCATGATACGGGGACCGATCAGACTGGAGCCTGCTTCGGGAACCAGTCCAAGATCAACAAACGGTGTTGCAAATGTTGCTTCCGGTGTAGCCAGTACATAATCGCAATGCATCAGCATCGTTGTCCCGACACCAATTGCCAGCCCATCCACGGCGGCAAGAAGGGGCTTGGGCATTCCGATCAGTGCTTCAAGAAAATTTGCAACAGGGCGTATTCCTTCCGGACCGGCACTTGCCGCCTGAATAAAGTCACCAATGTCATTTCCGGCACAGAAAGCTCCGGGCACGCCAAACAGCACGGTACAATGAATTTCGGCAGATTTTCCGGCATTGACCAAGGCATCTGCCATTGCCGTATACATCTCTCCGGTCAGCGCATTTTTTTTGTCAGGACGATTCATCCGGATTTTCTGGATACCGTCTGTAACTGAAATCGCGACATGTTCTGCCATGGGACAATCCTCCTGTTATGCAGCCCTATGCGCTTCGCAATGCCCTGCCTGCATTGAGCAAGCTTTGCGAACCCCTTGTGACCGTGGTTTTCAGTGCAGCGCATTCGGCTACATGGTTTTCTGCAAAAAAGCGGGCTAGTTCGACACGCTCTGCACCATCGGGCGACAGACCGGATTTTGCCAGGTAACAACCGCCTGAAGCCAAACCAAACATCCTGAGATACGGTGTAGCACCAGCCAGGGCAGCTTCACTCTCTCCGTCCGACAATGCCTTCAACAGCCATTCCGTTGTCTCTTCAAAGGCGTTAACAGCATCTTCCAGGAGTTCTGCGGTGTCACCAAATGCTTCATGGTTCGTACCACGCACAGCCTCAACAATCTCTCGCAGTTCCCCGATATAATCCCGTACAGCCTTGCCGCCGGAGAGCGGCAGTTTTCGCGTCACGAGGTCAATCGCCTGAATGCCGTTGGTGCCCTCATAGATCGGATTGATCCGGGCATCGCGCATGTACTGGGCGGCACCGGTTTCCTCAATGAACCCCATGCCACCGTGTATCTGCACACCGATGCTGGCGACTTCACAGCCGATATCGGTTGAAAAGGCTTTTGCCACCGGTGTCAGCAAGCCGGACCTTTCAGCCCACTTTTTTGCTTCCTCATCCGGTTTTCCTTCCTGCATGTCCAAAGCATGGGCACATGAATAGCAAATACCCCGTGCGGCATTTGTCATGGCTTTCATGGTCAACAGGTTTCGAACGACATCAGGGTGATAGACGATCGGCGCCATGCCGGAACCATCATATTCGCCGGATTTTCCCTGCTTGCGTTCATTCGCGTAAGCCAGGGCATGCTGGTATGCAGCCTCGGCGACAGCCACTCCCTGAATGCCGACGTTCAGGCGGGCATTGTTCATCATGGTGAACATGCAGTTCAGCCCGCGGTTTTCTTCACCAATCAGATAACCAATCGCACCTGCTTCCCGGCCTTCGAAACCATCGCCGTAAATCATTACGCAAGTCGGGGAGGCATGGATGCCAAGCTTGTGCTCGATTGACTGGCAGAACACATCGTTGCGCTCACCAAGGGAACCATCTTCATTGACCAGGAATTTCGGAACCAGGAACAGCGAAATACCGCGCGTTCCAGCCGGGGCATCAGGAAGACGGGCCAACACGAGGTGACAGATGTTTTCCGTGAAGTCATGTTCGCCATAGGTGATGAAAATTTTCTGGCCGAAAATGCGGTAAGTACCATCACCTGCCGGTTCTGCCCGGGTCTTAAGGGCAGCAAGATCAGAACCGCATTGCGGCTCGGTCAGGTTCATGGTTCCGGTCCATTCCCCTGATACAATCTTTTCGAGATAGGTGTCCTGCAACTCCCGTGAGCCGTGCGCATGAAGTGCTTCAATGGCACCAATGGTCAAAAGCGGACAAAGGGCGAAACCCATTGAGGCTGAATTCCACATCTCGGAAGCTGCAACCGCAAGCATGTTGGGCAACCCCTGGCCGCCAAATTCCTCCGGGCTCGAAATGGCATTCCAGCCCCCTTCTGCCCAATCCCGGTAGGTCTGCGCAAACCCGGGGGGTGTGGTTACGACGGCACCCTTCAGCGTGGCACCGGTTTCGTCACCTTCGCGATTAAGCGGCGCAATGCGTTCACTGGCAAACCTGCCCGCTTCTTCCAATACCGCATCAACCAGATCCTCGCTGAGATCTCCAAGTTCGCCTGCATCGAGTGCCGCCTTCAGGCCGGCAACATTTTTCAATGTATGGGCGATTTCTTGA
Source organism: Rhizobiaceae bacterium (assembly GCA_017643495.1). Lineage (GTDB taxonomy): Bacteria > Pseudomonadota > Alphaproteobacteria > Rhizobiales > Rhizobiaceae > JAALLB01. The sequence continues at coordinate 1,211,945 of JAEPNK010000001.1, read as the reverse complement.
ACAGGTGCTCGGTACATGGAAATCTCCTTCCTTGATGGTCTCAGAACGGGTATCAAGCCTCGAAACAGACTTGTGGAGAATTTTGACGTAAACGTCAAATGCAAATAAAACGATGGCAGTAAAAGTTTCGCCGGATGACATTCGCACGGCAATTGCCGAACTGGCCAGTGGCAAATGCATCGGCTTGCCAACCGAGACCGTTTACGGACTTGCGGCAGATGCAACCAATGGTGATGCTGTTGCGCGCATATTCGAAATGAAGGGGCGGCCCAGGTTCAATCCGCTTATCGCCCATGTGTCCGGTCTTGAAATGGCCATGACGCACGGAAATTTTGATCCGCTGTCAATCCGCCTCGCCGAGGTCTTCTGGCCTGGCCCGCTAACCCTCATCCTGCCGGTCCGGCAGAACAGCCCGGTTCATCCGCTGGTTACCGCCGGTCTTTCGACAATCGGCCTGCGCTGTCCACAAGGCCTCAGCCCAAAACTCATTGACATGTTCGGCAAACCGCTCGCCGCTCCAAGCGCCAACCGTTCCGGTCGCATATCCCCCACAAGGGCCGATCATGTGACCGAAGAGTTTGCAGATACCGATCTTGTTGTAATTGACGGACCTGCCTGCGATACCGGCATAGAATCCACAATTGCCAAAGTGGAAGAGGAAACCATCACAATACTGAGACCGGGTTCCGTTACTTCGCAAATGATCAGGGCCGCCACAGGCATTGAGCCTGTACCTTACAGAGGAGAAGGCATTGAAGCGCCCGGCATGATGAAAAGCCATTACGCGCCGGATGCTGTTCTGCTGACCAATCAGACAAATTCGCCTGACGGCGCATGCATACTTGCCTTCGGACCGCAAAGCGCGGAAACAGCAAAAAGGGCAAAACACATTTTCAACCTGAGCGAAGCTGGAGATTTGCGGGAAGCTGCTGCAAATCTATATCATGGGCTCAAACTGCTGGATGCTACCGGCGCTCCACAAATCCACGCCCAGCCTGTTCCTGAAACAGGGCTTGGCTCTGCGATCAATGACCGGCTTTCCCGCGCCGCAGCGCCAAGGTGATGCAAATGACAGAACAAACACCACACACTATTCCGGACGCCACGCTCCTGCGACGATTCACGGATATCGTTGGCGAAAAACATGCGCTCACGGAAAGCGATGACCTGACCCGGTACACACATGAAAACCGGGAACTGGTTACGGGCAAGACACCCCTTGTACTGAAGCCTGCAAATACAAATGAAGTGTCACTCATTGTCCGGCTTGCAGCCGAAAACAGGGTCGCCATCGTGCCCCAGGGTGGCCATACCGGCCATGCGGGCGGGGCTGTGCCGGATGAGACCGGCACGCAAATTGTTGTATCGCTTGAACGCATGAATGCCATTCGCGAAATCGACCTGGAAGGCAATGTCCTGGTCTGTGAGGCCGGCACTGTACTGGAAACGATACAGAACGTCGCCCGGGAAAACGACCGCCTGTTCCCCCTCTCGCTGGGATCGCAGGGCTCTTGCCAGATTGGCGGAAACATTTCCAGCAATGCAGGAGGAACCGGCGTTCTTGCCTATGGCAATACACGTGCATTGGTAATGGGTTTGGAAGTTGTGTTGCCTTCCGGCGAAATCTGGAACGGCATGCGGCGATTGAAAAAGGATAATACCGGCTATGACCTCAAGGACCTCTTCATAGGCTCAGAAGGAACGCTGGGGATTGTTACCGCCTGTGTCCTGAAACTGTTTCCCGCTCCAAGGGGGCGGGCGGTTGCGATATGCGGCTTGTCATCACCGGAAAATGCATTGAAGTTCCTTGGCGTTGCCAATTCACTGGCCGGCCATTCACTTACCGCCTTCGAACTCATGGGGGCGTTGCCGATGTCCTTCACACTGCAACACATGGACAAGGTGCGGAACCCGCTTCAGGAAAATCACGACTGGTATGTTCTGGCAGAGATTTCATCGGGCCGGTCGCAGGAAGATGCCGATGCGTTGCTCGAACAGGCATGCGCCGAAGCCTTTGAATCCGGTGTGCTGGATGATGCCGCCCTTTCGGCATCGTTCGATCAGGCCGATGATTTCTGGCGCATCCGTGACCTGATGTCCCTTGCACAAAAACATGAAGGCGGCTCGATGAAACATGATGTATCGGTGCCCGTGCATCTTGTGCCCGAATTCCTGAAACGGGCTGACGGTATCGTGCTTGATGAAATCCCGGATGCCCGCCTCTGCACTTTCGGCCATCTGGGAGACGGCAACATGCATTACAATGTCAGCCAGCCGAAGGGGATGGACAAACAGGCATTTCTCGACCTCCAGCCCCATGTCAACAAGCTGGTCTTCGGTCTGATAACGGAAATGGGCGGATCGGTTGCAGCCGAGCACGGGATCGGGCGCTTCAAGAAAACATTGCTTCAAGAAGTGAAAGACGGTGTGGAACTGTCCCTCATGAAATCATTGAAAACGGCCCTTGACCCGCTTGGCATCATGAACCCTGGCAAGGTGGTTTAAGCCAATAAATTGTTACCAAAAGTCCCGTTTTCTGACATTTTAGCATGAAAATCCACAAGAATCGCGTTTTTGGGACCAGAATCCTCATTTTGACTCACGGGATTTTAATCTTTTCGCATTATGCCTTCCGCATTGGGAGTGCTGATAATGTTTCTGGTCACCAAAATCGATCTTTCATCCAGAACGGTTTTTCTCGCAGTCTGGCTTGCCTGCATTCTGGCAACTTGTACGCTTGCCATGGCCATCGCCTATACCTCCTTCGAGGCATACCTGCCCCTGATCGCCATTCAGCACAAGTCGGTCATCCTGAATGTCACATTCCTGACCACGCTGGTTATCAGCGTTCCTGCCTTTCTCTTCTTCCTGTCACTCATCAGGCACATCAACTCCCTGCGCACCCAACTCGGTTACAAGGTACGTCATGACGCCCTGACCGGATTGCTGGCACGGGAGGCTTTCCTGAATGACTTCGAGGAGGAACACAGCGAGAAGGAAAACGAGCGGCCCGATGCGATCCTGGTCATAGACGCTGACCACTTCAAGAAAATCAATGACGAACATGGCCACCTGGCTGGCGACAAGGCACTTGTTGCGATCACTGATGCCGTTCGCAAGGGTGTCCGTGAAACAGACAGAATAGGCAGGCTTGGTGGTGAGGAATTCTGCGTATATCTCACCAATGTGAACATGTCTCTTGCGCGAAACATTGCCGAGCGTGTTCGCCAACAAGTAAGGCAAGCATCCAATGAGCTTGGAATTCCCGGCATCGAACTGAGTGTCAGCATTGGACTGGTCAGTTACAGTTCACGGCAGCTTTCCTGCACACGTATCCTGGCAATGGCAGATACCCTGCTGTACCGTGCCAAGGATGGCGGGCGTGACCGGGTTGAAGCCCTGATGGTCGGAGAGCGTCATGAGGGCAGATTGAGCCCCTTGCCGATCACCTGATCAGCAGGCCGCGGGTCCCTGTCACCTGTAGTAATTGGATATCTCAACCAGATTCTTGTCCGGGTCCCGCAGGTAAATCGAAAAAATCGGCCCTGTCGCCCCTGTACGGTCCACCGGGCCTTCCTCAATCCTGACACCGCATCGCTCAAGATGCTGGATGACATCCTTCAGGGGTGTATCGGTTATCAGGCAGAAATCGCCGGACCCCGGTGTGGGTTTGTCGGACTTTGGTTCAAGCTCTGCACCTGCCTGGTGAAGATTGATCTTCTGGTTGGCGAAAACCAGGGCTTTGCGCCCTTCCCCGAACGTCTCGACCTTCATGCCCAAAGCGCGCTCGTAGAAATCACATGTGGCTTCAACCGAGGCTACGGTGAGAACAAAATGGTCGATGCGACTAATCTCAATCATGGCTTAACCCTAACAAAATCCAACGCAGAAACAATTCGATAACCACGCTTCAAAAGCAAGGTTTGGTTTACTCTGTCTGTTAAGTGGTTTTGGCTGCCGACCCTGTATTGTCAGTCGCAAGGCGGAACAAAAAGAAGACCGCCACCGTCAGAAGATCCGGCAAAGAACCGGGCTCTGAAAAGTACAGAGAGGCATATAATGGCACATCCAGCGAAAGCCGGAGCAGGTCGTCGCTTGCGGCTTGATCCATACCAGCCACAACACTCGCTTACCGTGGGTGCTTCACACTTCAAGCTTGACCGCAACGGTCTGGTCCTGAAGCGTACACTTGACTGCGGCTTGCCGCTGTCAATTGCCGTGCCTGCGCGGGCATTCGAGGGCGTGGCGGCAAGGGCGGTCGAAAGCGAAACCGGAGAAATCACGGTCACGCTGGAACTGAAGCACAGGGATCCTGCGCTTTGCGTACCGCTGCTTTATGCCAATGACATGGATGACATCTCAGCTGACTGGCATTCATGGAGCAGGTTGATGAAACTGCCAATGCTGGTAATTGACGCAGAAAACCGGACCACGGCGCTCACACGCCAGCTTGGTGCATTGATGGTGGAAAGCCCAATCGGCCGCCGCAAGCGCCTTTCAGGCGTTCGGCACAGGCCGAATTTCCTCAGAAGAAGGAAATCGGGCATGATCGGTCCGGTCGAGACCCTGACACCAGCAGAAATCATCGCCCGCGCCTGATCCGGACCGGGTTAGGCTGGCACGCCCAGCAGCAGGCCGGCAAACAGGATGAACCCGAAATGGCTGTTTGCCTTGAACAGTTTCAGGCAGTGCGCGGGATCATGTATGTCAAGCGAACGCAACTGCCACACCATGTGGGCTGCCCCGGCCAAATATCCCGCCCAGGCGATCCATCCGGCATTTGACAGATAAATCGCGACTGCAAAACAGGTCATGGCTGCAGAAAACAGCAGTATCAATGCCTGTGGGGTATTCTCTCCAAACAACCTTGCAGTCGACTTCACGCCGACAAGCGCGTCGTCCTCGATATCCTGATGGGCATAGATGGTATCATAGCCGATAACCCAACAGATCGAGCCAATATAGAGTATTACCGGTACAGCCCACAGCATGAGCCCGGTTGTATTGGCAAGCCCCATCAGTGACCACCAGCCAACCAGTGCGCCCCACGAAAATGCGAACCCCAGAAACAGTTGGGGCCACCATGTGACCCGTTTCATGAACGGATAGACCAGCACTGTCACAAGCGAAGCAACACCAAGCCAGATAACGGTCTGGTTGAATTGCAGCAGGATCAGCAAGCCACCAAGCAATTGCAACAAAAGGAAAACGAGCGCACCACGTTTTGTAACTCTGCCGGAAGGGAGCGGCCGGGAACGGGTCCGGGCGACCTTGTCATCAATGTCCTGGTCCACAAGATCATTGTAGGTACATCCAGCTCCGCGCATCAGAAAAGCACCGGCCCAGAAAAGCAGCATGAACCAGACAATGCCAAAGGGTGAGATGGCATCTGAAACCTCCGCCGACATGGACGGCTGCCTGTGCAGATAATTGAGAGCGAGCGCCAGACTCCACCAGCACGGCCACATCAGCAGTTGCCAGCCAATGGGGCGTTCCCAGCGAGCCAGTTGCGCATAGGGCCATACCCATTTAGGCAGAAGATAGACCCATGAATGCCTGATCGCATCTGCAACCTTGCTACCGGTCTTGTGTTGAAAATCAGTCATGGCAGAAAGCTGTGGACTTCGCAGTGATATTGGTCAAGACCTGTGATAGATCACGCGTCAACATATCACGGCACCTTGTGCAGCCCACACGGTGCCACTTCGAAAGGAACCTGTGAACCGATGAACGTTCTCCTGATCGGATCCGGCGGGCGCGAACATGCCCTGGCCTGGAAGCTCGTCCAGTCACCAAAACTGGACAAACTCTGGTGTGCACCCGGAAATGCCGGAATTGCGGAAATTGCCGAAACCGTTTCACTTGATCCGGGCAATCATCAGGCAGTGACAGGGTTTTGCCGCGAGAACGATATCGGCTTTGTCGTGGTTGGCCCCGAGGCTCCGCTTGTTGCAGGGCTTGCCGATGATCTTGAGGCTGCCGGTATCGGTGTTTTCGGCCCGTCTGCGGCTGCCGCGCAACTTGAAGGTTCAAAAGGGTTCACAAAAGACCTTTGCGCCGAGTTCAACATTCCAACAGCAGCCTACAGGCGTTTCACCCAGGCCGCCGAAGCGAAAGCCTATCTCGAGAAAGCCGGTCTTCCGGCCGTCATCAAGGCGGACGGGCTTGCCGCAGGCAAGGGCGTTGTGATCGCAGAAACGCGTGAAGCGGCAGAAGCTGCCATTGATGACTGTTTCGACGGTACGTTTGGCGAGGCCGGTCATGAGGTTGTGATCGAGGCTTTTCTGGTTGGTGAGGAAGCAAGCCTGTTCGCCCTTTGCGATGGCCAGACAGCAATGCTGCTCGGCACGGCGCAGGACCACAAGCGGGTTGGCGATGGTGATACCGGCCCCAATACCGGCGGCATGGGTGCCTACTCCCCTGCCCCGTGCATGACACAGGAAATGATCGACCGCACCATGTCGGAAATCATTGTCCCGACCCTGGCGGGCATGCATCATCGCGGCCACCCCTTCAAGGGCATACTGTATGCAGGGTTGATGTTGACCGCTGATGGTCCGCAACTCATCGAGTACAATGTGCGTTTTGGAGATCCTGAATGCCAGGTTCTGATGCCGCGCCTGAAATCGGATTTGCTGGAATTGATGATGGCTGCAAGCCAAGGTTCGCTTCTGGAGCATGATGCCCAATGGTCGGATGAGTATGCGCTAAGCGTTGTACTTGCCTCCAAGGGATATCCCGGAGCTTATGAGAAAAACACGCCGATCAGGGATGTTGAAAAAGCCGAAGAACAAGGTGCGCTTGTCTTTCATGCCGGAACAGGGAGAAAAGACGGCCAGCTGGTTGCAACCGGCGGGCGGGTTCTCAATGTAACAGCAATTGCCCCGAACGTTGCCGAAGCGCAGGCAAAAGCCTATGCCGCAGCAGACGAAATTGACTGGGGCAATGGCTTCTGCCGTCGAGACATCGGATGGCGGGCGATCGGAAAGTGACTATTCCGCAGCCTGTGCCGCGTTGGTGTAGCCATCCAGTTCGCCGTTGATCACATAGCGCAGGATTTCGACAATTTCGCTGGCAGTTTCTGCAACAGCAAGGGCCGCCGCATCCACTTCCTTTAGTGCGTGCGCATGCTCGGGCTGGTGCATCACGATCATCGGCTTTCCCATTGCGGAAGCATAGCCGGCGTCGAATGCCGCGTTCCACTGCTTGTACTTCTCGCCAAAGCGGACAATCACGATATCGGCTTCGGAAATGAGGGTGCGGGTGCGGATGGCATTGATCTGTGCACCCTTGTGATCATGCCAGAACTTGTTTGGCTCCTCACCAAGGATGGAAACCCCGCAATCGTCAGATGCTTCATGATGGGTAACCGGTGCAGCAAGTGCCACAGGCAAACCGGCAGCGCTACAGCCTTCCTCTATCTGCTCGCGCCAGTCGGTATGAATTTCACCGGACAGGTAAAGTTTCCAGGTTTTCATGGGCAAATCCTTCTCGATTGGTCGTGTTGACCGCAGGTATAGCATCATCACACCAATGAAAAAGGGGCGAACTCCTCCACTCGCCCCTTTTTCCGGATCGAACCTGTCAACGCTTATTCACAATAGCGGATCGGTCCGATCTGTACGCAGAAATCATTGTGGCGGCGGTCACGATGGCGTTTGCCGAAACGTGGCCGCAGCACGCGTACCGCACAGCGCCGGCCTACATGCCGGTGCAACCTGCGATAACCCCTGTGGTTCAGGGCATCACGGTGACAGTGAACACGGCGTTTGCCGTGATTTGGTCCGTGGCGCGGACGGTGTCGTACATCAATCACTCCGGTTGAACTTGCCGGTGTAATTCCTGTTGCCGGATTTGATGAGCCGGGCTGAAAAGCGGATGCAGGCGTGGCAAGCATTGCACATGCGCCGACCGCCATAATCATTTTACGTGAAAACATGGGTCCCTCCTGGTTACATCACTGTGTCAATGATGCAACCGGGAGAATGGTTCCCGATCCCGGCTAACCGCTTATCTTGCCAAAGTCTGCAACCGTGGCCGTTGCATTTCTAATACGGGTCAGGAGTGCAAGGCGGTTTGCCCGTATTTTCTCATCCTCGTCATTCACCATGACATTTTCAAAAAATGCATCCACCGGCTCACGCAAGCCGGCAAGTGCCGTCATGGCCGCTTCAAAATTCTGGTTTGCAACGGCTTCTTCGGCCTGTGAGACGGCCTTGTCTATTGCCTCGTTCAAGGCTGTTTCCTCATCCACAGTCAAAAGAGAGGAAGAAACCGCATCTGCAATCCTTGTCTCTTTCTTCTCTTCCGCCGCCAGAATATTTGCAGCCCGTTTGTATCCCTCAAGCAGGTTTTTCCCGTCTTCGGTTTTCAAAAACCGGTCCAGGGCATCTGCTGTGCGTTCAATAATCGCGATGGTCCGAACATTACCCATTCCTGGAGATTTCTCGCTATCCGGGACCATTATCCCCTGATGAGCCACGGCATCCACCACTTCGTGGGAAATACCACGATCCCGCAACTGCACCTTCAACCGGTCAATCAGGAATTCCGCCAAAGAAGATGCAATAACTAGCGCATCCGTATTACTCCAGTATTTATCAGCTGTTTTCATTGCAAAGTGTAGGATATCCAGCCGGTTAAGATTGTGCTCGATACATATCCTGTTCACCCCCAACGCAGCGCGGCGGAGAGCATAAGGGTCTTTTGAGCCGGTGGGCTTTTCATCGATTGCCCAGAAAGCAATCAGTGTGTCCAACTTGTCAGCCAGCGCCACGGTTGCGGAAACCGGATCAGACGGCACACTGTCGGAGGGGCCGAGCGGCGAATAGTGTTCCTGTATCGCTGCAGCCACTGGTGCAGGCATATCGGCACGTTCTGCATAATAACGTCCCATCAGTCCCTGAACTTCAGGAAACTCGTACACCATTGCCGAATTCAAATCCGCCTTGCACAGCCGGGCAGCCTGTTTAACAAGATCGGGGTCAGCACCCACAACGTCTGCAAGTTCCCCTGCCAGTTCGACGATCCGTTCAACCCGCTGTCCCTGGGAACCAAGCAACTTGTGAAACGTGACGTCATCAAGCTTCCTGATCCACGGTTCAAACCCTTCATCAGAAGCAATTTGCTGGAGGTCGCTTTCCCAGAAGAATTTTGCATCCGAAAGCCGTGCATTGACCACTTTGGCATTGCCACGGGAAACCTCCGTGCCGCCATCTTTCGGCACGATGTTGGAAACCAGAATGAAACGGTTGGCAAGCGTTGGCGCACTCTCGCCTTCGTTTCCGCCCCCGTTTGCCACCACAAAGCACTTCTGGTTTTCGCGGATCGTGAGCTGGATCACCTCTGCCGGAATGTCGAGAAAGGCTTCATCGAACTCGCCCATCAGGACAACCGGCCATTCCACCAGACCGGAAACCTCTTCCAGCAGGCCCGGATCGTCAACCAGATCATAACCTTGAGCAAATGTCAGGTTGCGCGCCTCGGCAAGAATGGTTTCCTTGCGCGTTTCGGCATCCAGCATCACGAATGCCTTTTCCAGCTTGTCGGCATAATCGTCAAAATGTTTCACGGCAAAAGCATCCGGTGCCATGAAACGGTGTCCGCGAGTGAGGTTCCCGGACGCAATGCCGCTCACCTCGAATGGAACGATTTCCATTTCTTCGGTTTCCGGTCCGAACAGGCAGAGAATTGATTGCAGCGGGCGCACCCATTTCAGTGCACCGGCTTGTGAAGAAGCGGCGCCCCAGCGCATGGACTTCGGCCATGGAAAGCTCTTGATAATCCCCGGCAATACCTCTGAAACAATTCCGGCAGCATCCCGACCGGCCTTTTCAATCACGGCCACGTAGAAATCTCCCTTTTTGGGATCATTGCGGATTTCGGCCTGATCGATGCTTTCCAGCCCGGCACCGCGAAGAAACCCTGCAACCGCTTTTTCCGGAGCATCCGTGCGCGGCCCTTTGCGCTCTTCGCGAATGTCCGCAGAACGGGCAGAAAGCCCGCGAACATCCAGCACCAGACGGCGCGGCGTCCAGTATTCCTTTACCCCTTCATAGGTCAGGCCGGCATCAACCAGCGCATTGGTAACAGCGGCACGCAAATCGCCGGCAGCCTTGCGTTGCATCCGGGCAGGTATTTCTTCGCTGAAGAGTTCAAGCAAAAGGTCGGGCATCGGGAGAAACTTTTCCGTATTGAATTTTCAATGCCACATAGCAAGGGACCAATACAAAGTCACCTGTTCCGGCACGAAATATGGGAATGACACCACTCCCCGGGCAAACAGCATTTCAGGACTGGACGGTTGCCGTCCTTTATCCCTTTGACCGTTTGAGATGCTCATCCAGCCGCGGCATGATTTCCACGAAATTGCAGGGCATGTGCTGGTAGTTCAACTGGTTTGACAAAATCCCGTCCCACGCATCCTTGCAGGCGCCGGGTGAACCGGGCAGGCAGAAGATGAATGTTGCGCCCGCAACACCGCCGGTTGCACGCGACTGGATTGTCGAAGTTCCGATCTTGTCATAGCTGATCCGGTGAAAGACTTCCGAAAAACCATCCATCCGCTTCTCAAAGAGAGGTTCGAGGGCATCGGGTGTCACGTCCCGCCCGGTAAACCCGGTGCCACCGGTTGTGATGACGACATCAATTTTTTCATCCGCAATCCAGGTTTCCACCTGTTCACGTATCCGCGGAATGTCATCGGTCACGATTGCCCGGTCAACCAGCTTGTGGCCAGCCTTTTCGATACGTTCTGCCAAGGTATTACCAGACCGGTCTTCTGCAAGAGAGCGGGTATCGGATACTGTCAGAACGGCAATACCAACGGGTATGAAGGGGCGGGTCTCATCAATACGGGACATGATTCAGTTTCTCTGTGTGGTTCTGTCAAACGGTACTATGACTTGCAATTGCCCACCAGTGCGGGTGCCGGTCTGCAATTTCCTTGCGGGCATTCTCTGCTTCTTCCAGCGTATCGAAAACTCCGAAACAGGTAGCACCCGAGCCGCTCATCCTCGCCAACCGGCTGCCCGAGTTGCGAATTGCCTCCAGCACGTGGCTGATTTCCGGTTCAACCTCCATTGCCGGGTTCTCGAGGTCGTTGCGCATTTCCGACAACGCATGCGCATCAGGAAAAGCTGTTCCCGCGAGATGGTCCAGCGGCGGATTGTTGCGATCCTTCAGCTTTTTGAAAACCTCCGGTGTTGATACCGAAAGCAGCGGATTTACGAGAAGAAGTGCCAGGGGTTCCTTCATATGCAAGAGGGTTATCTCATCGCCGATACCCCGCGCACGAAGCGATCGGGATTGCAGGCACATGGCAAAGTCCGCGCCAAGTTTGCGGGCAGCGGAAACAAGGTCTATTTCCCTGTTCCAATATTGTGCCAGAGCCAGGAGCGTTGCAGCGCCATCTGCCGATCCACCCCCAATACCACTGGCAACCGGCAGGTTCTTTTCCAGAACAATCCGGACCGGGTTTACATCGCGGTCATGCTGGGGCAGCGCCTCGAGGAAACAGGTTGCGGCTTTTACCACCAGGTTTTCGGCATTGTTGGCCAGGCTGTTTGAAAAAGGGCCGACAACTTCAAGCGAGACAGGGCTTTCCTGTCCGGGATTTGGATGGACTGAAATCCTGTCCCCGTATCGGGCAAACACAACGAGCGTATCCAGCAGATGAAAGCCATCGGGCCGTCTGCCGGTAACATGCAATGCGAGATTGATCTTTGCATGGGCAATGCGGGAGACGATGGCAGGAGACTGCCCGCTGGGCTCCAAATCAGTCCTGCTCAACCCTGGCCGCCGACTGGTTGCTTTCGTTCAGCCCTTCTGCAAGTTTTTTCCGGATCAGTTCCGGGTTTTCCGGTTCTGTTTCGGATGCCAGTGCGATTTTCCACTGGAAGGTGGCTTCCAGTTTCCGACCGACTTTCCAGTATGCATCACCCAGATGATCATTGATGGTGGGGTCTTGGGGCATGAGAGCAACCGCACGTTCAAGTTCGCGGACCGCATCTTCATACTGGCCAAGCCGGTAATGTGCCCAACCGAGACTGTCGACGATGAACCCCGAACGCGGGCGCAATTCAACCGCCTTGCGGATCATCTCCATGCCTTCATCCAGATTGATGCCTTGATCGATCCATGAATAACCTAGATAGTTCAGCACTTCCGGCTGGTCTTCAGAGAGCTCAAGCGACTGCTTGAAATTCGGCTCCGCCTTTTCCCATTCTTTCAGCCGCTCATAGGCAATTCCGCGACGGAAGAACAGATTCCAGTCCTGCCGCCCGGGTTCGCCCAACTGTTCAACAGCACGGTCATAGATATTTGCCGCATCGCGATACCGTTCTTCCCGGCTGTAAAGACCACCCAGAGAAATGTATCCGGTGATGTCCGTGGGGTCTTCCTCAATCAGATGCTCGAACTGCTCGATCGCCTGATCATTACGCTCAAGCCTGGAAAGGTTGTTGGCCATTTCGAGATGGGCAAGCCTGTGAAAGGGAGAAGTCTTTTCCAGCTTCTCATAATAGGTGTTCGATTTTTCATAGGACTGCTGCTGCAGATAGACCTCTGCCAGACCAATCTTGACGACATCGCTTTGCGGGTTGAGAAAATGGGCAAGCTGGAGATAGGTTTTGGCAACATTGCCACCACCGTCCCGGCGTATGCCGGTCGCAATGTTGTAGAACAATTCCGCCATTCCCTGTTGGGGGGTGGTGAGCAGCGGCTTCAAGACCTTGTCCGAATTCAGGGCCGCATCAAGTTGCACAAACGGGGGATGGTTTGGCAGGAGTGACAGGCCAAAATCCAGAACCTGTCGCGCCTCTTCGCGGTTTCCCGAACGGTTATGGCTGCGGACCAGTGCCTCAACGGCGCGGATATATGTCTCGGTCAGTACGGATATGATCGCCCTGTTATCCAGTACCGCCTGAAGTTTTGTCTGGGCAAGTTCATCATTGCCATTGGCTGCAGCCATCAGGCCACCATGATAATTTGTCATGGCCTTGATCCATTCAGGCCCGTCCAGATCTTCCAGCCGGGACATTGCCTGTTCAGGCTGCGCTCCGCCGCTCAGACCCCAGGCAGCAGTGATCTCGCGCAATGCCCTGTCCAGATCGACACCTGCCACATCCTTGAGCGCATCAGGCACTTTCTTCCATGTGCGCTTGCGCATCGCATCGGCTGCCAGAACATAACCACGCAGGTTTCTGGCATTGCCCAGTTCCCTGGCCCGTTTTGCCAGTGCTGCAGCATCTTCCACACGGCCATTTGCAACCAGCGAAGCAAACAGGTCTTGCTGCAGTTTCGCGTTTTCCTTGTCGAGACTGATCGCACGTTCCAGAAAACGCACCGCTGCATCATCGTCATTGTCGTCCAGCGCAATCCGTGAGGCCAGAAAACTGCCCGCAACCCCTGTATTGCCAGCGGTTTCATCCAGATCAGTACTGGCGAATGTCAGCGGGGCAGCAAAAACGAACAATCCTGCGAGCAGTGCAGATTTGAATTGCCTGATAAACGGGTTGGTCATGGGTATGTTTCAGCCACTTTCTGTTTGACGGGCGCTCACAATGGCCCTTCTCACATGCATAGTGCGAAAGATGACCTTAATAAGTTCAAAAGGCAAGGCATGCAGGCAGGCAATACAGGCCATCTGCCGGTTTTGAGTGCCTGAAATTCAGACAGCGCGGCTGACACAGAACTCCAGCACATCAACCAGAGCGGAACGATGCTCACTTTCCGGCATGGTACCAAGCGCATCCTTGGCCATTTCGGCGTAGTGCCGTGCGCGGCTTACCGTGTCGCTGATCGCCCCATGGGCAGCCAGAAGTTCAATGGCTTTCTGGAGCGCTTCGTCGCCGGTTTTTCCTTCAACAATGGCATCCTGCCAGAAGCGGCGCTCCTCTTCATTGCCCCGGCGATAGGCAAGGATGACGGGCAAGGTCACTTTTCCCTCACGGAAATCATCACCGATATTCTTGCCAAGGTCTCCCTTGTTGCCACCATAGTCGAGTGCATCGTCAATCAGCTGGAACGCAAGACCCAGATTGTTGCCGTAAGAGCGCAGACCGCTGATTCGCGAAGCATTCTCGCCAGCAATGATCGGTCCGACTTCGGCAGCAGCGGCGAAAAGGGCAGCCGTCTTGGAACGGATGACTTCCAGATATTCGTCCTCGGTGGTTTCCAGGTTCTTGGCGGTTGAAAGCTGCAACACTTCGCCTTCAGCGATCACTGTGGCAGCATGGGAAAGAACGTCGAGAGCCGGAAGCGAACCCACTTCCACCATCATCCGGAACGCCTGGCCGAGCAGGAAATCGCCAACGAGAACACTCGCCTCGTTACCCCAAAGCATTCGCGCAGCAAGCTTGCCTCGGCGCATGTCACTTTCATCAACCACATCATCATGCAACAGCGTTGCGGTGTGCATGAATTCTACACTGGCTGCAAGCGTGACATGGGCATCGCCCTGATAGCCGCACATCTGTGCACTGGCGAGCGTGATCATCGGGCGCAGGCGCTTGCCACCGGAGTCAATCAGGTGCTTGGCCACTTCGGGGATCATTTCGACTTCCGAGCCGGTTTTCGAAAGGATCAGGGAATTGACCTTTTTCATGTCATCGGCGACCAGCTCAATCAGAGGGTCAATTCCGTTCTGAGCTGCTTTCTTGCTTTCAAGCGGGAGGACGACACCTGACATGGTTCGGTTGCTTTCCTGTTTTTGGCTGGCAAAGGTTTTGCGGCAAAATAATGTTCGCCCGGGAAAGGTACAAGTGTTAAATTGGCGCATCCGGGTTGTTGGGGACAAAGCGTTTCACCGCAACGTGAATGCAAATTACTACCAAGCCGTGTTCGCGACATATATCTTGGGGACACTGGCTGACCGGGAGACAATCTTGAAGGAACTTCTGGCAACCAACAACCCCGTGACGCTTTCTTATGTGGGGTCACTACTGGATGAAGCCGGCATTGTCTATCTGGTGCTTGATCAGAACATGAGCATACTGGAAGGCTCCATCGGCATTATACCGCGACGCGTCATGGTCGAAGAAAGCATGCATGACGAAGCCCGGAAGCTTGTAGAGGAAGCAGATCTGGGAAGAGAACTGACGACTCACAAAAGATGATTGAATAGCTGACCATGCCTTTTGCCCGCGAAACCGGAAATGCTTTTGGAACTGACAGTCCAATTCCGGAGACAACCTGTGACGCATTTCTTGATGGCGGGTTTTCCGTGCTGCAACCAAAAGCACGGGGCAATCGCAGCGGCATGGATGCGTTGCTGCTTGCCGCCAGCCTGCCTGAAGAAACCTGCGGGCTGCTGGCCGACCTTGGTGCCGGCGCAGGGGTTGCCGGATTTGCCGCTCTCCAGCGTCACGACGGGCTGAACCTGCTTGCTGTTGAGAAGAACCACGAGATGGCGGAGATGGCCCGCCAGTCCTGCCAGCTTGAAGAAAATCGCCACCTGCAATCACGCATCAGGGTTCTGGAAGCAGATGTCACCCTTTCTGGCCAGGCGCGTCGCAAGGCAGGACTTGAAAATGACAGCGTTGATCATGTCATCATGAACCCGCCCTACAATACCAGGGGAACCCGTGCCCCTGCCGATGCCATGCGTGCGGAAGCCTTCATGATGGCTGAAGGAGGCCTTGATGCGTGGTTCCGCACCGCAGCAGCAATTGTCCGCCCGGGCGGCACAATGTCCATCATCTATCGAACAGACAATCTCGGAGAGGTTATCGCATGCTCACAGGGCCGGTTCGGTAATCTGGAGATCATACCGGTTCATTCCCGCGAGAAAGAAGCCGCCAAGCGAATGATTGTCCGCGGCATTTGCGGGGCCCTGGCACCATTGAGGATCCTGCCCGGCTTTGTCATCCATGCCGAAGGTGGCGGTTTCAGGCCATGTGCAGACAATGTGTTCCGGGGCAAGGCTGGCCTTGGCATCTGACTGCCTGCGTTTGCCGGTTTCATTACAAAACAGCAAGAATTGGCAAAAGGCCTTGCAAAGACCTTGCATGCAGACCATTTGTGAATGACCTGATTCATCCCGTACAACAAGAGAGCCATGAGTTTCAGAAAGTTTTTGCCCGGAAAGTTTGGCAAGAAAAACGTAATCGTTCCGGTAGTTCGCCTGTCCGGTGCGATATCGGCGAGCAGCAGCCCGCTAAGCCGCTCACTGTCCCTTGCAACCGTTGCATCGCAGCTTGAACGGGCCTTCAAGACCAAGCAAGCCCCTGCTGTCGCACTTGCCATCAATTCACCGGGCGGCTCTCCCGTCCAGTCTCGCCAAATCTATCAACGCATCCGGGAACTGGCTGACAGGCACAACAAGAAAGTGCTTGTTTTCGTGGAAGATGTCGCTGCCTCGGGTGGCTACATGCTGGCTATTGCCGGTGATGAAATCTTTGCTGACGAAACATCGATTCTCGGATCCATCGGCGTTGTTTCCGCCAGTTTCGGTTTTGACCGGGCCATCGAGAAAATCGGCATTGACCGCCGCGTCTACACGGCAGGCAAAAACAAGGTGACCCTAGACCCTTTCCAGCCGGAAAAGAAAGAAGACATAGAATATCTCAAGGAATTGCAACTCGAGATACACCAGGTCTTCATCGACATGGTAAAAGAGCGGCGCGGAAGCAAACTTGGCGATGATGATGACATATTCACCGGCAAGTTCTGGACCGGCATTCGTTCAAGGGACCTTGGCCTGATTGACGGCTTCGGGCATATTGGAACCATTGTCCGCCAGCGCTACGGTGACAAGGCTGAACTCAAGCTGATGACACCGAAACGCAACCTGCTTGGACGGGCAACCGGTGGAAACGGCATCCATTCGCATCTGGAACTGTTTGGCAGCCAGACTGTTGACGACCTTGCTGCGGTGGCAGAAGAAAAAGCATTGCGGGCGCGTTACGGGCTTTAGAGCCTGATTAAAGCGCTGGAAGACGGGAGGATGACATGCCGCAATTGATAGCACTCGGCCTGATCGGTGGCGTTGTGTGGTTTGGATGGCGGGCTTTGAAAAAGGAAATGGCCCGCATCAATGCCGAGACCCGTTCAGCAGAAAAGGAAAAACAGACCGTGACATCCTTGCGACAAGGCAAGGATGGTGTTTATCGCGTCGAAAAGGATGATTGACCGGCGCAATCCGGGCTCTCATTTTACCAAGCCTTCCGAAACCCCCACACCAGCATCTTCCAAAGCCTGCTCCTGTGCCTCGGGATTGTAGTATTCCGTGGTATTGACCACCTGGGCCGTTGCATAGCGGAAACTGTCTGCCGTTTGTGGACTGACGCTGTCACGGACAAAAACCCTGCTCAGAACAAAAACCGCAAACATGGATGAAATCCATAGAATTACGGTGATGAACATTTCGACCGGAAGGAATTGCAGGAGCAGTGTGTTCATCAGCGGAATAATGAACGCGCCTGCCGACCAGGCGATCATCTGGGTTGAGGAAAGAAAGACGAAATGTCTAGGATCAGCCCGGTCATTTGCGATGGCGCTCGATACCGAATAGATGGTCTCAACCGATCCGGACCACACTGCAAAAACCAGGATCAGCCAGAGGTAACTCAGGTTTGAACCCGTCACGGTCATTACAAGCGCCATCATGGCAGACATGGCCGCCACGATGAAAAGGACGTACCGCCTGTCAATCCGGTCGGAAAGTGCACCCATCGGCAATTGCACCACCAGCACACCCATCTGCATCATCAGCATCAAAAGACCGATATCTGCCGGTGCGTATCCCAGTTCCCCGGAATAGATCGGGGCAAAACCCTGCAGGGTCATGGTCAACCCACCGACACAAAGCATGCCAAGCAGGCCGACAGGGGATATTCTCCATACCTTGCCAATCTCGACATTGACCTCTTCCGGAGGCACAGGCTGTCGCAACCTTGTCAGTCCCACCGGAATGATTGCAAAGGTGACCAGTGCAACAGCAATTGCCATCGGTATGTGACTGTCCAGATCAACAAGACCGATGGAAAAGGACCCAAAGCCAAGTGCCACAACATACGACACATAAAACACCGTTATCACGCGGCCCCTGTTGTCATCCGTTGCCACATCATGGAGCCAGCTTTGGGCGATGATGAATGCGCCGTTGATCGCAAATCCGTACAACATGCGCGCCCCGATCCACAAAACCGGATTGTCCGTTACCATGATGACGAGGAAGGAAAGCGTGATCAGCGCGTAAACGGTCATGAATATCCGTGCGTGGCCGGACAGCCTCAACAGCCAACCCATGACAAGGCAACCTACCAGCCCGCCAAAGGAAAGGGCTGGCGTCATTGCTGCTGCCACCCAGGGTTCAAACCCCATGCGTGAAAGTGAAATCGGAACATAGGCAAAACCGACACCGGAGGCACCGGCCATCATCATCATCGAAACAATGATTCCCGACATCGCAATCGGGGTGGCGCTGACCCGTACTTCTGTGGTTTCGGTGATGATTTCCGGTTCGGACATGCACAATCCTTAAGGTTTCAAGCCCCGGTTCTTGCGCAGGGTCGGCCCGAAACCGGCCGAAGACAATTTCTGTTTACGGCATTTGTGTCGTAAAATTCGGATCGCCCGAACCATCGCCTTCCCGCAACTTCGGAAGGGCAGAGACCAAACCCAAACAGACAGGCAGACAGGACAAGGCCTCCGGACCCGCGTATTCCACTTGACCGGCCAGTCAGCGCATCCTAAACAGCCGCCATGACACAAGGTTCTTCCTCCCTGCCCGACCACATGCACCCGACCCGCTCCTTTCAGGGCCTGATTCTGACCC
This sequence comes from Rhizobiaceae bacterium, assembly GCA_017643495.1. GTDB lineage: Bacteria > Pseudomonadota > Alphaproteobacteria > Rhizobiales > Rhizobiaceae > JAALLB01. The sequence goes on along the minus strand of JAEPNK010000001.1, from coordinate 1,193,167 downwards.
TGCACGCCTATTGGGCTGAACGGGGCTGTGTCGTCTTGCAGCCGTATGACATGGAAGTTGGTGCCGGAACGTTTCACCCGGCGACCACGTTGCGTGCACTCGGGCCGCGACACTGGAACGCCGCCTATGTCCAGCCGTCACGGCGCCCGACCGATGGGCGGTACGGGGAAAACCCTAACCGGCTGCAGCACTACTACCAGTATCAGGTGCTGATGAAGCCCTCTCCGCCAGACCTGCAGGAGCTGTATCTGGGTTCGCTTGCTGCCATCGGCATAGACCCGATGCTGCATGATATCCGGTTTGTCGAAGATGACTGGGAAAGCCCGACACTGGGTGCCTGGGGACTGGGATGGGAAGTCTGGTGCGATGGCATGGAAGTCTCGCAATTTACCTATTTCCAGCAGGTTTGCGGGTTTGAATGTTCGCCGGTCTCGGGGGAACTCACCTACGGGCTGGAAAGGCTCGCCATGTATGTTCAGGATGTGGACAACGTCTATGACCTGAACTTCAACGGACTCGAGGGTGAAGCCAAGGTTACCTATGGCGAGGTTTTCCAGCAAACCGAACGGGAATATTCCCGCTGGAATTTTGATGTTGCCGACACCTCGCTTCTGCTGAAACACTTTGACGAGGCAGAGCAGGAATGCCGCAACATTCTTGGCCAGGATGAGACAGACCCCAAGACAGGCAAGTCCATCGTCATGGCCCATCCGGCCTATGACCAGTGCATCAAGGCTTCTCACCTTTTCAACCTGCTGGATGCGCGTGGCGTGATTTCCGTTACCGAGCGGGCCAACTATATCGGCCGGGTTCGTGATCTTGCAAAAGCCTGTGGCGAAGCCTTCCTGAACACCGGCGCGGGCGGTGCGGAAAACGCCTGACACATCAGGTGCAGCTTCGGTGTGTCTGGCAAATCCGGCTTTGACGCCTGCCCGATAAACAGGTATGGATTTTGCCCGGTTTGCTGCTGTAGCTCAGGTGGTAGAGCACGTCATTCGTAATGATGGGGTCGTAGGTTCAAGTCCTATCAGCAGCACCACATCCTTTATCCTCGCTTGCGTTTTTCCCCTTAGAAATCAGTGTTTGATAGGTGCTTAAGGCCTTATCGACATCATTATCACCTTGAATTCGAACAGTGATATCACCCTGCTGTATTTCAATACTCCGATCCTTCATCAGATCTAGCCATTTTACTAAAATTGGCCTCGCATAGAATAGGAACGAGACAATGGCTGCTGGAGTTCCGAACTCCGCTGTCAACTTGATAATTTGCATGAACAACTCAGCATCCGCATAAACTTGGCCTGCGGAGCGTGTTCTATAAAAGTCAGGGCCAAACAATCTGTCTGTGACCTTGCCATTGTGTTTTTGGATGGCATGCATAAGTTCTGCATGCACTTTTACAGCACCTTCATTCGCAAATGTTGTCACCTTGCTGCTCCAGTTCGCCTAATGTTCGGTATCACGAGGTGGAAATGGGTCGTTCCCTGGGGCAATAGTATCCTTGCTACGGATTTTTCCACCAACACCTTTGGTTGTAAGTTCTCCCCCACCCTGATTGTGAAGCATTTTACGGGCAGCCTTCTCCGCATCCATTTGAGTCGAATGAATGCTTGATGCTCTATCAGCATCGTTTCTTTTATTTGCCCAGTTGCCATCTGGGCGCTTGTAAACCATTCGGTCTCGTCCCTTACTCATATTGGCAATCCTTTTTACTGCTTAGAACATAAAGAGAACATACATCGATTCTCACAGAATGTAGAGTCTGTTCACGATCGAATATCCTCTTTGTTTTACCAAGTGTCCTTAGTTATAAATTGAACAGGATTAGTGATTTGCCAATTCCGGGGCGTTGTAACTCCGCACAACGCGGTTGGCATCGACTACAACGATACCTCCTTGAACCCTATGGTCGGAGAAGCCCCAACCTAAAAGCCAAGGCTGTCATTCACCACCGATCTGGTCTGTCACTGGCACCATTTTCATTTGCAATAAAATGAGAACATGCATTGTGGAGGAAGCTTACATTCCCGGAAAGAGTTTTCCTGCACGTAGGGCGTCCAACCGACGTATAAGGCCTTTCATGCGCTGACGGGACTTTACCGCCCGGCGAGTTCAGCAATCAGCCCAAGGGGATGACGCATTGATTGTCCGCCAAACCGCCTGCCCTGACACCGGCATGAAAACCCGGTTGCCGCTGCCCTGCCACCCGCCTTCGAGAGCGGGTCGGCCCAGGACATGTCGAAAAGTTTGCGGGTTACCTGCCAGTGCCGCGACTTGTGCCCAAACATGCCAGCCATGCCGCAACACCCTGTCGAAGGTGTCTCGACCCTTGCACCAATCGCTTCAAAAACGGTTTGCCAGTCCTTTTGGGCGTTTGGCCCGGCACTTGTTTCAGTGCAATGGGAGAATACGGAAAGGGAAACCGTTTCATTCAACTGTAACGGGAATGCACTGCCCGCCGTCACTTCACCGGAAAGAAACTCCTGCGGCAGCATAAGCCGGGTTGCCGGCAAGCCGCCCTTGCGCAAATCCATAACGAATGCGGGATCAAGCCCGATCATCGGTTTTTGAAGAGCGGACAATTCATTTATCCTGCGCAACAACCGTCCTTCCATCTGGTGATGCGCCTTCTTGTCTCCCAGATCTTTGGCGACCTTTCCGGCAGGCAGCATTTCAACCAGGAACGGCGCATATCCCAATGCCTGCAATCCGTGAATAACGTCAGTCTGGACCGCTTCATCAAACAGGCAGGTAAACCAGTCTTGCCAAACCAGCACGGCATTTTCCGGCAAGCTGTCCTTATCCGGGCAGTTCGCTGAAAGGCGATACCGGGCGGGTATCCCTCGAGCCAGTCTGTTGGGCAGGTCTTCAAATGCAAACATCCTTTCAACCAGCCTTGTCACCAGCGGCCAGAAGGGTCGAAGAACAGGTGAAAACCGTTTTAACCAGGGGCTGAGACGTTCTGAAAGCAACAAGGCCCGCTCTTCAAGCGACCTTGGGTTACGGCTGTAATAGTCTGAATAGAATGCAGCCCGCATTGTGGGGATATCAACCTGAACCGGGCACGAGTAAGCACAAGCGCTGCATCCAAGACAGGTATCCAGTACACCCATCAAGTCCTGTTCAGATACATGGGCGGATTTGTCCTTGCGCTTGTCGTCATGCCAGGCCCGCAATGCATCGGCCCTTCCCTTGGGAGAGTGGCGAAGATCACCGCTCGCCTTGAAGGACGGACACATGGGAACAGAGGCGGCATAACTCAGGCATTGCGCATTGCCGTTACACCGGAAAGCTTTTTCCAGGGGATCATTTTCTGGTGAATTGAAAGACCGGAACGGGGTTGTCGCAATGCCAAGCACCGGCTTTTCCAGCGCCACAAGTTTTCCGGGATTGTACCGGCCAGCCGGATCGAATGCCCGCTTGACCCCCTGCATGGCTTGGTATGCATCACTGCCCAGCCATTCGGCCAGATATGCACCGCGAATCCCCTTTCCATGCTCGCCCCAGAAAATTCCTCCATGTGTCTGCACCAATCCGAAAACCTCGTCGGAGATGGCTGCAAGCTGTGTACGCCCCTCAACTGAATCCATATCCAGTGCGGGCCGTATGTGAAGGCAGCCCACATCGACATGGCCATAAATGCCGAAATCAAGGTTGCGGCGTTTCAGGATATCCAGAAATCCGTCAAGAAAAGCAGGCAGGTTTTCCGGCGGCACCACACAGTCTTCAACAAATGCCACCGGTCTTGCCCGGCCTGCCACCTTGCCGAGTAGGCCAACTGCTGCCGAGCGCACAGACCAGAGGTCCCTGATTTCGTCCAGCCCTTCGGCAATGTGGGTTGCCCGGATGCCGGCAAGCTGGTTCAGGCGTTGGTGACAGGATGCAACACGGTCGTCGATTTTGTTTGCATCCGAGCCGTTGAACTCGATGAATACGTAAGCCAGGGCAGACTTGCCATCTGAGCGCAGAGACGCGGGCAAACGCGAAAGAAGACCCGCCTCAAATGCCAGGGACTGCACCCGCTCATCCATGACCTCTATTGCAGTAGGCTCGTCTTGCAACAGGGGCACAGCGGCAGACAGTGCGTCCCGGAAACTTCCGAAAGCAGCAACAACCAGCCTCTTGTGGGGCTCGATCCAGCGAAGCCGGAGCCGGATGCGCGTGATGGGACCCAGCGTACCTTCAGAGCCCGGGAAAAGACGCCACCAGTCAAACTTTTCATCCGCCGCACAAGCGCGTTCAAGATCATAACCGGTAAACCGCCGATTGAGCTTGGGCGTATTCGCAATGAAACCGTCCCGGCCCGAACGGGCTGCGAGTTCAGCACTCTCCAGCACGGGTTTCGCCCATTCAGGTGTTGGTGACAGGCTGGAGAGCAACCCGTCACAACGCGCTGTTTCTATTCCCACGAGATTGTCCGAACTCTTGCCGTAGATACGCGAACCCTTGCCCGATGCATCCGTTGAAACCATGCCACCGACGGTGCAGCGTGTTGAAGTGGATGTTTCAGGCGCAAAGAAAAGCCCGTGGGGCTTGAGCCGGGAATTCAGGTCATCCAGCACGATGCCCGGTTCAACATCTGCCCACATCCCGGCTGCGTTCACTTCAAGCAAACGGTGCATGTGCCTTCTGAAATCCAGAATGATGCCCTGGTTGAGGGCCTGGCCGTTTGTTCCTGTTCCACCTCCCCTTGCAGTCAGTGGTATGTGGTTGAAGCGCGGTTCTTCAAGAACCGACAACAGTGTAACCACATCGGCAGCATCCCTGGGCGCAATCACCATGTCAGGGTGGATCTGATAGACCGAATTGTCAGTGGACATTGCGGCAAGCAATGCAGTGTCCTGATCAACCTCCCCCCTGAAACCTGCCTTCGCCAGAGCGTCAGGCAGGCCGGGAGGCAAGGCGCCGCGCGTTGGAGTCATCGCTCACAAGGAACTGGAGAAGCGGCATGATTACCTGTCATGCTCCCAACAACTGCTCCAGTTCAGGTCTGGCGTTTTGCAGGGCACGGCCAAAACGGCTTACACCTTCATCAATCTCTGACCGCGTAATGGTAAGGGGCGGAGAGAAAGAGTTTACGGGCAGGAACGGCAGCGCCCGTGGCAAGACCCCTTCAAGGAAGGCATGCTTCGAGACAATTTTGTGTGGAGCTGTGCCCTGCGGACACTCCGCATTGGTTTCCTTGTCAGAAACATATTCAACGCCAACCATGAGCCCCATTCCGCGAACGTCTCCAACATAGGGGCAGGACTGGGTTGCGTCTTTCAATGCTTCGAGAAGATACGGGCCGTTTTCGGCTGCTCTGGCTACAAGATCCTCTTTTTCAATGACATCAATATTTGCCAGGGCGATGGCGCTGCCCACCGGATGCCCCGAATACGTGAACCCGTGCATGAATGCCCCGGTTTCCGGTGAAGCTGCGGCCAGAACATCATAAACCCGGTCACTGATCACGGAAGCCGACATCGGGAAGTAGGCACTGGTCAAACCCTTGGCCAGTGAAACGATATCGGGCTTGAGATTAAAGGCACCGGTTGCAAACCAGTGGCCCAGCCGACCAAAACCGCTGATGACCTCGTCAGCAATCAAGAGAATGTCGTGCTTGTCCAGCAGCTTCTGGACATTGTCGAAATATCCGACCGGCGGCAGAAATACACCTCCTGTCCCCATCACAGGTTCGGCAATGAATGCAGCAATCGTATCGGCGCCTTCACGTTCGATCAGGCTGGCAAGGTCCGCCACCATGCGATCACTGAATTCAGCCTCACTCTCACCGGGTTTTGCGTATCGGAAATAATGCGGGCACGACGTATGGAGCACATCGGGCAATGGCAGGTCGAACATCTTGTGGTACGCATCAATTCCGGTCAGGCTTGTCGAAGCTGCCGTCAGTCCGTGATAGGCGCCTATCCGCGAAATGATTTTCTTTTTTTCAGGCTTGCCGCGCAGGTTGTTGTAATATCGCACGAGCTTGTAGGCCGTATCGTTGGCATCGGAGCCGGAAGACCCGTAAAATACCCTGTTGAGATGCGTGGCCCCGGCCTGTTCATGAAAGAGCTGTATCAACCGGTCGGACACCCGTACCGTGTCTTCTGCTGCAGAATTTGCAAAGTGGTGCTGATAGCTCAGCGTCTTCAGTGCATCTGCACCGGCCTTAACCACTTCCTCGCGCCCGTAACCCACGTTCACGCACCATAGTCCGGCACCCATGTCCACATGTTCACGACCTGTGGAATCCTGCAAGATGGAACCGTTTGCGCTTCGGTACAGTGTGGGCCCATTGGTCTTCAGTTCAGCGATGGAGCTGACCGGATGCAGCATTGTTGACTGATCTATGACATCAAGGGTGCGGTTTGGTCTGGTCTCGTTCATATTGGCTCCAATACAGGGTCAGGCGTGAATAGTGGCAAAGTGGGTGTCGAGATAAGGCTGAATGGCATCCGATCCGCCTTCGGTTCCGTACCCACTGTCGCGGATCCCTCCGAATGGCAGTTCCGGCAAGGCAAGTCCCAGGTGGTTGATGCTCATCATTCCGGCCGCTACCTCATGCACAAAACGGTGTGTTGTGGATTGCGATGTTGTGTAGGCATAGGAAGCCAGGCCGTAATCCAGCCTGTTTGCTTCCGTGATCATCGAATCCAGATCAGGGTAGCGATTGATGATTGCGACAGGGCCAAACGGTTCTTCGTTCATGATGCGGGAAGATGCGGGAGCGTTCGTCACCACCGTCGGTTCGAAAAACCAACCGTTATTGCCGACCCTTTTGCCGCCGGTCTCTATCTTTGCACCCTGCTCGACAGCATCCTGCAACAGCTCCTCGATCACGGGTATGCGCCTTTCATTGGCCAGCGGCCCCATGTCACTGTCGGGATCAAGACCGTCTCCAACGGTGATTTTCTCGGCGGCTTCAACAAAGCGGTTTACGAAAGGATCGAAAACCTCATCGTGAACCAGAAACCGTGTTGGTGAGACGCACACCTGACCGGCATTGCGAAACTTGTGCGGAACAATCTGCGTGATGGCCCTGTCAAGGTCGGCATCCGGGGCAACCAGAACCGGGGCATGGCCGCCCAGTTCCATCGTTGCAGGTTTCATGTGCTTGCCGCTGAGGCTCGCCAAAAGCTTGCCGACAGGTGTGGAGCCGGTAAAGCTGATCTTGCGTATCACGGGATGCGCGATCAGGTATTCAGAGATTTCTGACGGCACACCATAAACCAGTCCCACAACGCCCTCGGGAATCCCTGCATCCTGAAAGGCACGAATGAGTTCTGACGGTGAGGCCGGTGTTTCTTCCGGTGCCTTGACCACGATTGAACACCCTGCAGCCAGAGCAGCAGAAAGTTTGCGCACAGCCTGGTTGATAGGAAAGTTCCAGGGTGTAAACGCTGCAACAGGACCAATCGGATGCTTGATCGCCAACTGCGTCACGTTCGGATTCCTGGCCGGGATAACCTGCCCGTATGTGCGTCGACCCTCTTCAGCAAACCAGTCGATAATATCGGAGGCGGCGCGAATTTCTATTTTGGACTGCTCCAGCGGCTTACCCTGTTCCAGGGTCATCAAACGAGCAATCGTATCGACCCGCTGCCGCAAGATGTCAGCTGCCTTGCGCATAACCGCAGACCGTTCAAGGGGTGAGGTCTTGCGCCAGATTTCAAATCCGGCCTGGGCAGCCTGGGCCGCCTCTTCCAGATCATTGGCAGATGCACAGGCTACAGAACCGATAACGGCTTCTGTTGCAGGATTGCGAACCTCAAGGGTCGATCCGTCCGAGGCATCGCGCCAGTCACCAGCGATAAAAAGTCTTGTATCCGGATATTCACGGGTCATCTGACAGCCTGTTTCTTTTGGCAATAGGGTTTCTTCATGCCCGTTGCCGGGCATGTTCAGATATTTGGTGCGGCAGGAAAAACCTGCCGCAACACATGGCTTCAAGTGGTACTAGGCTTCGGCCTTCGCACGACGCGCATCGCGATCAATGCTCCAGTCGACACAGCGCTGAGAACAGTAGATCTCGCCGTTGTGCTCAACACGTTTGGCCTTGTCTTCCTCCGCATTGGCGTACATCAGAATTCCGCAGTTGGGACATTTCTGATAGCTCTCGATATAATAGCCGTTGGCAGAAAATTTCATCGATCAAGCCTCCTTGTAATTGTAGTATTTCGCGGCGGCTTCTTTCGAGATGTAGCCGTCTTTCACATCACTGATGACCGCATCGGCATCCCGTTCGGCAGGATCGCCATAGCCACCACCACCAGGCATGCGCAACTGAACCCGATCACCACGGCGAATGGAAACGTTGTTGAAGCGGCTGGTGGATGCCTTGCCATAGGCTTCCCGCATTGTTTTCCACTCCTCTTCACCATCCTTCATGACCAGTGTCGCACCGCAACCACCTTCCTGGCCGCCATTGAGGCCCCAGGGAGCCAACAGGTGACGGTCGGTCATCTGAGAACAGATGATTTCATCGTTCACACACAGCATCTGTTTGGTGTAACCAAGCCCGCCACGATGTTTGCCTGCACCCCCTGAATCCGTATCAAGGGCAAGACTTTCAACAATCCACGGGAAGCGGGTTTCGTAAACTTCGACAGGGGTAATCCGGCAATTGCCGTTGATTGAATCCACTGCACTGTTGCCGTCAGCAAAAGAGCGGCCACCCCAGCCCACGGCTTCAAGGTCGTAACAGGCAAAATATTCCTTGGTGTCAGCATCCACACCACCAAACACGAAGTTACAGTGTGTACCGCCCTCGGCTGCCATGACACGGTCCGGCAAGGCCTCGGCCATTGCACCCAGAATGGTGCCAACTATGCGCGGGTGAGTTTCGGTATTGCCGCCAACTTCCGGAGCCGGAAAATCAACATTCACAAGACTTGTGGGAGGCGCCATGACCTCGATTGGCCGGAAACAGCCGGAGTTGCGCGGAATCGTCGGGTCGGTCATGTGAAGAACGGCATTGTAGGCAGCCGATGTGGCTACGCCCAGGGTTGCGTTGATAGGACCGGCCGCCTGGGGTGATGAACCATGGTAATCCATGATGATCGAACCGCCCTGCTTGTGGACATCAACATAAATCCGGTGATGCTTGTCACTCTCGACACCATCGCTCTCGACAAAATCCTCGTGGGAATAGATGCCGTCCGGAATGGCCTCCAGTTCAGCCCGCATGCGCTTTTCGGAATAAAGCAGAAGGTCAGCAACCGTTTCCTTCACCTTCGCCTTGCCGTATTTGGCAAAAATGCCCCGCATCTGCTTCTCACCAAGGTCAACAGCGGCGATCAAGGCTTTCAGGTCGCCATAATTCACCCGTGGAGTACGAACATTGGCGAGCAACAGCTTCCAAACCTCGACATTGTCTTCTCCACGCTTGACAATCTTGACAGGCGGGATTCGTACGCCCTCGTGGAAAATCTCCGTTGCCTCGCCACAGAAACCACCCGGCGCCATGCCGCCGACTTCCGCGATATGGCCAATGGCCACTGCGAAGCCCATGATTTCCCCTTCAACAAAAATCGGCTTGAAGAAGGTGTGTTCAGGTGTATGGAGACCGCCGCGATAGGGGTCATTGTGCAGAATGATGTCGCCCTCTTCGATCTCGTCAATCGGAATTTCCTTCAGGCACGATTGAACAAGAAGCGGCATGCCGCCGATCTGTGCGGGGCAGTAATCGGCCACGGCAATCATTTCGCCGTTCATGTCTGCCAGACCGCACGTAAAGTCCAACGCCTCGTTGAAAATCGTTGAGTAAGAGGTTTTCATCAGCGTGATCCCCATTTCCCGGCAAATGGAAACCATCGCCGAGTCGAGGATGTTCATGGTTACAAAATCCATTGTTATGCTCCTTATACCGAGATGATCAGGTTGCCGATCCGGTCGACGCTTATCGACTGGCCTGGCTGCAGAATGGTCACCGAGGCACTTTCTTCAATCAGTGCCGGGCCCTCAATCTTGTCACCCTGACGCAGGTCTGAGCGATCATAGACAGCCGCTTCATGCCAACTGTCCTTGAACCTGACCTGCCGTTTTGTCTTTGCTGCCAGCTTGCCGTCGGTTTTCGGAAGTTCCGGCATTTGCGGTTTGTCGCCCACTGCAACAGCGACGACCTTGAAATTCACGGTCTCAATGGTTTCGCCCGGGATTGCAAAACCGTGCCGCGCATTGTGCTCCTCATGGAACTTGTCCCAGAGACCGGCAATGGTTTCCTCGTTGAATTCTTCTCCCGAGAAGGTCAGTTCCAGCTCATGGTTCTGCCCGAGGTAACGCGCTTCAATCGAGCGGGTTACTTCAATGCCGTCCGTGTAGCCCTGATCGTTCAACTCCTTCACGGCGTCGCGAACAAGATCCTTCATGGCTTCGGTAGCCCGGTCGCCATCAAAGAACTTGGATGATTGCTGAACCGTACGGTGACGGTCGACCCGGGCATCCGTCATGATGAAGCCGAATGCAGAAAACTGTCCGGGAAAGTTGGGAACAAGCCCCTGCGGAATGCCGGAAATGTCCATCAGGTCACATATGTGAACGGGACCTGCGCCACCTGATGCAACCAGCGTGAAGTCGCGAGGATCAAGGCCGCGCTGCAGCAAAACCGCCCGCAAGGCACCCAGCATGTTGTTGTTGGCGATCTGGACCATGGCATAGGCGCATTCATCGACTTCCATTCCCAGTTGTTCGGCAATGCGACCAACCGCTTCATGGGATGCATCGCTATCAAGCTTCATCTCGCCGCCAAGGAAGTTGTCGGGTGAGATGCGACCCAAAACAACATTGGCATCGGTTACCGTAGCATCCTGTCCGCCCCGGCCATAACAGGCCGGTCCCGGATCAGCGCTGGCGGATTGTGGCCCCATCCGCAGCATGCCACCCTTGTCAATCCACGCAATCGAGCCACCACCGGCACCAATCGTGTTGATGTCGACCATCGGGATCTGAATCGGAATGCCCCATTCGATTTCAAAGTCGGTCGTCACCAGTTCCTTGCCGCCAACAACGGTCGAGCAGTCCGTGGAGGTACCTCCCATGTCGAAAACAACAAGGTTCTTGATACCCGTCAATTCTGACATGACACGCGTTGCCACAACCGCACCGGTCGGGCCCGACAGTGCCATTTGTACCGGTGAGTCTGCTGCATTATCCAGCGTGGCCTCACCACCGTTTGACTTGATGACACCGACTTTCTTGCCGAGGCCGGTCTCTTCAAAGCGGGCCTGCATGCGGCGGAAATTGTCAGCAACCACAGGCTTGAGATAAGCATCTGCAATTGTGGTTGATGCCCGGTCATATTCCTTCCACTTGGGAAGGACGTCATAGGAAATCGAGATCGGCATATCCGGCAATTCTTCAAGCAGAATTTCGCGAATACGGCGTTCGTGCTTCGGGTCGACATAAGAGAACAATGTACAGATCGCGACCGCCTCGATTGTGCCATCCGCCTTTATTTTGGCAGCCAGATCGCGCACTGCACTTTCATCCAGTGGAGCATGCTCGTCACCCATTGCGGTGATGCGCCCGTCCACTTCCAGACAATTGGCACGGTCCACAAACGGGCGTGTCTTGATCCAGGTAATGTCATAGTGCGCCTTGCGGTTTCCCCGCTGAATAAACGGAATGTCGCGAAAGCCCGTATTGGTCACATAAGCAACCTTGGCACCACGCCGGGTCAGGAGCGCATTGGTGGCAATTGTCGTACCGAGACGCGCCTTGTCCACACTCTCCAGATCATCCATTCTTTCCAAACCCTGCATCACGCCCTTGATCGGCTCTGATGGTGTGGTCAGGTTCTTCCAGTTGTCGATCTTGTTGGTTTCGGGGTCGTAGGTCACGAAATCCGTGAATGTTCCACCGATATCAATTCCTATGGTTTTTCGCACATTATCCTCCGTACGTATTTAAATCTGTTCTTGTTCATCATCGTCAGTGAATGCTTCGCTCAGACGCCTCCAGGAGTCGTCAATGTGAGAGCGAAGCGCATCCTGCGCGACGTCGAGTTTTCTGGTTGCGAGTGCCTCGACCACCGGCCAGTGATCTGCAGCGGCGGCGTGCAGACTTTCAAAACGCTGATCCACAATCTTGATCAGCAGCTGGAGTTCAGCCTCAATGTTGAGAAAGGCATGCAATGACTGGTGATTGCTGGGCAGGCGACAAATGCGGTTGTGAAATTCCAGGTCCTTTTCAACCAGGGTCACCTCATCACCGTTTCTTGCGGCCTCTTCCATGTCCTTGACCACCTGGGATAGTTCCTCAAGCATGTCGTCAGTCATTCTGGACAGGCCGTTTTCAAGCGAAAACTTTTCAACGACCTGCCGAAAGGAATAGATATCGTCCACGTTCTTTCTCGTGAAACTGCGGACAAACGTACCCTTGCGGGGGATGGACACAAGCACCCCGCGCTCTTCAAGCCGACGCACTGCCTCTCGAATGGGGTTCCGGCTGATACCCAACTTCCGGGCCATCTCGGCCTCGTTGACACGCTGACCTCCTGAAAGATGTCCACGCATCAGTTCTCGAACGAGAAACTTCTCGACCTGGTTGGACAAGGGTACGGTTTCGAACTGGGCATCCTGATAATCCATCAGGCCATTCTTTTCTTTTCCTGAATCCGGTTTCATGTGTCTTTCGCCTCCAAGCTACGCCTATGTTGCCGCAAAAACCGCACCGGAAGCCTGAACTCCTGGCCGCCCATCAATCCGTCTTTCCGGAACATCAGGATTATGATCATCACACCGGCCAAAACCAGTTCCTGAGTACCTGGTGGAAGAGAGAAAGTGACATCACCAACAGGAATTCCGACTTCGATCCGGCGGAACACATCAATAATGGTCGAAACAACAATGACACCGACAACCGCACCAGACAGACTTTTCATTCCACCAACAACCAGCATTGCAAGTGCCAGAAAGGTCAGGTTCAGAAAGTATGAGTTGATGGAGACGGTTCCCAAGAAATGGGCAGACAGCACACCGGCAAGACCCATGATCGCGCCTGAAAGGGTAAAGGCGATCAGTCGAGACCAGTACAGCGATACACCGCACGCCGCTGCCGCAACCTCGTCAGCCCGGCTTGCCCGCAGCAGAAGACCGCGTGCTGAATTCTGGAATATCCACGCACACAAAACAGCAAGCAGGGCAGCAGCAAGCGCCAACCAGGGCGTGATATATGTTGGCAGGCCAACCATGGAAGCAGTGCCCATGGTTACAGTTTCCCAATTCGAATAAGTAACGTTGAGAATGAACAGGATAGCCAGGGTGGAGATGGACGCTGCCAGTCCGCTCAACCTCATCAGGATCAAGCCTGTAATGAAGGCGAGCAAGGCAGCGAGCCCTACAGATGTCGCCGCAGATACGTAAACCGGATAGGTGTGATCGCGCAAAATGGAAGGAAGACCCGACATCGTGATCGGCTTCAGCATTGCACAGCATGTCTGCCATCCGGTGGCATATGCAGCCACCGCCATGAATGTAACAGACCCGAATGATATGATGCCGGAATTACCGGTAAAGACATATATTCCGACAACAATCACAATCCGGATCAATGCCTCGGTCACAACACGCTGAACCAGCACGGAGGCGAACAGTTCAACCACGGCAACAAACACAACAAGGCATGCTGCAATAAACAGGACTGCAAAGTGGCGCTGGACAAATGCCTGCCAGCGGGGAAGTTCGGCGGTTTTCATCAGACACGCTCCCTTGCAGCACGATTTACGATCAGCCCTTTTGGACGGAACAAGAGGAACCCGATCACCAGCATGAAGACAAAGGCATCGCGGAAGGCACGCAGGTCTGGTGGCAAGAATGCCTGCAAGGCCACGATGACGAAACCGACGATGAAGCCTCCCAGTGCAGCACCGGGCAGAGAGCCCATGCCGCCGATCACGGTTGCAAAGAATGCGAAGATTACCGGCATCAAGCCCATACGGACATCAAGTGTACCGGTCTGCACCACCAACAGCAGTGAAACCGCTGCAGCCATGATGCCACTGATTGCAAATGCGGCAGCAATCACGCGATTGGCCTTTACGCCCATGAGACGTGCCATTTCAAAATTTTCAGCAGCGGCACGCATCTGGATGCCCATTGGCGTTTTCTTGAGGAAGAACACCATCGCGACCAGCATGACCGATGTAACACCCATGGTCAGCAATTGCGTTCCCGGCACACGGATTCCGCCGATCTCTATAGCCGCACTGAGACTGTTGCCAATGCCTACCGATTTCGGACGTCCGGAATGGATCATCATGACGAGGTTTTGGAGGAAATAGCTGACCGCGAACGATGATATCAGCAAGGTTGCCGGATCCGATCCGCGCATTGGGCGAAAGGCCAGGCGTTCCGTTGCCAGGGCAAGCAAAACAACCACAGTGACCACCCCGCCCACCATGAATGCCAGCGGCAATGCACCCAGAAGCAATGGCGGCGAGACCGATGCCGTTGGCACCACGAGGGCGAATGCCCCGATCGTGATATAATCCGCCTGCGCGAAATTGATCAGACGCATCACACCGAAGACCAGGCCAATCGCCAGGGCAACAAGTGCATACAGGCTTCCAAGAGCCACAGCGTCAACAAGTATCTGAACCAGGTTTTGCACGCTTCCCCCTTACGCAGCTTCATTACCGGCATCGTCACCAAGATAGGCACGACGTACATCCGGATTGTTCTGGACTTCCTGCGGGCTGCCTTCTGCAAGACTGCGGCCACCATCAAGCACATGCACACGCTGGCATACGCCCATGATCACTTCCATGTTGTGCTCAATCAGCAAGACACCGCATTCAAAGCGGGCCGGAATATCGCGAATAAGCCGCATCAGGGTTTGGCATTCCGCATCGTTCATGCCCGAAGCAGGTTCATCAAGAAGCAGGAAATGCGGGTTGAGCGCCAGTGCCCGGGCAATCGAGATGCGCCTTTCATCTCCGTAACTGAGAGAGCCGCCCATTTGTTCGGCGAGATGGGAAAGCTCCATCCACTCAAGAACACTTTCACTTCGCTCCCGCGCGGCAGCCATTCCCAAACCGGTGCCAATGGCTGCGGTCATGAGATTTTGTGAAACTGTAAGGTCCTGAAAAAGCCGTGCGGCCTGGAAGGACCTGCCGACACCGGCACGCGCCATTTTCTGGGGACCATCCTGGGAAACATCCCTGTCCTTGAGAATTACATGCCCCCGTGTTGGAGACTGAAAGCCTGAAAGAACGTTGACCAGGGTTGTCTTGCCGGCACCGTTCGGGCCAATCAAGCCCTGCACAATGCCTCTGCTGACCGTCAAGTCGACACCGGAGAGAGCATGTATCCCCCCGAATGCAACATGGATGTTTCTGGCTTCCAGTGTGATATCACCTGGCTGTGACATGATCCGCCCTTGCTTCAAGTGTGTTTTTCAAACCCGCGACACAAACGGCAGTCGCGGAACTACCCAAAAAAACGGGGCGCCTGGATGAACAGGCACCCCCAGGGAGGGAGCTTATTGTCCTACACGGAACAAGAGGCGCATGTCCGGCGTAAGGCTGTTACGAAACACCTCAACTGCCTGGAAGGTGTCATTTTCAACCTTCATGATCAGCCACGGACGGTTGACCTGAACATGGAGCTGGTCGGTAAATGTGGTCGGACCGGCAGTGAACGGCTCATCCTTGTATGTGTTCATGACAGCCAGAACCTCGTCGGATTCAACTGTTTCTGCCTGCTCGACGGCATGTGCCCAGCTTTCAATAAGCGAGTAGCCAAGGACAGAATAGGAAGACACAGGCAAGGCGTCCCAACGCTCCTTGAACACTTCAAGGAATTCAGCCATTTCCGGACGCGGATCATCTCCATAGAGAGACATGAAACCGGGCAGGTAAAAGTCTTTAAGGCCGGGCACCGCATTAAGCCAGTAATTGTCGACCATTGCCGTGCTGGCAAGAATTGGCGCATCTATACCAGCCGCACGCAACTGGCGAACAGCAGATGCACCACCGGGCGTGAACGAACAAACATGGATTGCATCGGGAGCTGTATCCAGCGCCTTGATACGCGTAATCTGAGCCGCGATTGACGGGTCTTCGTTACGGAACGTGTCCTCGCCAACAATGGCATCTTCCCCGGCCATCTCTTTCCAGGCATAGCGGAAGCCCGCACAGTTCGACTTGTTATATTCAATCGTCGTGTCCTCAAGAACATAAGCTGTTTTCAGCCCCATTTCCTTGAAAGCGTATTCAGCGATTGCAATTCCTTCGGACTGGGCTGCACTGTTGGCAGTGAATGCATACGGGCCAACACCCTGCACACCCATTTTCGGGTCAGCCGCACAAAGCGACATTGTAATAATTCCGGCATTGTTTGCTGCAAGGGCGGCTGGTGCACCAAAGTCATAGTCACAAGACACGACCAGCAGGTCCACTTCCGAAGACACCATCTCTGCACCGACAGTCGCTGCACGCTCCTGTTCAGTCTTGGTGTCACCCAAAATGTATTCGATTTTCCGACCGAGCAATCCGCCATCGGCATTGATCTTGTCAATCTTGGCTATCGCGGCGCGGTAAGGTGCCAGATCATAATTTGACAGCCAACCCGATTGCGCAATCGCAAACCCGACCTTGATCGGCGCCTCTTCTGCAAGCGCAACACCAATTGGTGTGACGGAAATGACTGCCGCTGCTGCAAGTTGCTTAAGCCCTCGCGCAAATTTGTACTCGTACATAAAGAAAACCTCCCTTTGGTGTTGCCTCTCAAACTGTGGACAGTCTGCAATAAACAGGATGGCTCCCGATTGAGTCAAGAAAAAAATGAAGACTGTGGACAGTCTGCAATCACGATGATATCAAAATACAGGTCAGCCGGGCTGACAATGAATGGAAGGGGAACCTCAATGCTGAAAATTTCAGGACTGCGGGCCGGTTATGGTCGACTGAACGCCCTGCGAGACATTGATCTGGAAGTTGGAAAGTCCGAAATTGTATTTGTGGTGGGGCCCAACGGAGCCGGAAAATCCACCCTGCTCAAGGTTGTTTCAGGCCTGATGAAACCTTGGGCCGGACAAATCGAGTTCGAAAATGAGGTGATTAACGGCCACCCGCCTGAACGGCTGTGCCGGGAAGGCCTTGTGCTTGTGCCGGAAGGGCGCAGCATATTCGCGACCCTTTCAGTTGAAGAAAACCTCGCATTGGGCGGGATGGGGCGCAAGGACAAGAGTGTTCTGCAAGGTGACCTGGAACATGTGCTTGATACGTTTCCCATTCTGCGCAGCCGATACAAGGGCGTGGCGGGACACCTGTCAGGTGGTGAGCAACAACAGCTGGCAATAGCTCGTGCCATTCTGCAGCAACCTGCCCTGATCATGATTGACGAGCCATCACTCGGGCTGGCCCCGCTCATGATTGATGAAGTTTATGCAAGCCTAAAAGCACTCAACGAGAAGACAGGAATGACACTGCTTGTTGTCGAGCAGTCAACGGCAAGGATTCTCAATCTGGCAGACCGGGTAAACGTGTTGCGAAACGGCGAGATTGTCCTCTCAAGAAAAACTTCCGAAATTTCTGACAGGAAAATCCTCGAAGAAGCCTATTTCGGCTACGTGGAATAACGGGCGAATCCAGCATGTCTGACATAGATTGTGTGATTGTCGGGGCCGGCGTTGTCGGGCTTGCCATTGCCAGAGAGTTTGCCATCGCGGGACAGGAAGTCCTTGTAATAGAACGGGCAGAGGGTTTTGGAACGGAAACCAGCTCGCGAAACTCCGAAGTAATCCATGCCGGAATTTACTACCCGGAAAACAGCCTCAAGGCGGAAATGTGCATCAAGGGCCGTGAAATGCTGTACCGGTATGCGGCCGAAAAAGCTGTGCCGCACAAACGCTGCGGCAAGCTGATCGTTGCCACCAATGATGAACAGCTTTCAAGGCTTGATGAAATCAAGGCACGCGCTGCATGTTGCGGTGTTACAGACCTGGAAAGACTTGCTCCGCAACAGGTATCCGACATGGAACCGGAACTGGCATGCAAGGGCGCCCTTTTCTCACCATCGACGGGCATTGTCGACAGTCATGCACTGATGTTGTCGCTGCTTGGAGATGCCGAAAACCACGGCGCCATGCTCAGCCTCAATACAGAAGTGCTTTCAGTTTCGGGCAACCCCTCGGACTACAACATAAAAACGCGGGATGCAGCCAGCGGAGAAACGTTTGAAATCGGGGCGAAGACCCTGATCAATTCAGCCGGGTTATGGGCAAGCGATCTCGCCGCAAAGATAGAAGGTCTTGCCGAACAGCATATTCCGCAAACCTTTTTTGCCAGGGGCAGTTACTTCACCTTGCCCGGCCGTCCGAGGTTTTCCCACCTGGTCTATCCCGTACCCGAAGATGGTGGATTGGGGGTTCATTTAACCCTGGACATGGCTGGCGGCATGCGCTTCGGGCCCGATGTGGAATGGATTGATGCCCCGGTTTACGCGGTGAATGATGCAAGTCGCCTGGAGTTTGAAAAGAAAATAAGCACCTACTGGCCCGGTCTGCCTGCTACTAGCCTGGAACCCAGCTATTGCGGCATTCGTCCAAAACTGTCCACTCCCGGTTCTCCTGCCGCAGATTTCCGCATTGATACAAAGGCAGTACACGGCATGGAGGGGCTGGTTAATCTCTTCGGGATTGAAAGCCCGGGCCTGACTTCATCTCTCGCAATAGCCGAAAAAGTGGCCAAGGCCGAGTTGTCAGGCGATACGCATTGACTTGAAAACTCCCGGCATGGAACGTGCTGATTTTACTTTGAAAATGCGTCAACCGATCAATGACCGCTGCATGGCAATAGCGGGCCTCATCCGGTGATGCCGAAGCCTGTCCTTCCCCGAACATCGTGATGGCGAATTCACAGCCGGCTACGCCTGTTTTCCACATGGATTGACAGATTGTCGACAATCTACAATATTGCAACTTTACATAAACGGGAGCGAGCAATGATCAAATCAGTGATTTCGAAATTTACCTTCTTCTTTGTCGCCATGGCGACAATCCTGTTTGCGGCAAATGCCGCACAGTCCCAGGAGACGTCAACCTGGGATGCCATCAAGGAAAGAGGATCATTACGAATTGGCGTAACACAGGCCCCGCCGTGGTTCTACAAGGACCCTGCCGGCGATGAATGGACCGGACTGGGACCTTCCATCGGCAAGGCGATGGCTGATGAACTCGGTGTGGAATTTGAACCTGTCGAAGTTACCTGGG
This sequence comes from Rhizobiaceae bacterium, assembly GCA_017643495.1. GTDB lineage: Bacteria > Pseudomonadota > Alphaproteobacteria > Rhizobiales > Rhizobiaceae > JAALLB01. Next base: position 1,173,970 of record JAEPNK010000001.1, on the reverse strand, counting down.
GAACCGCAGTTGCGGCATTGCAGGCAAACAAGATTGACGTGATGTTCGTACTTGATGCAACCCCAAAGCGGGCAGTTGCAATCGACTTCCCTGCCCAGCCACTTCTGTATTACGCGCTTGCGGTCCTCGCCGATGATGATCTTGCAATCGAGACCTGGGACGACCTCAACAAGGAAGACGTGAAGATCGCCGTAACGCAAGGCACAACGATGGACCGTTATGTCAGCGCACGGCTCGACAAGGCGGAAATCCTGCGCTTTCCGTCGAATGGCGAAAGCGTGGCAGCATTCCAGTCACGCCGGGTCAATGCGGTTTCCCTGTTTCACCCACCCCTGATTGCAATGCGCAAGAAAATCGGGCGCGGCCAGATCGTGTTGCCGTCACCTGTCCGTGAATCGGCTTCATCAGCAGGTGTCCGCCGGGAAGACGACAAGACATTCCGTGACTGGGTGAACACCTCAATCGCCTATTACTACACCACCGGCCAAACTCAGGCATGGTACGAAGAATTCCTGAATTCTTTTGGCGTTGATCCATCCTCTGTCCCGGCCATTCGCCGCGAAAACTGGTAATCAACAACCCGAGCCTGTCCGGACAATCCCTTTGTTGTCCGGGCGGGCATCATGCAAGCCGGGAGCTTTATTGTGGGATATGAGTGGGACTTCAGTGTTGTTTTCCGGGACTTCGACCTGTTGCTTCTGGGTTTGGTCAACACGCTCAAGGTAACCGGACTTGCCTTGCTGTTCGGCATTCCGCTCGGGCTTCTGCTGGCATTGTTGCGCCTGTACGGAAATGCAGTCCTCCGAATTCCGGCCAGCTTTCTGATCGAGTTTTTGCGCACAACGCCACCCATTGCACAATTGTTCTGGTTCTTTTTTGCCATGCCGATTCTGCTCGGGGTCGAGATTGATCCGTTCGAGGCTTCGGTTCTGACATTTTCACTTCAGTCCTCTGCGTTTTTTGCCGAAGTGTTCAGGGGTGGCATCCTGTCAATCGACAACGGGCAGTGGGAAGCGGCAAAAGCCATTGGCATGAACCGCAATGACACGCTTCGCCGCGTCATTCTTCCACAAGCAGTCAAACGCATGATCCCGGCATTCCTGGAACGTGCAATCGAACTGATGAAAACAACCACGCTGGTCAGCACGATCTCTTATGCAGACCTCTTGTACCAGGCAAACACCATTGCCCAGTCAACATACAGGTCACTCGAGGTCTTTACCGTGGCTGCGGCAATGTATTTCGTCGTCATATTCATCTGCTCCCTCGCGGTGCAGCGGCTGGAGCATCATCTCGGCCGCACCGGCGAACTGACGAAAGGCTGAACACCGATGGAACATGTCTGGGACTTTTCAGCCGTATTCTCAAACTGGTATCTTCTGCTGATCGGCCTGAAGAACACGATTGTGCTTGCAGTGGTCTGTCTTGTGCTGGGGCTGTTTTTCGGACTGTTTGTCGGCGCCGCGCGGTATTCCGGCAACAGGTTGTTCAACTGGCCGGCAACGGCCTTTGTCGAGATATTCAGAAACACGCCCGTGCTTGTACAAATCATGTGGTTCTTCTTTGCGTTTCCGATCATCTCGCCATTTGACATAAACGCCTTCACTGCAGCCGCTCTTGGCCTGACCCTGAACACAGTCGCCTTTTCATCCGAGATTTACCGGGCCGGCATCCAGTCGATCCACAAGGGACAATGGGAAGCGGCAAAGGCACTCGGCATGAACTACTCACAGCAGATGGGCCGGATCATCTTGCCCCAGGCCGTCAGGCGGATGATACCCGCCTTCATGAACCGGGCCGTTGAACTGGTGAAGATGACCTCTCTTGCCTCCGTCATTGCCTATGGTGAACTGATGCATCAAGCGAAAACCATCTCGACAATCGAATTCAACCCGATCGAAATGTACACAAGCGTTGCCCTGATATTCTTTATACTGATCTTCCCCTTCACCCTGCTGGTTCAGAGATTTGAAATCAGAAGCAAAGCCAAAGGATGAGTTCATGACAGAAGTTCTGAAAATCGAGAATTTGCACAAATCCTTTGGTGACCTGAATGTCCTCAACGGGATTGACCTCAGTGTTGCAAAGGGTGACACGATTGTCATTCTCGGCGCCTCCGGGTCAGGCAAGTCCACCTTGCTGCGTTGCGTCAACTTCATGGAAATTCCCTCATCCGGAAGAATAGTCCTCCAGGGCAAGCCTGTGGGAACCGAAAAAGCTGACGGGATCAACTATCCTGAAAAGGAATTGACCGGATTGCGTGCACGCGTCGGCATGGTGTTCCAGCATTTCAACCTGTTTCCGCACATGAACGTGAAGCAGAATGTCATGGAAGGCCCGCGTACCGTTTTGAAATGCAACCAGGCTGAATGCGCCCGCCGGGCTGAAGAGTATCTCGACAAGGTTGGACTCGGCTGGAAAGCAGAGGCGTTTCCCTCGCAATTGTCCGGTGGCCAGCAACAACGGGTCGCAATTGCCCGCGCCCTCGCCATGGAACCGGAAATCATGCTGTTCGATGAGGCGACATCAGCGCTGGATCCGGAACTCGTGGGCGAAGTGCTGGAAACCATGAAAGAACTGGCTGACGAGGGGATGACAATGCTGATTGTGACCCACGAACTCGGCTTTGCCTACACCGTTGCAGACCGGGTGCTGTTTTTGGCAGACGGCAAGATTTTGGAACAGGGCGACCCGGAAAAGGTACTGATCCACCCCCAACAGGAAGGAACAAAGAACTTCCTGCGCGGGCATGGTTCCTTCCGGCTGCCCGAACCCGTTCTGGATTGAGAGGACTCGTTGAGATGAACAATCACATCAACCCGGGAAAGATTGAATCCCATTCAACCCACGATTCTGAAGAGGATGTACGCAATCGCGACATCAAGATATTCGTCAATGGCGAGATTGTTCCCCGCGATGAGGCGAAGGTTTCGGTGTATGATTCCGGCTTCATGCTCGGTGACGGCATGTGGGAGGGGATGCGGCTCTATGACGGGAAATGGGCGTTTTTTGACGAGCACATGGACCGCCTGTTTGACAGTTGCAAGGCAGTTTCGATCGACATTGGGATGACACGTGAAGAAGTCGCGAATGCCATGGCAAAAACCGCGGAAGCCAACAACATGGTGACTGATGTTCATTGCCGCCTGATGGTTACACGTGGTGTGAAGGCCAAGCCTTTCCAGCACCCGGGCCTGTCGCGTTCCGGACCAACGGTTGTCATCATCATGGAGCATTCCAAACCGGCAGCAGCCCTGCTTGACCGGGGCATCCGCCTGGCAAGTGTTCCCCAGGTCAGGGGCCTGCCTCATTCGCAGGATGCGAAATTCAATTCACACTCGAAGCTCAACTGTGTAATCGCCTGCCTTCAGGCTGAAGCGGCAGGGGCTGATGAAGCCCTGATGCTTGACCCGCATGGTTTTGTGAATACCACCAATGCCTGCAATTTCTTCATTGTGCGTAATGGTGAAGTCTGGACCAGCACAGGCGACTACTGCATGAACGGTGTGACCCGTCGCAAGGTGGTCGAATTGTGCCGGGACAACAATATTCCGGTCTTTGAGAAAAACTATTCCCTTTACGAGGCATATAGTGCAGACGAAGCGTTCCTGTCCGGCACGTTTGGTGCACAAACACCCGTGGCGGAAATAGACGGGAAGCAGATTGGCGACGGGCGTGCCGGACCTGTCACACACAAAATACGAAGCCTTTACAAGGCACTTGTTGAAAAAGAGATACGGGACCGACCTTGAACCAGCTTACCTCGCTTGAACCATTGGTTGATGAAACCAGACGTGGACAGATCGTTCGCCGGTTACGTGAACTTATTGTCAAGGGCAGCGTGGAACCCGGCCAGAAACTAACGGAAACCCAACTTGCGGAGAAGCTCGGCGTCAGCCGGGCGCCCCTGCGTGAAGCCATTCGGGAGCTGGTCGAAAGCGGTCTTGTTGAAAGCATTCCGTACAAGGGGCTTTTCGTTCGCAATGTCACCCGCCGTGACCTTGAAGAACTTTATTCCTTGCGGACAGCACTTGAACAATTTGCTTTTCGCGAATGCTGGGAAAACCGTACAGAAACAGCCAAACAGGATCTGATACGCAGACATGACGCCCTGATTGAGGAAATTGCAAACGGCAAGGATCCTCAACGGGCCATCGAGCTGGAACTGGTACTGCACTCATGGTGCTATGAATTGTCCGGACACAAATTGCTGCTCAAATCGTGGGAGCAGATGAAGCCAAACCTGCAGTTTTATTTCATCCTGCACCAGAAAGCGCACAACCGCTGCGGCCCTCTCCGCGAGGCACACGACATATATGTGAAGTCTGCAATCGGTGATGATCTGGATGCCATGCTCGGCCATCTTCATGACCACATGCGCCAGGGCCTGCAAAGGACCCTGAAAGATGTCGATTTCGAGTGACCGGAACTGTCATGACTGAATTGGAAAGACCGACCGGCAAGGCAGGCTGTTGCCCAAACATGCCCTGGTTTCAGACACCGGCGCTGGCCGAGGCGTAGATTTCATCCACCAGTTCAAGCAGCTTCACCATTTTTGATACTGGCGTTTCAAACCCTTTTCCGTTCGCAAGAGAAGATGCGAAATGTTTGATCGTAGCGGAATAACTATCCTGATAGGCAGCTTGCCCGTCCCAGTTCTGCTGATCCTGGTCAGGGATATTCAATTGCCAACCGTTTACAACGGGCGTTTCAACACCATCAAACTGCAAGCAGTCATTTGGCAATGGAGGCGCACCCTCCACCCTGAAATCAGCGACAAGCTTCCCCTGTATTCCACCTGCGGAAAGATCAATCACAGCCCGGTCCTCGCCAGTCACGGCCGGGCATCGATGGTCGAGAACTGCATTGTGGAGTTGAACATCCCCGAACAGGAAGGAAAGCGTATCGAGATGATGTACCAGCAGTTCGAAGACCAGCAATCGCGGCATTGATGCAAAAAATGGCTGGCGCAACAAGGCTGGGTATTGGCCGGTTTCATTTTCCAGCAATCCCGAGCTTTCAACCCGGAAGATGAAGCCGGAAGGAGAAGAGACAGCGCCACACTCCAGGGCTTTTTTCAATGCCCTGTACTGAGGGCGCCAGCGCCAGTTTTCATGAACCATGACCCGCGTTTCAGGACGTATCGCCGTTTCGATCGCACGCGCTTCCGCAGCGTTTGTCGCGAGTGGTTTCTGACAGATGACATGCAGTCCGGCAGCCTGGGCGGTTGCTATCAGTTCTGCATGTGTTTCCGGTGGCGTGACGATATCGACGGCATCAAGCCCACCGGCATCAAGCATCTCGCCAAAGGAGGCGTAGGCTTTTACCCCGGATACTTCCAAGGCACGGTTGCGGGCTTTGGATAAATCAGGGTCCGCTATCGCAACCAGCCGCGCTTGCGGACAGTCCAGCCAGCCCTGCAAATGATATTGGGATACCATTCCGGCCCCGATCATGCCAACGCGCAAACATTCGCTCATGATTGTCTCCAGAACAGCTGTCCGGCATTTTTGGAGAGATCGGCATCTGTCAGCTTGCGTGCCCATTCCAGGCAGCTTGCATACTCCGGCTGCACAGGCGACGGCAGGTTTATGAACGGCCAGTCAGACCCCCATATCAGTTTTGATGGCGAAAAGGCGGCTACAGCTTCTTCCATCTGTGGCGTCGGATCTGGCCAAGCATCCGATGCAATGCGAAATCCGCCGGAAAGCTTGAGCCAGGTATCAGTCCTCTGGCCAAGAACCCGCAATGCGTCCAGTCCTCCGTCCAGATCAGGACGGCCCATGTGATCAAGGACTATTTTACAGTCTCCGCAATCCTCAAGCATTGCGAGCGTTGCAGCAGGACCGGCCTGAACGCAGACCACAAACTCATTGCTGGCAGCCCTGCGGATGATCTCCTTGCAGGCCGGAGCCATCGCTGTTCGCAGGTCATTCGTCAGGTTCAGGCGGATACCGGCAACACCTTCATGTTCTGCAAACGTATCCAAGAGGGCGGGCTGTTGCGGATCAATGCCAATGATCCCGCGAAACCGTGCCGGATACCGGGCAAGTGCATCTAGAATACTGGCATTGTCCGGGCCGTAAACACTGGCGGCAACAAGAACGGCCTGTTCGATGCCATTATCATCGAGCAGAGCCAGCAGGTCATCCAGGGTTCCGGTTTCCCCGGCACTGGGTACATATCCACTGCTTGTTTCCGGATAGGGGAACCTTGCCGGATCAAGCAAATGCACATGGGTATCAATCATGCCGGTTCCAGTTCGACCAGATTGACCAGTTCCTTGCCTTTCTGAAATCTCGAAACATTGGCAAACAGCGCGGTCATCTTGTGTTTCATCGCATCACGGGTACCAGCAGATATATGCGGTGTCAGCATTACATTTGGCAAACCACAAAACGGATGGGCAGCCGAGATCGGCTCGCCTTCAAACACATCCAGACCGGCAGCGAGCAGCTTGCCGGAAGCAAGAGCCTTTGCCAGGGCAGCATCATCAACAATGCCACCGCGCGCGGTGTTGATCACAATGGCTTCCGGTTTCATCCTCGCGATTACCTCACCGGAAATCAGGTGTTTCGTCTTTGGAGACAGCGGCAGATGAAGGCTGATAATGTCCGAAGTCTCTATCACTTCATCAAAGGTGGCTGCCGTAGCCGGCAAATCCCTGTCGGTAACTGGCGGGTCAAAATACTTGCAGTGACAACCAAATGCATTGAACCGTTTGGCAGCTTCCTGGCCGATACGCCCGAAACCGATCAGCCCTACCGATTTCTCGAACAGTTCGACCGAGACAGGGCGAAGCGCGTTGACATGCCACCTTCCCTGACGCAATTCAGCATCGGCAAACGCTGCCCTTCTCGCTGCTCCCAGTGCCAGCAACAAGGTATGTTCGGCAACACCAATCGTCGTACCTTCAGGTGTCAGCGCAAGCTTGATACCCCTTGCCGACAAGGCGTCTGTGGCTACCGTATCATGATAACCAACGCCCTGGTGGTGAACCAGTTCAAGCTTCCCGGCAGCAGCAACAAGCTTTGCAGACAACGGTGTTGCTGCAACGATCGCTATTTCACAATCGGCAATCCGGGCAGCGCGTTCATCATCACTGTCACTGTCCAGTGTAACCAGCGTCAAGTCCGGCCCCATGCGCGACCGGATAAGCTCATACATTTCCGGCGTACCGAAAGAATTGTAGAAAACGCGCAGGGGTCTGGTCATGCAAGCCTCAATCGGTGAATGTAAAAATCTGGTCCAGCGGGAGATCTGCAATCCATCCAGGAGCGGTTGCACCTGCTGCAACGGCCTGTTCCATGCCTGCTTCTTTCTTGCGAACTTCGGCGAGCGCCTCTTTTGCCCCGGCAATCCTGCCGGACGGGATGACGACAACACCGTCTTCGTCACCACAGACGATATCGCCCGGTTTCACAGCAACGCCGCCGGAAACCAGCGGAAGGCCGACTGAACCGGGGCCGTTCTTTTGTGGCGAGTTCGGACTGACACCAGCCGCAAATACCGGAATGCCAACCGCATCTGCGCCTGAAATGTCGCGGATCACACCATCAGTGACAATGGCCACGACTCCGGCATTTTTGGCCATTCCAATCAACAAGTCTCCACACACCGAGGCTTCCGTATGGCCACCGGTCGAAATGACCATTACGTCACCCGGGCGGGCAAGACGCAATGCGGCCCAGGGAGCGAGATTGTCCCGGGGGCCGGCATCGACCGTCAAGGCGCTTCCGGCAAATTGCCGGGACTTGGTAATCGGCTTGATTGCCATGTCCATGGCACCGACCCGGCCGATTGCGTCAACGATATTACCCACCGGCATATCCCTGAAAGCTGCAATGTCCTGATCACTGGCCCGCGATATGTCCCTTGCTGCTGTTAGCTGACTTGCAAAACTCATTGTTGTTCTCCGGGAATGATTGCAACGCCTGTCTCGGCATCGAAATATCGCGCCATTGCAGGGTCACATGTGAGGTGAAGGGTTTGATCAAGTTGTGCAGGAATGTTTCGGCCGCCTCGCAGGATGACCGGCTTTGTTCCGCCTGTATCGATATGGACCAGTGTTTCCGCACCCAGTGATTCAAGTGATGTGACACGGCCCGAGACCACGGCATCTTCAACCTTGTCGGTCGGGCACAGGTCTTCCGGTCTCAAACCAAGTACAAGCTTGCGGCCGGGCTGAAAGCCGTTCTGCGCAATGCGGCCACTACCGCTTTCCACGACGCCTTCGCCAGTTGTCGCAGGCACAAGGTTCATCGGCGGATTGCCAAGAAATGACGCAACAAAGGTTGAGGCGGGATTGAGGTAGACTTCCATCGGGCTGCCAATCTGGGCAACCTTTCCATTGTTCATGATGCAGACCCGGTCTCCCATCGTCATGGCTTCAACCTGATCGTGGGTGACGTAGATCATCGTTGCCTTCAGTTCACGATGCAGCCGGACCAGTTCGGCACGGGTGGAGACACGCAATGCCGCATCAAGATTGGAGAGCGGTTCGTCAAAGAGGAAAACTTTCGGATCTCGCACAATGGCACGTCCGAGTGCAACACGCTGGCGTTGACCACCTGACAGTGCATGCGGCTTGCGATCCAGATATTCGGTAAGGCCGATCGACGCGGCAACCTCGTCAACACGCTTGCGGACCACCGCTTTGTCTGTCTGCCGGCGCTTGAGGCCGAAACCCAGATTGTCACGTACGCTCATGTGCGGATACAGTGCATAGGACTGGAACACCATGGCGATGTCACGGTTCTTGGCCGGCACCGCGTTCATGCGTTGGCCATCAATGCTGAGTTCCCCTTCGGTAATGTTTTCAAGGCCTGCTATCATCCGCAAGGTGGTCGATTTCCCACACCCTGACGGCCCCAGCAAAACCATGAATTCCCCATCACCAATGGTCATGTTCACATCGCTTACCGCAACCACCTTGCCGTAGGTCTTGCCGAGTTGATCGAGTTTTACAATTGCCATCAGAGCATCCTATTTCACGGCCCCGGCGGTCATCCCCTGAATGAGCCGCTCGGAGAAAAACACATAGATCAGCACCACGGGCACGATGGCGATCATCAGGCCGGTGGCAATCATGCCGACGTCTTCCAACTGGTCTCCCAGAAAGCGCAACACGCCCAGTGGCAAGGTCCGCTTGTCATCTTCGGTGATCAGCACGACGGCGTAGAGAAACTCGTTCCACAGCAGAATGGTGTTCAGGATCACAGTTGTTGAAATGGCTGGCAGCGCTACCGGCAGGGAGATTTTCCAGAAGATGGCCCATTCGGAATAACCATCCATTCGTGCCGCCTCGAACAGGTCCTTGGGTATTCGGGCAAAGAATGCCTCCAGGATGTATATCGTCACGGGAAGCTGAATGGATACGTATACCAGAACGAGGCCCAGACGATTGTTATAAAGCCCGTACTCGACCATGATCTGGAACAGTCCGATAACCGTCACCTGCGGCGGGAATATTATGGTTGAGAAAATCAGGAAGTAGAGCAGCCCCTTGAAGCGGAACGTGTAACGGGCAAAACAGTGTGCAGCCATGCCTCCGATTACGGTCAGGAGCGCTACCGCACTCAGAACGATGACAACCGAATTGAAGAAATAGGTGTCATAGTTGCTGTCCAGCCAGGCAGAGGCAAACTTGTCAAAATGCAAAGGCCAGGGAAGTGCATACGGGTTGGCAGCAATCTCGGAAGTGGTCCGCAGAGACATTGAGGCCACCCAGACAAACGGGCCGGCCGAGTATGCAGTATAGAGTGCGATGAACAGCATCAAGGCAGCCATTCGCAGTCCGGCAGGGGAAAAACGGGTACGGGTTTGAGCGGCCATCAGTATTCCAATCTGTCTTTCTGACGGAACAGGAAGGTCAGTCCCAACACACCGGCCAGAACAATCACAAACCAGATCACCGCAATCGTGGATGGATAGCCAAGGTCAAATGTCGACCACTGGAATGCCCGCTTGTAGACATAGGTGGAGACAGTCTCGGTCGACCAGAGCGGATTGCCCTGTGTCGTGACCCAGACAAGATCAAACACCTTCATCTTGCCGATGAAACTGAGCACAACCAGATTGAGCAATGTCGGCCGGATCAGGGGCAGAATTACGTACCATAGCTTGGCGAACCAACCGCAGTTGTCGAGCTCAGCAGCTTCCAGCACTTCTGATGGCAACGAGGACATGGCAGCAAGGATCACGACCATGTTGAACCCCGTCCACATCCAGGTCGTAACCGCAATCAGTGATGCAAGTGCAGTATCGGGATGTCCGAGCCAGGGCTGCGCCAAAGCTCCGAGCCCGATGGCTCTCAACATGGTGTTCAATGCGCCCCATTCGTAGTTGTAGATCCACATCCACAGGATCCCCACCACCACGTAGGACATCAGTACCGGAGTGAACCATGCAACGCGCAATACTCGCGAAAAAGGCACCTTGGCATAAAGGCAGAGGGCAAGAAGCGTGGCAATGACAACTTCCAGCACAGGGGCAACAGCTGCCCATGTCAGCGTATTCCAGACTGCCTTCCAGAATATCTGGTCAGACCAGAGCGCGGTATAATGGGTGAACCCCACCCACTCCGACGGCTTGTTGGGAACAATAAGATGCGTTGAGTTGTAGAATGTCCGCAATACTGGCAGCGCCGTGAAAGCGGCATAAACAAGTAACGCCGGAAGAATGAAGGTTGTGATAGCGCCAACCGGATTGGCATGGTCACGTTCCTTCAGGGCTGATGCAGCGGTTTTCGACACAGATCACATTCCGGCAGCAAGAGAGATCGAAACCGGGCCGAACAAAGTAATCCGGCCCGGCAGTGGGGAGACGCTCAGTAAGCACCATTCATCAGGTTAATAACCTCATCCACTCCAATCAAACCGGCAGGGAATGCTTGGTTGACGGTCTGGGTGAAGGTTTCGCGCGGTGCACCCTGCATCTGCTGAACAGGAATGCCGTAGGTATAGGTCGCACCTTCATTCGCAGCGGCAAGCTTCTGGAAATAGGCCGCATGTTCACCTTCGATGGCGGAAGGGTCTGCCTTGATGCCCGTTTGCACAAGGTTTGCCTCAAGCCACTTGTTTCCCATTTCCGGGGTCGCCATGGAGTTCAGGAATGCAGCAGCCAGATCGCCGTGATCAGAAGCGGCATTGACGACATATGAACCTCCGACTGCAATGGTCTTGCATTTCGCGCAAGCAGCTCCTTCGGGGATCGGACCATGCGAAATGGCCAGTTCGAAACCATCTGCCTGGCCACCCTCATCAGGTGAAGCAAAGGCACGGGATGGATAGAAAGAACCCATTTGAAGCATGACTGCTCCCGGCGATGTATGGAAATAACGGTGCGCCTCACCAAGCTTGATAGAAGAGAACGAAGGCGGGAAAGCACCAGCGTCGATGATTTCCTTTGCATATTCCAGCGCCTCGCGAACCCTGGGGTCTGTCCACTTCACCCCTTTGCCCTTCAGAAGACTTGCATAGTCATCAGCACCGAGCTTCTTGAGCAGGATGTCATGGGTCAGAAACGCTCCGGGATACGGACGGTCACCAACCCCTTGTGCCATTGGCGTGATCCCGGCTTCTGCAATTTTCTTTACCGCATCAACGAATGCGGCGCCCTCCAGACCCTCAACGGGAATTTCCACACCGGCCTTTTTGGCGAGTGCGGAATTGACATAGGTTTCCACCGTCCAGGCCTCCAGCGGGAAGCCGTAAACGCCATCCCCGTAACCCCATACATCTGTGGCCCAAGGCTCAATGTTGTCCCAGTTCAGCTTGTCACTGAGGTCCATGACAAGATCATTTTCCATGTACTCAGTCTGACTGGTTTCAGCATAAAAAATGTCCGGCCCCTGCCCTGCGGTCAAAGCGGTTTTGAGCGCTGCATAGAGCGGCTCTTTCTGGTACCAGTTTATCTTGATTGTGACGCCCGGATTGGCTTCCTCGAAAGCCTTGGCAGCACTTTCGACAAACTCGACCTTGGAAGCCTGGTCTGCCCAATGGGACCACAAGGTCAATTCCTGCGCATGCGCGGTCGTGCCGGCAGAAAGCCCGATTGCAACAGCCATACCGGCCGTAATTCTGCGAAACATGGTGTTCTCCTCCCTGAAAACGATTGTCCGGCCTATTGATGATTGCGAAGTCAATTTTTGTCAATAAAAATATTGATAATTTGTCTTTCTTGAGATTAAGATCATGAAAACAAACAAGATATCATATTTCTTTATACCCGTTTTTTGTTGAAAATCCTGTGCAGGCATGCGTAAAACCGCTTTCAGTATTATACAGGGGAACAATGCAAAAAGCCCTGTTTCAGCATGTTGGCCCGTCTTGCCCTTGCGTATGGGAACGGCGATAGTCACAAGCCAAAGCAGGACCAGTCAGGCGGGTCTGTGCCCTTAATCCGGAGATATGGCAGATGTCGTATACAGCCAAAAAACAGAGACCAAATCCAACGCTGGATGAACTGGTACAAGACCTGGAACTTGATCTGGTACTGGGCAGAATGCGCCCGCGCGAACGTCTTGTTGAAGATGAACTCATGGCGCGTTTCGGGGCAAAGCGCCATACGGTTCGCTCTGCGCTGAGCGAACTGGAGCAACGGGGCCTGATCGAACGCCCCCAGAATCGCGGAGCGCGCGTAAGGGACTATTCCACCGAAGAGGTTGTTGCACTGTACGAGTTTCGTGACGACCTTCATCAACTGGCAATATCCCGGATACAGCTTCCAATGTCCGGTGAAACACTGTCCGAGCTGACCAGAATTGCCCAGGATCACGAAGTGGCAGCAGAACAAGGTGACCTCGTTCAGGTCATCGCACTCAACAACAGGTTTCACGACACCCTGTTTGGCCAATGTGACAACGCGTTTCTGACGGAAACCATCAAGCGCATGGATGCAGCAAGCAATGCCATCCGCTCTTACAGGATTGGCGACCCGAAGCTCCTGCAAATGGCCATCGAGGAACACAAGCAGATTATCGAGGCCGCCCGGACCGGAAACCGGGATGACCTTGCCCGTCTTTGCCGTCAGCACATCTTGCCCTCGCGCGACATGTATCTACAGGACCAGACGCTGCGGCAATAACCGGGCACAAAGGCCAACTGCGGTCAGGCGTTCCGGATCGCTTCCCTCGCCGCCTGCTCAACTCCTGCACCGTCGAGCCTGTAATGAGAATAAAGATGGGCAGGAGGCGCAATCAGGCTGTACTCGTCATAGATTCCGTGGCGTGCCAGGCGCACACCGCACCCCTCATCAGCCAGAACTTCTGCAACCGCTGAACCAAGACCGCCCATGATATTGTGTTCTTCTACCGTCATCATGATTTTGGAGCGGTCGGCTGCTGCAAGTACGGCATCGCGATCAAGCGGTTTTATGGTTGCCATGTCGATCACACCCACGGACAAACCGTCCTTTCGCATTGCCTTTGCTGCCTGAATTGCCGAATGCACGGTAATCCCGCATGCAATGATGGTCAGGTCCTCCCCTTCCATGTGTTCTATCGCCTTGCCAATCTCGAATACCCTGCCCTTTTCATATACATCCGGTTCACGTCCACGGCCGGTTCGAAAGTATATTGGCTGGTCCCAGTCAACGGATGCCTTTATCGCCGCATGGAGTTGTGGGCCATCAGCAGGAGAAATAATTGTCAGATCCGCAATTGCGCGCATCGTTGAAATATCTTCAGTAGCATGATGCGAAGTCCCGTAAAAACCCATTGAAATGCCTGTATGGTGACCGATCAGGCGGACAGGCTGCGCACAATATGCGACATCCATGCGAATCTGTTCACAGCACAACAACCCCAGAAATGATGCAAAGGTTGCAAAGAACGGCATCTCTCCGGTAGTAGCCAGGCCTGCAGCCATTGACACCATGTTCTGTTCAGAAATCCCGCACTGGACGTAACGATCGGGAAAACGCTCGGCAAACTTGTTCAGCCCGTTGGAATACTGGAGATCTGCTGCACCCGCGACCACAGGATGACCTGCCTCACGTAGTTCAATCAGTCCATCTGAAAGAAAATGAAGCCCCGGATTGTTCACGTTCAACGCACGGTACTGCCAGGACTTGTCGGATTTTATCTCGGCCTTCATCATCAAATCTCCCGGCTCATGATTTCTGCAATCGCTGACTCGGCATCAACCGGGTCCAGATAGCCCAAATGCCATCCGGGTTCGGTTTCCATGTAGGAAACACCCTTGCCCTTAAGCGTTTTTGCAATAACGCAGGCAGGTCGCTCCCGTCCGCAATCGTTTTTCAGACGATGCAAAAGCGGCGTCAGTTCTGTCAGGTCATGGCCATCCACGACATGGGTTTCCCAACCAAAACTGCGCCAACGCTCATCCAGGGGCTCGACACCGATTACATCGTCAACCGCTCCGTCCAGTTGGAATCCGTTTCGGTCAACAATGGCAATCAGGCGTGACAACTTGTGATGCGCTGCAAACTGCGCTGCTTCCCAAACCTGACCCTCCTGCATTTCTCCGTCTCCCATCATTACGAACACCGAAAAATCGCGACCCTGCAAACGCCCTCCCAGTGCCATGCCTGCACCGTTTGAAAGTGCGTGACCGATTGATCCTGAACTGAAATCCACCCCGGGAACTTTTCGCATGTCCGGATGATCCCCCAGCGGGTTACCGAGACGTGTGTATCCGTTCAGCGTTTCCGTATCGAGATATCCGAGATCGGCAAGTATCGGGAACAGGCCGACAGCAGCGTGACCCTTGCCCATCAGGAACCGGTCACGGTCTGGCCAGTCCGGATTGTCCTCGTGCAGGCGCATCACACTGTAGTAAAGCGCTGCAAAAATCTCTGCAGCAGAAAACACCGAACTGTAGTGGCCTATCTTCGCAATTTCGATAAGCCTGATGGTTTCAAGCCTGACAAAGCGGGCACGATCGCGCAACCGGGCCAGTTCCTCGGGTGAAAAGTTGTGCCCAGCTGGTGGGGCATTGTGTTTCGGGTTTGTCATGATTGTATCCTGTATGATCAGAACAGGCAGTTACGCCATGTACTGGCCGCCGTTGATGTGCAGAACCTGGCCTGTGATGTATCCGCTGGCTTTCCTGGATGACAAAAACAGCGCGGAACCAACACAATCTTCCGCATCCCCAAGGCGTCCCATGACGATCATGCTTTTCAGATTATTGAGGATCTCGGGCGGGGTAGCAGCGTGGAAATCCGTATTGATAACGCCCGGCGCGATGGCATTCACCCGAATTCCCTTTCCGGCAAGCGCCATGGCCATGGAACGGGTTACTGTGTGTACATAACCCTTGGCTGCCGCATAGTGTGCGACGGAGGCGCCACCGCCATTTGCCCCGGCAATGGAACCAAGGTTCACAATGGCACCGTTAGCCGACTTTTCCAGATGAGGAACCGCAGCCTGAGAAGCAGCCACCAAAGACTTGATGTTGAGATCATTTACTGCATCGAGAAGTTCATCATCAATGTCAACAAAATCCCGGCGGTCGACCATGGCGCCTGCATTATTGACAAGGACATCCAACCCGCCCAAACGGGTTGCTGCCTCTTCAACAGTCTTGCGTGCCTCGGGGGACCGTGAAAAATCCCCTCCTATTGTCACGGCCTTTCCGCCGGACTGATTGATAGATTCGGCCAGTTTCTCCGCAGGTTCCCGGCTGGCATTATAGTGGATCGCCACATGGGCTCCAGCTTCTGCAAAACCGTTTGCGATAGCCGCACCGATACCCCTGCTGGCACCGGTGACCAAAACGGCCTTGCCCGTGAGGTCGTTGAACATGTCAGATTTCCTTTTCTGGCAAATGGCAGATTTCAAGCAATCGAGTAGCCTCCATCAACTGGAAGCACAGCGCCTGTGATGTAACGGGCTTCCTCTGAAACAAGAAAAGCGATCACGCTTCCAACATCTGCCGGTTCCCCGAAACGGCGCATCGGCAAACGCTCCATTATCCTGTTTCTGCGTTCTTCATTGTGAATTGCATTTGAAGCCAGTCGCGTATCAATCCAGCCAGGTGCCACTGCGTTTACGCGCACACCCCTGCCTGCAAAGGCAACGGCATGGGAACGGGTCAGTGAAACGATACCACCCTTGCTGGCGGAATAGGCCGGTGTATTGGGAGAACCGAACACACTGTACATGGAAGCGATGTTGACGACACTTCCGCCTGCAACGGCCAGTGCATCAACCAGACTGTTGGTTACGAGATGAACTGCGTTGAGATTGACATCGATAACCTTGCGGAAATTCTGTATCTCGAATTCCTGCCTGTCCTGCACAATCATGCCTGCACAGTTTACCAGCGCTGAACATTCCGAAATGTCGCTGAAGCAAGCAGTAACCGCATTTTCGTCAGTTACATCAAGTTCCCTGAACTCCAGATCATCCGGGAATTCATCAATGTGGTCCAATCCACAGCATATAACCCTGTGTGTTTGTGAGAGGTATTGGGCGGCCGCCAGCCCGATCCCCGAGCCTCCGCCCGTCACGATTGCAACAGATGTCATGTCGGTATCCTTTTCCTATGCCCCAGCCGTGAGCCCTGCGGAAATTGCAAACTCCCAGGTCTGGTCAAGCGCCTTTTCAAAACGCGTTACCAGTTCTTTCACCTGAGCTTCATTGATGATGAGAGGCGGACATATTGCGATCGCGTCCTTGATGTTGCGAACAATCAGGCCATGATCGTGTGCGCACTCAAAGAAATATCCCCCCACTTTCCCCTCAGGATTGAAGGGTTTCCGTCCGGACTTGTCTGCAACCAGTTGAACAGCGGCAATGAGCCCGCATCCGCGCACTTCCCCGACCATGGGATGATCAAGAAATCTTGCGAGCTCTTTTTGCAGTACCGCCCCCATTTTCCCAGCGTTTTGAACAAGCATTTGCTCTTCAATGATTGCCAGGTTTTCGAGTGCCACAGCCGTTGCAACAGGATGTGCGGAGCCGGTAAATCCGTGTCCGAGGGTCCCCAGCTTGTCAGTATGATCGGCAATAACCTGGTACATTTCATCCGCAAACATGATTGCGGCCAGGGGTTGATACGAAGAAGTAATCTGTTTTGACGTGACCAAAACATCAGGATGAATGCCAAATGTCTCACAGGCAAACATATTGCCGGTACGGCCAAATCCGGTAATTACCTCATCGGCGACGATGAGTATCTCGTGACGACGGCATATCTCCTGCACCTTCTGCCAGTAACCCTTTGGCGGCACCAGCACACCGCCAGCACCGATTAAAGGCTCCCCAATGAATGCAGCGATTGTTTCCGGCCCTTCCTCCTCGATTACCGCTTCGAGTTCATCGGCTAGCCGCTCGGTAAACTGTTCTTCAGTCTCGCCTTCATTCGCATGGAAATAGGCATGGGGACATGTCAGATGGCGCACCGGAATGGCCGGGAGGTCAAAAGAGTTGTGGTTCCAGGGCAGGCCGGTCAGCGAACCGCTGGCAACGGTAATTCCATGATAGGCATTGGTTCGGGCAATAAACTTCTTCTTGCCCGGCCGCCCCAGCGCGTTGTTCATGAACCAGACGAGCTTGACCACCGTGTCATTGGCTTCAGAGCCTGAATTGGTGAAAAACACCTTGGTCAGGTGATCGGGCGTAATTTCAACGAGCTTGTCAGCCAGACGGGCAGCGGGATCATGGGTTTTCTGTGCGAACACATGGTAATATGGGAGCTTCCCCATCTGGTCCGAAGCAGCTTTCTGCAACCGTTTTTCTCCGAAGCCAACCGCCACGGACCAAAGACCGGCCAGGCCCTCGATATACTCGTTTCCCTGCGCATCATAGACATGAATTCCGTCGCCGCGCACCATGACGCGAGGACCTTCCGCCTCCTGTTTGCGGGCATTGGTGTATGGGTGCAAATGTGCAACCCTGTCCATTTCAGCGGTTGAATTCTGTATAGTCATTTTGCTGTCAGAGCCTTGTCGTTCTCAGTAGCTGTTCTCGTCATATTGACCCTGCCTACCCCTGCTCCGCACTTCGGCGACTGCACTGGCAACATCCGAAACATATTCATCGACAATTGGCAGGTGCACCGGATTGACACCTTGCTGTATGGCCAACGGCTCACGCATCCTGCCCGGGAACCAGCCCTTGTTCTGCAGGACATCGGCCACGGCCATGATATCCACCTGCGGGTCATCGGATACGAAAGCGTACAGGTTGGCTTCACCGGTTGGTTGAAGACAATGCAATCCGTCGATTGCATCAATGCCGCGAATGAACCCCATCGTGGCGTCCATCGCCGCCTTTGTTGTCCGCAGATATCCTTCATTTCCCAGATAGTTCATTACAGCCCATGCCGAGGCGATAGATCCGGCAGGTTTGCTGCCCATCAGCGTCGGCGTGGCATATGTACCTCTTGGCCAGTCTGAAAAGCTGAAGCGTTCCAGTTCTTTCAGGGACGCATCGCGGAAGAGCAGCAGGGAGGCGCCTTTGGCTCCATATGCAAACTTGTGAATGTCGGCAGATACGCTGGTCACCCCTGGCACGCCAAGATCCCAATCCGGTATCGGATAACCCAGTTGCTTGGCGAAAGGTGAAATGAACCCACCCCAGCATGCGTCCACATGCAACCAGAGGCCTTTTTCCAGCGCGACCTTTCCGAGCTCGCGGATCGGATCAATCACACCGTATGGAAAACACGGCGCAGAGCCGAAAAGCATGATCGTTCCATCGTCGACCGCACCGGCCATCGCCGCGGGGTCGGCACGAAATTCGTCAGCCAAGGGAATGCGCCTGATCTCCACATCAAGCACTTCACCAGCCTTGTTCAGAGCGGCGTGGGCAGAATACGGGGCAACAACGTTCAAAGGATAATCACGGCCTTTTTCAAGTACATGCCGCTTCTTGGCGGTGCGTACCGCCTCAATGAGACTCTCCGTCCCCCCGGAGGTGAATGATGCAGCACCATCAGAAGGGCCGTTGAAGAGATCAAGGCACATCGAACTGATATCCTCGAGCATTCTGGTCAGACTGAAAAAAGCCTTTCCTTCGCCCAAGCCGTTCTCAACCGCATAGAGACGATAGGCATCCATCTGCACGCGAAGAACATCTTCATCGAAATAGTAGATGTAGGCAGGCAACCTTCCGCGTCGCCAATCCAGGTCATCCTGCTTGAACGATATCAAGGCCTCCTCAACGTCAGCCCAAGCTGCCCCGTCCTTGGGAAATCCGCCGCCTTCGCGCAACATTCAACCACTCCTCAATTGGCATCCAGGCTTTAAATGTTGCAACATATTTTTTATTAGTCAACCAGATTTGCAAAAAATACCTTATTAAACCTCTTGTTTTGTGTATTTTCCCACTTTTCGAAATTTTTGTTGCAACATTATAGTGACAATTGGGAAAACTACATGTAGCCTCCACATCATTGCGGGCCGCCTTGAAGAGGTAACTCCGGGAGGGGAACAATATCCGCATACTGACTGACAACAGGAGGAAGAGTATGAGAACTCTATTGAAATCCATTCTAGCCGCAGGCGTGATTGCTGCGGCATCTGCCACTACGGCAACTGCAGGCGCCATTCTTGACGAGATCAAGGAACGGGGAAAGCTTCGCTGCGGCATATACCAAAATGTGCCTGCACTTGCGACGCTCGACGACCAGGGCCGGTGGCAAGGCTTTGATGTCGACTATTGCCGAGCCCTGGCAGCCGCACTCTTTGGTGATGGCGACGCCGTGGAATTCGTAACAATGACCTTTGCCCAGGGCATGCCGGCAGTAAAATCCCGCGAAGTGGACATGGCGGGACTGGCAATAACCTACACAATTGGACGTGACAGCGAACTGGGTCTCGATTTTGTCGGACCAACCCTCTACTCGGGTCACGGCTTCATGGTTCACAAGCGTACAGGCGCAACCAAAATTGCAGACCTGAACGGCGCTTCGGTCTGCGTGGTTGCAGGCACCGTGACTGACAGCCTGATTTCGGATTACTTTTCAGCACGCAACCTCACTTACACACCCGTTGCCTTTGAGAATACCAATCAGAGATACGAGTATTACGAAAATGGCCGCTGCGATGTTGTAACATCGGAAATCCCGTTTCTGGGTACGCGCCGCTTGCGCATGAAGAACCCGGATGATCACGTCATTTTCGAGGAAGTCTTTGCAAAATCGCATATGGGACCGGTGATCCTTGAATCAGACCCGCAGTGGTCCAACGTTGCCCGCTGGGTGCATTATGCCCTCATCCAGGCTGACGAGTTTGGCATCAACCAGGAAAACATCGACGAAATGCTCAAAACCGAAGACCCGGAACTTCAGCGGTTTCTCGGTGTAACAGAGACGCTGGGAGAAAAAATGGGACTGCCGAACGACTTCACCGTCAACATCATCCGCGCGACGGGCAACTATGACGATATTTGGGAGCGCAATTTCGGCATGAAGTCGGCCGTCAAGTTGCCGCGGGGCCTGAATGCCCTTGCAAAGGATGGTGGCTTGCAGTGGGCTCCCAACTGGCGCTGATTTACTACACTTGAGAAGACTGGTCTGGCGGCAGCGCTGCCAGACTGGACAAGGCGCATTACGGAAGCTGGCGACATGACAGACCTGACAAACAAAACCGGAAACTTTTCCAGCCAGTCAGTTCAAAGACTGGAGGATGTAAGACAACGTCCGTTTTGGCGCCGCCCATGGGTAATTCATGTTGTCTGGCAAATGCTCGCCATTTCCTTCATTCTCTATGTTGCCTGGTCCATCGTGGCCAATGTCAGCACCAATCTGCCCCGTTCAAACATTGGTTTTGGCCTGGATTTTCTTTCGCTACCGACCCGATTTGAAATGGGTCCGAACTATCTGGATGCTACAGCCAAGAGCCCCATATGGCTGACCTTCGCAGTCGGCTTCATCAATACGGTACGGGTTTCAATTCTGGGCATTATCTGCTGCACTTTTCTGGGCCTTGTCGTTGCCCTTGCAAGGTTGTCTGAAAACAAACTCGTTTCAAACGTCGCACTGGTCTACACCGAGACCGTTCGCAATATCCCGCTATTGCTGCAAATGCTGTTCTGGTACGGCTTCTCGACCCTGTTGCCGTTTCCTGGCCAGGCGCTCAATCCTGCACCCGGCGTCTTTGTTTCCAACCGCGGCATCTACATGCCGTCTCCGGTCATGTCCCCCCTGCACTATTGGGGTTTTGTCGGCTTGCTTCTCGGGGTTGTCGCTGCATTTTTTGTCTATCGTTTCGCGCAGAACTATCGAAAAAGAACCGGTGCAGTTCACAAGCCTGCGCTTGCCGGCATGACTGCGCTGATCGGCCTGCCATTGGCAATGGTCGTGATAGCCAGCTTCGGCATGAGTTTTGATGTACCTGAGCTCAAGGGTTTCAATTTTCTGGGCGGCACCACAATAACCCCTGAATTTGTAGCTGTTCTCGTGTCCCTTTCCGTATACCAGTCCGGATTTGCGGCGGAGACCATACGTTCCGGCATCATGGGTGTCCGGAAAGGTCAGCTTGAGGCAGCACGCAGCTTGGGTCTTCCCGGCTCACTAGTTCTCAGCAAGGTGGTTTTGCCCCAGGCAATGCGGATCATCGTACCTCCCATGGCCGGGCAATACATGAGCCTGACCAAGAACAGTTCACTGGCAGTTGTCATTGGTTATCCGGAACTCGTGCGCGTCTCGACGGCAGTCATTTCCGAAACCGGGCGCGCAATTGAATGCATCACAATCCTGATGGCCATCTACCTGTGCCTGAGCCTTCTGACCTCGGCATTCATGAACTGGTACAATGCCCGCATCGCATTTGTGGAGAAATAGGATGACTGTACCGATGACAGATATCCCCTCTCCACCGCGCCCACCACAAAAGGGACTGGTTACCTGGATTTGGCAAAATTTCTTTGGCAGCCTGGGCAATTCGGTTCTGACCCTGGTGATCCTGTGGATATTGTACAAAGCCATAACGGGCGCCTTCACCTGGGCTGTTCTGGATGCAACCCTGGCACCTGCGACCATCCGGGAATGTATTGATGCAGGCGGTGCCTGCTGGGCATTCATTCAGGACAAATGGCGGCTGATCCTTTTCGGGACTTACCCGTTTGACCAGCAGTGGCGTCCGGCATTGGCGTTGGTGCTGTTCTTGCTGCTGGTGATTGCAACCTGCATTCCGGCCAGTTGGAAAACGCAGGAACGCAAGCGCTGGATGTTCGGCCTATGGCTCGTCGGAATATTGCTTATCGGTGTTCTGATGTCCGGTGGCCTTGGACTTCCACATGTCGAGATCCGTTTCTGGTCTGGCCTGCCGCTTACTGTCCTTCTGGCAGTTGTTGGCATGGCGGCCTGTTTCCTTGCCTCGATACTGCTGGCACTGGGACGGCGTTCTTCCATGCCGGCCATCAGGTGGATTTGCATTGTCTATATTGAAGTTATCAGGGGTGTTCCGCTGATATCACTCCTGTTTATGGCCAACATCATGTTGCCGCTGTTGCTCCCGGCAGATGTAACCATACCCAATATCGTCCGGGCCCAGGTGGCATTCATCATGTTCTTTGCCGCCTACATGGCTGAAACGGTTCGCGGTGGATTGCAGGCAGTGCCAGACGGTCAGTATGCAGCTGCCAAAGCAATGGGCATGGGATACTGGCAATCGATGATATACATCATCCTGCCCCAGGCACTGCGTATAACCATTCCCTCCATGGTCAATCTGTTCATCGCGGGTTTCAAGGATACCTCACTCGTCATTGTGATCTCGATGCTCGATCTTCTGGGAACGGCAAACGCAGCCAAGGCAGACCCGGAATGGCTTGGGCTTTTCATCGAGGCTTATGTGTTCATCGCCGCAATTTATCTGGCGGTGTGTGCAAGCATGAGCTGGTACAGCCGCCGCATCGAACGACGCATCAGCATGCGTCAGCAACATTGAGGCCGGACCGATGATGACAACACACAGGCCACCGATCATCGCACTGCGCAATGTCAACAAATGGTATGGCAACCTTCATGTCCTGCGCGATGTGAACCTTGAAGTAAGCGAAGGTGAAAAGATCGTGCTGTGCGGACCGTCGGGTTCGGGAAAATCCACGGCTGTATTCACCATCAACGGACTTGAAGCCTATCAAGGCGGTGAAGTAAGCGTCGGAGGCACTGTTGTTTCCGAACGCGACGGTACCGCCCACGACCTTCGCCGTCACGTCGGGATGGTGTTTCAGCAATACAATCTCTTCCCTCATCTCTCGATACTGGAAAACTGCTGTATCGGCCCCATGAAAATTCTCAAGGTTTCACGTGCCGAGGCGGAAGCCAGGGCAATGGAAGAACTTGCTCGGGTGCAAATCGCCGATCAAGCATTGAAGTATCCTGAAATGCTGTCCGGTGGCCAGCAGCAACGGGTGGCGATCTGCCGTGCACTTTGCATGCGCCCGAGGGTAATGCTTTTCGACGAACCGACATCTGCCCTTGATCCTGAAATGGTCGGCGAAGTTCTTGATGTGATGAGCGAACTCTCCGAACGCGGCATGACCATGATTGTTGTTACCCATGAAATGGGATTCACAAAACGTGTCGCCGACCGCGTGGTGATGATGGAGCAGGGATCCATTATCGAAAACCTTCCACCCGAACAGTTTTTTGACCGCGACCTCGCCAATCCCCGCGTGGAAGCGTTTCTCAACCAGATCATGCACGCCTAGCTGGGCCAGCAATGAAATACCGAACCTAACACATGAAGAGGAAAACATGACCGTAATCCCGCTAAAAGGCCGTCCCTGGGACGAACTGAAAACCGAACTGGAAGACGCGAAGAAGGATGACTTCAAATGGGAAGAAGGCCGAATGGCCTTGTATTTCTACTATCTCGACGAGGAAGTTAAACGTGTTCAGCAGGAAGCCTATAAAACCTACTGGACTGAAAATGCGATGGGCAAGAAAACCTTCTTCAGCATGCTCAAACTTGAATCAGAAGTGCTGGAAATGGGGCTGGCTTTGCATCATGCACCGGCGAACGCAAAGGCTACCTTCACATCCGGCGGGTCTGAATCAATTTTCATGGCAATGAAAACTGCCCGGGACTGGGCCAGGGATACCAAAGGGATTACGGAGCCGAATATCGTCATACCCCGCACGGCCCATCCGGCCTTTGACCGGTCTGCCGCATTCCTGAACATCAAGGTAATCCGTGTGCCAACCACCCGGGCCGATTACCGTGCGGATCCAGCAGAACTGGAAAAACGCTTTGACAGCAACACCATCATGACAATGGCCAGTGCGCCAAATTATCCGTACGGAGTTTTCGACCCCGTCGCTGATGTCGCTGACGTGGCTCAGAAACACAATCTCTGGATGCATGTAGATGCGTGCGTAGGCGGATTTCTGGCACCCTGGGTCAAAAAGCTGGGATATGACATACCCGATTTCGATTTCTCCGTACCCGGCGTTACATCAATCTCGGCCGATATTCACAAATACGGCTATGCCCCCAAGGGAGCATCCATGATGATGTTGCGTGATGAAGCTCTTCACAAATACCAGGTATTTGACTTCAACGACTGGGAGCGCGGCCCCTATGTCAATGACACCATGCAAGGCACACGGGCCGGCGGTGTTGTTGCAGCAGCATGGGCTGTGATGAACTATCTTGGCGAAGAAGGATACACCCTGTGGGCCAAGGTGATTATGGATACAGTCAAGAAGCTGACGGACGGCATTGATGCCATTGAGGGATTGACAGTTCTCAAACCACACGAACTGTGCCTGTTCGTTTATACATCCGAAGACCCTGACCTTGATATCGGTGCGGTCGGTGAAGAAATGACCAAGCGCGGCTGGTTTATCGGACGTCAGGCAGAGCCGGTGGGCATTCACATGCATCTCAATCCTGTGCATGCGAAAACTGCGGATCTCTATCTTTCAGATCTGGCGGCTTCGGTCAGTGAAGTGCGGAATACAGGAGCCGTTGCAAAACAGGCTGCCGCCGCAACCTACTGACAAGAGCAGGCTGATGAGCAAACAGGTTTTCACTCACCAAAGGATCAACGCAAACCTGTCCGGATTGCGCATTGTCGTAACCGGGGCAGGATCCGGGATTGGACTGGCAACGGCACGAAATTTTCTTCGGGCCGGGGCCAGGGTGGGCTGCAATTTCCTGGCTGGAGATGCATCAGCCGAAACACAAATCGGAAACCTGGCACAAGAATGGGTGGGCATGGTTACGGCCTTGCCTGCCGACATCTCAGATCCTGTCTCTGCAAAGGCAATGATCCAGTATGCAATTGATGATTTCGACGGACTGGACACACTTGTAAACAATGCCGGCACGTCAGGCGTTCAGGACCCGGTCCCGTTCTCGGATCTGGACGGAATAACACCGGAGCTGTGGGAAGCAACGCTCAATACCAATCTTGTCGGGGCGTTCAACACAATCCATGCTGCAAGCAAGGCCCTCAAAAACTCAAATGGTTCCATCGTGAATGTTGCATCCACTGCCGGCCTCGGTGGCGATGCAAGCTCCCTTGCATACGGGGCCAGCAAGGCGGCGCTTATCAACCTGACACGGAACCTTGCGAAAGGCCTTGGTCCCGATATCAATGTAAATGCTGTGGCTCCTGGCCTGACCAGAACACCGTGGACAGAGAAGTGGCCTGAAGAACGTAAACAGCGCTCACTTGCCAATACAATGCTTGGCCGTATGGTCGAGGCTGATGATGTTGCTGATGCGATCGTGTTTCTGAGCATGCAAAAAGCAATTACGGGGCAAACACTTCAGGTTGATTGTGGAAGGCTATTTTGATGAACGGCAACATGGGCGAACAGGAAAACGGCTCTGAAAAGCAAACATTGTCTGATTATGCGTATGAGCAGATTGCGCAGGCGCTGCTTTCCGGGCGGTTGAAGCCGGGTGAAAAAATCACGCTCAGGCAATTGATGGCGATGCTTGACACCTCATCAACACCAATCCGGGACGCTATCCGCCAGTTGTCAGTCGAGAACGCCATTGATTTTGCCCCCAACAGGCATATCCGCGTGCCTTTGCTTACATCCGGAGAGCTGCGGGAATTAAGGGACATAAGAGTGTTGCTAGAGGGCCGGGCTGTTGAAATAGCCACCGGAAACAGCACTCCCGAGTTTATCGGAAAGCTGCGCCAGATTGATGACGAAATCCGTGCAACGCGGGATGTCGGTGATATCGCTGCTGCCATGGAACGGATTCAACGGTTTCATTTCACATTGTATGATGCAACCCGGCAAACCCATCTGATCAACCTGATCCGCGGCCTTTGGTTACGCACCGCACCCTATCGCAGCCTGCTTTTCCCTGATTACTCTAGCATGGAGCGGGGCAATCTCAGGCTGATGATCATTGATGCCATGAAAAACGGAGACGGGTCGTCAGCCAAAACCTTCATCCAGGCAGATATCACCGGCGCCATGAATTACACGATTGCCCGAATTCAGGAAAGCGAAGCGGCCGGTGAGGCATCAGAAGAAGAACAATGACCGGGATATCCTCAAATATTGTTGCGCCCGGCGCAACGGTTGAACTGGTTGTTGGCGGCCTGCAATTTACCGAAGGCCCTGTCTGGTATCATGAAACCGGAAGTCTTGTGTTCAGTGACATTCGTGGCAATGTCATCTACAGGCTCGAGGCCGACGGGAAATTGGGCGTTTATCGAAAACCCAGCAATTTTGCCAATGGCAGCACCAGGGATTGTCAGGGCAGACTGGTGAGTTGCGAACACGGCACAAGCAGAATTGTTCGAGAAGAAGCGGACGGAACGTTGAGTGTTCTTGCCTCCCACTGGCAACAACACGAACTCAACAGCCCGAATGATGTCATTGCCGATTGCACAGGTGCAATCTGGTTCACCGATCCCGTTTACGGGCGCTTGGCCGAGTATGGTATCGAACGTCCCCAACAGCTGGGTTTCCAGGGGGTTTACTGCATTGCGCCTGATGGCCAGCTGCATCTGGCTGCCGATGATTTTGACCAGCCCAACGGGCTGTGTATCGGCGAAAACGGTAAAACGCTCTATGTCTCGGACACAAGGCGGTTTCACATCCGCCATTTCAACATAGCCGGACCCGGCAAACTCGAAGACAACGGTATTTTTGCAGTAACAAGCGGTCAGGATAACGGCTGCCCTGATGGATTGAAGCTGGACGCTTCCGGGCGTGTGTTTTCCTGTGGCCCCGGCGGAATACAGGTATTTTCATCGGATGCGGAATTGCTTGAAACACTCGCATTTCCCGAGGAAGCAACAAATTTCACATGGGGTGGCAGCGACTTGTGCACGCTGTTTGTTACCGCCCAAACCTCTGTTTACCGCCTGAAACTTTCCCGGCCCGGAAGGGCGTGGCCATTTGCTAGCTGACAGGAACCCGATCAGGCCCTTTTACAAACACAAGCGAGAAATCAGCATGACATATCCAGATCTTAATATGCTAATTGCCGGTCAATGGCGCAAAGGCAGTGAGAACACAGGCGAAGAGGTTATCAACCCTGCAACAGGAACACCGCTTGCGATACTGCCACATGCAAGCTCAACAGATCTGGATGAAGCACTGGACGCTGCACAAACGGGATTCGAAACCTGGCGGCGAATACAGCCGCATGAGCGAGCTGAAATTCTGCGCCGTGCAGCAAACCTGCTGCGTGAAAGAAGAGAGCATATTGCAACCATTCTGACTCTCGAACAGGGAAAGACGATCACAGAGGCACGCGCCGAAGTGTCCTCTGCTGCCGATTATACAGAGTGGTTTGCCGAAGAGGGAAGACGCTCCTATGGCCGGATCATCGCATCGCGGGAAAGCGAAACCGAATATCAGGTTCGCAAACACCCGGTAGGTGTTTCACTTTCTATGACACCATGGAACTTTCCGATAAACACGCCTTCGAGAAAAATTGCCGCTGGCCTGGCAGCGGGTTGCGCAATCATCGCAAAAGCGGCTGAGGAAACACCGGCAAGTGCCGTGGAGTATGTCCGGGCAATTCACGATGCCGGGGTTCCTGCCGGTGCGATCCAGCTTGTTTTCGGAGTTCCCGACCAGGTTTCACGGCACCTGATGGCCTCACCTGTTATCAGAAAAGTCTCCTTTACCGGCTCGATCCCTGTCGGCAAACACATCGCAGCCCTTGCCGCCGGCAACATGCAACGGGCAACCATGGAGCTGGGCGGGCATGCACCCGTCGTGGTATTTGATGACATTGACCTTGATCGCGTACTCGACGTTGCAATCGAGGGCAAATTGCGAAATGCTGGGCAGGTATGCGTTTCACCTACCCGGTTTTACGTGCAGGAAAATGTCTACAATGCCTTTGTCGAGGGATTTGTCAGCCGGGCAAAAGCGCGGCGGATCGGCAACGGTCTTGAGGCCGCAACACAAATGGGGCCATTGGCAAACACGCGGCGACTGGATGCCATGGATACTTTCGTCGCGGATGCAGAAAAGAGTGGTGCACGAATCCTTACTGGTGGAGCACGACAGGGTAATGAAGGCTTTTACTACCCGCCAACAGTCATTGCTGATGCTCCCGACAGTTCGATGGTCATGACCGAAGAGCCATTTGGACCAATTGCACCCATCACCAGTTTCACCGACATTGATGATGTATGTTCGCGAGCAAACGCCCTTCAGTTCGGCCTTGCTGGTTATGCCTTCACCCAATCGCTTTCCCGGGCCCGGGAGATATCTGAACGGCTGGAAACCGGCATGATCGGGTTGAATACCTGCACGATTTCCCTTCCGGAAACACCCTTTGCAGGATGCAAGGAAAGCGGGTACGGAATCGAGGGGGCATCAGAAGGCCTCGAGCCCTACCTTGTAACCCGGACAACCGGGCAGCGGATGGCAGCGTGAACCCGCTTGCATGGTGAAAACCAACCGGAACGGGAAGACAGCCGTCTCCCGTTCAAGCCAGTCAGCCAAGTATGTCTACCGGAACATGCGGTGCCTGACCCTGTCACCAGACTTGAGACCAATCAGGGTTGCCATGCCGGCATTCAACTCAAGCACGTGCGAAACAGGTTCGCCCGAAGAAACGATATCACGGGAAAAGGGCGTCGTGTTGCGGGCAATGCGGGCTATGGTACCGTCTGAACGGATGAAAACCATGTCGAGAGACAAGGGTGTGTTTTCCATCCACATCATTACCGGACCTGTCTTGCCGAAATCAAAAAGCATCCCGTGAGTGGGCAGCATTCTGGGCCGGTGCATCAGGCCCGTGGAGCGCTCATCGGCTTCGTCTGCAATTTCCACGCTGAACCTGAAACTTCCGGCGGCTGTCACGATTTCCAGTTCCTCAACAGGCAATACCGCCAGCGGGTCATCAGCCAGTGTCGGTCTTGCTGCTGTGCTGTCAGCCGTTGCGGGCGAAATGAAGGGCTGGCAAGCAAACAGGATCAACCAACCTGTCAGACAGGCGCAAAGAAACCGGTTCCGGCAAACAGGAAACTGCCGCCATGCAGCACGATGCAGCAGGCGGGCGGTCAGGTTTTCAGTGAGAGTTTTTGGCCTGGGCTTCATTGTCAGGGAATATTTCCGCGGCCATAAGCCCTTTCGGCCCGTTGCCAAAACGAACAAGGACATATTGGCCTGGCCGCAATTCCGTCAGCCCGTATCTGCGCAAGGTCTCCATGTGAACGAAAATGTCCTGGCCCCGGCGCGTTACAAACCCGTATCCCTTTGTGCGGTTGAACCATTTGACCTGCACACGCTCAAGATCGCTTTCGGCCTTGACGTCAAAATGGGTTTTGCCGCCCTCTTTCTGGGACGGGTGGGTAGCGGTCGATTCATCCATGGAGAGGATGCGAAAAGCCTGGTAGCCTCTTTCGCGCTTGACTATTTCACAAACAATGCGGGCACCTTCCGGTGCAGTCTGGTATCCGTCGCGCCTCAGGCATGTGACATGCAGCAGGACATCCGGCATGCCGTCATCGGGAACGATAAAGCCGAATCCCTTCGACACATCGAACCATTTTATTGCACCGGCTATTTCTATGAGATCTACCGCTTCCGTATCCCCGGAAACTTCCTTGCCCCTGTCGGCAGCTCCCCCAAACTGGTCCTTCATCCCCGCCATTGGCTTACTCACTTACCGCTTGAAACCTGAACCGCAACGAAGCGATTCACCCGATGATAGCACTTATTGGAGCAATTACTGCAAGCCCTGGCGCAAAAAAACTTGTAGAGATCGCAAATCTTGTGAAAATCTCAAATACACCCAGTAAAAAGTTACCTGTTTTTCCGTTTTCAACCTTCACCTGACCGATATTTACTGACCGGCACTGCCAAAATGGCGAATTGGCCAGCCTGAAACACATGATTTCAATCAGGGCCGGGTGGAGCAAGTCACCAGTTGCAGGCAAGAATGATCGGGCATCCTCCCGAACCAGTTGGATAATTTGACTTTATTCAGCCGCATTTTTTATTTATCAGATTGTAACGGTGCGCAGGGGCTTTCGCACTGTTTCGATTTTTTGTACGCATGCATTCGCGAGACGCCATCATGAATTGCGATATTGTCTCGATCTTTTGCTATTACGGGAATTTTTAACCGGTTTGCCTGATACCAAAGACATGAGCGGCGGTGCCCTTACAAGGAGCAGACAGGACCGACAAGGACCCCTCGTAACCGCAGCCTGCCGAATCGCCATGCTCGGGGCTGCAGGTCTCATTCTTGCTTCCTGCGTTTCACAGGATCCGGCTCTCGGACTTTCCGGCCATTCACAGGTTACCCAGGATACCAGCCAGCTTTCAGTTGACAGCGTTGCATCTGACTCTAGCGGCGATGATGTCACCGAAGGTGCAACTTCCCAGGACACCGTTCAAGCCACCATCGTGACCGACAGCAATGGAGAGGCTCTTGGTGTTCCGGTCAAGGCTCCAAGAGAAATTGCATCTGCAGCTCCATCGCAATCGCAGGCAAGCCCGGACAACCAGGCTGCTACAAACACGCTGGCCATTGTTTCCCCCACAGACAACAATCCATCCCAGGCCTTGCTGAATGCGCAGCCTGCCCAGCCTGCAAACGAAGCCCAAACCCGGATCAGTGAAAGCTTTCAACCATCCTCTTCGGGCGATGATGCGGTTCAGGATGAAACAGAACTTGCGGCACTCAGCACAGACAGCGATGCAGCAGCCAGCGCAGAGGCCCAATTGGCCACGCAATCAGCACCGGCAGCCAAGCCAAGGGTTGCGAAACGTGCCCGCAGGGCCGGAAGAATGGCCGATGAATCAGGAATTGTCCGCAACCGGCGCAAGAAAACCAGCCGGTCAAGCGGTGGCCTTTTTGCCGCCCTCGGCAATACAGACAAACCGGAAATTGCGGTTCGCAGCCGTACGGCAGGCAATGCCTCACGAGCCAGCCTTGCAGCCGGGAACGGCGGACTACCTGGCGTGAAATCAAATGCCGAACTGTTCGGCATCAATGAATCCGAACAGGATGATGATGAATTGCGTGCAACACAGGTTGCAGCCGTGGGCAGTTTCGGACGGCTTTCCCCGAACGGTCTGCGGGTACAGCATGACAAGGTGGAAGTTTCCTGCCTGAAACCCGGTGTCCTGAAAATTCTGAAGATCGTGGAAAGACGCTACGGTTCCAAACCCATCATTACTTCGGGTTACCGAAGCCCCAAGCGGAACCGCCGCGCCGGGGGAGCCCGAAATTCCCAGCACATTTTCTGCAAGGCAGCAGATATCCAGGTTGAAGGCGTTTCCAAATGGGATCTTGCCAAATACCTGAGGTCCATTCCCGGTCGGGGTGGTGTCGGCACGTATTGCCGTACCAAATCCGTTCACTTCGATATCGGCTCAAAGCGTGACTGGCATCATCCGTGCCGCCGCTCCAGCGTGAGAAAACGCAAGAAAACCTGAGCCTCTCACCGCTTCCGCAGCCTGCACGACATGTATGAATGATCCGCAGGCATCGGGTGTGAATTTTTTTCCGTTTCACCGAAAATATCGCTTGAAGTGCTGCCCTCGCGCTTTTATAACGCGGCTCACACTGATGCTCCCTTCGTCTATCGGTTAGGACGCCAGGTTTTCAACCTGGAAAGAGGGGTTCGATTCCCCTAGGGAGTACCAGTGTTGTTTCCCCCCTCATCAAAAACATACCGAAAGCTATGTCACGGACGTTACAAGCTTGACTCCGCACGGGTATGGTTGCATTCGGGCTGCATTGCATCAATGAG
Source organism: Rhizobiaceae bacterium (assembly GCA_017643495.1). Taxonomy (GTDB): domain Bacteria; phylum Pseudomonadota; class Alphaproteobacteria; order Rhizobiales; family Rhizobiaceae; genus JAALLB01. The sequence goes on along the minus strand of JAEPNK010000001.1, from coordinate 1,141,845 downwards.
GACTTTTCATGAAACTTGTACGATATGGCAAGGCGGGTGCCGAAAAACCCGGTCTGGTGGGACCTGACGGAAAAATCCGTGACCTTTCCGATCATGTCAGTGACATTACAGGCGAGACAATCACCTCCAGTTCCCTGTCAAAACTGAAGAAGCTGGATCCGGATTCCCTGCCGATTGTGAAAGGCAAACCACGGATCGGCCCCTGTGTCGGCAATGTCGGCAAGATGATGTGTATCGGCCTCAATTACATTGACCATGCAAAGGAAACCGGCGCAGACATTCCTGAACATCCGCTTTTGTTCATGAAGGCAACATCGGCCATTATCGGCCCCAATGACAATGTTGTCATGCCGCGCAAATCCAAAACAACCGATTGGGAAGTCGAACTCGGCGTAGTCATCGGTCGCAAGGCAAAATACGTCAGCAAGGATGACGCGCTGAAATATGTTGCGGGCTATTGCGTTGCAAACGATGTTTCCGAACGCACCTTCCAGAAAAGCCTGACCGGTCAATGGACCAAGGGAAAATCCTGCGACACATTCGGTCCGCTTGGCCCGTGGCTTGTCACCAGGGACGAGGTTAAGGATGTCCAGAACCTGGAACTGACACTTGATGTCAACGGCAAGCGCATGCAGACCGGCAGCACATCACTGATGATTTTCACCGTTGCGGAGATCATTGAACACCTGTCACACCTTTTCACGCTCAATCCGGGTGATGTCATTATCACCGGCACACCGCCAGGCGTGGGCGCAGGGATCAAGCCAAAGCCGAAATTCCTGAAAGTCGGTGACGTGATGGAACTCAGCATTGAAGGCCTTGGCCAGCAACGCCAGACCGTCAAAATGGACAAGTAAAACAAAGCCCGGGAACCGGCTGCCTGAAAACAACCGGTTCCCGGCATTGCAGTCAGCAGGAGGAGCAGACCGTTGAACAGTTATGATCTCGCAGGCGAAGTTGCCGTGATAACCGGTGGCGCACAGGGTATCGGCCTTGCATGTGCCAAGCGCATGATTGATTCCGGTTCCAGGGTGTCCCTGTGGGACATTGACGGGGACCTGCTCGACAAGGCCGTGGCTGAACTGGGTGACGCAGCCTCATCCTGCCGCGTTGACATTACCGACCATGAAGCCGTGCAGACTGCCGCTGACCAGGTTGCAAGCGAGCTCGGCCACCTTTCCATACTTGTCAATTCAGCAGGCATGGCAGGGATGAACACCACTGTCGACGCCTATCCGGTCGATGAATGGAACCGGATCATCAGCCTGAACCTCAACGGCACGTTCCATACATGCCGGGCTGCCGTTCCGCACATGAAGAAACTTGGCTACGGACGGATCATCAACATTGCTTCGATCGCCGGCAAGGAGGGCAATCCGAATGCATCGGCATACTCCGCCTCCAAGGCTGCCGTGATCGGGTTCACCAAGTCGCTTGGCAAGGAACTTGCGGATGTTGATATCGCCGCGAACTGCATTACCCCGGCAGCGGCAAAAACACGAATTTTCGACCAGATGACGCAGGAACATATCGACTACATGCTGTCCAAGGTTCCCCGTGGCAGGTTTGTAAAGGTCGAGGAAATTGCCTCACTCGTTTGCTGGCTTGCCAGTCGCGAAAACTCATTCACCACAGCCGGCGTGTTCGATATTTCGGGCGGCCGTGCCACGTATTAAGTGCGGTTGCAGGCCCGCATTTTACTGACATTGCTGTTTTCGCTTTTGCTCGTCCAGCCAGGTGTGCGGGCGCAGCAACAACCTGTTGTGCTTGAACTTGTTCTGGCCATGGATACGTCCACCAGTGTTGACGGCGTGGAATTTGAACTTCAGCGGCAGGGGCTTTCCCATGCGTTTGCCCATCCGGACTTCATTGCAGTCATCGAAGGAATGGGGAATATCGGAATTGCAGTCACACTGGTGGAGTGGGCGGGCCTGGGCAGGCAGAAAACCGTTGTCGGATGGACCCATGTGAATTCAGCAGAACGTGCTGTGGAATTTGCTGCAAGGGTGAGAACTGCGCCAAGGCTCATCTCCGGCATGACGGATATTGGCGGGGCAATCCGCTACGCAGCAAGGTCCATTGAGAATAACGGTTTCAGTGGCAGCCGTGCGGTTATTGACATTTCAGGGGACGGCTCGGGCAGCACTGCCAGTTCGCGCAGTGGCCGGGATGCAGCACTCGGCAAGGGCATTACCATAAACGGGCTGGTCATCTACAATGAAGACTATGATCTCGGAGCCCTGGCCAAGATCGAGTTGAGGGAACACTATCTCAACCATGTGATCGGGGGACCGGGCGCCTTTCTGATGGAAGCTGCCAGCTTCAAGGATTTCAGAAATGCCATTCTCAACAAACTGATCCGCGAAGTGATGGGAAGCGGGGTCGCCAGTCTCGACAGGCGCTGATGCGAACCCGCAAAACAATTCATCCAATCAACCCGGGACAGGCATGTTGAACTTGTCGACTGTTGCGATATGTGCTGGATATCGTTTTCCCGGAAAACAGCCGTTAACAGCAGGAATGAAGTTTGGCCCGCAAGCGTACGAGCAAAACCAAAACCGTCAACCTCGCCCTGCAGGGGGGTGGTGCCCACGGGGCATTCACATGGGGTGTTCTCGATTATCTTCTTGAAGATGCCCGCATAGAAATCGAGGGCATCAGCGGAACAAGCGCCGGTGCGATCAACGCCGTGGTACTTGCAGACGGTTTCTGCCGGAACCGCGAAGAAGGTGCACGTGAGGCACTTGAGAATTTCTGGCGGAGACTGAGCAGTTTCGACCTGTTCAGCCCGATCCAGCGACTTCCCTACTCCAAACTTGTTTCCGACTGGACACTCGACAATTCTCCAGGCCGGATGTTTTTCGATGCCATGGTCCGGATGTACTCGCCCTATGAATTCAACCCGCTCGATATCAACCCCTTGCGGGAACTGCTTACCGACATGGTCGACTTTGAACTGATCCGCAAGAGCAGCCGTTTCAAGCTTTTTGTCAGCGCAACGAATGTACGGACAGGCAAGATCAAGGTTTTTGACGAAGATCATGTGACCGTTGATGCGGTACTGGCATCAAGTTGCCTGCCACATATTTTCCAGGCAGTGGAAATTGATGGCGAAGCTTACTGGGACGGCGGATACATGGGCAATCCGCCGCTTTATCCGCTGTTTTACGAAACCGGCTGCCAGGATGTCATTCTGGTGCAGGTAAACCCTGTCGAGGCGGATGATGTGCCGAAAAGTGCGCGGGCCATTGAAAACCGCTTAAACGAAATCACCTTCAATTCCACCCTTCTCAGGGAGTTGCGCAATGTGGAATTCGTGACACGGCTGATTGATGAAGGAAAACTTGATCCGAAGGAATACATGCGCGTTTACATGCATGTGATTTCTGCGGCCGACGAGATGAAAGAACTTTCCAGTTCATCAAAACACAATCTTGAACTGGATTTTCTGATCTATTTGCGTGATCTCGGTCGAAAATCTGCTGCAGGCTGGCTTGAGCAAAATTTTGACCGTATCGGTCAGGGCTCAAGCATCAGCATGCGAGACATGATTGACTGAAGCACTTGTTTTCAAAGCTTGTTTTCAGAATCTTGCGAGTCGATGGACGCCGATTTGATCTGGGCGTTTTCGCGCGCATCCACCGCTGCGTGAATCCTTGAATTGGTTTTTGCGAGCGCTTCAGCGTGTTTTTCACCCATATTGGCATGCGCGATGTATGAAACGCCAAGCACGACAGCAGCCAGGAATATTGCGTTTTTCATTTGACCCTCCGGTATTTGTTTTGTTTGTCCGGATTTTATCCGCCTAAAATTCCGACATCTGTGCTGTTTCACACACACAACGCGCAAAAAGCCGGTTTCGTTGCACAGCGACTTGTAAACAAAAGGAAAAACAGGGGTATGGTTAACGCAATCAGGCTTTGCTGGCGTCAATCAGTCGGAACTGGACACGCCGATTGCCCTGATAGAAATCCGCCCCGATGGTGCCTGCAAGATGCACAGGTCCGGAATTGCGGGCCAACAACAGTTTGCCGGTCTCGGTATCTGCCGCCCGGAACGCAATGCCGCGAAGGCGGGCACCATCGCCTGCCGTCATTTCGAAGGAAACATGGTCAGCCCCCACCACCCTGGCATTACGCACATGGTGGGCAGGGAAAGCGAAAACCGGCTGGGGATGGGATTGTCCGTAGGGTCCGGCCCGTTCCAGCAATTCAACCAGGTCAAGCGTGGCACTTCTTGCTGTAAGGGCGCCATCAATCTTGAGTTGCCGCGCTGCCCTTGCGCCCGACACCTGATCAGCCAGCATGCTCTCCAGATAGCCGCGCAAGTCGCCCAGTTTGTCCCGGCTCACGGTCAAGCCTGCCGCCATGGCATGGCCACCGCCCTTTTCAAGAAATCCTTCGGCAACGGCTGAACGCACGGCAAGGCCGATATCAACCCCCGAGACCGAACGCCCGGAACCGGCCCCCTTGCCATGCCCGTCAAACGCGACGGCAAAGGCAGGACGGGAAAACCGTTCCTTGAGGCGGGATGCCAGAAGCCCGACAATCCCTGGATGCCAACGGTCACTTGCCACAACAATCACCGCCGGTCCCTCGCCATCCCCGATTTCCGCTTCTGCTTCGGCAACGGCTTCCTCCAGCATTTTCTTTTCGGCGCGCTGGCGTTCCTGGTTCAACGCTTCGAGTTGCCGGGCAATATCCTCGGCCACATTTTCGTCTGAGCTGGTCAGCAGGCGCGAGCCAAGGGCAGCATCGCCAATGCGCCCGCCCGCATTGATCCTGGGACCCAGGACAAACCCCAGATGATAGGGCCTTGGTGGACCATCAAGCCTGCCAATCTTCATCAGCGCCTTGAGGCCGGGATTTTTGCGCAACTGCATGACCTGCAGGCCCTTGACCACAAACGCGCGGTTGAGTCCTGTCAGGGGTACGACATCACAAACGGTCGCAAGGGCAACAAGATCCAGCCAGGAAAGGAGATCCGGCATCCCGCCGGGAAAGCGGTTCTTGTCTTCATATGCCCGCTTTTGACGCAATTGCCTGAGCAAGGCGACCAGAGTCATGAAGACGACACCTGCCGCACACATGTAGCCAAGGCCGGACAGGTCATCCTGCCTGTTCGGATTGACAAGCGCCACACAGGCCGGAAGTTCCGCCCCCATCTGGTGGTGGTCCAGAACAACCACATCCACACCAAGCCTGGCCGCTTCTTCCAGGGCTTCAAAACTCGTAGCGCCACAATCAACGGTAACGATCAGCCCAGCGCCATTTTCCACGAGCAGGCGAATGGCTTCCGGATTCGGGCCATAGCCTTCGAAAATCCGGTCGGGAATGTAGATTTCACTGGTCAGCCCGTGATGTTCGAGAAACTTGGAAAGCAGTGCGGAAGAACACGCTCCGTCAACATCATAATCACCGAATATGGCGACCCGCTCACCGGCAAGAACAGCCCTGGCGAGCCTTTCAGCTGCGGGCTTCATGTCGGTCAGGGTTTCGGGATCCGGCATGAGATCGCGGATCGTGGGATCAAGAAAGGCTTCCGCTTCCTCCAGGTTCACCCCGCGCCCGGCCATGACACGCCCAAGCAGTTCGGGAACATCAAGGGTTTGCGAAATGGCAATCGCCGTATTGCGGGCAGATGCATCCATGCGCTCAACCCACAACTGTCCGGATGCGGAGGAACCGACCTCGAGAAATGGGCGCGGAGCGTTGCTGTCAGGCAGTTTCATACCGCCACGTTACATGCTTCAATTGAACTTTGCGATGTTCTGGTGACGGGCGCGAATTTCACGAACCGTACCGGACGCTGAGCGCATGACTACCGTGTGCGTGTGGATTTCACCATTGCCGAACTTCACACCGCTGAGCATGTTGCCATCGGTCACGCCCGTGGCTGCGAACAGAACATCTCCCTGCGCCATTTCGATCATCGAGTATTTCTTGTTGGGGTCGGCAATTCCCATCTTGCTGGCGCGCTCAACCTTTTCAGGTGTATCAAGCAGCAACCTGCCCTGCATCTGGCCACCGATGCAGCGCAGTGCGGCGGCAGCAAGCACGCCTTCCGGTGCGCCACCGGTTCCGAAATAGATGTCTATTCCTGTTTCATCGGGGTCGGTTGTGTGGATAACACCTGCCACATCACCGTCGCCGATCAGTCTAATTGCAGCGCCGGCCTTGCGAACGGCGGCAATCAGTTCGGCATGTCTTGGGCGATCCAGAATACAGGCTGTCAGTTCGTTCACCTTGCAGCCCTTGGCTTCCGCAAGGCGGGCAAGGTTGTCACCCGGCTTTGCATCAAGGTCAATCAGGCCTTCCGGATAGCCCGGTCCGATGGCAATCTTGTCCATGTAGACGTCCGGTGCATAGAGCAGGCTTCCGCCTTCAGCCAGGGCGATCACAGCCAGGGAATTCGGCTGGTTCTTGGCACAGATCGTGGTTCCTTCCAGCGGGTCAAGCGCGATATCAACCTTGGGGCCATCCTTGGTGCCGACTTCCTCACCGATATAGAGCATCGGGGCTTCATCACGCTCACCCTCGCCAATCACGACCTTGCCGTCGATGGGCAAGCGGTTCAACTCGCTGCGCATGGCGTCAACGGCAACCTGATCAGCCGATTTCTCATCCCCCTGGCCACGCAGGCGGGCAGCAGCCACAGCGGCAGCTTCGGTGACCCGGACAATCTCCAGGGTCAAAATGCGATCCAGAACGCTCTTTTGCTTGTCACTCACAGCCTTGGCTCCCTCACTTCTCAATTCTTATCATTTGCGGCGGGCTGACAAGGAAATCATCATTGCCGATGGCTTCCAGTGCCTTGCGCGCAGCCGCTTCCGTGGTTTCATGGGTAATCAGAATAATGGTCTTGTTGGTTTCAGGAGCCGTATCATCCGCATGTTGCACGATGGATTCCAGTGAAATTTTCTGGTCGGCCATTGCCGTTGCGACCTTGGCAAACACACCTGCCATGTCCTTGACCGTCATGCGGACAAAATAGCCGCCTTCATGGCTGCGCATCCGCGCGCGCTTGTATGGTTCAAGTTCTGTTGCAGGACGACCAAGCGCCGGAACCTTTTGTTCCCCGGGCAGGCATTTCGCAATATCGGCAATATCCCCGGCAACAGCAGAAGCGGTGGCATCCCCACCGGCACCCGGCCCGGACATGACCAGCGTACCGACAATATCGGCGTCAATCGCCACAGCATTGGTCACGCCGGATATCTGCGCAATCTCGCTTTCCACGGGAACCATTGTCGGGTGGACACGCTGCTCAACACCACTCTCGGTTTTCACGGCAACACCCAGCAGCTTGATGCGGTATCCAAGACTTGCTGCTGCCTTGATGTCAGCGGTGGTGATACTGGAAATGCCTTCCACATAGACTTCGTCGCTGGCTATCCTGGTGCCGAATGCAAGGCTTGCCAGAATGGCGATCTTGTGGGCCGTATCGAAGCCTTCCACATCGAAGGTGGGATCCGCTTCCGCATACCCAAGTGCCTGGGCATCGGCCAGACAGTCCTCGTAGGAAATGCCTTCCCGCTCCATGCGCGTCAGCATGTAGTTGCACGTACCGTTGAGAATGCCATAGACCCTGCCCACACGGTTTGCGGTCAGGCTTTCACGCATGGTCTTGATCACCGGAATACCGCCGGCCACTGCAGCTTCGAAATTGAGAAGGACACCTTCCTCTTCAGCGAGTGCGGCCAGTTCGACGCCGTGCTTTGCGAGCATTGCCTTGTTTGCTGTCACCACGTGCTTGCCATTGGCGATGGCCGCACGGGAAGCATCAAGCGCTGCACCGTCCTCACCGCCAATCAGTTCGACAAACACGTCAATGTCTGGCGAGGCAGCGAGTTCTTCGGCCGTGTCAAACCAAATGAAATCCGAAATGGCGATGCCCCTGTCGCGATCACGATTGCGGGCATTGACCGCTGTTACAGTGATTTCGCGGCCACACCTGCCGGCCAGAAGCGGCCGGTGCTGTTCAAGCAGTTTAACAAGTGCGACGCCAACGGTGCCAAGGCCAGCTATGCCAAGCCGCAACGGAGGATTGCTCATGATGTCAGCGGTCCGGTTGAAATGAAAAGGTCTGGCCCGTGATCAGCTCACAAGCCACAATCGAGGTTCTTTTGCAATTTTTGCGGATCAGTTGCAAGCATCGGGCGGGATTATTCGGAACAATGGGGGTACCATCCCCAGCCGGATGTGTCCGGAACAGGTGACAGATGCATCACAAGACAGACTGGCAAACGAAGAAAATCAGTTCTCGATCGTCTGAACAGCACTTCCATAATGGGTACGGGCCTTTTCCTGCATCGCACGGATCTGACGCTGCTTTGCCTGGGCATCATTTGCACCGGCAGAGCTTTCATTGCGCTCTGCAGCCTGTTGCAATTCCTGTATCCTGGCCGCGCTTTGGGCAGGCAACATTGGCTCATTGGGCCCGTCCTGTGAAGCATAGGCATTTGTCAGTTCACCGGAATTGGCGTTGACCGCCTTTTCACGCATTTCCGCGACAGCCTCTGCCCGCTGGACCGGATCATAGTCAGGCACTTCCTGACTTGCAGCCTTGACTGCCTGGGGTTGGGGCTGGGTATTGGTGGTGCTCAAGGTATCGGAAACACAGGCAGTCAGGCCTATCGAAGCAAATACAAGCCCCACAGGCAAAACAGCCCTCACCTGTCGGGACAATACACACGCCATCGCTGTCAAGTTTCCGGTTTCCATGCACTACCAATCAGGCATTCAGGTTATCATTTCGTGAAAACCAATGCGATATAGGATGATTGTGGTTGAAGTGGGACCGCATAACAGGGTTTATTCTTGAGGTATTATGATACCGTATTTTCAAGTTATTGTTTTTTATTACTTATTTATTGGAATAGCGCGAAATAGTGACTTGACCGAAAATTTTCACTCCCGTATAACCTCGCCATCTGCAAGCGGTATAACAACCCTTGCACCCAATGAACCGGCACATTTTGAAAGTGCCATCCCAAAAAGGGCCATCCGACATGAAAACATTCTCGCAGAAACCTGCAGAGGTTGAGAAGAAATGGCTGATCATCGACGCAGAGGGCCTTGTCCTCGGCCGTCTTGCATCGATCGTTGCCAGCCGCCTGCGCGGCAAGCACAAGCCGACCTTCACACCACACGTTGACGATGGTGACAATGTCATCGTCATCAATGCCGACAAGGTCAAACTGACCGGCAAAAAATACTCCGAAAAGAAATATTACTGGCACACCGGTTATCCGGGCGGCATTCGTGAGCGTACCGCTCGCGCAATTCTCGAGGGCCGTTTCCCCGAGCGCGTTGTACAGAAAGCTGTTGAACGCATGATGCCCGGCGGTCCCCTTTCCCGTCGCCAGATGAAAAACCTGCGCGTTTATGCAGGCGCGGAACACCCACACGAGGCACAGTCACCAACGGTTGTTGATGTTGCTTCCATGAACCCGAAAAACAAAAGGATCGCATCATAATGGCTGATCTAAATTCTCTCGAAGAGCTTGGCGCAGCCGTTTCCGGCGCTGAAAATGCCGATGCGACCACCGAAGCAGCGCAAGAGGCTCCGGTTCACGTTCAGAAACTGGACGAGCATGGCCGTGCCTATGCAACCGGCAAGCGCAAGGATGCAATTGCCCGCGTATGGCTGAAGCCCGGCACCGGCAAAATCACAGTTGAAGGTGCTGTCAAGAAACGCGCCGTGGCTGCGAAGAACCGTCGTGAAAACACAAAGGCTACCAAGTCACGGGATTTCACCGAATATTTTTCCCGTCCGGTCCTTCAGATGATCGTTCAGCAACCCATCGTTGCGGCTGCCCGTGATGGTCAGTACGACATTGTTGCAACTGTTTCCGGTGGCGGTCTTTCAGGCCAGGCCGGTGCCCTGCGTCACGGCATCTCGAAAGCCCTGACCTATTATGAGCCAGGCCTTCGCCCGGTGCTCAAACAGGGTGGTTTCCTGACACGCGACTCCCGCGTTGTGGAACGGAAGAAATACGGCCGCGCAAAAGCCCGCCGTTCATTCCAGTTCTCAAAACGCTGATCCGGTTACAATACCACAATCAATCGAAAGCCCCGCCAGCCGGGGCTTTTTTTATGGGTCCAGATTTTCCCGGATCTGGTGCAATGCGGCCAGATACATTCGGCAATAGACTATCCGCTCAAAGCCTTGGTGAAAGAAAGCGGAAAACAGCATGCAGGAAGCTGTAATTGCCACGTTCTTGTTCTGGTGTACCTTTGTCTTCTCGGCAGGGCCGTTCTGGATTGCAACGATGGAAGCGGCACCGAATACCAGCTTTGCCCGTCTTTACTCTGATTACGTGCTCTATCTTATTTTCGGCTGGCTGCCTGTACTCGTGGCAAGCAGCCTGCTGTCAGGCCTTGTTGCGGGGATCGACATACGGGTACTGACCGGCCTCCACCTGCTTGGCGGCGCCTATGTCTGCTATCTCGCATACAAGGTGGTCAGGGCGAAGGTGACAAAAGGCACAGGTTTTGACTTCGACTGGAAAGCAATGTCGCTGGTCACCTATTTCAACCCCAAGGTATGGATACTCGTCCCCATCGGATTTCTGACCGCCTCTGTCTCGGACAGCCTGCTGGTGCGAATAGCATTCTACTATTTTTCGGGAATCCCGGTCTTCCTGTTCGGCGTGTTTTTCTGGGGCATTATCGGTCGCGCAGGCGCGCGTATCTCTTTCAGGTATATCAGCTATTTCAATGCCATCCTGCTGACGGCATTCGGAGGCTATCTGATATTCCAGGGTATCCGGATCGCCATGCAGTCCTGACAAGGACATACCGGGACATGCCGACCAGCCATACGGAAAAGTTCCCTTGGCAGACAATTGTCATCATGCTGGCAAATTATTGACGCAAGAATCGCTTCTGCCATACTGCACCTGACTGAGGGGCACGGAATCTTTTTTTTGCGGAGACATTAATGACATTCAGAAAAACCCTGCTGGCTGCTACAGCACTGGCCAGCGCATTCACCTTCCTGCCAACCGCCTCCCCCCTGACCGGTGTTGCCGCGGCCAATGCCAAACTGTTCTGTTCAAATGACGGCGGACGCTTCAACGAATGGAAGGCAGCTTTCAAGAAGGAATATGCAGGGCGTTACAAGAAATCGACGCTCAACAAGCTTGACGGCATCAAGTACGACACTTCGGTGATCAAGCTCGACCGCAACAACAAGAAAAGTTTCAAGGGTACATTTGAAAGCTTTTATGACCGGCGTTCGCGCGGCGTTGCCCCGCTGGCGCGCAAGAAATGGAAACAGTACAAGCAATATTTTGACCGGGCAGAACGGGAATTCGGTGTTCCTGCCGAGTTGATCCTGTCGATCTGGGGTCTGGAAACAGCCTTTGGGCGTTATTCCGGCAACAAGAACATTCTGCAATCCACCGCCACGCTGGCTTATGACTGCCGCAGGTCGGAATCACTTTTCTTCCCGCAGATGATTGCAGCAATGGAAGTGATCGACCGGGGACTGATCGACCTTTCAAAACGCAAGGGCGCATGGGCCGGTGAAATCGGCCAGACACAATTCCTGTCTGCACGGTTTCTGGAAGGTGCAACCGATTATGATGGCGGTGGCGTTGATGTTTTCAACTCACCACCGGACGTAATCGGTTCAACGGCGAAATGGTTCAAGGTTCACGGCTGGCGGCGCGGCCAGGATTATGGTGAAGGAACGGCCAACTACCGCATCATCATGCAGTGGAACCGTGCAACCAATTACCAGCGCACAATCCCGCGCCTTGCCAAGGAAATCCGCGGGTAAGCAGCGGACACAATAGGGGCAGGTAAAACCATACCTGCCCCAACAAGTCCTGTTGCTGTCAATTACCTGATCAGAAACAACCCGATTGCATCAGGCTCCGGCCCATTCCCAGTACAGGTCACGGGCACGGGTGGTGGCCTTGCCGATTTCGTATTCACGGTCATCGAACTGTACGGCAGGCGAAACCTTGGAGTAGTTTCCGGTAAGGAAAACCTCGTCGGCCTGACGAAAATCATCCAGCGTCAGTACGGTTTCATGGACGCTCTCTCCGGCATCCCGCAACAGCTTGATGACCCGGGCGCGCGTGATACCTGCCAGAAAGGTTCCGTTCGCAACGGGCGTGAAGTATTCTCCGCCACGCACCATGAAGATGTTTGACGTTGCGGTTTCGGCAACATTACCCAACTGGTCGCAACAGATCGCATTCTTGAAGCCTTTCGACTGGGCCTCCTTCAACATCCTGGCATTGTTGGGATAAAGACAGCCTGCCTTGGCATTGACGGTTGCACTGGCAAGTGTCGGCCGCACAAACCGGGTGGTCGTCAGGGTGGTGCCGACAAATGGCGGCATGGCCGCTTCTTCAATGCACAAGGCAAATGCCGTTGAAGCAGGATCGGCATCCACGGTCATGTCACCAGCCTCGCGGGACCAGCACATGGGTCGAATGTAGAGCGCCGTCTTGCCATCAAACTTTTTCACACCTTCCTGGGCAAGCTCGAGTATTTTCCCGGTTTCAACCGCCTCGTCCATGCCAAGTGCGCGGGTTGAATGGTTCACCCGCTTGCAATGCAGGTCAAGGTCCGGTGATACACCGTCAAAATGGCGGGCACCGTCAAACACCAGCGTACCAAGCCAGGTTCCATGGTCCGCCGAACCCATGATCGGGACATTGCCTTCGTGCCAGTCGCCCTCGTACCAGGTCCATATCTTGCGGTTTGGATTCATACTCATGTTCTTGCCGTCTCCGGATTGTGGCTTTGTCATGGGATGTGTTTCAACACCGGACATGACTGGAGCCGGAAAACAATTTCCCGGCTCCCTTCCCTAAGGATTTACAGCCAATTGCTCAAGTCATTCATCACACGAGGGCAAATATTCTGGCCGGGCCTCCGGTTCCCCGCTTGTGACTGGGCGCCCCGACCACCAGCGTTGCCCCCTTGTCAGGCACGTTTTCAAGATTTGCCAGGTTTTCGATACCCCAGCGATTTTGCGGCAACCAGGCATAGTGCGTAGCAAAATCACCGGACATGCCGTGATCCAGTGACAATGTATCAACAGCAATGCCGGATGCCGTGGTTTCTTCCAGCAACATTTGTGCTGCCTCTACATGGAAACCCGGGAAATGCATCTTGCCATCAGCATCCGGATTTCGAAACTTTTCGGTACCCATGTGCTTGCCCCAACCAGACAGCATGGCAACACACGCCTTTTACGGTATCGGACCGTTTTTCGATATCCATGCCTTGATGTCACCGGGGGTCACCTGCGCATCGTCATCACGCGCCACGGTTTCCCGGATATCAATCACACACAGGGGCACCACCAGGTTTTCGACAGGGATCTCATCGACCGATTGACCGTCTGCTGAAAAGTGAAGCGGGGCGTCCATGTGGGTGCCGGTATGCTCATTAACCGACAGTTCAAACAGGTTGAACCCGTGCTCATCAAACTTGAATTTCTGGTCATACTTGATGCCGGGCTCACCAAAATAGGTAGGGAATTGCTCGTCATAGGCATAGGTCATGTCTTCGACCTTCGAGTGTCCGGCTGCCAATGCTGCGGGTGCCATCGTACTTGCCGCCAGGGCCGCGCCTCCCACCATGGCTACCCCGGATACCCGAAACAGGTCACGGCGTGACAACATTCTCTCCTTGACCGAGTTCATTACACAAATGTCACACATGCATTCTCTCCCGTCTTGTTGTTCACAAGAACAATAACCCGGACCTGTATGACATCGTCAAGTTTGGCAGGATCAACAATGCAATTGCAAACGCTCGCAAGCCCGTTGAAGCATGCGCATAATCCGGCAAGAGACTGGGATCAGACCTGCACACCCATCCGCAGCCCGCCCCAGTGGCGCCCGCGTACATAAATCGGCACAGAGAGATCTTTCATCAGTGCAAACTGTCCACCTCCCATGTCCCGGCGATAGGTCTGCATGAGAAACGGCTTGGTATTGCGACCCGCAGCCGCGCCGGTACGGTCATTGAAGATGCGACGGTTTCTGCAATTTGCAGCATTCCAGACAGGGTCATCACCCTGCGGGTGGGAGTAGATGTTGTTGTGGGTCGGCAGATAACCATTGCGGTCGACACAGGCTGCAAAAACAACCCGTGAATGGGCATCACGCGCGAGTTCTTGGACAGGTGGCAGGATTTCGTCTGTGAACCCGGTAAATGCAGTCATGTGCTGCTGGGGATCGGAGCCGGTTACCGGCACATAGTTTTCATCAAACAGCGCATTCATGGATATTCGTCCGGAACGCACTGCACTTTCAAACAGGTTTTCAATTTCACCCGCAGCCTGCATGCAAAGCTTGATGACCGGGGTATCCCGCGTCTCGACGCCACTTTGTTCAACCAGCAGGATCATTTCCTCGCAGAACGACACCAGTTCATCGAACTTGTGAAAGGTCTCGTTCAGTGCCTTTGCGTTTTGTCCCGATTCACGGTTCAGCGACCTTGCCCGGTCAGCGACTTGCAGACAGGTCGCGGAATTGCGCTCAATCGGCTCTGAGATTTCCACGATGTGCCTGGTCATTTCGCTGACTTCGCCACTGAACTCGCGAAACTGCCTGATCTGGGTTTCTATCTCGTCCGTGCGGTTGACCGCTTCCACAGCTATCGAGTTGTTTGCTTCCGTATTGCCAACGAGAATGTCGAAAGTCTGCTTGAGGCGGTCCAGTTGCTGGACAATGTTTTTCGAAACGCTCGATGTTTCCAGTGCCAGTTCACGAATGGATTCCGCGATGACTGCAAAGCCCTTGCCTGCCTCGCCGGTATTGGCTGCCATGATCCCTGCATTGATTGCCAGAAACTGGGTTTCACTGGAAATCTTGGTAATCGATTGCGAGAAACCGTAAACCTCGTCGAGCTTGGCCTTTACCCCGCCAAACTCTGCGTGGGTCCGTTCAGACGAACTGGCCATGGCCTGAATGTCCTCAACGGATTTCGAAAACGTGCCCTCAATCGAAGAAACGGTGGTTTCGAGGCCGCCACCGACCCGCTCGGCGATCGCATTTGCCTCACTGGCCAGTGCAGCTATCCGGCTGTTCTGTTCGGATATGTGTTCAACAGAGGTAACGACTTCCTCAAAGGCCATCAATTGGTCCGTGAGATCGGACGAGACATCGCCAACCGTTCCGGACATGTCCGCCACGTTGACGGAAAGCTCACCAATACTCCCGCCGATGCGGGCGACAACCTGCGGCAAGGCATTGTTGTCGGCCGGTTCACTACCCGGTGCCGGAACAATCGCTTCCGGTTCGTCCGTTTCAGGCATTTCACCGATGTATTTCTCTGCAAGATTACCGGACATGCACCCACCTCAAATTCGGTTGTGTTTTTGGTCCATACCATCCAAAGTTTTCGCGAAACTGACCCCAGGCTTGCCAAAACGAGGAAAACCACCATGGCTACACGAAAGCTCATCACCGACGAAGAAGCATCACCGGAAGTTGCCGCCGTTTTTGACGACATACGAAAAACCAGAAAATCCGACTTCATAAACAATTTCTGGCGGGCATTGGCCCATGACCCGGAACGGCTGAAAGCGGTATGGAATGATCTGAAAACCGTCATGGGGCCAGGCGAGATCGATCCCCTTACGAAAGAGATGATCTACATTGCAGTTTCTGTCGCCAACGGATGCTCCTACTGCATCCATTCGCACACCACTGCTGCCAGGGCGAAGGGCATGAGCGACGCGCAACACAACGAACTGACAGCGATCATCGGAATGGCCGGCCAGACCAACCATCTGGTGACAAGTTTGCAAGTTCCGGTGGATGCGGTATTCAAGGCAGACTGAAGCAAAGGAGGAATGACCACCATGTATGCAATGATCGCGGACGAAGCCGGAGGGCCGCAGGTTTTCAAGAAACAGGAAATCAAACTCGGCAAGCCGAGAAAAGGCCAGGCGCTGGTTCGTCATACCGCGATCGGCATGAACTTCATCGACATTTACCAACGCTCCGGCCTTTACCCTGCACCGGGTGGTTATCCTGCCATTCTTGGTTGTGAAGGTGCCGGCGTGGTTGAAGCCGTGGGTGCCGGAGTTGACGGACTGAAGGAAGGTGACCGGGTTGCCTATACCATTCCCGGCGGCTCATACTGTTCGCACCGGATGATTGCTGCCGACCGGCTGGTGAAGATCCCGGCAAAGGTTTCTGATGAGGTCGCAGCGGCATGCATGCTGAAAGGCCTGACAGCACATTATCTGATACATGATTGCTACAAGCCCAAGAAAGATGACACCGTACTGGTGCACGCAGCAGCCGGCGGAGTGGGGCTGATTGCCGGACAATGGCTCAGTGCCAACGGCATTACAGCCATCGGCACGGCTGGCGGACCGGAAAAATGCAAGCTGGCAAAGGCTGCCGGATACGCGCATGTCATTGATTACAAGAAAGACGATTTTGTCGCCAAAACCATGCGACTTACCAAAAAGCAGGGAGTAGCAGCAGTCTACGACTCTGTTGGCAAGGACACTTATCCCGGCTCTCTCGAAGTGCTCCGTGACTTCGGGTATTTTGTATCTTTCGGCCAGTCCTCGGGCATGGTCGAGGATTTCAAGCTGGCAGACCTTTCGGCGAACGGTTCACTGTTTGCAACACGTCCGACGCTGTTTCATTTCATAAAGGGCGATGAACTCGGCAAGCGTTCACGCCAGCTTTTCCGGATGATCGCCAGCGGCAAGATAGACATACAGGTGAACCAGACCTACCCGCTCAAGGATGTCGCAAAGGCACATCGTGATCTCAATGCCCGGAAAACGACCGGACAGACCGTTCTGCTGCCCTGAGCTGCGGAAATAACGAATGAGTTGCCACGCCTCTCCTTGCCGCGTGGCGACCTGTTTCAGTCGTCGAGCTGCGTAACCTTTTCCCCGTCAAAATCCTTGACCTTCTTTTCAAGGGCATAACACGCCAAACGGATATATTTGGGTATCTGGACGGCTTTTCCGTCACGCTCGCCCTTTTCGTAATACTGGATCATCCGCTTGTTGAGGCCAAGGAGTTCCGCGGCCTCCTTCTGCTTCAAATCCATGCTTTTCCGCCATTGCCTGAACTGTTTTGGCTGCATGATGCTCCGTCCGTAAAGTCCCACCAATCCCTGTCCTGCGCCACGAAAAGCGCACAATGTGCGCCTAAACATTGACAAAAGCGCACTTAGTGCGCTAAAGTGCACTCAGTGCACCAGACAAATCTCTACTATCCCAGCGATTTTGCCGGTGCAATGTTTTTGGAAGGACAGAGTTAATGCTGACACACCTCCTGTATGGCAGGGCGGCCCTGGGCCACCAATCGCCTGACCTGAAATCCCATGCAGAATTTTCCTGCAGGCTGTCCCGGTTGGGACAAAGCCTCGTTCAGGGATATCAAAACCTCAAGGCCCTGATAGGCTGATTTACAGGGCAGCAGCAGCAGCAACAACAATTTGCTGCTGCCGACCCTGCCGCGTATTGTTTTTGTTGCCCACCTTCAGGACACCAGTCCTCTTACCTCCCCTTCACACATGACCTTCGGGTCATAAGCCTTTCTGGAAAAGACCTCCCTCACCCTTGGTTCGAAATGCGATAGCGGAAGGGCATCATATTCGGGATCAAAACTCGACTGGTCCCAGCGTTCGCAAAAATCCGCACATGTTTGGTAATACGGATGGCTGCTGTATTTCTGTCGCTCTTCCCGGTCCCAGCCATAATGATGTGCATAGTAAAGCATCTGGAAAATACCGTGATGCTCCACGGTCCAGGCAACTTCGTCGCGCACGAAAGGCCGGATGATCTCTGCTGCAAACCGGTCATGGTTCTGCGGTGCCAGCCCGTCTCCGATATCATGAAGCAGGGCTGCAATAACCCAGTCGGTATCAGCCCCATCGCGTTCTGCCCGGGTAGCGGCCTGCAAGCCGTGGTCAAGCCGGGTAATGTTGTAGCCCGCCATGCCCTCTTCACCCTGCATGCGCAACTCCCGCAGGATACGGTCTGCCGTCATTGACAGATGAGGCCTCTCAAGCTCGCGCAAAAGCATGTAGTCTTCCCGGGTGCCGTCCTTCATCCGGGCGAAGGAAACCTTGTCTTCCTGCATGCGAATTCCTTTTCTGTTGCCAGGAAAAGTGTGTAGCGGGTACAAGCGAAAATCAAGCATGCGCACAGACTTGTCATGCGCTCACCATCGATTGAGGCGGAAAGAACATGAAAACCAAATCGGACAGCGATCAGGCAATCACCAAAAACGCCCTTCTGGGCAGTGGTCACGAGCCAACATTTTCCGGTGTCATGTCGTTCATGCGCCGCAAATACACCAAGGATATTGATGAAGCCGATCTCGTCATTCTGGGCATTCCGCTGGATACATCCGTAACCAACCGCCCGGGAGCCCGCTTCGGACCGGCGGCCATACGCAAGGCTTCCTGCATTCTGGACCTTGATCCCCAGTATCCCTTTCACATGGACCCGTTCGAAACACTGGCCTGCGCCGATTACGGCGATGTGGCCCTGAGCAGCAACAAGGTATGGGAAAACCCGGAACGCATAGAAACAGAAGCAAAGAACATTCTGGATAGCGGGGCCTATCTGCTGTCCCTTGGTGGTGACCATTATGTGACATGGCCGCTTCTCAAGGCCCATGCAGAACGGCACGGGCCACTGGCACTTGTACAGTTTGATGCACACCAGGACACCTGGGAAGATCATGGCGAGGAAATCGACCACGGGACGTTTGTCACGCGGGCCGTTCGTGAAGGGATCATCGACCCGGAACGCTCGATCCAGATCGGGATACGGACCCATGCGCCGGAAGATTACGGCATCGAAATCATCTATGGCGACGAAGTGGAGGAACTGAGCAGCGAGGAAATCGCCCAGCAGATCAAGGAGCGGACAGGCAGTGGCCCGGTTTATGTAACCTTCGACATTGACTGCCTTGACCCGGCTTTTGCGCCGGGTACGGGAACCCCGGTTTCCGGCGGGCCGACCTCGGCAAAGATGCTGGCCGTCCTGCGCAAGCTCGGCAGCCTCGACATTGTCGGCTCCGATGTTGTTGAAGTTGCCCCTGCCTATGACCATGCAGAGGTGACTGCCATTGCAGGATCGACGGTTGCCATGTACATGCTGTGTCTCCAGGCCGAGAAAAAAGCCGACTAGATTTTCGGATAAGCCCGATCTGACCGGCTGGCCGGAAGCTCACCTGACTGAACCAACACGATTTGTAAAAGTACCAGAACCATGAAGCCCAGACTGTTCATCGACGGAGAACACGGAACTACCGGATTGCAGATCAGGGAGCGGCTTGCCTCGCGTAGCGATATCGAGGTGCTGTCGATTCCGCATGCAGAACGCCGCGACACGGAAAAACGCCGCGACATGCTTGCCGGTTGTGATGTTGCAATCCTCTGCCTGCCTGATGATGCAGCCCGGGAAGCCGTAAGCCTGATCGAGGCCAGCGGCAATGAAGCCTGCAAGATCATCGACACGTCTACAGCCCACCGGACTTCGCCTGACTGGGTATTCGGGTTTGCCGAACTGGAAAAGGGTCAGGCAGAGGCCGTATCCGCGGCTCGTCGCGTCAGCAATCCGGGTTGTTATTCAACCGGTGCGATTGCCTTGCTGAAGCCATTGATCTCCACTGGCCTGATGGCGACGGACTTCCCCGTCACCATCAATGCGGTTTCCGGTTATACGGGGGGCGGAAAGCAGCTCATTGCACAGATGGAAGACAAGAACCACGAAGACCATATCGCAACGTCCTACCATGCTTATGCACTGCCCCTGAAGCACAAGCATGTGCCAGAAATCATGGTCCGTGCAGGCCTTGATCGCAGACCCGTTTTCACCCCTGCCGTGGGCCGGTTTGCACAAGGCATGCTGGTCAATATCCCCTTGCATCTCGACAGCCTGAACGGTGCTGGCAAACCCGCCGACATTCACGATGCACTTGCTGACCATTACACCGGCTGCAAACATGTGACCGTTGCCAGCCGTGAAGAAGCTTCAAAGACTGCGCATCTGCGGCCCGAGGATTTTGCCGGACGGAACGACATGAAGCTTTGGGTATTCGGCGATCCGGAAACCGGTCATGTCAACCTGGTGGCGCAGTTGGACAATCTTGGAAAAGGCGCTTCCGGTGCAGCGGTTCAAAACCTCGACCTGATGCTCGGCAACAAGTAAGTCCGGCCGACAGGAAAGCGGCGCCCCTGCTGCCGACAAGGCTGTCACAACCGCCGGTATTCTCCGTGTATGCCCCGCCAATGGGCAATGGCTGCGCCCAGCAGTAATGTCGCGCCGCCCTGGTGTACCAGCCCCCAGAACAGCGGCACCTGCATGACCAGTGTGATTACACCGAACGAAGCCTGCAAAAGAGCAAACCCAACGAGCAGTACCGTACGGCGCTTGTGTGTATTGCCTGAATCCGAACCAAGCGCCACGACCATCTGCAACACGATCAGGATCACAAGCAGATAGGCAAACAGGCGATGGGTGAACTGCACCATTTTCGGGTTTTCAAAAAGATTGATCCAAAATGGTTCCTGAACCCACAGCCCTCCCGGCAAAACCGCGCCGTCCATCAATGGCCAGTCATTGAAGGCAAGGCCTGCATCCATGCCGGCAACCAGCGCACCCCAGAATATCTGGACAAACAGCGCAAACACCACAAGCGGGGCGAAGCTGCGTACACGCTCCGAGGCATGTTCGTCACTGTGTGGCGCAAGGCCACGGGCGATCCACAGGCACCATGCAAAGATGAGGTTGGCGAGTGTCAGGTGAACAGCAAGACGATACTGGCTTACGTCAACACGTTCGGCCAGTCCTGAAGAGACCATCCACCAACCAATGAAACCCTGAAGCCCGCCAAGCAGAAGCAGGAAGACCAATTTTCCGCGAATGCCCTTTTCCAGCTTTCCGGTTGCCCAAAACCAGACCATCGGCACAAAGAAAGCCAGACCAACAAACCGGCCCAGAAAACGGTGCGCCCATTCCCACCAGTAAATAAACTTGAACTCTGCCAGGCTCATGCCCTTGTTGATGAGCTGATACTCGGGAATGAGCTTGTATTTTTCAAATGCAAGTTGCCAGTCCTGCGCATTCAACGGCGGAATTGCACCCAGCAAGGGCTGCCATTCCGTGATGGAGAGGCCTGAATCCGTAAGTCTTGTCGCGCCACCCACGATCACCATTGCGAAAACAAGCACACAGATTGCGTACAACCAGAAACGGACTTGCGCGCGATCACGCTCCGTTACCGACCGGGTTGCGGCCGTCACCTCGTTGACAGTCATGGACATGGGCACCACCAGGTTTTTGCCAGTTCTTCACTGGAATGGCACTGCCCGCATGTTTCATCAAGTAGGCAGATTGTGACAAGCCGTCGCGCAAACAGGCTTTGACATCGCGTCAATCAGGCGTATTTATCCCCCATGAACCAGCGCACACGCAAACTGATCGGCACTGTACTGATCGTCCTGATCGCAATCCTCTACGCCCTGGTGGCAACAACGATTGCTGCTGCCAAACTTTCCGAAGCCGGCGGATGGATCCACATGATCTATTTTCTGGCTACCGGCATTCTCTGGATTGTACCGGCAATGTTCATCATTAACTGGATGCTAAAGCCAGACCGGAAAACGAATTGAATTCAGGCCCCGGTTCGTAGGGCTTTCCCGAATCCTTGATCTGCAGTTTGCGGCCCTTGTTGAACAGGCGGCCCGGAACGCCGGAAACCAGCGTCTTTACATAGGCGGCGGACTGAAAATTCCCGTTCATCGAAACCCGCGGCAATGCCGTCAGATAATCCTTGTGTTCGGGATAGACAACACCGTGTCTGGTTGTGACTGCCGTATCAAACCCAAACTCTTCTGCAATTTCGAATTCGCGTGTACCCGCCAGAACCTGGTGCCCATAAGGATATGCAAAATGGGCAGGTGCCGTTCCAAGTTCCGTCCGGATTACTTCCCGGCTCTGGCCAATCTCGAAACGAACCCTTTTTTCCGGCAGCTTTGCAAGGGCATGATGGTTGATCGTGTGGGCACCTATCGTGCAGAGCGTATCCTCTGAAAGCTCATGCAGCTGGCTCCAGTCCATGATCTGGTCACGCGCATAAGTTTCCTGGTCATGTTTGTAGGCCCTGGAAATCTGGGATACCAGTCTTCTCTGGTCCTCTTCCGGCGTTTCAAACAGAAGCTCATGAACCAGTTCATTGAAAGCCTTCAGTTTTTTCTCTGTGGTTGAAAGGTCGTATTCCACGCGACCCTGCGGCATTTCCGCATAAATGTGGCTGCGCTTGCGGAAAACCGTTTCAAGGTCTTCCCACCACAATGGCGCCGATCCCTCGACAAGACCGGGTGCCACATAAATGAGATAGGGAACCTCATGGCGGCGAAATACCGGAACAGCCTTTTTCATATTGTCACGATATCCGTCGTCCAGCGTCATGCACAGGAACGGTTTGGCATCGCGATATGCATCGGGGTCTGACAGGCGCCTGTGTACTTCATCCATGGAAATGAACTCGTATCCGGCCCGTTTCAGGCAAAGAATGATCCTGTCCAGAAACTCGGGACACACAGCCAGATGATAATTGGGCTGAAAGGGATCACGGCCATGTTCGGTTACCCGATGCAGCATCAGGATGGAGCCCATGCCACGCGTCAGCGGTGACAACGCTTTCTGGATACCTGAATAATACAATCCCTGCAGGATTGCCTTGCGCAACATTACCGAATCTCCACCTGAATAATTTATATCTGGTAGCATACCGTTTCTTTAGAAAATATTGCTATCCAGCAGTATCTGATATTTCCGGGACAAGTTTTTACATGGCCTCAACAACCCAAATCAAAGGTATCCATCTGGATACCATTGAAGGCCTTGTTATTGAACTTAACCGGGAAATCGCTGATCTTGAAACAGAATGGCGGCAACTGGAAGCAACCGGATCGGCTTGCATGTACCAGCATTATGACTGGGTTCGCATGGCGCTGCAGACCATCGACGGCAAGAACGAACCGTGCCTCGTGACAGGCAGAAACGATGACGGTCTCCAGTTCATACTGCCACTGGTCATTGCCAGGGGCCGTTTTTTCAGTACCCTTCGGTGGGCGGGAGGAACGCACGCAAACCTGTGCAGCGGCCTTTATTCAATTCCGTTTCTCAAACACAGCGACACTGCAATCATACGAAAGGTTTTTGCAGCCATTGGCAAACACCTTCCCGGCCCGGTGATCGCGAGGCTTGGAAACCAGCGTTTCGAACTGAATGGATATCGCAACCCGCTACTTGCATACCCCCACCAGATTTCAGTCAACCGGATGTATGACATGGATTTGTCTTCCGGTTTTGAAGCTGTCCTGCAAATCGGCAATGCAAAACGCAAACGGAAGATTTTCCGCCGTCAGGGACGGCTGGCCGAAGAAAACGGCGGGTACGAATTCACCATTCCCGAGACACCGGAAGAGATTGATGCTGCGCTGGAGATCTTTTTTATCGAGAAGACGAAACGTCTCAAGGAACTCGGCGCACCGGAAGTTTTCGACACGCCCGAGGCGAGAGAGTTTATCCGCATGCTGGCGCACAGCCCGAAAAAAAACGGCATACAGCCTTTCAGGATTTTCGAGCTAAAAGTGGGAGGCAAATCCCGCGCAATGTATGGTTGCGGAATTTACGGTGACTATTGTCAGGCCAGCGTCAATTGTGTGACCTATGATGATCTGGCCCACATGAGCCCCGGAGAAATGGTGCTCTACCTGATGGTGGAACACTTATGCGAGGAAGGCTTCAACAAACTTGACCTTGGCCTTGGTGATGAACGCTACAAGCGCTCCTGGTGCAAGAGCGGCCATAACCTGTTTGACACCGTAATACCGGTCACAGGCAGTGCGGTCCCCTTCGTGATGGCAACAAGAACCAAGATCGGCATCAAGCGATTTGTAAGGCGTAACGAAATGCTCTGGCAATCAGCCCGAAAGCTTCGCCAGAAACTCGCATCCCTGAAAAAGCCCGGATAAAAACCCCGCACCCTTGCTTGGTTGGCGTGTCGGCCACCACATTATGCTGGAGGCCGGGCAGCCATTATCCACGCTTGAAAATCAGACGCGGGCGAGTGCTTCGTTTTCCAGATCGGCATGGTCCGGCTTGATCTGGAGAATATCCCGGAAGCCTGCTTCCTTCAGATCCTTTTCAAGCTTTTCGCAATCACGCGGGTTGGCATCAATGGTGCTGATAACCATGATTGCGTCATCCGTTGCCACCAGTTCCATGCCTTCGAGACTGGCATCGCCGCAATCAACAACACAGAAATCGTAAGATTCGGCGATTGCATCAACAATGTCGGAAACCACTTCGACCTGCGGCATGGGTGTGCCGGGGAAAAGTTGGCCCGCAGAAACCACATGAGCGTTTGAACGGCGGTCTCGGTAAATGACATTTTCTATTCCTGTCGAACCGCTGACCAGATTGAAGACACCGGGTACATCCGTTGTTCCAAGCATTTCCCGCGTCGTTGCAAGATCGCCGCTCATGTCAATGGCAACCACACTGCGCCCGGCGGCAACAAGTTGCCTGACCAGTATCCATGCCGTTTGCGAGCCGGCCTCACCAGCCGGGGAAACGGAAACAATCCTCCCCCGGTCAGCATCTGCGAGCACACTTGCTGCATAACGAACCGCGATGATCTCATTCTCACTGTCAACACTTTCACTGTCAGCACTGTGGTATCCCCCGGCGCTGCTGTGCGTCTGGTCAGGCGCATTCGCCAATACCGGTTTTACCGGTTCCCGGTTGGTTCCATCCATACCATCTCCGCCATCCTGCGCCCGGACAATACTGTCCAGCGGCCGGGGTCTTTCAACCGCGACAGATGCCAGTTTCGGTTCTTCGGCCATGGCGCGGTCAAATTCATGCGAGGCCCGGTACTGTTCATTTGCATTGTAGGTGGCAACGCTCGTCACAAGGCTTGTTGCAAGAATGGCAAGAACAGTGAGAACACCACTTGCCGCCATTCCTGCCACCGTGAATGGCACAACTTTCGGAAAATAAGGCTCGTCCGGAATGGAAGCCGGAGAGATGATTGTTGCGGCGGCGGGCGGAATCTCCGCACGACTTCTCACTTGCCGGGAATCGACAAGCCGCTGCTGCAATTCTTCCTCATAACCGGCGATACGCTTCTTGCGTCCATCAAGATTGACCAGCAAGGAGTTGATCTTCAACTGCTCGTTTTTCAACTGGTCGATTTCTTCAGCAAGTTTCTTCTCGGCATTGCGGGCCGACTGCACATTGTTTTCAAGGCTGGTGATGATGTCCTGTGTCGCCTTGCGTATCTGGCTGCGATACCGCTGGAGCTGGGAATTCAATGCCTTCATCTGGGGGTGCTGGGGCAGAAGGGAAGTCGAAAGGTCGGATATCTGTGCTTCCAGTGCCACCTCGCTCTGGCGAAGGTTCTGGATATACTGGGATGACAGGACTTCCGGTATCACATCAATGGAAGAACCGCTGTTCAAGGCAGCACGGATTGAGGCAATCTTTGCCTGTGCCGCCGACCGCTCCGCCCTGAGGCGCGACAGTTCACTGGATGCTTCCGAAAGCTCCTGGTTTACAAGCAGGCCGGGTGTATCACCACTACCATTATTGGTTTTGAAGATCTGGTTTTCCGATTCGAACCGGGCAACCGCCTTGCGTTCTTTTTCAATCAGTGAACGCAATTCGGCAATGCGGGGATTGACGAACCCTTCCGCACGGGCAACGTTTTCGGCAGTCGCATCAACCTGCGAGTCCTGATAGCGCTCGGAGATTGCTTCCACCACAGTTGCGTGCCAGAAGCGGATTGACGGACCAGAATTCCATCCTGATGACCTGGGAATTGTCTATGGCATAGACTTCGAGCTTCTCCCGAAACTTCCGCAAGGCCGTACTGCGGGCAACATCCGTTACACTGACTGTCGGTTCCGCAGGTTTGTCTTCATCCTGCTCACCATCACCCTTGATGAAGTTGCCTGTAGCTTCCTTGGCAAAGGAGAGAAGATCCCCCTGCATCTCGGCATCGTCCTGAAACTCGGAAAGATTGACAAGTCCAAGCTGGTCGATGACTTCGAGGGCAATCTTGTCCGATGCCAGGATTTCAACCTCGGTACGTACGGCACGCTCGTCCAGCCTGTTGTCGCTATTACGGCCTCCGCCTTCCTGAATTTGTTCGGTCGCCGATGATGTCTTGCCGGCAATCAGGACTTCCGCCGTGGAAAGATAGCGCGGAGAAATTGAAAGCAGTACGAAAAACAACGCTGCGCCCGAGAGCAGCATGACAAACAGGATCAGCCACCATTTGCGCTTCAGGGCACCAAACAGCCCTGCCACGTCGATATCATTGTCTCTTTCCAGAACATCAGAACCTGACATTCACCTACTCCTAAATACTGGCATGCGTGATCCTGCACGCAATGGTCTGTGAACCAGTAATGAAGGAACATGGTAACCAAGCCGTTAAGAACGCATGGGCGGGAAAGAAAAGCCGCACGAACAGCAAAACCGGCATTTTACCGGGTGTTAACCATAATGATTGTTTAATGCAGCTCGTACCGGCGCTTCGTCCGGTAATTTTGCGTCACGAGGAAAAACCAGATGCCAGTATTGCGTACAGGTCGGGCCATGCGGTTGTTGTTACTGTTCATGCTGACCATGGCAATATCTGCCTGCGCCACCTACAAGCCCCTGAACCCGGCTTTTCACAAGGCACTCTCCCAGCCCTATACACTGGATTCGGGTGATGTGCTGCGTGTGACCGTTTTCGGCCAGAACGAACTGACCAACACCTATGCCGTGGACAAGGCCGGGTATGTTGCCTTCCCCCTGGTTGGAGCCGTTGCTGCGCGCGGGCGCACAACCAAAATGCTTGAAAGCGACATTGCCACCCGTCTCAAGCAGGGGTTTCTTCGCAACCCTGATGTTGCAATCGAAATCGACACTTACCGGCCGTTTTTCATTCTTGGCGAGGTCGGCACTGCCGGACAATATGTCTATGTGCCGGGCATGACCGTCCAGAATGCAATCGCAATCGCCGGCGGCTTTACCGGGCGTGCCCAGCAACAGGATGTCGACATTACAAGACACATCAACGGCAAGGTCATCACCGGGCGCGTGCCGACCAGTGATCCCATACTGCCCGGCGATACCATCCACGTGCGCGAACGCCTGTTCTGACGCCAAAGCACAGCCCCGATGGAACAACCGCTGAAAATCGTACATGTGTTTCGCGACCCTGTTGGCGGCATATTCCGCCACGTCCGTGATCTTCTTGCAGAACAGTCGGCAGCCGGCCACCAAGTCGGCATCATTTGTGATTCAAATACCGGCGGAGACTATGAAGCGCGGATGTTTGAGCAGATACGGCCTGACCTGGCACTTGGTTTGCACCGCATTCCAATGACGCGCTCGATCACGCCCGTTGACATTGTGGCAACGCTGAAAACACGCTCGATCATCAGGACAATACAACCGGACGTCATTCATTCGCACAGCGCAAAAGGCGGCGTTTATGGCAGGCTTGCCGCGCGTTTTGCATCCGGCAAGAAAACAAGAAGCAAGGCCTTTTACTGCCCGCATGGCGGAGCAATGCATTATGACAAGCGCTCACTGAAGGGCATCATCTTCTTTGCCGCAGAACGGTTTCTGGAACGCTATACCGACAGCCTGATTTTTGTCAGCGGTTACGAACAATCCGCGTATCATGAAAAGGTGGGCATGCCCCGTTGCCCGGAGACTGTCGTTTACAACGGCCTCGACGAAACAGAATTTACAGCCGTACCGGCAAAGCCTGGTGCAGCGGACTTCCTCTATATCGGCATGAAACGCGATCTCAAGGGGCCGGATGTATTCCTCGATGCCCTTGCCATTGCACGGGACCGGCACGGGCGAACTTTCAGTGCGTGGTTTGTCGGTGACGGACCTGATGTCGACAAGTATCACACGCAAATACAAAAGCTGGGGCTGACCAACCAGGTGAAGGAGCAGGCTGCCATGCCCGCACGCGAGGCTTTCGCACTTGCCGAAATTGTCGTCGTTCCGTCGCGGGCAGAATCCATGCCCTATCTTGTGTTGGAGGCGATTGCCGCACACAAACCGATGGTCTGCACCCGGGTTGGCGGCATTCCCGAAATTTTTGACCATGATGTCGGGCAGCTTGTTGAACCGGGAGACCCGGAGGCGCTGGCCCGTGCAATGATCGACAGTCATGATAACCGGGAAAGAAACCGTGAGGCGAATGTTTATGCAGCACGTCTGAAAACGCGGTTTTCCAGGCCGGTCATGGCGTCCAGCATGGAAAAAACCTATCGCAGATGAACCGCTGACAAGTTTATCGGTCATCTTAACCTGTCATTATTCATGATCCCAAGATTCGGCCGGAGGTAAGCGCTCGCGGCCCGGTTTCTTAGTATTTTCCTCCTATGGTTCCTGTGCGGGCAGGTTCATGGGAATGTGGAAATGACAATAACGACAAAAAACATTGGAAACGGATTCTCGCGAGACGCAATCAAGAAGGCAGTCTCGGAAGAAAAGCTTACACCGGCAAAAAAGGTTGAGCTCAATGAGCTTGCCAAACAGGTTGCCGAACAGTTCGATGCGGACTCCATCAGTCCTTCACTGGTCAGCGGCTTTCTGAGAATTTTCGAGTTTCTGCTTGTCATGGCCATCGGGCTTGCCGTTTTTCTCGGTGGAGAGACCACGGGTCGGCTTGTAAGCTGGCACGGTTTTGCGGCATCAGCAGGTTGCGGGCTTGCAACTGTTGCCTTCATTCAGGGCATAGACGGTTATCCGATCACGACCCTCAGGCGGATTACAACTTCCTTCATCAAGGCAGCAACCGGCCTGACCATGGCCATGTTGCTTGTTGCCTGTGCCCTGTTCTTCGTGACCGGTCTTGAAGACAAGACGGCTTATACGCTGGCCAACTGGTTCGGCATTACCCTTGCCTCAATACTGGTATTGCGGGTTGGACTTGGCATGTGGGTATCACGCCTGATGAATGATGGCCGCCTGGAACGCCGTGCAGTGATTGTCGGTGGTGGCAATGGCGCAGCAGAGCTGATCCATTCAATGGAAGCCAATTCAAATTCCGATATTCGTATCTGCGGCATTTTCGATGACCGAAGCGGTGACCGCTCACCCGAAATCGTTGCCGGGTATCCAAAACTTGGAACAGTCCCGGAACTGGTTGAATTTGCACGGCTGGCAAAAATCAACATGCTGATTGTCTCGATCCCGCTGACAGCGCAGCAACGCGTGCTGCAATTGCTGAAACGCCTCTGGGTGCTGCCGGTAGACATCAGACTGTCTGCACACACAAACAAACTGGCATTCCGCCAGCGTTCATACACCTATGAAGGCGGTGTTCCGTTTCTCGATGTTTTCGAGCGGCCAATCGCCGACTGGGATTATGTAATGAAGCGCGGCTTCGATATCGTTGTCGCCAGCATGGCGCTGGTATTGCTGAGCCCGCTAATGGTGCTCACCGCCATTGCCGTGAAGCTCGACAGCAAGGGTCCGGTATTCTTCAAGCAGAAACGGGAAGGTTTCAACAATGAGGAAATCGAGATCTTCAAGTTCCGTTCACTGCATACCGATCAGGGCGACCGCTCCGGTATCAATGTCGTGACAAAGAATGACAGCCGCGTCACACGCGTGGGACGGTTCATTCGCAAAAGTTCGATTGACGAGCTTCCCCAACTGTTCAATGTCATTCTCGGCAGCCTCTCCCTGGTTGGGCCAAGGCCACATGTCGCCAATGCACAAACCGGAAACAAGCTTTGGAATGATGTGGTCGACAGCTATTTTGCACGCCACAAGGTGAAGCCGGGCGTGACCGGCTGGGCCCAGGTGAACGGCTGGCGTGGAGAAGTTGATACGGAGGAAAAAATCCACGGCCGTGTCGATTACGACCTCTATTACATCGAGAACTGGTCAATCCTGTTTGACATCTACATTCTCGCAATCACACCCTTCAAACTGCTGAATACGGAAAATGCCTACTAGCCTGCCCATCACGCCGGGACAGGCCGCTGACTACGGCTCCGGTTCCGCACGCACCTATATAAAGGCCTCCAGCGTAGCCAATATTTTCATTGGCCTTGCTGTTTTCCTGGGCGGGTTTGTTGTCTTCGAACCTGCGCCCTACGAGTTGCTTCTGGCGGCCATGCTGTTTTGCGCCTTCATGCTGGGCATGCGCATTCCTGCCGGCATTCTTCCTGTCCTGATCCCGGTTGCCACCTTTACACTGGGCGGGATTATCTCCTCGTTCATGATTGATGATTACCAGCGCGGCCTGATCTACAGTGCGGTTACCTTCTTTCTCGGGCTGACAACCGTATTCTACGCCATCCTGATCCAGAACCAGATGGGGCGGCTAAGGTTGATCTTCCGCATGTATGTGCTGGCAGCGGTGGCGACTTCCATTCTCGGTATTCTCGGCTATTTCGGGATGCCCGGCTTTGAGATGTTTACCCGGTACGACCGGGCACAGGGCGCCTTTGCCGACCCCAATGTCTATGCGCCGTTTCTTGTGCCGCCGATCCTGTATCTGATGTACGGGGTCATGAACCGCTCGGCCACCATGTTGCCGGTACGACTTGGCCTTCTTTTCGTTCTGCTGCTCGGAGAACTGCTGGCCGGTTCACGGGCTGGCTGGGGACTGACGCTTGCCTCTGCAGGCATATTTTACATTCTGCTGCTGATCAACGAACCCAAGGCCCAGGTCCGGGCGAAATACATCCTGATGGGAGTTGCCGGACTTGCCGTTCTTATCGTTGGTGTAATCGGCGCATTGCAGGTGGATGCCGTCTGGGCAATCATCTCGCAACGGGCGCAGGTCGTTCAGGAATATGACGGAGCCAGACTCGGACGGTTTGCCCGCCATGCGATCGGGTTTGAACTGGCACTGAGCAAACCGTTCGGTATCGGCAACCTGCAATTTGGCGTGATCTACGGGGAAGACGAACACAATGTCTATTTGCGCTCGCTGCTAACCTACGGGTGGATCGGCTTTGTATCGTGGCTGACCATCGTGCTCTGGCCACTGATAGCCGGTTTCAAGTCGCTCTTCCGGCAGCGGCCCTGGCAAGTCTATTTCCAGGTTGCCTATGTCGCCTTCCTTGGCCACCTCATGGTTGCATGGGTGATCGATATTGACCACTGGCGTCATGTCTACCTGCTGCTCGGGGTCATCTGGGGATGCATCCTGCTTGAACGGAAATGGCAAAAAGAGGTGCTAAAGACGCGCCTTTCCAAGGCAGGAAGGATTGCCGGAACACATCCGGACAGCCCCCGCCCTGCATCAACGTGATTAGGCCGAATATCGGTCCGGAATTGTGTTGAATTCATTCAATGGCGTGATTATAAGTTCGGGACGGTCGATGATGGCCTGTCCATTGTGATGGCAAATCTCATCGGCTTTCCGCAATACCGGCCTGCACGGCAGGCAATTGGCGGAAATGTCGGAGCGTGGCGCAGCCTGGTAGCGCACTTGCATGGGGTGCAAGGGGTCGGAGGTTCAAATCCTCTCGCTCCGACCAGAATTCTCCCTACAACCAGGATGATCCGGCTGCGGATTACCGATACACGCCTGTTCGGGCCAGTACGGGATGCAAGCTTGTGCAGAAAGAACAGCAATGATTGTGCCGGTGCTGCCGACAATCAGTTCCAGCCGGTTTTTGTATCGCTGAAATACTGAAGGATCATCCAGCACAGATAAAATGCCGGGGTCATGATTATCATTGTGACAATCAGGGTAACTTCCAGCGGAAGATTAAGCAGGGATGAAACAATCCAGTCGAGAAGTGCCACAAGGAAAATGACCTGCACAACAACCAGCGCAACCTGCCCCACAAGGGCGAATGGCTGCGATCTGGCTGTGCGGCGCACGGCACCGACGGCCTTCATGAACTGATACTGGACGAGATTGTCCGGACGCATTTTAAACGGCTTCCCAATAACGATTTCGAGATCGGGCGCATTAAAACTCCCGCTTCAAGACTTTTGTGTGGCGGAAAAATTTCGATTTCGTGGAATTGCAATGCTGTTTGTCCGGAATTATCCGCTGCGGCAAAAATGACACACAGCTTGCCGGCAAGCCCGTCTTTCACAAGGCATTTCCCTGACGGGACTACTCAATCCGTGCGTGATGAAAGGGTCATTCTGGTTTTTGTCAGAAGCTGCTGCAGATGGGCAATCTCGGTCACAGTCAATCCTGTTGCCCTGGCCACACATTCCGGTATGAGCTGCGCCTCCTCTTCTAGCGCCATACCCCTCGGGGTCAGGGATACGATGACCTTGCGTTCATCCCCTTCATCGCGTTTGCGGACTACAAGACCCTTCTGCTCAAGCCGTTTGATCAACGGAGTAAGTGTGCTCGATTCAAGCCCGATGTTTGAACCAATTTCACTGACCGTCTGTCTGTCTTTTGCCCAAAGGCTGACGAATACAAGATACTGGGGATAGGTGATGCCAAGCGGGTTCAAGAGATCCTTGTAAACCTGACCAAAGGCCTGGTTTGCAGAATATATGTCAAAACAAAGCATGTCCGTGACGTTGAAGGCACGCGCCGAGATGTTTTCGGGTTTGTTCATTTGCAGCTCCCTTACCGCAGAAATTATATAGCGCGCGATTCAATCGCAAGCCTTGACCTCATGTATTCAGGCACTTAATTATATCGTGTAATATTAAATCGTACACGATGAAGGAGAATCAATATGCCTGCAAAAGAAGTTCTTTACTCAACAAGTGCAACCGCTACCGGGGGTCGCGACGGGCATGCATCGACCGCCGATGGCAAATTCGAAACAAAACTGAGCACACCGAAAGAACTTGGCGGTGACGGCGGCGATGGCCTCAATCCGGAACAATTGTTCGCATCCGGTTATGCAGCCTGTTTTCTGGGCGCACTGAAATTTTACGCAGGCCAGAAAAACATCAAGGTTCCGGATGATGCTGAAATTACCACCACAGTCGGGATCGGCCCCCGCGAGGACCTCGGGTTTGGTCTGAAAGTGGAGATCAAGGCCTCCCTCCCCGGTGTTGAAAAATCAGTTGCTGAAGACCTGGTTGCCGGTGCCCACCAAGTCTGCCCGTATTCCGATGCCACCCGCAATTCGTTGACAATCCAGCCTGTCGTGGCCTGACTTCAATGTGCCGGCTCCTCAACGGAGCCGGTTTTTTGTTCTTGATTTGTTCTTCTTTCTGATATAGGAATATTTTCATGTCATGAATCGTTGAATGAATGGAGAACTGCCATGGGTGCACTGCGTGAACCGAATATCAATACAGTCTCTGCCCATGAGGCATTCATGGGCAAGTCGGTCATCTCCAACAGTGGTGGTGCGCTGGACAACCGGCGCTCACGCGGGCGGGGTGCAACGCTCAATCCGGCTGGCAGGTACGAAAGCCAGTCCAGGCACGTGTTTGACGATGGCTGGCAAACCCTGGATGAACTGCCGCCATTCAAGACGGAAGTGCAGGCGGAAACCGCAAAGCAGATCATAACACGCAATGATTCCCCGGACATTGGTTTCGACCGGTCAATCAACCCCTACAGGGGGTGTGAACATGGATGCATTTACTGCTTCGCCCGGCCCACACATGCCTATATGGGCCTGTCTGCCGGCGTTGATTTCGAGAGCAGCCTTTTCACCAAACCCAATGCAGCAGCCTTGCTGAGACAGGAACTTTCCAGAAAGAATTACAAGCCGCGCACCATTGCCATAGGTACGAACACAGATCCGTATCAGCCGATTGAGAAACAATGGCGTATTACCCGTGAAATTCTTGAAGTTCTCGAAGAAGCCAACCACCCCGTTGCAATCGTGACCAAGTCTTCGCTGGTTACACGCGATATCGACATACTCGGCCGGATGGCGGCCAAGGGACTTGCAAAGGTTGCCATCTCCGTAACGTCACTCGACAGAAAGCTGTCACGGGCAATGGAGCCGCGGGCCGCCACGCCGGGACTTCGCCTCAAGACCATACGTGACCTGGACAAGGCAGGCATTCCGGCATCGGTTATGGTTGCCCCTGTCATTCCGGCACTCAATGATCACGAGGTCGAACGGATACTGGATTCGGCCCATGCAGCAGGGGCACGGGAAGCCGGCTTTATCTTGCTGCGGCTTCCGCGCGAAGTGAGCCCGCTTTTCCGGGACTGGCTGCTCAACCATTATCCCGACCGCTACAGGCATGTCATGAACCTTCTGCGGGCGATGCGGGGTGGCAAGGATTATGATGCCGAATATGGAAAGCGCATGCGGGGTGAAGGCCCATATGCCTGGCAAATCGGCAGAAGGTTTGAACTGGCCTGCAAGAAGTTCGGGCTGAACGAAACCAGAAAGCGCCTTTCAAACAACCTGTTTGTTCGCCCGCAATGCGAAACCGAAAACCAGTTGAGCCTGTTCTAGGGGTGGGCTGGCCTGTCACCCGACAGGCATGACCGACAATTCGCCAATGCCCGCTGCAAAAACCTGTTCAAGCATTGATGACGGGTTGTTGCGGCGGGCTTTCCGGGTGACTATCACTTCCAATGCACGGCCCTGGCAATCCATAAGCTTGGCAACTCAAGGCCATGGCCTAAAACCGAATGCACTGGAAGGAAGACTGATTGTTTGCCTTTGCCGAATCCCGTGACGTTCCCGATTTCTCAATCGAGGAAAAGCTGCTCTCCAGCGGCAAGCAATTGATTTCCGGCATTGATGAAGTAGGCCGTGGGCCATTGGCCGGCCCGGTGGTTGCGGCTGCAGTCATTCTTGATCCGGACCGGATACCCGAAGGACTGAACGATTCCAAAAAGCTGTCAGCCAAACGGCGTGAAGCGGTATTTTCGAAAATTCTCACTTCGGCGCATGTTTCCTGGTGCGCGCTGCCTGCCACGGTAATCGACCGGATCAATATCCGGGCTGCTGCTCTCAAGGCAATGGAAATTTCCTTTACGCACCTGCCGGCCACTTCAGGCCATGCACTGATTGACGGCAAGGATGTTCCGCCGGGTCTTTCCGGCCATGCCGATTGCCTGATCAAGGGCGACAGCCGGTCTGTCTCGATTGCCGCTGCATCGATTGTCGCCAAGGTGATACGGGACCGGATCATGATCCGCGCCGACAGCATGTATCCCGAATACGGGTTCGCCCGGCACAAGGGTTATGGTTCGAAGCTTCATCGTGATGCAATAGCCGGGCATGGTCCCTGTCCGCTGCACCGGCGGAGTTTTTCACCGATACGGCAAATGGTTGAAAGCGACTGAAGCCGGACATCCCTGACCAACAATCCCCAAAGAAAAAGGCGCCCTGGAGCGCCTTGATTTCATGCCGGTCATAAACAGCAGCAAGTCAGTTCAGCTTTGCCTTGACCTCGGCAATACCGTCCTTGATCAGGCTGTTTGACGCCGTGGCAGAAAGCTTGCTGGAGATAACCTGCTCAGCAGCAGCGATAGCGACATCAACTGCGGAAGCCCGCACCTCAGCCATTGCATCAGCTTCTGCCTGTGCAATTTTCTGCTCGGCCTGAGCGGTACGCCGCTTGACGAAATCGGCAGTCTTGCTTTCTGCGTCAGCCGTAATGGCAGCAGCTTCGCGTTTTGCTGCGGCGACAATGTCCTCGGCTTCCTGCTCGGCTTCCTTGCGCTTGCCCTGATATTGGGCCAGCAGGGCCTGCGCTTCTTCACGCAGTTTGCGTGCTTCTTCAAGCTCATTGCGAATCTTGTCCGACCGGTCGTCCAGGGACTTGGAGATCATGCCCGGAACTTTCAGGTACAGGATCAGTGCAATGAACAGGACAAGGGCGACAAGAGTCCAGAATGTAGCGTCCATGGATGTGCCTCCTAGCTGTTCACTGCGGAAACGGCCTTGGTAATCTCGGCCTTGGTGGTTTTGGCACCAATCAGTTCCGCAACGATGGTTTCGGCTGTATCAGCAGCGATCGTATCGACTTCACCGAGAGCCTTTTCCTTGATGGCAGAAATCCGCTGCTCGGCTTCAGCCATCTGGTCGGCAAGCTGCGACTCGATCTTTTCACGGGTCTCGGCAGCTTCGGCCTTGGCCTTGTCTGTTGCTTCCTGTGCAATCGAGTGAGCATTCGACTTGGCCTTGGCCAGCTCGTGCTCATAGGCTGCTTCGGCCGCATCAGCTTCCGCCGACAGGCGCTGTGCCTCATCAAGGTCACGTGATATGCGATCATGACGGTCTTCCAGAATGCCTGAAAGACGCGGGATGATCACACGTCCCATGATCATGTAGAAAACACCGAACGTGATTGCCAGCCAAAGAAGCTGGGACCCGAAATAGGTCGGGTCGAACGGTGGAAAGGCACCGCCGCTCTTGGCGGCTTCTTCTGCTGCCATTGCCTGGCTTATGAACATCTGCTCACTCCGCGAGAATTCAACAGGAACGCATGCGGCCGTCCCGATCAGGCCAGCCGCCAGTCAGCGTTCTTACGTGAAGAGCAGAAGCAGTGCGACGAGCAGTGCGAAAATGCCCAACGCTTCAGTCACGGCGAAGCCGAAGATCAGGCGACCGAACTGGCTGTCGGCTGCAGAAGGATTGCGAAGGGCACCGGAAAGGAATGCGGCAAAGAGATTACCCACACCAACGGCTGCGCCGCCGATACCGATAGCTGCAATACCAGCGCCGAGTGCTTTAGCTGCTTCAAGTTCCATTTTGAAAACTCCTTTGTGGAAACAGGTTGTATTCTTTCAGTGGCGGCCAGGCCGCCGGTTGATCTTAGTGCCCGTCCGGATGGAGAGCATCATTCAGGTACATGCATGTAAGCATGGTGAAAACGTAGGCCTGCAGGAAGGCCACCAGAAACTCGAGACCGGTAAGACCGAGTGTCATGAGGAATGGCAGGATGGCACCTGCAACGCCGAGAGCTCCCGCGCCACCCATGGAAACGATAAATCCGGCAAATACCTTAAGCGTAATGTGGCCGGCAAGCATGTTGGCAAAAAGTCGTACGGAATGGCTGAGCGGGCGCGAGAAAAATGAAATCACCTCGATCGGCACAACAATCAGCAGAAGCGGCGCAGGTACGCCACTGGGCACAAACAACTTCAGGAAGGTCAGTCCGTTTTTGTAGAAACCGTAGATAATGACGGTAAAGAACACCAGCAAGGCAAGCGCAACCGTTACGATGATGTGGCTGGTGACCGTGAAGAAATAGGGGAACATGCCGAACATGTTGGCGACGAGTATGAACATGAACAGCGAGAAGACGAGCGGGAAAAACACCATCCCCTGTGAGCCTGCTGCATCCCTGAGCATGTTGGCAATGAACTCGTAAGCCATTTCCGCAAGCGATTGCGCACGACCCGGGATCATCCCCCGGCCACTGGTCGCCCAGAGCAGGAATGCCGATGTTACAACCACGGTAGCAACCATGAACAGAGAGGAATTGGTGAAAGAGATGTCGACTCCACCGATTTCAAGCGGAATGTATTCTTTCAGTTCAAACTGTTTGATCGGATCGTTCGCCACAGTTTATCGCCCTTCGTTCCCGTCATCCTTGATGTCATGCACGGTGGAAAAATCACCCGCGCTGCGCATCACGTTCAATACACCGGCAGCAAACCCGAGAAGCAGGAACACAATCATGACCCACGGCGAGCTACCCAACAACCAGTCAATTCCGTATCCGATCGCAGCCCCGACCAGAATTGACGATACAAATTCACTTGCAACACGCAACGCAAGGGCCATCCCCGCGCTGTTGCGCCTGCGAGACTTTTCCTTCACTTCCGGGTCAATGTCACGGCCCAGCCGCTGGTTGATTTCCCGAAGTCTTCCGTCCAAGTCTGTTTTCAGGCCCCTGTCGATTTCCTTCCGGTCGTTCATTCCATCCGTTTACACAGTTTTCCTGCGAGAGACAACGAACCGGCCAGTGAAAAGGCGGAGGCGCTGCTACTTTTTGGAAACGGGAATAAGACCTGAGATTTATCCGACTGTTAGCCCTGAAAACTTGCGCGCAACATAGTTTTATGCCCCTACCCTGTCAAGCAAGGAGAGGCTTTGCTAACCCATTGATACATATGCCTGTGATGAAGCAAAAACGGGCTGCGACAATGCGTCAGCCGCAAATTGCCGAAAAATGGCCCATCCTGGGAAACCCGCCATGCCTGCCTGGCACAGCGATTCCGTGCGAATCCGTCAACCGGCCCTAGGACCAGCCGCCATTGAAGGTGCGGTAGAACAGGTGAAGACCGATCTTGCCGACCCGTTTCATCTTCCGTGCCCAACGCGGGCTGACGTAAGTGGCGTGATAATGGGTTGACGAACCAACCTGTGGAAGCCAGATGCGCCCGGCGGTTGTTTCGGCTGCAACGTGTTGGGCAATCTCCCAACGGGTCCGGTCGTTTACGCGGTCGCGAATCCGGTCGCAGGCAAAGGAGAACTGGCAACGGTTGCGCCAATTCTTGTTCTGGTAGACAACGCCGCAAATGCTGTTCGGATAGGTCGGGTTGCGAACCCGGTTGAGAATGACTTGTGCAACGGCAGCCTGTCCCGGGACCGGCTCTCCGCGTGCCTCAAAGTAAATTCCTTCGGCAAGGCATTGTTGCTGGCGTTTGGAAAAGGATGCCTTTGGAAGCGGATCTGCTGCCCAGGCATGGTCGCCCTTGCCAAGCTTCGGTACGATCTTGACCGGCTCTTCTTCGACCAAAACAGCGCTGAATGGCGAGGGCTTCAACGCCGGTTCAGGTGCATAGGCAAGGATTGAACCGGCCGATTCCTTCACAAGGGAGGCAACCATTACCGGCAGGTGATCGGTGGCAAGCGGATCGGATTTCGGCTTGTTCGGGTGGAAGACGGCTGCAACCTGCAAGGCCTCCTGGTGCGGTTTCGGCGGCACGAATGCCAACAGCGTGTCCTTGCCGGCGGAAAGATCGTTCAAGAGGCTGTGCCGCTCAACGACAGATCCGGCTGAAAATTTCTCGGGTGCCTGTTTTGCTGCAGTCTGGACAACCCGTGGCCCCTTGATCGCCCGGTTGATGCGTTGCGGACTGGCCTGGTTTCTCACCTTTTCGCTGACCTTGAGCCTGCCTGACACACCATTGGTTATTTCAGGCTTGCCAGGTTTCCTGCCATCAGCCGTGATCGAGGCCGTTACAAGGCTTTCTCCACGGGGCTGCTCGATGTGCATCAGCCAGCGCTGTTGCGACGGCTCACCCATGAGTTCGGCTATGTCCTGATTGGCAACGGATCCTGAATATGCAGCCACGGCTGTGACTGCCACTGTGAAACCGAACGCGAGTTTTACAAGGCGCTTCGTTCCCGAAACGCGAGATGGCTGAGTGTTACGCAAAACCAGACTCCACTCTATTCCTACCCTGGTCCCGGCAATTGCTGTTTTGCATAACCGGGAATGGCTGCCCAAGCGGGCGTGAAGAACAGCATAGGATGTTAACCCTAATGTCCGGTTAAACGGATACTAAGGATGTGTTAACCGCTGAAACGACGGGGTTTCGGCTACTGGTTTCGCCTTTTTCTTCCGGCATAGGGATTGTCACCCTTGCGCAGGTGAAGCCGGATCGGCACTGCATCAAGGTCAAATTCCTTGCGAATGGAATTGACGAGATACCGGCTGTAGGATTCCGGCAGCTTTTCGGCCCTTGTACACTGGACGACAAACGTTGGCGGGCGGGATTTCACCTGGGTAACGTATTTCAGCTTGATGCGCCGTCCGGCCACGGCTGGCGGGGGGTGATAATACTGGACATCCTCAAGCCAGCGGTTCAGCGGCGCGGTCGGGATGCGCTTGTTCCAGGCGTCATGCACCTCAACAACGGCTTCCATCAACCTATCAAGCCCCTCCCCGGTCTGGCCGGAGATCGGGATCAGTTTCATGTTCTTTATCTGTGAAATGTGCTCGCTGGCCTGAAGCAGCATTTCCCTGAGCACTTCCTGCCTGTCTTCCACCAGGTCCCACTTGTTGAGTGCCAATACAGGAGCACGGCCTTCCCTGATCACCAGATCAACGATCTGGAGGTCCTGCTTCTCGAACGGCTTGGCAACATCCAGCACAATGATGACCACCTCGGCAAAGGAAAGCGCACGAATGCCGTCAGAGACCGACAGCTTTTCAAGCTTTTCCTGCACACGCGCTTTCTTGCGCATTCCGGCTGTATCGAACAGGCGGATTGTCCGGTCGCGCCACTGCCAGTCCACCGAGATGGAATCGCGCGTTATGCCCGCTTCCGGGCCGGTCAACAGGCGCTCGGAGCCAACCATCTGGTTGATCAGTGTGGACTTGCCTGCATTGGGCCTGCCAACAACCGCGATTTTCAAAACCGGGTCTTCGTCGCCTTCGGCCTCCAGCGGATCCGGGAAAGCACGCTCTTCCCCGATCACCTCGACAAGCGCATTGTGCAAGTCGGCCATTCCCTGACCGTGCTCGGCAGAGATCGGAACCGGCTCGCCAAACCCCAGGCTGAAGGCGTCATAATAGCCAGCCTCACCGGGCTTGCCCTCCATCTTGTTTGCAACAAGTATGACGGGCTTTTCCGTTTTGCGAAGAACACGGGCAAATGCATGATCGTCCGGAACGATACCGGCACGGGCATCGATCAGGAAAAGGCAGACATCGGCCTCTTCAATCGCCGAGCGGGTCTGTTCCCACATGCGTCCCTGCAAGCTGTCCTCATGCCCCTCTTCAAGACCGGCGGTGTCGACCACGCGAAACTGAAGTTCGCCGATCGAACCTTCGGCAAACCGGCGGTCGCGCGTAACACCGGGCTGGTCATCAACCAGCGCAAGGCGCTTGCCGACCAAACGGTTGAACAGCGTGGATTTGCCGACATTGGGTCGGCCGATAATGGCGACGGTAAACGTCATTGTCTGACCCTTGCAGATGGCTCGAAAGCCGGATGGTCCTAGCCGGTTTCGGACTGAGGACCGTTAATGCCCCGGCCTGCAAGAAGCTCAAGCATCATTGCAGCCCGCTGACGCACACCCTGCGGCGATTCCCCGTCTTCCATGATTGCGGTGAACCAGCGGTGGGAATCTTCAAGTTCTCCGTGCTTCCAGGCCGACAGGCCAAGACCCTCACGGGCGGAATGGCGGAAGGCGCCGGTGTCACCCGCCATTTGTTCCAGCCGGTCCCGCACTTCGTCATAAGTGCCGTTGTCGACCAGAAGCAGCCCGGCACGAAGCCGCGCCACATTGCGCAAGGTCTGGTCAAAGCCCGCATCATTTGCAATCGCGTCAAATGCCTCGACGCCCGAGGCACTGTCACCATTCTTGGCATACTCGGCAGCAAGGCGGATCTTAGCCAGCGCCGGATACTCGCCCGAGCCCTGTTCAACCAGTTCGTTGAGTGCAGCAATTGCTTCTTCATGCTGTCCGTCGTTGGACAATTCCACGGCAGCAATGAATGCATCACCGGAATCAGCGGCAAGACTGCGGGAATAGTATTCCCAGAACCGGTAGCCGGCCGTTGCGAGCACGATCAGCACGGCTGCGCTGATGATTATGTATTTGTAACGCTCCCAGAAGCCCTGTATCCGGTCGCTGCGAAGCTCTTCTTCGACTTCGCGGAAAAAACTGTCGTCTGACATATGTGAGACCTGTCTGTCATGTGCCCGGACCAATCCGCCTGCAGGCGGAGAAGTTGCGGGGTGGCATTTGTTGCGCCCTATTTAGCGGGGCGCTTGCACTTATGCAATGACCGGTACACCGATCAACCATTCATGCAGCCAGAAGATGATTGCGACCCACAGGGCAATGCCCCCCAGAACGGCGACAAGATCGCCTTTGAGATTGACCTTCTCCGGAAACGTCTGACCCCGCCGTTTTGTGCTGATCATCACCAGAACAGCCCAGACGAGGAACGTTCCGAACAGCAGCAGGCTGGCAAGATCACCATTGACCAGCAAATGCCCGAGTGCCCACAGCTTGATGCCGATCAGCATCGGGTTCTTGAGGGTTTTCTTGATATTGCCAACCGGCAAGTCACTGGTGATGACAAGGATCATCGCAGGCAACATCAGCAATACCTGGACATGGTTGAGCCACAGTGGCGGTGAATAGAAATAGACATTGTCCATCCTCGCCTGGCCGTACCCCCAGACAAGCAGGGCCAGTCCCGCCAGCGAAACCACGGAGTAGATTATCCTCCAGCGGCCCTTGCCGTGTGCAGCAATCTGGCGTTCGCGGAAGTCCGGAGCGACCAGCCGGACACTGTGAATTCCCAGGAATATAAAAATTCCCGCCACCAGATATATCATGAAACCAACCCTTCCTTGCTCATTAATGCTGGCACTATATTGTTATCAGCTCGTGACAGAAACTGAAAAACACCCCGGAAGGAGTGACAATTGGACCTCGACAGGGCACGTGAGAGGCTCGCTACCAAACGGGAAGAGATCGAGGCCGAATCCCGGTTGTCGAGTGAAGCACGGAATGTTGTGGAACTCGATCAGCAGGCTGTTGGCAGACTGTCGCGCATGGACGCCATGCAACAACAGGCAATGGCCGAAGCGCAGGAAAGGTCACGAAAGCACGATCTTGCCCGGATAGACATGGCGCACCGGCGGATTGCCGATGGCGAATACGGTTATTGTGTCGAGTGTGATGCGGAAATCCCCGACGGGCGGTTGGCAATCGACCCGATGGCCGAACGTTGCATCAACTGTGCATGACTTTCATGCCGGCTTATCCGGCAACCTTCTTGCCGCCATGCCGTTCAAGATATTCCTTGTCTATGTCCGGAAGTTCTTCACCATCCAGGACAGCTTCGAAAGCCTGAAGACGCTTGTAGATGGACAACAGTTCGACAATGGTGGTCCATGAGTTCACCAGGAACTGGAAAGAGTTTGAAACCTGGCTGAATGCCGTCAGGATCTGCTGCAATATGCCGAATGTAATCTTGCCCGCCGCAATGGCCGGGATGAGAATGAGATAGGAAAAGATGTTGTCT
Source organism: Rhizobiaceae bacterium (assembly GCA_017643495.1). Lineage (GTDB taxonomy): Bacteria > Pseudomonadota > Alphaproteobacteria > Rhizobiales > Rhizobiaceae > JAALLB01. Next base: position 1,098,915 of record JAEPNK010000001.1, on the reverse strand, counting down.
GCCTGAATGTAAAGACCACGGAAAACATTGAAATACATGTAGTGGAAATACAGGCGGAAATAGTTCTTGCGGACATGGGAAAAGAGTTCCGCCACCGTCATCGGCTGGGCGCGTGAATGATCGTCCTCTCCATAGACCAGTTCTTTCCGGTAAGCTGCTTCAACACGCTGGTTCTTGAATTCCAGCCCCGGCAGCTTGATGCCGACTGCAGCCAGCAGAACCGTGCCGAACAGTGACCAGAAGATTGCCGCAAAAAACAGGGGTGCCGGAATCTCTCCCACGACAGGCAATTCCGTTACGTGAATGGAAAGCGCAAACAGTATCGGCAGGAAGGCGAACAATGTCATGACGGAATCAACGACATTGACGCCGAGGTTTTCCATGATGGAAGCAAACCGCATCGTGTCTTCCTGAACACGCTGGGAAGCACCTTCGATGTGACGCACTTCCTTCCACCGCGACATGTAATAGTCGTTCATTGCGGTTCGCCAGCGGAAAATGTAGTGGCTGACGAAAAAGCGGGTTGCGACAAACACAACCATCCATACCAAGGCAATCTCTGCAAAGATGAGTATCAGGGAATAAAGATCGGCAGCCGTTGTCGTTGAAGTCGGGGACAGTGCATTCTGGACCGCATCGAAGAACGGTCGCCGCCAGTTGTTGATCGCAACAGAGACCTGGACAGAAAAGTAGGTTGAAAAGAGGATCAGCGCCGACCCCAGAATTGACCATGAGAGCCAGCGATTGTCCGAAATCCTGTACCAGAAGCCGGCAAAGATCGCAGTGATCGCGATATAGTAGATATAGAACCACTGGAATGACTCGGTCGTGAAATGACCCAACCCGATAACCGGGTTGTCACCCTGTGATTCAATATTGAACCCGAACAGTGCAGCAAGATCGGAACCGATCGTGTACCAGCCCAGAACAGAAAGGGCTATCCACACCAGCAGGCTTGGAAAAAACAGTTTGGGATTGGGAAAGAAAGAATGAAACATTGCAGCAAGTCATCTGTTGAGCGGGCCGGGTGCTGACCTGAAACGGGACCCTAGAGTGGTGCGGGCACACACGCAAGACATCTTGTGGTGAAGTCCCCTGTCTTGGCGGAGCTTCATCAAAACGTATTTCCGGGCATTTACTCTTTGCAGTGTGCCAAATTGCACAGTTGGCCGGGGCCGCTGCAGTTAAACATTGTTTCAGCAAGCAGTTTTGATCCAAACCCGAAAGGAGGCGGATCAGGAAAGTCCTCTCTGCCAACGCCCCTTGCAGGGGGACTTTCACTCTTCCTGGGCACCCAGAAATGCCCCTTCGGGGTCACCGGGGACCTGAGCCGTTCTTCCCATGGAAGAGCGGTTCTTGCCCGTGGCCGGCCGGATACGGCATCCGTCCCCGGATAATCGGCCTACTCAAGACAATCTCTCAACTGCAATTAACGCAAACCTTACTTTCTGCACTCAGAATGGATCCGTTAAGGCGATTCGTATGGAGTACGCAAAATGAAGGGTCATCAAGACAGCACGGAACATATGTCTGAAGCACTCAGGCAATTGATGGAAGCAGACAAGTATGCGCAGGAAATGGACGGCATAATGCTCGACATTGGCGAACTTGATCCGGAACTGTGCCCACCAGACCGCCGGTACATGATGCCGGGTCGCGAAGCCTGGGTATACGAGCATGACAACATCTGCGAACTGATCTTTGTCAAAACAGACTGACCCCGTACAGCCCCGTTGGGGCATGTACCCGGTTTGAGTGCATCGTAGCGTTTAACCGCTTACGGTTTTACACACTATTCAAAGCTGCAATCGCTCATGCGTTTGTCACCGGATGCAAAACGGTAGCGTCCATTACTGTATTCAAAGGTTGCTGTCGAACTGCTGTTGGCTGCCTTGTCACTGATATTGAAAACAATATCCGCCATACGCTCACTTGCGGCCTGCCCGGCAATTTCGGCACTGCCGCTCCAGCTTGTCAGTGACTGGGTCTGGGGGTCGACAATCGCACCCGAATTGTCCGAACCCGAGCACGTTGCCAACACTTTCTCGAGTTTTCCGTCCCTTGCAACAAGCACCGTGGCAGATTCTTCGGTATAGCCCTGACCTGTATATCCGAACTCCAGAATGATTGCCGGAACCGTTTGCGAAACAGCCACGAACCGCAACATGTCCTGCACATATGTTCCCCAACTTCCGAACAGGTGATAGGCGATGTGGCTTGATGTCAGTTTCCAGCCATCCGCATCGACGCGATACAGGAAGTAACTGAGTTCGGGCGCGCAGGCGTGGCAGTCATGTGACGGGTCCGAAGAAACGGCTGTGATCAGCTTCTTTGTATGATCGCCGAAATCCAGTTCACGCACATCAAAAACTTCATGGCTGCAACGCCGCTTGCACTTGAAGGCTGAAGCCTTCGACTTCAGCAAGCGCTTGACCGCTGCACGCCGGTCATCATCACTCCATTGTTGCGCCGGATATGTCACGCTTGTTGACATCAGCAATCCGGCCAGCGGCGCCAGTATGATCAGTAAAGTACGAAACATGCTTTTGTCCCTGCATCGGTAGTACACGCACAGTGCGTTGCGGACCGGCAATTTGCAAGATGTCATGCAAGCGTGACTCCGGGGCAAAACCTTGCCGGAAAAAGCATCGGTAATGCGCTTTGGCCAAGAATGTTCCAGACAAAATTAACCAATAATTTCGGAACAGCAGACAGCCGACCTCATTGTCCCCACAGACGAACCGAAAGGAGAAGTTATTATGAATATGATCAAGTCATTGATCTGTGCCGCTGCATTGACCACATCAGGTATTGTTGCAGCCCCGGCCATTGCCGCCCAGTATTCTGACGAACACATTGAGTGGTGTACACGCACATTCCAGACCTATGATGTATCCACTAACGAATACAAGACAGACCAGGATGCACGGGCCAAACAGTGTTCATCACCTTATGATGACACAATGGATGTTGTTGTAATGGACAGCGGTTCTCCCGAGTATCGCAATCCAAGCTTCGACATGGAAGCCCAGCTTGATGAAGGTACAGCAAAAAGCCACGAAGAATGGTGTGCTGATACCCACCCGACATGGGACGAAGCAAGCAACACCTATGAAACTGAATCAGGCATGAAGAAACTTTGTTCTTCGCCATTCAACTAAGGTGAATTGACACTGAATACAAAAGCTGTCGCGTTTGCTCGCGGCAGCTTTTGCCTTTTGAAATAATCCTGCATGAGGCTCACCCCGCTTGCAGGGCCTGGTCGTTTTCGTCCCAGTCATCCCAATCCGGAAATTGCAACGTTTCAAGGGAACCGGCATGCGTCACATAGGATGCCCAATCACACAGGTTTCCCGCCAGCCGGTCGCGCAGACTGTCCTCACCTTCATAGCTGTAACCATGCCCCTGAATGCCATAGGAAATGTAGGGCGGCAGAACGTCAAAGCCCATGTAATGCAATGAATAATGTAGCGGCCAAAGCATTGTATCGAAATCGCCGCCACGACTGCCCGGCCCGAAGGCATGCACAGGGGCACCCGTGGTTACTGAAAGAAGTGCCCTTTTTCCCCTGAAATACCCGGTGCCGTAGCGCATGCGGCTCGTATACAGCCCGCCGCTTACAAATACCCTGTCCATCCATCCTTTCAAAATTGCCGGAGGGCCGTGCCACCACAGGGGAAACTGGAATATGACAAGATCCGCCTTTTCAAGTTTTTCTATCTCCAGCCGGACTTCATCCGGCAACGTGCCCTCATTCCAGGCATGGCGCTGTTCAGCAAGTGCTGCAAAACAGTCAGGGTTTTCACGCCGGATGTAATGTTGCGGCTTTTCAACAGGATCAAACCCCAACCCGTAAAGATCGCTGGTGGTAACTGTGTGACCGACTTCAGCCAGGGCTGTTTCTGCTGTTCGCATCAGGGCTGAATTGTATGACCCGGGTTCCGGGTGGGCATGAATGATGTGCGCATGCATGGTGGAAGTCCTTCCTGTGTAACTTGCGCGCTAGCATTCACTTTTCATTTTTGATAGTAAATATCAAACAATTGCAAATGATCATTGCACAAATGAACAACTCACTGGACTGGGATGATTACCGGATCATCCTGCAAATCACAGACGCAGGCTCCCTTGCCAAGGCAGCTTCGATTGCCGGCTTGAGCCACCCGACCATGTTTCGCCGCATCAATGCGATTGAGGAACGACTCGGGGTCAGGCTGTTTGACCGGTTCCGGACCGGCTATCGTCCGACCCTTGCGGGCGAAGCGCTGGTCGCCACTGCCCGGGAAATCGCAGAACTTGCAACTACCGCGGAAAGGCGACTGGCCGGACAGGACCTGAGGCCTGCCGGCAAAGTGCGGATTGCAACAACGGACACACTTTTTCATGGTCTCCTCGCGCCCGAAATTTCCCGACTGCGGAAACTGGAACCGGACATCACGCTGGAAGTCGTTGTTTCGAACGAGGTATCAGACCTTTCCCGCCGGGAGGCTGACATTGCATTGCGACCTGTCCTTTCGCCCGAAAAGCATCTGGTCGGGCGAAAGCTGGGAGTGATCCGGCAGGCAGTTTACGGACACAAGGAACTGCTTGCGGAAAACAAGGCAAAAAACAGGCTTGAAGCCATGCCCTGGATCGGCCCTGCCCGCTCGATGAACTATAACCAGCTTCAGGTCTGGATGGGGAAAAACGGATTTGACGCGGCGTGCGTATGCCGGATTGACACCGTGCTCGGCATGTATCGCGCTGTTCAGCAAGGGACAGGCGTTGCAGTCCTACCTGCCTATCTCGCCGGCCAGGATCCGAACTTGTCACGACACGGAAAGTTTGTTGATGAAATGGCTGCCGACCTCTGGCTCCTGACACATCCCGACCTGCGCCAGACTGCACGCATACGCGCAGTGCTCGATCATCTTGGAAAATCGCGGCACATCAAGGCACCGCTTTGAATTATCCCCTCCCGGGCAATCGCCCGGCACACCGGGGAGTCAGGATCATTCCCACTCGATGGTGCCGGGCGGCTTTGAAGTCACATCATAGACGACCCGGTTAATGCCCCGGACCTCGTTGATGATCCGGGTTGCGGCGCGGCCGAGAAACTTCATGTCATAAGGATAAAAGTCTGCCGTCATCCCGTCGACCGAGGTGACCGCCCGCAAGGCGCAGACGAATTCATATGTGCGGCCATCGCCCATGACGCCGACTGTTTGAACCGGTAGCAGGACAGCAAAGGCCTGCCAGATTTCATCATACAGGCCAGCCTTGCGGATTTCATCGAGATAGATGGCATCGGCCTGGCGCAGGATATCAAGCTTCTCGCGGCTGATCCCGCCCGGGCAGCGTATGGCGAGGCCGGGACCGGGAAACGGATGGCGACCGACAAACCACTCCGGCAGGCCGAGTTCCTGGCCAAGCAGGCGCACTTCGTCCTTGAACAGTTCGCGCAACGGCTCCACCAGGCCCATGTTCATTCGTTCCGGCAACCCGCCAACATTGTGGTGGCTCTTGATGGTTACGGATGGCCCGCCGGTAAAGGAGACACTCTCAATCACATCGGGATACAGGGTGCCCTGTGCCAGAAAATCGGCACCGCCCAGCTTGTTCGCCTCTTCCTCGAAGACGTCTATGAAAAGCTTGCCGATGGTTTTGCGTTTCACCTCCGGGTCCGCCTCGCCTTCCAGCGCACCGATAAACATGTCGGAAGCATCCACATGTACCAGCGGAATGTTGTAATGCTCACGGAACATGGAAACCACTTCTTCGGCCTCGTTCATGCGCATCAGGCCGTGATCGACTAGGATACAGGTCAACTGGTCACCGATTGCCTCGTGAATGAGCAAGGCGGCGACGGATGAATCAACCCCGCCGGAAAGACCGCAGATCACCTTCTTGTCGCCCACCTGCTCACGGATGATTGCAATTGCCTGCTCACGATAGGCGGCCATGGTCCAGTCGCCCTCGATCTTCGCGATACCATGCACGAAATTGGCAAGCAGCTTTGCGCCATCGGGTGTGTGAACCACCTCGGGATGGAACATGGTGGTATAGAGTTTGCGTTCCTCGTCGACAGCGATGGCACACGGGGCATTGGGAGATGTTGCCACGACTTCAAACCCCTCGGGCAAACGGGTCACGCGATCGCCGTGGCTCATCCAGACCGTGTATTTCTTGCCGACTTCCCAGATGCCGTCGAACAGGGGGCTTTGCTTGTGGATTTCGATATCCGCATTGCCGAATTCACGGTGATGTCCACCTTCGACCGCACCGCCAAGCTGGGTACACAATGTTTGCTGGCCATAACAGATTGCCAGAATGGGAAGTCCGCTCTCGACGATTTCCTGCGGAGCGCGGGGGCTTCCATCCTCGACGACGGATGCCGGGCCACCTGAAAAAATCAGGGCCGCAGGTTGCATCCGCTCGAAAGCCTCAAGCGCCTGGTTGAACGGGCTGATTTCGCAGTAAACACCGGCTTCGCGAACACGCCGTGCAATCAGCTGTGTGACCTGTGAACCGAAGTCCAGAATGAGTATGGAGTTTTTTGTGACTGTCATCTTGTTTCTTTATGTTACCACGAAACGAGTTTCAATCGCGTAAGTAGGGTTACTCACCGGTTCGAGCGAAATTTCAGCGGGCTGGCTGCGGGGTTTCATTGCTCTTGGCAAGCTTGGTTACTAGGTTGCGGTTGAAACTGGCTTCCAGTGCGTGTCGCACTTCGCTGTTGCGCTCCAGATGGGCCTTGAGCCTGTGGCGGTTGAACGCAAGGTAACGAACGGTCTCCGATGTCGTAACGGTTGCAGATGCTGTCTGGTTGGTAAGGTAGGACATTTCACCGAGAAAATCGCCAGGCCCCACCTTTCCAAGCGTCCGGGCGTCGCGGGTGACATGCGCCGCTCCCCTGACGATGAATTTCAAGTTCTCCGGGCAGGTATCCTCCGTGATCAGCACCGTGTCTTCGCCGACTTCCGTCCAGGCACCGAGCTTGACCAGCTTGCGGGCGTGTGCGCGTTCAATATCAGGCAGGCAGGTTTTGATGAAAAGGTCTTCGTCTTCCGAGAATGTCCCGCGCCGGTTTTCAATCTGCAGGATCAGCAATTGCCCGGCATTGACCAGGGAAAAAAGCGCTTCCCAGAACATCGATACATAGTCTGCAAGCGTGAAGTAAAAGGTGGCGGATATCGCTCCGGAAAGGATGGCAAGCGCCCGAAGCCAGTTCATGCTGCGCATCAGCATGGAAGTGATCAAAAGCACATAGGCAATGTGCCCGACAATGTTTTCAGGACGGGTGAAATTCGACCAGAATTCCGTGAAAAATTCAGTCATTGCAAAAACCCCTGCGCCCCTTTCTGCCAGACCTTCAGGCAGAAATGCCCTTGGGTAATCGCGACAAGTATTGCAAGAGCCTGCGGTTCGCGATGTGACAAAATGCACACGTCCGGCTCTTCTGCCGCGTCATGGCGGGGCTGAGCCCGCCGAAATGCAAGCCTTCACGGAAAGCGCAGACAAGCGCAAGCAGAAGGTTTCAGCTGATGTTGTAAAACAGCCGCTTTACTTCAGCCCGGAAGCGACGGATCGAATCCAGGATAACGCCTGCGGTTACGGACAGGATAGCGACAATCATGATGCCGGTGGACAGGACAGCTGTTGGAATGAGCGAGGTATCGGGATCCTTGAGATAGTCGAAGAAGACCGGCAGGAAAATCGCCACAGAGAGAACGGCACCGATCAAACCGGCAAACCCGAAAAAGTAGAGCGGCTTGTATTCCTTCAACAGGACAACAATTGTCTTGAGGATGCGAAACCCGTCCCGGAACGTGGAGAGCTTGCTTTCCGAACCTTCGGCCCTGTCCTTGTAGTGAAAGGGAATTTCAGCAACAGGCAATCGCAATTGTGAGGCATGGGCAGAGAGTTCAGTCTCGATCTCAAACCCGGTCGACAGTGCCGGGAAGCTTTTCACAAAACGGCGACTGAAAGCGCGATAGCCGGAAAAGATGTCGGAAAACTCTCGCCCGAGCAGTGAATTGTAAAGCACGTTGAACAACCGGTTGCCGAGCGCGTGGCCTGCCCGTTCATGTTTTTCACTGGCACCAAGGCGCGCCGCCACAACCATGTCGACTGCTTCCTCGCGAAGGGTTTTCACAAGCTGGGGGGCCTGGCTCGCATCATACGTGTCGTCGCCGTCCACCATGATGTAGATGTCTGCCTCGATCTGCGAAAACATGCGCCGAACGACATTGCCCTTGCCGGGACGTTTTTCGAAACCGACAACAGCACCAGCCTTACTGGCGACCAGCGAAGTGCTGTCAGTGGAATTGTTGTCGTAAACGTGCACCGTACATCCCGGCAGGGAGGCACGAAAATCCTGCACGACCTTGGCAATGGCGGCTTCCTCGTTCATGCAGGGTATGATTACGGCAACACCGGAATATTCACTCATCAAGAAGCCTGTTTATTGCCTGAAACAATATCGCGCAAAACTGTTTGCGGCTTGCTGACTGCATATCCAATAAATCTTAATTTAATGATTACGGCCTAGGCTTGCGACCGGTTAACCGAAGCATGAAGACCTGCAATGCGCGCCCGAAGCCAGCTGCAAAATCCGTCACTTTTACTGATCGCCTGCCTCGCCATTGCGTTTCAGCTTTTTTGGGGCCAGGGGCGCATACCTTCCGTTTTGTGGCATGGTGAATTGTACGGGCCTGATGATTTTCTGAGAATGGAACAGGTCAAGAGCTGGCTTGGTGGCCAGGGATGGTTCGACCTTGCCGCATACCGCATCGGCCCGGCAGGCAGCAGTGCCGACATGCACTGGTCGCGGCTGGTTGATGTTCCGCTCGGCCTCCTCATCCTTTTGTTTGGCACAGTCACTGATTTTGATACGGCGGCAAACCTTGCCGCGATCGTCTGGCCGATTGTCCTGCTGACGGCAACAATCGTGACATGGACACTTGTCTGTGACCGGTTGCTGGACGGATACAACCGCTATCTGCCGACATTGCTGGTACTTCTTTCGGTATCCTCGATCAACCAATTCGGGATCGGGCGGATTGACCACCACAATGTCCAGATACTGCTTTTCTCCGTCATGGTTCTCGGCTTCGTTTCCCGCGAAACATGGTGGGGAGACCTGTTGCTGGGTGGGGCGCTCGCGCTTACGGTCACCATTGGGCTCGACACACTGCCAATTGTGTTGGTCATGATGACAATAACCGGGGTTGAATGGGCTGCCGGGCTGGATCGCGATGGCCGGGGCATGTTGCGAACCGGGCTTTCCCTTATGGTTGCCAGCACCGCATTTTACGCTCTCAGTTTTCCGCCCGGCGGCTATTTCCAGACGCATTGCGATGCCAATTCGCTTTTCTATCTGGCAGCATTGTTGCTGGTGGGCACTGCCTACATTGTGCTCTACCTGCTTTCCCCGGTTCTCGACACCGGCTCGCCAGCAAGCCGGCTGATCAGAAAGGGTTTTGCAGGCGCCTGTCTGGCTGTCCTGGCTGCACTGTTGCTGTTTGCCCTGTTTCCCGACTGTCTGGCCGGGCCCTATGGAAATGTCAGTGAAGCAGCAAGGACAAGATGGCTTGAGCAGGTCAGTGAGGCGAAATCCCTTGCGCATGTTCTTGCGGAATACCCGTTTCACTGGCTGGCCACGGCAGGCTACCTGCTGGCAATGCTTGCCATCGGGCTCATAGTGCTTGCAAATCCGCAATACCGCACAGCCAAACTGCTGACATTGTATGCAGTGCTTGTCGCATTCTCCCTTGGCACACTGTACCAGGTTCGGGTTATCCGGACAGCAGCCTATGTCACCATTCCGTTTTGTGTAGTGTTTGCCAAAATGACCGCCGACTGGCTCAGGGTGCGGTATGCAAATGAAACGCTGCTGCGAAACGGCTTTGCCTTCTTTGCCATGGTGCCGCTTGTCGGCATGTTCTGGCATGTCGCCGGGGTGCTGCTGTTTCCTCTGGAAAGCGATGCATCTTCCGGTGAACCTGCGCAGAAAGTTGAAGCACTCTCCGAAGGCAAGGAAAACAGGCTTCCACGACGGGAACCGGATCACTGCCTGATGAATGTCGACTATGCGTTTCTGGATACCCTGGACAAGGGTCTGGTACTCGCTGACCTGTCCAACAGCATGGCGGTGCTGGCCCACACAAGGCACCGTGTGCTTGCCGGCCCCTATCATCGCAATGAAAAGCTGATCCTGGCTACACTCGACTTTCTGGAAACCGACACGCAAACCGCGCGACAGATCGCAGGCAAATACGGGATCGACTATGTCGCCTTTTGCACCGGGAACGTTGCGGGCGACATTTCGCGCTTTGGCGAGGCTTCGGTATCGGCCAGGATCATCAGGGGCGACCTGCCTTCCTGGATGCAGGAAGTATCGCCCAGCGGTGCCCGTGTCCGGGTGCTGGTGATCAGCCGCTGAGGCACGGAGATGGCGACATTCCGCCATTGCGCCGGGAATTGGTCATTGAGTGTGCGAAACCGCGCGAAAAAGCTTTTCATGGTGCAGGCGGCATGGTAACGACAATCGCCAATCGTTAACCTGGCGGTGTCATCCGACCTTCACTTTCCGGAACACCCCTGAACCATGGGATTGGCATCTGCCAAGCATCTGTTATGTCGAAAATCATCGTGTCGGGAACCGGGGACACAGCGCTCACCTTTGATGACGTTTTGCTGCAGCCCGGCCACAGCAACGTCATGCCCGGACAGGTCAACATCACTTCGACGGTTGCCGAAGGCATTACGCTGAACATGCCCATTCTTTCAGCCGCAATGGATACGGTAACCGAATCACGGCTAGCCATTGCCATGGCGCAGGCTGGCGGCATGGGCGTGATCCACAGAAACCTCTCTCCTGCGGCACAGGCAGAAGAAGTCCGGCAGGTAAAGAAATTCGAATCCGGCATGGTCGTCAATCCGCTGACCATCGGCCCGGATGCCACCCTGCAGGAAGCGCTCGACCTGATGAACGCAAACCGCATTTCGGGGGTCCCCGTGGTCGAGAATGGTGGTGATGGCGGCCATGTCACCGGAAAACTTGTCGGTATCCTTACCAATCGCGATGTGCGCTTTGCTTCCAACAAGAAGCAGAAAGTGCGCGAACTGATGACGCATGAAAACCTGATCACGGTTACCGAGGGCGTTGACCAGTCTGAAGCCAAGCGCCTGCTGCACCAGCACAGGATTGAAAAACTGCTGGTCGTCGACAAGGATTACCAGTGTGTCGGCCTGATCACCGTCAAGGATATCGAAAAATCACAACTCAACCCGAATGCCGCCAAGGATGACCAGGGCAGATTGCGGGCAGCCGCTGCAACCACGGTTGGCGATGACGGGATTGAGCGCGCCCAGATGCTGATTGATGCGGGGGTAGACCTGTTGGTGGTCGATACTGCACACGGTCACAGCCAGAAGGTTCTGGATGCGGTGGCTAGGATCAAGACCCTTTCCAATTCAGTAAAAATTCTCGCCGGGAATGTTGCCACTTCTGACGGTACGAAGGCACTGATCGATGCAGGGGCTGACGCGGTAAAGGTCGGCATCGGTCCCGGTTCGATCTGCACCACGCGTATCGTTGCCGGCGTGGGCGTACCGCAACTTTCCGCGATCTTCTCGGCAGTCGAGGAAGCGCAGAAGGCAGGTGTACCGATCATTGCCGATGGCGGGATCAAGTTTTCCGGTGACATCGCCAAGGCGATTGCAGCGGGTGCGTCCGTCGCCATGGTCGGATCGCTCCTTGCCGGCACCGACGAAAGCCCGGGCGAGGTTTATCTCCATCAGGGCCGTTCCTACAAGTCTTACCGGGGCATGGGGTCTGTCGGTGCCATGGCTCGGGGTTCGGCAGACCGTTACTTCCAGGCGGAGGTGACCGACAACCTGAAACTCGTACCTGAAGGCGTTGAAGGGCAGGTTCCCTACAAGGGGCCGGTATCGGCTGTTGTTCACCAGCTCGCCGGTGGCCTCAAGGCTGCGATGGGATATGTGGGGGCCGAAACAATCACCGAGTTCCAGGAACGGGCAACCTTCGTGCGGATTTCGGGAGCGGGATTGCGTGAAAGCCATGCCCATGATGTTTCAATCACCCGTGAAAGCCCCAACTATCACAGGACATCATGATGATTGCCGAATTTCTCTGGACCGGAGCGGTCGACTGGAAAATCCGCCTGCTGGTCCTCGCCCTTGCCGGACAAATGATCCTCACAATCTGGCTTTACGGCAAGATGAGCAAGGCACGCATGAGCGCGGGACGCGAGGGCAAGATCACGGCGGAAACCTATCGTGTGGTGGGAGCCGAGCCGCCGGAACTTGCCATCTATACACGGGCGGTTGCCAACCAGTTCGAACTGCCGGTCATGTTTTACGCGGTCGTGATTGCCGGGCTTGCCATCGGCACATCCAGCTGGATCACTGTGGTGCTCGCCTTTGCCTTTGTCGCCTTGCGGTTTGTCCATGCACAGGAAATGGTTTCGGAAAACAAGGTAATGACGCGGCGCAAGAAATTCCTGTACTCGGTGCGTGTCTTCATCGTTCTTCTGGTCGAGTTTGTTTTCTCCGCCATGGTCTTCATTTAAGGGCGAAACATGCGTCTTGGTGGCAGGATACAGGCAGCAATCGAGGTTCTCGACGACATTGAAACGAGACGGCGACCGGCTGCTGACGCGCTGAAAGACTGGGGGCTCAACCACCGGTTTGCCGGTTCGGGTGACCGCGCGGCAATCGGCAATATTGTTTACGACTGTCTGCGGCGGAAAAAATCGCTGCACTATCTTTCCGGCGGAGAAACCAGCCGGTTGCTGGTATTCTCACTGCTCGTCAATGATTGGGGAATGAAACCCGCAGAACTGCACGGCCAGTTGAAGGATGACCGGTTTGCACCCGAACTGCTGAGCGCAGATGAAATTGCCAGTATGGAGAAGCGCGACCTATCACAAGCGCCTGCCGATGTTCAGGCAGATGTGCCGGAATGGTGTGTTCCAAGCTTCGAGGCAAATTTCAGTGAGGCCTGGATTGATGAACTCAAGGCCTTTGGCAACAGGCCGCCGGTGGACATGCGGGTCAATACGCTTAAGGCAAGCCGCGAAAAAACACTCAGGCAAATTGCCCGAACCGGCGCGAAACCCACTCCGATTGCCCGGCACGGCATGCGTATCGATACCCCGGAACCGTTTGCCCGCCAACCCAATGTTCAAGTGGAAGAAGCATTCCGGAAAGGCCGGTTTGAAATCCAGGATGAAGGAAGCCAGATTGTCGCCGATCTGGTTTTTGCCCGGCCGGGGGAAAGTGTGCTGGACTACTGTGCCGGTGCAGGCGGGAAAACTCTGGCACTCGCAGCGGCAATGGAAAACAAGGGGCAGGTTCACGCTTACGACAGCGACAAGTCGCGGCTGGCCCCCATACACGAACGCTTGAAACGGGCCGGAACGCACAACGTGCAGGTCCATGCCCCGGAAGATGACCTTTCCGCACTGCATGGACGGATGGACCGGGTGGTACTGGATGCCCCTTGCACAGGATCAGGCACCTGGCGGCGGCGGCCCGATGCAAAATGGCGACTGGATACCAAGAACCTTGAACAGCGCCTTGAGCAACAGGAGCAAGTGCTTCAGGCCGGCGCACCGTTCGTCAAGCCGGGCGGCTATCTCATATACATTACCTGTTCAATCTTTCCCGAGGAAAACGAAAACCAGGTCTATTCCTTTGTCGAAGCAAATCCGGAATTCGAGATCATATCAGCCGGAGGGGCATGGGAAGAGCTTTACGGATATGACAAACCGGCACCGTGGTCATCCGACATGCAAACCATCACCCTGACACCGGCCTCGACAGGGACTGACGGGTTTTTCTTCTGTGTCATGGAGCGTGCCAAGGGCCAAGCCTAGCAAAAACCGTCTGGGCATCTATACCAGTGTGGCTTTCAGATACGTTTCAAGCCTCTCGAAAACCAGATGGATCCGGCGACTGGTATACAGTTCGCGGTGTGTGATCAACCAAACCGGAAACCTGATCGGGGGAATGTCGAGATCAAGTCGCACCATCCCGGAATATTTGCTGCCTACCTGGTCCGACATGATCGAGATGCCAAGCCCTGCCCTGACCATTTGCCAGGCAACAAGACCACTTGCGGAGTTATGCGTAAAGTTCGTTTCGGAAAGTGAGACCCCGATTTCCTGCAAATGCGCTATCAGCCGCCCGTTATCACCAAACCCCACAAATCCGTGTGATTGCAATTCATCGGCTGTTTCGGGCTTTCCGTTCTTCTCCAGATAGGAGGTGGAGGCATAAAAATGGGCGCTGGCATTGCCGATAAACCGTGAAACAAGGTGCGGCTGTCCGGCCTCTGTATGGCGAATGGCAATATCCGCTTCCCTGCGCAACAGGTCCGTGATCTGGTTTTCAGCCAATACCTCGATTTCGATCAGCGGTGCTTCCTGATAAAGCGAGACGAGAAAGGCGGGCAGGTTTTCTGCGGCCATGACATCGCTGGCCGTGATGCACACCTTGCCCTCAATCGCCTGCGACCGGCCGGATGCAGCAAGGGAGACCTTTCGCGCCGCATCCCCCATTTCCCGCACATGTTCCAGCAATTCCATGCCGGAAGGGGTCAGTACAAGTGATTTGCCGACCCTTTCAAACAGTGTGACGCCGAGCTGGTTCTCAAGGGCCGATACCTGCCTGCCCAGCGTCGGCTGGGTCAGTCTCAGCGCACGGGCAGCAGCCGACAGGGAGCCTTCCTCTGCAGTTACAAGAAAGGCCCGCGTCTGGTTCCAATCAAACGATACAGATTTCCAATTCATGCATTTATGTATATCAAGAATACCAATTTTGGGAATTCCTGTTCTCATTTGCATATGCAATATGTTCCCGAAAAGGATCCTGCCCATGCAAAACTCACTGAAATTCTGGAACGATGCCGCCGGGAAATATGCCCGTTCACCCATCAAGGACATGCCGGCCTATGAAAAGACCATGGAGCGCACGCGCAATTACCTGAAGAATACGGATGACGTTCTGGAGCTGGGATGTGGAACCGGGTCGACCGCCTTGCTGCTGGCTGACGCGGCAGGCAGGATCACCGCAACCGACCTGTCACCGGAAATGATCGCCCTGGCAAAAGGCAAGCTGGACCAGTCAGATATCGAAAACGTTGAATTCAGGGCTGCCAGCGTTGAAGATGCGCTTGATAACGGACAGGAACATGACGTAGTGCTGGCGTTCAACCTGTTGCACTTGCTCGAAGACAGTGCAGGCGTGATTGCCAGGGCACATCAGGCAATCAGACCGGGTGGATATTTCATCTCGAAATCCGTTTGTCTTCCATCGGGCACTCCATCGTTCAAGTTCGGACTTATGAGACTTGCCATTCCGGTCATGCAGTTCTTCGGCAAGGCACCTTTTGTGAAATTCATGAGCACTTCCGATCTGGACAAGCTTGTCGAAGAGACCGGGTTCCGGATCGTCGAAACGGGCAATTATCCAGCTTCGCCGCCAAGCCACTTCATCGTTGCGCAAAAATGCTGACTGCAACGGTTGCGTGTTCGCCACGTACAAGCCCTTCCGTTAGACATGAAGACAGGTGACAGTCGGCCGAACGAGCATCCACAAGCCGAGGTCACGGTTTGGCGGCAAACCCGGTAATCAGGCTGGCGAGATATGACTTGCGCTTCAACAAGAAGCCGGTCAGCAATTCGGGATAGTTCTCACTGACGGCATTCATGATACTGGGGCGGCTAGCAAGCTTGCTGCGCCATTCGGCGAGCCGTGGCAATCCATCCAGCATGTACAAACCCGCCTGTTGTTCGAACGTGTCGAAATACCGGTACACAGGGCCAAAAGCGGCATCTACAAGCGAAAATTCCAGACCGGCGAAGAAAGGGCCTGCACCACGGTCTTCCAGGTCTTTTTCCAGACGGACAAATCCTTCGCGAAGCTTTTTCTGTTTTTCCCGGAAGTCCTCCTCTGTCTTGGCATTGTACAAGCCTGCAATCAGGTTCAACAGGCCTGACGCAAACTCTATCCAGCCACGATGACGGGCACGCTCCAGCGCTTCACCCGGGTGCAACGGATTGGGTTGCGTTTCCTCCAGATATTCCACAATCACCGCTGATTCAAAAACAACGCCTGAAGACCCCGCTCTGCCAACCTGAAGCAGCGGCACCTTGCCAAATGGTGAAATTTTCAGGAACCAGTCCGGCTTGTCTGCCAGGTCGATAAAAGTCCGCTCGAACCCGACCCCCTTTTCAGCAAGAGCGATGGCTGCACGCTGTACATAGGGGCACAGTGGATGGCTGACGAGTGTTAGTTCTGATGTCATGGCGGTTACCTTTCCGGATTAATGGGTGATGAACCGCCGGGCATATCGAAACCGGTAAGCGTTAAGCGTTAACTGGCAGGTTCAAACAAGATGCATTTGCATTCATATAAATGCATTTGCATCTTGTTGTCAATCTTGATGCAATCGCATGTACATGCTACCTGCTGTTGTCATGAGCAAACCTGTACTGACACAATCGCATATCACCGCCTGGGCAAGGCTGGTTCGTTTTTCCACCCATGTGCTGCAGGCGATCGAAACCGGACTGAAAGACGAAGGACTGCCCCCCCTGTCATGGTATGACCTGCTGCTGGAACTGGACCGGATCAAGCCGGAAGGGTTGCGGCCGTTCCAGCTACAAACAGAGATGCTGATACCCCAGTACAACATGTCCCGGCTTCTGGACCGTATCGAGAAAGCCGGGCATATCCACCGTCAAAGTTGTGACGAGGATGGCAGGGGACAGATCATTCATATTTCGCCATCGGGTGAGACATTGCTCAAAAGGATGTGGCCGGTTTACCGGCGGGTGCTTGAAACACAGATCGGCAAACGATTCAGCGAGAAAGATGCCGTAAAGCTGTCTGACCTGCTCGACACATGACACCGGGACATCAGGCAGGCTGAAGTGTCATGCGGGCATTCAACCGGCACGGATAACCGACGCTGCAAAACATCCGGGCTTTGCATAATGCAAATGGATACAGGTTTCATCGCCACCGGAATTGTTTCCGGCAGGGCTTGCGAATCACATAAGTGTCTGCTTATATGATTTCATGGAAAACGAACTCTTCAAGGCACTGGCTGACCCGACACGAAGAACCATTCTGGAGAAGCTTGCGCATGAAAGCATGAATGCAAGTACCTTGCGTGACGGCATGAATATCAGCCAGCCCGCCATGTCCCAGCATCTTGCCGTGCTTTGCAAGGCCCGTCTTGTCCGGCAGGAACGCCAGGGGCGTTATATCAATTATGAAGTGGACCCTGACGGGCTTGTGGCAATTGCAAACTGGCTAACAAGATATCGCGCCTACTGGCCGCAGAAAATCGACGCACTGAAATCGCTTTTGGAGGAAATGGATCCATGAATATTTCAAACCCGGAAGCAATGCCGATTGCGGTGGAACAGGAGTATCTTCTGGACGCAATGCCGGAAAAAGTCTGGCGGGCAATCACGAAGCCTGAGCATCTTGAGCGATGGCTGACTGACGACAGGCTGGAAACAGCAGAGCCGGTATTTTCAGACTATCAGCGAGAGGTACGTTACAGGCTTTGTGATCCTGAGCCGCCTTATCTTGCCAGCACAGTCATTTTCCAGATCGAACCGGTCGACGGTGAACAAACCCTGCTGAAAATACGCCACCAGTTGACAGATGCCCGCCTGAACCGGTCGCCGCCACGTGCAGCCAATGGCAATCGCCGTTTGCTGATGCTTGCCGCCTGACACCCATCAAAACCAAACCAGACAGGAGTTCGCCATGCGCGACAAAATGCAACTCGTCCCCATGGTGGTGGAACAATCCGCTGGCAGCGAACGGTCTTTCGACATTTATTCGCGCCTGTTGAGGGAACGGATCATTTTTCTGAACGGTGAAGTCAATGATGATGTATCAGCACTTGTTTGCGCGCAGTTGCTGTTTCTGGAAGCCGAAAATTGTGAACAGCCCATCCAGTTCTACATCAACTCGCCGGGCGGGGTCGTTTCCAGCGGGTTCGCCATGTATGACACGATGCAGTATATCCGCGCACCTGTTCATACCCTTTGCATGGGAACGGCACGCTCCATGGGCTCTTTCTTGCTCATGGCGGGAGCGCCCGGAAAACGCGCTGTTTTGCCCAATGCCAGCGTGCTAATCCACCAGCCTTCCGGCGGGTTTCAGGGACAGGCCTCGGACATGCTCATTCATGCAGAAGAAATTTTGCGAACCAAGAAACGTGTGACAAGGCTGTACTCGGAGCACTGCAAGCGCAGCTTCGAGGAGTTTGAAAATGCCATGGACAGAGACAGGTTCATGACTGCGGAAGAGGCCGTTGAATGGGGTATTGTTGACTTCATTCTCACAGAACGCAAGCCGGAGATTGCCGGTTAAAGAGGCAATTGCAGCAGCCGCCCTTCACCCATCAAGCGCGGCTGCCCTGTTGCTGTTGTCCTAAAGGCCGAGACCGCCGATACAGACGTATTTTTCCTCCAGGTAATCCTGGATGCCCTGATGGCCGCCTTCCTTGCCAATACCGGATTCCTTGACGCCGCCAAACGGGGCTTCAACTGTGGTGATGATCCCTTCATTGACACCCACCAGGCCGTATTCCAGGGCTTCCGATACCCGGAAAGTGCGGCCCAGATCCTGCGTGTAGAAATAACAGGCAAGGCCGTATTCGGTATTGTTGGCGAGCTCGATCACCTCTTCTTCCGTGCGGAATTTGTATACCGGGGCAATCGGGCCGAAAATTTCCTCTTTCGAGAACTTCATGCGTTGCTTGGCATTGGTGATCACTGTCGGCTGGAAAAAGCCGTGACCCAGTTCATGGCGCTTGCCGCCGGTTGCGACCTTGCCACCCTTGGCCACCGCATCGGCAACGAAATCCTCGCATTTCTCGACAGCCGCCTCATTGATGAGCGGTCCCTGGACAACGCCTTCCTCGTTGGCCTGGCCAACCTTCATCGCTTCTGTCGCCTCGACAAGCTTCTCAACAAACTTGTTGTAGATTTTCGACTGGACGTAAAGCCGGTTCGTGCACACGCAAGTCTGGCCGGAATTCCGGTATTTCGCGGCAATTGCGCCTTCAACCGCACGATCGATATCGGCATCGTTGAATACGATGAAAGGCGCATTTCCGCCCAGTTCCATCGAGACTTTCTTGACCGTTGGTACAGATTGTTTCAACAGGATTTTGCCAACCCGGGTCGAGCCGGTGAAGGTGATCTTGCGAACCAGCGGGTTGGCTGTCAGTTCCTTGCCGATTTCGACCGGATCACCGGTCAGGATGTTGACGACACCGGCAGGGATACCCGCCTTGGCGCACAGAACACCCCAGGCCAGACCGGAATAAGGTGTGGCTTCTGCAGGTTTGCAGACAATGGTACACCCGGCAGCAAGTGCGGGAGCGATCTTGCGGGCCAGCATGGATGACGGGAAGTTCCACGGCGTAATGGCACCGACAACGCCAACAGGCTCCTTGGTTACCATGATACGGCGATCCGCCCACGGAGACGGTACCGTGTCGCCATAGATGCGGCGGGCCTCTTCCGCGAACCACATGACATAGGAGGCAGACATGCGAACTTCGGCACGGGCTTCGGCAATCGGTTTGCCCTGTTCTGCAGAAAGAAGCTGGGCAAGGGGCTCCTGGTGTTCGATGATCAGCTTGCGCAAACGGCGCAACAAGCGGGCGCGGTCCTTGGCCGAAGTCTTGCGAAATGTCAGGAATGCTTCGTGCGCTGCAGTTATTGCCCGCTTCGTTTCTGCCTTGCCTGACATCGGCACGGTGCCGATGGTCTCTCCGGTTGCAGGGTTGGTAACCTCGAATGTTTCGCCAGAATCGGCTGACACCCAGTCTCCGCCGATGACATTCAGTTCTTTACGAAACTCTTCGGAAATAGCGAGCATGATGGTCTCCAGATAGCCTATTGTGCAGTGCGCAATAAATTTCACCGGCCACTTGTAGGCTTTTATGGGATCAAGACAAGGGTAATCGCGATTTTTTTACAGCTCATGCTTGGCGCAAGGAGGCCGCTAGCTGGCATAAACCCCTTCGAGATCCCGGAAACCCTTTACTTCTATCGGATTTCCTGACGGGTCCCGGAAGAACATGGTTGCCTGCTCGCCCGGCTCTCCGGGAAAGCGGATTTGGGGTTTGAGAACAAAATCCAGGTCCTCTTCCTCAAGCCGGCCGGCCAATGTTTTCCATTCTTCCATCGGCAGGACTATGCCCAGATGCGGCATGGGAACCATGTGTTCACCCACCTTGCCGGTATTGGCCGTTTCGAAAGGCTTTCCCAGATGAAGGGAAATCTGGTGGCCGAAAAAGTCGAAATCGACCCAGCTTTCAGTGCTGCGTCCCTCGCGGCAACCAAGCAGGGCACCGTAAAATGCCCGGGTTTCATCCAGATCAGTAACGTTATAGGCGAGGTGAAAAAGTGCGGTCACGGTCAAACCCCTTTCAAATGCTTGGTTCTGCACCCGCGATAGCACAGAGCAAGGAGCCATGAAACACAGGATGTTCAGCGGGCCATAAAAAGCGGGTGCTATCTGGACAGAAATGTTTCCGGCCTGATCAAACCTGTTGGTGCCCAAGCATCAAACCTTTCTTGCCCTGCCAGAATCAAGGATAATGCAGCCATGGTACAGGCATCCCCATCCGGCACGGAAGACAGCACTTCCGACAACCAGTCGTTCAGGCAGGTCGTTCGACTGCCCGAAACGATGGTCAACCAGATTGCGGCAGGGGAAGTCATTGAAAGACCGGCCAGCGTGGTCAAGGAACTGGTTGAAAATGCCATAGATGCCGGCGCAAGCCGCATCAGCATTCTCACGTCAGGGGGTGGCAAGACACTCATTCGCGTCACGGATGACGGGCATGGCATGAGTACCGAAAACCTTTGTCTGGCAGTCGAACGCCATTGCACATCGAAACTTGCCGATGACCTGCTCGATATTCGCAGTCTCGGGTTTCGTGGTGAAGCCCTGCCATCGGTTGGCTCGGTCTCCCGCCTTTCCATCACTTCCCGCGAAAAGGGTGCACAAGATGCATGGAAAATCTCGGTCAATGGCGGGCGATTGCAAGGCCCGGAACCGGCAGCACTTGGCAGCGGAACCATTGTCGAGGTCAGCGACCTGTTTCACGCGACCCCGGCGAGACTGAAATTCCTCAAATCGGACCAGGCAGAAACAAACGCGATCACCGATGTTTTCAAACGTATCGCACTGGCCTTTCCCCGCGTCCGCTTTTCAATCTCCGGAGACGACCGTTCAACGCTCGATTATCCGGCCGCATCCCAGTTCGAAAGGCTTGCCCAGGTGCTTGGCAAGGCGTTTTGCGAGAACTCTCTGGAGATCGACGCATTGCGCGAAGGGGTCCGGCTGCAAGGCTATGCCAGCGTACCGACCTATCACCGGGGCAATGCACTTGCGCAATATTTTTACGTGAACGGCAGACCGGTCAGGGACAAGGCGCTGTTGGGAGCGGTTCGCGGTGCATACATGGATTTCCTTCCGCGCGGCAAGCATCCGGTTCTTGCCCTGTTTCTCGATCTTGAACCCCACATGGTCGACGTCAACGTCCACCCGGCAAAAGCCGATGTGCGGTTTCGCGATCCGGGCCTTGTTCGGGGGCTTGTCGTCGGCGCCCTGAAACAGGCAATTTCAGGCAACGGCCCTCTGACCAGCCAAGCGGGCGCACAGGCAATGATGAACGCATTCAGGCCGCGTACGGATACCACATACCAGCCTGCCCCCGCATATCCGCATTCCCCTGACCCGGCGCAGGCACAGACAACCCGCGATCCCTCAGCAAGCGCTTACACTGCTGCGCACGCCACGCCATTTTCCCCGGCAGAAATGCCCGGCCTGGGCGAAGATCTCATTGGTTTCAAGGCAACGGAAATGCCAAGCGGCCATGTTGCGGCAACGATTGCGGAAGACACCAACTCCGATGGACAGACGAACACGTTTCCGCTTGGCGCAGCGCGAGCGCAGGTTCATGCCAATTACATTGTCTCCCAGACTGACAAGGGACTGATAATCGTTGACCAGCATGCCGCCCATGAGCGGATCGTGTACGAAAAGCTGAAAGCGGGAATGGCAAACGGCCTTGCCTCGCAATTGCTGCTGGTTCCCGACATTGTCGAATTGCCCGAGGAGGACGTGGCCAGACTTGCCGAACATGCAAACGAATTTGCCCGGCTCGGCCTTGAACTGGAAGCATTCGGACCCGGAGCTGTCGCTGTCCGTGGAACCCCTGCCCTGCTGGGCGAAACCGATAGCCAGGGCCTTGTCCGCGACCTTGCTGATGAAATTGCCGAATGGAACTCTGCCGACGGGCTGCAGGAAAAACTCGAACATGTGGCGGCAACGATGGCCTGTCACGGTTCGGTGCGTTCCGGTCGCATCCTGAAACCGCAGGAGATGAATGCGTTGCTGCGGCAGATGGAAACCACTCCGAATTCCGGCCAGTGCAATCACGGCCGCCCGACCTTCATCGAGCTTGACCTGAAAGACATTGAGCGCCTGTTTGGAAGGTAGGGCAGCCGGTTGATCAACCGGCCCTGCGCCTGGCACCCGTCGTCTGGCTGACGGTTTGCCGGTTTCGTGCAACATCATCCCTGGCCAGCGCCGCCCTCGCCTCCCTCACGGCTGCAGATACATAATCAATATGCGCGTTGGATGCAGCAAGCGCAGCCTCCCCCGAGCCTGCAAATACAGCCTCTGCAATTGCCTGATGCTGGCGCAACAGCTCCTGATCGGAAGATTGCATTTCGCGCATGGCCTGCCGGTTGTAGAAGATACCTTTCTCCGTCAGTTCGTAGAGCGAGGCAGTTGTGTGCCTGACCATGGAATTGTGGGCGGCATCGGCAATCAGTGTGTGAAAGATGACATCTTCCTTCAATGCGGCATCCCGGTCCGCCTTTGCGAAGGCGGCAGCCTGGCGCTCAAGACATTCGGCAATCATTTCCTTGTCGATCCGTGTAGCCCGCGTTGCCGCAAGCCGGGCAACAAAGCCCTCAATCTCCCGGCGATATTCCAGATAGTCTTCAAAGCCACGTGCGTGCCGTCCGTACAAGGTCACCATTGCCGGGGAAAGTGCCGAGCCGGTCAATTGGGCGATATAGGTGCCATCTCCCTGGCGCGCTGTGACAAGTCCTGCCTTTTCCAGCACCTGAAGGGCATCGCGCAGCTTTTCACGGGACACGGAAAAACGCGCAGACAACTCGCGTTCGGAAGGCAGTTTCATGCCTTCACGCAATACACCCGAGACAATGAATTCCTCAAACTGTTCCACCACCGCATCGACTACAGACTGGCTGTTGACCGGTCTGAATACAGTCGGATGATTTTCCATGCCCTGTTCTCCCGTCACATGATTTACGAGGTTGCATTCTCGTGGCCATGACTATAAACCCATAATGGTCTACTTAACAGACCAATTTTGCAACAATGGAATGAACCCATGCGCCTGGCACAGTGTCACAACCATCATGATTTTCGCACCCTTGCCAAACAGCGGCTGCCCGGACCGATTTTCAACTACATTGATGGCGGGGCGGATGACGAGAAAACCATGCGCCGCAATACCGCAGCCTTTGATGCATGCGACCTTGTTCCCAATGTGCTGAGAGGAGTTGGCAATGTCGACCTTTCAACCACTGTTCTCGGCCAGAAGCTTGACCTGCCGTTTTATTGTTCACCGACAGCCCTGCAACGCCTTTTCCACCACAGGGGAGAACGGGCGGTGGGTGCTGCTGCAGAAAAATACGGAACCATGTTCGGTGTTTCATCACTTGGCACGGTCAGCCTTGAAGAAATGCGGGAGAAACACAAGAACCCGCAAGTCTACCAGTTTTATTTTCACAAGGACCGTGGCCTCAACACCGCAATGATGGAACGGGCAAAAGAGGCTGGCGTTGAGGTCATGATGCTGACGGTGGATTCGATCACCGGAGGCAATCGTGAGCGGGACCTTCGTACCGGCTTTTCCATTCCCTTCCGGCTTACACTTGGCGGCATGATGCAGTTTGCCATGAAACCCGTGTGGGGTCTCAACTATGTGCGTCATGAACGCTTCAGCCTGCCGCAGCTGGAAAGCCATGTTGACATGGGCTCCGGCGCCATGTCGATCGGCCGCTATTTCACCGACATGCTCGATCCCTCGATGAACTGGGACGATGTGGAAAAAATGGTCAGGGAATGGGGTGGCCAGTTCTGCCTGAAAGGCATCATGAGTGTGGAAGATGCAAGGAAAGCGGTCGATATCGGATGTTCCGGGATCATCCTTTCCAATCACGGCGGCCGCCAGCTTGACGGTTCGCGCTCGGCGTTCGACCAGCTTGCGGAGATCGTTGATGCGGTTGGCGACCAGATTGACGTCATCATGGATGGCGGCGTCCAGCGTGGCACCCATGTTCTCAAGGCGCTTGCTGTCGGGGCCAAGGCTGTCGGGCTTGGCCGTTATTACCTTTACCCCCTCGCCGCAGCCGGTCAGGCCGGTGTCGAGAGAGCACTGGGCCTCATGCGAACCGAGATCGAGCGGGACATGCGGTTGATGGGATGCTCAAGCATTTCGGAACTGAACCGCGACCACCTCAAGTTTCGCTGAGGCGGCTTGCACAATCCGGCTTGGACAATCCGGCACCCGGCCGTGCCGACAGAAGATTGTTGATCGCCTGCCATCTTGACTCGGCGCAGATCGCGCACCTATCTACGAGGGGAAAAGACAGCAGGAGCAAAACGCATGAACCGTTTCGAGGGGCCGGTATCCGGCGAAGCGAAACTCAAGTATCTTGATGGCGACTTTCAGGTCATTGCCAATGGAAGTTTCGTGCGTTGCGCGGTAACCGGAACACCCATTCCGGTAGACGAGCTCAAATACTGGAGCGTTGCGAAACAGGAAGCCTATGTGGATGTCGAAGCATCGGCAAAAGCCACACTGGACCAGAGCTGATACGGCGTTGCCGATGATTGGCACCGGTCTTTGTTTTCATGGCACAGGATAATTCCGCATCTGGGAAAACGGTATACTGTCTACTGGTATGACATGCCGGGCTATGGCAGGTCGGAAAAAGTCGGCAAGGCAGCGAACTTCCCTTGATGTGCAGGCCATTGTTCGCTGGAATCTCGTAATGTACTGCCCGGCGAACGATTAAAGCGGCTTTTTGTGGATGTTGCGCAAGAGAACAAGCGCAAACAGAAAGTTGGGCAGGTTCAACAGCAAAGGCAGGAAAACCGAATGGGGGGAAACGTCGCCAACTGCTGCCGCGTCGCCCGCTCTGCTACTGGACATTCCGAGGGTGAAAATCGCAAAGTCCCACAAGCCGTGATAGACGATTGCCGGCCAAATGGATCCGGTTCGAAGCAAGATGGCAATGAACAACAACCCGCTCATGCCTGCCGCGAATGATTGTACTATTGCCGCTCCAAACTCGCCGGTAATAAAACCGTTGAAAGCATGGACACCACCAAACAGAATCATGTTCAAAATGATTGCCGGCCAGACTGCCATCTGTTTGAGAGAAGCGCGAAACAGGATACCGCGGAACATGACCTCTTCGGAAAATCCGACCAGCATTGTGTTCACGAATACCAGCATGGTGGACATGAGCGGCGGCAGACCGAGCAAGACAATCAGGCCTGCAAACACAACCAGATAAATGCTGGGAAACCACAATACGTGCAGGAGGGAATGCGGTTTGTTGAATCCGATATCCTTCCACCTGAAAGCAACGATGGCTGCCAGAAGTATGACAATGGCACCAACGAACTGCCAACCGATACCCTGTTGCACAAGATCATTGAGTGAAATTTCCTCGCCACCAGCCAGCAGTTGGGCACCAAACATCGTTGTCGCTCCCCAGAGCAACAATACTGCCAAGCTGATGCAAAACCTGGTTGAAGCAGCTGTCATGGCCATCTGTCTTTCCCTGTCTGCAGGAATATCCCCCGGAAGTACTGAAAATACTGCCATAGTTCCGGAAACCTGCCAAATCTGTACTTTCAGAACCCGGGAACATTCCGGTACATCACATCTATTCTTCAGGGCAGAATGATGTGCTGGCCTGCTTCCAATTGCCTTGTGGCATCGGTCAGATAGTTGAAGCTCAGTCCGGCTTCCCCGGAAACGATCCGGTAGCAACCGGCAGACAATTCGTAGGTTGCACTTTCACCGGGAAGGATTTGCTGGCGGGCAGGCTTGGCAACCGCTTTGGTCTTGCAATCCATGAAGCTGACGACCCCGACGGTGAAATCCTGGTTGTTGCGCAAGGTTATTTTGCCGGTTGGCAGGTTTGGACGCACAAGCTGGATTGTTTGGGCTGTATCGGTTGTTTCGCTGCAAGCCGAGACCAGAAACAGGATCAGAAACAGAATTGGTTTGCGCAAGATGCCATCCTTTGCCAGCCTTCACCAAGGCAACCGGGTTACAATTGTGGCAAATTTATAAGCACGGCCAGTTGCATTGTGAATGGTGTATTCCCTGTGTCCCACAGCTATTCGGCAGGGCTAGAGTGAAGAACCGCGTCCCGAGGTAAACGGCGAGTTTTTGGTTGGCACCGTGGTCCGGGCGTTGATTTCCTCCATATCCTCTTCGGTGATGGCTCGCGCGGGCAGTTTGGCAATTGCCCTGAAACAGACGAAAACCGACACGATACCAAAAACGATACCGCCGATTCCCCACCCGGCCAACACGCCCTCGGCGCCCCACTGGCTGCCGACATACACGAAGGGGATGATGCCAAGCGTTGCACGCCCCCAGTTGAAGATGGTGGAATAGACCGGATAACCGAGATTGTTGAAAGCTGCATTGGCAGTAAACAACGCCCCGTTGAAAAGGAAACTGCCTGCCACGAACAGGCAGAAGAACCGGATCAGGGCATAGGCATCCCCCTCGGCATTGAAGGCACGGGCGACCGGATCGTGCAGCACGGCCAGAAGCCCCCACACGACCAGACAATAAACCAGCGCAAACCTGAGACTGTCGATCATCGTGCGGCTGACACGATCAAAGTGCCCGGCACCGAGATTCTGGCTGAGAATCGGGCCTATGGCACCTGAAAGCGAAAAGACGGCAGCGAATGCAAGTGGCATGATCCGGCCAACAATCGCCCAGCCTGCAACTGCGTCATCCCCGAACTCGGCCATGCTCGCCGTCACATAGGCATTGCCGATCGGTGTCGCAATCTGGGTCAGAACCGCTGGACCGGCGATGGCCGCAAACGACCGGAGATTGGCGGTAATCGCGAGGCGGTCAGGCCATTGCAGCATCTTGTGCACGACAACAACGCCGTGCAAGCCGACCAGTACAAAGATCACACGCACAAGACAGACCGATATGGCGGCGCCGTAGATTCCCAGCCCAAAGCCGAAAATCAGGATCGGGTCGACCACCAGTGCCGCAACGCCCGATGAAAGGGTTACATACATGGCCCGCTTTGCGTCACCCACGGCACGCAACAGGCCGGAAAGTCCCATGCCGAGGCACATCAACGGAAAGGACGGGATGGCAATCTGCATGAACTCGAGCGAAAGACGCCGTGTCTCCCCGGTTGCCCCAAGGAGGTCCAGCAGGACGGGCAAAAGCGGAATGACCACTGCAGCGACTGCGATCCCGATCACCGTCATGTAAACCAGCGAGGCGGTAGCCTTGCGCTTGGCATCTGCTTCATCCCCCGCCCCGATCGCTCGCGCCGTGATTGCTGTTGTGGCAATCAGGCAGCCGATGGAAATCGACAGGGTAAAAAACATGATGGTTGCCGCATAACCGATTGCTGCGGCGAGTTCCTGCTGGCCCAACAACGAAATGTAAAACAGGTTGATGACATCGACGAAAAAGATCGACACAAGGCCAATCGCTCCGGTCGAGGTCATGACGATCACATGGCGCAGAATGGAGCCCTTGGTGAAAACGGCACCATTGGCAGGTTTGTTAGCGGGTGTTGTCACGGGTTTCAGGCATCCTCGCGGGTGCGGTTGTCGGATTCATCGTCGGCTCCCTCACCGACAACCTCGCGGGAACGCGGATCCAGAAGTTCGGCTTCGTGCTGGGGCTCGACCAGCGGTTCAGGCTGAACCGGCTTGGAATGCATGATGTCCGAACCGGCATACAGCCCTTCGCGGTACTGGACCTGCAGGCGTTTCTTGTCGAGTTCCCGGACCTCCTCGATGATCTGCTCGGCCTCGTCGCGGCTTTTGCCAAGCCCTTCGAGCATTGCCTCGCCAAGGATCAGCGCGGATTCGAATGTTTCACGCGTGTGAAATTTCACCGGCTTGTCCATCAATTGCAACGTGTGGCGCCGGTCATAGGCACGCGCATAAATCTCGACATCGGGAAATTCGCTGGCAACAATGTCGACAATCCGGTTGGTGGTTTCCGGCAAATGGGTGCAGATGGCCACAATGGATGCATCCTTGATACCCGCAGCAACCAGCACTTCCTTGCGTGCACCATTGCCGAAATAAATCCTGAAACCGAACCGCGCCGCATTGCGGATGGTGTTCGGATTGTTGTCAATGATGGTTACATCCACACCGGCGGCAAGCAGCGCCTGGGCAGCGATCTGACCAATCCTCGAAAACCCGATCATCAGGACAGGCGAGCGACCCGCACCGGAAAAATCCTCCTGCATTTCCGCTTCCTCGCCATCCCGGTGCAGATAGGTGATCAGCTTGCCACCGAGCCAAACGGATAACGGGGTCATCGCCATCGAAAGAACCACCATGGCAATCAGGAAGGATGAGGATTTCGGACCAAGTACGCCAATGCTGAGAGCAGAGGCAAACAGGACGAACCCGAATTCACCGTGCTGGGAAAGAATTGCACCAGCCCGGATACTGTCGGGAACGGTCGTTCCGAACGCACGGCAGGCAAGAAAGATGCAGGCCGACTTGACCAGCATTGCCACAAGCACACAGGCGATGATGGCAAGCCAGTTCTCCAGCAGGATATCGATATTGAGAGAAAGCCCGACGGCCATGAAAAACAGGCCGAGCAGGATACCCCGGAACGGTTCGATATTGGCTTCCAGTTCAAGCTTGAAGGATGATTCCGCCAGCAGTACACCGGCAAGGAAAGAACCAAGCGCCATGGAAAGACCGGCTGCCTGCATCAGCATTG
The DNA here is from genome assembly GCA_017643495.1 of Rhizobiaceae bacterium. Taxonomy (GTDB): domain Bacteria; phylum Pseudomonadota; class Alphaproteobacteria; order Rhizobiales; family Rhizobiaceae; genus JAALLB01. The sequence continues at coordinate 1,069,778 of JAEPNK010000001.1, read as the reverse complement.
CCGCACCGAAGACAACCAGCAGTGCCGTTGCAATCATTGCTTCATGCGCACCGGTACGCGCAATCACCCGCAACAACGGATTGAGCAGATAGCGACCGGCAAACAGCACGATTGCAATCGCACCCACGCCAATCAGGAAGGCCGACCAGTCACTGCCGGTGTTTGCAACATTCGACAACAACGGCACAATGGCCAGCATGGGAATGATCGCTATGTCCTGGAACAGCAGGACAGAGAAACTTTTCTGACCATAGGCGGTGTTGAATTCCTTGCGTGTTTCAAGGGTCTGCAGAACGTATGCGGTAGATGACAGCGCGAGGCCGAAACCGCCGACCAGCGCAATACTGAAAGTTGGCGCGATAAACATGCCGAGCGTGGTCAGCATCAGTCCGCAAAACATGACCTGTGTGGTTCCCAGCCCAAGAATGTCGCGCCGCATCGCCCACAGTCTTGACGGTCGCATTTCGAGACCCAGAATGAACAGCAGGAAAACGATACCCAGTTCAGCAAAATGCAGTATCCGCTCACCATTGCTGACAATACCGAGCACCGGCCCTAAAACCAGACCGGCAATCAGGTAACCCAGCACCGTGCCCAGACCCAGTTTCTTGGAAACCGGAGCGGCAAGAACAGCCCCGCCCAAGAGGATTACGGTCTGGGTATAAACTTCAGGTGTTGCCATCTGCAAGCTCCGGTCTGGCGTTGAAGGCGAAAGCGAACTGGACTTGGAAAGTGTAGAACCTTATCAAGGGAGTGTGAAACCCATCGATGAAATTTCGTACCCGACTTCTCCTGTAATTGCGACCTTATCATGATTGATCTTCCATCCCTTGAAGCCAATGCGGCACGCCTTGTCGATTTTGCACGCAAAGCAGGAGCCGATTCCTGCGATGTGGTTGTTGCCAGCGGAGAATCACTTGCCGTCTCCGTGCGTGAGGGGAACGTTGAAAACTCCAACCGTTCGGAAGCAGATGCCCTGCACTTGCGTGTATTCTGCGGAAACCGTGTTGCCAGCGTTAGTGCCAACCAAGGCAATGATCCGGAGGCACTTGCCGAACGCGCCGTTGCAATGGCACGCGTGTCACCCGAGGATCCATATCAGGGACTTGCAGACAAGGGTCGCCTGTTCGATCCGAAACATCTTGCCGAACAGAATGCCAAGCTGGACCTGCTGGATGAAACGGCACCCGATGCCAGCCTCCTGGAAGAGCAAGCCCTCGCCGCAGAAGAAGCTGGCCTTGCGGTTACCGGCATAACCAAGTCCATGGGCAGTGGCATGGGATACAGCCGCAGCGGTTTCGTGCTGGCAACCTCGCACGGCTTTGTGGGCAGTGTTGAACGCTCGGGCTTCTCGCTTTCCTCCTCTCTGGTGGCCGGAGAGGGAACGACGATGGAGCGGGACTATGAATATGACAGCAAAACACATCTTGCCGACCTCAAGAGCGCGACTGAAATCGGCACTGCTGCCGGTGAGCGCACCGTGCGTCGGCTCAACCCCAGTCAGGTACCGTCCGGGGCGTTTCCCATTGTCATGGATCCGCGCATTTCCGCAGGCGTTCTGGGTACGCTTTGCGGTGCAATCAACGCGTCCTCCGTTGCCAGAAAAACAAGTTTTCTCCGCGACCGGATGGGCAAGCAGGTGGCTGCCGGGAACATCCGCATCATTGATGACCCACTGATGGTGCGCAAGCCCGGCTCAAAGCTTTTCGATGGTGAGGGTGTAACCTGCCAGAAACTGGTTATGGTTGAAGACGGCATTCTGCAGGACTGGTTCCTGGATTGTGCAACAGCGAGAGAACTGGACCTTGAGACCAACGGGCGAGCAAGCCGCAGCGGATCCGGCACCTCACCTTCAACGACCAATTGCTACATGGAGCCGGGCACAAAAACACCGGAAGAAATGATTTCACAGATCAGCCAGGGGCTTTATCTCACAGAGACCATCGGCCACGGCATCAACATGGTAACCGGGGACTATTCAAAAGGCGCTTCCGGCTACTGGATTGAAAACGGAGAAATCGCGTTTCCGGTGGCAGAGATCACGGTTGCCGGCAATCTGGCAGACATGTTCATGAACATGACACCGGCAAGTGATCTTGATTTCAAGTATTCAACCAATGCACCAACCCTTCTGGTGGAAGGCATGACCATTGGCGGCAAGTAAGGACAAGGGCAGTCCCCCGTCAGCAGGCACGGCCGGAGAAGCATATTCAAGTGACCGGGCGCTGCTCACTCACTTGGCTGAAAAAGCGGGAGAGATCGGCCTTACCTATTTTCGTGCCCGTAACGAGGTTCGCTACAAATCCGGCAATTCTCCGGTCTCGGAAGCCGATGATGCAATCGACGATTTCCTTCGCAACGGGTTTGCCGAAGCACGGCCTTCCTACGGCTGGCTTTCCGAAGAAACTGCCGATACCGATGCCCGCATGGAAAAACGGCTGGAAGGAAGCCGGGTGGTGATTGCCGACCCGATTGACGGCACGCGCGGTTTCATCGAAGGCAGTGAAGAATGGTGTATCTCGATTGCAATCGTTGAAAATGACCGTCCGGTTCATGCGATCCTGCACTGCCCGGCGCTTGGGCGAACCTTTTTGGCCAGCCACGGAAAGGGGCTGGAACTCAAGGGAGTACCGGCCCGGCCGCGAAAATCAGCAGGCAAACCAAGGGTAACCGGCTCGAAGAAACTGATCAGCATTATCGAGGCGCTGCCCGGAAAACCGTTCGAATGCGCGCCCTTCATTCCTTCCCTCGCCTACCGGTTGGCACTGGTTGCAATCGGCGAACTGGACGGCGCGTTTGCCAGACCCGGCGCCAGCGAATGGGATGTTGCGGCGGCAGACCTGATACTCGAAGAAGCGGGCGGGCAGTTGAGTGACACCGACAGCAATCCGCTTCGCTACAACCAGAGCCGGGTTATTTTGCCCGGACTGGTGGCAGGCCATAGGCAAAAACACGGGGAAATTTTGTCCCTTGCGAAACAAACCGGGGTCATTCAATAGTTACATGGCCCCGCAATATGGTTTAGACAATCCAAAAATGCATGGAGACCGTAATGACTGACAACAAGGGCAAGCAACTCCTTCACCTGGTGTTTGGCGGTGAGCTTGAGGATCTCAAGGGGGTACAGTTTCGTGACCTCAAGGATCTGGATATTGTCGGGATATTTCCCGATTATGCGACAGCCGAGCAAGCCTGGAGATCAAAGGCGCAGGCTTCTGTCGACAACGCACACATGCGCTATTTCATTGTGCACATGCACCGCCTCCTAGATCCGGAAAGTGATGACGTCTGACCGCCGGAAAAAGGGCAGGCGGAAGACATTCAGGAAATTCATCCGGCGTGTAACCCAGGGTCCGGTTGCAATCGCCATACTTTCCCGCCTTGCCTATTGGTATCTCAAGCTTGTGGTTGCCACGAACCGATTCGTCGTCGAGCCACCGGATGCACTTGAGCGCGTCCGGCCCCACCTGCCCGTGATCGTCGGTGTCTGGCACGGCCAGCATATCCTCATGCCTGCCGTGCCGATCGGCCTCAATGCATCCGCCATGATCTCGCGCAATTTCGATGGCGAGGTTACCGCACGGGTGGTCGAGATGTTTGGCAATCGCACGATCCGAGCGTCGGGAGGCAGGGAACAGAAAAACACCCTGCGCAAGGGCGGCATGACCGGTTTCCTTGACATGATGAGGGCACTCGAAAAAGGCGACAATGTTGTGCAGACGGCCGATATCCCGCAGGGAATTGCACGGCGTGCGGGGCTCGGGATCGTCATGCTGGCTCAACGCTCGCACGCTCCCATTGTGCCACTTGCCATTGCTTCAAGCCGCCGGCTGGTTTTCTCAAAGGCCTGGGACCGGGCAGCGCTCAACCTGCCATTTGGAACCACGGCAATTGTCATGGGCGATGTTGTCGAGGTTCCGGCCAATGCCGATGATGCAATGCTTGAGCAGGCCCGGCAATTGCTGGAGCAGGAAATGCAGCGTATAACCGGGCGGGCCTATGCGTTAACCGGAAAGCCGGAATGAGCAGTCTTTTCAGCAAAATAGCCCTGGGTACATACCGGGGCATCGGCTATGCCGCCTACCCGTTCATGGGGCCGTTCCTGCGTTTTCGGGCATCGAGGGGAAAAGAGGACCGTAGCCGCCGTTACGAACGATACGGCTATCCGAGCGCTGACAAACCGGCCGGCCCCATGGTCTGGTTCCATGCAGCAAGCGTCGGTGAATCGATGGCCGTGATGCCATTGGTGGAACATGTCAACGAACTCGGCATCAACACGATCATGACCACCGGCACGGTGACCTCCGCGCAGGTGATGCGCAAACGCCTGCCCAAGCAATCCTTCCACCAGTATGTTCCGCTTGACCTGAAACCGGCGCTGGAGCGGTTTCTCGATCACTGGCAGCCTGACCTTGCCATTTTCACCGAATCCGAAATCTGGCCGATGACCATGCTGGAACTGGCCCAGAGAAAAACCCCCTCGGTTCTGGTGAATGCGCGGATGTCCGACCGCTCTTTCCGGCGCTGGACCAATGCATCGGGCCTCGCCGAAAGCCTGTTTGAACATTTCTCCCATGTGGTCGCCCAGTCGGAAACCGATGGCAAACGGTTCCGCAAGCTCGGTGCCCACCCGGTCAGCATTTCGGGCAATCTCAAAGCAGACAATCATACACTGCCTTTTGACGAGACAGAGAAAGCGCATCTGGAAAAACGGATAGACAGTCGTCCCACCTGGATAGCGGTCAGCACCCATGAGGGCGAGGAGGAGATTGTAGCAAGGATCCATCGCTCGCTTCGTGAGCGGATACCCGGCCTGCTGACCCTGATTGCCCCGCGGCATCCGGAGCGCGCCGATGGCATAGAGGCGATGCTTGGTGCCCATGACCTCAAGGTTGCAAGGCGCAGCAGGAGAGAGACAATTGAAACCGGCACCGATATTTACCTGTGTGACACGATTGGTGAAATGGGCCTGTTTCTGAGTCTGGTGCAGGTGGCTTTCATGGGCAAGAGCCTTGCTTCTTCCGGTGGTCAGAATCCGCTGGAACCGGCTGCAACCGGGACGGCAATCGTTTCCGGCAGGCATGTGCAAAACTTTCGCGATACATACAAGAAACTGCTGGAAGCCGGTGGCGTCAGGCTTGTTTCCGATGAAAAGATGCTCGCCGCCAATATCGAGTTTTTGTTGAACAACCCGGCTGAACGGGAAAGAATGGGACTGTCTGCACTGAAATCCATCGTGGAACTTGGTGGCGGGCTGGAAAAGACAGTGAATGTGCTGGATGCGTATCTCTTCCCGCTGACTGTCAGGCGTGACCTGGGGAGCATGGGCTGATGGCGCTTGATGAGGCACCCCCGTTCTGGTGGAAAAAACCGGGCTGGCAAGCCGTCCTGCTCTCCCCACTTGCCTTTTTCTACGGCCGCGTCAGCGCACGCAGAATGGCCGCGGCACCTTCGGGCAGCGTACCGGTACCCGTGATCTGTGTCGGCAACTTCGTTACCGGTGGCGCCGGCAAGACGCCCACCGTACAGATGCTGGTGCGCTATGCCCGCAAGCGCGGATTGCAACCCGGCATACTTTCCAGAGGTCATGGCGGCGCAATCACCTCGGCAACAATCGTCAAGCCCGATCGCCACAACGCACATGATGTCGGCGACGAGGCCTTGCTACACGCGGCGTTCGCCAAGACTGTCATCTCACCCGACCGGCTAGTTGGAGCCGAACTTCTCGCCGAAGAAGGCTGTGACCTCATCATCATGGATGACGGTTTTCAGAACCCTCATCTTCACAAGGACTACTGTCTGGTGGTGGTCGATGCCCGCAGGGGACTTGGCAACGGGTTTACCATGCCCGCTGGACCGATGCGGGTTCCCGTTTCCGCCCAGATGCATCATGTGGACGGCCTGATCGTGATCGGCGATGGCGATGGGGCTGCGCTTGTAATCCGCAAGGCTGCACGGGCAGCAAAACCGATTTTCCGGGCAAGTGTCAGCGTGGTTGGCAAAACCCGGATTGCAGGCAAGCGCGCAATCGCCTTTGCCGGGATTGGTGATCCGGACAAGTTTTTCGACATGCTCAGGAAGATTGGCGTCGACCTCGTTGCCGCCCTCCCCTTCGGCGACCACCATGTCTATCTGGAAGAAGAGTGTGAAGACCTGCTGCAACGGGCGGGAAAAGGCGGCGAACTGCTGCTTACCACGACCAAGGACCATGCCCGGCTGAAGGGCATGGGAACACTCCAGAACAAACTGGCCGAAACTTGCGAAACCGTGAAAATCGAACTGGTTCCCAACGACCCTGCAATTCTTTCACGGATTGTCGATACTGCCGTTGAACGGGCAAGAAAACGCAAGCTCGCACACTGACCGGTCGTCAAACCCGGTCCGGCAATTTCCCGGTGCAAACCGGCTTACTGTGAAAGCCTTTCAGCCTGCCCGTCAGTATCCGCAGGCTGTTCGGGAGGCTGCACCACGATCACTGTCGGGTCGACATCCAGCAATTGCCTCGCCATGCGGTTCACATCCTCTACACTGACGGCGGCAATCTGCGCCTCGCGGGTATCGATATAATCAAGTCCGAGCTTTTCGCGCTGGATGGCAACCAGTACACGGGCAATCTTGGCCGATGTGTCGAGGTTGGCAATCGCATAGGAACCGGCAACATATTTCTTTGCCTTTTCGAGCTCCTCTTCACTCACGCCTTCTTCAACCATGCGTCTTATTTCAGTGCGAATGACCTCCATTGCCTTGGCGCCGTTGTCAGCCCTTGTCGAGGTTCCTGCAGCAAGAAACTGCGCATGATCGAGAATGGAAATGCCCGAATTGACACCATAGGCAAGACCGCGCTTTTCACGCACTTCCTCATATAGCCTTGAGGAAAAGGTCCCGCCGCCCAGCACATGGTTCATCATATGGGCTGCAAAGAAATCCGGATCACTGCGCTCTATGCCCCGGTAAATCATCTGGATCGACATGTTGGGCGTTGGCATTTCAACTTCCACCTGTTTGCCCAGCACCGGTTCGATGTCGGCGACCGGGTCAAGCGATGACTTTGCTGACAGTTTGCCAAATATCCTGTCCAGCATGGTGCGCAATTCTTCAGGACTGATTGCACCGACCACCCCAATCATCAGGGTTTCCCGGGCCAGGATTTTTTCCTTCATCGCAAGCATGTCATCACGGGTGATGGTATCAATGCTTTTCAGGTTGCCACCGATATTGCGGGCATAGGGGTGCCCGGGAAATACCGTGTTGCGAAGGGCGCGTCTGGCCTGAAAACCGGGATCCGTCTCACTGCGTATCAGGTTTGTGCGCAAGGCGTCGCGCATCCGCTCCACCGCATCAACATCGAAACGCGGCTCGTTGATCGCCATGGCAAGCAGGTCAGTGGCGCTTTCCAGTTCCGAGCGGACTGTACGAAGGTTTCCGGAGAAATTGTCCCTGGATGCGGAAAAGCCAAGGTCGATGCCAAGGGTTTCCATGCGTGACTGGAAGGCGACACTGTCCAGTTCACCGGCCCCTTCATCCATCAGTGCCGTCATCAGCCGCAAGGTTCCTTCCTTGCCAGGCTCATCCTGTGTTGCGCCCCCGAGAAACGAATAGGACATGGCAATGATGGGAAGGGTGTAATCTTCCACAAGCAACGCCTTGATGCCGGATTCGGTCTCGACCTCCTGGATATCTATGGCACGGGCAGGAAGCACCGACAGGCAGGCAATTGTCGCGGAAACCAGCAACAGGCGAATGGTCGGGAGCAGGTGAACATATGAAAGCATGGCAATTATCCCTGTTCCGGAAGCAGATAGCTCGTGACCGAGCGGTTTTCTTTCAGGTATTTTCTGGCGACTTCATTCACATCCTCAACCGTGACCGAGCGCAAACGTTCCGGCCATTGGGTAAAGTCCTCAACCGTGCCGCCAATCGACAAAACAGAGCCGAAAATCCGGGCCAGTGCCACCTGGCTGTCCTGGCTGTATATGATCGAGCGAATGAAGGCCTGTCTGGCACGGTCCAGTTCTTCCTGGCTCACGCCATCGGAAACCAGACGCTCCACTTCACGGTCGAGGGCTGCCACCAAGGTTTCAAGCTCTGTATCGCCACGCGGGCTACCGTAAATTCCGATAAACCCGTCCGCCCTTGATGTGCCGCGATAATAGGCACCGGCAGAAACCGCAAGTTTGTTTTCAAGAATGATGTTCTTGTGGATCCGGCTGGTTACCGAACCGCCAAGGATTGAGGCCAGCAGGTCAAGTGCTTCCGCTTCCCCCTGCTCGGCTGTCATGTAGGACGGCGCGTGGAAACGCCTCTGCCATGAAGGAGTTGTCACACGCGGGTCAGAATAGCTCAGGGTTTTGGCAACAACCGGTTCAGGATCGCTCGTCCAGTTGCGTTCGGAGGGTTCTGTCGATGCCACAATTTTCCCGTATGTATTTGCGGCCATTTCAAAAACGGCATCGGGCTCGACATCGCCTGCAACCACCACAATCGCATTCCAAGGCTGGTACCATTTGTCATAAAATGCAGTCAGCGCCTCGCGGTCGAGCTTGCGGATTTCGTTTTCCCAGCCAATCACCGGACGTCCGTAGGGGTGGTTTACATATTGTGCAGCTGACACGAACTCCGAGAGGATTGCGGCAGGACTTGTATCGACGCGACTGCTGCGCTCTTCGAGAATGACTTCGCGTTCCGGCAAAATCTGCTCGTCAGTCAAAACGAGGTTGCGCATCCGGTCAGCCTCGAACCGCATCATGGTTGGAAGTGCGGAAGGAGCCACCTTCTGGTAATAGGCCGTGTAGTCTGACGAGGTGAAGGCATTTTCCTGTCCGCCGATTTCGGCAACCGCACCGGAAAATTCGCCCTTCTTGTGGTTACTGGTTTCCTTGAACATCATGTGTTCAAAGAAATGCGCGATACCCGATTTGCCGACCGGGTCATCCGCTCCCCCGACCTTGTACCAGATCATGTGGGTTACCACGGGTGCCCTGCGGTCGGGGATCACGACAACGCGCAAGCCGTTGTCCAGCGTCTTGCTTGAAATGTCGGGTTCGGGCGCGTCTGTCTGGGCCAGGGCTGTAAATGTCATTCCCAGAAAAATGAGCAAGCTTGCAATCAAGCGCATGTAGATCCTCGTCTCTGCCGGTTTCAGATCGTCCCGACTATATAATTGCCAGTCAGGCAAGTTCAAATAAACCTATTGTGGTTTCGCCATAATCCCTGCGGTCTGTCAGGACAAAACCGTGCAGCAATGGCGGAAACGCGCTGTTGCGTTCTTCCAGTACAAACACGGCCTCCGGGTTCATCCAGCCCCCTTCAACCAGTGAGGAGGCAGCCCTTTCTCCCAGTCCCTTGCCGTACGGAGGGTCGGCAAACACAAGGTCATACGGTTTGCGTGTCCCAACGGAACCCAATCGCGTCGCATCACGCCGGAACAGGCCGGTTTGCCCGGCAAGGCCTAGTGTTTCGACATTCTGCCTGATGGCCGCCCGGGCAGCATGGCTGTCATCCACAAACAGGCAGGATGATGCGCCGCGCGACATGGCTTCAAGGCCAAGCGCACCTGATCCGGCAAAAAGATCGAGCACACGTATCCCGTCAAACGCCATGCGGTTTTGAAGAATGTTGAACAGGCTTTCCCTGGTCCTGTCTGTTGTCGGCCGGGTTGCCATGCCCTTCGGCGCTGCAATTCGAGCGCCCCGGTATTTGCCTGCGACTATTCTCATGAATACCCTGTCGTAAACAAGTTGCCGGTCAGCGTTTGCTGTCCGGCCGGGATTTCCGCTTGCCGGCAGCCGCTTTACGCCCACCCGGTTTTCCCTTGCCTGAAGGCGCGGCGCCCTTTGCCGGTTTTCTGCCATCTGCGGGCCGGGTTGTCAGGCGTGACAGGGCTTCGTCGCTCGCCATGCCCGGTTTGAGTTTTTGTGCCTGACGACGGGATTTCTTGTCTCCCTGCATCGCAGCCCTGGTTGCGCTTCTGGCGATATCGGGCGCAAGGTTTATGATCGGCGCCTCGAAATCCGCGCCTGCTTCCTCGATCAGTTTTTCACCAAGCTGTTCCCTGAGCGTGCGGCTTCTCACCTCACGCACCGTACCGGCAGGCAGGTCGCCAAGCTGGAAAGGACCGAAGGAAACACGGATAAGACGCGTCACTTCCAGCCCCAGATGGCCCATGACATTCTTGATTTCGCGGTTCTTTCCCTCGCGCAAGGCCACATTGAGCCAGGCATTGGAACCCTTTTCCTGCTCAAGCACTGCATGAATCGAGCCATAGAGCACCCCGTCAACAGCAATCCCGTCCTGCAACTGGTCGAGTTGCTGCTGGGTTACACGGCCGTGGACACGGACCCGGTAGCGGCGCAACCAGCCGGTTGCCGGCAGTTCCAATACCCTCGCCAGTCCGCCATCATTGGTCATCAACAACAGGCCTTCGGTATTGATATCAAGCCTGCCAACCGTGATCATCCGGGGCAAGGTTTCCGGCAACAGTTCGAATACCGTCTTCCGGCCGTCCGGGTCGTGGTTGGTGGTTACGGTGCCGCCCGGCTTGTGAAACAGCCAGAGGCGGGTGCGTTCCTTGCGGGATATGGGCTTGTCATCCACTTCGATCCGGTCGCGTTCCGACACCTTGAAAGCAGGTGTGGTCAGCAATTTTCCGTTGACCTTGACCCGGCCTGCTTCAATCCAGGTCTCCGCCTCGCGTCTGGAACACAGGCCGGCACGCGCCATTCGCTTGGCAATACGCTCGCCTTCTGGCGAACCGAAACCGCTGGCGGTCTTCACCGGCTTTTCAGCTTTCCTGTCTGCCTTGTTTCCTTTGTTGAAAGTCCTGTTATTCATGGAAGTAGATCAATCCGGTATAAAGTTGCCCGTTTCAGACGGGTCATTACCCTAACTGAGGCAAAGCCATGCCAAAAGCAAGTTTCATGGACACCGCCATATGCGAGGCCGAACTGGCAGCGGAACGGGGTGAAGTACCTGTGGGCGCCGTACTGGTCAATGAAAACCGGATTATCGCGGCTGACGGCAACCGTACGCTTGAACTGAATGATCCAACGGCACATGCGGAAATTCTGGTTATTCGCAGGGCCGCCGAAATTCTCGGCAGCGAGAGGCTGCCGGGATGCGATCTTTATGTGACGCTTGAACCCTGCCCCATGTGTGCGGCAGCAATTTCATTTGCCAGAATACGCCGGCTTTATTTCGGAGCCAGTGATGTCAAATCAGGGGCCGTGGAAAACGGTGTGCGGTATTTCAATGATGCGACCTGCCATCATGCTCCGGAAACCTATTCAGGCATTCAGGCGGAAACCAGTTCGGAAATTCTCAGACGGTTTTTTGCAGCCCGACGATAAACAATCAGGAACCGGGTATGATGTAACCCTTGTCGATAGCGCGCTTTTCAAGACGCTCTTTCTTGACGTTTTCATCGACCTGCTCTTGCGTGATACCCGTCTCACCGGCTTCGGCATTGGCTGAAGGTGTCCGGTAAAGTTCCGGTGGCTCGGTCAGGTATTTGCGCTGAACGCCGGTTGAATATTGCAGCTGTTCGCGACGGCGGCGCGCTTCGACGCCCGTTCCCTCACCATTGGCATCATTGCGAATCTCGTCAATGAACTGGTCACCGACCTTGGCACTTGGCGGGCGATTGGCACGACGGACAACATCAGACGAGTTGCGAATGCCGGGCTTGTTGGTATCGGCCAGATATTCAGCCGGCAGATTGCCGTATTCATCGGGCTCGGGAGCATCTTCCCGAACGGATGCAATGCGTTGCTCCGGAGAAACCGGCCAGTCAGGCTGGGCATCGGCACTGCCATCAACAGGCGCGGGCAAGGATTGCTTGTCGGATGGCATGACGAGTTCAGGGCGGGCCGAATAGTCGATTTTCTTGGTCTTGTCAGAATCCAGGGCAAACATGTTGGTCAGACCTTCTACAGTCTGCTCTTCATGGGATTTGCCTGTGCCGTAAGTGATGCCGCTATTGCACCCGGAGAGGATGAGTGCAGCTACCACTGTTCCGAGACTGAAAACCTGCTTCTTCATTGGGACCCGCCCTTGAACTCTTCACTGTTCATTTTTTGCCGCCAATCATTTGGCGCGCAAGCATGCATTGCCGTCAAATTGCGGCAAAACCACGTCTGTCCCGCCCTCCAATACAGGAAATGGCCAAAATTGACAATGTTTTCAGGGGTAACGGTCACTCACTATTTGTGACACATGCTTAATGAACGTTACCCAAGCTCGCCTGAAGCAACAAGTTCGCGCATGGCCCGGGCATCCCGCAGGGAAATATCCGGATAATCCGGATCTGTACCCACTTCGGGAAGAACCCGCCACGACCGGGCGCATTTTGTCCCCTTGGCCAGGGCCGGAACCACTGCAACGCCCTTCACATCATCCAGAACAAAAGCTTGGCCTGACGCAGCCTTGTCCTCGATAACAATGTCGCTGGTGATACAGATTTCCGCCATGTCCTGCCCGCTGATTGCAGCAGCAAGGCCGGGGTCGGTGACATGCACCACCGGAGCAGCCTCCAGCGAGGAACCAATGCGCTTTTCACGCCGCTCGATTTCAAGCGCTCCGGTTACCACCCGGCGGACAGAGCGGATCTTCTTCCACTTGTCAGCCAGTTCCGGTGCTTTCCAGCTTTCCGGCACATCCATGAACTGTTCCATGTGGACTGATTGTCTGTCATTGCCGGTTTCTGTCTGGAAGCATTCCTCCATCGTGAACGGCAGCATGGGCGCGAACCAGCGGACCAGATGGTCGAACAGCTGTTTCACCACAAACAGCGATGCCTTGCGCCTGATGCTGGAAGGCGGATCACAATAGAGTGCATCCTTGCGGACATCGAAATAAAAGGACGACAACTCGATGTTCATGAAGTTCGAAAGCTGCGCGAAAATGCGCTTGAAATCAAAATCGTCGTAGCCCTTGCGAACGATTGCATCGAGCTCCGACAACCGGTGCAGCATCAGCCGTTCCAGTTCGGGCATCTCGTCCAGCGCAACCACTTCGCCCTGGTAGTGGGAAAGCGTGCCCAGCATCCAGCGCAGCGTGTTGCGCATCTTGCGGTATGCATCAACGGAAGTCTTGAGGATTTCAGGTCCTATCCTCAGGTCTTCCGAGTAATCCGCAGATGCCACCCAAAGGCGGAGAATGTCGGCACCGGACTGTTTGATCACCTCTTGGGGAGTTACCTGGTTTCCAAGGGACTTTGACATTTTGCGTCCGTCCTCAGCCATGACAAAACCGTGGGTCAGCACGGCATCATATGGTGCGCGTCCGCGTGTTCCGCAGCTTTCCAGCAGGGAGGAATGAAACCAGCCCCGATGCTGGTCAGAGCCCTCAAGATAGAGATCTGCCGGCCATTTCAGGTCTTCGCGTTCCTCAAGGCAGAAGGCATGGGTCGACCCGGAATCAAACCACACATCGAGAATGTCGCGTACCTGAACCCAATTGGAAGCATCGTCAACAATGCCGTCAAGGAACCGTTCTTTAGCGCCTTCTTCAAACCAGGCATCCGCACCCTCTTTTGCAAAGGCCTCTTCGATGCGGCTTGCAAGCTCACCGGACTTTTCGAAATCCGGACCCGGGATAATCTGGTTTGTTTCAGGATTGTGGAAGACACAGATCGGAACCCCCCAAGCACGCTGGCGGGACAATACCCAGTCAGGACGCTGTTCTATCATCGCCCGCAGACGGTTCTGCCCGGCAGCCGGGACAAAACGGGTTTCGTCAATGGCCGCAAGCGATGTCTGCCGCAAGGTGCCCATGTTGCTGGCCTTGCCGTCGCCGACAACACCGTCCTTGTCCATATACACGAACCATTGCGGCGTGTTGCGGAAGATGATCGGTTTCTTTGACCGCCATGAATGCGGATATTCATGCTTCAACCGGCCCCGGGCAAAGAGGTTGTTCTGGCCGATCAGTGCGGTGATCACCTCCTGGTTGGCCTTGCCCTTCTTGCCCTTGTCGTCGATTACCTTGGCACCCTCAAAGCCCGGCGCATCACCGGTATAGGAGCCGTCATCAGCGACCGTGAAGGGAATTTCGGATGAAATGCCGCGAGCCTCAATCTCCGCACGCCGCGCGACCCAGATCTCAAAGTCATCACGACCGTGGCCGGGCGCAGTGTGAACAAAGCCCGTACCGGCATCGTCGGTCACGTGATCGCCATCGAGCAGCGGCACGTCAAATTCGTAACCGTCATTAAATTCGCGCAGCGGGTGGGCGCAGGTAACGGCAGAAAGTTCTGCTGCACTTACATCGCCAACCCTGTTATAGACGAGCTTTGCCTTCTCGAAGCATTCAGGCGCAAGCTTGTCGGCGAAAACCAGCTTGTCGCCCGGTTGCGGGCCGAAATCGTTTTCGGCCGAAACCACTTCATAAAGGCCGTAACTGATCCTTGAAGAAAAACAAATCGCCCGGTTGCCGGGAATGGTCCAAGGTGTGGTGGTCCAGATCACGACCGATGCGCCGGAAAGGCCACTTGCAACCGCACTGCCAGCACCGCTGATCTGGTTGTCTGATGCACGATCGGAAACCATTGTGGCGGCATCGACTATGGGAAACTTCACCCAGACCATGTCGCTTTCATACTGTTCGTATTCGATCTCGGCTTCGGCCAATGCCGTGCGTTCGACAACGGACCACATGATCGGCTTCGAGCCGCGGTAGAGCTGGCCGGATTGCGCGAATTTCATCAGTTCGGCAGCAATCTTTGCTTCTGCAGGAAAATTCATGGTCTTGTACGGGGTCTCGAAATCACCCTCGACACCAAGCCTGCGGAACTCTTCCGTCTGCACCCCGATCCAGTGATCGGCAAAGTCGCGGCATTCCTTGCGGAACTCGTTGATCGGCACATCGTCCTTGTTCCTGCCCTTGGCGCGGTACTGTTCCTCGATCTTCCATTCGATCGGCAGACCGTGACAATCCCAGCCGGGAACATAATTGGCATCAAACCCGCGCATCTGGAACGAACGGTTGATCATGTCCTTGAGGATCTTGTTCAGCGCATGGCCGATATGCAGGTTGCCGTTTGCATAGGGCGGGCCGTCATGCAGAACGTATTTCGGGCGCCCCTTCGATTGCTCTCGCAGTTTTTTGTAAAGGCCCACCTCATCCCATTTTGCAATGATTTCCGGCTCTTTCTTCGGAAGGCCGGCCCGCATGGGAAAGTCGGTTTTCGGCAGGAAAAGGGTTTTTGAATAATCGCGTTCGTCTGCTTGTTGATCGGTCATTGTGAGGTGCCTGTCTGCTCCGGGTGTCAGTATGCGGAGGCTTTGGAAAAAGAAACTTCAGGTAAAAGAGGGTTACCCTTTTCAGTCGGCAAGGGCCAGCCATTCCCGGAACCTCGTGTCAGGCGAGGTCCGGGCCCATAATTCGAATGGCCATAATCATTTGAAGGTTGATCTGCATGCGCTTCTCTTACCAGCAGGTTTTGGGCAAATAAAGGGGCAATAACCGCTTTCGCGACACAGGCAGGGAGCCGGGCAGGCTGCAAGCCTGTGCCTCACGGCTGAGCCAATGGCAGCAATCCCTGTTCCGGGCCGAAATTCGCCAATATGGCCCGGGCTTCTTCACTGTCGCGGTCCATCCGGGCAACAAGCTCATCCGTACTGCCGAATTTCTCCTCGCCACGGATCCAGCCATACAGGAATACCTCGACTTCCTGGCCGTAAAGATCGCCGGAAAAATCAAAAACGAAGGTTTCCAGCAACGGGTCACCATTGTCGAATGTCGGGCGGCGTCCGTAGCTGGCCACACCATCGTGCAGCGTGCCGTCTTCGAGACGGATACGGACTGCATAAATGCCGTGTTTCAGGGCGCTTTCGGGTGGCAAGGACAGGTTGGCGGTCGGATAGTTGAGGGTACGGCCAAGCCCGGCACCGCGGATGACCTCGCCACGCACTCTCCAGACGTAACCAAGCAGGCCGTTTGCTTCGGCGATTTCCCCGCAGGAAAGAAGTTCGCGTATGCGGCTTGATGAAACGGTCTCGCCACCCTCGTCCTGGAAGGGCTCAACGGTTGTAACGGAAAACCCGAGCCGTTCGCCTGCATTGCGAAGGAATTCCGGGTTTCCTTCCCGGTCCCTGGCAAAATGGAAATTGTAGCCTGTCACCACATGGGCAAGCCCGAACCCGGCAACAAGAATGTCATCGACAAACCGGTTTGCAGTGGTCGAGGCAAAGTCACGACTGAAAGGATGTTCGACAACCGCATCGAAACCGAGACTTTCGATGAGTTCGGCCTTTACCGGCGCCGGGGTCAGCCGGAACACCGGGTGTTCTGGACGGAAGACGGTTCGGGGATGGGGTTCAAATGTGAGCACACTTGCAGAAACGCCTTTACTGCAGGCAATCCCAACTGCCTTGCCAAGCACAGCCTGATGTCCGCGGTGAAGCCCGTCGAAATTGCCGATGGCAATCACGCCGCCCCGCAAGTTTCGGGGAAAATCACCCGGACTGGTAATCCGCAGAAAGCTCATGCCACCTGATTGCCCGTTTCCAGCTTACCAGACAAGGGTTTTTGTCCAGTATTGTGGGGCCGAATTGTTTTCGGTCAGGAATTGCGCCAATGCAAGCTCGTCCACCTCGCCTTTGGTGTAGTCGGCCGCATGGATGCCGTTCGTCACGAAGAGGCAGTCAATACCGTTATTGGCAGCGCCGAGAAGATCGGTCGGCAAGCCGTCGCCAATGCCCAGCACCCGCTTGCGGTCAATCGCAGTGCCGCGTACCGCCTCGGCACGTGACAATGCCTCGTCATACATCGGTGCATACGGCTTGCCGACAATCTTGGTTTCACCGCCAAGCGTATCGTATTCTCGGGCCAGCGCCCCGGCACACCAAAGCAGTTTGTCCACCACCTCGACAACAATGTCGGGATTGGCACAGATGAATGGCAGGTTGAGTGAAACATATTCCCGGAACCGCTCAACATAATCGTCGGGATGTTCATTGTAATCGTCAAACAGGCCGGTACAGACAATCCCTGCAGCTTCCGCCGGTTCTGCAAAACTGACATTCAGTCCTTCATAGAGCGCGTAATCGCGTTCCGGGCCGATATGATAAACCGGTCCGTCAAGCTCGCTGATCAGGGCGCGGGTCACATCACCGGAAGTCACCAGATCATCGAAGACGCCTTCGGGGCAATTCATCCGTTGCAATTGTTGCAGCACAGGCCCCTGGGGACGCGGCGCATTGGTGATCATGACCACCGTAACACCGGCATCACGGGCCTTTGAGAGTGCCTCGGCGGCATCCGGCCAGATTGCCTTGCCGTTGTGAAGCACACCCCAGACATCACAGAGGATGCAATCATAATTCTCGACAATAGAGTGAAGTCCGGCAACGCGGGAAGGAGATGACATTCAGATGATCCGGTATGGTGAAACTTTTTGCGGCGTAGTCGCACAGATGGAACGGATACACAATGCCTTACTCCATGGGCTTTACGCCACAGGCTGTACGCGATGGGGCACTGGCTGACCGGGCTGGACCAACCAGCAATGCAGACCTGCGATAACCAGTGCCTAGTTTGCACCTGTCCGGGTACACTGCATCAGCGTTCCGGCCCAGTTGAGGTTCGCACTGCCATCCCGGTCAACGAAGTCCAGACCGCCGGTATTGTAGTGGATTGCGCCATTGTCATCCCAACCATTGGCAATGTATTGCGGCCACTCCCCGCCCGGCACCCGCGTAAACACGCCGACAGGGGGATCGATATCGTAGAAAACAGCCGTCAGGTCTTGAAACTCGCCACCTGTGCACTTGTATGAAACGGGAGGCGGCACCTCGACTTCTCCGGCCTGCACCTTGAGAACGGAAATACGCTCCCGGTATTCTTCCATAACAAATTCGCGCGGATTATCCACTTTCCAGCTTTCGTTTCGCCCCTTGACCCAGCCAATCTGATAGGCGCGGATTATCCGGAAATCCTCTGCGGAAGCCTGTTCCCGCACCTTGCTGTACAAGCGGTCCATTTCCCGGTCCAGGGCAGAGAGTTCCGGATCGCCACAGATCAAGGCTTCCGTGCTCTCACTTCTGACATTCGAGCAGTCGAAGGAAGGTTGGGCCAGGGCTGGCCCGGCAATTGCCACCAGCAAAACCGATAGCGCGAAAGTGCCAGCATGAGTTTTCATTTTCGTGTTCCACCCGATTTCAGTGTTTCGCAAATGTTTCAAGTTTCCGGGATTTCACATCCCATGGCAACGTCCGGTCAACAGAAGACGCCGTTACCATATTTTTACACGCGCTTCCGGGGAAAGATACAGGGTACCCATCCGGGATGACATTGAGTGCTTGATACCATGGCCCGCATTTCGGCCAGCTGTTTGCATTAACCCTGTTCCCTTACCATCGGAAGGCAATATTCTCGCAATTTCTTGTTCCTGCCTTTATCGGTAGACATGATCACGGTTCAGGCAGGCATTGCTGCGAGCCGGAAGAAACGGACAGGCAACCGGAAGATGAGACTGACAGACAACATGATTGCAATGGCAACCGGGGCGGCACTCGCCGGGGCGCTTGCCGCATGGCTTCTGCTCACCCATGCCGATGTTCCGCTCATTCCCGCTGCGATTACCGGCGGGATCGTGTTTTCTGTCCTGATATCGTTTGCCACCATCATCCGCATTGAACAGCTGACCCGCAAATTGCGGAGGCTGGAAGCGGGGATACGCTCACACGAGGGACGCTTGTCATCGCGCATTGACACGGTTGAGAACAGCATACCCGCTCTCTCCCGGATCGAACGGATGGAACGAAAGCTGGCTGGGCGGGTTCATTCCGACATTGCTGCCAGCAACCGGGACAACATTCATGCGCGAACAACGCTGTTTCCCGAAGACAGGTCCGCAGCCGACAAGCCCGTTGCAGAAGATGCCGGTATCAGCGAAACCGGCAATGTGGTCCTGCTGCATCCCTCCCCTGCCAAAAAGGCCGAACAAACACCAGCCAGGGACAAGTCCGGTTCGCGCAGCAGGGCAGAGTTTGACACGGATGAAATCCAGATCCGCCTGCAACCTGCCGTCTCACTCGACAATCGCGAAGTCTTTGCCTTTGAAGCATCGGCGTGCGTCGAGGATTTTGTAGGCCAGTTGCATGATCATGCCACCGTTCTTTCGGCACTTGAAAGCGACAAGGAGTTGCGGCGCTTCGACAAGTGCCTTGCCGACCGTGCGCTCAGCCTGGTCCGCTCCCTTCGGCGCCAGGGCAAGTCGCCGCTTGTCTTTGTGCCGGTTTCTGGCACCACATTCAAATCCGGTTCTGCCTTTGACGCGTTTGACGAAATGCTGGAAGCACAGCGCAAGCTTGGCAAGAACATCGTCTGGGAAATCAGCCAGGCGGAACATGCCGGGTTTTCAAAAACCCAGCGTACGCGATTGCGCCAGATACTCGAGCGCGGCTTTGCCCTTTGCCTTTCCGGCTGCCAAGATCAGGAAGGTGCAGGAGAAACACTCGCACAAGGCCTGTTCACCTATGCCAAAATGCCCGTCTCGGAGCTTGAAAGCCTTGATGCCATTTCACTGAACGGACCACAAAGCGAGCTGATGATTGCCTGTGAGGAGACTGGTGCAACGCTGATCGTGACCGGTGTCGAGCACGAGCGCCAGGCCGTGCACCTGATCGACCACCAGGTACGGTTTGCCCAGGGAAGTTTCTTCAGTCCCCCGAAGTTTCCGGCGACCAGCCGCCAGGGGAGCAAAAAGGCCTCGAAAAAATAGGCCGGTCACGCCGCAGCGGCGCAAGTTTCGGACCTCGGCGCTCCGAATCATCAAGAATCATCAAAAAGTCCGAAATTTCCGAGCGCATTTTCTTGACATCACGCCGGGTCGTCATTACTTCAGCGCGCGTAGCACTCACCACATCAGAGTGCTAACACAATTGCAAAAAACATTAACGGCGTGCCTTGGCATGCTCTGACTAATGGGTAAGACAAAATGGCAAAACTGAAATTTCGTCCCCTGCACGACCGCGTGGTTGTCCGCCGGGTAAATGCAGAGGAAAAAACTGCAGGCGGCATCATCCTTCCGGACACCGCCCAGGAAAAACCTTCCGAAGGTGAAATCGTGGCAGTGGGTTCCGGAACCCGTGATGAAAACGGCAAGCTTGTCGAGCTTGACGTGAAAGCTGGCGATCATGTGCTTTTCGGCAAGTGGTCCGGTACGGAAGTCAAGATCAACGGCGAAGACCTGCTGATCATGAAAGAATCCGACATCATGGGCATTGTCGGCTAACAGCCACACGCCTCATTCACACAATCTACCAGAAACAAGGCATGTCCCCGGACTGCTTTAAAAGGAGCTAAACAATGGCCGCCAAAGAAGTGAAATTCGGCACGGACGCCCGCGAGAAGATGCTGCGCGGCGTCGACACTCTCGCCAATGCGGTGAAAGTGACCCTCGGCCCGAAAGGCCGCAACGTGGTACTGGAAAAATCCTTCGGTGCCCCCCGCATCACCAAGGATGGTGTTTCCGTTGCCAAGGAAATCGAGCTTGAAGACAAGTTCGAGAACATGGGCGCACAGATGGTCAAGGAAGTTGCTTCCAAGACCAATGATGCAGCCGGTGACGGCACAACAACTGCTACCGTTCTTGCTCAGGCAATCGTCAAGGAAGGTGCCAAGGCTGTTGCTGCCGGCATGAACCCGATGGACCTGAAACGCGGCATCGACACTGCTGTCATGGAAGTCGTCAAGGACCTCGTGAAAAGCGCCAAGAAGATCAAGACTTCCGAGGAAGTTGCCCAGGTCGGCACGATCTCTGCAAACGGTGAAGAGCAAATCGGCAAGGACATTGCCGACGCCATGCAGAAAGTCGGCAATGAAGGCGTGATCACTGTTGAGGAAGCCAAAACCGCTGAAACCGAACTCGAAGTCGTTGAAGGCATGCAGTTCGACCGCGGATACCTTTCTCCATACTTCGTCACCAATCCTGAAAAAATGATTGCTGACCTGGAAGATCCGTATGTCCTGCTGTTCGAGAAAAAACTCTCCAACCTGCAAGCCATGCTGCCAATCCTCGAATCCGTCGTCCAGTCTTCCCGTCCGCTGCTGATCATTGCAGAAGATGTTGAAGGTGAAGCGCTTGCAACCCTCGTTGTGAACAAGCTGCGTGGCGGCCTGAAAATTGCTGCTGTCAAGGCTCCTGGCTTCGGCGACCGCCGCAAGGCCATGCTCGAGGACATCGCCATCCTGACCGGTGGCCAGGTGATTTCCGAAGATCTCGGCATCAAGCTCGAGAACGTGACACTCGACATGCTCGGCACTGCCAAGAAAGTCGCGATCACCAAGGAAACCACAACCATTGTTGACGGTGCCGGCAAGAAGAAAGAAATCGAAGGCCGCGTAAACCAGATCAAGCAGCAGATCGAGGAAACCTCTTCCGATTACGATCGTGAAAAGCTGCAGGAACGCCTTGCCAAGCTTGCTGGCGGTGTTGCCGTGATCCGTGTTGGCGGTGCGACCGAAGTTGAAGTGAAAGAGAAGAAAGACCGTGTCGACGACGCGCTCAACGCGACCCGCGCTGCGGTTGAAGAAGGTATCGTTGCCGGTGGTGGCGTTGCCCTTCTCAAGGCTTCCAACAAGCTGAAAATCACTGGTGCCAATGCGGACCAGGATGCAGGCATCAACATCGTTCGCCGTGCACTGCAGGCTCCGATCCGCCAGATCGCCGAAAATGCGGGCGATGAAGGCTCGATCGTTGTCGGCAAGGTTCTCGAAGGCAAGGTTACCTTCGGTTACAACGCACAGACCGGTGAATATGGCGACATGATCTCCATGGGTATCATCGACCCTGTGAAGGTTGTCCGTTCCGCGCTTCAGGATGCAGCCTCTGTTGCCTCTCTCCTGATCACAACGGAAGCCATGGTTGCCGAAGCACCGAAGAAAGATGCACCGGCAGCTCCTGCAATGCCTGACATGGGCGGCATGGGCGGCATGATGTAAGCCACTTTTGGCAAAGCCAAAAGTGGTGAGGTCTCCCGGCAAAGCCTGAGCTAAAAGCGACAGGTCATTTGCACAGCAAAATACCGGGAGCCATCATCCGGGATTTATGGAAGGGCGGTCTTCGGACCGCCCTTTTCTTTTCCCTGAGCCCATGACTTTGTATTGGTCAACGATGCTCCGCATCGCTTGACTGGCACAAAACTGTGAGGCCTTGCGGTTCAGCTGGTTGGCAATTTGTCAAACCTGGCCAGCAACGGCTCCTGGGCATCCCAAGGCACAGCGCTGCTTGCATAGGTTACGAGTTTCGGCATGAACTGGCCGGGCCTGTCGAGCAGGCTGGGGCTGATCGCCGTGACATCCGGACTGGCCGCAAATGTCACGTGGGTCGGCGTTCCACAATCCGGACAGAACGCCTGGTGTTTCTCATTCCCGCTGTCGGCGACGACAGTCCAGTTCCTGGTTTCACCATCGATTTTGACAGTACCCGGCTTATCAAACACCAAAAAAGAACTGTGTCCGGTTCCCGAGCGAAGCTGGCAGTGCCTGCACTGGCAGTGAAGCTCCGCCACAGGTTCGCCCACGGCTTCAATTCGGACGGTGCCGCAGGCGCATTGTCCCGTATATTTCCTTGTCATTGCGATCTCCCGACTGGATGATTTGCAGGTTTCACAGGTCAATGCCGGTGCCCGTTTCGAGGAAGGATTTCATGCTGGACAGAACCAGCGGCCATCCCTTGCCGATGCCCTGCTCCATTCCGCTACCCGGCTGGAGTTGGTCATGGGTCACAGTGAGTTTGACCATTCCGTTTTCTTGCGCTTCCATCTCGAATGTAACGCGACTTTCCTCGTCGGGATCATCCGCCCTGGAAGCTGCTGACCATGTGATGACCAGCAGATGGGGCGGTTCGGCTTTTATGACCTCTCCAACAATTTCAACCGTCGCATCATTGTTTGCGCGGATGTGTTCCCACCTCGCTCCGGGCGACCAGCCGGAAACATTCTCGTGCCCCCAATACTGACGCGAGATCCCGGGTGTGGTGATTGCTTCATAGACCTTCTCCGGTGTCGTCCGGATATAGGTCACATAGACAAAACTTGCCGACTTGTCGGTCATTCCTTCATTCCTTTCGAGATTATGCTTGAGATCATGAAGCAGTGCGAGACGACCGGTTTCGAACTTGCGGACCCATCGCCGGTACACATCGTGCAGCGGGACCGGGTTAATGAAATGAAGCTTTTCCCGGCCCCGGCGCGTGGTACTGATCAGGTTTGCCTCCTGGAGCAAGCCCAAATGCTGGGTCACGGATTGCCGTGCCATGCCCATGGATGCACAAAGCTCGGTCAGTGCCTGGCCATTCTTCCGGTACAGCCGGTCCATGAGCCGCCTGCGGGCGGGATCGCCCAAAGCCTTGAATACTTTATCGTCGTCATGTGAATTATCTGCCATACAGGAGATATTACGCAGGTAAATACCTGCATGTCAAGCGCAGGTATTTACCTGCGTAATAACCGTGAATTGTCTGCGAATGGTAATTTTCGGAACCCAAAAGTCCGAGCGCTTTCATCGGAAATTTGTGGAAGGGTGACCATTGGATTTGGTCGAACAACGGATGTCCGGTATGCGGACCTTGCTGCCTTCCGATAATGAGTTATGTCCGTTAGAATAGCATCATGCATGTGGCACCCCATAAGACAGAACAGATACAGTCGGCTTTGTTGATCTTGCACCGTCGTCTCGACGATGCGCTGCTTGGTGTATATCTGCATGGATCGGCCGTGTCCGGCGGTCTCCAGCCGCAGAGCGACATTGATCTTCTGGCAGCGGTTCAGTCCGAACTGACCGAGAGCCAGCGCAACGGCTTGTTACTGGACTTGCTGCACCTTTCCGGACGCCATCCTGCCGTGCCGGGAGGCGCCCGCTGCCTTGAGGTGATGGTGTTTTCCCAAGCCGAGCTCAACCGCAGTGACTACCCGGCGCGAGCGGAGTTCGTTTATGGAGAATGGCTGCGGGAGGCTTTCGAGGCCGGTGAGACGCCGATGCCTGAACGTGATCCTGAATATACTCTGGTTATCGCACAGGCCCATCAGGAGGCCATTCCGTTGTTCGGACCGCCGAGGAGTGAACTTCTGACCGGCGTTTCGAGAGAGCATGTCAACCAAGCTATGCGCGATTCACTTCCGGACTTGCTGAATGGATTGCACGGAGACGAGCGGAACGCCCTGCTGACACTTGCGCGGATGTGGCACACGGCCAGCACGGGGAAGTTCGTCACGAAGGATGCCGCCGCCGAATGGGCGATTTCGCGGTTATCTGGCTCAGATGCTATGATACTTGATCATGCGCGACGGGCGTATCTCGGCGCGATCACGGACGATTGGAGTAGCCAGCGCGATGCAGCCCGACAGTTGGCGGGGCGCATGAGCGAGAACGTCACCATCACAATGTAGCGAGGATGGGCTTCCTTCCCGGTTATGTGCGCCGCGTTGCCGCAAATGTCGTGGAAGGGCTCATTGCCGATCTTGTACCGGAATCTGGCGAATGGCCGGCATGGAGATGACCTTCGGAGGTGAAGGACAAACAGCGCTGCAAGATAGCGATGAAACGGTGCTATTCGATCACCAATGAACGTATTGCCACTTTGGGCGGTTGGTTGAGTATGAAGAGTATGGCGCTGACAACCTCACGATTGCTCAGTGTGTCATCGGGTGACGCCGTGTGCCAAGCCGCATTGGTTGGCGAGATGTCTGCAAAATCCGCGGGAAAGACCGAAGTTACCCGAATGCGGGTATCTTTCAGCTCTTCTGCCAAACCATGAACAAAACCTGCTTGTGCCGACTTTGCAGCAGTGAAGGCGACTGATGCCCCCTCAAGAGGGCGATTGGGCAGAGCGCTGGTTGAGACCACAGTGTGGATGTCTGCATGATCTCTTGCCTTCAGGTTCGGGAGAAGATGGCGCGTCAAAATGAGCGACCCTACCGCCGCCGAGGCGATGCATGCCTCCATGTCCGTATCCGAAGCTTCATCCATCGAACCCGGCAGCCACATCGCCCCGTTGTGTATCAGCCCATCCAGATCACTGTGTTGTGTTGCCAGTCTTTCACCGGCTTCGGTTGCCTTTTCGCTGTTTGCCAGATCACATGCCATGACACTGACCTGTTGGCCTGTCTCTTCAAGGATTGTAGCAGCGACATCTTGAAGGGCTTCGCTGGTTCGTGCCAGCAGAACAAGCTGCGCCCCGGCCCGGGCCATTTCAATTGCCAATGCAGCGCCAAGCCCGCGACTTGCGCCTGTGATGGCAAATTTCCGGTTTGAGATTTGCATGTCTTCGTCCTGTCTGTACGCAAAGCTGACTTCATTCGACACCAGTTTAGAGGGGCAAGACGACTAGAGGGAAGCGCTAAAATGGAAGGTCAATGGTGAGCATGCCTATAAAGCTGCTGTTCATGCTTGCAAGCAAACATAAACGGGCAGTGGAGGTGACAGGAATTTAGGGGAACCGGACATTCGGCTAGGTAGAAAGAATGTCCGGTATGCGAACCTTGCCGCCGTCGGGGGGGCACAGTAGTCTCTGAAAGCAGTATTTCCTTTAGACGAGACAGGCGCCAGATAGTTGTCGCGTGACCCCAGCCTGACGCTTCTCATATATCTGCGCGGGAGAGAGTGATGAATATTCTAGTCACGGGCGCAACAGGCAATGTCGGGCGTGAAGTCATTCAACTGTTGGTCGCGGACGGACACGAGGTCACCGCCGGAAGCCGGAATTCTGATTTTGATGCGGGTGGTACTGCTATAGCTGCTCAACTGGATTTCACCCGTGGCATTGCGCCGCCTGCTGAATTTGATGCGATTTTTCTGATGCGGCCGCCGCAACTTGCTGATCCGGAGATCTTTAGACAGTTCCTTGAAAACTACCCAAGGGAGACTTTGATCGTTTTCCTCTCTGTGCAGGGCGCAGATACCAAAACCTATTTGCCGCATGCCAAAATCGAGAAGGTAATCACCAAACTTGGTTTTCGGCATGTGTTTGTTCGGCCGAGCTATTTCATGGACAACCTCTTGACGACATTGTGGCCAGAACTTGTTCAAAACCATCGAATTTACCTGCCTGCAGGAAATCTCAAACTGGATTGGGTGTCCGTTGCCGATGTCGCTGCTGTTTGTGCGAATGCATTATCCGGGAAATTCGCTATCCCCGCGGTTTCGGTCTGCTCCGGAGCGTTGAAAGGATTCACGGAAGTGTGCCTGACAATCAATCGCATTGCAGGGACACGCATATCTTATGAACGTGCGAGCCTGCCTGGCTTCGTGTGGTATCTACGAAAGACTGGCAACACGTGGACCTATATCGGCGTGATGCTACTCCTTCACTTTTTTCCGCGATTTGAACGTGCGACCCCCACCTCATCTGATACGACGCGGGCGGTGTTGGGAAGGCAACCCGAGACGCTGGAGGCATTTATTCGCCGCAACAAGCTGCGCTTCAAAAAGCTTGCTTGAGGAGATTGGTAACGACAGCTTCGGGCTTGAAGGACAAGCAGCGCCGGCAAGATAGCTATGAAACGGTGCTTTTTCATCCACAAAACAGCCCTGAAGTTGCTATATCCGCTATTGTGGACAAGACCTGCAAAGAAATCGCACCTGCCATTGCCTTACATTGGTGAATCCATCAATCATGCCGCCGAAAAGCGAGAAGGTTGAGGTGCAAATGATCAGATGTGCAGAACACAAGGATGTTGCTTCGATCCAGGCTGTCCTGAACGATGTGTCGAACTGGGGAAAACTGGAAGCTTATCCAGATAAGGTTATTCGTGACGCCATCGACGACCAGCAGATGCCCATCCTTGTCTGGGAAGAGAACGGGCAATGGGGTGGTTTTTGCTGGCTGCGCCGGACCAATGAGGGAACCAAAATCGAAGAGTTCGGTGTCTCCAGGCCCGGTTGCGGTATTGGATCGCGTTTTTTCAAGGCGATCCTGGAAAGGGTTTCGCAGGACAGGTTTGAACGGCCACTCTGGCTTGCTGTCGCGGCCGACAATGCCGACGCCATACGTATCTACGTGAGATTCGGGTTTGTTGGTGGCGAGCTAAAAAAAGCCGCCTGGAAGCGCCGGGCCGGTCCAGTCGCCGACGCGCTCATCATGACGTATTTATCAAACGATGAGGCATCAGATGTGCCGCGCGGCAAGGTCGTGACATGACGCATTGAGCAAGAATGGCCGATTGAGTTTCGTCAGGCTGCTGCGGTCGCTTCAATCTCGAAGAGCAATCCCGGCATCGCGAGACGTGTCACTCCCAATAGTGTCATCGGCGGGGCGACCTGATATTCTCCGAAACGCATACCCATCACGTCAAAATTCTTCAGCGCTTCATCCACGTCAGTGGCATAGATACCGAGTTTGACCACATGACTCAGGTTCAAGCCTGC
The DNA here is from genome assembly GCA_017643495.1 of Rhizobiaceae bacterium. GTDB lineage: Bacteria > Pseudomonadota > Alphaproteobacteria > Rhizobiales > Rhizobiaceae > JAALLB01. The sequence continues at coordinate 1,042,412 of JAEPNK010000001.1, read as the reverse complement.
CCCTTTAAGAACTGCCTCCAGATTGTCGATGGCAAGGCTGATCTGTGCGCGCATATCTTCGGGGTGCTGGGGGACACCTTCCCCATCTACCGCAGTCTGACCTGCACAGATCACCTGCCGCGTCGCGCCATCGATCATTTCGGCCTGATTGTATCCTAACCTGACGGACCAATCCCAGGGGTTCACTGCAATCCGTTCCATGTAGCAATCTCCTTTTCTCTGTTGCCGGAATTGGTGTAGAACGTAATAGTGCCAATTTTTGTCACCATTAAGCAGGCTAGCGACATGAATGTGAGGCTCAGACACGACGCCCTGGTGCGGACCCTTCGCCGCAACGGCATTTCCACCGTTGAGGCCCTCGCAAATGAGGTTGGCGTATCCCGCCGAACCGTGTTGCGCGATATCAGCGCGTTGCGTGACGAGGGCTATGTGATACATTCCGATGTCGGACGCGGCGGCGGTCTTCAGCTTGATCCGCAATCGATGCAGATGCGGGCCAAGCTGTCCGTGCCAGAGGTGTTTGCGCTGCTGATCAGTGTGGCGGCAATGCGGGCAGCGGGAAGCTTGCCATTCTCCGAACTCGCCGATGCAGGACTGGCAAAAATAGAAAAGGCACTGCCAGCCGACAAGGTGAAAGACCTGCGCAGTTTCCTGGACTGTCTGCATATCGGCCAGTTGTCGCCTTTACAGGATTTGTCGAACATCGGGAAAATGGCCCCGGAATTGCTTGCAGCCTTTGAAACGGCGTTTCTGGAGCGTCAGTTCATCCGGTTTGGCTACAGGGATGCAGAAGGGCGCAACACCGAGCGGCAAGTGGAGCCGCAAGCCATGCTGATCCTGCCACCGTTGTGGTATCTCGTCGGCTGGGATCCCTCGCGCGGCGACTTTCGCCATTTCCGCATGGACAGGATAACCAATCCGGAAGCAGTTCCAGATACAAGCTTCCGTCGTCGGCGCGTGCCTTTCGAAGACGATGTTTGTCCTTACAACGATTTGCAGCCCTAACGCCAAAACGGTATCCGGCTAGGTAGAAAGAATGTCCGGCATGCGGACGAAGCGCTCATTCAGCTTTTAGGTAATCCATGACGAAAGCAACGCGTTCTTCGACTGACACCTTGGGCAGCTCGACAAGTTGGTAGTCTAGGCGGGCGTAAGTATCAGCCATGACTCGGCTGGTTGCTTCGGCTTCCTCATGATCCTGCTTGCGTTCGGCGTCCTGCCCGAAAATCGCCTCCCAGTATGGGGCTATGAAGACCATCCTGTTGTAGCGATATGTTTTCGCGGCAGCCTCAACATGGGCGGGAACCCGAAGGCCACATAGCGTCAGATAGCCGACGACGTCGGGAATTCCCCTGTCCATAAGAACCGGCTTCTCCAACGCCGAAGCTTCATGCCACGACCTCAGTTCCCATCCGAGCATGAGTTCGGCAAACATGACTTTGTCTGCCCACGGCAAGGCGGTTCCGCCGATCTGAACCTGATCTCGAATGATCGCCCGCCCGGCCTCGGGCATGGACGCAAGTCCCACGTCATGCAGGGCGTCGATCAAAGTGCTCTTGCCGGAACCGGGGCCACCGGTCACGACGAACATATGGTTACACATGTGTCATCCTTGCTTTCCAATAGAGGGGTGAGCGCGCAGACGGCAGACCATGCAGGTAGTACTTGATGCGCGTAGCTATAGGCTAGCGTCATCAGCGAAGGCCGGCAATGGGCTCATGACCTACCTTGTACCGGAATCCAACGAGCTCCTGCTCTGGGCCGGAAACACGTTCAAAAACTTGCCCCCCTTTTCAACGCAATTTCGCGAGCGCAAAAGCCTGCACCTTTTTCTGAAATTGCTGCCTGCCCATGAGCCGTGCTGACTCATGCGGACAAAGCGACCAATTTGGATTGTCCGTTCAATGTCTGCTTTACAACCAAGTATTGGATATTCAAATTGGACCGAACCCAATAAAATCTTCAATCCAATGTGCTAGTATCAAAGGCCATAATTTTCTGAGTTTCAGATAAGCCATCATGTAAATAATACCAATTACAAAGGTGAATAGCACTCTTCCCAGACCGCTTCCCCAATGCATCAATGAAAAGAAACACGCAGAAATTACTACGGTCTGCGAAATAGGCCTGCGAGCTTTAAGGAACCAACTTAGTGCAAGTTTTCGGAATACTAATTCTTCACTGAGTGCTACGAGAAACAGCCCAATTGTCAAATCCAGCCAATAAAGTTGAAAATTATTTATTTGACCAAAGTGAAATAATCCGTACCAACCGGTCATCGCAACAAACGGCAATTCAATTAAGTTATAGAGACTCCGGCCAACTACGGGAAGAAAAATTACGGCAAACAGAAGCAAGTCCCAGCGAGAATTTGTTGTATGCTTCTCTTTAATAATCTTGCGACTAATCGACCATGTAAAACACACAAAAATGACAAATACACGCGTTACGTAGTCGACTAAATAAACACCATATGACCCATCAAGCGCGATGAAACCTATGTCATTTAGGAAGAATGGCGTTGCAAGAACCAAGAAGGCAAGTCTTCGGTTTTCCAGTGTAAGCATGGTGTGGAAATAATATTTCCTATAATATTCCTTCAAAGTGCAATTCTGCACACACCTGCCTGGGCCGAAAACACGTTCAAAAACTTGTCCTCCCCTTTCAACGCAATTTAGCGAGCGAAAAAGTTTGCACCTTTTTCTGAAACTGCTGCCCGCCGATGAACCGTTCCGGTTCATGCTTGCAAGCAAACATAAACGGGCAGTGGGAATGTCAGGAAATAGGTGGAAGCGGACATTCGGTTAGGTCGAACGGTTGTCCGGTATGCGGACTTTGCTGTCGTTTGCCTGAATGATTTGAACGACTGCTCAAAGCGCCAAGGCAGTCAGGTATCTTTGGAGGGGCGCGCCGTAAGCCACGTCATGACTTTGACGACTGACTCATTGTTTTTTTCGGCTCGCGGCATGAGGACATAGAAGTCATTTCCGCTCGCATTCCAAGCTGCTCCAACCTCGACCAAACGTCCGGCTTCAAGGTCATGAGCCACCAAAAACCGGCTTACCAAGGCCACACCTTGCCCCGCGATGGCTGCATCTACCGCAAGAGAGGTTTGGCTCAGACGAAGGTGGCGAAGAGACTGGTCCTGAACGCCAAAATGCGCAAGATAGCTGGGCCAATGGTTATGGGTATCATGGACCTTCGGCTTTTTGGCAAGAGTTTCTGGATCAAGGTGAGTATCATCCTTGTTCGCAAACCTTGGCGCGGCGACTGCGATAAGCGATTGCTTGAATAAAAGCGTTACGTCCAGTGATGCGCCAAACGGCGGCGATCCTTGGCGGACAGCCAAGTCTATCCCGTCGCTATAGAAGCTGGAAACTTTTTCGGTTGCCATAATCCGCAAGTCAATATTCGGGTGTGCAGCTGAGAAGTCCGGAAGATTGGGGATCAGCCATTTCGCAGCAAAGGTCGGAGTGACACTGATAAGGACTCTGTTTGGCTCTGGCTTCAATTCAGCAGTTGCTGACCGAAGGTCTGCAAATATCTTGGCGATCCGGTTGTGAAAGCTGCGTCCAGCCGATGTGAACTTCAGACCCTTCGGCATCCGTTCGAACAAGACTAAACTAAGATGCGTTTCGAGCTGGCGCACTTGTTGCGCAACGGCCCCTTGCGTGACACCCAGTTCATCGGCGGCTGAGCGAAAACTTAGACGGCGGCCTGCTGCATCAAAAGCACGCAAACTGTTGAGAGGGGGAAGTTCGGTCATTTTACAATAGTATTTCTACTGTCATGTAACATCAATTCTCAATCGAACTTTCTCTTCGGAAGGCTAATATATGGCCTAATCGCGAAAGGAAATTAGATATGACAGTAGAAAAAGTAGCTCTAATTACCGCAGGTGGAAGCGGCATGGGTGCCGATGCAGCCCGCAAATTGGCAGACGATGGGTTCAAAGTCGGTATCCTATCCTCGTCCGGCAAGGGTGAGGCGCTTGGCGGCGAGCTCGGCGGTTTCGGCGTGACCGGCTCCAACCTTGATGGAGAAGCGCTGAACGCTTTGGTCGAGGGTGCGAAGGAGCGATGGGGCCGTATTGACGTCCTAGTGAACTCCGCCGGCCACGGACCAAAAGGACCGGTTCTTGAGATCAGCGACGACGACTGGCATCAAGGGATGGAAGTCTACCTGATGAATGTGATCCGTCCGACAAAACTGGTCACGCCCACCATGCAGGCGCAAGGCAACGGGTCGATCATCAACATCTCAACTTTTGCGGCATTTGAACCCGACCCGCTCTTTCCTACATCGGGGGTTTTCCGGGCCGGCCTTGCTGCATTTACAAAGCTCTATTCAGATAAATATGCATCTGAGAATATTCGCATGAACAATGTCCTTCCGGGCTTCATAGACAGTTTGCCTGAAACCGAAGACCGTAAAGCGCGTATCCCCATGGGGCGTTACGGTTCAGCTTCTGAGGTATCTTCTCTAATCTCATGGCTCGCCTCAGAAGGCGGTGGCTACATGACCGGACAAAACCTGCGTATTGACGGAGGGTTGACCCGTGCGGTCTGATGCTTTGGCCTTTGCATCAACGCATGAGCGTGTTGTCTTTGCGGTCAAGTGGGGCGCATCCGTCATTCAGATCATGGGATATACCGCAACGGCGTTTGGCTGGACACCTTGGAACCTCTACCTGTTTCTTGTCGGCGTCGTGAGGTGGTTCGCCGTTGGCGCGCTATGGAATGATAAGGCGCTCATGCTTGTCCACCTTGTCGCGCTAAGCGCAATGATTGCTGGTATGGCAAGCGGTTACGAATAAACGCAGCCATTCGAGCAATGTGCAGCATTCGGACGATAAGGGCTCAAAGCCGACCTTCTACCGGAACCTGATGAACGTTTGCTCTGGGCCGAAAACACGTTCAAAACTTATCCCCGCTCCCCTTTCCTCCCGCATACTCCAGCCATCGCATCTTCATGAGCAAACAGCCGCCAGCGGTTGGTTGCGTGCAAACGACGGGACGGTACCGGGTCGCTCCGTGAAGGTGGGAAAGCAGAGCGGTGAAGGGTCTCTGTTTGTTTTTTGCAAAGCCATCCGGCTTTGCGCCCGTTCACGCAGTGACCGTTTGGCTTGTTGCCAAACTTTCTGCGGCCATGGAGAGTGGGTCGTTTCCCTCTCCGCATGTGGGAGGGAAACGCGTTCCCTCCGTGGCAGGGCATGGATTTGCCGACCAGGCAAATCTGCCAGCCCGCGAACCGTTGCCAGGCAGACAAGCAGGGCGGCGTCGAAAGAGGGACGCAAGCCGGAGGTGAAGCGGAAACCGGGCATACCCGTTGCGGCAGGTTTCGGGCTTGTCGCCACCTGAAGGCTGACCCGGGTGGTTTACCTCGCCGAGGCGGTTCTAAAAATCTCTGCGCGGGGTCTTTGTTGAAGACCACAGAAACTTACAAACGGCAGGTTTTCCACGAAGGCCCCGCATGTTTGCAAGACACTTGCCTGTCTCCGTTGCCCGCCGGGCCAGCGGCCGACCACGCATGGGCATTTGCCCCGTCAAATTCCCGGGTCAAATTCTCAGGTCAAATGCTCGCCTGGTTGACGCGTTTTGAAAGGTCGGCAGCGCTTTCCACCCGTTCGGAATAGCGGTCAACCAGATAGTCGGAGCGGCCACGGACCATCAGGGTGAACTTCACCAGTTCCTCCACCACGTCGACAATGCGGTTGTAATAAGGGGAAGGCTTCATCCGGTCATCATCGCCAAACTCAAGAAACGCCTTGGCAACGGAAGACTGGTTGGGGATGGTCACCATCCGCATCCAGCGGCCGAGAATGCGCATCTGGTTGAGGGCGTTGAAGCTTTGCGAGCCGCCCGATACCTGCATCAGGGCAAGGGTTTTGCCCTGGGTCGGGCGGACACCGCCAAGCGACAGGGGCAGCCAGTCGATCTGGCTTTTCATGATCCCGGTCATGGCGCCGTGCCGCTCGGGCGAAACCCAGACCATGCCCTCCGCCCACATGGCCAGTTCGCGCAGCTCGCTGACCTTGGGGTGGTCCGGCTCGGCTGCATCAGGTAGCGGCAGGCCTTCGGGATTGAACATGCGGGTTTCGCAGCCAAACCATTGCAGCAGGCGTTCGGCTTCCATCGCAACAAGCCTCGAAAAAGACCGGCTGCGAAGCGAACCGTACAGCAACAGGATGCGCGGCGGATGGGCGGGGCCATCTGGCGCCTGCAGAAAGGCCCGGTCGGGCTGGCGCATCTGGTCCGGATCCATGTTCGGCATGGAATTTCCTGTCGGGCGGGGCGTGCTCATGCAGCGCCTCCCGGTTCTGGGCAAGCGGGGCAAACGGGCAAGGTCATGCTGGCGTATTCTCCTGGCTGCCAATCTCGTCGAGGCGGTTCTGGAGCGACAGGCGGTCGATGCTGTTCAGTGGCAGCGAACAGAAAACCGAAATGCGCGAATCGAGCATACGGAAGCTTTCTGCAAAGGCGATGGCAAGTTCGCTCTCGCTCCCCTCCACGGCTGCGGGGTCAGGGATGCCCCAATGGGCAGACATGGGTTGCCCCGGCCAGACCGGGCATGCCTCGCTGGCTGCATTGTCACAGACGGTGAAAACAAAATCCATCTGCGGCGCACCCTCTTCTGCAAACTCCGTCCAGTCCTTGGAGCGGGCAAAACCGGTGCTGAAGCCCGCTTTCTTCAGGGTTGCGATTGCTTGCGGGTGGACCTCACCCTTTGGTTGCGAACCGGCGGAAAACGCCCTGAACCGGCCTTGCCCTGCCCGGTTCATCAACGCTTCGGCCATGATCGACCTTGCAGAATTGCCCGTACACAAAAAGAGGACATTGAAAACCTTGTGATCCATGTTTCAAAACTCCTGACAGTCGCAGGCCAGCTGTTCGATTACCGGCTTGCAGATTTCGGGATTGCCGCCACAGCAATCCTCCATGAGAAATGCGAGAAGCCCGCGCAAGGCGGTCAGGTCTGCGAAATAGCGGATGCTGCGGCCCTGCCGCTCATTGCGCACCAGGCCGGAATTGAGCAGCACGGAAAGGTTGGCCGACATTGTGTTCTGGCGAACATTCAGCCGGTCACCGATCTCGCCGGCCATCATGCCTTTCGGACCGGCCTTGATCAGCAAACGGTAAACTGCCAGCCGTGTGGGCTGGCTGAGGGCGGAGAAGGCGGCTATCGCATCGAAAGAATCCATATATCATGATTATTTGATATATTATCAATCGTCAAGCAGCAAACAGACGGAAGCAACCGAAGCCGGGAACAATCTGCAAGGAAGGGGTGATCTGTGAGAACCGGTGAACAATGCGTTCAGGGTGCGGGGACTGTGCAATCAGCAAGGAAAGGGATAACTTCAACGGGTTGAAACATTTGGAGCGAGATTCATGAACAATTCAACCATCCTTCTGGTCGCGCGTATTTTGCTGTCGGTCATTTTCATTCTGGCCGGGCTGAACAAGTTCGGGGGCATTGACGGCACCGCAGGGTATATCGCCTCGAAGGGCCTTCCGATGGCACCGCTTCTTGCCTGGGCAACTGCCATTCTCGAGGTCGTGGCAGGTGCTGCCATCCTCGTAGGCTTCCAGACACGCATTGCCGCATGGGCACTGGCTGCGTTCTGCGTCGCTGCGGCCCTGATCTTCCACAATACGTTCGTGGATCCGTCGCAATACAACGCCTTCATGAAGAACCTGGCAATTGCCGGCGGCCTTCTGGCGCTCAGCGTTAGTGGCCCGGGCGCACTTTCAGTGGATGGAAGAAAAGCCTGATACTGTTCCGGCAGCGTGCTTGCGCTGCCGGAAAACCCGCCTTGGTCAGCCGGGTCAGGCCCGGTAACGTTTGCGCAGGTTCATGACACGGGCATAAGAGGCAGCAAGCTGGTTTGACGAGATACGGCCTTCCTTCACGCCTTCGACAATCCATCTCACTGCATCGGCAGGCAAGCCTTCGTCGTATTTGAGTGAATTCGACAAAAGCAGAAGGTCGTTACCTGCGGCAACTGCCAGTATGATTGCCTCCCTCAACTCAAAGTTTCGGCGGATGGCGCCCATGTCGAGATCATCCGTCAGAATGACCCCCTTATAGCCAAGTTCCCGGCGCAGTTTTGTCGCAAGCGCCTTGCTGGAAAATGTGACCGGTGACTTTCCGTTGGAAAAATCCGGGTGGTAGAGGTGGCCACCCATAATCAGCGGAGCCGTGTTCACCAGCTTGCGGAACGGCACCATTTCCTCGGCCTTCCACGTCTGTGAAATATCGACAAACCCGTCATGGCTGTCGGAGCGCGAAGAACCGTGACCGGGAAAATGCTTCAGGGAACAGGCAACACCGGCACTCGAAAAACCTTCGACGAATGCCGTTGCATAGGCAGCAATACGATCCACGTCTGTCGAGAACCCGCGATCATACTTGCCGATTACAGGATTCTTGGGGTCATGGATATCGACCGAGGGTGCCATGTTGAGATTGAAACCGGCAGTGCGGAGTTCGCGTCCGGCCTTTGCATACAGGGAGCGAGCTTCGGAAACAGAGCGGTTTCCGGCAACCCAGCGAGCGGTCGGGATTGGTGAAAGACCATGTTTCTTGCCAAGACGCTGAACCTTTCCGCCCTCCTGGTCTATCGCCAGCAATCCGGCCGGATCAGCCTGAATGAAGGAAGCAGCCAGCGCCCTTGTGTCACTTCCGGTTTTGACATTGTGGCGGAGAAAGAGTGCGCCCCCGGCCCGGCCCTTGGCAATGTGATCGGCCAGCGCCCGGGCAGACCGGTTTGAGGTCGAACTTCCCGGGAACCCCGGAATGATCAATCGCCCGGCCATGGCTGCTGCTTCTGCGGCATTAACCCGTGTCGCAGTGAGGATTGCAGGGGTTGCCAGGCTCCCGGCCACCACACCACCGAGGAACCTGCGGCGATCAATATTACTGGTCATGTTGTGAAACTTCCTTTCGGGGCCGGTTGTGTTTTTACATTCCTGATAATGGCATCACCTGCATGCGTCACGCTTAACGGTGAATTAAGGCATGAATTATCTTGTAAGCCATGTTTCGGGTAATTTTCCATTCTGTCCTTTACCCGGAAAATGGTCAGGAGACAGCATTGAATGCCTTGACGATAGTGTCGAGTGCCTGTCTGTCACCGGCAGAAGCCTCGGCATGCCGTGAAATGATCAGATTGGCCTCCGACTTGAGTATTATACCATCGCCAAGCACCTTGAGGGCATTCGCACGCAGCGTGGAGCCTGTAGAGGTAATGTCGACAATTGTATCAGCCTGCCCCGCTGCCGGTGCAGCTTCCGTAGCGCCAAGGCTTTCGACAATGCGATAAAGGGCAATCCCGTGACCGGCGAAGAAACTTTGTGTGAGATTCCAGTATTTGGTGGCAATCCGCAGCCGCCTGCCGTGGCGGGCCCGGAATTCGGCTGCCACATCATCAAGGTCTGCCATGGTCTCGACATCGAGCCAGCTTTCGGGCACGGCAATCACAACATCGGCATGACCAAAGCCAAGCTTTACAGCAAACTCCAGATAGCGATCCGCATCGGAGACGGTTTCCCGGGCAAGGTCCTCGCCTGTAATTCCTGCATGAACGGTGCCATTGACCAGTTCACGGGCAATTTCCGAAGCCGAAAGAAAGGCGACGTCGACCTGATCGGCGCCCGGAACGCCTCGCAACGCCCCCTGGTAGGAACGGCTGTCCTGTGGTAAATCCAGTTCGAACCCGGCCCTGGAAAACAGCTCAACCGCCTTTTCCTTGAGGCGGCCTTTCGACGGCAATGCGAGGGTCAGTGTCATGCGACGCGCCCTCCTTCCAGCCGGTCTACCCATACAGAAAAGCCGACTGCAGGTATTTCCTCCGGCGACCCCAGCAAGGTCATCAGCCGGTCATAGCGCCCACCACCGACCAGCGGCTTTTCATGGCCGCTGCGGAAAATCTCGAAGACAAAACCGGTGTAATAATCCAGTTGCCGGCCAAAGCTTGCCCGGTATCTCATAGAAAGGTCTGCACCCTTCAGCCCTTCATAACGGGCAGCCAGTTCTTCACCGGCAAGGGGGATCATGATGCCGTTCTCTTTTTCAAAGGTGGCAATTGCATCCGCTGCCTCAGCCAGTGGCACATCAATTCCCAGGAACGTTTCAAGAGCGGCGCGCTTGCCGGCATCAAGGCGCTGGGAAGCAAGTTCGGCTTTCTCGATCATGCGATCAGCGATTGCCCTTGCAGTGCGTCCGCCACTGAGCGGTAGGCCGTCTTCAACCATCTGCTCAGTAAGGAGTGTTGCAAGCGCATCCACATCGCCCGAAGCAATCGCTTCACGAACGGCGTCGGATGCTTCGGCAAACGGCTCATGGCCAGCGCTCGACATGGCATCAAGATGGGCGAGAAGCAGTTGGTCATCTCCAAAACTGCGAATGAGTTTCTTTTTCCAGGCCTGAGGAATTTGCAATGCATCAAGGGCAGAAACGAAAATCTGCTGATCGCCCAGCACCATGGACAAACCGGATTGGCCAACCGCTTCCAGCACACGGATCGAGGTGAGGATGCAGTCGATATCCGCATCATTGAAATTACGGGAACCAAGGTTTTCAAAACCGGCCTGGGTAAACTCCCCGACCCCGTCTGCGCGCTGCCGGAAGACCTTGCCTCCGTAGGCATAGCGCGCCTTGATCCAACCGCGCTCCAGATGACCAAGGCAGACCGGAATGGTGAATTCCGGACGCAGGCAAAGGGTGCGGCCCGAATTTTCCTGGGTGATGAATATGCGGCGACGCAGGTCTTCGCCTGTCGTGTCAAGAAAAGGGTCTGCAGGTTGCAGAAGATCAATTTCCGGAGCCGTACAGCCGGATGATTCAAGCGTATCGAGGATGGTACGGAGCATCATGAGATGTCCGCCTTTCCTGCACCCAGCATGTCCCTACCCCTGCTTCTGCGCTTCAAGAAGCTTGCTGACTTCGGCAACAAGATCAGATTCCTCGGTCTCGAACTGGCCCGGACGGCTTTCACGCCATTCCTCGTTGGAGGCAATCGCCTCGGCCTGTTTGCGACCCTCGATCAGGTCCTTCAATTGCAGCTTGCCGTTGGCCCGTTCGTCGGAACCCTGAATAATGGCGATGGGCGAACCGCGCCGGTCGGCGTATTGAAGCTGCTTGCCAAACTTGTTCGGGTTGCCCTGATACATCTCGGCACGGATGCCAGCCTCGCGCAGCTTTTGGACAAACCCTTGGTAAGTACCAAGCGCATCACGGTCCATGACCGTCACAAGCACAGGCGCACGGACGCCGCTATCTTCGAGTTTGCCAAGGTTCTTGAGCGCGGTCATCAGGCGGGAAACGCCGATGGAAAAGCCGGTCGCAGGCACGTCCTGCCCGGTAAAACGCTTGACGAGGCCGTCATAGCGCCCGCCGCCGCCGACAGAGCCGAACTGGACGACCTCACCCTTTTCATTGGTTACATCGAAGAGGAGTTCGGCTTCGAAAACGGGACCGGTATAATATTCAAGACCGCGGACTACAGAAGGGTCGATAGAAACACGCTGAGTACCATATCCAGCCGCATCAAGCAGTGTTGAAATAGTTTCTAGCTCGGTCAAAGCTTCTTTCGCAATCTCACCAACTGATGATCTTTGCAGCGCCTGTACCGTCAAGGAATTACTATTAAAATAAGTCTCACCCTCCATGACATATGTAGAATCATCAGACAACATGCATTCCGACTGAACAGAAGTGGTGGTGGCTCCAGAGACACCTGAAGTCAGATACTTCAGAACCACATCAATTTGCCTGTTATCCAGGCCCACACCCGGCGTAAAATCGCCACTTTCATCCTTTCGACCTTCGCCGAGCAACTCACGAATACCCTCGATACCAAACTTGTCGAGCTTGTCGATGGAACGCAACACGTTCAGTCGTTTCTCAGCATTTTCGTCGCCGCCGAGACCAATCGCCTCCATAACGCCATCGAGCACCTTGCGGTTGTTGACGCGGATTACGTAATCGCCGCGCTTGATGCCGAGTGCTTCCATGACGTCGGCCATCATCATGCACATTTCGGCATCCGCCTGGACACCCGGTGCGCCGACCGTATCGGCGTCGAACTGCATGAACTGGCGGAAGCGCCCGGGACCCGGCTTTTCATTGCGGAAGACGTAACCTGCCCGATAGGTGCGGTAGGGCAGCTGGATTTCGTTGATGTTTTCAGCCACGTGGCGAGCGAGTGGCGCGGTGAGATCGTAGCGCAGGCTCATCCACTGGTCGTCATCGTCCGTCAGGGAAAACACCCCCTCATTCGGGCGGTCACTGTCCGGAAGGAACTTGCCGAGACAATCAGTATATTCGAACATGGGCGTCTCGACCGGATCGAACCCGTAGCGTTCATAGACCTCGGCAATTTTTGCCATCATCGCGTTGGCAGCGCGAATATCCTGCGCGTTCCGGTCGACAAAACCCCTGGGCAGGCGCGCCTTCAGTTTTTGCGGCTTGTTTTTCTTTTTCGACATGCGGGTTCTTCAATGTTGTATGAGCCAGAACGATACCGGCAACGCTTAGCAGACGGGCGTTCCATATCCGATATACCCCACCCCCGCAAGGCATGCAGGAAGCGGGAAAGGCAGCTCAGCCTGCCAGTTATGGCCCGGGCCTCCATAATGTCATATTGACCTTCTATGGAAGATATCGATCACGCGGTGATCCATTCGACCGAGACCAGCCGGAACCGATGCCTAACTTATACGAAATTCCGGAATTCCTGTTGATCGTTGCAATCACCTATATTGCAACCATCGCATTCTATCTGGTGTCTTCCCTTCTTGTGCTTGCCTTTGTGAAACGGTTTCCCGAAAGGCGCATACAGAAAACCCGTGACGGGTTCAAACGGGCCGGAAAAGACATCCGTCAAAGCCTGAAGGGCCAGACCTCAACCGGCCTGTTTTTCGGCGCGGCGATGTATATCCAATGGAACGGGCTCGGACTGTTCGGGACGGATGACCTGACCTGGTGGAACGCAGTTCCGTGGTTTGCCGGACTGATGGTTTTCTATGATACGTGGTTCTACTGGCAGCACCGGCTCATGCACACCAAATGGTTTTTCCGCTTTCACCAGGTGCATCACCGTTCGGTTGCGGTCACGGTTTGGAGTTCTGAATCATTTCACTGGCTGGACGATGCAACCACGAAGGTTTTCTATACGCTGGCTGCCTTTTTGACGCCGGTGCCCATGGCAGCACTGATTGCGTTCCGCATTTTCGACATGTCAAAGTCAACCCTTGGGCATTGCGGACACGAATTCACGGCATCCTTTTTGACACGCCTGCCCCTGCCCTTCATGTGCACAACATTCCATGACCGTCACCACAGTCATTTCAGGGTCAATTTCGCGCATACCTTCACCTTCTGGGACCGGCTCTGCGGCACGATTGAAACAGACTATGACCAACAGGTAATCGACTGGGAAGCGCAGGGAAAACAGCAGGGCTAGCTGCCTGCTCATTTATCCAGATGATAAGTCAGGGCCATTGCAATGCAGTGGCGCAATTCAGCCTCTGCTACAGGCTCCTTCGCGTCGAGCAGGATCGCGCGGTTCCCCTGATAGCGAAACGTGTCGGGATAGCGTTCCCGAAAGCGCTCCACGAGATTGGTATTGCAGATGAAATAAAGGGCATACTCATCGCCCGTTTCACCAATTTCACCCAATCGCACCGTACTGCCGCTTTTCGGACGAACCGTGACGAACGAAGGCTGTCCCCATTTCAGACATTCCTCAATCCGGCCAACGCCACCGGTCTGTTGAGCAACGCCCAGCACCATTTTCCGCAATGCGCGCAAGGCCTTGCCCCGCCTGCCTTCAAAGCGCGCATAAATGTCATCCATCGCATTCATGCAGGACGGTCAAATTCTGCCCGGGCCTTTTCAATCCGCGCATGACAGTGGCAACCCTCGATATGGTCATTGACCAGACCCATTGCCTGCATGAAAGCATATGCAGTCGTGGGCCCGACAAAACTCCAGCCGCGTTTTTTCAGATCCTTTGAAATGGCGGTCGAGATTTCTGTTGTGGCCGGTATATCGCTACGGCTTTTCATGGGAGCCCGATCCTTTGGCTCATAAGACCAGAAATGGGCTGCAAGGCTTCCCTTTTCCCTGACCAGTTCCAGGGCACGCCTGGCATTGTTGATGGTTGACCTGATCTTTCCCCGGTGGCGGATAATCCCCGGGTTCAACACCAGCCTTTCGATATCGGAATCGTCCATGGCAGCGACCTTAGCGATGTCAAAGCCCCTGAATGCCTCACGAAAGTTCTCCCGTTTCGACAAGATCGTGTACCAGGACAGTCCGGACTGAAATCCTTCAAGACAGATTTTCTCGAAAAGCCGCGTGTCATTGTCGACCGGCATTCCCCATTCCTCATCGTGATAGATCACGTAATCTTCCTGGGGACCGGCCCAGAAACACCGTGTCCTGCCATCGTTTCCGGTTACGAGACCATTTTCTTCTGTTGCCATGAGTCACCAAAAATGAAATTTTGCACGACACGATGTTTCGCAACAATTACCGGGAACCGCAACTGCCCTGTCGTCAATTTCATTTTAAAACCGCAACACCGGAAGCTTGCACGGAGGCAATGCCTGCTACCATGAAGTACCGCTTTTCGACCCTTTCAAACCTTGCCGGATTTGCTGCACTTGTATTGCTTGCAACGCTTGCCTTCAACACAACCAGCCTTGCTAGAAATTTCAGCGACAAGGAAATTATCCGGGGCTTTCACCTTACTGTTTTCGGTTCCGAGTATTCGCGCTTCGTTTTCCAGTCGAAATATGTTCACAAGTTTGACGGGCCAGTGCGTTTCCGCATTCACAATCATGCAAAAAGGGACAGAAGCCAGCAGGCCGCCAACTTCATCGCCAGCCTCAATCCGCGCATCCGGGGGCTGGATGCAGGGCTTGCAAGGAACGGACGGGCAAACTTTGATCTCTTTATTGTCGACAGCGAGCAATACGGAGAAACAGTGCGGCGGGAAATTGGTGGTCGCCGAGGCAGCAGGATCGAAAGCAAGTGCCTTGTGAAATCCACCTTTTCACGTTCCGGCAACATTCGTTCTGTGGCCGTTATCGTTTCCGATGAAGGCGATGCCCTTTTCCGGCGTTGCCTGATTGAGGAAATCCTGCAGGGACTGGGTCCGCTTAACGAACATCCCTCGCTTACAAAAAGCCTGTTCAACGACCACAGCCGGCACTCAAGCTTCACAAAGTTTGACCGCTATATTCTTAACATGCTCTACGACCGGCGCATCCGCAATGGCGACCGGCCGAGTGATGTACAGAAGGTGATCGAGGCAGTCCTGGCGGACACCAAGCAGCGCCTTGACCGCTAAGATACTGTATTCATTATTGAATAACCCGTATTAATGTTTTGTTAGGAAAGATTCCTAACCCGCGATTCACCATTTCCGGGAATGCGGCATTAACCATCAATCAATCAAATCTTAATAGTTGCCGCAACGTTCATAAATTCGCACCCGGCTTGCGTCATGCTCTTGAACATTCGAACGGTCCCGACAGGCAAACAGCCTGACGGAATATTGATTTGCGACGAATTGTTGAGAGTACGTCATGAGAAAAATGCATCCAATGCTGCTTGCCGCGGTATTTGCCGCAATGGTCCCGGTTACTGCTGATGCCGGTTCGAGATACGCAAAGCCGCCAGCTGTAACGCTTTCCTCCGATCTGACAGCACCGTGGGTTCTTCAACTTGAACGCCCTGCCGAAGCAAGAAAGCCCCGCCGTCACCAAAGCCGGCAATACAACCGTGCAAAGCGCCAGACCCGGACCTTTTTTGGCCAGCCCGACAGACGCATGCGCAGAAACAGCCAGGCAACCGGAATTTTTGCAGGCTTCGGACAGTTTCAGGCTGAACCACGCCAGATCAGGCAGAAACAACGCAAGGTCCGCCGTTCTTCCGTCACGCACCGGCAACCGGCTGCCGTGCAGCAAAAGCCGCGCTATACAAGGGTCAATGCCTCCACCGCACAGGCTTTGTACAACAATCCTGCAGACAGGCCGATTGATCCCCAATTCCTGCCACAAACCGTCCGGTACGATACTTCCCAACCTGTCGGGACTATCATGATCGACACCAATTCCCGTTTTCTCTATCTCGTCACGGGAAACGGAAAGGCGCGTCGTTACGGCGTTGGCGTTGGCAAGGAAGGCTTTGAGTGGTCCGGTACCGAGCGGGTTTCACGCAAGGCGGAATGGCCTTCCTGGAGACCGCCGGCAGAGATGATTGCACGCGAGCGGGAAAAAGGCCGCGAACTTCCTGCCTTCATGGAAGGCGGACCTGCCAACCCCCTGGGTGCACGGGCGATCTACCTTGGAGACACTCTCTACCGCATTCACGGCACCAACCAGCCCTGGACCATTGGCCAGGCGGTATCTTCAGGCTGCATAAGAATGCGTAACGAAGATGTGATGGATCTGTATGAACGCGTGAAGAATGGTGCAAAGGTCATTGTAAGCTGATCCCGGCTTTCCGAAACCGGTTATCAGGCAGGGGCTTACGGCCCCTGCTTGCATATCGGAGAAGATTTACTCACGTCATGTGTCATAAATGCAATAGGACGTGAATTTCAATTTCGTCTGCTTGAAATCGCCCATGCTGCAAAATATGGTGCGAAAAGGGCACAACACTTGAAAGACGGAATTTGAACATGATTACGCGAAGAAAAGCGCTCCAGTTGCTCACGGGTTCTGCCGTCGCGGCAACCAGCCTCGGCTTTGCCGGCCAGGCATCTGCCGAGCGGGTTTACAATTATGCGGAACGCCGTTGGGTTGAATATGATCCGAACGTCATACGCACCGACCGACGGGTACCTGCAAAATATGGCAGGCGAACCGTTGGCGTGAACACCAGCTATCCGGTAGGCACGATTGTCATCGATACGGACAAGAAGTTCCTTTATCACATCACGGGTTCCGGCAAGGCTACACGCTACGGTGTCGGTGTTGGACGTGAAGGATTTGCATGGAGCGGTGATGCCACAATCAAACGCAAGGCAAAATGGCCATCCTGGACACCGCCAGCAGAAATGCGTGAACGTGAGCGCAAAAAGGGAGTCATCCTCCCGGTCACTCAAAAAGGCGGCATAGACAATCCGTTGGGAGCACGTGCGCTCTACCTTTATCAAGGCAATCGTGACACGCTTTACCGCATCCACGGCACCAACCAGCCCTGGTCGATCGGCCTCAACCTCTCTTCCGGTTGCATCCGCATGCTCAACAAGGATGTCGAGTATCTTTACGAGCAGGTTGCACTTGGCAGCAAGGTCGTCGTCATTGGCCCGGGACAAGGGTCAAACGGCCGGTTTAGCGAACGTCTTTCCTTCTTCTCTATGTTCAACTGATCGAACCGAGATCCAAGACTTCAAGAACCCGCGTTTCACAACGCGGGTTTTTTGTATCCGGCAAACTTGTGAAACGCACCAACTGAAAGATTTGTATTCCGGTTGCGTTTCAATATAGATTTGCCGGATGAACCGTTTTGATGACCTCGAAGTCTTTGCCAAGATTGTTTCAGAAGGCAGCATGTCCGGTGCAGCCCGGGAAATGGGGCTTTCGCCGGCGGTAATCTCCAAACGCATGCAACGCCTTGAGCAAAGGCTTGGCACCCGGCTTCTCAACCGTACCACGCGTCAAATCTCGCTCACGGAAGCCGGTGAGGGGTTTTATGAACGCATCATCGCTGTGCTTGCAGGTCTTGAAGAGGCCGAAGGCTTTGTTGCCAGAAGATCGTCAGATGCGCGCGGGCTTTTGAAAATCTCTGCGCCCACCTCTTTCGGGCGGATGCACATTGCTCCCCATCTTGCCAAATTCCTGCGGGCGAACCCGGAGCTGACAATCAATCTGGACCTGTCAGATGAATATGTAGACATCGTTTCCAGCGGCATTGACCTTGCAATCAGGATCGGGGAACTGCGCGACTCGACACTTGTCGCACGCAAGCTTGCTCCGGTACGTCGTGTACTGTGCGCCACGCCACGGTATCTGGAAAAGGCAGGCATGCCTGAACAATTGTCCGACCTCGACAATCATGCCCTGATCGCGCCGCACAATCAGGGGCCCTGGAAACTCGAAGGCGATGAGGGAGCAATCATTTACCGACCGGAATCGACATTGCTGACCAATTCAAGCGAAGTTGTCCGGGAAACCGTCATTTCTGGTATGGGCATTGCACTGCGGTCAACCTGGGATGTTGGTGCGGAGCTTGAAAGCGGACATCTGGTAAGGGTCCTGCCGTCCTATTCGGCAACACGCGGACTGGGTATTTATGCCGTATATCCCAGCCGCACATTTCTACCGGCAAAAGTCCGCCTTTTCATCGACTACCTCTCCGAACTGTTCGGACCAAAGCCCTATTGGGAGAAAGGCTTTCATGACCCGTTGGCAAAGACACGGGAACAAATGATTGCTGAAGCACAAGAAGGCATATCCGCATAATGAAAGAAAAACCCGTAGTCGGTCTTTTTGTGACCTGTCTGGTCGACCTGTTCAGACCGAGTGTCGGCTTTGCCGCCCTGAAACTTCTGGAAGATGCAGGGTGCAAGGTGCAGGTTCCCATGGCCCAGACCTGTTGTGGCCAACCCGCATGGAATTCCGGGGACCGGGCAGACACGGCGGATCTCGCTTGCCAGGTTATCAAGGCTTTCGAAGGTTTTGATTATGTGGTTGCGCCTTCCGGATCATGTGCCGGAATGCTCAAGAAACATTACCCGGAAGTGTTTCAACAAGATCCTTCATGGCGTGAGCGGGCCAGCGAATTTTCTGCAAAGGTATATGAACTGACATCGTTTCTGTCTGATGTGATGAACGTTACCCGCGTAGAAGCCGATACCGAGGCCGATCTTACCTATCACGACTCTTGCGCAGGCTTGCGTGAACTGGGAATCTCTGCCCAGCCACGCAAACTGCTGGCTTCGATGCCCGGTGTTTCCTGCAGGGAAATGAAGGATTGTGAGACATGTTGCGGGTTTGGAGGCACCTTCTCCGTCAAGTATTCCGAAATATCCAACTCCATCGTTTCAACCAAGACCGAAAACATCCGGTCAACCGGAGCATCCATGCTGGTGGCCGGTGATCTGGGCTGCCTCCTCAATATGGCCGGCAAACTTAAGCGTGAGGGAAGTGACATTGAAGTGCGGCACGTTGCGGAAGTCCTGGCCGGAATGACAGACAATCCGGCGATTGGTGCTTCCGGCAATACAAAGCGGAACAGCTAGGCCATGGAGATGCGTTCAGACCGGTTCAAAAAGAATGCATCAGATGCACTGGCAGACCCCCAGCTTCAGGAAGCGCTTGAAGGTGTCCGGCACAATTTTGTGGGAGCCAGGGCACGGGCTGCAGAAAACCTGAGCAGTTTTGAGGACCTGCGCGACAATGCAAGGGATATCAAGGACCATGTGCTGGACCACCTTGACCTTTACCTTGAGCATTTCGAAAAAAAGGTAACTGCCCAGGGTGGGCATGTTCACTGGGCCGCAACGGCCGCCGATGCCAGGCAGGCAGTATTGGATATCTGCCGCAAGCATGATGCAAAGACGGCAACCAAGGGAAAGTCCATGATCTCCGAGGAGATCGAACTGAATGACTTTCTTGAAGAGAACGGCATTGAACCCATCGAAACCGATCTGGGCGAGTACATCATCCAGCTTCGTGAGGAAGCCCCCAGCCACATCATTGCACCTGCAGTGCATATCAGCATGGAACAGGTGCGCGAGGATTTTCGAAAACACCACAGCCACCTGCCGGAAGACAGACCCATGTCGGACCCCAGATCATTGCTTCTGGAAGCAAGGGGCATACTTCGTGACAAATTTCTCAGTGCCGATATCGGCATTACAGGAGCCAATTTTCTGGTTGCCGAAACCGGAACCTCCGTCATTGTCACCAATGAAGGCAATGGCGATCTTACGCAGACATTGCCACGGGTTCACGTGGTTCTCGCATCCATTGAAAAGATTGTTCCCAACCTTGAAGACATGAGTCAGATCCTGCGAGTGCTGGCCCGCTCTGCCACAGGGCAGGAAATGTCCGTCTACACAACATTGTCCTCCGGCCCCAGACGGCAGGACGACCTCGACGGTCCGGAAGAGTACCATGTCATCTTGCTGGACAATGGGCGCTCTTCGATGCTTGGCACCGAATTTCAGGAAATGCTGCGCTGCATACGATGTGGCGCATGCATGAACCATTGCCCGGTCTATCACGCGGTGGGCGGACACGCCTATGGCTGGGTGTATCCCGGACCGATGGGCTCTGTGCTCACCCCTTCCCTTACGGGTATTGAACACTCGTCCGACCTGCCCAACGCGTCGACTTTCTGCGGGCGCTGCGAGCAGGTTTGCCCGGTGCGAATTCCCTTGCCCAAGCTCCTTCGCCACTGGCGGGAAAAGGAATTCGAGAAGCACCTCTCTCCTTCCAGCCACCGTTACAATCTCAGGCTCTGGGCATTCCTGGCCAAGCGGCCAAGACTTTACCGGCTGGCAACTTCAATCGCCCGCAGCGGCATGCGGCTGATGAGTTTTGGTTCCGGTCACATCAAGTTCCTGCCGCTGGCAGGCGCATGGATAAAACACCGGGAGATGCCGGTTCCCGAGAGTGGCGGCTTTTTTGCACAATATGCGAGACGGGGCCTGGGATCATGAGTGCAAGCGATGAAATTCTGTCAAAAATCCGCAATGCTGTAACAAAGGGGGACAACAGCCAGAACCGCACCCGGATTGTGCAGGAACGGATAGCAAACCATCCGGCCGGCATCCGGCCATACGGCCATTCCGACCGCACGGAAATCCGCAAACTTTTCGTGGAAAAGGCTGAAGCAGCAGCCGCTTCCGTTGCCATCTGCGACAGTGGTGATGTTGAAAGACAAGTTCTGGAATTTTTGCGGCAGCACAATTTGCCTACAGCGCTGAGGATGGGGGATGATCCCCGGTTGGCAGAATACGGCATCGGCAAGAACAGGCTGCTTGAAACTGCGACCGGGGTGAGCGAAGGCGCTGATGAAGTGACCCTTTCCCATGCCTTCAGTGGTGCCGCCGAAACCGGAACCCTGGCGCTTGTGTCCGGAAAGGACAATCCAACCACGCTGAACTTTCTTGGGCAAAACCATATTGTCATACTGAAAGAGGAAGATTTGCTGCTTCACCAGGAAGACATCTGGAACAAACTTCGTGATGTTTATGGTGAGGGCAAAATGCCCCGGACATTCAACTACATTACCGGCCCGTCACGCTCGGCCGATATCCAGCAAACCCTGATCCTGGGGGCCCATGGACCATTGCGGTTACACATCATTATCGTGAAAGGCTGAAACCGATGGGGCTCCAGAACCGGGTAACTCCGGATGCACGCATTGTTTCGCAATCATGGCGCGGAACATTCATGGGCAACAGGGGAGGACGTATACACGACCCGGAAACCCGTACGCTGCTACGGCGAAAATGGGCATCAAAACGCTGGATTTGCTGTGTCCTTTCCTTTCAGGACAGAAAGAGAACCGTCATGGGGAACAGCTATACCGAGTTGTTTTTCCTCGACGAAGTTTCCGCCCTTGCTGCCGGGCACCGGCCATGTTTCGAATGCCGGCGCAATGATGCAAACCGTTTTGCGCAGATCTGGGAAACAGCTTTTGGACACATCCAGGGAAGCAGGGCAGACGCCATCGACCGGGTTCTTCACGCCGAGCGGATTGCAACACCACAGAAACTCGACAGGGGCACCACCGAGAAACTGCCGGATGGCTGCATGATCAGGGTTGAAGATGAGATGCTTGCAAAAAAAGAAAACAAATGGCTGGTCTGGTCCGGCGAAGGCTATCAGACCCCCCGGGATATCGCCGGGATGGCGGAACTGTTGACCCCTTCTTCCATTGTTGCGTTACTCCGGCATGGTTATCGCCCCGCATGGCACAGGAGTGCAGGCTGATGGCAGTTCACGATTTTCGCTCGCAAAGGCTGTTTGTTGATACATACCTCAATGAAGGAACAGTGATTGAGGCAAGCCGGGAGCAAGCCAACTATCTGCTGAATGTACTGCGTGCAGCAACGGGCAGCCATATTCTCCTGTTCAACGGGAGAGATGGAGAGTGGCAGGCACGTATTGAAGCCAAGGGCCGCAAGAAATGTGACCTGATTGTTGAAAGACAGATACGCCCCCAACCTGCAAGGCCCGAACTTGTCTACTGCTTTGCACCGCTGAAACAGGCACGACTCGACTACATGGTTCAAAAGGCCGTGGAAATGGGTGCCGGCGTTCTGCAACCTGTGATAACCGAGTTCACCCAGATACGGCAGGTAAAGGATCACCGCATACGGACCAATGCCATTGAGGCAGCAGAACAGTGCGGCATCCTGTCCTTGCCGGTGATCAACGAGCCGGTACGGCTCAATGACATTGAGGGAATGCTTGGAGACGACATGCATCTGGTTTTCTGTGACGAGGATGCATCGGGTGAAAACGGAATTGAAAAACTCAAGAACATCCAGCCTTCGAGACTGGCGCTGCTGATTGGTCCTGAAGGGGGCTTTTCAAAGCAGGAACGCGAATTTCTGCGGGATCTCGACAGGGTAATCGTGCTGGGCCTTGGACCGAGAATCATGCGTGCAGACACAGCCGCCATTGCCGCACTGGCGGTGATACAGGCCAGTATCGGGGACTGGTACAAATAAGATTGAACAGCTGTTCAAAAATTTGAACTTGCAGCAGGCGGGAAAACTTGCTTTCCCGGTGTCGGAAAACGTTACAAGTCAGGATGCCCATGGCACGCGATACCACCGACAACCGCCCTATCGAGACCCACGCACAACTTCTTGAGTGGCTGACAAAAGGAAACAAGCCAAAGGACGAGTGGCGAATCGGGACGGAGCATGAAAAATTCGGCTTCTATCTCGACAGCCTGAAACCGGTTCCCTATGAAGGCGAAAACGGCATTCGTGCAATCCTTCAGGACATGGCTGACAAACCCGGCTGGGAAGCCATTGAGGATGACGGAAAAATCATCGGCCTCTACAATGAAAAAGAAGGTGGGGCGATATCACTGGAACCGGGTGGCCAGTTTGAATTGTCCGGCGCGCCTCTTGAAAATGTCCATCAGACTTGCCGGGAATCAAACAACCATCTGGCGGAAGTCAAGGAAATCGCCCATCGCAAGGGGATCGGGTTTCTGGGTGTCGGCGCAAGCCCTGTCTGGACTTTTGCCGAAACGCCGATGATGCCCAAGAGCCGCTACAACATCATGAAAAACTACATGCCCAAGGTTGGCAGCCACGGCCATGACATGATGTTCCGCACCACTACCATCCAGGTCAATCTCGACTTTTCCGACGAGCAGGACATGGTCCGCAAGCTGCAGACCTCCCTGAAACTGCAATCAATGGCTTCCGCACTGTTTGCAAACTCACCGTTCCGGGAAGGAAAACCGAACGGTCTGCTTTCGTGGCGCAGCGAGATATGGAAGGATGTTGACAACCAGCGAGGCGGATACCATCCCTTCATGCTCGCTGAAGATTTCGGCTTCGACAAATATGTCGAGTGGGCACTGGATATCCCGATGTATTTCATCATCAGGGATGGCAAATACCACGATTGTACACATGTCACCTTCAGACAGTTCCTGAATGGCGCGTTAAAGGGTGAAGTCAGTGATCCGGTTGCCAATATTGGAGACTGGAGCAATCATCTCAGCACGCTTTTCCCGGATGTTCGCCTGAAACGGTTTCTCGAGATGCGGGGGGCTGATGGCGGCCCCTGGCAGGGTATCTGCGCCCTGCCCGCCTTCTGGGTAGGGTTGCTCTACAGTGAGAACGCACTGACAGCAGCCGAGGAATATGTAAAAGACTGGTCACCGGAAATGGTCGGACAATTGCGTTCTGATGTACCGGAAAAGGCGCTTAATGCTGAAATTGCCGGCCGGAAACTGATCGATCACGCCAAGGAAATTCTTGAAATTTCACGCAGTGGTCTCAGGGAACGGGCCTGTCTCAACTCGGACGGTTTTGATGAAACCCTGTTCCTGATTCCGCTTGAAGAGACACTTGCGATCGGCAAAACGCCTGCCGAGCGGATGCTCGACAAGTATCGCGGACCGTGGGCCGGTGATGTGAACAGGATATTCCTGGAATATGCCTTTTAGGCAGATGGTGGGTTCTTCTCAGGCTCTTGCCCGGTAGCGGACATCCGTCTCAACATCTGTGAACGCAACCTCGATATTGCTTCCCTTGCGCTTGGAAACGCTGCAAGAGGCACGGATGTTGTCCGGCTCAACATAAAGCTCAAAATTCGACGGCAATCCGAGCCAGCCCGACATGGTAAGGATTGCACCCTTGTCCGAAAAACTTTTCACCGTGCAATGAACCGCATTGTCGTGATCACTGAAGACGACCCTGCCCATGCGCGGTATTCGCTTGTTCAATCGCGAGCGTTTGTGCGCTCCGGGTTTTTCCTGACGGGGCAAGGTTTCTGACAGATGCATGTAACACTCTTTTGAGGTGTCGGACGTGGTGAGCAGGTTTCAACATCGCGTTACATCACCTGTGAGAACACAATAGTGTCATCTTGGTTAATGGGGAATTAAGCGCCTCCCAACTGTACGAAGCCAGAGGAAACAGGGCTTTACATAGCTTTCTACCGGATCCGTTTGCTGACCACGTCAATCCGGACAGTTTTTGGCGCTTACCGGCTTGTTCGGGTTTACCCTTTGCAAAGGAAGGACTGCGACCTTGGAGAACCATCGCCGACCGGGGAAACTCACAAAATGCCACATCATGCACTGGAGGTTGCAAACCTCTCGAAACGGTTTGACCGACCAGCTGTAAACAATCTTACATTCAGCGTCAGAAGCGGCGAGTTTTACGCATTGCTCGGCCCTAACGGCGCTGGCAAAACAACCTCACTCAGAATGGTTGCCGGACTGCTGCAGGCAGATGGCGGGAGCATTCATGTTTTTGGCGAGAACGCCATGACAAATCCGGTAGCCGTCAAACAGATGATGGCTTGGGTACCGGATGAACCGATGATCTACGACCGGCTTACCCCTCTCGAATATCTTGAATTTGTTGCTGGTCTGTGGGGCGTGGAAAGTGCCACAGCAATGAAGAACGCCCACGAATTGCTTGAATGGCTTGGACTTGCCCCGCATTCCCGGGAGCGTTGTGAAGGCTTTTCAAAAGGCATGCGGCAAAAAGTTGCCCTGGCAGGTGCGCTTGTTCATGATCCCCGCCTGATTATCCTGGATGAACCTCTGACCGGTCTTGATGCGGGATCTGCGAGACTGGTCAAGGATGTCTTGCTTTCCCGGGTGGAAAAAGGCTGCTCGGTCATTATGACAACGCACATACTTGAGGTTGCCGAACGCATGGCAGAGCGGATCGGTGTGATTTCAAGAGGACGCCTGATCGCCGAAGGAACACTCGAAACACTGCGACAGGGTGCAGGCGGCACGGACTCCACCCTTGAAGAAATCTTTCTTGGCCTGGTGCAGGGCGATACAGAAACCGGCGAGAGCGCTGCAGCATGAGGCAATCAACATTTGCCACTGGCGGGCTCGGCTGGTTCGCACGGCACGAATTCGAACTCTCATGGCGGGATTTCATGCGCATGATGAGTGCCGGAAAGGCTGGACGGGAAAAAGTCGTCCTTGCGTTCATGGCTGTTAGCGTAATTGCTGTTCACGCAATTGCATACGTGGCGCTGTTGCCGGTACTTGAGAACGGGATTCTTATCAACAAGCCTGCACTTGCAGTAATTTCCGGTTCACTGGTTCTGACCTTCTCCCTGATGATGTCTCAGGCAATGGAACATGTGACGCGTGCTTTCTACTCGCGCTCAGATCTCGACCTCATTCTTTCTTCGCCAGTTTCAGCCAAAAAACTGTTCACCGTGCGCATCTCGGCGATAGCGGTCACCACAGCCATGCTGTCGCTTCTGTTATTTGGCTCTGCAATCAACATACTGGCAGCCTTCGACAATATCTGGTGGCTTGCAGCCTATCCGGTGCTGTTTGCCCTTTCAGCATTTGCCACGGCTCTTTCCGTGACGATTACCATCGTCCTCTTCAAAACTGTCGGCGCGCGAAAAACACGATTGATATCCCAGATTGTGGCGGCAATCGTCGGTGCGGGTTTTGTAATCGGCATACAGCTTGCAGCCATTACGACCATGGGCAGCATCTCCCGCCTTGACTTCCTGGCATCCGAAACGGCCATGGCCAACACACCCGATCCTGCACACTGGGTTTGGATACCGGCACGCGCCGCAAGCGGGGAAATCATGCCCTTGCTGGCATTTGTCGCACTTGCTTTCGTGATATTCCGATTGGCTCTTGCCTGTTTTGCCGAACGGTTTGGCGAACATGTCATTGCTGCTGCAGGCATAAGCCAGTCCGCCACCACACAACGCAATCGACGAACCTTTTTTGCTGCACGCAGTGTCCGTGCGACATTGCGCCGAAAGGAATGGACACTTCTGCTTCGCGACCACTGGCTGCTTTCACAGACCCTGATGCAGATACTTTACCTCATTCCGCCTGCCTACATGCTGTGGCAGGGTTTTGGGCAGACAAACTCACTGGCCATTGTTGCAATTCCGGTACTTGTCATGGCAACCGGCCAGCTTTCGGGCGGTCTCGCTTGGCTTGCCATATCCGGAGAAGATGCACCGGAACTGGTACAAACCGCACCGATCCTGAAAGGGGCGGTAATCCGTGCCAAGGTTGAGGCAGTTCTGGGCGCCATTTTTCTTCTTGCAGCTCCCATTCTGCTCCTCACAGCCATTGCCAGTCCCTACCTGGCACTGGTTGCAACACTTGGGGTTGGTGCAGCAACCGTTTCGGCTACCATGATCCAGCTCTGGTTTCGCAGTCAGGCTAAACGTTCTAATTTCCGGCGCCGCCAGACCTCTTCAAAAGTCGCGACCATTGCCGAGGCGTTTTCATCAATCCTGTGGGCCGGAACCGCAGGACTTGCAGCAGCCGGAACCTGGATGTTCCTGTTTCTGTTGCCTGTAACACTGGCTGTTCTGTGGATAGCCAGATCATTCAGACCACGAGCCGAAATTTGATTGCCCGGCACCCTGCCCTGTCTGCTATGAAGGGGCATGAGTGACGACAAAACATATTCGGATACCGGGGTCAGCAAGACCAATCTTGTAGAGTATTCCGTAACAGAGCTTTCCGGCTCCCTGAAACGAACCGTCGAAGAACGGTTTGGGCGGGTCCGGGTTCGCGGGGAAATTTCCGGATACCGGGGGCCCCACTCCTCCGGCCATTCGTATTTCTCGCTCAAGGATGAACGTTCCCGCATCGAAGCGGTCATATGGAAAGGGCAGGCTTCCCGACTGAAGCATCTTCCGGAAGAGGGACTGGAAGTCATTGCCTCCGGCAAGCTGACAACCTATCCGGGCGCCTCGAAATACCAGATCGTCATCGACAATCTCGAACCCGCAGGCGCGGGTGCGCTCATGGCACTGCTGGCAGAACGCAAGGCCAAGCTGGAGGCTGAAGGTCTGTTCGCCCCGGAACGCAAGCAATTGCTTCCTTACATGCCGCGAAAGATCGGTGTTGTCACATCACCAACCGGAGCGGTTATACGGGACGTTCTGCATCGCATATCAGACCGGTTCCCGCTTCATGTTCTGGTCTGGCCGGTGCGAGTTCAGGGGGAGACCACCGGCAGTGAAGTCAGCCGCGCCATTCGCGGCTTCAACGAGATGGACGATGCGCCAGACCTCATTATCATTGCACGTGGCGGTGGCTCCATAGAAGACCTTTGGGGCTTCAATGACGAGGCTGTTGTACGGGCGGCAGCCACTTCCGACATCCCACTGATATCAGCAGTGGGGCATGAAACAGACTGGACACTGATTGACCTTGCCGCAGATGTTCGTGCCCCGACACCAACAGGTGCGGCGGAACTGGCTGTCCCCGTCAAGGCCGAACTTGATGCTACGGTTGCAGCCTTCAAGGCCCGGCTGCAGTCGGCGCTGGGACGGCAGTTTGACAGTGCACGCAGCAGTTTGAGGGCAGCAGAGCGTGGACTTTCCTCCCCTGATGCCATGCTTGAAATGCCAAGAAGGCGCCTTGATGAAGCAACCGGCAGGCTGGGGCGTGGTCTCGATCTTGCCACAAGACGCAAGCGGTCCTCCTATGAGAGTGTGGCGGGAAGGCTTTCACACCGGGGGCTGGAACTGGCAATTGGCCGGAACGGCGACCGGCTGGATGCCTTGTCACGGCGGGCGGCAACAGCACAAAAATCGCGACTGGAACGTGCAACAACCAGACTGGATGGCATAAGCCGCAGGCTGGTTGTCAGCCAGCGCGGTCAACTTTCCTCGATCAGAAACCGGATTGATGAACATGCCAAACGCTCGGAGAAGGCACTCTCGGCTTATATGACAGGCCATTCCAACCGGCTTGATCAGGCAAGCCGGCTACTCAAAAGCTATCACTATGAGGGTGTACTCGATCGCGGATTTGCAATTGTTCGCAATGCGAAGGATGATCCGGTCACATCGGCTACATCAGTCAAGCCGGGTGACGCATTTACCGTTCAATTGCGTGACGGGCGAATAAGCGGGGTTGCAGCAGCCAGTCAAAGCGGACCTTCCGAAAGTCCAAAAGCAAAACCTTCCGCAAGAGGCACAAAACCGGCAGACAACGGGAAACAGGGTTCCCTCTTTTAAAATCAGCCCGAATCAAAAGCCCCGGAACATGAAATTCCGGGGCCGGCTGTCTCAAACACCATGATTGATGCCAAGCGTGTTATTTCTTGCCTTTCGCGAGCAGGTCGCGAATTTCAGTAAGCAATGCAACGTCTGCTGGCGGCGGAGCAGCTTCGGCCGGAGCTTCTTCCTCCTTGGCCCTGAGATTGTTCACTGCCTTTACCATCATGAAAATGATGAAACCGATTATGATGAAGTTCAAAACCACGGTCAGGAAATTGCCGTAAGCAAAAACCGCACCCTGCTCCCTGGCGGCATCGAGCGTGTTGGCCGTAACACCATCAGCAAGTGGTATGAAGTAGTTGGAGAAGTCAAAGCCGCCAAATATCGCACCAACAACCGGCATGATGATGTCATCCACCAGCGACTTGGTGATCAGCGCAAATGCCCCGCCAATAATCACACCAACGGCAAGGTCCATGACATTGCCCTTCATGATAAAGCTCTTGAATTCATTCAGCATAAATTTGTCCCTTTCAACCATTTGTTCCCGCTGATTTATCCAGCAGTATCGGTTAGAGTTTCATGTTAGTTTCAGGACGAAACCAATGTCCACAGCAAATCCGGGCATTTGTATCGCTTTGCACATGCCGACCCGGCCCATTTCTGCGCCAAACCTCCAATAGACAAGATATTGCTTTTCATGCTGAATTGGGTGTGGAGTGAGAGGACAAGATGATCAATCCGTGGACTACGCTGATTGTGGCGCTGGGATATGTGCTGCTGCTGTTTGCGATTGCCAGTTACGGTGACCGGACCATACGGCCCGGCTGGAGAAGACAGGCAAAACCGAACACATATGCATTCAGCCTCGCGATTTACTGCACCACCTGGACTTTCTTCGGGTCAGTTGGTTTGGCTGCAACAAGCGGCCTGAGCTTTCTTGCGATCTATGTCGGCCCCGTCATCGCGATAACGCTCGGCTTTCCCCTCATGCGACGCATTATACGGCTGGCCAAGGAGGAACGAATAACCTCCGTTGCCGACTTTCTCGGCTCGCGGTATGGCAAGAACATAAAGGTTGCTGCCGTTGCTGCCATTATCGCCGTGATCGGAACCATTCCCTATATTGCATTGCAGCTGAAAGCGATTTCCAGCTCTGTTGACACATTGCTTGTCCGTATCGAAAACGGCTTTCCGTCCGCCACGACACCTTTTGGCGATATCTCACTGGTTGTTGCGCTTACCCTGGTCGTCTTCACAATTCTTTTCGGTACCCGCCATGCTGACGCAACGGAAAACCAGCATGGTCTGATGCTCGCCATTGCGTCAGAATCGGTTGTCAAACTCATCACCTTTCTGATGGTCGGGGTTTTCGTCACCTGGTTCATGTTTGACGGTGTTCAGGACCTTTTTGGAAAAGCTGCCGAGAACGAAAATGTCCAGAAGATCGTTGACCGCGGTTTCGATGCCGGAAATTTCTTTATTCTCACCCTGCTCAGTCTCACCGTGTTCCTCCTGTTGCCAAGACAGTTTCACGTTGCCGTGGTGGAAAACAATGCCGACAGCGAACTGAAGCGCGCACGATGGCTGTTCCCGCTCTATCTGGTGTTGATCAATCTTTTCGTCATCCCGATCACCATTGCCGGCATCCTGCGTTTCGGAATTGCCGCACGGGCTGATGATTACGTGTTGCTGCTGCCAATGCTGGAAGGGCAAAGCACGCTCGGCCTGCTTGTCTTTACCGGCGGGCTTTCCGCCGGAACGGCCATGGTGATCGTTGCCAGTGTTGCCCTGGCAATCATGATTTCCAATGACCTGGTGTTACCGCTGATACTGCGTTCACGGGCGCGGACCGGAAATGTCCAGCCGCACAACATGGAACGCAGCATCCTGAACATTCGCCGGACTGCCATCTTTGCAGTGCTGCTGCTTGCCTACACCTATTACAAGACAGCGGACAATTCCGCCGCGCTCGCTTCCATCGGTCTTGTATCCTTTGCAGCCATCGCACAATTGGCACCAGCATTTTTCGGCGGGCTTTTCTGGAAGCAGGCAAATGCGCGCGGCGCGATGACCGGAATGATCACCGGTTTCCTTGTATGGGCCTATTGCCTGCTCCTGCCGACCCTCCTGCCTTCGGAAAGCTACTTTGTCACACAGGGACCATTCGGCATCACACTACTCAAGCCGGAAGCCCTTTTCGGGTTTGAATTCACACCAATTGCAAACGGGGTTATCTGGAGCCTGCTTTTCAATACCTGTGCCTTTGTATTTGCCTCCAAAACCCGCCCGGCCGATCCGCGCGAGCGGATGCAGGCATCGGTGTTTGTCGGGTACCAGCAACTGGGACTGCGACATGCAGGAGACATGGACAGCACACATGTACGTGTCGAACAACTGAGTGAGATGCTTGCAAGCTATCTCGGCGCCACCCGTGCGAAGAGAGCGCTGGCAGCCTATTGGCAGAAACGGGGTATCCGCCCAAAAGATGATGACCCGGTTGATTTTGACCTTCTGAGGCATTCCGAACAATTGCTTGCCAGTGCCATTGGTGCTTCATCATCCCGCCTCGTCCATACCCTGCTTATCAAGAAGTTTGATGAGCGGGAGAAAACCAATTTTGAACTGCTTGATGAAGCTTCCCGGGCTGTTCAGTTCAATCGTGATGTTCTGCAAACAGCACTGGACCAGCTTGAACAGGGCATCACGGTTTTCGACGGGAACATGCGGCTAGCCTCCTGGAACCGGCAATTCAGAAACCTGTTGAACCTGCCCTCTGAGATCGGTCAGGCCGGCACTACCCTTTCGGAAATCGCCCGCGAAATTGCTGCTGCCAATGACCTGGCCAAAGCCGATCCGGAGGGAAGCCAACTTGCCTACCGGCTCGTCACACCATCACGTCCGTGGCAACTCCGTTTGCCGGAAGCCGCGCTTGTTCTTGAAATCTCGACCAGTACCATGCCGGAAGGCGGAATCGTGGTGACATGGAACGATATCACGGAACGCGTAAAGGCTGCCGAGGCACTGAAACTGGCCAATGAAACCCTTGAGGGGCGTGTTGAAGAACGGACCCGTGAACTTGAACAGGCCAAGGTGCAGGCTGACCAGGCCAATCTCAGCAAGACGCGATTTCTCGCAGCAGCGGGCCATGACATTCTGCAGCCCCTGAATGCAGCGCGCCTTTATTCGGCGACCCTTATCGAAAGGAGCCGTGAGGAACGCAATTCCGAACTTGCCGAAAACATCAGTCGTTCGCTTGCATCTGTTGAAGAAATTCTCGGTTCGATACTGGCCATTTCCCGGCTTGATTCCAGCAGGCCCGATATCAATCTGGGCAATTTTGCCCTGCGTACCATTACCGAGCAGCTTGAACTTGAGTTCCAGCCCATCTCCAAATCACTGGGCATTGAATTGCGCTTTGTGCATTCTGCCCACTGGGTTCATTCTGATCGGGCCATGCTGAAGCGCCTGCTGCAAAACCTGATTTCCAACGCCTTGAAATTCACGGTCAAGGGCAAGGTGCTGGTCGGGGTCAGGAAACGGAGCAACCAGCTTGCGATCGAGGTTCATGATACCGGGATTGGCATAAGCAAGGCGGAGCAAGAAAAGGTCTTTGCCGAATTCACACGCCTCAATCAAATGAAGGAAGAGGCACCCGGCCTTGGCCTTGGGCTTTCAATCGTCGAGAGAATTGCCGATTTGCTGGGGCATCAGGTGATACTGGAATCCGAACCTGGAAAGGGAACCCGGTTTCAGGTCATGCTGGAAAGTGTTCCTGCTCCCGGAAATCTTCGGGCCGGCAAGGCCCCTGCCAAATCACCAAGGCCGGGACAGTTATCGGGTGTGTCGGTTCTTTGCATAGACAATGACACATCCATTCTGGACGGAATGGTGCATCTGCTTCAGGAATGGGGGTGCCATGTACGTACGGCTACAGACCTCCAGTCAGCACAAGCACATCTTGGCACCAGCAATTGCGACCTGCTTCTCGTGGACTATCATCTGGAGGAGACCACCGGCATAGATGTGTTCAACACAATCAACCACAATTTGGCGAATACCATTCCCGGTATCCTCATTACGGCCGACAGAAGTGAAACCATGAAAGAACTTGCCAATGAAGCAGGCCTTGTTGTTCTTCACAAACCGGTAAAACCTGCAGCCCTTCGGGCACTCATTTCCCAAACCCGGAAAAGGCAAATTGCAGCAGAATAAAGCCAGGCTATACGGTACAAATATGGGGCAGGTTACTGCGGCAAGGCCGCACCCACCTTGTTCATGATGATGACCGCTTGTGTCCGGCTGTCGACGCCGAGCTTCAGCAACACGGCGGATACATGGGCCTTGACGGTCGCTTCTGATACCTGAAGTTCGTAGGCAATCTGTTTGTTCAACAAGCCTTCTCCAAGCATGGTGAGAACCCGCATCTGCTGTGGTGTCAGGGATTGCAGCTTCTGTACCAGACCGCTGAACTCCTTGTCCTCCTCACCATCAAGATCGATATGGGGGGGGACCCATATTTCCCCGGCCTGAACGCTGCCAATTCCCTGGACAATCTGGTCCGGGGATGCAGATTTCGGTATAAATCCGGATGCTCCAAGATCCAGGCACTTGCGGATGGTACCGGCATCCTCACGGGCTGAAACCACGACCACAGGGCTTTCCGGAAATTCGGCACGCACAGATACCAGTGACGTGAAACCGGTAGCCCCCGGCATTGTAAGATCGAGCATGATCAGGTCGACAGGCCCTCTTGAACGCAATTCTGCACGCAACTCGTCCAGATCTCCGGATGTTATGATTTCACATTCGGGACTGAGGCTGGCAACTGCATGCTTCATCGCATCACGAAAAAGCGGATGGTCATCAGCTATAATGACAACAGGATTCAACAAGTCCTCCCCCAGGTACTTTTCATTCTCCTCAGTTTATCCATTTACCGCATTATCCCCTGATTACAAAGCCACATACCCTGTGTTAATAACAGTTCAGAAATTCTGACCGTCCATTATCCGAAAAGTTCTGCCGTGCGTTTCTGGAGAAATTTCAAACGATCACCAACAGGCCAACTCGTTCTGTCCTTGTCAGCGACACTTGTGCTGGTGATCCTTTCCCTTCCCTGGCCGCTTGGCCTTGATACATGGATCAATGCAACCTTTTTCGGCATTCCTGCCGGATATTTCCTTTTAACACTTGCATTTCCTCTTGCCATGCTTGCCGTAACCCTGTGGCATGCATTGCTGGCCAGTGAAGCTGAACCGTTCACAGGCAACCGGGAGCATGATGGATAAACCATGCTGTACCGATCTCCCCTTTCCATGGCGACATCGCTGACCGGAATGTTTCTGGCAAGTTTCCTGCTCGTTCTTCTGTTTGGGGCCTTTCTTCTCCAGGTCGGCCTGAACTCCGGTTATATCGGCCTGCTGATGCTGAGCTTCCTGATGGGAGTCTATGTATTCTCTGGCATCTTTGCAAAAACCATGCGCCTCAAGGCGTTTTTCACAGCAGAGCGGTCAGCCAATCCGTTCATTGTCGGACAGGCAATAGCTTCAGGCATTATCTCGTCCGGCATATTCATCCTGCTCGCCGGAGACTTTTACGAACGCGGAACGGATGCGCTTGCCGGATATTCAGGCTGGATTCTTGGCAGCTGTCTCATGGTCGTCCTGTTTGCCGCCTCGGTAAACCGTTCAGCCGAACCAACACTTGCCGGTTTTTTGAATGGTTCGAATTCAAGCCGACTGCATCGCGGGCTGTCCCTGTTTGCTGTTTCGCTGGTCGGTTTTATCCTGCTGACGGCACAGTTCCGGCTGACTGCATCGCTGAGTGAAACATTTCTCGGGATTAGCGGCACTGAAAGCATTATCATGATGGTGATTGCCATTGGCATTTGTCTCTTGATGGGAGGCGTTCAGGCACTTTCAATTTCCAGGATGCTTGCCTATCCGGTAATCGCAATCGGATTTCTCCTGCCGATCGCGATGATTGCCTACAAGATTTCTGGAAACCCGTTTCCCCAACTTGCCTATGGCAGCGGGGCCCTGGAGCCGATCATGCAGATCGACAGGGAAATCATCGACACCGGATTTGCGGAAGCCAACGAGATATTCTCGCTTACCAAGAGCCGCACCCCGGATATCGTGCAATACCTGTCCATCCTGTTTTGTCTTGCTTGCGGACTGGCGGCAATGCCGCATTTGCTCCAGCACTTCACAACCAGTGCGAGACCATCTCAGGCGCGCCTGTCAGGCGCATGGGCCATCGGTCTCACATTGCTTGTGCTGACTGCAATTCCCGCGTTTGCCGCCTTCTACCGGATCGACATCTATACATCATTGCTCGGCCTGCAACTGGCAGACCTTGAGGGTGAAGCTGCCTGGATATTCAATGCCAGCGGCAATGGCAATTTCAATGCCATCACCATATGCGGCGCATACATTTCGAGCCTGGAAGATGCCATGGCGGCCTGCGGACAGGGACCGGACTACTTTCTTGCTACACAGGACATATCGGTCAATCCCTCACTTCTGGTGCTCAGCAGTGGCATTCTCAATGAAATGCCGCCAATGGTCACCTGGCTGCTGGCAACCGGTGCACTGGCCGCAATATGGTCGACTGCCGACGGAATTGCCATCGCGCTTGCAAACAGTCTTGCCCATGACGGATATGTTCACCTTGTGCGGCCGGGGGCACCACAAAGTATCCGACTGTTCATCGCCCGGTTTCTTCTGATCATGATCCTGGCGGTCAGCGCCACGCTGGCCATCGGGGTAAGGCCCGATGCAATCATGCTGTTTGAACTTGCGTTTTCATTTTCGGCAGCAGCCCTGTTCCCGGCTCTCGTCACACGCATATGGTGGCCTGCATGCGGCAACCAGTGCAGGTTTGCAGGTGTCTCGGCCGGTATCATTCTTACATCCGCGCTGTTATTCCTGAATATTCTGGGGTTTGATTTCATGCCTTACTCAGGTGATGAATGGCGGTTTGCTGCAAACCCTGAAACGGAGCGCCCGACATTGATGAGCTCAGGCATGTTTGGAATGTTTGGTGCATTTCTTGCTATCTGGATATCGCATGTCGCAATCGTTGGTCGACTGAACAAAAAATCGAAACCTTCAAAGGAAAACCGGAATGTTCCTGCCAAACCCGAAACTGTTTGACCCGGCCAGCATCCCTGAAGAAACCCGGGCATTCAATGAACGGGTAATCGAACGGCTTACCAACGGGCCTGATGTCTGGTCATTGCCAACAGAGACCGTTCGACAGGCTCGCCGTGAAGGCAAGAGCATTTTCCCGCTGGAACCCTTTGCCGATGATGCAGAGACAATAGAGATTGAAACACCGGCAGGACCACTTCCGCTCAGGATTATCCGGCCGGACAATGGCAAGACCAGCGGCACCTTTCTGCACATACATGGCGGAGGCTGGATGTATGGAGCAGCTGACCTGCAAGACCAGCGGCTGAAGGAACTGGCCAATGCCACATCGCTGGCCTGTGTTTCTGTCGATTACCGCCTGACACCGGAACATCCGTATCCGGCCGCAAACGAGGATTGTGAAGCTGCCGCACTGTGGCTTGCAAAACAGGCATCGTCTCATGACCTTGATACAAGCTTTCTCGCCATTGGCGGGGAAAGCGCTGGGGGACACCTGTCTGTTGATGCCCTCCTCCGGTTGCGTGACAGGCACGGACTGACGCCCTTTCACGCAGCAGTTCTGATTGCCGGGATCTATGATGTCGGGATGACACCCAGCGCCTACAACTTTCATGACCGGCTGATTCTGGCACACCCTGACATGGTCAATTATGCCGCTGGTTATCTCCAGAATGGCGAAGACTACAAGTCACCCGAGGTCTCGCCGCTCTATGCCCGGCTGAATGACATGCCGCCTGCGCATTTCACTGTTGGCACGCGAGACGCCTTGCTGGACGACACCCTTTTCATGGCCAATCGCTGGATACAGGTACAGCCTGATACCGAGCTGGAAATCCATCCGGGCGGATGCCATGTCTTCCAGTATTTTGACGAACTTGCACAGGCCCGCGAGAGCCGCAAGTCCATGGCCGCCTTCCTCAACCGTATCCGGTCAGGCAAATGACCAACATTTACAAGATCGTTACCCGTGAGGAATGGGTTGAAGCCAGTGCGGCGGGTGTATTTACCGGTGCGCCGATAGACCACCAGGACGGGTATATCCATTTCTCAACTGCCGGACAGGTCCGCGAAACTGCTGCAAAACATTTTCACGGACGGAACAATCTCCTGCTTGTCACGGTAAATGCCGACACGCTTGGCACAGATTTGAAATGGGAGTCTTCGAGAGGTGGTGATCTTTTTCCTCATCTGTATTCGGAACTTCCGGTTTCCCTTGCCACAGCAGTTCAGCCCCTGGAGGACCGTCCAGACGGAAGCCACAAGTTTCCGGAGAAGTTCTGATGGCGTTATCGGCACTGATGGACCGGATTGGCCGGGAGCTGATGTTCACTTTCGAGCCGGAACGCGCTCACCAGCTTTCCCTGATGGCATTGAAAAGCGGCCTGCTACCACAACCCGACATACCGGACGATCCGCGACTTTCTTTGTCCCTTGGCGGATTGACGTTTCCCAATCCGGTAGGACTTGCTGCCGGCTTCGACAAAAATGCCGAGGTCCCCGATGCGGTCCTGAAACTTGGTTTCGGTTTCACGGAAGCGGGAACAATCACCCCCAGAGCACAAACCGGAAATCCCAGGCCACGGATATTCCGGCTTGTTGAAGACCAGGGTGTAATCAACAGGCTTGGCTTCAACAATGACGGACATGAGGCCGCGCTGATGCGGTTGAGAAACCGCAACAAACAGAGTGGCATTGTCGGTATCAATGTCGGCGCCAACAAGGATTCCGAGGATTTTGTTGCAGACTATGAAGCGGGCATCGCGGCCTTTCATGAGCTGGCATCATATTTCACGGCAAACATTTCCTCTCCCAACACGCCCGGACTTCGTGACCTTCAGGCAGCAGAGGCACTCCGCGTGTTGCTGGACCGCGTTTTTGAAAAACAGGCCGAATGCGAAATACAGAACCACAGAAAGGTTCCGGTATTCCTGAAAATCGCCCCCGACCTGCAGGAAAAGGAAATGGACGAAAT
Source organism: Rhizobiaceae bacterium (assembly GCA_017643495.1). Taxonomy (GTDB): domain Bacteria; phylum Pseudomonadota; class Alphaproteobacteria; order Rhizobiales; family Rhizobiaceae; genus JAALLB01. The sequence goes on along the minus strand of JAEPNK010000001.1, from coordinate 1,004,586 downwards.
TGCCACTGTTGTGAATGGATCTGAACTGGCAGGCCTTGTCGTTTCGAACACCACATTGGGGCGTGAAAACCTTCTTGACCAGAAAACAGCAGGCGAAGCCGGTGGTTTGTCGGGAAAGCCGCTATTTCAAAAATCAACCATTGCCCTTGCCAAAATGCGGCAACGCATCAAACCGGAAATTGCCCTGATCGGCGTTGGCGGGATATTTTCTACCGAAGATGTCGTTGACAAACTTGAAGCGGGAGCCTCACTTGTCCAGCTCTATACGGGAATGGTGTATGGCGGCCCCTCGCTTCCATCCCGGCTGTTGAAAGGCCTGTCCCGACACATGGACGCGAACAATCTGCAATCAATTGCCCACATCTCAGGCACAAAAACAGAGGAATGGGCCGGTAGGCCGTTCTGACAGGCAACGGCTCATGGCCGTAAAATTCAGGTCTGGAAAGTCATGGTCGCACGTGGCCGGAGACGTGCAGCAAGGGTAAACCCGCGAAACAGGACAAAACTGTGCAATGCCAGCCAGAGTCCATGATTGCCGAGGGGTTCTCTCACAAACCACCAGACAACAAGATATCCCGCCAGGGAAATCATCATCATGAGGCTCATGTCCCTGGACCAGGTTGCCCCGATGAATACACCATCCATGTGGAAGGCCAACATGGCACTCAACGGAACCAGGGCTGCCCATACCAGATAGACAAGTGCCTCTGCCCTGACCTCGCTTGAGGTAGTCATCAGATTGATCAGGGCCGGTCCACCGAACCAGAACACGGCTGCACACAGCAACGCCATGACAGCACTCCAGAACAGGGTAAGTCTGACACCTTTCCAGAATCCGTCACGAAACCGGGCGCCCACAGAACGTCCGACAATCTGTTCAGCAGCGGTTGCCAACCCGTCCAGAAAATAGCCCGAGATAATGAAAAAATGCATCAGGATGGCATTTGCCGCCAGCGTGATTTCCCCGAAGCGGGTGCCCTGACTGGTAAAATAGGCAAAGGCGAAGACAAGAGAGAATGACCGGACCATGATATCCGCATTCAGGTTTACCAGTCTTTTCCATGCCTTTGCGTCCAGCACACGCTGCCGCGAAGGACGTACCGAGTGGTCCAGCAGGTTCCAGCAAACAAGAAGACCGACAATCAGCGCAACCACTTCCCCTGCAATGGTTGCAATCGCCACTCCTTCAATTGCCCAACCAAGGCCAAGGCCAAGAAACAGGCTGAGAACAATGTTGATGCCGTTGAGAAGGAACTGCACGGCGAGTGTTGTTTTGGACCGGCCAATTCCCAACAGCCATCCGACCACGACATAGTTGCCCAATGCAAAGGGAGCAGAGAGGCAACGGATGAGAAAATAGGTAGAAGTTGCCTCCGCCACACCGGCTGAGGGGGCCATTGCCCATAGCCCCAGCGACAACAGCACGGGGCTCAGGAAAACCATTACCAGGCCTGCTGCAAATGCGATTGAAAGCGCCCGGAACAGAATGGCCTGCATTTCCTTCTCATCTTCAGCACCATAGGCCTGGGAAACCAGACCGGTTGTGCCGGAACGCAGGAAATTGAACGTTGTGAAAATCAGATCAAAGATGATCGCACCGATGGCAAGGCCACCAATGAGCGCTGCGTCGCCGAACCGGCCGACCACCGCCGTATCCACCAATCCCAGTAGCGGCGTAGTCAGATAGGCAAGGGTCATCGGGACTGCCAGATGCAGCACCGTCAAATTCGTGATTTCAAATTTCCGGATTTTCTCCAGCGCCGTTTCCGGCGCATGACCAGTCATTGTCGCTGCCTAACGGCCAAGCTTCATAAACCGCAATATGAAGAACACGGGAACCACGACCAACGCACCGGCAAGCAGGTATTGGCCAACCTTGCCAATTGCATCGAAGCCCAGTTCCCAAAGCCGGACGAAGAATTCCTTCACCGCCAGCCAGATTTCATAGGGTGTGAAATTGAAGTAACTCAGGAGCACACCCACAACGAACGAGATCACAAGCAATTTGACTATCACCCGTGCAGGTGAATCGCCAAGAAAGGTGGTCAGCTTGTCGCTCATGATCATTTCCTCATTGCAGTCAAAAACAGGTAAACACAAGAAGCAGCCTTTTCAAGCGACTATTGAAGCCCGGCCCTGTCAACAATTCCCGATTTGCAGGAAGAACGTAAAGCCGGTGCAGCAAGAATGTGTTCATTCAGCGGGAAAAGACCATCACCATCCGGATCGCGAAGGGCAATGCGGAACTCGCTGACAAGATTGCGACCTGCATCACGCTTGCAAACAAATGACAGGCGCTTGCCTGCGCCCTTTCCAAAGCTTTCATCCATCTGTTTTGCAGCTTCCGAAAGGGTGATCTTCCTGCCAATGTTCCAGGACACATAATCGATCAACAGCGAAGCATTGATCTCGTTCAACAAATCCAGTGATAGACGGAAATAGTCCTCAGCTGTTATGCCCTGAATGCAGGTTCCGTGCTTTATCCATTCATGCCTGTGCAAATATGAACGATAGCCGGGCATGCGTGTTTCAAGTTCCCGGCGCAAGCCTTCCGACAATTCAGGCTGGGGCAACCGTGACCAGCCACCGCCCCGTGGCAGGGAAGGATCACAATAGGTACGGTCTTCAGGCTGGGGCCAAAGGCCGTGAAGCGAGAAATTTACAGTATCGAAGCGGCCTTCTTTCTGTGACCGGCATTCCGGTTTGCTTGGCTGGCCTTCGCAAAAAGCAGGCTGCCAGGACATGGCCAGAACATAGTCACCAGACAGGTTCTGGACCGCAGGACTTGTCTGTTGGCCCGTTTCCTTCGACGCTTCCGTTTCTTCATGAAAGTTGAACCAAAGGGCAATTGCCGTGGCAACCAGTATGAAAACCACATTGAGAAATAATTTTTTCTGTTCGACCTTCATTCAGGCAAATCCTAAATAGAACCCATGAGCGAACAGTTTCTTACCAGCAACACAGGCGGAAATCTTCCGTTTTTCCTGCCCCCTCCGTTTCAGGACTGGTTTGCGAAAAATGGCTGGAAGCCACGACCACACCAGCTTGAATTGCTTGCACGCAACCAGGCAGGGCAATCCACGCTGCTTGTTGCTCCCACAGGAGCCGGCAAGACACTTGCCGGATTCCTGCCCTCACTGACAGAACTCTCTGCAAGAGCAAAACCCGGGCCACGGCAGCGGAGGAAAGGCATACACACGCTTTACATCTCGCCACTCAAGGCTCTGGCCGTCGACATAAAGCGAAACCTTGAAAAACCGATTGCCGAGATGGGTCTGAATATTGATATCGAAACCCGCACCGGCGATACATCTGCCTCACGCAGACAGAGGCAGAAACTGGTCCCTCCGCAAATCTTGCTGACCACACCTGAACAGGTGGCACTGCTGATTGCCAGCAAGGACGCCGGATCCTTTTTTGCTGACCTGCAAACCGTAATCTTTGACGAATTGCATTCGCTCGTCACCTCCAAGCGCGGCCAATTACTGGCGCTCGGCCTGGCACGGATCCGTTCCTTCCAACCCGGGCTCAAGACCATCGGCCTTTCCGCAACCGTATCCGAACCGGATGAACTGCGCCGCTGGCTGGTTGCCCAACCACCGGAAGGAGAAATTACCCTTTCAGAGTTTGTGGAAATAAACGGCGGGGCAAAGCCCGAAATCTCGATTATGAAATCCGACAACCGGATACCGTGGTCCGGCCATTCAGCACGTTATGCGATGGAAGATATCTATGCTGCAATCCGCGATCACCGGACAACGCTTGTGTTCGTCAACACGCGAAGCCAGGCAGAGATCGTGTTCCGGTCTTTGTGGTCTGTCAACGAAGACAGCCTGCCCATTGCACTGCATCACGGATCTCTCGACGTTGCCCAGAGGAGGCGGGTTGAGGAAGCAATGGCACGCAATGAACTTAGGGCAGTGGTTGCCACCTCAACACTCGATCTTGGTATCGACTGGGGTGATGTCGACCTGGTGATACATGTCGGGGCACCCAAGGGTGCGAGCCGGCTTGCGCAAAGGATCGGACGGTCAAACCACAGGATGGACGAACCTTCCCGTGCACTGCTTGTCCCGGCAAACCGCTTCGAGGTCATGGAATGTCAGGCTGCACTGGATGCCAATTATGTCGGAGCACAGGATACGCCGCCACTGCAAAAAGGTGCACTGGATGTACTTGCGCAGCATATTCTCGGCACTGCATGCGCCGGCCCGTTTGAAGAAGATGCACTCTATCGTGAAACAACAAGTGCTGCCCCATATGCCATGCTTGACCGGGAGACTTTCCAGCACGCCCTGCAGTTTGTCGCAACTGGCGGTTATGCGCTCAAGACCTACGAGCAATATGCGAAGATCCGCAAAACAGAAGATGGCAGTTGGCGGCTTACCCATCCACGCATCGCACAACGATACCGGATGAATTGCGGCACCATCATAGAAGCGCCAATGCTCGATGTTCGCCTGACCCGAAAGAACGGCCGGAAAACCGGGTTCGCGGGTGGACCCGTCCTGGGAAAAATCGAAGAAGGCTTTATCGAGTCCCTGTCGCCAGGTGACACGTTCATGTTTGCAGGCAAGACCCTTCGTCTCGAAGGCATTCGTGAGACAAGCTGTTTTGTCTCCGATGCCCACAACAGCGACCCGCAAGTACCGTCATACCTGGGTGGCAAGTTTCCCATGACGACCTATCTGGCTGAAAGTGTCAGGGCAATGCTGGCCGATCCGGGCAAATGGCATAACCTGCCACCACAGGTCAGCGAATGGCTTGAGATACAAAAAGCAAAATCAGTGCTGCCGAAAAGCCAGGAACTGCTGATTGAGACCTTTCCCCGTGGGGATCGCTTCTACATGGTTGGTTACCCGTTTGAAGGTCGTGCAGCGCACCAGACACTCGGCATGTTGCTTACACGCAGGCTGGACCGCGCCGGTGCCCATCCCTTTGGTTTCGTTGCGACCGATTATGCGATTGCCGTGTGGGGAATGCGGGACTTTGGCGAGATGATGTTGACGGGAGAAATGCCGCTCTCTGAACTGTTCGATGAAGACATGCTCGGCGACGATCTTGATGCGTGGCTCGATGAATCCTTTTTGCTGAAACGGACATTCCGCAATTGTGCAACCATTGCAGGGCTGATCGAGAAGCGCTTTCCGGGCAAGGAAAAGACCGGTCGCCAAATGACCGTTTCGTCAGACCTGATTTATGATGTGTTGCGCAGTCACGACCCTGACCACATTCTTCTCCAGGCGACACGTGCCGAAGCAGCATATGGCTTGCTAGATGTTCGCCGGCTTGGTGAAATGCTTGCACGAATCAAGGGAAACATCATCCATCGCAACCTTGAACATATTTCACCACTGGCAGTACCCATCATGCTGGAAGTGGGAAAAGAACCGGTGGCAGGGGATGCGCAGGAGGCATTGTTGAGAGAAGCAGCCGGCAGTGAATACGAGAAGCTTGAGCGATGACAGACGCTTTGGCAGAAACATCATTGATCACGGGTTCGCAGTTCTGCTTTCGCGGAAACCTGTTGTTCCTGGAACCTTCCGGCATTTTGTACTGGCCCGCAGAACGCCTGCTTGTCGTCTCCGATCTGCATCTTGAAAAGGGTTCCTCTTTTGCCGCCCGGCAAAACCTTTTCATGCCGCCATACGACACCCAGGCCACCCTCGAAACCCTGGCGCCAAAAATCGAGATGCTGCAACCGGAAACCGTGATTTCACTTGGTGACAGTTTCCACGACAGGGACGCTTCCGCTCGCCTGCCTGACGAGTATCGTCAGCAACTTTCCCGACTCATGCAAGGGCGCGAATGGGTCTGGATAAACGGCAATCACGACCCCGAGCCGCCACGCGAACTCGGTGGCATTTTCTGCCAAAGCCTGCAGGTTGGGAACCTGAACTTCATTCACGAACCGCACAAGCAGTTCACTCAGGGAGAAATTGCAGGCCACCTGCATCCATGTGCCAAAATAAGACGACGCGGCAAGACGGTTCGCAAACGGTGTTTTGTCAGTGACGGGGAGCGTCTCATCATGCCCGCATTCGGTGCTTTTACAGGTGGCCTGAACATACGGAACGAAGCCTATTCAGAACTTTTCGAAGATGAAAAACTGACCGTATGGATGATCGGCAAAGATGCCGTATTCGAAATCGATGGCAAGCAATGTGTTCGATAATATTGCTTGATCCGGTGCCGGCCCCTGCTTGCGGCTTGGCAAGAAGGAAAAATCAGAGTACTTGCCTGACCAACTCGCCCAACTGCCCGATATCCGGTGTTCCCGAAATTGAAAACAGCACAAGAACATGAGCGGCAACCACCAGCAGGGTCAAAACCATTCTGAGAGAGCCATACCAGGGCTGGACATGACCTGAACCGGCGTAGAAATTGTCCCAGGCGCCCTGCGCACAAAACAGCACCATCAAAACAAGCACGGTGTAAGCATCAGGAAGCAGGACCGCTATCCAGGCAAGAATGGGCGGGATGACAGAAAGAACCAGGTTGCGCGGTTCACCCGGTGCATAGGCGATCGCCAACCCCCAGCGAATGCCGCCAAGGAAAGACAGGATTATCGCCGACCAAACCTTGAATATGTCGAAAAGGGGCGGAAACAGCGTATTTCCACCGCCTGTAGCGAACAGAACCAGTGAAAGAATGGCAAAGGGCAGAAAACCTGCCAGCGAAAGCTTCCAGGCAAGTGTTCTGGTTTGTGTCGTGTCCTGCATGCGGAAATCCGGAAGTTCAGTTTTTCCGGAATATAGCGTTTGCGGCCCATCCCGTGAAGATCGCAATCAAAACAGCCATGATACCGTATAGCAGACCCTGTTCATGGGCGAGATTGTAGATCCAGCGTTCAAACCCGACTTTTCCGATCCGGTAGGTCACGGTTTTCGAGGAAAGCAGATTGCCATCACGGAACAGGTAAGCGGTTACTTCATGCGTACCAATCGGAACATTTGGTGGAAGCCCTACTCGCGCACGGAACAGACTCGGGCTGAGCTGAACCAGTCCTCCCGGGTCTTCGACGTAAAGTCCGCTGTTGCGCCGCAGACGCCGCAGGGCATCGGCAAACTTGCCCTCTTCGAGGATAAACTCGAACTCTTCCTGGGCAGCGAGCGGAGAGCCCAGATTGTCAATGCCGAGACCGGCTCGGGACAATACTTCCTTGCCTGCAATTTCCGTCAGGGGTTTTCCTGCCGTTACGGAATAGAATGCCGGAACATTCTCAAAGCTTTCGCTCTGGTTGTTTATCCAAATACCGAATGTGCGTTCTTTCTGGCGGATGACAACATCTTCATTGCCACCGACCACCTTGATGACAACGTCATATTCTCCGCGGTTGAGTGCGTCGACAGACACCCCTTCAACCGAGCCGAAAACCACGATGTCTGTGCCATTGAAATCAGAGCCAACCGGTATCTCGTCAACAGATACCCCCATCTGGATAGCGGTTGCGCCTGCCTGTTGCGCAGTCGACAGCAATCCTGAAAGCAGGAAGGAAAGCAGGATGAAGCGTACCAGTTTCATCAATGGCCCCCGTCTCCACCTGCGCCGATCAGGTTGAACAGCTCGCCAGGCATTGCAACAAGGTCGTATCCAAGTCGCGCGCACACTCCGAGCACCAGCAAACCAAGCAGGGCACGTAACTGTTCACCCTTCAAACGGTGACCAGCGGCAGCCCCGAACTGGGCTCCGATAACTCCACCCACCATCAGTATGAGTGCGAGAACAACATCGACGGTCTGGTTGGCCGATGCCTGGATAATGGTCGTATAACCGGTAACGAAAATGATCTGGAACAAAGATGTGCCGATTACCACATTGGTCGGAACCCGCAGAAGGTAAATCATCGCAGGCACCATGATGAACCCGCCGCCAACGCCCATGATTGCAGCGAGGATACCAACCAGAGTACCCAGTGTAATTACCGGTATCATGCTCAGATAAAGCTTTGACTTGCGGAATTTGACCTTTAACGGCAGCGCGTGGATCCAGCTGTCGTGATTGGGGCGGCGCGCTCCCGAAGCTCCCCCGGTTGCCCGGGACTTGCGAATAGCATTCAGGCTTTCGATCGTCATCAATGTGCCGATAGAACCCAGGAAAACGACATAAAGGATCGAAATGATCAGATCGAGCTGGCCAACACTGCGCAACAGGGCAAAAACATAGACACCAAGCGTTGAACCGATAAGACCGCCAACAAGAAGCATCATGCCCAGTTTTACATCAACTGTACCTTTCCTCAGATGTGCAAGCGCACCGGAAAAGGACGAGGCGACGATCTGGTTTGCCTCTGTAGCAACGGCAACTGCCGGCGGAATGTTGTAGAAAATAAGCAGCGGGGTCATCAGGAAGCCACCGCCAACGCCAAACATGCCGGACAGGAATCCCACAGCAGCGCCCATCCCGAAAAGGACAAAAATGTTTACGGACATTTCCGCGATGGGAAGATAAATGCTCAAGGCACACTCCGGAACACGGCTGGAAAGGAAGGGGTGCTCCGGCTGTTCCCGGGGCAGCAACCCAGACTGTTGCCGGGTTATTGCGCCTCGAAAACACGAATGTCAATGCGTGAGCGGCAGTCTAAAGACCAGTGCGCGAAAAAAACGTGAAACTGGTCCCATTATACGGACAGAATGCAGGAATGCAGCATGATCGCCACATCCATGAACATTCTAGCGGATGCCGCTAAGGATATGTCCGTGCACCTGCTTGTTGTTGCCAAGGTCGATATGACCGTCCTTGTATGAGAACTGCTGAAGCCGGGTAACAGAATTGCCGGAAGTCAACCGGGCCTTTTTCTTTGTACACTCGGGGCCTGTACAGGTGAAATTGTGTGCCGTTCGTACATTGGGCCCAATGGATTTCAACGCACTACCACCCTCGATAATACCCAGATAGTTCACCGGTATGCCTTTTGAACCAAGCCGGCTTGCTATTTCACTGACCATGTTTGCCCCGTAACTGATCCCGATGAGGTTGATGGGTTCGTCGGGATTCTTTTTGTAACGGGCCTCTATGTCACTCATGATGTTCGGCTTGATGACATTATTGCCTTCAATGGATGTGATGTAGCTGAAGACCTTTGCGCCGGGAATCCTTTTACCCAAATTGTTCATGCCGTAACCAATGAAGGGCACCGCGCTTGCTATTCCATTCACGATATACGTCCGCGCCTGTGCGGTGCCCGGCAGGGCGACCATTGCTGAGAACAAAGTTGCAGCAATGAGAAAGCGGCTTCGTGTGGGCAGTTTCGGCATGCATTTTCCCTTTCACGTGCTCAGGAAGGCCAGCTCCTCCCCAAAGGTTGATTCCTTTGCCCACACCTTACAATGGCGGGCACATCAAGGGAACAGATCAACGAACTTGTGGCAAATTTGGGGCGTCAGACGGTTTCGCTGTAACGATGCGGTGGCTTCTTGCCGCGCTTGGCAAGAAAATAGGCAAGGGGAAGAAGGCCGGCAAAGTAAAACAATTCCAGACTTACATAATTGCCGACCGAAGCAACCAGCCCTTGCGGCAGAGCCCGCAACAGCCATGTCATCACGAAAATCCAGCCGACAGAAATGGCAATGGTCAGAGGCAGCCACCAACCGGATTTTCCCGAATCGTGAAATCGCCTGACTGCCGAAGTTATCGTCGGCAGGGCCAGAAGTGCCACCAGTGTCCAGAACAAGGGCCTGCCAGCTTCATGGTCAAAGGGAAGAAACCCCCTGGCCGGTGCAATCACGAGTCCTTCAACAATTGTTGCGATGCCAAGCACGATGGCAACAAACAGAAACCAGAGCCAGAAATCGCTGCGCCCTGCTGTTCCCCGAAATTTCGCATATTTGCGAAAACCGTCTGCAATGATCCTGAAAAATTTCATCCAGGTTTTTTATCCCTGTTTTCCGGCAGATACAATCACATGCGCCAGCTTTGCCAAGACTATTTGGCCTTGCCGCTGATCCTAACCGGAAATGGCCGCTGTCAGGGAACGCAGCAAGGCTGCATCAACCTGCTCACCGCCGTCCAGACCCGCCTTCTTGCGATAAGCAACGATTGCATCACGTGTACGCTGACCCATGATGCCGTCAGCCGGTCCTGGATTGTATCCAAGCCTGGCGAGCACTGCCTGCATCTGTGCTATGGTCGTCTTGCTGACCGGAACAGGCTGGGCAACCTGTGCTGTCTGGTCTTTCCATGCCTCGGAAACCTGCACTTCATTGGCAGCCTTGTCTGCTGTCTCCGGTTTCCAGCTTTCTACAAGCGCCTTTGCTTCGGCAAGCTGTTCGGGACGCAAGGCCTCCTTGATCACAGTCAGCTTTGATTTTGCATCAACATCACCACTGGCAGATGCAACGGCAAACCACTTGTATGCCTCAACCAGGTCGACATTGGTGCCGATACCGCGCGTATGGAAAATGCCCATGTTGACCTGACTGTCGCGAACCCCGTGATCAGCGGCTTCATTGAACCAGCGGAATGCATTTTCCATGTCCGGCTCATCTGCCACTGTTCCGGGCGTTGCGTAAATCACACCGAGATTGTGCATTGCAACCACATTGCCGCTTTCTGCGGCCAGCTCATACCAACTGACGGCACGAGCCATGTTCTTTTCGACCCCGATGCCCTTCTCGTTGAAGTTGCCTATTATGTACTGGGCAGGTGCATAGCCCAACTGGGCCGAGCGCTCATACCAATCGGAAGCCTTCTCAAGATTTTTGGCTGTACCTGTGCCTTCGCTGTAACGTCGGCCAATTTCGAAAACAGCAGCCGGATCGCCGGCAGAGACGGCCGATTTCAGTGCATCATTGGCAAAATCGAGTTCGCCAGTATCAAAGGATGGGATGTTTTCCGCAGGAATTTCGGTAATTTCCAGAGTGGCGGACTGAAGGGATTCAGCGCCTTCTGATGTTTCTTCATTCTCTTCCTGCCAAGCGGCATCGGCTTCATCTGCTGTTGCATCCACAGAGCTTTCCGCAGCACCATCAACTTGCGGCAATTCTTCAACATCTGCGGCCGGGTCAGTTGCGGTATCTTCATTCAACCCTGTTCCCGACAAACCAGCGTCAGGCTCAACAAGAGTGCTCTCTTCAACCGATGGGCTATCCAGTGTTTCCTCAATTGCAGGAACAGCAGCATCATCACTGACGGGCGCGGGGTCAGGCGACAGAAAGCGACTTGCAACCGGTATGGCCATGACAACGATCAGAATAGCCGCTGCGCCATACATCAGGACTTTCTTGTTTTTTGCAATGAGGCCGGGAAGATTTGTCAAAAGACTTTGTTTCTTCTCAACCTCGACTTGTTCCTGAACCATGCTGGCTTCCTGCGCAGCAGCCTGCGCTGCCCTTCTTGCAGATGCCAGAAAGTCCATGCCTGAAGTGGCCGAGCCCGACTTGTCGCTGCTCTTGCGACGTTCGTTCGCCTGTTTGACCAGTGCCGCCAGATCCGGAGCCCCGTTTCCAGGCTCGATCGGCATGTCTTCCTCGACAAAATCATCCGATACCGGGGCATCGGGCATTTCCGCCATTTCCATGGCAGGTGTTTCAACCCGTGGCAGGTTTTCCTCAGACGGATCAGCTGCTTGCACGTTTGCCTCACCTACCGCAGCAGCATAAAGCGGGTTGGTATTGGCATTGGGCTGGCTTGTAACCGGAGCGGAGTGATGGGTTTGATGTTCGCCGGGCTGCTCAGAAGCATGGCCTGAAACTGCTGGTTCAGCATAGAGTTCCTGCGCGTCTTCATTGTCATACAGACCAGAAGCTTCATGAGAGACCGGGGCATCATCTGCCCTTTCCGGTTCGGCTTGATATTCCTGGCGGGACACTGCCTGACCACCTGTCATGGCTGACTGCATGCCGGCCTCGACTTGTGACAAGCGGTCGGCTATCGTGTTGAGGACATCTCTCACTGCCTCAAACGTTTCATGGTTTTCTGCATTGGCCCCTGAAACAGTCTCCTGCCAACGCCGCAGATCATGAGTAAGGCTTTCAATTGCCTGTGTATCTACGCTGCTGCCGGACTGGGCGGCCTGCGCAGGAAGTTCCCGGATGGCACGTTCAATCGCTTCTTCAGCAGCCTGTGCTGCTACTTCAACCGCAATGTCACGGCTGGCGCCGATTTGCTGTTCAATACCGGCCAGCCGTTCCGTAATCGGTTCAAGGCTCGCACCTTCACCATCGACTTCGGCCAGACGGTTCAGAATATCGCCCAATTGTCGCTCAAGTGAAGCAAATGCGTCGCTGTGGTCGGGGACCTGATCGACAAGGGTCTGTACCGCCGACACATCCAGGGGGCGGGATTTCAGTTCAGCCACCTGCTCAACCATGTCATCCAGCCGGCCAATCAGCGCCGCAAGATCTATGGAGCCACCTTCTTCACTCTCTGCTGAAGCCATGAAAGGCATGCGGTTGTCAAACTTGTCTGACAATTGCGATATCTGCGCAGCCATGTCGGCAAAATCTGTCACCGGAGCGCCATTGTCAGCGACCCTGGTGCTCAGTTCGTTGAGGTTTTCACGAATTTCCGACATCTGGCGTTCAAGTGCAGAGGGATCAAAGCCTGGCGCGGGAGCCGCTGCTGTTGCGAGTTGCTCGCGAAGGCCGGCAATCTCCCTTTCAATATTGGCGAAATGCGTATCGCTGTCACCCGGCTGCATCGCTGAAACCGTTTTGCCGATATCGGCAATGCGTGCCTCTATGCGCTCCAGATTGTCCAGATTCTGGTTGCCTGCAGACAACGCAACAACTGCCCGGGTGATTTCCTCAAGCCGCATTTCGATCTGGGTAAAGTCCGGGGCAGCCATGTCGTCGCGTGATTGCTGCAGGTGCATTACCGTCTCTTTCAGATCGGCAAAGTTCCCGGCTATCTCACGATAGCTGTTTTCAACGACTTCCCTGTAAAGCTCGGGATTTCCGGCAGCAACATTAATGCCCTGCTGCAAATCATCTATCCGGCGCAAGAAGTCATCGTGACGTGCCTCAAGTGCGCGGACCGAATTGCCGGACATGTCGGCGAACTCGTCCATGACAGAACGCAACCCCTGGAGTTCGCCTGACAAGCGCTCATGACTGGCTTCCACAACCTGCGCATATTTGCTGTCATTTCCTCCGCCTCGGCCTTCAGACAATTGCCGCGTGATCTCGGCATGACTGGCTTCCAGGCTCTGCCTGATTTTCTCCATCTCGGAAACCAGGCCAGAATTGTCTGTCTTCCCGGCGGAGGCGATCTGCTTACGCATTTCCAACAGCTCAGATGTGATCTGTTCGTTCTGGCGCACCAAGACCTCTGAGTGACGGGCGTTCTGTTCGTGGCCGGTTTCGCTCCGGCTCATTGCGTTCAGCTTTGACCCGATTTGCTCAAGGCTTGAACGGATATGATCCAGTTCCGGGGCCGGAGCAGACATGGGAAAAGCGCCTGCCTGCATGTTGTATTGCGGATAACCACCCTGCTCCCTGGAAGCGGGTGACCGCGAATAGGCATCTGGCCCGACACCGTGGGCAGCGTGCCCATAAGTATTTCCGTCGCCTGTTGCATGGGATTGCGTGTGGACACCAAGGGCACTCAGGCGGCGACCGATCTCTTCTATCTGCTGGCTGACACCCGCCGGCACTTGGGGTGCAGGGCCCAAGCCATGACTTGCCGGTTGGTTGGCGGCCAGATTGTTGAGATGTGATCTTGATCTGCGCATAAGCAACTGCCCGGTACGGTGAAAAACAGATACAATGGGGGCACGAATCCCCACGTGTTCAGCCCAAGCATTCACAAAACAGGGTAAACAATGGGTTAATCTGGCGGTATCAAATTGTTAATTTTTGCTTCCTGCGCCTGAATATGGCTCAAAAATTCATTTGGCCGCCGACCAACCCTGCCATGTCAGGCTCATTGAATTTGTTTCTGAAATGACAAATGTTGCCTGTATGTGAAATTATGAGACAAATCGGATTCCGCGACAATAATTGACGTTTACGCAAACGTAAGAATTCGCTATATGAGTGCAGCTTTGGTTGAATGGTACCAGCTGCTACGATCAGAATGGCTGGCCTTATGAGGAGAATGCGACATGCCAATCTACAATGCCCCGGTTGAGGACACGCTTTATATCATCAACGATGTTCTGAATATCGAGCGCTACAACAACCTGCCCGGGTTTGAAGAAGCGACACCTGACATGATCGAGGCCATTCTTGGTGAAGCAGCCAAGATGTGCGAAGAAATCATCCATCCCCTGAACCAAAGTGGCGACCAGGAAGGGTGCAAGCGAAGTGATGACGGCGAAGTAACCACACCCAAGGGGTTCAAGGAAGCCTACCAGTCCTATCGTGAAGGTGGCTGGATGGGGCTTGCTGCCGACCCCGATCACGGTGGCCAGGGGCTGCCCTACACATTGCACACAGCCGTTGGTGAATATCTTTCTTCCTCCAACCAGGCGTTCGCCATGTATCCCGGCCTGACACAAGGAGCGATTGCCGCCATTCAGGTGCACGGGTCCGACGAACAAAAACAGAAATACCTGCCAAACATGATTGAAGGCTCATGGACCGGCACGATGAACCTGACGGAACCGCATTGTGGTACTGATCTCGGACTGTTGCGCACGAAGGCTGTTCCTGCAGATGACGGAAGCTACCGGATTTCAGGCCAGAAGATTTTCATCTCTGCCGGAGAACATGACCTTTCGGACAATATCATTCATCTGGTTCTTGCCCGCATTGAAAGAGCCCCGGAGGGTACCAAGGGAATTTCACTGTTCATCGTCCCGAAATATCATGTCGGTGAGGATGGCAGCATTGGCGATCGCAATGGCGTTTCGTGCGGATCCATTGAGGAAAAAATGGGCATTCATGGCAATTCGACCTGTGTCATGAATTATGACGAGGCGACCGGTTATCTTGTTGGCGCTGAAAACAAGGGGCTTGCCGCCATGTTCATCATGATGAACGAGGCACGTCTTGGCGTAGGCCTGCAAGGACTGTCGCAATCAGAAATCGCTTACCAGAATGCCGCCGCCTACGCGAAAGACCGCATTCAGGGCCGCGCGCTCACCGGTCCAGCCCAGCCCGACAAGAAGGCCGATCCGATCATCGTGCATCCGGACGTTCGCCGCATGCTGATGAATATCAAATCCTTCAACGAAGCAGCCCGTACATTGATGCTCTGGACTGCGTTGAAAGGCGATATTTCACACCGTGCAACCTCCGACGAGGAAAAACAGGCGGCAGATGACCTGATGGGTTTGTTGACCCCGATCGTCAAAGGCGTTCTGACCGACAAGGGTTTTGAGAACTGCGTCAACGCCCAGCAAGTCTTCGGTGGCCATGGCTACATCGAGGAATGGGGCATGAGCCAGTTTGTACGCGATGCCCGCATTGCCCAGATTTACGAAGGGGCGAACGGCATTCAGGCGCTCGACCTCGTTGGTCGAAAACTGCCAAAGGATGGCGGCCGCGCCATGCGCAGCTTCATGGAAGAGGTCAATGCCTTCACCAAGAAGCACATGGAAAACGAGAAGATGCTTCCCTACACCAAGCCACTTCGCAATGGTGTGAAAGATCTGGAAGCCTCCGTCATGTGGCTGATGCAGAACGGCATGCAGAACCCGAACAATGCCGGAGCCGCTTCAATGGATTTCATGCACATGTTCGGCCTTGTCGCCCTGGGCTACATGTGGGGCCTGATGGCCGAGAAGTCGCTTGCCGCGCTGGATGAAGGCGCAGGAGAAAAGGCTTCATTCCATGAAGGAAAGCTTGCCACAGCAAAATATTTCATGGATCGCCTGATGCCTGAAACGTCGGCTCACCTTTCACGAATTGAATCCGGTGCAGAGAGCATGATGGCACTGGAAGCAGACGCGTTCTAGTCTGTTACCGGGATGCCAAACCACTCTGACATACTGTCAATGCCTCCTGCAGCATGGATGAACGAGGAGTTCACCATGGTGCGGGAAATGGCCGGCCGCTTCATGGATGACGAAATCGCGCCACACTACGAAACGTATGAGCGTGAGGAGATTGTCCCGCGTTCAGAATGGGAGAAAGCCGGAGCCAACGGTCTTTTGTGCGCTTCCATGCCGGAAGCATATGGAGGCGGCGGGGCAAGCTATGCCGAGGAGGCTGCAATCATTGAAGCCATCGGACATGCCGGTGTCGACGGATTCGGCATCGCCCTTCATTCAGGGATTGTTGCTCCGTACATCGAAGCCTACGGAACGGAGGAGCAGAAGGCAAAATGGCTGCCGAAAATGGCAACGGGTGAACTGATCGGGGCAATAGCCATGACAGAACCCGGTGCAGGGTCCGATCTCCAGGGCATAAAGACAACCGCGTCCCGTGACGGGAACCAGTATTCAATCAGCGGCTCGAAAACCTTCATTACCAACGGGCAAAACGCGAACCTGATTCTTGTTGTTGCCAAGACTGACCCGGCTGAAGGGGCAAAGGGAACTTCCCTCATGGTTGTGGAAACGGAGGGGCTCGAAGGGTTTGAGCGCGGACGCAACCTCGACAAGATCGGCTTCAAGGCGAATGATACGTCTGAACTGTTCTTCAACGACGCCAAGATTCCGACATCCAACCTTCTGGGCAGTGACGAAGGACAGGGTTTCTACCAGTTGATGAATCAATTGCCACAAGAGCGGCTTATCATCGCCAACCAGGCAATGGCTTCCATAGAACGCGCACTGGCCCTGACAATAGACTATGCCGGGGAGCGCAAGGCTTTTGGCAAGCCGATAATCGACTTCCAGAATACCCAGTTCAAGCTGGCTGAAATGAAATCGGAAGCGACAATGGCCAAGGCATTTGTCAATCATTGTGTCGAACGCCATTTAAATGGCGGTCTGGATACGGAAACCGCATCAATGGCGAAATACCTGCTCAGCGACCTGCAGGGAAAAGTGATGGATGAATGCCTTCAACTGTTTGGTGGCTATGGTTACATGAACGAATATCCGATTGCCCGGATGTACCGTGATGCCCGCGTCCAACGCATTTATGGCGGCACGAACGAAATCATGAAATTGCTGATTGCACGATCACTGCAAAAGGGCTGAAATATCCAGGATGGAAACAGGTGGATGCCTGTATCGCGACTGGTCATAAAGAGGAGACAAAACATGGCAAAAGGTTACTGGATCGCACATGTAAAGGCAGAAGACGGCAGCGCTTTTTCAAGCGACAGTTACAAGGCCTATGTAGAAGGCGCTGCACCGGCCTTTCAAAAGTACAATGCAAAATTCCTGGCAAGAGGCGGAGAGTTCAAGATTGCCGAGGGAGCCGATATCGGTTCCCGCCATGTCATCGCGGAGTTTGAATCCTTCCAGGCGGCGCAGGATTGCTACAATTCCGACATTTATGCCGATGCGAAAAAACACCGCCAGGCAGTTTCAGAAGCAGTCATCATCCTGATGGAAGGCTTTGACGGCTGATGAGCGATTACACGCTGAAATCCTTTGCAGAGTCAGGAAATGCCTACAAGGCAGCCTTGATGCTGGCACTGTGCAAGGCTGACTGGCAGGCCGAATGGGTAGACTTTTTCAAGGGTGCCACACGGGCCGATGATTACCGCAAGCTCAATGCCATGGGTGAAGTTCCCGTGCTTGTCGACCACACGCAAGATGATCGCGTCCTGAGCCAAACCGGTGTCATCCTGCTGCATCTGGCAGACCGGCATGACAAGTTCGTTCCCGGCAACAGGGCAGACGAACTGGAAATGCTGCGCTGGATGTTTTTCGACAATCACAAGCTTACGAGTTACGTCGCAACCTACCGGTTCATGAGCCGGTTTATGAAGAAGGAAGGCGAACCGGAGACCGAGTTCCTGAAAGGACGCGGCATGAGTGCGCTCAAGGTACTCGACGGGCATCTTTCAAATCGTGACTGGATCGCGACAAACCAGGCGACACTGGCCGACCTTTCCTGTTGCGGCTATCTGTTCTGGCCAGACCATATCGGCGTTTCCTGGGACGATTACCCGGGGATCAAGAACTGGCTTTCCCGAATTCAAAATCTCGAAAACTGGCAGCCACCCGAGGCACTCCTGCCTACGGGTCCGCAAACCTGACTTTAAGGAGCACATCATGGCTGAAGCTTATATTTACGATCACGTCCGCACCCCGCGGGGCCGCGGCAAAAAGGATGGCAGCCTGCACGAAGTGCCTGCTGTCCGACTGTCTGCGCACACATTGTCGGCCTTGCGCGACCGCAGCGAGATTGACACAACACAGGTCGATGATGTGGTCCTCGGCTGTGTTGATCCGGTAGGCGAAGCCGGTGGCGACATCGCACGGGCTGCCGTATTCGAGGCCGAATATGACACCCAGGTTCCCGGCATGCAGATCAACCGTTTCTGCGCGTCCGGGCTTGATGCAATCAACTTTGCTGCCGGCACGATCAATTCAGGCGCAAACGATATCGTGATTGCAGGCGGGGTCGAATCCATGTCCCGCGTTGGCATTGGCGCCTCTGGCGGTGCGTGGCCCATGGACCCGAGCGTTGCCGTTCCCTCTTATTTCATGCCGCAAGGTGTGTCGGCAGACCTGATTGCATCGAAATACGGTTTTTCGCGCGATGATGTCGACGCCTATTCGGTTGAAAGCCAGAAACGGGCTGCGAAAAGCTGGGAAGAAGGAAGGTTCAAGAATTCCGTTGTTCCGGTCAAGGACCAGAACGGCTTGACCATTCTGGATCATGACGAACACATGCGGCCGGGCACAGACATGCAGTCACTGGCCTCGCTGGACCCGTCTTTCGTGATGATGGGTGAAATGGGTGGCTTCAATGCCGTGGCCATTGCAGCCCACCCGGAAGTGGAAAACGTCAACCACGTTCACCACGCGGGCAATTCTTCTGGCATCGTCGATGGCGCTGCTGCCGTGCTGATGGGGTCTGAAGAAGGTGGCAAGAAGCTTGGCCTGAAACCCCGGGCAAAAATCCACGCTTTCGCGAATATCGGCTCAGACCCCGCCCTGATGCTGACCGGCCCGGTCGACGTTACCGAAAAACTGCTCAAGCGGGCAGGCATGAAACTTGATGACATTGACCTTTTTGAACTGAACGAGGCTTTTGCATCGGTTGTCCTGCGATACATGCAGCATTTCGACATTTCGCATGACAAGATCAACGTGAATGGCGGGGCTATTGCCATGGGTCACCCACTCGGTGCAACAGGGGCGATGATCCTCGGTACGGTGCTCGACGAACTGGAACGCCGCGACCAGAATACCGCGCTCGTGACACTCTGCATCGGAGCGGGCATGGGAACCGCAACGATTATCGAGCGGGTGTGATCCCATGAAGAAAAACATTTACGACACGTTTGAAGATATCAGCGATTTCTGGTCACCCCGGGCTGTTGCCGAGGCCAACGGACAGATGGTCAAGGTCTGCAAGCTCAAGGGGGAATTCGTTTGGCACCATCATGAGCAGGAGGACGAAATATTCCTCGTGCTGAAGGGAAGTCTCACGATCCGCTACAAGGACCGCGAAGACGTTGTTCTCGGAGCCGGTGACATCCATACAGTGCCCAAGGGCGTCGAGCACAAACCGGAATGCACGGACGAGGTCATGTGCCTTCTCTTTGAACCGGGAGAAACTGCACATACCGGCAACGTCATAGCCGACATCACCAAATCTGTAGACCAGCAACGCTCGAACCTGGGTGCTTGAGCCAAAGGAAACATTCATGAGCTACGAAAACTTCAAAATCGAAACCGACAGCGACGGCATTGCGGTTGTCACCTGGGACATGCCGGGAAAATCCATGAACGTGATCGACCTTTCGGTCATGGAGGAATGGGAAAAGATCATTGACGAACTGGTTGCCGATGATGCGGTCAAGGGCGTCGTTCTTGCATCCGGAAAGAAAACTTTCGGGGCAGGTGCCGACCTCTCCATGCTTCAGCAAATGCTGGGTGAGTACAAACAGAAATTCAGCGAAGACAACGAAGCTGCCACGCAGCTCCTGTTTGACAATGCCTATCGCCTGAACCAGCTTCTGCGCAAACAGGAAACCTCCGGTAAACCGTTTGTCGCGGCGATCAACGGTCAGGCACTGGGCGGCTGTCTGGAAATGTGTCTTGCCTGTCATGCCCGTGTAATGGCGGATGACGCCAAGGTCGCTCTGCCTGAGGTGAAAGTCGGTCTTTTCCCTGGCGGAGGCGGAACACAACGCACACCCCGCCTGATGCATACCCAGGAAGCCCTGCAATTCCTTCTCAAGGGTGGCAATATGCATCCGGGCAAGGCCAAGGCAAACGGTCTTGTCACGGAAGTGGTGCCGGAAGGCGAACTGGTTTCAAAGGCAAAGGAACTCATCAACAACGGCCTGAAAGGTGTCCAGCCCTGGGACGAACGCGGTTTCCGTCTCCCCGGCAACAAGGTCTACTCACCGGCCGGATTCCAGCTTTTCCCGCCTGCCAATGCGATCTATCGCCGGGAAACGCAGGACAATTATCCTGGTGCGCGGGCAATCATGAAGTGTGTCTATGAGGGCCTTCTTGTACCGTTTGATACTGCGCTCAAGATTGAAAGCCGGTATTTTGCCCAGGTCTTGCGCTCAACAGAGGCAAGCATGATGATCCGCACCCTGTTCATGTCCATGCAGGAACTGAACAAGGGGGCCAGGCGTCCGAAAGGCATCGAGAAAAACGAGATCGGCAAGATCGGTGTTCTGGGCGCCGGCCTGATGGGTGCCGGTATTGCCTATGTTTCCGCCAAGGCGGGGATTGATGTAATATTGATAGACCGCGACCAGGAAGCGGCCGACAAGGGAAAGGCACATTCGGAAAGCCTTGAAGACAAGGCGATCTCGAAGAAGCGCTCTACCGCAGAGAAGAAGGAAGAAATACTTTCGCGCATCACACCGACAGATGACTATTCGAAACTTTCCGATGTCGACATGGTCATCGAAGCGGTGTTCGAGGATTCAAATGTCAAGAAGATAGTGACCGAACAGGCGGAAGCCCACATGCCGGAAGGTGCAGTCTTTGCGTCGAACACCTCGACAATCCCGATTTCGGATCTTGCGAAATTCTCGAAACGGCCTGAACAATTCGTCGGCATCCATTTCTTCTCACCAGTCAACATGATGATGTTGGTGGAGGTGATCAAGGGTGGCAAGACCGGCGACAAGGCAATTGCGATGGCGCTCGACTACATTGCGCGGATCAAGAAAACGCCAATCGTTGTCAATGACACCCGCGGTTTTTTCGTCAACCGCTGTGTCCTCCGCTACATGTCGGAAGCCTACAACATGCTGAGTGAAGGCGTGCCACCGGCAATGATCGAAAACCTCGCCAAACAGGCCGGTATGCCGCTCGGACCGTTGCAGCTCAACGACGAAACCGCGATCGACCTCAGCCACAAGATCCTGCACCAGACGATCCGGGATCTTGGCGAAGATGCCGTTGAAAAGCGCCATATCGAACTTGTCGACGCAATGGTCGAAAAACACGGACGGCTCGGCAAGAAGAACGGCAAAGGGTTTTATGACTATCCTGAAAAGCCTGCCAAAAAACACTTGTGGCCAGGCCTCAAGGAAATGTATCCCCAGCAAAAGGCAGACGAGATCGACAGGCAGGAAATCATTGACCGGTTTCATGCCACGATTGCCGTTGAAGCAGCACGTTGTGTAGAGGAAAACGTCGTTGTCGATGTACGCGAGGCGGATGTCGGCTCCATTCTCGGCTTTGGTTTTGCACCGTTCACCGGGGGCGCCATTTCCTACATTGACGGGATGGGCACGAAAGCCTTTGTCGAACTGCTCGCCAAACTCGAGAAAAAATATGGCGAGCAATTCAAGGCCAATGACCTGTTGATCGAGATGGCGAAGAATGACGAGAAGTTCTACGACCGCTTCAGCCCAACCGGGGAACCGCAGAAAGAAGCTGCATAGGCTGGCGGAAACCTTCATGTTTCAGCCCCGCCCGGTTCGTGCCTGGCGGGGTTTTTGTATCAGACTCGGGTAACCGTATAATAACCATATCCCTCTACGGTCGGGCCGAATGCCGTTTGGGGGTTATTTTTGAGCATGAATGACACAATGTTCGACGCTCCGCTTTTCGAACAATGGCTGACCTTCATTGACCGGTCTGTGTTCAGTCAATCAATGGCGGCAACGTTGAGCGTCTTCTTTATCTTCATCGTGTACGATGTGCTCAGGCAGGGCTGGAAAGCCTCGATCACCGGCCGCTGGATCAGCAGTTCGCTCGGATCAATCGGCATATTGTGCAGCAATCTGATCTTCGCGCCCATTGCTTTTTTTGCGGTTGGGGCTCTTGGCGACCTCTATACCTCATTGGGCATACCTCACCTGCCAAACTCCCTGTGGGAACCACTGCCTTTTTGGCTTGCCGGTATCATTGCAATCATCGCCCATGATTTCGTGGACTACTGGAATCATCGCGCCATGCACAAGGCCTGGATCTGGCCAATCCATGCAATTCACCATTCGGACGAAGAAGTGAATGCACTCACAATGTTCCGGGTTCATTTTCTGGAATATGTGTTCATGCAAGGCTCCTACATCATATTGTTATCCTGGGCCGGCTTCTCTGCCGAGGCGGCTGCGTTTGGCGTCGTTTTGCGCACGCTCCATAATTCCTATGTGCATGCAAACCTCGACTGGGACCACGGCCCGTTCAAACTGCTGATTGCATCGCCAAGATTTCATCGCTGGCATCATGCAAACGAGCCTGAGGCATTTGGCAAGAACCTCGCCAACCTGATCCCGCTCTACGACTACATGTTCGGGACGTACTACGACCCGGGACGGGCTGCACAAAAGATGGGGGCTGATGGCGTCCCGCACAGCAATGTCATTGCGTTGGTCGTCTATCCATTCAAATCCTGGGTCCACGGCATTGGAAAGGTCCTGAGGACAGGCAATAAAGAACAGAATTCTCAGCAAGCCCATATCAAGCTTGCAGAATGATGGTCACAGCATCCACAAGACAAACCCAACGCCCAATGCCCCGACGCAAAAGACCGCCACAATCAATGTCAGTCGCCGCTTCCCTACCTGCTCAGCTGTGTTCGCACTCAATCGATTGTTTGTATCGCAATATTTGCTGTAGCCAACCAGCGACAACATGATGCCGATGAGCACAAATATCGTTGCTACCAGTTTCGCCATCCAGGTGGGTTCGGTTTCGCCAAACACCGCCTGAAGTCCCACGGCAAGCCCGAGACTGCCTATTCCGCAACCCACCCAGCTGAGAAATGTCCTTTCATTGGCCAGGATTGTCCGGTCTTCTGCCAGGTCTGTCCTGTCTTCAGCGAGGTCCTCGCCAGCAATGCCATCTTTCTTGTTCAAGCTTCCTTACCTTCGCTTGCCAGTGTCACATCCGGGATTGCCGGTCACTTTCTGAGGGCAGGAAGGCCCACACCGGTTGATTCAAACCCTCCATCCACCGCCAAGACCTGGCCGGTGATATAGCTTGCCTGCGGAGAACACAGAAAATAAATCGCATTGGCGATTTCCTGCTCTGTTCCGTACCGGTTCAGCGGGATCGCGTCATGATAGGCATCGATGATATCCTGGGTGTGAACAGCCATTGCCAATTTGGTCCTTACCGGGCCCGGGCAGACAGCATTTACACGGATATTGAATTCACCCAGTTCAGCAGCCTGTTGCATGGTCAGCTGGATAACAGCCGCCTTGGACGTGCCATAGGCTGTCCGCAAGGTCGAAGCCCGCAAACCGGATATTGATGCGATGTTGACGATGGCGCCACCATCACCCTGTTGGGCTGCATTCTTCAACAAGGGCAATGCCGCCTGGCTCACCAAAAAAGTACCATCGAGATTTGTTGCCATGACCGTGCGCCAGCGATCGAAATCCGTTTCTGCTATTGGACCGAAATCGGCCACCCCTGCATTGTTCACCACTGCATCCAGATGGCCAAACTGCTCGGTCACCATGGCTATGAACGCATCCACATCGTCTGTACTTGAAATGTCTGCGGTAACAGCAAGGGCATTGACCAGTGGTTTGGACACCTTGCGCAGTTCATCCCCGTCACGGTCGATCATGACGACTTTCCAGCCCTCCTCCAGAAACCTGTTGGCCGTTGCCAGGCCGATGCCACGTGCAGCACCTGTTACCATTGCAGTTTTCGTCATGTACCCTTCCCCCGAAAATGATTCTGATCCATTGTTCCTGCCGAATCGACGTCAGGCAAGCCCGAACGCAATACTTACAGACAGGAAGAACAATGGCAGAATCCATAGACTATTATTTCACCTCTGCGTCACCTTTTGCATATATGGGTCATGACCTGCTGCTGGCCATTGGCGGGAAACACGGCAAGAAGATAAATTTCAAACCGTTCAACATCGCAAAGGTCTGGAATGAATCGGGATCGGTACCGCTTGGCGAGCGTTCGCCTGTACGCCAGCGTTACCGCCTGATTGAACTGCAACGCATTTCCAGATTCCGGAATGTTACACTCAATACGCGGCCCCGGTTCTTTCCGACCGATATCACTCTCGCCGACTTGTGCATCTGCGCGCTGGTACTGGACGAGGAAAACCCGGCGAGCTTTGCAAGAGCGGTTGGCGAGGCGATCTGGAAAGATGAAAAGCAGGTGGCAGACGAGGAAACCCTGCTCGAACTTCTCTCGGCAACCGGCCATGATGGGAAACCGGTACTTGCAGCCGCGCAAGGCGCTGAAGCCGCAGCATTGCGCGATGAAAACACGGCTGCAGCCACAGAACACGATGCCATCGGTGCCCCTGCCTATCTTTACATGGGTGAGGTTTTCTGGGGGCAGGACAGGCTGGAATATCTCGAAGACATGATCAGTTCGGGCAGGGATGCCTTCACGTCAGAAGGCTGACAGACATTGGCCTGACTGTTTGACAGGCAATGTGAAACCATCCGTCGCATAAAATGATGCCATCAACCGGCAGGATTTCAAGGCTGGACTTACAGGGCCATCTTGTGTACAAAACAGGAACTTATTCCTTTCCGAGAGCCAGCTCATGGACATGTTGACCCACGAACAAATATGGGCAGCGATTGACAAACTGGCCGAGCGTTTTCGTTTTTCCGCTTCCGGCCTGGCGCGAAATGCCGGTCTTGATCCCACGACCTTCAACCGTTCCAAACGGTTCACCGCTTCAGGGCGTGAACGCTGGCCATCCACCGAATCCATTGCAAAGATTTTGCGCGCAACCGGAACCTCGATTGCAGATTTCATGGAAATGATTGATGACAGCCAGGCAACCCGCAAAAGCAGTTTTGGCACCTATCGGCAGACCAGCGCGGTCCACAGCGTACCGCTGATCGGCTTCGCACAGGCCGGTGTTGGCGGGTTTTTTGATGATGGCGGTTTTCCTGTTGGCCAGGGCTGGGATGAAATCATGCCGCCGACCAGCGCAAGTGAAAACGCCTACGCGCTCAAGGTCTCGGGAGACAGCATGCTTCCGCTCTACCGTGAAGGCGATATCATTATCGTTGATCCGGTGGCGCAGGTACGCAAGGGTGACCGCATAGTTGTGAAAACACGCGAGGGGGAAGTGCTTGCCAAAACACTTGAACGCAAAACTTCCAAGCTGATTGAACTGCAATCCCTCAACCCCGAGCACGACAATCTCGTATTCAAACACGAAGAACTGGAATGGCTGGCCCGGATTGTCTGGGCGAGCCAGTAAGCTGCCATGCGGGAACTTCTCGTATGCCTGACCATTTTCGCGATTGCCGTATGGGGCTTTTTCCACTTTTACCCGGATGAACCGAACCCCGCTCCCGGCCTCTCAGAACAGGCCAAGCCTCCAAGAAAATTTGAACGCAATGTGGCGCGCAGGGACGTTACTCCAAATTCCGTCCTGCCAGCGCCAAGGGTAACGGAGGAACAGCTGGAACGGCTTCCGGCGATCGAGCCACCTCCCCCGCCTCCCCGCCCTCCGGAACCGGACGTATGGGACAATCCGGTAGTCCTTGCTGCAGGCACCATCAAAAGCGGTGACACCACCATTTACCTGAAGGACATCGATCCCCTGCCGCTTGATCGCAAATGCAAGGGGCAGGAAAACCGGGAATGGCCATGTGGCATGTTTGCGCGAACCGACATGCGTCAGTTTGTCAGAAACAGGACCCTGTCCTGTGAGCCAGGCACCAAAAATGAAACAACAGGGGCGGGGACCAAAAAGCAACGGGAAATCAGAACCCGTTGCACACTTGGAAATTATGACATGTCTGCCTGGCTCGTTCTTACCGGTTGGGCGACACCAAAAGGCAACCTGTTTCAGGAAGAACTTGAAGAGGCAAAACAGAAACAGCGCGGCCAGTGGAGGCCTGATGCGCCCTGAGAAACTTCCGGGCACATCCATCTACCAAACCAGCTTTTATCCCAAGTCACCGGCAAGGGCTGCATCAATCAGGGATACCGTCCGGTCAATGCCGTAAAGGGCAACGAAAGACCCGAAGCGCGGCCCCTGATCCTGACCAATCAGTATTTGGTAAAGTGCCTGGAACCATTCCCTCAAATTCTCGTAACCCTGTTCCTTGCCGACTGTGAAAATTTCCGTCTGGATGGTTTCGCCATCGGCATTTTCCGGCAAGCCGGACAATTTGGACCGAAGCTCTTTAAGTGCTGTGCGTTCTTGCTCAGAAGGTGTGCGGAACTGCTTTGTGGGTTTCACAAAATCCTCAAAATAGCGGATTGCAAAACCAACAAGCTCATCCAGTTTGGGATTGCTCTTGGCGTTCAATCCCTCCTCGTAACGGGAGATAAATCCCCAAAGCGTTTCCTTGTCCGATGCATTGGAAGCACTGACAAGGTTCAGCAACATCGAGAATGAAACCGGCATGCTGGTCTGTGGCGGATTTCCGGAATGGATATGCCAGACCGGATTGCTCAGGCGTGCTTTTGCACCCTGACCGGGATAGGCCGCCAGATGCTGGAAGTATTCATCGACATGGCGCGGGATCACATCAAAATACAGCCGTTTGGCAGTCTTCGGCTTTGCATACATGAAAAGGGAAAGGCTCTCGGTTGGAGCATAGGTCAACCACTCCTCGATAGTCAGTCCGTTACCCTTTGTCTTGGAAATCTTCTCGCCCTTGTTGTCGAGGAACAATTCGTAAATGAAATGCTCCGGCGGCCTTGCACCAAGAATCCGGCAAATACGGTCATATAAGTTGGAATTGATCTGGTGATCCTTGCCGTACATCTCGAAATCAACGCCGAGTGCGGCCCATCGCATGCCGAAATCAGGTTTCCATTGCAATTTTACATTACCACCTGTGACCTCAAGTGTGGTTTCTGTACCGTCTTCATCGTCAAATGTAATTGTCCCGGCTTCAGCATCCACGGCCTTCATTGGCACGTAAAGAACCCGCCCGGTTTTCGGTGAAACCGGCAAGAAGGGGCTATAGGTAGCCTGCCGTTCCTCGCCAAGAGTCGGCAGCATTACGTCCATGATTTCCTGATACTTGTGGCAAGCCAGTCGCAACATCTCATCGAACCGGCCGGACTTGTAATACTCTGTTGCACTTGCAAACTCGTAGGAAAAGCCGAAACGGTCCAGAAATGCCCGCAACTTTGCATTGTTGTGATGGCCGAAACTGGGATGACAGTCATCGCCTGTACCGGCAAACGGATCCGGCACCTTGGTCAGTGGAAGCCCCAGATTTTCTTTAAGCATCTCCTGGTTTGGGACATTGCCCGGTACCTTGCGCATGCCATCCATGTCATCAGAAAAACAAAGCAGGCGGACCTTGACCTTGTCCTCGGTCAAAATACGGAATGCATTGATTACCATCGTGGTTCTGGCAACTTCCCCAAAAGTGCCGATATGCGGCAGGCCGGACGGGCCATATCCGGTTTCGAACAGCACTTCATCCGGGTAGCCGTCTCGCTGGTAACGTTTGACGATCTTGCGGGCCTCTTCAAAAGGCCAGGCCTTGCAGGCGCCAGCGGCTTCCACCAGTTCTGCACTAAGTTCCAATTCGGGCAAGGGTGCGCCGGACATCAATCAATTTCTCCAGGATTTTCACGGGTCTGGGCACAATGCGTCAAATCCCGGTTTCTTTCACCGTGTGTTATCCCAAAGCACAAGCTTTTCCAAGCATGAAGCACGACTTCGACATGCATTTGCAAATGACCAAATAATCGTGATTTGCTGACCACACACTTCGGCTTATATTCCTGTCATGCCAGAATTGACAGAACCACAAATCCGTCTTGCCGTTTTTGCCGGCCTGTTTGCCTTGCTGGCAGTGCTTGAATACCTCGCGCCAAGAAGAGAACCCAAACCGGCAAAAGCACGTCGCTGGATTACCAACTGGGTCATTGTGGCGATTGACTCTTTCCTGCTGAGACTGGTTTTTGCAAGCGCTGCAGTAGGCGTGGCAATCTGGTCGGAACACCGGGGGCTTGGCTTGTTCAACCTGCTGGAACTGCCAGGATGGCTTGCAATAATCCTGTCCTTTCTGGTTCTCGATTTTGCAATCTGGTTTGCCCATCTGGCATCCCACAAGATACCGCTTTTGTGGAAGGTGCACCGGATGCACCATTCCGACATCGACATGGATGTCACAACCGCAATCCGGTTTCATCCGATCGAGATACTGCTCTCCATGCTCTGGAAGGTTGTTATCGTGATAACCCTTGGGGCACCTGCCGAGGCAGTGCTGCTGTTTGAAATCATTCTCAATGGTGCAGCGATGTTCAATCATTCCAACCTCAAGCTGCCACTCGCATTCGACAGGATATTGAGATTGCTGGTTGTTACACCGGACATGCACAGGGTGCATCACTCGGTAGTGAAGAGGGAAACCGATTCAAACTATGGTTTCAACCTGTCGGTCTGGGATCGCCTTTTCGCTACATATACCGATCAACCTGCCGCCGGCCATGACGGCATGACGATCGGTATTGCCGAATGGCAGGACGAACGCCCGACCGGGCTCTGGTGGACGCTCAGTGTCCCGTTCCTGCTGCAAGCTATTGAAAAAAGCCGTCAGAAAAGCCCAACCGGGAAATAGCGCAGGTAAATTTCTGCAAACGTTCCCCGGTCATTGATACGGGACAGGGCGTAATTCATTGCCTCTACGAGTTCCGGCTTGTCATCGGGAAGCGCAATGGCCATTCCGTTGCCGAAAAACTCGCGAGACAGGTAAGGGCCGTCGAGAAATTCACAACAATCGCCAGCCGAAGCAGATGACAGCCAGAAAGACAGCGATACCGCGTCTGAAAACACCGCATCTACATCGCCAGACGTGAGCGCATCAAGCGCTTCGGCACGTGTGGCAAAGCTGGTGGCAGTGCGATTGGCAAATATATTGGAAAAATAGGCTGCATGAGCGGAATTCTCGACCACGCCGATCTTTTTGCGGAACAGAGCGTCATAAGCAGGAGGTGAAAATCCGCCATCTTTTCGAACAACAAACCGGGCAGGTATATGCAGGTAAGGACGTGAAAAATCCAGTTTTTGCCGTGCATCGGAAGTCACCGCCAGTCCCGCGATAATCGCCTCACCCTGCTCTTTTTCAAGAGCTTCAACCAGATCATCCCAGGGAATCGCCTGAATTTCACAGCGGTTCAAGATGTCGAGTTCTTTACAGATCGCGCGAGCCAAATCCACATGGAAACCCGCCAATTGCTTCTGCCTGTCAACGAAATTGAACGGCGGGAAATCGGTAGTCGTGAGAAACCGCATGCGCGGCAGGCGTGAAAGATCAGGCTTTGTAAAGCGCTCATTGTCATCCCAGAAATTGGGGATCGTGACTTCCTGCGCAGAAGCCAGGGGGGCAAAGAGCAGAAAGGCGGCCAGTGCAGCAAGAGGGAATTTCACAAGACCTCCAGAAACCTATTTGTAAAAACGGCTGATTCAAATGACTTTGCAAAGCCCGCGTGATTGTTTACGCTGGCCGTGTGTGGAACTTTTAGCAGATGATGCAGCGGCTATAAACATGCCTTGCGCATCTGCCGGGCTGGTGGGGCTGGCTCTGTGGGACGTGTGGAGAGAATTGCGCGTGATCCGTGTGATCACGCCGGTGGTGTTCGTGTGGGACAACCACCTGCTGAACTTCTGGTACTGAACCGCCTCGGTATCGGATACCCTTACATATTGGCTGCATGGAAAGTATCGCAGAAACTTGACTGTGAGCCGATTGACGTTCTGATCATCACCCGGGTTGTCTCGCGGGAACTCTGGCAAGAAGCACAATTGCTACTCGCGCAGGAGCGGCGCATGGCGCTTGCTGCGCGAATGCAGCGTGAGCACCTTCTTGACCAGGCCATCAACAACCTTCACAGGCACAGGCCGCAATACTCGGCTTGCAAAAGCTTCGCAACCAGCCAGCTGTTGCGATTTTCCTTTTATGCAATCCTGATTTTGACGTGCTTTCATTTCTGGTTTTTGGCCACTTTCAAATTACTGTTTTCCATACTCACCCTGTTCTACTCGGCCGTGATCGTGATGCGCGGGTTTGTGATAGCCGGTGTTCGGACACCGCATAACACGTTGAATGGAGGCACAATTGCGGATGATGCAGATTTGCCAATCTATACGGCCCTGGTTGCACTCCATGACGAAGAAGCCCAGATTGATCAACTGCTCAGGCACCTCTATCAACTGGACTGGCCCAAGAACAAGCTGGACATCAAGCTGATTTGTGAAGCCGATGATTTGTCTACCCTCGATGCAATCAACCGGTACAAGCTGCCAGCCTGTTTTGAAGTCGTTGTCGTGCCGCCTGCACTGCCCCGGACCAAGCCGAAAGCACTCAACTATGCACTCCCCTTTGTGAAAGGCGAATACATTGTCTTGTATGATGCTGAAGACCGCCCTGCCCCAGGCCAGTTGCGGGAGGCACATGCCCGGTTCAGCCAGGGTGGACCCTCTCTTGCATGCGTCCAAGCGCCCTTATTAATCCACAATCACTCCCAGAACTGGCTTACTGCCATGTTCTCGATTGAATACCTGACGCTGTTTACCGGCATACTGCCAGTACTGGCAAAATGGAAAGTCCCGATCCCGCTCGGCGGCACGTCAAACCATTTCAAAGCATCAATTCTCAAGGATGTAGGAGGATGGGACCCGTACAATGTAACAGAGGATGCCGATCTGGGCATTCGCATTTTCCGAGAGGGCTATCATACTGAAACCATAACTACGCCCACATTTGAAGAGGCTCCGCCCACACTTGCAGCATGGACAGGACAGCGAACCCGCTGGCTCAAGGGATGGATGCAGACCCTTCTGGTCCATGGGCGAAATCCGCTTGAATTCTGCCGTGATCTCGGACTGAGAAATCTACTTGCCTATCATCTTGTGCTGACCTCTCTCGTCGTTTCAGCGCTGCTTCACCCTTTGCTGGTCTTTTTCTTTTGCATCACCCTGTTTGATCTTCCGGGAAGCCTTTCAAACCGGTTTGACGGATTTTTCCTGACGACGTCGGTTTTCAACCTTGTCGGGGGCTATACCACTTATGGCCTGCTTGCCTTGCTGGTGCTGCGATCAGCGGGGCAAAACCATCTTGCCGCATTACTCATTACCCTGCCAGCATACTGGATGCTGATTTCTGTGGCTGCCTGGAAGGCAGTCGTTCAACTCATTTTGAAGCCCCATCACTGGGAAAAGACGCCACACGGTTTGGCAAGTGAAGAATTTCATATTACAGATCATCAAGCTGCCATTTTTGGGCGGCTTGATTTCCAGGATGATGAACATGAAGCCCCCATTCACAAAACCAGCCTTGTTTTTCGCCAGCCTGATCGCATTTCTGGCAGCAGGCGGAACAGGCATGACCCAGCAGGCCTGGGCGGCATGCGACGACGAAGCCAGTGCCGGAGTGGACTGGCAGGATTGTCGCAAGCGCAACCTGATCATGACCGATTTTGACTTCACCGGCGCGAATTTCAGCCGGGCTGATCTGTCTTCATCTGATCTTCGCGGTACGACCCTTGATGACGCAAAATTCTTCAAGTCCAATCTTGTTCGTGCATCCCTGAAAGGCTCCAGCGCCAAGAATGCCGATTTTTCCGGCGTAACGGCCTCCCGTACGGATTTCGGAGATCTCAACCTCACAGGTGCGAATTTCGAGAAATCCGAAATCATACGATCAAGTTTTGCCGGTTCCACTCTTCATGGCGTTGACATGTCGAAATCCGACCTGTTTCGCGCAGATTTCCGGAATGCAAAATTATCCGGAGTGGATCTCGGTTTTTCCAGCCTTGCCCGTGCGGACTTCAGGGGCGTTACGCTGGAAAATGAAAATTCAATGGCCGGAGCGTATTTTTATCGCACACGCCTGGAAGGGGTCGACCTCTCCAATGTACAGGGTATCGCACAATGGCAAATTGACATGGCTTGCGGAGATGC
Source organism: Rhizobiaceae bacterium (assembly GCA_017643495.1). GTDB lineage: Bacteria > Pseudomonadota > Alphaproteobacteria > Rhizobiales > Rhizobiaceae > JAALLB01. The sequence continues at coordinate 972,274 of JAEPNK010000001.1, read as the reverse complement.
CGAAACGGTTTTGCCTGAAGGGCTGAACCGGCCCGAGGACTGGAAATGTGCCGACGGCGATGATGAATAATCAGCTCTTGAAATGTTTGGAGAGCTTGAGTCCCTGCGCCTGGTAATTTGACCCCATACCGCTGCCATACAGCATGGCCGGACGTTCCATCATGTGTTCATATACCAGTCGTCCGACCAGTTGCCCATGTTCCAGAATGAACGGAACTTCGTGGCTGCGCACTTCAAGCACCCCGCGGGCACCCTCGCCTCCGGCATGGACATGACCAAAGCCGGGATCAAAGAAACCTGCATAATGCACCCGAAATTCCCCAACGAGCGGATCGAACGGCACCATTTCGGCCGCGTAAAGTGGAGGCACGTGTACTGCTTCGTTTGAAACCAGTATGTAAAATTCGTCCGGATCCAGCACGAGATCACGCGATCCGTGGTTGTAGATAGGCTCCCAGAAATCCAGAATCCTGTGAGCAGCCTTCTTGTCCACATCCACCAGCCCGGTATGCCGCTTGCCGCGATAGCCAACCAGCCCGTTTTCATCACCACTCAGGTCGATTGACAGCCCGATACCGCCATTGTGAATGTTGGGAGAGGCAGTAGCCACCAATGTCTCTGCATCATGCAGGTCCAGCAGTTCCTTGTCACCAAGCACTGTCTGGCCCTTTCGAAAACGTATCTGAGAGAGACGGGAGCCGGTTCTGACTACGACGGGAAACGTACTCGGACTGATCTCCAGATAGAGCGGGCCACGATAGCCGGCGGGAATCTGGTCAAAAGCCTGACTTTCGTCAACAATAACACGCGTGAAGATATCAAGCCTGCCGGTTGAACTCTTCGGGTTTGCGGAAGCCTCAACATCTTTCGGCAATGTCAGACGCTCAAGCAACGGCACCAGATAAACGCATCCGGTTTCAAGTATTGCACCCTTGGTCAGATCCAGTTCATGCAACTGGAAGCGTTCGAGTTTGCCGGATACCTTGTTTCCCTTTCCTGGCAAAAAGGACGCCCTGATACGGAATGCCTTGGTGCCAAGACGCAGATCAAGGCTGGCTGGCTGTATCTGATCCTTGTCGAAATCACGTTCGGGCACAATCGCACCCTGGTCATGGAGCGCCTTGATGGCGTTGTCAGACAAAATGCCGGTTTCGCGGGTCATATTGGTCTTTTCGGCTTTCAAACGGGTTGCGGCCTACAAATAACCGCTTGTTCGATTGACGCCTAGGGCCAGTTGGATTAAACCACACAAATGTGCGGGGTTACCATCCCGGCATTCGTGGTGATTTGGCCGGTCGGCTTGCAGCCACGTAAAAAAAGTCGCTAAAGGGCCGAATTTTGCGGGAAACAGCAAAGCCGGGAATCCAGAAGCGACTTCGCATTCTGGATTTTTTGTTTGTGGAGTTGAAAAATGAAAAAACGGGACGATTGGCGGGCGGATACCAGACTGGTTCATGGCGGCACTACGCGCAGCCAGTTTGGGGAAACTTCCGAGGCCCTGTACCTGACACAAGGCTATCTGTACGAAACAGCGGAAAGTGCTGAAGCCCGCTTCAAGGGAGATGAAGAAGGCTATATCTATTCACGCTATGCCAATCCGACCGTTTCCATGTTCGAGGAACGCATGTGTCTGCTCGAAGGTGCAGAGCAGGCGCGGGGCACTGCATCCGGCATGGCTGCAGTCGCTGCTGCGATTGGATGCCAGGTAAAGTCCGGGGACCACATCGTCGCAGCCCGTGCCCTTTTCGGCTCCTGCCGCTGGGTTGTTGAAACACTGATGCCGCGTTACGGGGTGGAGTGCACCCTTGTTGATGGCAGAGACCTGAATGCCTGGAAAGCGGCAACGCGCCCCGAAACCAAGGTGTATTTTCTGGAAAGCCCCACCAATCCGACCCTGGAACTGGTGGATATACAGGCGGTTGCAGATCTTGCCCACGAGAATGGCGCGCGCCTTGTCGTGGACAATGTTTTCGCCACCCCGATCTTCCAGCGGCCAATGAAGTTGGGCGCCGACATTGTCGTCTATTCGGCCACCAAGCACATTGACGGTCAGGGAAGATGCCTTGGAGGGGTTATTCTTGGCAGCGAGGAATGGATCAATGAGGACCTGCACGACTATTACCGTCATACAGGCCCCAGCCTCAGCCCCTTCAACGCCTGGACCTTGCTGAAAGGCCTTGAAACACTGACCGTACGCGTGGAACGCCAAACTGCCAGCGCCGAAGCTGTGACGAGCTATCTGGACGGCAAAAAGGGGATCAGCCAACTGATCTATCCCGGCCATTCCGGGCATCCCCAGGCCGATCTTGCCGCTCGCCAGATGGACAAGGGTTCAACACTGGTCGCCTTTGAACTGGAAGGGGGCAAGGACTCTGCATTCCGCTTCATCAATGCGCTTGAAACCGTGTCAATCTCCAACAATCTGGGGGATGCCAAGAGCCTTATTACCCACCCTGCCACTACCACGCACCGCAATCTCTCCGAAGAGGACCGGGCAGATGTCGGCATTACCGACGGATTATTGCGACTTTCACTGGGTCTGGAACACCCTGATGATCTCGTTGAAGATGTCGCCCGGGCACTTGAAGCGGCGCTATAGGAGGCAGTCAAAAACTGTGTTAGGTGTTTCGCACTGATCCGTGCGAAAGAGTTCTTGCATGTTCAACGCGACGACCAAAGGTATCTCCGTTACCGTGATGCCGGTTTATATCGATGAGCGCTCGGAACCCGCAGAATCCCGTTACTTCTGGGCCTATCGTGTCATGATTGAGAACAATAGCGGTGAAGAGGCGCAGCTTGTTTCCCGCTATTGGCGAATCACCGACAGCAATGGGCATGTGGAAGAGGTTGAGGGAGAAGGTGTGGTTGGCGAACAACCGCGCATAGCTGCTGGAGACAGTTACTCCTACACTAGCGGCTGTCCTTTGCGCACGCCTTCCGGCATCATGTCCGGACGGTACACGATGCGCAATCGAAGCCGGGGATATTTCGAGGTTGAGATTCCGGCATTTCCACTCGACCTTCCGGACAATGACCCGGTTCTGAACTGATGATCATCAACATACGGCCCATTTTCCTTACGGTTGGCATCCTGCTGACAACGCTGGGTGTGGCAATGCTGCTGCCGACGATTGCCGATCTTGTTGTGGGCAATGAGGACTGGGAGGTTTTTGCCTTCACGGGTACGATAACCACCCTGATCGGTGTGGGCCTTTATTCCGGCGCACAGGGCACGCGGGAACTGTTGAGCACACGCGAAGCATTCATAATGACCAGTGTGGCGTGGCTTGTCCTGTCATTGTTCGGCGCAATTCCGTATCTTCTGTCGGGAGTGGTTCCCACTTTTACCGATGCAGTTTTTGAATCCATGTCAGCCATCACGACTACCGGTTCCACTGTCATAACCGGGCTCGACAATGCGCCTCCCGGCATCCTGCTCTGGCGTGGCATCCAGCAATGGCTTGGCGGGCTTGGCATTATCGTGATGGCGGTGGCGGTGCTGCCAATGCTTCAGGTTGGTGGCATGCAGCTCTTCAAGGTGGAAGCGTTTGACACCGCGGAAAAAATCATGCCCCGCGCTCGCCAGATTTCCGGTTCGCTGACACTTGTTTTCATCGTCATCACCCTGATGTGCATTCTGGCCTATCTTTTTGCCGGCATGAGTTTTCTTGATGCCACAGTACACGGCATGACCACGGTTGCGACTGGTGGCTTTTCAACCAAGGACGCATCAATGGGATATTTCGACGGGCATCTGGTAGACGTCATAGCCATCTTCTTCATGATTCTCGGCTCGATACCATTCATCCTTTATGTGCAAGCCTACCAGGGCCGACCGTCAAAGCTGTGGCGCAACTCACAGGTGAAGGCATTCCTCACTGTGCTGGGCTTCCTGACCATGGTTGCGTGGTTGATGCACCCGGGCCCCGGTCCGGAAGGTGATCCCTATCTGCCGATCGTGCAGGCAGCGTTCAACGTTACCTCGATCGTTACGGGAACCGGATATGCCAATGCCGATTACGGGACATGGGCACCGGGCTCCACCACATTCTTCTTCTGCATAATGTTCATTGGGGGCTGTGCCGGATCGACATCCTGCGGTATCAAGATCTTCCGGTTCCAGGTCATGTTCGAAGCCATCAAGCAGCACCTGAGCAAGATCTTTTATCCCAACGGCATATTTGTGATGCGTTTCAACGGGAACATTATCGAGGACCAGGTAGCTTCTGCCGTGATGAACTTCTTTGCCGTCTACTTCATGATCTTCGGCATCATCGCCATTTTGCTAAACCTGACGGGCCTCGATTTTCTGACCGCCATGTCTGCTGCAGGAACCTCAATATCAAATGTCGGCCCGGGCCTTGGCCCGCTGATTGGCCCCTCTTCAACCTTTCAGGAACTGAACGATCCCGCCAAATGGATACTCACGGCGGCGATGCTTGTTGGGCGACTGGAACTGTTCACCGTTCTCGTCATCTTCATGCCGCGCTTCTGGCGTGCCTGACAGATAAAACCGCTTTTGCAGAAAAATTATTCCGCAGCGTATATGCCTTGCCTCGTCCGGTCACCAAACACAGCCTGAAACAGTAGTTTGATGTCTGCACCGATACCGATCAGGGCGGGAACCAGAAACAATACAAGCAATGTTGCCAGACCAAGCCCGAACACAATCGTGATCGCCATTGGCAACAGGAATTGCGCCTGCAGGCTTTTCTCGAACATCAGGGGCACCAAGCCGCCTATGGTGGTCAGCGAGGTTAACAGAACCGCGCGCAACCGGTCACGGCTTGCGCCGGTGGCTGCCTCAAACAAGTCTTCGCCTTCTTCCAGACGTTCATCCATGCGACTTACCAGAATGATGGAATCATTCACCAGAATTCCAGCCAGCCCCAACAAACCGATCAGGGAAAGAATGGTGAGCTTGTAACCCAGTATCCAGTGTCCAAGTACCGCTCCGACAAGACCGAACGGAATGATCAGCATGATTGCCAATGGCCGGAAATAGTTTCCGAAAACCCATGCCAGAATGATGTAAATGATACCAAGCGCCAGATATGTCCCAAGGATCAGGTCAGCAAAAGCATTCTTGCGCTCCTCATCCCTTCCTCCGAAGCGGTAATCCAGCCCTCTGGATGCCATGATGTTCGGCAGTTCACCCGCCTGAAGGATCTCAATGGCTTTTTCAGGTGTCAGAATATCCACATTGAGGTCAGCAGTTACCGAAACCTTTGTTTTGCCGTCCTCTCGCTGGATGGCGGAAAACCCCTGTTTCTCGGTAAGCGACACCACTTCTTCCAGCGGAACAAATTCGCCTGCCGGACTTACCAATTCAAAATTGCGCAACATGTCACCGCCCGCGTCCCTGCTGGTTCTAGAGACACGGATTGTCACCTCGTCATCCCCGCGCGCAAAACGTCTCGGTATTGCACCGTCGAAAGCCTGGCGGACCTGGTTGCCAACTTCATCAATCGTAAACCCGAGTGCAGCACCACGCGGCCGCAACTGCATTATCAGTTCCGGTTTGCCGTAGGGCAAATCATCTGAAACGCCGGAAGCCCCGTCAAGACTGCTGATAACGGGGAGCAGTTCCAGTGCTGCCTGTTTCAGCTCGGAGACATTGCCGCCGGTTATTTCCACATCAAGGTCCCGGCCAGGCGGACCGCCGCGCGTTTCAAAAATTGCGATACGGCGCGCACCTGCAACGTTTGGCAGTTTCTTGCGCCAGGCAGCAACGATCGCCGGCGTTCTTACCGTACGCACCTCGGAAGATGAAAGCTGGACACTCATCTCCGCCAAATTGTCACCCACGCCCCTTCCGGCCTGGCCGAGGGTACTGAAAACAGCGCTCACCAAAGGTGTTTCATCTTTTTCAAGTTCGGAAGTGGCCTGATACAATGCCCCCTCCACCTTGCCGATGATTTCGAGTGCCTCATCCTCCGGGATGCCGGCATTGAAGTAAATCTGCGCACGTATGTTTTCAGCTTCCGGAGAAGGGAAAAACACGAATTTCACCAACTCGCCCCTTATCGGCCCCACGGCAAAAAGCATCACACTTGAAAGTGCTACGGCAAGGGTCACATATCGCCAGCGGAAAGAGAGCCTTACCATCCAGTCAAACGGGCCATCCCGGAATGCATTGAAGTTCCTGTCAAACCATTGCCTGAACCAACCTTCTTCACCGGGTGCGCGTTTGCCGGGCGCAATGCGACGCAAAAGCCAGAACAGTGCTTCAAACAATGTTCCTGTGAGCAGCGCGCCCAATGTGATCAACAACAGGAACATGGCAGGCTCGAACTCTGAGCGGGCTTCGAAAAAGGGTGCCAAAAATGACAGGCCCGGTAATTCCGGACTGCCTTCAGGTGTGCGGTTGAGCATGGTCACAAGCAGCCCACCTGCACATGCTGCAACAATGATCTGTCGCAAGAAGGACCATGAGCGCTTCGGCTTGTGTTCCAGTGTGTGGGCAAGGTGTCCCGGCAGTATAAGGAAACACTCGACCAGGCTGGCGATAATGACAGCAAAAACCACATACGGCATGACGCCCATGATCTGGCCGATGACATCACGGATCAACAGCATCGGACCGAAGGCTGCTGCAGTCGTAAGCATTGCTGCCATGACCGGTGTCAGCATTCGCCCGGCCCCGTTTTCGGCTGCTTCAAAGGCGCCTTCTCCGGCGGCAAAGCGAGCAGCGGTATGCTCACCAACCACAATCGCATCATCCACAATGACACCGAGCATCATGATCATTGCAAAAAGCGTGATCATGTTGACCGTCTGCCCCATGAGGAGCATGAAACCAAGCGTTGCAAACATGGCGACGGGAATGCCTGCAGCCACCCAGAATGCAACCCGGGCATTGAGAAAGATGAAGAGGGTGGCAACCACGAGAACAAGGCCGAAAACGCCATTCCAGAAAAGCAGGGATATGCGCTCCACAAGTGAATCTGCGCGAACCTCATACTTCTGGAGCGTGATACCGGGTGGCAATGCCCCTTCAATCTCTTCCAGGTATTCATCAAGGATGCGCGCGGTTGTCAGGGTATCAGCCGTTGGTGCGCGCTGGACAGTAAGCTGAATAGCCGGGGTGCCGTTCACAAAACCCCTTGACTGGCCATCTTCATATGCCCGGCGTATCGTGGCTATATCACCCAGCATCACTTTTTCACCAGACGCGAAGGACCTGATCTCGATATCATCGAGCGATTCAGGGTTCTCCACATCGGCAAGCGCCCTGATCTGCTTTTCCACATCGCCCTTGAGCTGTCCCGAGGGGGTATCCCGGCTGTTCCGGGCTATGACATCGGATATGTCGGAGATGGAAAGGCCAAGCCGCCTGAGTTCGCGGTCAGGAATTTTGACATGATATTCTTCATCCCGAAGTCCAAGCATGTCGACCTTGTCAATGCCGCGTGCAATCAGGTCATCACGGATTTTCTTGGCATGAATACGAAGGGTGCTTTCCGGAACGTCACCGGAGATGGACAGTCTTGCAACCCGGTCAAAAAAAGCGCGTTTGGCAACTTCCGGGGTTTCTGCCTCTTCGGGCAGGTTCGTTACAGTCTTGACGGCAGCATCCACATCGGAAACAGCCTGTTGCATATCTGTGCCCGCAGTGAACTCCAGGGAAATTGTACCGGCACCTTCCCGGGCATAGGAAATCATCGTTTTGACGCCGTCGACAAAACGGACTTCCGGTTCAATGATACGGATGATGTTCCTTTCAACATCTTCCGCACTGGCACCGGGCCAACTGACACTTATCGAGACCTGATCAGTTTCAAAGGTCGGGAAAAACTGGGTGTTGATCTTGCCGATGGCAGCAAGGCCGAAAATCACCATAAGCAACATGACCAGGTTCGCTGCATTGGGATGGCGGGCAAAAAGGCTAACGACCCCGTGGCCAGGCATGGTGCGCCGGATCATTGAGTGGCTGCCTCTGACACAGCCTCCTCACGAGGCCCATCAACACTTGCATTGTTGTTTGTGCGGACACGCAAGCCCCTGGATATTTCGGCAATTCTGGTGGTCATGACCTCATCGCCTTCTTTCAGCTCCCCGCCAAGGATCACCTGATCGCCATCGCGGGCAAGAATCCGGATTTTACGTTCCTCAAGCTTCCCTTCGTTGATGACATATATCGTTTCGCCGTCATAAACGGCCGTCTCGGGTATCATGAAACGATCGGAAAATGACTTGTCCGGCACGATGATCTCGACAAACGCGCCGGGCCTGAGCTGGTTACCGGGAAGTTTGCCATCGATAACCGCAATGACTTCAACACCACCCCGGGCAGATGCAATTTGCGCGCCGATCCGGTCAATTTCGCCGTTATAGCGAAACTCTTCCCCGCCAATGCTCCATATGACCTCGACAGGCCTGCCGATCACTCCGACATTGTCTGACTGTATTCGCCCGAACCGCTGGTCGGTAAGTGTGAAACGAACTTCCAGCCTGTCTGCCTCATACATCGACACAGTCATGTCGCTTGGTCCGATGTATCTTCCGATGGCAGAATTGTTGGCACTGACCACACCGGAGACCGGCGCATGAAGGGAAGTGTCTGCAAGATCCCGTTCAGCCTGCTCAACTGAGCGCTCAAAGCGGGAGAGAACATTCTTCTGCTGTTCCAGCCGGGCATTTTCCGCAACCAGGTTAAGTTCACTTTGCTCAAGTGCCTGGGTGCGTTGGCTGACAATCAACCGGCGATCCTCGACATCCTTTGCGGTTGCCGTTCCCCGGCTGCGCAACTGTGATATCCGGGCAAGATCACTTTTTGCTATTTCCAGTTGATCCTTCAGATTGCGAATACGGGATTTTTCAATCGATATATTTGCCTCGTTTTCCGCAATTCTCGCCCTTGTTTCCGCGGCATTCGAGCGGGCGGTATCAAGTGCAGTTTCAAAGGAAAAAGGATCTATGCGAAACAGCAATTCACCTTTTTCTATCGGCGCGCCTACTCGTAAATCCGGATTTATCTCGATGATTTTTCCGGTCACAAGCGGACGCAATTCAATAGTCTTGGAAGCCTGCACCTCACCATAAACCAGCATGTCCGGCTGGAAAGAACCCTGCTCTGCAATCACTGACTGAACGGTGTAAACAGTCTGGAAGGAAGGACGTTTCGTCCTTTCCTCCTTGAGCGCGGTCAACCGGTTCATACCGTATATTCCGCCGAACAAGACAGCTACCATCAGGATGAATTGTGCCAGGCCACGCAGCGATATGGTGATAATTTTCCAGACACCGGAACCTGTTCCCGAACGCTGTTCCTGCGTCTGGGAACCGGTATATTCCTGGTGTTCCTCGTTCCTGGTCAGCATGTTTGCAAATTCTCGAATTGGCTGACATGCGTTTATTCCACACATGCCTAACCCTGCCTGATCTCAAGTGCCGGCAAGATTACAGCAATGCGGATATCGGACAAGTTACAACTTGGTAATTGAATTAGACGGTCAAGTCCGGCAAGCCCGGTTCATAACTCATCAGCACTGATCTTGTAGACCGTACTGCAAAACTCACACTGGGTGGTGAAACTGTCATGCCCGTCCAGTTTGTCGGATTCCTCGTCAAAACTGCGAACGAGCGCGATCACCCGTTCACGGCTGCAGGAACACTTGTCCAGCACCTGCTGGCCTTCAAAAACCCTTACACCATGCTCGTTGAAAAGCCGGAACAGCAGGTGCTCAACGCCAATATTGGGATCTGTCAGTTCATCATCGCCGATTGTGCCGACAAGGGCAGTTGCCTCAACCCAGGCATCATCCTCATCCACCTCGTCAGAATCCTCACGCCCGTCGGGCAAATCCCTCTGGCTGATCCGGTCTTCGGATTCCGGTAAAAACTGGACGATCATGCCCCCTGCACGCCACAGGGTTTCCACGCTTCCATCCTCCTGTGACGGACGCAACACCTGGGCAACAGAAAGCTTGACACGGGTTGGTATCTGCTCGGACTGGCGAAAATACTGGTGCGCAGCTTCCTCAAGGGAAATGCCATCAAGGGCAACAATCCCCTGATAGCGCTGCATATGCTCTCCCTGATCGACGGTCAGCGCCATGACCCCTTCTCCCAGAAGATCCCGGGGAGAATTCTTTCCCGCCTTGATCGCGTTTTCGAGCGCATCTGCATCATATCTGGCATAGGCGCGCACGGCATCGGGTGTTGAAAAATCCACAACTGTCAACGAAACCGGGCCATCAGACTGGGTTTGCAATATGAAATTTCCGTCGAATTTCAATGAGGTTCCCAGCAACACTGTCAGCACGATCATCTCGGCCAGCAGGAAGGCAATGTCAGGCGGATACTCGTGCCGCTTGATGATTTCATCAACCATCGGGCCCAGCTGAACAGCACGTCCGCGTATGTCGAGCGGCTCTACCGCAAACGGAACGACCACATCATCGCCAACCAGTTCATATTCGCGATCAAATGGAGGAGTGTTCATGATTCCATACACCAAAGAAGAATGCTTTTTTGAGCGTGCAATCGGTTTTCAGCTTCATCAAACACCACAGACTGGGGACCATCTAATACTTCATCTGTTACCTCTTCGCCACGGTGGGCAGGCAGACAATGCATGAATATTGCGTCCTGTTTGGCATTGGCCATCAATTCCGCATTGACCTGAAAAGGCTGGAACGTGTTGTGTCCGGAAGTCTTTTCCTCAAACCCCATGGAAGCCCAGGTATCGGTTACCACACAATCTGCATTGGCAACCGCCTTGACCGGGTCTTGGCCTAGCGAGATATGCGCTCCTCCAGCCCGGGCAGCCTCCAGAAAACGGCTGTCCGGCTCATGGCCTTCGGGTACGGCAATATCAAGCTCAAACCCGAAAATGCCGGATGCTTCCATAAGCGAATTCAGGACATTGTTGCCATCACCGGTCCAGGCAATTTTTTTACCGGCTGAACCACCCAGCTTTTCCTCAATTGTCATGACATCCGCCATGATCTGGCAAGGGTGGGTATCATCCGTGAGACCATTGATCACCGGGATTGTAGCGTACTCGGCCAGTTCGGTAAGCCTTTCGTGAGTCGTGGTGCGGATCATGATTGCATCAACGTAGCGGGACAGCACCCTTGCCGTGTCAGCGATTGTTTCACCACGTCCAAGCTGCATGTCGGAACCTGACAGCAACAATGTTTCCCCACCAAGCTGACGCATGCCGACATCAAAAGAGACACGTGTCCGGGTTGAGGGCTTGTCGAAGATCATTGCAAGCATCTTGCCATCGAGCGGCTTCTTGACATGCCCTCCGTTTTTCAGTTCTCCCTTCAGGGAGTGGGCATTGGCAATGATCGATTTGAGCGGATCTGCTCCAACCTGGGAAATATCGAGAAAATGACGGGTACTCATGTAAAACTCACTATTTATCTTTTTCGGCCTGCAATTCACCCAGAGCGGACATCATGCGCTCTTTTACCATCGCAATCTCGTCATCCGAGATCACCAGGGGAGGCAATATACGGATGACATTGCTGCCTCCGCCCACGACCAGCAATTTGTGATCACGCATCTTGTTGACGACATCCGTGTTGGGCACCTTGCACTGCATGCCCATCAGCAATCCCTTGCCCCGGACATCCGCCAGCAAATCCGGGAATGTATCGACCATCTCTGCCAGTATCTGGCGGAATGAGCGGGCTTTTTCATTGACTGAGTCCATGAACCCGTCTTCGAGCACCACATCCAAAACCGCATTTCCAACAGCCATTGCCAAAGGATTGCCACCAAATGTCGAGCCGTGGGTACCAAGCACCATGCCGGAAGCTGCATCTTCGGTGGCAAGACAAGCGCCCACGGGAAAACCTGCCCCAATACCCTTGGCTATGGCCATGATATCCGGCTCTATATCAGACCATTGATGGGCAAACAGGCGCCCTGTCCGTGCAACACCGGTCTGGATTTCATCAAATACAAGCAGGATGCCGTGTTCATCACACAGTTCACGATACCGGTTGAGGTCATGCATGGCGACTTCCCGGATTCCACCCTCGCCCTGGATCGGCTCAACAAGAATGGCCGCCGTCTCATCGTCAATTGCTGCCTTCAATGCATCATCATCGCCGAGAGGCAAATGCACAAATCCGGGTGACCGGGGTCCGAAACCTTCCGTGTATTTCGGATTGCCGCCGGCTGCTATGGTTGCAATCGTTCGACCGTGAAATGCACCTTCGAATGTGATAATTTTTGTGCGCTCGGGATTGCCCTTGGCATAATGATACCGCCTGGCGGCCTTGATTGCACATTCAATGGCTTCTGCACCCGAATTGGTAAAAAAGACGCGATCAGCAAATGTGTTTTCACACAGCCTTCCTGCCAGGCTTGCCTGACCGGGAATGGCAAACAGGTTTGAAAGATGCCAGATTCCGTCTGCTGCACCTTTCAATGCCTCTACCAGATGAGGATGCCCGTGGCCAAGCGAGTTTACCGCGATGCCCGCAGTGCAATCCAGATATTCGTCACCTTTGCCATCGTACAGACGGGCACCTTCACCGCGCACAAACTCCAGTGGCGGCGGGGCATACACATCAAAGGTGTGATTTTCTTTTCCCATAACAAACCTTTCGCGCCCAGGTCGGCGTCTTGCATGCTCTCCTGGTCAAAAAACAAAAACCCGCCAACCGGACGGGCCTGAAAAAAGCGGAATTTATACCAGACGAGAATAGATTGCAGGTCGCCGCAGGTCAAGAATTTAGCGCTTCCGCACGGGCCTGTGAAAGCGGAAATGGCGAAATTGTGCCGATACGAAAAAATCCACAGGCTTCAGGCAATACCGATTCGGCTTTCCACAACAATTTGAAATTCGATTCCCAATCCTGGGGATATTTGGAAAAATTGATTCTTAGCCAATCAAGTACCCTTGCGCGCAGAGTCCGCGCCTGATTAGCTTATTTCCGGCGGCACACAGAAAGAGGCTGCCAACCTGATGCGGCAAACAATTTACAGGGCGGAACAGAACGGAACCGGTACGCTGTGTCCCGGCAAAAGAATGATTTCTGCCAAGTGGAGAGCAAAGAATGTCCTGGACAGATGAAAGAGTGGCAACGCTGACAAAGCTTTGGGCTGACGGCCTGAGTGCAAGCCAGATCGCGGCCGAACTGGGCGGAGTTACGCGAAATGCCGTTATCGGCAAGGTACACCGGCTGGGTCTGTCCGGCCGGGCCAAATCTGCCAGCAGCGCGCCAAAACGCGCCAAACAGGCCCCAAGAGCTGGCAATTTCAATTCTGCACCAAGGGCCAAGTCCGGCGCCAAGGAACGGTCTGTACCGACAAGCCTTCCAAGCCGCAAGAAGGTTGAGGACATTGCAGAACCCGAGTGCAAGAAACTCTCGCTGGTTGAACTGACTGAAAAAACATGCCGGTGGCCACACGGCGATCCGGCTACTGACGAATTCCACTTCTGCGGACATTGCGTGAAAGATGATTCACCCTACTGTGAATATCATTCACGCATGGCATACCAGCCAACCGCCGACCGGAGAAAAGTCAAACAGGTTGCCTGACAGGCGAACCAATTGCAGCTGCATTGTTGCATGGACCGCGCATAAACTTGAAAACAATCACAAACGCCGGAAGCATTCTTCCGGCGTTTTCATTTTCTGACAATGGTATGGGAACGGTTCAGGCAGTGGCAAACTTGTCATCGAGGGCATAACCTGCGCCTCGTACGGTCCTGATCGGGTCACGTTCACGGCCACGGCATATTGCACGGCGCAAGCGCCCCACATGGACATCAACTGTTCGTTCATCGACATAATTGTCATGTCCCCATACACCATCCAGCAACTGCTCACGGGAAAACACCCGGCCCGGTGTACTCATGAAAAACTCGAGCAGCTTGTATTCCGTGGGGCCGAGACGCACTTCCCGTCCATTACGGCTGATACGATGGGTTTCCCTGTCGAGTTCAATATCGCCTGCCCTCAGTTGGGATGATATTTTCTGCGGATTGGAACGGCGCAATATTGCCTTTACCCGCGCCATCAGTTCAGGCACCGAAAACGGCTTGACCACGAAATCGTCTGCTCCGGTCGACAGGCCACGAATACGCTCAGCCTCTTCACTCCGGGCAGTGAGCATGATCACGGGAAGCTTTTCCGTTTCATCACGCAGCCTTATGCGGCGGCAAAGCTCAATTCCTGAAAGACCGGGAAGCATCCAGTCCAGAAGCAACAGGTCGGGGACTTCCTCGCGCAAACGCAGTTCTGCATCATCACCACGCGCCTGAACTTCCACCTCAAAGCCCTCGGCTTCAAGATTGTATCTCAAAAGCTCGGATAGAGCTTCTTCATCCTCAACCACCATTATTTTAGGGTGCATGGGAATGTTCCTGTCCTGTATCTGCCTTCCAGTCCCGCTTCCTCTCAATCCTCCCCGTAAGGGGAAACCTGATTTCTGATGAGTTTAGTGGGTCCGCCTTGCAAACGGAATATCCCTTGGGTTATTCCGCAGCTTCCGCGGTCATCTGGTAATCGCCTGTAATCATGTAATTAATGCTCTCGCAAAGATTGGTGATGTGGTCACCGATCCGCTCAAGGTTTTTTGCACAGAAGAGAAGATGCGTGCAGTAGGTAATGGTACGCGGGTCTTCCATCATGTAGGTAAGGAGTTCCCGGAAGAGCGATGTGTAAAGGCTGTCGATTTCATCGTCCCGCTCCCACACTGCATTTGCCTTTACGAGATCCTTGCCGGCATATGCATCCAGCGCATCCTTGAGTTGCTCCAGGGATACATCCGTCAGGTGCTGAAGGCCGCGCAGCAATTTTTTCGGCGGCAGATTGTCTTCAATCTGGAAGGAGCGACGTGCGATGTTCTTGCCAAGGTCACCGATACGCTCGATATCCGTTGCCATACGCAAGGCCGCGATGGCTTCGCGCAGGTCCTGGGCCATGGGCTGGCGCTTGGCAATCAGCAGCACAACCTGGTCATCCACTTCCATCTGCAACGCATCAAGCATCTTGTCTTCGGCGACAACTGCCTGCCCGATGCCCTTGTCGGCAGAAATGAGTGCGGTGACCGAGCGGGCAACCATGCTTTCAGCAATACCACCCATTTCTGATATTTTGGCAACAAGCAGGTGCAGCTCATCATCAAAGGCTTTTACTGTATGATCATTCATCAGTTCGTTCCCTGTTCAGTAGGGTTGGAGAATAAATCCCGCAACATCAGCCGTAACGACCGGTAATGTAATCCTTGGTTTTCTGGTCAGTCGGGTTCGTGAATATTGTATCCGTATCCCCGATTTCTACCAGATTGCCGAGGTGGAACATCGCAGTTTGTTGCGAAACACGCGCTGCCTGCTGCATCGAATGGGTCACGATAACGATCGTGTAGTTTTCACGAAGTTCATCAATCAGTTCCTCAACCTTCGCAGTGGCGATCGGATCGAGCGCCGAGCAAGGTTCGTCCATCAGGATCACTTCCGGGCTCACCGCAATGGCACGGGCAATACAAAGACGCTGTTGCTGCCCCCCCGAAAGCCCGGTACCTGCTTCATGCAAGCGGTCCTTCACTTCGTCGAAAAGTCCGGCGCGCTGCAAACTGGTTTCGACCACTTCCTCAAGGTCGGACTTGGAACGCACCAGACCGTGAATGCGCGGACCATAAGCAATGTTTTCAAAAATCGATTTCGGAAACGGATTGGGCTTCTGGAAAACCATGCCGACACGGGCACGGAGTTCAACAACATCGATATCGCGATCATAGATGTTTTTGTCATCCAGACTGATGTGACCCTCTACGCGACAGATATCAATTGTGTCGTTCATCCGGTTCAGGCAACGCAGGAAAGTGGACTTGCCACAGCCTGACGGCCCGATCAGGGCTGTTACCTGACGCTCGGGAATATCTAGGTTCACATCGAAAAGAGCCTGTTTCTCACCGTAAAAGACACAAACGTCCTTGCCGGAAATCTTTACTGGATTTGGCGTCATCTTACTCAACACATCTTCCTGCTGTTTGGTCGTTAGCATATTCATCTTTTACTCCTTTACCAGCGGCGTTCGAAGCGTTTGCGCAAGAGAACTGCCAACGCGTTCATCAATACAAGGAACCCCAGCAGGACCATGATTGCTGCTGCAGTCTTTTGCTGGAAGCCAGGTTCGGGGAAATCAGCCCACATGTAGATCTGCACGGGAAGCACCGTAGCCGGATCAGTAAGGGCTGCAGGAATATCCACAACGAAGGCAACCATGCCAATCATCAGCAGGGGTGCGGTTTCACCCAGTGCCTGGGCCATGCCGATAATGGTCCCTGTCAACATGCCAGGCATGGCCAGGGGCAATACATGGTGGAAAACAGCCTGCAATCTTGAGGCACCGACACCAAGTGCCGCTTCGCGGATTGATGGCGGCACTGCCTTGAGTGCCGCGCGTGAAGCAATGATGATTGTTGGAAGTGTCATCAGTGCCAGCACCATACCACCAACCACCGGAGCAGAGCGCGGCAGGTTGAAGAAATTCAGGAATACAGCAAGACCAAGCAGACCGAATACAATGGATGGTACGGCAGCAAGGTTGTTGATGTTTACCTCGATAATGCTCGTCAACCGGTTCTTTGGAGCGAACTCCTCAAGATATACAGCTGCAGCAACACCCAGCGGGAAAGACAGCATAAGTGTTACGATCATTGTAAAGAATGACCCGACCACGGCACCCCAGACGCCGGCCATTTCCGGTTCGCGACTGGCACCCTTGGTAAAAAAGATCGTATTCCAGCGGTTCTCGATCAGCCCGTCGTCGACCAGGCGATCCGTTACGGCAACTTCTTTGTCGGAAAACTTGCGGTTTTCCTCTGCCGTCGGGATAACCTGCATGGTCCAGTCACCGGCTGCTGCTTGCGGGGCGGATACCGGCAAGATGACTTCGCCCTTTGCCCGGGCACCGCTGACTTCCGTAACCTTGATAGTGCCGCCATTTACCTTCAGCAACAAAGAGGGCATGGCACTGTTAAGCGTCTGCAGTTCATCACCTGCAGTATTTCTGGTGTTCAGGCGTTCAATCTGCTGTTCAAGGGAGGAAATCTCCCCCTGGATTGCAGTGGATATCTGCTTGGCTTCCTCAACCCTGGCTTCGTTGGTGGAATTGGCAATGATGTCCTGCTGCTGTTCAAGACGGGTGCGATAGCCCGAAAGGCGAACTTCAACACGTTGCACATCACGTTCGATCACTTCTTTGATCAGATCCAGGAAACTGTTGAATACTGGCAACCCGGTGCTCAATTCCACTGTGTCTTCGGTGCCTGACAGCGTCAGGGCCGTTTCAGGCTTGCTCTCGTTTGAGCGGGCAGTCAGCCCCTTCAGGTAGAGATCGGTAAAGTCTGATACCGGCACACCGATTTCCCGCTTCGCACCGACAAGACCGGGGTCACCAATCACTTCATTGCGCAATTCGATATTGGCAGCTCCGGTAATCATGCTGCGTGCAAGCCTGCGGCCGTTACGGCCTTCCAGATAAGGCATGGCCTGGGAAATGCCGTCCCTGACAATGGTCGAGTAATCAGCATTTTCAACTTCCGCACGCTCCACGCTGCTCAAATCAACAGGCAGCTTTGCGTAATGGTAGGTGAACGCAGGCAAACCATTGCCGACAACAGTTGAAAGCAGCAGGACAAGAAAGCCGACGGAGAGCAGAACCGCACCGAGACCCATGTACTTGAACCGGGATTCTGAGCGATACCGGCCGCGCACAAGCTGCTTACGGCGTTCTGAACCGGCTTCGATACCAAGGGCTGCAGACGCGATGTTTGGTGAATCAGTCATATTGTTCCCGGTATTTCTGGACCACACGCAGGGCGATCACATTGAGGCAAAGTGTTATGACGAAGAGGACGAGGCCAAGCGCGAAGGCTGCCAGCGTTTTTGCGCTGTCAAACTCCTGGTCGCCAACCAACAGGGTGACAATCTGAACCGTTACCGTGGTCACTGCTTCAAGAGGATTGAACGTCAGGTTTGCAGCAAGACCGGCCGCCATCACCACAATCATGGTTTCCCCAACTGCCCGCGAAATGGCGAGCAACAGGGCAGAAACAATGCCCGGCAGCGCAGCCGGCAGGACAACCCTTCTAATCGTTTCCGACTTCGTTGCACCCATTGCATACGAACCATCCCGCAAGGATTGCGGTACGGAGTTGATGACATCATCAGACAGGGACAACACAAACGGAATGATCATGATTCCCATCACCAGTCCGGCAGCAAGTGCCGATTCTGACGAGACGGAGAGCCCAATGCTTTCTCCCCAGCCCCGTATGGCCGGAGCAACGGTCAGGGCCGCAAAAAACCCGTAAACAACGGTTGGAATGCCCGCGAGAACTTCAAGGACAGGTTTTGCAACCGAGCGGAACCTGGGGCCGGCATAATCTGCCATGTATATGGCGGACATCAAGCCAAGCGGTGCGGCGACCGTGATCGCAATCAATGTGATCAGGAAAGTACCCGTGAACAACGGGATTGCACCGAACACGCGTGAATTGTCGACGTCACCTCCACCGCCAGCACCTTCATAGGCGCTTTGCGGAGACCAGTGATAACCGAACAGAAAGTCAAACAGCGGAACTTTCTGGAAAAACCGGATGGATTCGAAGACAAGGGAAAGGACGATGCCGATCGTTGTCAGGATTGCCACTGCCGAACAGGCAACAAGCACTGCCATGACAAATTTCTCGACAAAATGCCGGGCGCGGTAGCTTTGCGAAACCCGGGACATGGCATAGAAGAAACCAAGGGCAGCGATAACGGCAACCACCACCAAAAGCGCAATATCGCTGATGGATTGCATGGACTGGTAAAGTTCGGCAGCGCGCTCCTTGGTCTCGTCACGAAACCCGACTACGCCACCAAATGCGATTGCCTTTGCATCACGCAGGAAAGCCTCGACCTGAGGCACATCCATGGTGGCCAGTTCGCGGCCAAACTCACTGCGAACAATGGAATTCATTACGCGCCCCGCAAGCGCAGCCCAGAGAACAGCAAGAACAATGCCGGGTACCGAAGCCAGAATGGCAACAAACCCGCCATGATATGCGGGCCGGGAATGAAGACTGGATATATTGCTTCCGGCAGCACTCAGTGCCCTGGACCTGCCGACCATGTAGCCGACGACAGCAACGATCACCAGCGCAAGAAGAATGTAAGGAACCACCCGAAACCCCCAATCAAAACTTGTCCGGGAAAACGGCCTTGCGACCCACCCTGTC
The DNA here is from genome assembly GCA_017643495.1 of Rhizobiaceae bacterium. Taxonomy (GTDB): domain Bacteria; phylum Pseudomonadota; class Alphaproteobacteria; order Rhizobiales; family Rhizobiaceae; genus JAALLB01. The sequence goes on along the minus strand of JAEPNK010000001.1, from coordinate 953,074 downwards.
CCGGAAAGGGAATAGAACCTGCCCGACCCCTAAAGGACCGGGCAGATAATCACAACCATATCAGAATGACATTGGAGCCATTGACTTGGCAGATTCTGCAATTGCCTTGCGATCGGCTTCCGGAAGCGGGATCAGACCCTTGTCAGCCAGATAACCGTCAGGACCCCAAGTGCTTTCTGCAGTGAACTCTGCAACATACTCTTCAAGGCCAGGGATCACACCGACATGCTCTTTCTTCACATAGAAGAAGAGTGAGCGGGAAATCGGATACTCGCCAGCAGCGATTTTTTCGAACTCAGGCTGGTTACCCTCAACAACAGCGCCCTTCACCTTGTCCGCATTCTGATCAAGGAAGGAGAAGCCGAACACGCCAAATGCATTTTCATTTGCTTCAAGCTTCTGAATGATCAGGTTGTCATTTTCACCAGCTTCGATGTAAGCGCCATCTTCACGAACAGCGTGGGCAATTTTACCGAAAGCCTTCTTGTCTTCCTTGCGAAGGTTTGCAAGCACTTCGATTTTCTTCGCACCGCCTTCAAGAGCGATCTCTGCGAATGCATCACGAGTACCAGAGGTTGGTGGCGGGCCAAGAACCTCAATCTTGATGTTTGGCAGAGAAGGATCAATGTCCGACCACTTCTGGTGCGGGTTCGGGATCATCTTGCCGTCTTCACCAGGAATTTCCTTTGCAAGGGCAAGGAAAATCTGTTCACGCGTGATGTTCAGCTCAGGACCGGACTTGGCATTGGCCATTACGATGCCGTCAAAACCGATCTTGACCTCGACAGGTGTAACACCATTGTCGTTACAAGTCTTGAATTCGCCTTCCTTGATACGGCGCGATGCATTGGTAATGTCAGGTGTATTTTCACCAACGCCGGCACAGAACAGCTTCATGCCGCCACCGGAACCGGTAGACTCGACAACAGGTGTCTTGAAAGAGCTTTTCTGGCCAAACTGCTCGGCAACAGATGTAGAGAACGGAAATACAGTTGATGAACCAACGATCTGGATCTGATCGCGTGCAAAGGCTGTACCAACTGCTGTTGAAGCAAGCAGGGCTGCTCCAGCCGCAAGGCATGTAAGTTTCCTGATGGACATAGGTTTCTCCCGTGAAACAGGTATGGAATTCAGTTTATCCGGCATTCATGCGCCGGCTTTCTCACAGTCAACGACACAAACGATGCATGCCGCTCGAGCGCATTAGTACAGGCTGTGTGGTAAAGTTTTGTGACAGTCTATCTTTTTGATATTTATAATTATTATTTGTTTTCTACAGACTCGTGCAATGGCAGCTTCACGGAGAAGACAGCACCTTCATCAGGCTTGGAGCTTACATTCAGGCGGGTGCCATGGCGGTTAAGTATATGCTTTACAATGGCAAGTCCCAGTCCGGTCCCCTGTTTCTCCCTGCTGCGAGCCACATCGACCCGGTAGAACCGTTCCGTGATACGGTGTTGATGCTCGACAGCAATGCCGGGGCCGAAATCCCGAACGGATATGACAGCCTGCCGGCTACCACCTGTTTCCTCAACGGCCAAGCTGACAATCACCCGTCCCCCGTCCTGACCGTATTTGCATGCATTTTCGATAATGTTTTCGAAAACCTGCAACAATTCATCCCGGTCTCCAGCGACCTGGATAGCCTCCGGTTTTTCATATTCGATCTTTACGCCCAACTGCTTTGCCATTTCCTCAAGGGAAACCACAACGCTGGAAACAATTTCCGTCAGGTTGACCGATCCGGAAGGACGCACATGGGATTTCATTTCAATGCGGCTCAAGGAGAGAAGGTCGTTGACCAGACGAGTCATGCGCTGGGCCTGGTCCAGCATGATATCGGTAAAACGGTCCAGAGCCTTGTCATCCTTGCGGGCCGGCCCCTTGATCGTTTCAATGTAGCCCAACAGTGAAGCAAGCGGCGTCCTTAGCTCATGGCTGGCATTGGCAATGAAATCCGAACGCATCTTGTCCGTACGCTTGACTTCCGTGAGGTCGTGAAAGCTCAGCAGAAAGAGCTTGTGGCTATCATTTGCATCCGCTTTCAGGCCCGGTATCGGTGCCATTTCCACCGAAAACCAGCGGTCGTTTGGTACCGGCTCGTTATAGTCACTACGCATGTGCGAGACTGTTTTCAGCCCTTCCTCGATCTTGCGACGCAAATCGGGTTGCCGGAATTTTCCGAAAAGCCACTCACCGCTACCCATGACACCAAAAGTGGTGTTTGCACTGCGATTTGCGTATTTGATCCCGGCCTTCTGGTCCAGAATGTATGCCGGGTGCTGCAACGCTTCGGCCATGGCCTGGCATACCTGCGCATCCCTGCCTGCAGCATCCACATAGCGTGGCCGGTTCCTTGATTGCTTGACTGGCAAGTTGCTGCGATAGACGAAGACCCCAACCAGAAACAGCATGCAGAGCACGCCAAACAACGGCCATGCGAGCTGCGGCACCATCATGATGCCGAAAACGGCAGCCAAACCTGCCAAAGACAGCAACAGGAGGGCAAGTTCCCGCGAGATCATGCCCTGTCCGGCAATCACGTTGTCATCACTCATTCGCCGCTTCCAAACTGTTTCATTTGCCCGATGCTGCTTCATTCTTCATGTTGGCTTCATGCTGGCTGTCATATAGCCGTGGCACACATATCTCTTGTCATGTATCGGTTTCCCGGGCAAGACAGGTCCAGAGACGGGATAGCAGGCACACACGGAGGAAACATGACAAACGATATTCCCGAGGTGGAAATCCTTATAGACGGCAACCCTGTGAAGCTTGATCTGGACAATCCCGACCTGCCTGCGGAGATTGAAGACAATGTCTTCCAAAGTGGCAATTATCCCTATGAGGAAAAGCTCAAGCGCAAACGCTACGAGAAAACCCTCAAACGACTACAACTTGAACTGGTAAAGGTTCAAAGCTGGCTGCAAGAAAGCGGCGAGCGGGTTGTGATTGTCTTCGAGGGGCGGGATGCGGCAGGCAAAGGCGGAACAATCAATGCCTTCCGCAGCTACCTCAATCCGAGACACGCCCGGGCCGTTGCACTTTCCAAACCTTCCGATATCGAGCAAGGACAGTGGTATTTTCAGCGTTATGCAGCACACCTGCCCACCAGCGGCGATTTTGTCATGTTTGACCGCTCCTGGTACAACCGGGCCGGTGTTGAACCTGTCATGGGCTTTTGCACAGACGAACAACACCGCAATTTCCTCCGGCAGGCACCCGAGTTCGAGGACATGCTGGTAAAGGACGGCATTCATTTCTTCAAATTCTGGCTGAATGTCGGACAGGAAATGCAGATCAAGCGCTTCCACGACCGGCGACAAAACCTTCTGAAGCGCTGGAAACTTTCTCCCATTGATATCAAGGCATTGAGCAAATGGGATGAATATACAAAGGCGCGTAACCTGATGCTGGAGAAAACACACAGTGATCACGCGCCCTGGACAATTATCCGCTCCAACGACAAGCGGCGGGCACGGATCAATGCCATACGGCATTTTCTGTTATCGCTTGATTACGAGGGAAAGGACACGGAAACGATCGGGGAAATCGATGACAAGATACTCGGGCATGGTCCGGACTTTTTCAATGAGGCCGGCGCCTGACCGCGAAACAGTTTCCTAACCGGAACCTCCGGTTTTCAGTCGTACATAAACAATATCGAGCAAGTCCCCCTCACCCGTGATTGCTGCATTGCTGGTTGTATCCGTGTTGAAGGCAATGAAATAATCAGCATCAAGGTTGCTGACACCTGCGAAATCAAACTCGAATACCGAAGCCTGTGGCTGAATGCCTGCAACAAAGCGCTTCCGGCCACAGTCAGAACCGTTTGCGAATTCACATGAAACGGAGAACTGCGCCTGCATGTTTGTGCCTGACTTGGCATAGATTTCCACTGTAACCTGCTTGTTGCGTATCTGCTGCAGCACACCGGGCTTCAACCTGAGCAATAGCGGTTCTGCCGGCTGTTCGCGGTTTGCCGGATCACGCAGGGAACGCACCCTGATCATCTGTGTGTTCTGCTGGGTGACAAGCTCTGCCGTGCCTCGACCGGCAACGACCAGGGAGGACAAGTCACTGGGCTTGAGCACAGTAATATATCCAGCCGTGTTCACATCATTTGAAATCGAATTCGGATTACCGGATGAGCTATTGTCGAGCCCCATCAGGGAGCCATCCTGGAAAGCAACAAAAAGCTGGTAGGCAATCCACCCAAGCAGGGCAAGAATTGTAAGCGTGACAATAATCCAGATGCCGATCTTTTGCTTGCGGCGCCGTTGTCGGAAACCATCCGGCATCCTGCTGTCCAACGGGTAGTCATCTTCCCCAAGTGCAGGCACTTCATTATCGGCAAGTGAATGGTGCTCAGGCTCAATCGGGCGCAGGTCGCCGGGAGCCTGTTCAGGGTGGACTTCATCAGACGCGGCTTCGACACTCTCATGATGAGGATCATTACCGGTTACACCGGTATTTGCCTGGTGCGGGTCAGGTTCGGGCTCCGGCTCAGACTGTGGCGGCGGGGTGCGGCCATCTGAAAGTATCTGCTGCAACTCGTATAGCGGATCATCTTCAGGCACAAAAAAACGGTCTGGCGACTCGGGCATTGATGGCGGTGGCGAGAATTCAGCTTCAATGCGTGTAATGCATTCTTCAAGCTCAGCCTTCTTTGCCATTGCGGCTTCAACGGTGAGAGAGCGGTTTCCCTCAATTATCCTGTTCAATGCATTTCTTGACGAGCGGTAGACAGCCTCGCGCACTTGCGGAGATTTGTCTGTCTGCGATGCAAGAGCATTCCTGATCAGAGCCTCGAAATTGGCCAATGTGCCGCCCCATTCGTTGCTGTCCGGCCCCGGCCGGGCATTTCACCAAACTTGTTGCCCGCGGGTTCCTGCTTGTACATCCGCAATCTCCGAACCAGTCTATACGCTTAAAAGCATTGTCGGATTTTTGCAACGCACGTCCGGCAGAATAAACAAATTGGACCTCTTCCGCATATGCAAATCCGTGAAAAGTCATTGCAGGCAAGATGCGAATACCATAAAAGCCTGTTTGACGTATACGTAAGAAAAGAGGGTAACTTGGCAATTCCGGATATTCTGAAAGACCGCCTGTCGGTCCCTGCTGTTGGCGCACCATTGTTCATCATTTCGAACCCAAAACTGGTGCTTGCCCAATGCAAGGCGGGTGTTGTTGGTTCATTTCCTGCCCTGAATGCGCGCCCGGCCGAACAACTCGATGAATGGCTGGCCGAAATAACGGAAGAACTTGAAAGCCATCGTGCCGCCAATCCGGGCAAGCCGGTCGCTCCCTTTGCGGTCAACCAGATTGTCCATACATCGAACAACCGTCTGGAGCATGATCTTCGCCTTTGTGTAAAATACAAGGTCCCGATCGTGATTACCTCGCTTGGTGCAGTTCCGGAAGTCAATGATGCCGTTCATTCATATGGCGGCATTGTGCTCCATGACATTATCAACAACCGGCATGCCAATTCCGCCATACGCAAGGGAGCCGACGGATTGATTGCGGTTGCTGCCGGTGCTGGCGGGCATGCCGGCACCTTGTCCCCTTTTGCCCTGATACAGGAAATCCGTGAATGGTTTGACGGCCCATTACTCCTGTCGGGGGCAGTTGCGAATGGCGGTGCCATTCTTGCTGCCCAGGCAATGGGTGCGGATCTCGCCTATATCGGCTCCCCGTTCATCGCCACCCATGAAGCAAGGGCCAGCGATGAGTACAAACAGGCAATTGCAGACTACAATGCCAAGGACATTCTCTATACAAACCTGTTTACCGGCGTTCACGGAAACTACCTGCGACCATCGATAGAAAGAGCAGGACTTGACCCGGACAATCTTCCGCAAAGCGACCCCTCCGCCATGGATTTCGGGTCGGGCGGCAATACAGATGCCAAGGCCTGGAAAGACATCTGGGGATGCGGCCAAGGCATTGGTGCCGTGAAGTCGGTCACATCGACACAGGAACTTGTTGATCGTCTTGTCCGTGAATATGGCGAAGCTCGCCAGAGGCTGGAACTAAACAACTAGGCAGCCACCGGCCAAACTTCTGCGACTGATTTGCGTTTCTCGTTTTGCCAAATGTCCGCTTGCGAAAGCTTGCGGGCATTTGCTTTTCTGCCGTGATTTTCGCATGGCCTCTTTTCATTCGTTTCCAGACAGGCAATACTTGGACAACGAACAGGACGGCCAAGGTTTCAGGAGGGAAGCCAGGTGTGGCAAATATGGAATTTGAGCAAGCACTGCTGCTAGTCTTCTCATCATCCAAAGCCCGCCGCAAACTTCCATCCAACCCTTGTGCCGCATGAAATATCGTGTTGCTCAGGAGGTATGCAATGGCGTCAGTATCAATCAAGGTAAACGGCAAGGATGTATCCGGTGAGGTCGAGGACAGGACCCTGCTGGTTGAATTCATCCGCGAAAACCTGCGTCTTACCGGTACACATGTGGGATGTGACACATCGCAATGCGGGGCCTGTGTTGTCCACATGGACGGAAAGGCGATCAAGTCCTGTTCCATTCTTGCAGCCCAGGCCAATGGCAGCGAGATCACCACGATCGAGGGTCTGGCAAATGGCAGCGAATTGCATCCAATGCAAACGGCCTTCAAGGAAAATCACGGATTGCAGTGCGGGTTCTGCACACCCGGAATGATTATGGCTGCCACAGACATGGTACGCCGCTACAAGGAAAGTGGCCGCGAACTTGATGAAACGGCGATCCGGGAAGAGCTGGAAGGCAATATCTGCCGCTGCACCGGCTACCACAACATCGTGAAATCCATTCAGGATGCCGCATCCAAAATGTAATCGGGAACAAAGATCGGGCCTGACGGACCGCTGTAAGTCCACTCAGGCATTGCCTATGGCAACAGGAGGAGGAATGACATGAGTGAAGGTATCGGCGCACGGGTTTTGCGCAAGGAAGACAAGCGGTTCATCACGGGATCGGGCAAATATACCGATGATGTGAGAGAGACAAACCAGTGTTACGCGGCATTCGTTCGCTCGCCACATGCACATGCAAAGATCAAGGGCATCAACAAGTCTCCGGCAGAAGGCATGCCAGGCGTCGAGGCTGTTCTCGATGGCAAACAACTTACCGGCGACGGTATTGGCAACATCATTTGCGGCTGGATGATCCATTCCAAGGATGGTTCACCAATGAAAATGGGTGCCTGGTCAGCCCTCGCCACCGAAACGGCACGTTATGTGGGTGATGCAGTTGCAGTTGTAATCGCAGACAGCCTGGCTCGTGCACGGGCAGCAGCAGAAGCAGTCGAAGTGGATTACGAAATCCTTGATGCCGTCATCACCACGGAACAGGCACTGGCCGATGGTGCTCCCCAACTTCACCCTGAAGCGCCGGGCAACCTCATCTATGATTGGGAGATTGGCGACAAGGAGCCAACGGAAAAGGCGATTGCCGATGCTGCATATGTTTGTGAAATGGAGATCACGAACAACCGCGTTGCCCCCAATCCGATGGAGCCCCGCTCTGCTGTGGCAACTTACTCACCATCAGAGGATCACTATACGCTCTACACAACCTCGCAGAACCCGCATGTGGCCCGCTTGGTGCTTTCAGCCTTTTACCAGGTTGCGCCGGAACACAAGCTGCGTGTTATCGCACCTGATGTTGGTGGAGGATTTGGAGCCAAGATCTATATCTATCCGGAAGAGATCGTTTGTCTGTGGGCTTCCATGAAGACACGCTGCTCTGTCAAATGGACAGCGGACCGCTCCGAAGCATTCCTTACCGATGCACATGGACGGGATCATGTCTCAAAAGCCAGGATGGGTTTCGACAAGGATAACCGGATCGTCGGCTTTCAGGTCGACACGATTGCCAATCTCGGCGCCTACATGTCCCTCTTTTCATCATCGGTGCCGACCTATCTTTATGCGACGCTGCTTTCAGGCCAGTATGACATTGCCAACATTCACTGCAACGTCCGCACCGCCTATACGAACACGACACCGGTTGATGCCTATCGCGGAGCAGGGCGCCCCGAAGCCTGCTACCTGATCGAACGCATGATGGAAACAGCAGCGCGGGATCTCGGCATTGATCCTGCTGAACTGCGGCGGAAGAATTTCATCCGCGAGTTTCCCCATCAGACGCCGGTAATCATGGCATATGACAGTGGCGACTTCGAAGCCAATCTCGAAGCCGCCATGAAAGCAGCCGACTATGCAGGGTTCGAAAAACGCCGTTCTGAATCTGCGTCGCAAGGCAAGCTGCGCGGTATCGGAATGTCTTGTTACATCGAGGCTTGCGGCATTGCCCCGTCTGCCGCGGTCGGATCTCTTGGTGCGGGTGTCGGCTTGTGGGAATCCGCCGAGGTGCGCGTAAACCCGGTCGGAACAATCGAGATCCTGACCGGTTCCCACAGCCATGGCCAGGGGCACGAGACCACGTTTCCGCAGTTGGTCAGTGACCGGTTTGGTCTGCCGAGCGACAATGTCCAGATTGTGCATGGCGATACTGACAAGGTCCAGTTCGGCATGGGAACCTACGGCTCCCGTTCCGGCGCCGTGGGCATGTCCGCGATCGTCAAGGCGCTCGACAAGGTGGAAGCGAAAGCCAAGAAAATTGCCGCCCACATGCTTGAAGCCTCGGAAGGTGACATTGTCATTGAGGATGGCGAAGTGAAAGTGGCCGGCACGGACAAGAAACTTGGCTGGCATGAAGTTTGTCTTGGGGCTTACACGGCCCATAACCTGCCGGAAGGCATGGAGCCGGGTCTCAAGGAAGGTGCTTTTTATGACCCTTCCAACTTCACCTTCCCAGCGGGTTGCTACATTTGTGAAGTCGAGGTTGATCCTGAAACAGGCACAACCCGGATTGTCCAGTTTGTGGCATCTGACGATTTCGGCACCATCATCAATCCGATGATTGTTGAAGGCCAGGTACATGGCGGCATTGCACAGGGCGTTGGCCAGGCATTGCTGGAACAGGCTGTTTATGATGAAAGCGGCCAGCTTCTTACCGGTTCATACATGGATTATGCCATGCCAAGGGCAGATGACCTGCCGAGCTACATGGTGAGCCACGAAACCACGATATGTCCGGGCAATCCGCTCGGTATCAAGGGATGTGGCGAGGCCGGAGCCATCGGCTCGCCGCCAGCCGTTATCAACGCAATCACCAATGCCATTGGAAACAATGCTCTTTCCATGCCCGCAACATCTGCCAAGGTCTGGCAGGCAATCAATGCGGCCAACGTGAAAGAAGCCGCAGAGTAGGAGAGCCAGACATGTACGAAACAGTTTATCACCGGGCAACCAGCACTGATGACGCCGTTGCCAAAATGGCAGAAGCAGAGGATGCGAAATTCGTTTCAGGCGGAATGACACTCATTCCGACAATGAAGCAAAGGCTTGCAGCCCCTTCCGACCTGATTGACCTCAGACATATCGATGCGATGAAAGGCATTGCGATTGACGGGAAGAAGGTGACCATTGGTGCAGCGACTACCCATGCAGAGGTTGCAAGCTCGTCCGAGCTTGCAGACCTGTGCCCGGCAATCTGCAATCTTGCCGGTCATATTGGTGATCCCCATGTGCGCCATATGGGAACCATTGGCGGATCAATCGCCAATAACGATCCTGCCGCTGACTATCCTGCAGCCATGATCGGGCTTGGTGCCGAAATCATGACAACAAAGCGCACACTCCCTGCCGAAGATTTCTTTGTCGGCATGTTTGAAACCGCACTTGAGGATGACGAAATCATCACGGCCGTTTCCTTTACTGCTCCTGACAAGGCTGCCTATTCGAAGTTTCCGAACCCGGCTTCGCGATATGCCATGGCCGGTGTTTTCGTGGCGATGAATGGTGGGGATGCCCGCGTTGCCGTTACAGGTGCCGGCTCGGATGGCGTTTTCCGGCACACCGGAATGGAAGATGCCTTGTCGTCCAACTGGTCGGCAGATGCTGTTTCAGATGCTGAAGTGGACGAGGGTGACATGCTCTCCGATCTTCATGGCGATGCAAGATATCGCGCCAACCTTGTAAAGGTCATGGCAAAACGGGCAGTTGCTGCTGCAGGCTGAAGCAGTTCAACAAAACACTTCAAGGCGGGCTTTTCAGCCCGCTTTTTTTATTGCTGCCCGCAGATGATAAATCCTGCCATCCGGCTTTTCTCAATCTCATTCCCGCTAAAACGTCTCCAATGCTGGGGAATGCATGAAACGGGTGGCTCCACCCTCTCATGCTCCATAAAGCATCACTCGTATTCAACCGATGGAGACGAGAATGATACTCAATGGAAAGACCATAATTATTACCGGGGCGAGCAGTGGTATTGGCGCTGCAGCATCCAGAATTTTTGCCCGGGAAGGTGCCAATCTTGTGCTGGGCGCACGCCGGGCCGGGCTGCTTCAAGACATATGTGACGAGATTTCCGGGAATGGGGGCGAAGCCGTTTTTGCAGCCGGCAACGTGGAAGACAGCGAGTATGCAAAAGAACTGGTAATGTTGGCGGAAACCCGGTTTGGCAAACTGGATGGGGCATTCAACAATGCGGGCATGACGGGAGACATGACATCCATCGCGGACATGGATGACGAAAACTGGAACAAGGTGCTCGGGGTCAATCTTACAAGCGGGTTCCATGCGGCAAAACACCAGATTCCTGCCCTGCAGAAAAACGGAGGCGGATCACTCGTGTTCACATCATCCTTCGTCGGACACACAATCGGCCTACCGGGAATGGGAGCATACGCAGCTGCCAAGGCAGGTCTGATCGGCATGACACAAGTCCTTGCTGCCGAACACGGGCCGGAAAACATTCGGGTGAATGCGCTGTTGCCTGGAGGCACGAAAACTCCAATGGCAGGTGATGACCCTGATTTCCACGCAGTCGTCCGGGGGTTTCATGCACTCAAGAGAATGGCGGAACCAAACGAGATTGCGCAGGCAGCGCTCTTTCTGCTGTCTGACCAGTCGTCCTTCGTAACCGGGACCGCCATGCTTGCAGACGGGGGGAACTCCATCAACAAACTGTAATCCGGCGTTTTACACTCATGCCTGTGCGGCTTTTCCCGATACGGCTGCACAGGCCAATGATCAGACCCCAAAGGCGGGTGCAAACCGCAATTTTCCGGCTATCGGTTGCTCCCCAAAGCAAAGGGACTGGACATAGGGAAACGGAACCTTGCCAAAGGAGAGTTTCTGATTACTGACAAATCCGAACCTTGAATAGTAATCGGGATTTCCGATCAGGACACACCCTGATGCGCCCGCCTTTTTCATTCTTGAAAGTCCTTCACGAACCAGCCTGCTGCCAATGCCGGTTCGCTGGCGGTCAGGACGAACCGATAACGGCCCGAGCCCGCACCAGCCGTTGTTCACCTGATTGATGGCAACCGGCGAGAAGGCGACGTGGCCGACCATCATGCCCTCATCAACCGCAACAAGTGAAAGAACCAAATCACCGTCATCGCGCAGACGCCGGACGATGGGAGCTTCCTCGCCATTGCTGTAAGGCATGCCTTCAAACGCCTGGACCGTAAGGTCATGTATGGCGTTTTCATCTCCCGGCAGTTCTTCCCTGATTTTCATCCGGTCAGGTTACCGGGTCAAACCCGTTGTGCCTACCAGATTTCCTCGTACAACCGGACGATTTCGTCAGCTTCAGGAATACGCGGGTTGTTGTGTGGCGAACCGGAGGCAAGGGCCTGTTCAGCCATCAGTTCGAATTTTGGCTGTGCCAGTTCCTTGTGATGCCCAAGTTCACCGGGTGAAGGTACTTTCAGATCCTCATTGAGTTGCCGCAATCCTTCAACCAGTTTCCTGCATGCAGTCTCATCGGTATCGCTGTCATTTGCCCACTCCATGACACGTGCACAATCGGCATAACGTGCAGGTGCTGCACTTACAGAAAATGCCGTGACAGCTGGCAACAGCATGGCATTTGAAAGACCGTGTGCAACATGGAAATGGGCACCAATCGGGCGACTCATGCCGTGGACCAGTGCAACTGACGCGTTTGAGAATGCCATCCCGGCCTGGGATGCCGCCAACATCAATGCTTCGCGGGCTTCCGGATTTTCAGGCTCCCTGCAGGCTGTTCGAACATGTTTTGCAATCAGCGGCATGGCAGACAGGGCGAATGCATCCGTATACGCAAAAGCCTTCCTACTGACATAGGCTTCCATTGCGTGTGTCAGACTGTCAACAGCCGTGTCAGCTGTAATGCGCCACGGCTTTGTCACGGTGAACTGCCAGTCGATCAGCGCAGCGGTCGCAACACAGGCCAGTCCCGAAAGATTGTATTTCTCAACACGGCCGGTATCGGTAATCACACACCAGCGTGTGAGTTCCGACCCCGTTCCGCCTGTGGTCGGCACGAGGATTGTTGGCACGCCGCATTTGTCAATCTGGAATGGTGCCTTGTAGTCACGGACATGTCCGCCATTGGCAGCCATGAAGGATACAGCTTTTGCCGTATCCATGGGGCTGCCTCCTCCAAACCCGATCACACAGTCATGGGGAGCGGCGGAAAAACTTTCCAACGCTTCATCAAGACAAGTGTCGGTTGGATCCTCTACAACACCGTCAAAAACATTCCACTCAATTCCGGCTTTATCAAGAAGGTCTGTAAAGGTTTTGACATGTCCGATTTGCACAAGGTTTGCATCTGTCACGACAAGCGGGCGTGAAAGACCGAGTTGGTGAAGGACATCGGCAATTTCCTCCACAACCCCGCCACCGATCCGGATGATTTTCGGCGATTGAACACGCCCGATCATTGGTCGCCTCCTGCCTGCTCCAACCTCAACCTCCCGCTAGCGAATGACAAATGTAGCCTCCACTTCAACGCAGGCATTGAGTGGCAATGCCGCAACGCCGACTGCTGCGCGTGCGTGAACTCCGCGTTCACCGAGAGCTTCAGCCATAAGGTCCGAAGCACCATTGATCACTTGGGGATGACCAATAAAATCAGGGGTGGAAGCAACAAATCCGCCAAGGCGCATGCACTGGACAATCCGCTCCAGATCGCCGTCACAAGCAACTTTAATCTGTGCCAGAATATTTATCGCACAGTTCCTGGCTGCTTCTGTTGCCTCTCCGAGAGTTACTGAATCCGTACCCAGAATGCCTGTATGGCTGGGGTTTCCATCAACCATGGGCAATTGTCCTGAAACGAAGACAAGATCGTTATGGCGGGTAAAGCCCACATAGCTTGCAACAGGTTTTGCCGGTTCGGGAATGGTGATGCCCATGTCGGCCAGACGGGTTTCAATTGTCATGATGTATCCTTGTTTTGAATAAATTCAGCCGTTACGCCCCAGCGCGATGTATCTCTCGAGATGATGATCTGTATCGCCGAACAGATGATCAATCATGATGATCCGTTTGGCAAAATGTCCGACAGCATATTCCCAGGTCATGCCCATGCCGCCATGGATCTGGATTGCTTCTTCTGCGACCTGTCTGCCGATTGTACCGGCGAGGTATTTGGCCGAGGACGCATAACGCTCCCGCACCAGTGGGGTATCGCCAAGATGGCCTGCGGTGTTGATAACGGCAGACCGCATCTGCTCAATCTCGATCAACACATCTGCCATGCGGTGTTGCAACGCCTGGAACTTGCCGATGGGAACGCCGAACTGCTTTCGTTCCTTCATGTATTCAACCGTCATGGCCCTGGCCACTTCCATCGCACCGAGTGCCTCGGCGGTGACTGCCGTTATGGCCCTGGCATGGGCTTCTTCGAGCAAGGGGAAGCCATTGCCCTCCTCACCCAGCAACTCTGCCGCTTCGTCATCAAGAACAATTTCTGCTGCAGCGTATCCGTCAAAGGTTGCATAATCGCGGCAACGCACCGATTCCCGGTTTTCAACCAGGAAAAGCGAAATACCCTTTTCTTCGCCCTGTTCACCGGATGTACGTGCGGAGACCACCAAATGGGTTGCTGCCTTGCCTCCCAAGACAACAGCCTTGTTGCCGCTTACATGCCAGGCGTCATCTTTTTTCACCGCCGTGGTCGCAACCCTTTCAAGCTCATATCTTGAATCCGGCTCGCCATGGGCAAGTGCCAGCAACCGGTCACCCGCAATCGCCTGTTCCAGCAAGTGGATGTTGCCTGTACCCGCCAGAACCGAACCGGCAAGCAAGGTAGGCAAGAACGGCTCAACGACCAGATGGCGCCCCAAAGCTTCGAAAACGACCATCAGGTCCACACCTTCCCCGCCGTATCCGCCGACCTTTTCGGGAAAGAGAGCGCCAATTATGCCAAGCTCGGCGAACTGCCCCCACATTTCCCTGGAGAAATGCTCATCAGACATCGCAAAGCCATGGCGTTTCTCGATGTCATAATTGTCAGCCAGAAACCGCATCAGCGTTTCCTGAAGCATTCGACGGTCATCTTTGAGAGAAAAATCCATGCCCGTCTTTCCTATAGGTCCATCTTGGTTTTTTTGATGATCTCACGCTGAATCTCGTTGGAGCCGGCATAGATCGACATTTTCCGGTTATTGAAATATTTCGCGGCTATCGGGTTTGCATATTCCGGCCCAACCGGCTCATCATTATAGCCTTCGTCCATGGCTTCGGATGAAAACGGAAGCGCGTAGGGACCAAGCGCGCGCCGCGCCAGATCATTGATTTCCTGGCGAATGATTGTTCCCTTAACCTTGAGCATCGAACTTTCGGGGCCCGGTGCAGCGCCAGCATCAGCATCAACGAGAATGCGAAGGTTCGTTGTTTTCATGGCCTCGAGGTCAATTTCAACCCGGGCCAGACGCGCAGCGAAATACGGATCATCAAGCAGCGAACGACCAGCCTTTCTTTGTTCACCTGCAATCTTCTTTAGCCGCTGCAACGCTGCATTCGAATTGCCGATGTTTGCTGTTCCGGTACGTTCATGCGTGAGAAGATATTTTGCATAGGTCCAACCCATGTTTTCTTCGCCAACAAGGTTTTCGACAGGGACTTTCACATTATCAAAGAAGACCTCGTTCACCTCGTGTTCACCGTCAATCAGAATGATCGGTCGAACCTCAACACCGGGAGTGTCCATGTCAATGAGCAGGAAAGATATGCCCTCCTGCGGCTTGCCTTCCCCGGAAGTGCGGACAAGGCAGAAAATCATGTTCGCGTATTGACCGAGCGTGGTCCATGTCTTCTGGCCATTGACGATATAATGATCGCCATCACGCGTTGCAGACGTTCTCAAGGATGCGAGGTCGGAGCCAGCTCCCGGTTCGGAGTATCCCTGACACCACCAGTCAGTTCCATCAAGTATACGCGGCAGATAATGCCGCTTCTGTTCTTCCGAACCGAACTTGTGAAGAACCGGAGCAAGCATGCTGATGCCAAACGGGACCGTTCGGGGCGCTCCGGCAGCCCATGTTTCTTCATCGAAAATATGTTTCTGAACTGCAGTCCAGTTGGTGCCGCCATGCTCGGCAGGCCAACCAGGCGCAAGCCAGCCGCGTTCATTGAGAATGGCATGCCATCGGGCCATGTCATCGCGGCCAAGACGCTTTCCAAGCCTTACCTTTTCGGAAATGCGTTCGGGCAGATTTTCGGCAAGAAAATTTCGTACTTCCTCGCGAAATTCGTTTTCCTCTTTCGAATATCCCAGATCCATAATTTCCTCCCGTTCCGGGCTTGGTATCACGCCCTGTCAGGCACTTGAAGCAGCAGGAGCATCATTCCTCGGCGGTATTGAATAAGTGGCCGTGGCATGGGCAACCAGCTGCTCTTCATCTCTCGAACGCAACTCTATGTCGCAGACGGCCAGACGCTTGCCAAGCTTCAAGAGACGGGCAGTGGCAATCAGGTCTTTCTGACCTGGCTTGCTCAGAAAATTTATGTTCAGATTGGTGGTAACCGCCAGTGCCACCTTGCCTATGTGGGCCAGAATAATGAGATAGCTCGCACAATCAGCCAGGGTGAACATGGTCGGGCCGGATACGGTACCACCGGGGCGCAAGCTTTCATTTCCGATCTTCATGCTGACGGTGATCTCGCCCGGACCGAGGTTTTCCACGGCAAATCCGAGATGGCGCACCTGAGGGAAAACTTCATCCATATAGGCGGAAACTTCCGTTGCCGACATCGCAAGCTTATACTTCATGAAAACTCCTCCATCACGAATTATTATCGTGACTTTTTGCAGGCCGCCAGTATCAATTCTGCAAGCCGGAACAGTCATCCCTGAACAAGGTTTCGAAATGGAAGACAAACGCGAATTTTCCCCCTCTTTTGAGCGCAATATCGAACCGATATCGCAAATACTGACAGACACCCTTCCGAAAGAATCCGGGCATGTTCTCGAAATCGGAAGTGGTAGCGGCCAGCATGTGACACATCTTGCGCAAAAGTTCCCGCGACACAGTTTTCAGCCCAGTGAACATCCGGTTTCTTCCCTTGCCAGCATTGATGCCTGGCGTGAACATTACCAATTGTCCAATGTCCAACCGGCAGTTCATCTGGATGTGACGAAAAATAAGTGGGGCTTTTCACAGAACCGGTATGCCGCAATCCTGGCTTTCAATGTCATCCACTATGCGCCATGGGCTGTGACACCGGCACTTTTCATGAATGCGCTTCCCTTTCTTCGTCCAGGCGGCAAGGTTGTCCTGTACGGTCCGTATCGCAAGGATGGTGTACATACTGCACCCAGCAACGCCACTTTTGAGGAATGGCTAAAAAGCAAAGACCTCGAGTTTGGAGTAAGGGACATCGGCGAGGTTGAGGAGGTTGCCGAAAAGGCAGGCTACCGCCTGGAGGCGCTTCACAACATGCCAGCAAACAATTTCATGCCGGTTTTTGTTCGCCTGTAGGCTAGCGCCCGTTCAGTGCCCAGTCATATTCGTATGCGTCAATTCTGGACAGGCCATTCAAGCTGCGGACCAGTTTTTCCGAGGCATGATTGCGGATGTGGTCAAGTACTGCCTTGTCGTCGTTTCCGAAATCCTCTGAATACCAGTAGTATATTTTTGATGCGATCACTCTGCCGCCACATATCCTGATGCCGCGCGGGTTGTTCACATAGGCAGATGCAGCTTCATCCAGACTGACATTGATCGTTGCGCCCCTGTAAGCACGTTTGCCCAGATTGGGGCACCCCATGGCCGCACAATTGAATACGTAATGAAGGCGGGGATCGCTCCAAAGCGGACGGACAATCCCGCTTTCAATCGTGTCCAGCGTCAGCTGTTGACCCTTTACAACGGCAACCACATCATTGAACGGGCCCTTTGCATCCAGCAGACCAGACTTGATGTCGAAAACCGACTTCACCGGATAATGATTCAGAACCGTCTTCACCATCGCCGCGTTATAAAGATTGATCCAGAACGCGTACTGTTCGTCACGATTGAGAGTAACCACATCCGTTTCCTGAAGGAGGTTCAGGTAATTTTCGAGAAGCTGCCGGTCAGATTCGGTCACTGCACCATAGGAAACGCGGTTTACACCATTGCCATCTGTTGAGACATGTTTTGCCAGAAACGAATCCCAGGCAGAATGATCAATCCCGATGGTCGAGGCTGGGTTATGTTGCTGCCATAACCGGCTGGAGAGTTTCGACTTTGCCACCAGGGCTTTTCCGAACACTCCCTGAGCGCGACTTTCCATGACAGTTGAAATTCCCGGCAGGGAAATCAGGCCGGCGGCTGAGACTGAAAGGACAAAAGATCTTCGGGTAATCATTGGCATGCATCCGTGTGTATCCTGAACAACGCATTTTTTGCCAGAAATCACGACAAGGTCGAGGCACGATCGCACACGATGAGATCAAACTTCCGTCAGCTTTCCTTTTCCGCCATCACAGCCAGAATTACACCATCTTCAACCTGGTCTCCTGCAACCACATTCACTTCGGCCAGTTTGCCGTCACCCGGGGCAGTCAGGGTATGCTCCATTTTCATCGCTTCAAGAATGAGAACCGGGTCGCCTTCCGAAACATTGTCACCCGCCTTGGCCATGACCTGTTTCACCAGCCCCGGCATCGGGGCAACAATCGTTCCCTCTCCCATTGCACCGGCACCGCTCCCTGCCAGTGTGTCAGGCACCGTGAATTCAAATGTTCCCTCGGGGGCAAAAACGGCAACGCGGTCATCATATTCATGGGTGTCCAGCACGACCTCGTCCGATTCCAGATCGGTGAACCAGTCACCAAAATCATCATCACCCTGCCTGATTGACCACTCCCATTCATTGTTTGATGCCCTGACACGAACATCATAAACCGCTTCGCCGAGAACCAGCTTCTGTGTCCAGATGGCAGGTTCCCAGAGTGTGAAACCGGAAAGCAGGTCAAACGGGTCATCTGCAAAATGCAAATCAGCGCTTTGCATTTCACCCGGCCTCAGCGGCAGGTCCATTACACGCTTGGCTGCAAGTGCGACAATATGATCGGAAAGGTGCTGTGGCTCAACCAGCAAATCGAGCTCACGCCCGATCAGGCCTGTATCCACCTTGCCCGAGGAAAAGTCGCAGTGCACACACAGGGCACGCAGGAATGCAGTATTGGTTACTGTTCCCGCTATTTGCGTCTCCCCAAGCGCCTTCTCCAGTTCTGCCAGTGCTTCTTCACGCGTTGCTGCGTGAGTTATGACTTTGGCAATCATCGGGTCATAGAACGGCGTGATGGTATCACCTTCCTCAACCCCGCTGTCGTTTCTTGCCCGGTCAGAGAATTCCAGCCACTCAAGAGTGCCGGTTGCAGGCAAAAAGCCTTTCGGAACATCTTCCGCATACAGACGTGCCTCGAAAGCATGTCCGGAAATTTCCAGTTCATCCTGAGCCAATGGCAAGGCTTCACCATTCGCTACCCGAAGCTGCCACTCCACCAGATCAACACCGGTAATGGCTTCGGTCACCGGATGCTCAACCTGCAAACGGGTGTTCATCTCCATGAACCAGAAACCATCCGGCTGGAGACCGTTTGAACCATCGACAATAAACTCGATTGTGCCAGCACCGGAGTAGTTGATTGCCTTTGCTGCCTTCACTGCAGCATTTCCCATGGCTGCACGCATTGCTTCCGTCATTCCGGGAGCCGGCGCTTCCTCGATTACCTTTTGGTGGCGACGCTGCAATGAACAGTCTCGCTCAAACAGGTGAACGACATTCCCGTGACTGTCACCAAAGACCTGTATTTCAATATGTCGGGGAGACGTGATGAATTTCTCAACAAGTACGCGCCCGTCACCAAAACTTGCCTCCCCCTCACGGACAGCACCTTCCAGGGCAGGGATGAAACCCTTAGGCTCCTCGACCAGGCGCATGCCCTTGCCACCGCCTCCGGCGCGAGCCTTGATCAGGACCGGATAGCCAATCTTCTCCGCTTCCGCGGCAAGGAAACCGGCGTCCTGGTTATCACCATGATAGCCCGGAACAACCGGAACACCCGCCTCTTCCATCAACTTCTTGGCCGCGTCCTTCAAACCCATTGCACGGATGGCGTCGGATGACGGACCAATGAAGGCAAGACCTGCCTTTTCCACCGCTTCCACAAACCCGGGGTTCTCCGAAAGGAAACCGTAACCCGGATGGATTGCTTCGGCGCCCGTATCGAGGGCGGCCTGAATTATGCGCTCGCCACGCAGGTAGCTTTCATTTGCTGCTGCCGGGCCGATATGAATTGCCTCGTCTGCCTCCCGCACATGAAGGGCATTGCGATCTGCATCAGAGAAAACCGCAACGCATTCCATACCCATGGAACGGGCAGTGCGCATGACCCGGCAAGCAATTTCGCCCCGGTTGGCAATCAGAATTTTCCTGAACATGGCTCTATCCTCTTGCTGTCACATTCATGAGAACCCGCTTTCCGCGGATCTCCGGGTCAGGTTGTTCTCCGGCTGGTGGAAACACCGAAACAGTGCCGCCCAGGCTGAAACGTGCGAGAACCCTGTAAACACTTGCAAACGTCGCATCTGCCTGACGACCCTTGAGGCGAATTGTTCCGATGTCATTGGGACGATCAACCGTGTGCCCCTCCACACAAACCGTTTTGCGCTCACGACAAAACTCTATCAATACATCCTCAACCGCATGCAATGTTGTGAGATCGCCACCGTGCAAGGGAATGTCGATCAACAGATGTTCCGGCTGATTGAGCAGCGTGTGCAGGCTGGAATTCGAATATTTCCACTCCACCAGCCCCTGGGAAAACTTGAAAAAGCCGTAGGCCGAGACAGCTGCGAGAGGAAGGCGCACAAAGGCAAGGCTTTGGAACTCAAAATAATTGAAGAGCACAAGACCGATTGCAAAAAGAACCGCTCCGCCCGCCATGCGGTCGCCCCCGGGAATGCGTGCGATGAGATCGTTATGCATCATCACATCCTGAAAACGCCAAAATTGGTTTCATCAATTCCGGCATTCATGGTTGCCGAAAGTGAAAGGGCCAAGACCTCGCGCGTCTTTCGCGGATCGATAATTCCATCGTCCCAAAGCCGTGCAGAAGCATAAAGCGGGTGAGACTGTTCTTCAAACATGTCGAGCGTTGGCTGCTTGAACGCTGCTTCTTCTTCCTCGCTCCAGCTACCGCCCCCTGCCTCAATGCTTGCACGCTTGACCGTGGCAAGCACCCCTGCAGCCTGTTCGCCTCCCATCACTGAAATGCGGCTATTGGGCCAGGTCCACAGGAAGCGCGGTGAATAGGCCCTGCCCGCCATGCCGTAATTGCCCGCTCCAAACGAGCCGCCGATCAACATGGTGATTTTCGGAACCTTTGTGGTAGCAACCGCCGTAACCAGCTTTGCCCCATCCTTGGCAATCCCACCTGCTTCATATTTTCTGCCCACCATGAAACCGGTAATGTTTTGCAGGAAGACAAGCGGGATTTTCCTTTTCGAGCAAAGCTCCACGAAATGGGCCGCCTTGAGTGAACTTTCCGAGAAAAGCACGCCATTGTTTGCGATAATACCGACCGGCATGCCCATCACATGGGCAAAACCGCAAATGATCGTTGTGCCGAAACGGGCCTTGAATTCATCGAAACGCGAACCATCCACAACCCGGGCAATAACCTCGCGCACATCGTATGGCGTCTTGAGGTCAGCCGGAACAACACCGAGAATTTCATCGGGATCATAGGCAGGTTCCTCTATCGGCTGTAGATCATGCTGGACCTGTTTTGTCCGGTTGAGATTTGCAACTGCCTGACGGGCCAGAGCAAGTGCATGGGCATCATCATCGGCAAGATAGTCCGCTACACCTGAAACACTGGCATGCATGGCTCCGCCGCCAAGGTCTTCCGCGCTGACCACCTCTCCGGTTGCAGCCTTGACCAGCGGCGGGCCAGCCAGAAAGATCGTTCCCTGTTCCCGGACGATAATCGACACATCCGACATGGCAGGGACATAGGCACCACCAGCGGTACATGAACCCATTACCACCGCGATCTGCGGTATGTTCAAAGCAGACATGTTTGCCTGATAATAGAAAATCCGGCCGAAATGCTCCCGGTCCGGAAACCCTTCTGCCTGTTGTGGCAGGTTGGCTCCGCCACTATCCACCAACATAATGCAGGGCAGGCGGTTCTCCTGGGCGATCTCGAGTGCGCGAAGGTGTTTCTTGACACTCATCGGGAAATAGGTACCGCCCTTTACCGTTGCATCATTACAGATGACCATGCATTCGATGCCTTCAACACGTCCGATCCCGGCAATCATGCTCGCGCACGGACTGTCGTTACCATACATGTTGTGTGAAGCTGTCTGACCGATTTCAAGGAATGGCGAGCCAGGATCAAGCAAGTTGGACACCCGGTCGCGAGGCAGCATCTTGCCTCTCCCCAGATGCCTTGCACGTGATTTTTCACCACCACCGGCAGCAGCAAAGTCAACCGCTTCTCGAACAACTGCCAACTGGTCAAGATTGGCTTGGTGATTGGCCTCGAACTGAGGGGATTTGGCAGAGATTTTCGACTGTATCCTGGTCATGCTTCTTCCATTTCACGAATGGCGCGGGCTTTAAGCTCCTTGCGGATGATTTTGCCCGTCACGGTCATTGGCAGACTATCAACAAATTCAATTTCACGCGGGTATTCGTAGGCGGCAAGCCGGGTTTTGACATGTTCCTGCAAGTCTGCAGAAAGCGCGCCAGAAGGTTCATACCCCTGACGCAGCAGAACATATGCCTTGACGATCTCTGTTCGTTCCCGGTCCGGCTTGCCTATAACGCCAACGGAGGCCACTGCCTCATGTTTGAGCAAGCAGTCCTCGATTTCGGCCGGACCGATACGATAGCCTGCAGAGGTGATAACGTCGTCATCACGGCCTACAAAGCGTATATAGCCCCCTTCCATGACACCCCGGTCACCGGTAAGCAGCCAGTCACCCCGGAATTTCTCCCGGGTTGCCTGCGGGTTTTCCCAGTATTCCAGCATCATGGCAGCAGAACCGCGACGAACTGCGATGTCCCCTTCTTCCCCGGCCGGATTGCCCTGGTCATCTATGACAGCCACCTCATGCCCCGGCACCGGTTTGCCGATTGACCCGGGCCTTGGTTCAAACCATGCATTGCATGAGGAAACCGTCATGTTGCATTCGGTCTGGCCATAAAATTCATTGATGGTTACGCCAAACGCTTCCCGCCCCCATGCAAGCATTTCAGCCCCAAGCGGCTCCCCGCCGCAAGCGACCGTACGCAGGCCGGGCAATCTCATGTCTTCAGCTTTCAACATTCGCAGGGCAGTCGGGGGAAAGAAAATGTTCCGCACGCCTCCGTCTCGAATGATCTCCCGACATCTTTCAGCGGAGAATTTTTCCATGCGGGCAGCCACGATCGGAATTCCGTGAAACAGGCCGGGCATCAGCACATCAAAAAGCCCCCCTATCCACGCCCAGTCAGCCGGGGTCCAAAGGACATCTCCCGATTGCGGAAAAAGGTCATGGGACATTTCCACGCCAGGCAAATGGCCGGGAAGAATGCGATGGCCATGCAACGCACCCTTCGGCGAGCCGGTCGTCCCCGATGTGTAGATCAGACAGGCTGGTGTATCCGGGCCGGTTCCGGCCATGGTGAATTCTGTGACCTGACTGCCTTCCAGTACGGTTTCCGGCACAACAACATGTTTCAGTTTCTTGATACCTGAAAACAACAGATCGTGTTTATTGGCTTGCGTCTCATCCGTAATCACGGCACAAGCACCCGAATTTTCCAAACGGCTGCTCAGTGCCTCTTCCCCAAACAGGGCAAAGAGTGGCATTGAGATCGCGCCAAGTTTCCAGATTGCTATATGGGCAGCCGCCGTCCACACGGACTGGGGACGCAAAACACCAATCCGGTCACCTGGAACAATTCCGCTTTGGCTCAAAAACAGGGCAAGCTTGTCCGAAAGCTGTTTCAATTCTGCAAACGTGACATCGAGACGCTTGCCCGATGAAAGGTCTATGATTGCGGTTCGGTCAGGATCTTTTTCGGCCCATTTGTCGCAAACCTCCCATGCCATATTGAACTGCTCGGGAAGACCCCATCGGAATGCCCCGACCGCCTCTTCATGGGTTTTGTAAGACGCAAGCATGGCCTATTCCTTCAACGCGCAATAGGCTGAAGTGGAATGGCCGTCCAGGCAATTCTGCAAGTCGGATACAAGACCAGCTGTCTCGGCGATCTCGCAGCCAATTCCAGCAGCCTCTGCATCAAAGCCTATGGCAGCCCGTTCTTCTGCCGCTGTCCGGCACCTGATGCTGCGATACTCATACCATTGACCAAGAGAGTCGCTCAGGGAAGCTGCGCCAACTGTGGTCAATCGTGCATTCAGTTCTTCGATGAGACCCTCAAGATGTTCATGCCATTGCGTCTTCTGCGCCTGAAGACAGGAAATGTGCTGATCGTCACCCACCGTGTAATCCTGACAAGGCTCAAAGATCAGGGTCCGGCAGCGGTGCCAGTCACCATGGGCGTCGATGTTTGAAATGCACTCGTTTACTGCTTCCTGCCGGGTTTGCGTTTGCGCAGCATGAGCCGGGCCGGCCAGCACAATGAACAGCAACAGCAGGTATCTCACGCCGTTTCCTTCATTAGTTCCCGACCGATCAGCATGCGCCGGATCTCGGAAGTGCCCGCACCGATTTCCATGAGTTTTGCATCCCGCATGATGCGCGAAACAGGATTGTCCGAAAGGTAACCCGCCCCACCCATTGCCTGTACTGCCTGAACCGATTGCTGCATGGCCTGCTCGGACGCATACAGCACACAGGCTGCCGCGTCCTGCCGGGTTACCTCGCCACGGTCGCATGCGGCAGCTACTGCATAAACATATGCACGGGACGAGTTCATCGCCGTGTACATGTCGGCAATTTTTCCCTGCATAAGCTGAAAATCACCGATTTTCTGGCCAAATTGCTTGCGTTCGTGCATGTAAGGCATGATCTCGTCCAGACAGGCATGCATGATGCCGATGCCAATGGAAGAAAGTACAACCCGCTCATAATCAAGACCGGACATCAGTACGTTTACGCCCTTGCCCTCTTCGCCGAGAATGTTTTCGTAAGGAACTTCCACATCATCAAAAATGAGCTCCGCAGTATTTGAACCGCGCATGCCAAGCTTGTCGAAATGCGGAGAAGTGGAGAACCCTTTCATTTCCTTTTCAATGAGAAATGCGGTGATGCCCCGCGAGCCTGCATCCATGTCCGTCTTTGCATAAACCACCAGTGTATCTGCATCCGGACCATTGGTAATCCAGTATTTGTTGCCATTGAGAACAAAGCGGTCATTGCGCTTTTCAGCCTTCAAAGACATTGAAACAACATCGGACCCCGCACCCGGTTCGGACATGGCAAGCGCCCCAACATGCTCTCCGGAAATCAGGCGGGGGAGAAACTGTTGCTTCTGCTCCTTGTTTCCGTTCAGGCTGATCTGGTTGACGCAAAGATTTGAATGCGCGCCATAGGAAAGGGATACAGACGCCGATGCCCTGGCGATTTCCTCAACCGCAATACAATGGGCGAGATAGCCCATCCCGGCACCGCCATATTCCTCGTCAACCGTAACCCCCAGCAAGCCAAGGTCACCCAACTCCTTCCACAAGTGAGCAGGAAACTCGTTGGTCTTGTCGATATCTGCGGCAAATGGCTTGATCCGCTCCTGGGCGAAACGGTGGGTCATTTCGCGCAAGGCTTCAATCTCGTCACCCAGTGACCAGTTCATCGATGCGTTAAACATTCACCCTCTCCTCTTCGGTGCTGTTCCCCATGCGCTGGTCATTCTTTCCGACCAGTGCAAAAATCATGTTCACGTAAATCGTCTCGATTTCCCGGATGCTCAGACGTCCGCCATAGCGAAACCACGTGTTCACACCTGTCATCATGGAAATGATCGCCATTGCCGTTACGGGCACATCGTCAATTTCGAAATCACCACTTGCAACACCGTTTCGCAAAATTCCCCGCAAACAACGTTCATATTGCTGGCGAAGCTTCATGACCGGCCCGAGGTTTCCGGTCTCCAGGTTGCGCAACTCCATGTAGGCGATGAACACTTCCTCCGGCTTGTCGATATGATAGGCAATGTGGAAACGGGCAAAAGCCTCCAGCGCATCAAGTGGTGAGGCATGGTCCGGTGTTTCGTCATAAGCAGCAAGCAGGCTCTCCAGATGGGTGACCATCAGTTCGTTGAGAATTGCCTGCTTTGTGGGAAAGTGATTATAAAGAGCACCTGCCTGCAATCCGCATTTACCTGCGATCTGCCGCATTGAAACGGCCGCATAACCTTCCCGGGCAAAAAGGCGAAGCGCCTCCTTGAGCACACGTTTTGCGGTTTCCGCACCAACTGATCCGACAGTTCTAGCCATGTCCCACCATCTCATACTTCCAAACAGGTGACAAGATTAAATGAACGTGTGTTTATTTAATTTCACATATCAGGAAACGGCAAAATATCGTTCCAGAAAAGAGCCGTATATGCTTGCCAGGCAATCGAGGTCATCCAGAGAAGTGCATTCATTGACCTGGTGCATGGTTTGTCCAACCAGGCCGAACTCCACGACGGGACAATAATCCTTTATGAAACGGGCATCGGACGTGCCGCCACCGGTCGTCAACTGTGGCCTGCTTCCTGTCACGCCGGCGATTGCTTCAGACAGAGTTTCAATCAACATGTCATCCCGGGTTAGAAAGACCGGTGACACCCTGCCAATCCATTCCACCGAAAACCGGACGGGTTCCTTTTTTCCGGTCCGGATGCGGGCGGCGACAGAACCCGCCTCAAAACGGCGAATGATTTCCGATTTCATGCTTTCGCCATCCCATGTGTCATTGAAACGGACATTGAAACCAGCAACCGCTTCTGCCGGGATCACGTTGGTTGCCGGATTGCCGACATCAACCGAAGTGACTTCGAGATTGGTTGGCTGGAACTGCTCCGTTCCCTGATCAAAAGGCTCGGCCAGCAAAGCATCCAGAAGATCGACCATACCGCGCACAGGGTTGTCGGCCAGATGGGGGTAGGCGGAATGCCCCTGAATCCCGTGCACGGTGACCCGGCCGGAAAGTGATCCGCGCCGTCCGCTCTTGATAACATCGCCCACCGCTTCGGGATTGGACGGTTCGCCAACGATCGCCGCATCCCACGTCTCGCCTTTCTCTGCGGCCCATTTCAGGAGCTTGTCCGTACCGTTGACGGAAGGCCCTTCTTCATCACCGGTAATCAAAAATGAAATCGAGCCGGAAAAGTCGTGGCGCGACAGGAAAGCTTCCACCGCTGACAGAAAACAGGCGATACCGCCTTTCATGTCCACGGCACCACGTCCGTACATGAAGCCGTTGCGGACCTCGCCGGCAAAGGGGTCGCTGGACCAGGAATCCGTATCGCCAACCGGGACAACATCAGTATGGCCGGCAAACATTACATGCGGAGCACCGTTTCCCAATCGTGCATACAGGTTTTCGACATCGGGCGTGTCATGATCGGAAAACGTCACCCGCTCAACGTGAAACCCAAGCGTGCCAAGCTTGTCTTCCAGATAGGACAGCGCCCCACCCTCATTCGGCGTGACGGATGGACACCGGATAAGGTCTCTCAGGTAGCGGGCGGGCGGAGAAAGTGTTTGTGCCATTTCAAGTCATGCCTCCGGCCAAAAGGGCGGAGGTCCGTATTTGTTGGTTGCAGATTGGGACGGCCACAGGCTGAGGACAATGAATGCAATGAAGTACATGCCGGTAAACACGATCGCAAGAGACAGGAAACCGGTTACGCCGATATCATGCAAACGCTTGACGATCAGCGCGAAAATACACCAGAGCGAAACAGCAGCGATGACAAACAGAACCAGTGTCCACCAAACCAGCGAAGCTGAATTATCATCCGCCTTGATGAGCTGGATGATCACGAAAACATGGAGCAACAGCAAAAAGAATGTGGCAAGTGAAAACGAGCGTCGTGCAATACGTCCACTGGTTCCGAAAAAGAGCCAAGCCAGACCGGGGGCCTGAGCGCCTGAATTGTTTACCATAGCCGGTCCCGCAATGCATACCAGGTCAAGGCAAGAGGAAGAAGGGGCCAGCGCAATGATGCTCCCCCCGGGAATTTCGGAGTTGGCAACCTTGAGATTATGTCAAAGCGTTCCATCTGGCCTTGCAAGGCTTCGCCAACCAGCTTGCCTGCCATCGTCGCCATGTGAACACCCGATCCGGAATACCCGGAGATGTTCACAATACCATCCTTGCGAAATTCGAAATGCGGCAACCGCTTGTAGGTTATCGCCAAGGTACCCCCCCAGGCATAATCAATCCCCACACCAGCAAGCTGCGGGAAAACCCGGGACATCGGCTTGCGTACCGTTGCCTCTATATCCTTGGGGAAACGATAGGAGTAATTCTCGCCACCACCGAACAACATGCGATTGTCCTCCGACAGTCGGAAATAATTCACCACGAAACGGGAGTCATACACACATTCACCGTCCCGTATCAGGGACTTGCATACAGCTTCATCAAGCGGTTCGGTTGCCACAATGAAATTGTTGATTGGCATCACCCGGTCTGCAACATGGTTGTCTAGCCCGCCGAGATAACCATTGGCTGCGAGGACAACCTTGTCTGCGACTATCGTTGCCCGGTCCGTTTCCACCTTGCAGGGTGAACCGGCTTGGATCCTGCCTACCCTGCTCAATTCAAAGATGTCGGCACCCGCCTGCAATGCTGCCCTGGCAAGACCGCGCGCATAGTTCAACGGATGCAGGTGCCCGGCCTGCGTATCCAGCAGACCACCGGAATAATCGGGAGAACCTACCTTCTCACGCATTTCCTCCGGAGGCAGATAGCGCATGTGCGGATAGTCATATTTCTCCGCCATCATGGCCGCATAATCGCGGCCTTCGGCATCATACCTGGAACGGTGATAAGCCTCGATCGACCCCGGACGATACGCGCATTCGATATCGTGCTCCGAAACAAGGGAACGAACGAGCCGGGCAGCCTCTGTCCCGATGTCGAAGGCCTTGCGTGCGTCAGCTTCCCCAACCAGCTCTTCCAGTTCATCCTGCCCGATCCGTTGACCGGAACCGACCTGCCCTCCATTGCGACCGGATGCGCCCCATCCGACCCTGTGGGCATCTAGAACACAGACCCTGAAACCGGCTTCAGCAAGATGAAGGGCGGAAGAAAGCCCGCTAAACCCTGCCCCGACAATTACAATGTCATAACGCAGATCGCCTTCTGCTGCAGGAAACTCCTGTAGCGGTGCAGCACTGGCCGAATACCAGGAGGAAGGGTGCTGACCCAGCCGGTCATTTACATCAAGAAGCGACAAGGCCATCAGACATTCAGAAGCAAATGCTCCCGTTCCCAGGGTGAAATTACTTTCATGAACTCGTCATGCTCAAGCTGTTTGACACCTGCATAAATGGTACAGAATTCCTCACCCAGAACCGTTTTCAGGTCTTTTGATGCGTTCAGAGCATCAACAGCACCCAGCAACGAAAATGGCAGATCCCGACTGCGGTGTTCAAACTCGATGGTTGCCTCGGCCCTCGGTTCAATTGCATTGGTCATGCCCAGATAACCGCATGCAAGAGAGGCTGCGATTGCAAGATACGGATTGGCATCCGCGCCAACCACCCGGTTCTCCAGACGTCGTGCAGCCGGACTTGAACGGGGCGCACGCAATCCGGCGGAACGGTTGTCATGCCCCCACTCCAGATTGACCGGTGCCGACATGTTGGGAACCAGACGCCGATAGGAATTCACATATGGAGCAGCAAACACACAGGCATCATACATGTATTTCTGCTGGCCACCTATGAAATGACCGAACAGTTCTGATGCACTGCCGTCTTCGTTGGAAAAAATGTTTTTCCCGGTTCCGGAATCAAGCACACTCTGGTGAATATGCATGGCACTTCCCGGCTGGTCCTCCATGGGTTTGGCCATAAAGGTTGCATGAATGCCGCATTGTAGCGCTGCTTCACGAATAAGGCGCTTGTAAAGGAACACCTCATCAGCAAGTTTGAGAGGATCGCCATGCATCAGATTGATCTCAAGCTGGCCGGCGCCCGATTCCTGAATGATCGTGTCGATTTCAAGATTCTGCGCTTCAGCATAATCATAAATGTGTTCGATCACCCGGTCATACTCATCAACTGCGGAAAGGGAGTAAGCCTGGTTTGAAAGGCTTTGCCTGCCCGACCTGCCAACCGGAGGCTCAAGCGGATAATCCGGGTCCGTATTCATCTTGGTCAGGTAAAACTCGATTTCCGGAGAAACGATCGGCATCCAGCCCTTTTCTGCATAAAGGCCGATCACACGCTTCAGAACCTGACGCGGGGCAAAGGGCACCGGATCACCGTGACGGTTGTAGGCATCATGAATGATCTGGATGGACGGATCGTTTGCCCATGGAACAGCCCGGGCCGTGGCAATATCGGGGGTCAGATAAACGTCGGCATCGACGTCATATCCTTCCGAATTGATATCCGGATAATCTCCGGTTATCGTCGTCATGAACAACGATATCGGAAGCCGTACTTCGCTTTCCTTGATGTACTTTGATGCCGGCATCACCTTGCCGCGAGCAACGCCTGCAACATCAGGCGTAACGCATTCCACTTCGTCGACACGATAGTCACGCAGCCATTTGTATAGCTCTTCGGCAGAGCCGGTTTCGAGAGCAGGGGAAACATCCAGCCCGATCTCGGGTTTTTCCTTTTTCATGATTCACCAGTGGTTTTGGTCAAGGATATCTCATACCGTTCGAAGGCACCAGCCGTAATCCCGGTCGGAAACTTCAAGATGAAAATTCTCTTCTTCGGCAAATTTCGAACGACAGAAATACTTGAAAAACTCTTCACCGAAATAGTCCCGGAATATCTCCGAAGCCTCAAATACACCCAGAGCCTCGCGCCAGCGGGTTGGCAAGGCATTCCCCGGATGCGGCACTTCACCCTCAAGCGATTCAGGACCGGGATCCGACTTGTTGACAAGACCATGATGAATGCCGGCCAGGACGGCGGCTGTGAGCAGGTACGGATTGACGTCCGCCCCGGCAATGCGATGCTCCACCCGCAGGTCGTTCTTGCCTGAAACCGGAATTCGGAGACTGACCAGCCGGTGGTTTCTCCCCCAGTTTGCAGCATTCGGCGACCAGCCTGCCTTGCGAAAACGGCGATAGGAATTTGCAAACGGCGCGCACACCGCCATGGATTGCGCCATTGTTGCCATCAGCCCGCCAATGGCGTTCAGAAGATGACCTTCATCATCGGCAAAAATGTTGCGACCCTTTTCATCAAGCAAGCTGACATGCAGATGGCAGCCGCTACCACCGCTTTCCGATAACGGCTGGGCCATGAAACTGGCAAGCGTTTCATTGGCAGCAGCGACATTCTTGACCGCACGCTTGAGCATCAGCATGTGGCGGGCATGCTCGACAATCTTGCCGGAGTGATTGAGGTTCATCTCGAACTGGCTGTCACCATATTCACAAAGCACCGAAGTGAGAGGTATCGACTGGGCATCCGCCACCTGCTTGACCGTATCGATGAAACCCTGCACATCCTGCAAAGGCTCAAGTGCATAAACCTGCGGCCCTTCAAAAGCAGGCCAACCGTTTTCGGGAGATACGGGTGCTGGTGGTGTCTGCGTTGGATCGAGCAGATAAAATTCGCCTTCCAGTGCAATGACCGGATGAAGCCCGTCCCTGTTCAGCCTGTCGACCACCCGCTCCAGAACAGTGATCGGATCAGCTTCATCATTGCTGCCATCCTGTTCGACAGGGCGCAGAAAAACCTGGGCTGTAGGCACGCTTGCCCAGGGAACAGGCTGCAGGGATCCCGGCTGCACCCTGTAGGTTACATCCGGGTCTCCAACCAGTGGCGGTTGCAGCAAAGCTGTGGGAGTTGAGCCGCGGACATCACCAAACATCAGGGAATAGGGAAGGTTTGCCCCTTTCTCGAACAGTTTTTCCAGCTGGTTTCCCGGAAACTGCTTGCCACGCAGGATACCGTTTGAATCCGCAATCAGAAGATCAACCGCTTCAGGTTCTGGATTGGCCTCCAGATAGGCACTGATTTCATCCTGCATGACGATGCCTACTTCACTTTCGCCCATGTCTGGTCGAGGGATTTCCAGGCTTTTTCCACCAGTTCGTCAATCTCTTCATCGGTAATTACGAGCGGGGGAGAGGCTACCATGGAATCGCGCACCGCACGCATCACCAGCCCGTTGGAGAAGCAGAAATCACGGCAAACCGTGCCAACTTCACCATAATTGTCAAAACGCTTTCGTGAAGGTTTCTCGGGAACCAGTTCAATGGCAGCCAGAAGCCCCCTTGTCCTCACTTCCCCGACGATGGGGTGATCGCCCAATGCTTTCATCTTTTCAGCGAAAAGCGGGGCTGTGTGATCGCGGGTGCGGTCTATCAACCCCTCCCGTTCGATGATCTCAATATTCTTCAAGGCAACGGCACAACAGGCCGGATGGCCGGAATATGTATAACCGTGGAAAAACTCCCCGGCTGCATCAAACATTTCCTGCGCACGGGCTTCAGAAAAGGCTACAGCGCCAATCGGCAGATAGGCCGAAGAAAGCCCCTTCGCCATGGATATCATGTCAGGCTGGAGATCGTAGTGGATCGAGCCGAACCACTCGCCAAGACGGCCAAACCCGCAGATTACTTCATCGGCACAGAAAAGAATGTCACGCTCGCGGCAGATACGCATTACTTCCGGCCAGTAACTGTCCGGCGGAATAATTACTCCCCCCGCCCCCTGTATCGGCTCGGCAATGAAGGCTGCGATTTTGTCTACGCCAATCCTGTCTATCTCCGCCTCAAGCGCACGCGCCCTTTGAAGGCCGAATTCTTCCGGGTCCGTATCTCCCCCCTCATCATACCAGTACGGCTGGTCAATATGGACGATATCGGGGATCAGTGGCCCACCCTGACCATGCATGGCACCCATGCCTCCCAGTGAGACACCGGCCATTGTCGAGCCGTGATACGCATTCTTCCTTGCTATGATGACGGTTTTTTCCGGCTGCCCGCGACTGGCCCAGTATGTGCGGGCAATGCGCAGAACCGTATCATTGGAATCCGAACCTGACGTATTGAAGAATATCCGGTTAAGGTCGCCCGGGGTAAGGCTGGCCAATTTCTCGGAAAGGGCCGCCACCGGCGCATGGGTCGATTTGAAAAACGTGTTGTAATACGGAAGTTCCCGCATCTGCGCAGCCGCGGTATCAGCCAGTTCATCACGACCATACCCGACATTCACACACCACAGGCCTGCCATGCCGTCCAGTATCCTGTTTCCTTCCGAATCCCAGATGTGAGATCCCTTTGCCTGCGATATCAGGCGAAGATCCTCCATTCCCAGCGAGGCCGTATCGGTAAACGGATGCCAATGGTGGGCAAGATTTGTGCTCTTGATGCTTTCGGCATCTGGGAAATTAGGTTTCCGGTCCATGATAACTCCATGTTTTCCTGAAAGCACAGAACCCTATCTTTTGAATTTTGGCAACACCCGAGAATGCCATCTGCAGCCTTCAGGCACGTATCTGGTTGCCAATGAAAATCTGCATCTTCCAGGCACGTGGAATCGATTGTCGACTTGCAAATTCGATTGAACCCGATATCCTTTCAGCAACTTGGTTTTCCAAGGGAAAAACCCAAACAGACCCGCATCAAAAACGGGCAATCCAAAGGTGAGGAAACAATGAAATTCAGAACCGTTCTCATGGCTTCAGCCGCCAGCATGCTTGTTGCGCCGGCCTTTGCCGAAGAAGAAAAAGTCCTGAACATTTACAACTGGTCAGACTATATTGCCGAAGACACAATCGAAAAATTCGAAGAGGAAACCGGCATCAAGGTGACCTATGATGTTTTCGATTCAAACGAGGTGCTTGAAGCAAAACTTCTTGCCGGATCCTCAGGATATGACATCGTCGTTCCTTCTGCCTCCTTCATGGCGAGACAGATACAGGCAGGTGTATTCCAGAAACTGGACAAGTCAAAACTGCCGAATCTGGAAAACATGGATGGACAGATCATGCAAAATGTCGGGGAATACGATCCCGGCAATGAACATGCCGTCGTGTACATGTGGGGAACCACGGGTATCGGCTATAATGTCGAAAAGGTGAAAGAGAGACTTGGTGAAGACGCTCCGACGGACAGCCTTGCACTCATTTTCGATCCGGCAAATGCCGAAAAGCTTGCAGATTGCGGAATCTCGCTGCTTGATGCACCGACAGAAATCATTCCGGCTGCAATGAATTATCTGGGGCTTGATCCGCGTTCAACCGACCCGGAAGATTTCAAGAAAGGTGCGGAAGCAATTGCAGCGATCAAGCCGCATGTCCGCTACTTCCACTCATCACAATATATCAATGACCTTGCAAACGGGGATACCTGTGTAGCAATGGGCTGGTCCGGCGATGTTTTCCAGGCCCGGGACCGTGCTGACGAAGCAGACAACGGTGTCAGCATCAGCTACACAATCCCCAAGGAAGGTGCGCTTCAGTGGTTTGACATGCTGGCCATCCCGGCGGACGCAAAGCATCCGGAGAACGCTCACAAGTTCATCAACTTTGTGATGGATGCGCAAATCACTGCCGACATTACAAACTATGTCTGGTACGCCTCTGCCAACGAAAAGGCGATTGACCTGATTGACGGCGAAATCCTGGAAGATCCGGGCATCTTCCCCGCGGATGAGGTGAAGGAAAAACTCTGGGTCTCACCGGTCTATGATGCCAAACAGGACCGGGTTCTCAACCGGGAATGGACAAAGGCAAAAACCGGTCAGTAAAGACCATATTCTTGAGCAGGCCCAACCGGGCCTGCTCTTTTTCTTTCCAGAACCGGGCAATGCAATACATGGCAAATACCGAAGCCTCCGGCGGCCAGTCCGCTTTCTTGAGCATACGGAACATCTGCAAGGAATTTTCCGGGGTAAGGGCGGTTAACGACGTTGATCTCGATATTCAGCAAGGTGAATTTTTCTGCCTGCTAGGTGGTTCGGGGTCCGGGAAGTCCACCCTGTTGCGGATGATTGCAGGACTCGAAAAACCCAGCTCCGGCACCATCCGGATTGATGGCCAGGACATTACAGAAACGCCCGCATGGTCGCGCCCGGTCAACATGATGTTTCAATCATATGCGCTTTTCCCCCACATGAGCGTGGAGAAAAACATTGGCTACGGCCTGCGTCAGGACAAATGGGAAAAAGCAGAGGCAGAAGCCCGGGTAAGCGAGCTGCTTGAACTGGTGCAGATGAAAGAATACGGAAAGCGAAAACCGCACCAGCTGTCGGGTGGCCAGCGGCAACGTGTTGCACTTGCTCGCGCACTGGCACGGAAACCCAAGGTGCTTCTTCTTGATGAACCACTTTCAGCTCTGGACAAGAAGTTGCGCGAAGATACACAGCGCCAGCTTGTCGCCATCCAGAAGGAAATAGGAACAACCTTCATCATGGTAACCCATGATCAGGAAGAGGCCATGTCAATTGCCACCCGGATCGGGGTGATGGACAATGCCAAACTCATTCAGGTCGATACCCCGCGTGAACTTTATGAAAAGCCCGCCAACCGGATGATTGCCGGGTTTGTCGGCCAGGTAAACATTTTCGAAGGCCAGGTAAGCGGCAGCGGCAAGAACCAGACAATCCAGAGCAAGGATACCGGCAATGCGCTTGAAGTTCTCGGTGAACACGACCTCGCGGACGGCCAGACGGTATGGGTTGCTGTTCGGCCGGAAAGGCTACTCATCAAGACGAGAGCCAAAGGACGGGCCGCTGCTGCTCCAAACAAGGCTGCGGGCAGAGTTACCGACATCATGTATCTCGGCAATATCACGCATTTCGAGATAACCCTGAAAAGCGGCAAACATGTACGCCTTACCATTTCAGAGCATTGGGACGAGGAGGAAGCGACGGTGCGTTTGGGTGACCGGGTGGAAATATCTTTTGAAAAGAGGGCAGCCGTGCTGCTGACCAGATGAGTGGACCGAAAACAGATTTTCTCTCAAAACTCGGGTCCCGGCTCGTCATCGGCCTGCCGATGTTCTGGTTGCTGCTATTCTTCCTGGTGCCGTTTCTGGTGGTGTTGCAGGTTTCGCTTGCAGACCTGCGGTTGGCACAACCACCGTTTACACCGATTTTTGAATGGCTGGATGGCATACCGTCCTATGTGGGTGATCTGGAAAATTACGAGTTCCTGTTTTCAGACGATCTTTATATCCGCTCCTATCTGAACTCGGTAAAAATAGCCTTCATCTCCTCCCTTGCATGCCTGATCGTCGGATATCCGATTGCGTATGTCATTGCCCGGGCAGATGATGCCTTGCGCAACACGTTGCTGCTGCTGGTCATCCTGCCGTTCTGGACCTCCAGCCTGCTGCGTATCTATGCACTTATCGGCATGTACTCTCCGACAGGCTTCATCAATTCCTGGCTGATCAGCTTTGGCCTGATCTCGGAACCGATCCAGCTCATGCAGACCGATTTTGCCGTCTATTCGGGTATTGTGATCACGTACCTGCCTCTCATGGTTTTGCCACTTTATGCAGCGCTTCAAAAGCTCGATGAAGACCTTCTTGAAGCCAGCGCCGATCTTGGTGCCGGGCCGCTGAAAACATTCTGGCAGGTCACGCTGCCGCTTTCCCTGCCCGGAATTCTCGCGGGATGTCTTCTGGTTTTCATTCCTGCAGTCGGGGAATACATCATACCGGCCCTGCTTGGCGGCAGTGGCCAGTTGATGATCGGCAAAACGCTGTGGACCGAGTTCTTCAACAATCGCGACTGGCCGCTGGCATCTGCTGTTGCGATGGTGATGTTGGCTGTTCTCGTCATTCCCATGATGCTCCTGCGCAATGCACAGAGCCAGGAAGGAAGATCCTGATGGGCAAGCGACACCCACTGATCCTGCTTACCGCTGCATTCGGCTATGCAATCCTGTATGTGCCCATCTTCATCATGATGATCTACTCGTTCAATGCTTCCCGGCTTGTAACGGTCTGGGGGGGCTGGTCGACACGGTGGTATGGCGAATTGTTCCAGAACGGGCAGATTGGCGATGCTGCATGGGTCAGTCTGGTGGTTGCTTTTGGTGCTGCTGTTGTCGGCACTGTATTCGGCACCCTTATAGGATATGCACTGGCGCGGATCGGACGGTTTCGCGGACGGCTCCTGTTAAGCGGCATGGCAACCGCACCAATCGTGATGCCGGAGGTCGTGACCGGACTTTCACTGCTGCTGCTTTTCATCTCGATGGAAAACCTGATTGGATGGCCTGCCGGACGAGGACTGACTACCGTGATCATAGCACATGGTACATTCTGCATGGCGTATGTTGCCGTGATCATTCAGGGCAGGCTTTCAGATTTCGACACATCGATCGAGGAAGCAGCCATGGACCTTGGCGCCAGGCAGCCCTGGATATTCTTTCAGGTCACACTCCCGGTCATCATGCCGGCAATCATCGCTGGCTGGCTGTTGTCCTTCACCCTCTCGTTTGACGACCTGGTGATCGCCAGTTTTGTAAACGGGCCGGGATCCTCCACCCTGCCAATGGTGATTTTCTCGAAGGTCAGGCTTGGGTTGACGCCCGAAATCAATGCTCTTGCCACAATCATGGTTGCCGTTGTAGCTGTTGGTGTGATCGGCGCAAACCTGCTTGCCCGACGGCAGGTGAAAACCCAAAAGCGCCTGCAGAAAAGCTGAACAACAAGGGGAATTGCCCGGTGCGCGTAGCAGCATTACCTGATGACCGTTATCCGGCGATATCCGACTTGCGCCGAAAGGCAAAAAAGAACATTCCCTTTTTTGCATGGGAGTATTTGGACAGCGCCACCGGTGAAGAAGCCGCCATGCATCGCAACAATGATGCGCTTGGCAAAATAACACTGGTCCCCAACTTCATGAAAGGCTTTCTGCAGCCATCTGTTGAAACGGAGCTGTTCGGCCAGAAATTCAGCGCTCCATTCGGAATTCCACCCATTGGCTACACCAGCCTGATGTGGCCGAATGCCGAGCAGATTTTTGCACAAACGGCAGCGCGCCATCGCATTCCCCACTGTCTCAGCACAGTTGCATCGGACACCCCTGAAAATTGTGGCCCGCTTTCAGGTGAATACGGCTGGTTCCAGTTGTATCCGCCTCGTCAGGAAAAAATCCGCAATGATATTATCCAGCGGGCCAAGGATAGCGGATACAAGGTGCTGGTTGTTACAGCCGATGTTCCATGGCCCTCCATGCGCGAGCGGCAGCGCCGGGCCGGGATATCAATCCCACCAAAAATAACACCTGCCATCCTGTGGCAGATCATGCGCCGGCCGGAATGGGCCTACCGCACCCTGAAACGCGGGCGGCCAAGCTTTGCAGTGATGGAAAAATATGTCGACATCAGCAGCCTGGGAAACATTGTCCAGTTTGTTGGCGAAGAGCTCGGCGGCTGCCTTGACTGGGAATATTTCGCCAGAGTCAGGGAACAATGGGAGGGGCCGGTGGTGCTCAAGGGCATCCTGTCGGTCGAAGATGCGAAGTCAGCCGTAAAGGCAGGAGCAGATGCCATTTGGGTTTCGAACCACGGCGGAAGACAGTTTGAAGCCGCACCTGCGGCCATTGATGTATTGCCCGAAATTGCAGCAGCAACAGGCAAGGATGCAAAAATCATCTTTGACAGCGGTATCCGCAGTGGAGGAGACATGGTCCGGGCAATCCGGCTAGGCGCTGATTTCGTGTTTGCCGGAAGGCCGTTCATGTACGGCATCTCCGCGCTTGGGGAGAAAGGCGCCGACCATGTCTATGAACTGTTCCACCACGATCTGGTCAACAACATGCACCAGCTGGGCATCGAGACTGTGGAAGCCATGAAATCGCTGGAATTGCGCAGGGATTAGCAACTGCAAGCGGGTTTCCGAAAATCAGGCCGCAGACTGTTCCGCAAGCCATTCCAGTCCGTTCGGATTGCTCCTGACGAACTCCCTGAAATCGTCTGCCGACATTGGTTTGGCCATGAAATAGCCCTGCCCGTATTCAATGCCGACATCGCGCACAAAATCCCAGGTTTTGCGATCCTCGATGCCTTCAGCAACGATCCGCATCTTCTGGTCATGTGCCAGGGCAACAGCCGCGAGTACCGTCTGACGAGAGAAAGAGTTTTCCAGTGCATCTGATATGAAGGACTTGTCGATCTTCAGATCGGAATAGGGAAAATCGCGCAACACCTGAATGTTTGATGAACCCGTACCGAAATCATCAATGGCAACTTCAAAATCTGCTACCCGCAGCCTGGACAACACTTCAAGCGTCGTGGGATCGAGATCAATAACGCTGTTTTCCGTGATCTCGAAACTGATATTGTCCGGCCTCAAGCCTGCCTGGTGAACCTTGTCCCGCAATTCTGACGGAAGCGAAATGTCCATCATGAGATCTGTTGCAAGGTTCACAGCGATTTGCAGGTCAGGATCAATCGCCATGAACGTACGCATGTCATCGAGCACTTGATCGAACAGGCAGAAAGTCAATGGCTTGATGAGATCGTTCTTTTCGGCAAAGCGGATGAAAACATCCGGATATACTCTTTCACCGGTAACCCGGAACCAGCGCGCCAAGGCCTCACCACCCGTTATACGGCCTGTTTTCATGTCAATTTTTGGTTGGTAGAACGGAACGAATTCACGGTCCAGAATTGCCTGCTCAAAGATTTCCGGTGTTGTTTCAAATTCGGGTTGTGCAACCCTTGATTCAGCGATGACGGGCGTGCTGAACAAAACCTCATCCAAAGTCTGTTTGGTGAAGGGTTTGTGTATCTGGCCCAACAACTCCAGGCCATGCAGTTTTGCAAGGCGGCCCGCATGTTCCAACAGGTTTTCCTGCACACTTGAAATGATCGCCAGGCTGCCGGTGAAGTTCTGCTCCTTGAGATGCCGCAGGAACTCAAGGCCGTCCATGTTGGGCATTTGCAGATCGGTCACCACCAGATCAAAAGCAGCTTGTTCTTCGGCAAGGATTGTCAGGGCTCTCGCTGCATCACCGGCGCTTTTTATGCCGGTTACTCCCTGACTTGCAAAATATGCGGTCAGAATTGCAATCTGCGTCGGATCATCATCGACAAGGAGTATAGAATTGTAGCGGGCCATCTGCTTCACCGGTGGTTTCGCAATCAACCTATCCCCCTGCATGTTAAAATTCTTTCAACAACTAGGGCAAAAGGTTCCTATCCAGCGGCTTCCGCCTGTTTATCGACTTCCTTGTTGTCCTGTGCATCCTGCCTCAGATGATCGGCAACCTTTGCAAAATTGTGGGCGATATCCAGAAACAGCACAGGCACTTTGTCCGCTTCCTCGTCGTTGGCAGCGTTTTCAAGCATTTGGCAACCATTTCCGAGTTTTGCAGCACCAATGTTCAAGCTCATTGACTTGAGTGCATGC
This sequence comes from Rhizobiaceae bacterium, assembly GCA_017643495.1. Lineage (GTDB taxonomy): Bacteria > Pseudomonadota > Alphaproteobacteria > Rhizobiales > Rhizobiaceae > JAALLB01. The sequence goes on along the minus strand of JAEPNK010000001.1, from coordinate 913,218 downwards.
GCAGCCTTGGCAATTGCATCAAGATCACCTGCATCAACAGCCTGATGAAGCGTAGCGAAGGCCTGTGGCGATGAATCCAGAAACAGCACATGCAACTGCTTGAGTGTCGCAGGAAATGCATCTCCAGCTATATCCTTCAGGTTCTGGAGAAGGGTTTCGTCAAAAAGCTCATTGTTATCCGGATGCGTATTCTCTTCCGCTCCAGAAGAGACGGCATTTGCTTCACCAGGTTCTGCTGACCCGGACGCAGAACCCGCTTCGCCTTCCACACTGTCATCAGCGGGCGTTGCAGCTTCCAGCCACTGATTGAGGCATGCACCAATACTCTTGATCGTGAACGGCTTTACAACAATGGCATCCATTCCTGCATCCTGCATACGGCCTTCAATCTGGTCGGCAATATGGGCGGTAAGTGCGACTATCGGGGTTCTTTCAAGTCCCTGTTCCGCTTCCATTGAACGAAGACGTTCGGTTGTTTCAAAACCATCGATTTCCGGCATGCTGCAATCCATGAGAACGAGATCATAGCGTGACTTTTCAAACTCACTGATCGCGGCATGGCCACCATCCACGACAACCGGCTCGATTTTGAACCGGCCAAGAGCCTGTACAATGACTTCACGGTTTACCGCACTATCGTCAGCCACAAGAACCCTTGCGCCGCAATAATCCGCCAATGTTTCCTCACTGCGTGAATTTGCTTTCAGCAAGTCTCTTCCCAACGGTTTTCCGGCAGCAATTCGCTCAAAGCATTCAATTACTGCAAAACTGGAAAGTGGTTGCGAAAGCGCTTCATGCGCCTTGTCGGCAGCCACGAGCTGTTCAAACCTGCTGTCTCCAAGTTTTGTGACAGCCACTGCGCACATCATGTCGCCTGTGTTCTTGATGCTGTTCAGTGTGCCGGTATCGGCTACCAGAATTGAGTGATAGCCCATCACAAGCCCTGCTTCCGGTTCTGATATTTCGTACCGGATACCAGCCTGCTTGAGTGCATCCACAATTACTTCTGCTGATTTTGAGTGCGCCATCGCAACCAGCACCGAACGCGATGTTTCCGGCATTGGCCGCAGCTCAAAGCTTCCTTCTCCCAGTGGCAAAGTGAAGTGGAATGTCGAGCCAACATCTATCGTACTGTCAATCCCGATTTCCCCGTCCATTGCCTCTACCAGGCGTTTGCAGATCGGCAATCCAAGACCGGTTCCCCCGAAACGTCGGGTCGTTGTCTGATCAGCCTGGCTGAAGCTTTCAAAAACCTTACCGATGTTTTCCGGCTTGATACCTATCCCCGTGTCCGTGACCTTGAAACGCAGGCAAACACTTGATGGGACAGTCCGGTCAAGTTCCAGGGCAAGGGTTACGGAACCGGAATCCGTAAACTTCAGGGCGTTGTTTACCAGATTGGACAGCACCTGGTTCAAACGGGTCGGATCCCCGTGAATTGTAACGGGAACATCCGGTGCCACGAAGCAGGCCATGTCCAGTTTCTTTTCTTCAGCCTTCTGCCAGAAAAGGCTCATCACGTCCTCGACCAGCGCCCGGACATCAATCTCGATTTTCTCCAGTTCCATCTTGCCGGACTGGATCTTGGAAAAATCCAGAATGTCATTGATGATCGCCAGAAGGCTCTTGCCGGACTTCATGATCACATCGGCATAACGCTGGTATTTTGGCGTGAGTTCAGCAGTTGCCAGCAATTCCGACATCAGCAACATGCCGTTCATCGGAGTACGTATTTCATGGCTCATTGTCGCCAGGAATTCCGATTTGGCCGCGTTGGCCTGCTCGGCAGTATCCCTTGCCACAACCAGTTCGCGGGTCCGGTCTTCAACCTTGAGTTCAAGCGTTTGCTGGTAGTCGAGCAATTCACGGTCACGGGCTTCAATATCACCAAGCATACGATTGAATGACTTTGCCAGAACCCCGATTTCCCCCTTGCCATTCTCGGCAGCGCGTACCGAGTAACCACCTGCACTACCCATCCCCGTCATGAGGGCAGACAGGGCATGGATTGGACGGGTGATCGCGGAAACAAGAAAGCGCAAAACAAGAATTGCAATCAATGCAGACACAAGGGCGGTGAGAATATTCAGGCCCATGCTGGAGAAAAAGCCCGCCCTGATGCCGGAAATGTCGGCCAGCAGGTTCAATTGGCCGATCGGCTTGCCTGCATGAACAATCTGGTCGCGGACCCAGTAATCATCGCGAAACAGGAAACTGAAAACATTGCCTTGTTCAACTTCTGCCGCATCCCGCTGAAGGGTGGTGCCAAAACCAATCTCAACATAACGGCTGCCATCCGGGTTGCGAACCTCGGCAAAACGAAACGCTGGGAACTTGCCAATCCCGGTCAGGACACGCTGGACCTGACGGCGATCATTGTCCGCGACCGCTTCGGAAACCGAGGCGGACAATACTTTTGCCGTTCCTTCCAGCAATTCGATCTGGTGATTGAGTTCACGCTGAAACCCTGTCCAAGAGACGAGGCCAGAGGCAATCATCACAGCGACAAACATTACCAGTCCGGTCCAGACAGACAGCCTGTAACCAATGGTTTCACGCTTTTTGATCGAGATTTTTTCCTGACTCATGGGTGCAAACACACTCTTGGTGACTACAAGCTGCACTATCGCCGTTCATGGAAAACAAATGGTAAACGGAGCTTGTCGCTTGTGGATTGCGGGTCAGGTCCACACCAGTGTCGCGGGAGACGATAAGGGAACCGAGCCATTTCATCCGGAGTTTTCACATGTCTGCCCTGCCAAAAGAAAATTGTCTTACCGCACCGGATGAACGTCTAGGCATTGCTGCCCTCACTCGTCAGGCTTTCGAAGGGAAGGACATGACGGAAATTGCATCCAGGCTACTGATCGAGATTTCGAAAAACCCGGGAAACGCAGGAGCATTGATGGATCTTTCGGTGATCGAGCAGATCAGGGGGAACACCCAGACCGGTCTCGACTACCAGCGTAATGCGCTTATTCACAAAAACCTCTACCGAACAGGCAGCGGTGAGAAGAAACGCCTCACCCTGCTTGTCCTTGCAGCGCCGATCCACATGGGGGGCAATACGCCTGTCGAGATGCTGCTGGAAAATGCAAATGTCGAAATCATTACTGTCTTCATCGCTCCGGGCCTGCCCGTTCCAGAGACCTTGCCACCGCATGACCTCATCATGATTGCCGCGCCGGGCGATACGGGCAGCGTTGTATCGATCATGCCCGGTATCCAGCCCAAGGACTATCTCGAGGAAATCCGCAATTTCCTCGACGGGGTAACCCTCCCGGTGATCAACAAGGCAGAACCGATCTTCAGGCTTGAGCGTGATCTGCTTGGCGAAACACTGGGCGAAACTCCAGGTGTCCGCGTACCATTGACCGCCCGGCTGGAAACCGGGCAAATCAGACACAGCCTGCATCAAGGTGATGTGCCCGCAGCCGGAAACGCAAGCTTTGACTATCCCTTTGTCATCAGGCCTGTCGGCTCTCATGCCGGTTTCGGCTTCGAGATGATCCGCAGTGCGGAAGGCCTGGAGGCATATCTGAAGGCCTATGAGTTTCCGGAGTATTTTCTGTCCGAACTGGTCGACTACCGAAGCCAGGACGGCCAGTTCCGGAAGTACCGCATCATGTTTGTGGACAGTGAGGCATTTCCCTGTCACATGGCGATCGGGGATACCTGGAAGCTGTGGTACATGAACGCAAAAATGGAAGAGTGCACACTCAAGCGCATGGAAGAAGCCGCTTTCATGATCCAGTTTCGTGAAACCTTCAGCGATCACCTTGCCAAGCTCGACATGATCGCATCGCGTATCGGACTGGATTATTTCGGGATTGACTGTGCCATATGCGAAGATGGCAGTCTGGTGGTTTTTGAGGCAGACAATGCAATGATTGCCCACGACATGGACCCTGTCGACATCTATCCCTACAAGGGACCGGCCATGCGAAACATGTTCAAGGCGTTTGAAACCATGCTGGCAAAAAGGTCAGTTGCAGGAAGCACAGAACCGCAAGTTCAAAGCAACGAGCCTTCTTCTGGCAGGCGCTGGGTGCGAATTGGCTAACCCTGTGTAGCAAAACGCTTTTCCGGACCATTGCCGATTTACGGCTTTCGGTCTAGAAAAACGCCGAACGAAAACAGGTCTCCTACAATGCCACAAGACAATACCGCAGGCTTGCGCGAAGCAGAACTTCTTTCCCAGGCACTTCCTTACATGCAGCGATACGCAGGACGTATTGTGGTCATCAAGTATGGCGGCCATGCGATGGGCGATGAGGCGCTTGGCAAGGCGTTTTGCCGTGACATTGCGCTGTTGAAACAATCAGGTGTTCACCCTGTGATCGTCCACGGCGGAGGACCACAAATCGGTTCGATGCTGGAAAAGACCGGCATCAAGTCGGAGTTTCGTGACGGATTGCGCGTCACCGACAAACAGACGATCGAGATTGTCGAAATGGTTCTGGCAGGCTCGATCAACAAACAGATTGTTGCCTCGATCAATGCAGAAGGTGCAAAGGCCGTTGGTTTGTGCGGCAAGGATGGCAACATGGTTCTGGCCGAGAAGTTGCGGCGCACCTCGATTGACCCGAACTCCAACATAGAGCGCATTGTCGACCTCGGTTTTGTGGGAGAGCCCAAGGAGGTCAATTCCGACGTACTCGACATGGTGATAGAGGCAGGGCTTATTCCTGTTGTTGCTCCGGTCTGTTTTGGCTCGGATGGGAAAACCTACAATGTCAATGCAGATACCTTTGCCGGAGCCCTTGCAGAAGCACTTGATGCCAAGCGTTTGCTGTTTCTGACAGATGTCGAAGGCGTGCTGGATGCCAATGGGGATCTGATAAAGGAACTTACGGTCAGGGAAGCAAAAGCCCTGATCTCGGATGGCACAATCAATGGTGGAATGATCCCCAAGGTCCAGACCTGCATCGACGCACTGGGCGACGAAGACGGCGGTGTCGAGGTTGTGGTAATCGTCAACGGCAAGAAGCCCCATGCCGTATTGCTGGAGCTTTTCACCAAGCATGGTGCTGGCACCATGATCAAACCGGACTAGTTCAGCAGTACCAGCAGTATTATGCCCAGCGTTATGAACGCGCAGCCAGCGATTTCCAGCGGAGTTACTTTTTCCCTGAAATAGAATACCGAGGCACAATAGGTGAAGATCATCTCGATCTGGGCCACTACCTTGACGAGAGCCGCCTTCTGCAAGGCAAAAGCGGAAAACCAGCCGAAGGAGGCGGTTGCACCGAAAAAGCCCGCCATCAACCCCAGTTTCCAGGCCTTGATTACCCGTACCAGTTCATCGCGGTCACGCAAAGCCATCCATGCAAGCATCAGGCCGGCTTGCAGAACGATTGCAAAACACAGGGTTGTTGCCGATTGCATCATGAAAAAATCATGCTCGACAGAAAGAACTGCCGCGCGATAGCCGACCGATGCAAGACCGAACAGCGTGCCCGATGCCAGTCCTATTGCTGCTGTCCTGGTAAAGGCGGAAAACAGGACAGAGCGCAAGGTTATCTGCGAATGAGCGACCGATATCAGCATGACGCCAATAATGCTGACCCCAATAGCAATGATCGCGCCGATGCTGATAGTCTCACCAAAAAGCAGCAAGGCAAAAATCGCCGTCTGGGCAGGCTCGGTCCGTGAATAGGCAGAACCGACTACAAAATTCCTGAAGCTGAAAAGGTAAAGTAGCAAAAACGTTGCTGCAATCTGCGCAACAGCGCCAATACTTGCCCAGAAATAGAATGGCAGCGGATCAATGACAGGCAGGGACTTGCCAGACATGTTGTAGAGTACCAGCCAGTAGAAAAGGGCAAACGGGATGCCGTAACCGAAGCGGACAAAAGTAGCGCCGGTATTTCCCATTACCGACTTCAAGTGTTTTTGAACGGCCGAACGTAGGTTCTGCACGAAGGCCGCTGCTACCGTGATTGCAATCCATAAATTCATCACGCCCAAGTGCATCAACACTCGCAAAAAAGCAAGAAATGTGCGAAGGCCTCAAACCATGGAATCTTTCAAGAATATCGACACCTGGGTTTTTGACCTGGACAACACGCTTTATCCGCGACATTGCGATCTCTTCAGCCAGATTGACAAGCTGATGACGGATTATGTTTCACGACTGACCGGGTTTGATCGCGTTGAGGCACGCAAACTCCAGAAAGACCTGTATCGCGACTATGGGACCACCATGCGGGGACTGATGGAAACCCGGGAAATCGACCCACACGATTTTCTGGATTATGTGCATGACATAGATTACTCGGAATTGCCTCCCAATCCGGGCCTTGCTGAATTGCTAGTCGCCCTGCCAGGCCGCCGGATCGTTTACACCAACGGTTCAGTAAAGCATGCCAAGAACACGCTTGCTGCTCTTGGCATCAATGAGGAAATTTTCGAAGGCTTCTTTGATATTGTTTCTTCCGGTTTTGAGCCCAAGCCGGGCATGGCTCCGTTTCGCAGTTTCCTGAAAGACCTGATGGTTGACGGCACACGGGCCGCAATGTTCGAAGACATTGCCCGCAATCTCGAGCCCGCCAAGCAACACGGGATGCTGACTGTGCTGATTACCCCACAGGAAGGCGGAAATTATACCATGGAAGAATGGGAGAAGGAGGCGAGCGGACAGAAACATGTCGATTACGAAACCAACAATCTGGAAAAATTCCTGAAAGAGGTTTTAAAAGTAATTGCCTGAAATCCGGCTGACTTAGCGTTCCAGCAATTCGCCTTCAAAAACAAGTGCACCTGTTCCGGCAAGTGACTGACCGTCAAGACAGGTGGCAGGATTGAAATTGTTGGCATGAGTGCCTGACCGGGTAATTGCAGATCGCTTTCGCGCATCGAACTGCCTGACACGACGCATACCGAATCTAACCTTCGCAGCAGTGATGCTGTAGTCAGAAAAATCACCAGACATGCTAGCGCCGATAGTCGCCATTTTTGAACTCCCTGCCAAGATTGGCCTGTTATCCAGACCTTGTTCAGACATTCAGTGAAACGTCCGCAAGATCATATTGTTCCAAAGCCCTTACGATTCAGGTCGGGGTTTTGGTACAATTTGATATAAGCGGCATATTGCGGCGATTGTGTGTATTTTGACACAGTTCGTGATCGAACGAGCAAAAACGGCGCAGGTCAGCCCTTTTGATCATCAAATCCGTAATGATCCGAAATCACCTTCCATCCCTCTTTTGCCGTATCAACGGTATGGAACAAGCGAATGTCATCGGGAGAAATCGTGCCCTGATCAGCCAGTTCATCCAGATTTATGACCCGGCTCCAGAAATTCTTGCCGAACAACAGGAACGGAATCGGGTCCATACGTTCCGTCTGGATCAATGTCAGGCTTTCAAACATTTCATCCATTGTTCCAAAGCCTCCGGGAAACACGGCAATAGCCTTGGCCCGCATCAGGAAGTGCATTTTTCGAATCGCGAAATAATGAAAATTGAAACAAAGCTCGGGCGTTACATATCGGTTTGGAGCCTGTTCATGGGGCAGGACAATATTAAGGCCGATTGAAGGAGCCCCCACATCGGTAGCGCCGCGGTTTCCGGCCTCCATCACACCAGGCCCCCCACCGGTAACCACCACCATTTCCTTGTAACCGGTCGTCTCGGAATATCGTGATGAAATTCGCGCAAACTCGCGGGCTTCATCATAGAATTTTGCGTTGGCTTCGAGATTCTTTTTCTGGGTTTCGTTTTTCGCTGCCCAGGCCTCTCCTCCGGGCTCCGGGATCCGGGCCCCTCCAAACAACACAACAGTGGACATGATCCCTGCTTCAGCAAGTTTCAGTTCAGGCTTGAGCAGTTCAAGCTGAAGCCTCACCGGACGCAATTCCTCACTTGTCAGAAAATCCTCGTCATCGAAGGCAAGTCGATATGCCGGAGCCCGGGTTTGAGGCGTGTCAGGCACCTTGTGAGATTGTTCTACGTCCTCGTTGGAACGCACCAGTGGCTTGTATTTGATGTGGTGCGGCTTTCTCATCTGCAATAATCCATTCCGGTTGTGTCGCAATCAAGCGAATCAATTGACCTTGATAAGGCTATGCCATAGTTCTTTCGCAAACTTTTCCATTACCTTAATAAAACCGGAGCCCGCCCATGTCTCTTCAAGCGACAATCGAGAACGCCTTTGAGAACCGAGATCAGGTCAACATCAACACGCAAGGTGAAATCCGGGAAGCGGTCAGTGAAGCACTAAACCTTCTGGACAGCGGGGAAGCCCGTGTTGCCGAGAAAGGCAGTGATGGAACCTGGACAGTCAACCAGTGGTTGAAACAGGCAGTATTGCTGTCTTTCCGCCTGAATGACATGGAAGTGATGGAAGGCGGGCCCCACGGAGCAACATGGTGGGACAAGGTTCCTTCCAAATTTGCAGGCTGGGGGGAAAACCAGTTCCGTTCAGCAGGGTTCAGGGCTGTCCCGGGCGCGATCTGCCGCCATGCAGCCTATATCGGCAAGAACGTCGTTCTGATGCCTTCATTTGTCAATCTGGGGGCCTATGTGGATGACGGCACAATGGTGGATGGCTGGGCAACTGTCGGCTCTTGCGCCCAAATCGGCAAAAATGTGCATCTATCGGGTGGTGTCGGAATTGGCGGTGTACTCGAACCACTGCAGGCTGGCCCAACCATTATTGAAGACAATTGCTTCATCGGCGCACGGTCCGAGGTCGTTGAAGGCTGCATAATCCGTGAGGGTTCCGTGCTTGGCATGGGCGTCTATATCGGCAAGTCCACCAAAATCGTGAACCGCGAGACCGGCGAGATAAGCTACGGTGAAGTTCCACCTTATTCTGTTGTTGTGGCGGGCACCATGCCCGGCAAGCCGATGGGCAATGGAGAACCCGGCCCCGGTCTGTATTGCGCAGTCATTGTCAAAACGGTTGACGAGAAGACACGGTCCAAAACCGGCATCAACGAATTGTTGCGGGACTGAAACCTATCGGGCCACTTCCCAACAGAGCGGGAACATCGGATCAAACACGGTTACCGGACCGGCTCCAGTCTGGATCCTGTCCGGAAAGCCGACCGGTTTGTCCCGCTTTACAAGCGTCATCATCTCCGGATTGGCCTTCATTCTGTAGAATACCGGTCCATTGAGCGAGGCAAATGCCTCCAGCTGGTCAAGTGCACCTTCTTCCTCGAAGACATGGGCCAGACAGGACATGGTGTTGATCGATGTAAAGATACCCGCGCAACCACACGCCTGCTCCTTGAGCGGATCAGTATGCGGCGCAGAATCCGTCCCCAGAAAGAATGTTGCGTCGCCTGATGTAGCCGCCTCCCGCAATGCAAGGCGATGCTCCTCCCGTTTGGCAACGGGAAGGCAATAGTAATGCGGCCGGATTCCTCCTGCCAGGATTGCATTCCGGTTGATGATCAGATGGTGTGTCGTGATCGTTGCACCGAGATTGTCGCCCCCTGCCCGGGCATATTCAACGCCCTGGCGGGTAGTCACATGTTCCATGACAACCCGCAATTGCGGATTGCGCTGGCGCAACGGGTCCAGAACCCGGTCGATAAAAACCGCTTCACGATCAAAAATGTCTACTGACGGATCGGTCACTTCCCCATGGACGCACAGGGGCAGACCGGTTTCAGCCATCTTTTCAAGCACACCCTGTACCTTGTCAAAATCGCGCACGCCGCTTTGCGAATTGGTCGTGGCACCGGCCGGGTAAAGCTTCAACGCCGTTACCAAACCGCTTTCTGCCCCTTTTTCAACATCGGCCGGGTCGGTGTCTTCGGTCAGGTAAAGCGTCATCAAGGGCGAAAATTCCATGCCGGCAGGGAGGGATGCCATGATCCGTTCCCGATATGCCGAGGCATCGTCAGTGGTTACCACGGGCGGAACAAGATTCGGCATTATGATTGCCCGGGAAAAATCCCGCGCAGAATACCGGATCACACCTTCCAGCATCTCGCCATCACGCAAGTGAAGGTGCCAGTCATCGGGCTTGGTGATTGTCAAACGCTGGATTTCGGTATCGCTCATGTGCTTAACTCTTCAGGCATTTCCCGCGATAGTTACAGGCAAACGATTCATCATGACAACCCTCAAAACAATTGAAGAACTGGAAACGCTGTACGGTGCTCCGAGCAAGGCCTCGCTCGTAAAGGAAACGACCGTTGTCGTACCGCAATACCGGGCTTTCATCGAGGCATCACCCTTTTGCACATTGGCAACCAGTGGACCAGAGGGACTTGACTGTTCGCCGCGAGGAGACGTTCCGGGATTTGTCCGCGTCCATGACCAGGAAACCCTTCTGATGCCGGACAGGAAGGGCAATAACCGGGTGGATTCCCTGAAAAACATCATTCAGGACCCGCGGGTCGGCCTGTGTTTTCTCGTACCGGGCTCCACCAACTGCCTGAGAGTAAATGGCGAGGCCCACCTTTCCACTGATCCGGACTTGAAAGCCATGTTTGCTGTTGACGGGAAAGAACCGCGGTCCGTTATCGTCATCAAGACCCGCGCGGTGTATTTCCAGTGCGGCCGGGCAATCATACGTTCTCACCTCTGGGACAAAGAGGCGCAGGTAGACCCGTCCACTTTGCCCAGCGCAGGGGAAATTCTTGCGTCCCTGACTGACAATCAGGTTGGCGGGGCAGAATATGATGCAGAATGGGGAGACCGTGCCTCAAAAACGCTCTGGTAGCCTGTATCAACCGGATACCAGGTCACAGGTCCGCACTTCCTTGGCGCTAACCATTTCTTCCGTATCCCTGCTGAAAAGGGCGAAATGCTCCATGCCCAGATGAGTTTCGAACGCCGCGCGGTTCTCATAAATCTCGTAGAGGAAAACCGTATCCGGGTTTTCGGTATCGCGGCACACATCGAACCGGTGACAATCCTTTTCCGTATCGAGTGAAGCCTTTGCGTTTTCGAGCATTAGCGGCAGAAAATCATCCATGAGACCCGCCTTGATGCGAAACGTTACACAAACAACAAACATCAGTCTTTTTCTCCATAACCAACAGAAGTGAGATAGAGGCCGCATGCCGGGGCAACAGGCCCGCAAGCCTTGCGGTCAAGTGCATCACGAGCGCGCTCCAGATCCGCCGTGGTCCATTTGCCGTCGCCCACCAGTTTGAGTGAACCGACAAGAGAACGAACCTGGTTGTGCAGGAAGGCCCGGGCTTCGGCGATTACTTCTATTTCCACCTCATTCGTCCGCCGAACCTGCAGACGGTCAAGGGTACGAACCGGTGATTTTGCCTGGCAATCGGTTGAACGGAAAGTTGTGAAATCATGTGTTCCGATAAGGACCTGTGCGGCCTCGTGCATGCGATGTTCGTCGAGCGGGAAGCGTATCCACCAGGCCCGTTCCCTTTCGACGGTGAGCGGTGCGATGCGATTGATGATCCGGTACCGGTACGAGCGGGTCAGCGCAGAGAACCGTGCATCGAATGAGTCGTCCACCGCCTCAACGGCAAGAACAGCAATCGGATGTCCGGACAGTTTCAGCAGTCCATTGGTGGCTTCCTGCACTTTGCCCGGTTTCCATTCCTTCTCAAGGTCGACATGGATTACCTGTCCAAGGGCATGAACACCCGCATCGGTTCTGCCCGCTGCATGAACCGAAACGGGATGACGGGCAAACTGCTCCATTGCCTGCTCGATAGATTGCTGGATTGAAACCAGTCCTTCCTGGCGCTGCCAGCCGTGATAACCTGTACCATCATATTCAATTGTCATCCGGTAGCGTGGCATTACAAGACTGCTTCCACCCGGTTGCCACGAAGGAATTCGTCAGCGGACTGAACCTTGCCGCCTGCCTTTTGCAGGCGCAGCAATTGGACAGCACCCTGACCGCAGGCAATGGTGAGGTTCTCATCAAGGATTGTTGCCGGTGAAGCTGTACCCTCCGACAATCGCGAAAGCAGCACTTTTACCCGGGTCTTCTTGCCAGCCAGTTCCATTTCACACCAGGCGCCGGGAAATGGTGAAAGACCGCGAATGTGGGCATCGACGGCATTCGCTTTCATTTCCCAATCGATGCGCGTTTCACCCTTTTCAATCTTGCTGGCATAGGTGACGCCGGTTTCCGCCTGGGGGGTCAAACCAAGGCTTCCACGTTCAAGGGCACCAACAGCCCTCACCATAAGATCAGCTGTCATCAGGGAGAGACGGTCATGAAGGTCACCGGCGGTCATTGTTCGGGTTATGGCAACCTTTTCTGCAAGGGCGACGGGGCCGGTGTCGAGGCCTGCTTCCATTTTCATGACCATTGTGCCGGTTTCACTGTCTCCAGCCATGATGGCACGCTGGATGGGGGCTGCACCGCGCCAGCGCGGCAAGAGCGAAGCATGGCCATTGTAACAACCGTATCGCGGCGCATCGAGAATTGCCTGAGGCAGGATAAGTCCGTATGCAATGACGATGGCAACATCTGCATCCAGCGAAGCAAATTGTTGTTGCTCTTGTTCATTGCGAAGTGATTCAGGCGTAAAGACCGGGAAGCCAAACTGTTCGGCCTTTTCATGAACCGGAGACTTTTTCAGTTCCAGTCCGCGACGCCCGGCAGGTCTTGGCGGCTGGGTATAGACAGCCACGATTTCGTGCCCCTGCCCCGCCAGTTCGATCAGACTTGGCACGGAGAAGTCCGGGGTTCCCATGAATATGATACGAAGCGGCATGAAATATCCAGAAAGGCAGAGTGATTGACCAGATGGTTCAAACGGCATCACCAGCTGGCAGTCAAGCCCTTAAGCCACTTTTCACTTCCCGGAGAAAAGACCAACAACCAACCTGTACAGTTACAATACAAGCGGACTGGCAGGACCCTTACCTGACTGCTTGGCAATCTTGGTGAATTTCTTGAAGACCATATCGCGCTTCAGTTTGGAAATATGGTCTATGAAGAGTTTGCCTTCCAGATGATCAACTTCATGCTGGATACAGGTGGAAAGCAATCCTGTGGCAGACAATTCCTGCTGCTTACCGTCCCTGTCCAGAAAACGCACAACACATCCTGCCGGGCGTTCAACTTCTGCATAATAATCGGGGATGGAAAGACAGCCTTCTTCGTAGACAGACGGTTCATCAGAATAAGAAACAATTTCCGGGTTGATCAGGAAAATCGGGTTCCGGTCTTCTTCCCGGGTTCCTTCCCGTTGCGCTTCCCCGTCTCCTGCCTCTTCCTCATCTTCAGCCCGTTTGCTGCAATCCACGACGACCACACGCAGCGGCAATGCAATCTGGATACCTGCAAGGCCGATACCGGGAGCGTCATACATGGTTTCAGCCATGTCATCGAGCATCGCCAGCAAAGGCGCATTTATGTTTTCGACCGGTTTTGAAACCTGTCGCAACAAAGGGTCCGGAATATCGATGATTTCTCGCAGTGCCATGGCCGATCAGATAAGCGCTCCGGGAACCTGCGTCAACAATCTTGCACAAGGTGGATAATATTCCTGTTTTGTTCTTTTTTCAAAAGACAAAGTCATGTATGTTCCCCGCATGAATATTCAGATGGAAGCGTTGCTCTCCGAAACTGTTTTTCGTTTCGGCAGTACCAATATCACCCTGGCAAACCTGCTGCTGTTTCTGTTGGGCCTGATTGTCCTGGTCATTGCTTATGCCGTTTACTCTGCGGCACGACGTGCCAGCCTTCGTGCGGCAAGGGAAGCAGCGGCCATGGAACGGGCCCGGGAAGCCGAGGCACGCATGGCAGAACTTGTTGCCAGCCAGAACGAGCTCACCGGCCGAATGCAAACCATGAGCGAGATTTTCTCGACCAGACAGAATGACCTGATGCGCACCGTCAATGAACGGCTTGAAGGCATGACCGGGCGGATTGGCCAGTCGATCAGCGAGACGACGAAAAACACCCAGGAAAGCCTTGCAAAACTGCAGGAGCGGCTTGCCGTCATCGACACTGCCCAGAACAACATTACCGGTCTCGCCGGTCAGGTGGTGGAACTCCAGAACATATTGTCAAACAAGCAGACACGGGGCGCATTCGGAGAAGCCCGAATGCAGCAAATCGTACAGGACGGCTTGCCGATGGGCTCCTATGAATTCCAGGCAACGCTTTCCAATGCAAGCCGCTGCGACTGCATCATCCACATGCCGAATGACACACCTCCCCTTGCCATCGATGCAAAATTCCCGCTTGAAGCCTGGAACCGCATCCGCTCTTCCGAGACAACCGAGCAATCCAAAATTGCAGGGCAGGCTTTCCGGCGCGATGTCGAGAACCATCTGAAAGCAATATCAGACAAGTATCTTATCAAGGGCGAGACGCAGGACATGGCATTCATGTTTGTCCCTTCGGAATCCATTTTTGCTGAAATACATGAAAACTTTGACACGCTTGTCCAGAAAGCCCATCGCGCCAGGGTGATCATCGTTTCGCCCTCGCTGCTGATGCTTTCCATCCAGGTCATGCAATCCGTTCTCAAGGATGTTCGCATGCGTGAGCAGGCCCACCTTATCCAGAAAGAGGTTGTAAGCCTGATGGAGGATGTCGGGAGACTTGACGACCGGGTGCGCAAACTTGCGACCCACTTCTCGCAGACCCAGAAGGATGTTGAACAGATTCTGACTTCATCTGACAAGATCACCCGGCGGGGCAGCAAGATTGCCGATCTCGAGTTTGAGGATCCGGCCAGCGATGAAGACAGGATAAAGCCGAAACTGAAAGCAGTGGAATAAGCTTTTGAACCACTAATAGCCGCTAAAATTCACTGGCAACCTTTGCCCACTGGCGGAAATCACCTGATTTACGCCCCAAAACCGCCAAATGTCAGCGCCATTACCTTGTTCAAACAACTTGAAGGTTCAATGACATGAAACGACGTACAACTATATTGATATCCGGTCTGGTACTGCTTGTACTGGCTGGCAGCTCCTGGCTGATTGAAACCACGCAGTATGGCGGAATTGATGCAAATGGTGTTTTGCAGGAAAGCTTCTTTTTGCCACTCACCTTCATTCTTGGTGCACTCGGACTCGTTTTTCTGGGCGCTGCAGCTCTGGTTCGCAGATAAAACATGCACCTTGACCGGCTGCCGCCGAAGGCAAACCCAAACCATTTTCAAGCGCGCCGAAACTGATGAAGGTCCGGTCGGGCTACAAACCTTCAACTAGCGGGTTAATCGCCATAGTTGATAGAACGAGAAACAAGAAGTCAGTACAGCCAAGGGCACCCAAAACAGTTTTGACTGCTCCAAATATACCACCCCGGTATCGCTGTCGAAGCACCTGCCCATTTCATTGAAACAGTCAAGCCACTTGAAATAGAAGAAATAACAGGCAAACCAGAAGATGGCAGACAATCCCAGTGATGCCAGAAAAATCAACTTTCTAAGCGCAGCTTCCATTTCATGAGTATATCGTTAGCACCAAAAAGCTCAATGATAGGTACACGGACTTTTCAAAGTGATATGTGGCTTCGTGCTCAATGCATCATGATGTCGCTGATCGTCGCCGGTAGAAGTGTGTAGCTTGATAGAACTGCGCTTGCGTTCAACTGATTGACGGGAGTTTTGGAGTACCCAAAGTCAAATGCGATTACTGGCATGTCTGCGCGTTTAGCCGCTTCAATGTCTGTTTCTGAATCTCCGACCATCACAGACCGCGAAGACGTTCCTCCAGAGATGGAAACCACATGTTGCAAGGGGCGTGGATCCGGTTTTTTGTGCTCAGTCGTGTCGCCGCCGCATATCGTACGGAAGTAATCCCGAAGTCCGAATTCAGTCAGGATCATGTTCACCAGTTGTTCACCTGTATTGGAGCAAACAACCAGATTGCAGCCAAGATTACGTAGCTCCCTCAAAGCCAGATCCGCACCGCCGAAAACGGCAGATTTCTCGGCAAAGTTCTCATCGTAATGGGCGGCAAATGCGGATTCCATTAACCTCAGCTGTTCGACGCTGACTTGCTCGCCGAGCAAGTCTAGACCGCTCTTGATCATGGCAGCAGCCCCCTGCCCGATCATGGTCTTGCCGTTGTCATAGGCAACGGTATCGAAACCATTTGCTTTCAAGACATGGTTCATTGCGGCTACCAGATCAGGGGCAGTGTCGACAAGCGTGCCGTCCATATCGAAGCAAACTGTAACGCCATCAAAACTCATATGGTACGCAACCAGTCGTCCCATCTGGGATCGTTAAACATCATGCGTGCCCGGGCGAGCTTCCAAATGCCGTATTTCTGGTAGTCGAAATCCCAATCCTGCAATTTGCGTTGCTGGAGTGCCCAATTCCCCCACTTCATGTCCGCGACTGCACGGGCAACAGTCACCCTTGCAACAGTGCTTGCACGAACTTCACCATAATACCGCTCTATCATCTCGAGCGAAGTTTTCTCATCGACAAAGACCTCGGCCAGGAAGACGCCGATCTCGTAAGCGCGCTCATTATTGGACGCATACTCATAGTCGATCATCTTCATGTCGGTGATAGTGTCGCCATCCATGGTCACCATGAAGTTGCCGGGCATTGGATCATTGTGACAGGGCACCAAGTCGAGGCCGGATGCAAAAAAGGCTTCTCTCGCCTTGGAATATTGATGGTAGAGCCAATCAAAATCGACGGGTCGATGCACACCAAGTTCAGCACCCTGATCGATATGTTCTTGGGTCATCTCAAACACGTCCTTGGTGTCTGAAAGCGGTTTGCTCTTATGGAACGTGGCATAAAGATCGATCACATGTTCCAGGAAATCGGTGCGGGCATAGTCGGAGGTCAGCGAAGCACGATATCCATCAAGGAACTCAACCACCTCGAGACCAGTCTCCTTGTCATAATGAAGCACGTTGGGCCCGATGCCGATCTCATGAGCTTGCAATGCGGCATCGTTTGAGCCGTCCCGGTTGATGAAGCTCTCCGTCCCAGGACCATACACTTTCATAAAGTGCTTTTTGCCGCCCTTGATGGCCACGAAATTTGCATTGGTGACGCCACCATCAAGCGGTGCCACGTCAACTTCTTCCCATGTCCAGCCCGGAACCGAGTTGACCGCATCTTGAAGCTGTTGTTCCAATTCTGTTGTCATGGCGATCTCCTATGCGGCCTTCCGAATGCGATAATTGGCATCCGAACGTTTGGCTTGGGCTTGTAGCCGAATGAACCGCCAGGCAGCATATTTGGTGAATTCAAGGCTTGTTCTAGGAGACCGTGCTCCCATAATCGATCCGATGAGACCCCATCTGAGATCATCCATCAGTCCATAGATCATTGATCGCTGAAACAGGCCCTCGTCGAAAAACCCCTGCCATTCTTCGAATCCAGCACGTGCATCCACATCGTGTTCGAAGCACTCGATCAGATACGCACCAACATCCTCAAAGGGATCGCTATTTGCTGATAGATCAAAGTCGATCAGTTGGACCGCCTTGTCGGGGTTGACCATCAGATTGGCAGTATTGCCATCTCGATGACATGGCTTTTGATCCCACCCACAAGCACGTAATTTCTGTTCAGCTTCGACAGCAAAGTCCATGAAAGGAACGATGTCATTGTGGGTGGTGATGGCCTCTTGGACGGTAATGCCATGCAGATCCTTGATCTCGTCAAAGATGCTAACCGATCTGGAGAGCGTTGCGCCCAACTGAAAGGTTTTCTTTTGTTCGATGACATTTGATCTGATATCCGGATCGAGGGTGTGATGGAGGCCTCCAGCGACCCATGGAGAAGCGAGTTCCTCAAATGCCAAGACACCATCTTCAACCCAAGTTTCAACTACCTTGGGTCCGACGCCCAATTTGCCAGCTTCCTCCGCCGCCTCAATTGCCGGCGAGGGATCGACATAGAAGTCTGTGTCGGGATGGTACTGTTTAAGAACGACAGACTTATCTCCCGTCTTGGCCAACCAGACATCCGCTTCAACGCCGCGCCAGGCCGGTGATGCCAACACGGTCAAAGGATTTTCTATTGTCTCTGGCGGAGAACCCAACACGTTCCCGGCGCACTTCCTGGCAAATTCAAATCTGATGTCTTCACTATCGGACATTTTCTCTCCCCTCATGCAACTGGAGCTGTGGGCCAGTTCTTACGGCCTTCACCCATGACCCCAAGAGCATCTTCAAGCTTGGCTGCGATATTCATCAAGCGCAAATCGTCAAACCGCTTGCCAACAAGCTGAATCCCAATCGGCAATCCACGGTCATCAAATCCTCCGCAAATGGAAACGGCAGGATTGCCGGATTGATTAAAGAGCGCTGTGAACGTGGAGTGCCGCAGCGGCATAGACGGATCAATGCCACGGTGCGCGGCAGGAAAATTGACGACAGGCATCACGGGTGTCAGGAGAACTTCAACGTCCGCAAACAGTTCGCGACAAAAGGCAACACCTTTTTCGATTCCGTCATTAACGGATGCGAGTTTCGTGGGTGTCCAATGTTCCGCCTCCTTGAACCATTCATAGAGTTGGGAGGGTGTCTTACAACGCATGTGTTCTTCAGCAGATTGGTATTCCTGCCAGCCTTTGATCTTCAAAGAATCATCGATCGGCAAATAAGCGTCAAAACCGGCTTTGGTTGTGATCTCTTTGATGGGTTCGAACAGTCCGGACAGCACTGATTTTACGGTTTCAAAACACTTGAGAACCGCAGGTTCCACATCCGGTCCAAATCCAAAATCCACTGTCGCACCAATGACCGGTCGATCCCCATTGTGTTCATCGCGAAGCGGAACGGAATAACGATCATCCTCATGCGGCTTGTTGAGCAACATCGTCCAGGCACTGAGATCAGCCGCGGAGCGTGTTATCGGACCCGCTGACCGGACAGTTGAGGCAGGCGCGTGCGGTATGGCACCTTGCGTCGGCTTCAATGCTGCCAAGCCACAATGGGCGGCAGGAAGACGCACTGAACCGGCAATGTCTGAGCCCAGCGACATCATTCCAATACCGGCAGCCAAGGACGCGGCGCCACCGGCACTTGACCCGCCTGTGTTCCACTCCAGGCCCCAGGGATTGCGAACGATCCCATGGGAACCGCTAACCCCTGACCCGCTTAGTCCGAAGTCAGGCATGGCACCTTTGCCAATGATGATGGTTCCTGCTTCCTTCAGTCGGGCAGCAGGGGGGGAATCTTTCTTGGCAACGACACCGTTTCCGTGAATGTTCGTGCCATGAAACCACTTCATGCCCACAGCGTTCACGCTGTCTTTTATGGTGACAGGAATGCCGTCGAACGGACAGATGGGATTGCCTTTGAGATACCGACCTTCTGATGCCTTGGCCTCTTGGCGCGCTTCCTCATGCCTGACATCATATAGCGCATTGATCTGGTCATTGACCGCATCAGTCTGATCTAGTGTTAGATCCACTAGCTCAACCGGACTGACCTCTCTCTTGCTCAATGCATCCTGGAGGTCTCGCAGTGAGATATGTGATAGCTCATCTATGTTCATTTTCGTTTCTCTCACTACGCCGCATTAAAAAACTGGCTCTTCTTACCAATCCCAAACCAATCAGAGGACAGCTTCAAAAAGCGCTCTGGTGTTGTCCTTCGTCATTTCAACTGGGTTACCGCCAGTGCTTGGATCCCGGAGCGCCGCGTCTGTCAGTGCATTGAGATCCGGATCCACTACACCCAATTTCGTTAGTGATTTCGGAATGCCCATGGATGCATTGAGTTCATCGACATAGGCACAGAAACCTTCGAAGCCCCCTTCGATCCCAAGATAAGCTGCGGCCGCATCAAAGCGGTCGCGAATGGCATCCGTATTGAACTTGAGAACTGCCGGCATGCAGACAGCATTGGTCGTGCCATGATGGGTGTGATGGACAGCTCCAATGGGATGGCTGAGCGCGTGGATCGCTCCCAAACCCTTCTGGAAGGCCGTGGCCCCCATAGCCGCGGCCGACATCATGTTTGCTCGCGCGTCGATATCGGTCCCATCAGCATAAGCGCGCGGTAGATATTCTTTCACAAGCCTCATGCCCTCTAGCGCAATTCCCTGGCTCATCGGGTGATAATGAGGGCTCGAATAGGCTTCGACACAATGTGCGAAAGCATCAAGGCCGGTTCCCGCCGTGATGAACTTCGGCATCCCAACAGTCAGTTCAGGATCGCAAATGACGACAGAAGGCAACATCTTCGGATGGAAGATGATCTTCTTCTCATGGCTCTCGGAATTCGTAATGACACTGGCGCGTCCGACTTCCGAACCTGTACCAGCGGTTGTTGGAACCGCAACAATTGGTGCAATCGCGTCAGCGTTTGCCCGCGTCCACCAATCACCAATGTCTTCGAAATCCCAAAGTGGACGGATCTGGCCAGCCATAAAGGCAATCACTTTGGCCAGGTCCAGACCCGATCCGCCCCCAAAAGCTATCACCCCGTCATGGCCACCCTCATTGAAAGCGCGGACGCCTTCATGCGAGTTCGTGTCTGTCGGATTGGCATCGACATCAGAAAACAATCCGCAACCAAGCCCAGCTTCATCCATCAGATCAAGAGTGCTGGTCGTAATCTCCATGCTGGCCAGGCCCTTATCCGTCACCAATAACGGCTTGGAGATGCCCGCAGATTTGCAGGCGTCCGCAATCTCGGAAATCCGGCCAGCACCGAAGCGGATTGAGGTTGGATAGGACCAGTTACCAGTAAGTGTCATCTCTATTATACTTTCTTCAGATGATAAGATTTGGGGCGCGTGAGGTTGTGGTAGCCGATGACCGACAAACCTCCACCCCTTCCGGTGTCCTTGCATCCCGTCCAGCAGAGGGTCGGATCAAGATAGTCACACCGGTTCATGAATACAGTTCCGGTTTCGATGGCGTCCGCCACCTTCTCGGCGCGTCCAATGTCTTTAGTCCAAAGGGATGCGGTCAGCCCGAAATCGCTATCGTTCATCAAGGAAATCGCCTCAGCGTCATCCTTGACTGGCATGATGCCAACCACGGGCCCAAAACTCTCTGCGCGCATAACCCGCATGTCGTGGGTAACATTCGTCAGGATTTGCGGGGTCAGATATGCCCCGCCATCGTCTTCGGCGAAGGTGGCGATATGCGCTTTCGCACCCGCTTCGACCGCTTCTGAAATTTGGCCACGAACTTCTTCGGCAACGTGCTTATGCGCCATTGGTCCGAGTGTTGTCTCGGGATCAAGCGGATTGCCGAGCTTGTAGCCATTGACGATTTCGACGGCCTTTTCAACGAAGGTGTCAAAAAGGGACTCGACCACATAGATACGTTCAATGCCACAACAGCACTGACCGGAATTAAACATGGCGCCATTAATGAGCGAGTCGACCGCGGCATCGAGATCGGCATCTTCCATCACATAGCCCGGATCCTTTCCGCCAAGCTCCAGCCCCATGCCTGAGAAGGTACCCACTGCGGCCTGTTCCATGGCTTTGCCGCCACCAACAGAGCCGGTGAAATTGATGAATCCGAATGAGCCGTCACCGATCAGTTTTCCTGTAACATCATGATCAAGAAAGATGTTCTGGAAGACGTCCTTGGGAACGCCTGCAGAATAAAACGCATCAGCCATTCGTTCACCGACCAAGAGGGTCTGTGAAGCGTGCTTCAACAGGACTGTATTGCCCGCAATCAGAGCAGGGGCGACCGTGTTGACTGCCGTCATATAGGGATAGTTCCAGGGCGCGATGACGAGCACCACGCCATGAGGGATCCGCTTGATATAACGCTTGAACTGATCGTCATCTGAGACAGAAATGTCGGAAAGAGCTTCCTGTGCGATTTTCGCCATATGGCTGGCACGCTCGCTGAAGCCGCCAAACTCACCACCATAGCGGATTGGCCGGCCCATCTGATGCGCGAGTTCTGGAACGATCTCGTCGTTGAGAGCACCGACTGCTGCGACACCAGCCATCACCAGATCGATACGTTCATGAAGAGGCCGCGCGGCCCACTCTGCCTGGGCCGAAGCAAGCTCGCCGACAATCGCTTTGGCGGCAACATAGTTGACAAGAGGACGCTCCGCGTAAACGGAGCCATCAATCGGTGATATGCATTGTACGGTTTTTGTCATTCTTCTTGTTCCGATCACGCTTTCTCAAACCCGCGGGCAATTTCGTAGTCGGTCACCACACGGTCAAATTCTTCCTGCTCCCATTCCGCGCAGCGCACGTAATGGTCGACAACATCGTCTCCGAAGGCCTTACGCAGCATTTTTGATTTCTTGAGAGCCACCATGGCGTCGCGCAGATTACCTGGAATCTGCTTGGCCTTTTGGGACTGATAAGCGTCGCCCTTGAGCGAGTCCTGCAGTTCGAGCTTTTCCTCTATGCCTGCAATTCCGGCGGCGAGCTGCGCCGCCATGGCGAGATAGGGATTGATGTCCGATCCACCGATCCGACATTCCACACGGACCGCTTTCGTTCCATCACCGCAGAGTCGGAAGCCAGCGGTACGGTTATCGATCGACCAAACCACGCCAGTAGGTGCGAAGGTGCCCTTCTGGAACCGCTTGTAGCTGTTCACATAAGGCGCCAGGAAAACAGTTGTATCTGGAGCGTACTTCAGAAGGCCGGCCATATATTGGCGCATAACCTCGGACATGCCCCAATCGCCATTCTCATCATAAAATGCAGGCTTGCTATCTTTCCAGAGTGATTGGTGGATATGGGAGGAAGAGCCCACCCGGTCGTGATGCCACTTCGGGAGAAAAGTGGCGGAATGACCTTGCTGCCATGCGATCTCCTTGATGGCGTGTTTTGCTATCGTGTGGTGATCGGCACAATTGAGTGGTGCATCATATTTGATGTTCAGCTCTTCCTGACCTGCTTCAGCCTCACCCTTGGAGTTTTCGACCGGGACACCAGCCGCATAGAGATGGTTGCGGATCGGCCGCATCACATGCTCTTCCTTGGTGGTCTGAAGAATATGATAATCTTCGTTGTAGCCGCTGATCGGATCGAGATCGCGGTAACCTTCTCTGCGCAACTCATCGAGTGATTTGGCAAAGATGAAAAACTCAAGCTCGGTCGCCATCGCGGCTTCAAATCCGAGTTCCGTCAATCGTTCGATCTGACGTTTCAGAACCTGTCTGGGCGAATGGCTGACTGGCTCATGTGTATGATGATCTAGGACATCGCACAGAACCATGACCGTGCCTTCAAGCCAGGGAACGGGGCGAAGGGTGTCGAGATCAGGCTTCATGACATAGTCGCCATAGCCCGCCTCCCAACTCGTGGATGCGTAGCCATCAGGCGTCGCCATTTCGAGATCGGTTGCCAGCAGATAATCGCAGCAATGGGTTTCTTCATAGGCACCGTCGATAAAGTGCTGCGCCACGAACCGCTTGCCCATCAGCCGGCCCTGCATATCGACCAGGCAAACCAAAACGGTATCGATTTCGCCACCTGCGACCTGTTGTTTGAGCCCGTCAAATGTGAGTTTTTCCGTCATTATCTGTTTCCAGCGTCCTTACTATGAGAGTTGATCATCCAAGCTGGAAACAGCTTCAGGGATGCATTTTGAGAGGAGTGAGAAGATCGCCGAATGCTTGTCTTCGTCTTGCAGAAGATCGTTTCGGACCTCAATCATCACATAATCGAAAGAACCATCTTCAAGATGTTTCTCAATTGAGTGCAACACGCCATCGACCGGTGCATAGGGCTCGTTAAGCCTGATGTTGTAGCTGGTACCATAGGTCGAGAAATATTCGAGTGCCTTGCTGAGCCGATCATCGTCCGCGTGCAGATACCCAATCTCGACGTCCCGTTTCTCGCCTTTGAAAACCGGTGTGTAACTGTGAATCGTAACAACAATGGGATCGATGCCAGCTCGACGCTTGTGCCGGAGGACATCGGAAACAGCTCTGTGAAACGGCACATAGATTTCCTCTGCCCGAGCCAGGCGCTCTTCATTTGAGATGCCCTCATTGCCCGGAACAAGGCAAACTTCCGTTTCATGCGGCATGGCACTAAGTGCTTCGGGCGGACGATTGCAATCGTAAACCAGTCTCGAGAAGCGCGCTGCGACCAGGGGCGCGTTCAAGGCTTTGCTCAAGCGGACGGCAAGATCACGCGCACCGAGATCCCAGCCAATGTGCGAGTTCAGCTGATCGGGGGTGAGGCCCAGATTGCTGAGATGGAGCGGAACCAGATTCGACGCATGTTCGCAAACCAACACTATTTTGCTGTCGCCATAGGGATTGATGATTTCGACGGGAGCACCATCCTGTTGAGATAAAAGCGTATCTCGTTCCATGACCGTAGCGGCGCTGGCTGACATCAGCTTTGCCCTCCATTGTTAAGAAGAGCAATAAGCGCAGCGTGAAGCTTTGGCGACGCTGCTGATACGACCCGGCCATCGGACTCGTAAGTAAGAGGATTGCCCTGCCAGTCACTGATGACGCCGCCGGCTTCCTCAATCACCCCTGCCAATGGCAAAAAATCGAAGGGTTTCAGGTCATAATCGACAACTACGTCGACTTGACCGGCCGCCAGAAGCGCATGCGGATAGCAATCATAGGCAAACCGTCTGGTGTGGCCGATTTTCAGGAGTTTTCGAAGAGCTTCAGGTTCATACTCAAGCAGCTTGTCGCCTTCATTGATATAGATGATGGCGTCCTGCAGGCTGATTTTGCCCGATGTGGAGATCAGCTTGCCGTTTAGCGTCGCTCCCAAACCTTTTTGCCCGATGAAACGCTCGCCCAATTCCGGCATTGCAATCATACCCAGCTTGCACTCGCCACGTTCCATATGCGCGAGCAAAAAGCCGTAAAGAGGATGACCGCTAATGAAGGACCGCGTGCCGTCGATTGGATCCACGACCCATACATGATCCTGAGTCAGGTCACCGGATCCGTATTCTTCTCCCAGAATTGAATGATCGGGATAGTTCTGCGCGAGCAGTTTGCGCGCTTCCCGCTCTATCTGCTTGTCTGCGATCGTAACGGGACTTTGATCTCCTTTCAGGTCGATATCAACGCCAGTACGAAAATTGGACGAAGATGTCTTTGCTGCCTGATCAGCCAATAGATTCGCAGTCGACAGAATGTCTGCATTAGTAGGCATGAGCGGTCTCCCTCGCTACATTGGCAGCCGCTGAGAGACCAGAGCAGAAAGTGCTGCGATGCTTGCATCGAAAGCGGTCTCAATATCGGAATCAGACGTGAACTCGTCCGGCGTGTGGCTGATCCCGTCCTTCGAGCGAACGAACATCAGTGTCGACGGGCAGATGGACTGAAGCTGCAACGCGTCGTGGCCAGCAATCGTTGTCAAAGAAAGGTTTGGTATCGCCGCACTGTCCAAGGTTTTTCTGATCTTACCGTTGGCCGTCCTGTCGAACGTCACAACAGCACGCACCTCACGGCTATTTTGTGTGATTTCACAGCCCGTTTGTATGCTGATCTCGGTGCTCATTGTCTGCAGCCATTCTTCCGCCGCATTGAGTTGCGCTTCATCGGCGGAACGGAACTCAATCCAAAGTTCAGCTTTCGAAACAACGGTGTTGGGAGAATTGGGTTCGACATTCAGTCTACCGACCGACGAATGCAAATCGTCTTTAGACCGTTGCGCAAGCCCGTTGACTTCAACGATGACCCGTGACGCAGCGAGTAAAGCATCCTTGCGTACAGCCATCGGTGTCGGGCCGGTGTGATCCGGCTTGCCAGTAATCGACAACGTGAGTTTGCGGGCGCCCCATGAGGAAGACACAAGGCCAACAGAAAGGCCTGCATCTTCTAGTTTTTTGCCTTGCTCGATATGAACTTCGAGATAGTGATCAGGCTTTGGAGGTGTATCTGTTCCAAGATATCCAATATCGCTCAAAGCCTGTTTGAGGGAGATTCCTTCCTCATCCGTCAGGCTCCACGCATCCTCTTTGGACAGGTTTCCAGCAAAGAAACGGCTGCCCAGGAGGCTTGGCTGGAATCGTGCGCCTTCTTCCGAGGTCCAGCAGGCAACGACGTAGTTGCGATAGGAATTTTCAATCTCGCCGCGATCGATCATATCTTTGAGTGTCAAACCTGCCACACACGCGATGACGACCCCGAGCGTTCCGTCAAACCGGCCACCATGGGGCTGGCTATCGAGATGGGAACCGCAAAAAAGTGAAGTGTCAGGTTGAGATGGATCCAGTTCTAAAACACCGAAAATATTTCCGGCGGGATCGATAAGTTTAGTAAATCCGTGGTTTTCTAACCACTGACACAAAAAATTTCGGGCGTCCTTATCTTCTGAACTCGCAGCAAGCCGGTTTACTCCGCCTTCAGGCGTGGCACCGAACTCGCTATAGCGTGCCATCAGTGCAAGTACGTCCTCTTTAAATGTCTGTTTGATCACTACTGGTTCAGCCATGTATCACTTCCGTTCCGGCATGGTTAAACTTTGACAGGAACGCCGTGTCCGGCTTTCGGTCGGTGACAAAACGATCAATGGCGTCGAAGGGAGCCGTATATATGTTGGCGGTTTTTCCGAACTTGGAAGAATCCGCCATGACCACTGAGTTGCGCGCAGACTTGATTACCGCCTGACGCACGCGCACTTCATCTTCCTCAAAGTCCATGAAGCCGTGTTCGAGATCGATCCCGGCGACGCTCATAAAGGCAGTATCGAAGAGATAGCCTTCGATGTAGGAAATCGTGTCATAGCCAACGAGGTCGGATTCCACCGGGCGTACTTGCCCCGGCGCAACATGAACAGTTACACCGCTGAAGTCCTTGGCGATTTGCGCGATATTCAGGGAGTTGGTGTAGACCTTAAGGTCGGTAAATTGGCCAAGCTGCCGCGCAAGAGCTTCGGTTGTTGATCCGATATGAAGAAATATGGATGTGTGATCTGAGATCAGTTCTGCAGCAAGCTGCGCAATGATGCCCTTCTCTTTGGCGGCCTTTTGAACCCGTTCATTGATCGGTTCGTCGCGAATACCGGCCGGTCCAATCGCCCCGCCTCTCACACGACGCAGCAGGCCTTCCTTTTCAAGATCTTTCAGATCGCGGCGAATGGTTTCGCCAGAAACATCAAACTTGTCAGCAATATCCACGACCGAAACACGGTTATGTTTCGAAATTCCATCAAGTATATGTTCGCGTCTATGTACGTTCAGCATCTGTACACCTCAAGTAACCGTTGCAGCTTGTTCGGATTGAGCTTGCTGGTCCTGGTCAACCAAATGACAAGACACCTGCCCTCCCCCGGCCAACATTGTGGCCTTCGGGTCAATTCGATTACAAATTTCAAGGGCTAAAGGACAGCGTGTCCGGTATGAACATCCAGGTGGAATGTGGACAGGACTGGGCGGCTCACCTTCGAGAAGATATTCATCGGATTTGAACGGATGCACGTCCAAGGTTGGCACAGCACTGAGCAACGCTCTTGAATAGGGATGAGCTGGGTTCTCGAAAAGCGTGTTGTTCTCGGCCAGTTCGACGATTCGGCCGAGATACATAACCGCAACCCGGTGACAGACTTTGCGCACCAAAGCCATGTCATGCGAGATGAAGATGTAGGTGAACCCGTGCGTCTTCTGGAGCTTGTCAAAGAGCTCAAAGAGTTTTGATTGTTCCACCTGGTCGAGAGATGAAAGGGTCTCGTCAAGGATCATGAGCTTGGGTTCGAGCACCAATGCTCGCGCGATGTTGATCCTCTGTCTTTGACCTGCACTCAATCCGACCGTAAGCTGGTTCTCCAGCGACGGGTCCAGGCCAACTTCTGTCATGGCAGCACGAACGCGCTCTTTCAGCTTAGTTCCTTCTGCAATCCCGTGAATGAGAAGTGGCTCGGCAATGATCCGGCCTACGGACATACGAGATGGCAGCGAACTATAAGGGTCCTGCAGAAGAAGCTGAAACTGCTGGCGAAGCTTCGTCAGTTCTTTCTGATCAAGTGCAGACAAATCCTGTCCGTTAAACTTGATCGTCCCCGTCTGCGGTTCCTCGAGCCAGGCAAGCAATCGAGTTAGTGTCGATTTTCCGCATCCCGACTCACCAACAACACCAATGTTTTCGCCTTCTCTGATGTCGAGCGAAACACCACGAACCGCCTGCACCGCATTCATGTCCCGGAATGTGCCTTTCTTGCGCACATAATAGGTTCGGTGCACGTCTTCAACTGACATTAAATTCGGTGTTTCGACCGCATCTGGTCCCTTGATATCCTTGCCCCAAATCCGTGGAAGACGAGAAAGCAGCGACTTCGTGTATTCGTGCTTGGGTTTCGTGATAAGGGCTTTCGGAGTTGCCTGCTCGACAATCTTGCCCTGCTGCAAGACCATCACTTCATCTGCAATCGTTTCCACGACTGGCAGCGATGAAGAGATGAAAAGGATCGCCGTTGAAAATTGATCACGCAGGTCCTGAATCAGACGAATAATCTGAGCAGCGACCGTAACATCCAACGCTTGGGTAATGTTATCAGCAATGAGCACGGATGGATTGGTGACAAGCGCATCCACGATCATCACCCGCTGCATCATGCCGCCAGAAAACTGAAACGGATATTCGTGGAACCGCACTTCCGGGGACGGAATACGGACCGCCGTCAGAACTTCTAATGCTCGATCCGTTGCTTGCTTTCTGGACATGCTTGGGTTGACCGAGCGAAGCTTCTCAACGATCTGACCGCCAATCGGTACGGTGGGGTCCAATGCACCTGCTGGATTGGACCCGATATAGCCAATGCTGTTGCCTCGGATTTTGGTCAGCTCATTGATCGGAATAGTCAGGATGTTCTTGTCCTGATAGTGGACATCGCCTCCGCGATAGATCAACGGGGAGCCGATGCCATTGATCAATGCACGCGCAAGGACTGTCTTACCCGAACCGGCCTCTCCAATGAGGCCAAGCACCTTGCCGCCACCAAGATCAAAACTAATGTCGTCGATGATGCGAGCATCCGGGTCTTTCTCAAGTCCAACAGATAAGTTTCGTACTGAAAGAATTGAATTGTTGTCCGCCATTACGCCGCCCCCTTCAGCACGTTGTTACGTGCATTTTCCATTGCCGAACCCATCAGGTTCAGGCTGGTCAGGGTGAACAGCAGGAAGACGCCCGGCATGGTGGCGATCCACCATGAATTGATCAGATATTTTCGCCCGTCAGCAATGATGTTGCCAAAAGTCGGTGTCGGAGGCTGAATGCCAAGACCGATGAAGCCCAAGATCGACTCAAATATCATGATCGCGGCTACGTCAAGAACCGCAACGAACGCGATCGGCGGCAAAACAGCAGGCGCAACAAACAAGGTGATAATGCGCCAATCAGAAGCTCCGAGAACGCGTTGGCCCTTGATGTATTCCTTGCGCTTTTCGGCAAGCGCTGCAGAACGCGCGACCCGCGCATAGAGCGGCCAACCGGCAAGCCCAAGAACTAGAATGATTGCGGGCGCAGTCGGGCGCGATATGCCCAGAATGGTGATCGCCAGGATGATCATGGGAATCGATAACTGTGCATCGGTGATGCGCATGATGATTGTATCGGTCAGCTTGCCCTTGAAGCCCGATATCAGGCCAAGGGCACAGCCAACCACAAACATCAGAATGACAGTGCAGATACCGATCATCACCGAATATCTGAGGCCCACCAAACACCGCAGTAGCAGATCACGACCAAGATGATCAGTGCCGAGCGGATGTGCCCAGACCCACTTCTCACCGAGAAACAATGGAGGAATGTGTCGCGATCGCACCGCCATCTTGGTCGGATCGATTGAAGAAATCTCCGGATAAATCAGGGCGCCGAATAACAGGGCGAGGAACATGCCAAAGCCAACTTTGAACGAGGTCCGCGACAAGGCCTCCCGCAGCATTCTCTGCATTGGCGTACGCAGTTCAGCCGGAGTGAGTTGTGGTGTTGCGGACGTGGATGTCGTATCAGTCATCTTAATACTCCAACCTTGGATCGATGTAGCTGGCAGCAAGATCGACGATGATGTTGATGAAGACGAATGCGGCACTGATGAAAATCGCAACACCTTGAATGATCGGGAAGTCGCGTTGCAGCACCGCATTGATTGTAAGGCGCCCCAGCCCTGGATAGTCAAAGATCAGCTCGACGACGAGCAGTACGCCCAACAGAGAACCGAGTTGGATACCAAAGAGGTTGAGAAGTGGGATGGAAGCATTTCGGATCGCATGAGCTGCAACAATACGCGCACGGCGTAGTCCGCGTAGGGGTGCGACATTGATGAACTCCTCTTGCATCACTCCTGCAATCGAAACCGACAGTGTCCTGATAATGAAGGGCGAGATACCAACGGCCAGAACAAAGGCCGGCAAAATGGTGTATTCAAAGCCCTTGTATCCAAGTGATGGGAGGATACCGAGTTGGACGGAAAACAATTGCGCCAACACAATCCCAAGCCAGAAATTCGGGATCGAGACGAAGACCGACCCTGTAAAGAACGCCAACTTGTCCTGCCACCTGCCTGGATTAAGGCCAGCCGCAACGCCAAGTGGAAATGACATGAGTAGTGCGAAGACAACAGCAAGTCCTGCAAGCTGAAGTGTCAACGGAATCCGTTCGAATATGAGATCGCGAACCTCGGCCCGTTCATCACGTGAAGGATCATCAAAGGCGGCAGCGCCAACGGTAGCCCCGCTTTTCGGTCGAAAGAATGAATTACCCAAATCTCCCTGAGCCAGATCGCCGAGATAGCGGATGAATTGGACCGGGATTGGATCATTAAGGCCAAGCTCTTCGGCCTTTTGGACAACGACCTCATCGGGAGCCATGCCACCGACGATCAGTCGAGCCGGATCACCAGGAACTACCCGCAGCAGGGTAAATATTGCAAAGGTTACGATTAGAAGGACGATCGCCCCTTGGAATAACCTGCGTGTTAGAAAGCTCAGCAAATACAAACCTGGCACCCTTTTCGTTTAGTAAGAAGGCCGAGCAGACATCCCCGCTCGGCCTTCGTTAGTTGCTGAGTTCTAAGCGTTTGTTGCTTTGGACGCGTCGATCATACCATTCGGGTAGATATAAAGCCCCTTCAAATCCTCCCGCATTGCGTGAATGAAGACTGAGGTGAACAGACTCAAAGCCGGAACCTTCTCCGCCAGCATCGGCATGAGCTCTTCCTGAATAATCTTCTTGCGGACCGCTGGATCAGTTGCATTCCTTTCCTTATCGAGAACCGAATCCAACTCCGGATCCTCAATGCCGCATATGCGTTTTGAAGACGAGTGGAAGTGCGTGCGAAGAACCAGATCTGGTTCCGGTGACCCTGTTGCCCACCCGCAATCGATCATATGGCCTGGTCCGCC
The DNA here is from genome assembly GCA_017643495.1 of Rhizobiaceae bacterium. Lineage (GTDB taxonomy): Bacteria > Pseudomonadota > Alphaproteobacteria > Rhizobiales > Rhizobiaceae > JAALLB01. The sequence goes on along the minus strand of JAEPNK010000001.1, from coordinate 882,061 downwards.
ACCTGGACGGTCATATAAGCGGTCAGCCCATGCCGCAATTTCCATGGCGGAGTATTCAATGTCGAAACCCTGCTCTTGGAGCATCGCAGTGATGATCTCACCATACTCCTTGGTCTTCGGATAGAAGCCCACGGACGTGATATATTCGAGCTTCGGCAGACCTTGACCGCCTGGAAAGCCGGCTTCAGCTAGGAGCGCCTGACACTTTTCCGGGCTGTATTCCGGATAATTCGGTGTATCGACATAGCCGAACTTCACCGGAGAGATCCAGGCATTGGAAGGTGTGCCGGAAACGCCCATAATCTCAAGAATGACATCACGATCAATGGCATGAGCCACGGCCTTGCGAAGACGTGGATCATTGAATGGTTCTTTCGAACAACGAAACCAGAGATATTTGTTCTCAACGGAAACCGCCTCGTTGATCACGAATCCGGTTTTCTCCTTGATGGTTTCAACTTGCTCGCCTTCAAGACGCTCAATGATGTCTGCTTCACCGGAGAGAAGCGACAACATGCGTGTGGTCGCATCGCCAACAAACGTCATATTGATACCGGGAACTTTTGGCGCTCCAAGAATGAAATCCGGGTTGGCCTCAAGAACACTGGTATTGCCGTCCTGCTTCACAAACTTGAAAGCACCGGTGCCATTCGGAGTGGCAGAAAGTGCTCCACCTTCAATGTCCTTCTTGGACATGATGGGAAGGAATGCAGAAAGGAACCAGTATAGACTGGCCGGATAGCCATGCTCTTTGGTGTTCACAACCGCCGTATGGTCGTCAACCACGTCCACCGTAACCTGACCTGGATACCAGGCAGCCGGCCGATCAGGCTTGGATGCATATTCGAATGTCGCCTTCACATCAGCAGCTGTAAAGGGTTCACCGTTGTGGAATTTGACACCCTTGCGCAGTTTGAACTGCAGACGATGCTCGTCAAGAAGCTCCATGCTTTCGGCCAGCTCGAAGACTAGTTCGTCAGGATTATCCGGCGTCATCGGCGCTCGTGTAAGATAACCGAACACGAAACTCTCGAAATTGATCTGGCCCAGCGTTGTGTGGGAGGTCGGATCCCAGTTGCCGGTCAGGTTTTCAGCTGAAAGGAAATTGATGACCTTGTTGGATTGAGCAAAGGCCGGACTTGAGAAAAACGCTCCGTTCACCATGGCTCCGCTCGCTGCAACACCGGCCATGGCCGATGACTTCAGGAACGTACGTCTGTCAAATTTCATGATATTCCTCCTGTTGGATTGTTCTTTGACATAAGACTAGCAACACCCGTTCACTTGCGGCTTCCCGTTATCGAAAAGCGGTTGAACACGAAGGTTGCGTAGCATTTGTGGTCTTTGAACACTGCCTATCGGCGAGGGATCGGATTTGATCTTTCCCGACGATCTCAGATGCCCGAGGTTCAGCCCCGTCAACGACCGCAGCGACCGACCGACTTTTGTCAAAGGTACTATTGGGACGAACGACTCCCCCCCGGAATGGAGATCACACCAAAGAGCATGGAGGTGCGCCAAAATACGGCTTGAAGAGACGGGTCGGCTTTCAATCCGCAGGTGAGTAGTCGCGTCTTGGAGATGCGTTCTCACAAGCTTGCAAACAGAATATTTCCCCATCCCTTCCTCCAAATGTGGAATATGTTGAATTATTGGTAAACTTTGAATAATACAGGAGTCAAGTGAATTGTTGACAAAGGAGTGTGATGGCCGCCCACTACACGCCGGTTACAGGGACTGCCTCAGCTAGACACCCCGTTTTGACCGGGCATATCAAGTGGGAATAAAAAAGAGCGAATCGACGCACATGATGAAAATATAAATATAATAAACAACGACTTGGTTATTTTTCATCTTATAAGTGGTTCCACAGAAATGTCTGCATAACGATTAGGTCGCTTGCATTTTTGACTCTACGAACAAAATATCGTCTCCGCTTGAAGAGGATTTTCACATTGGGCAGACATCTTGCTTTAGAAATTTCTTATGCTCAAAATTTGTCATTGCAACCAAGAGTGGATTTATTGGAATATGTGGATAACCCTCAGCTATTCTCTCTGCCCGAGCTAGCTTCCTCCCAAGCACTCGCGGCAACCTGGCCGGTGGATGGTGTTGCAGCCTCTTCCGCCATTCACCGGCCCTTCCTTTGGCAATCTGAATGCTTGATTACAGTCAGCTCCATAGCCTGTTAGTAATTGACGAAACCGGCACCGATATAGAAGCAGCCCAAGAGCTCAATGTGACCGCCATGCAGCCAAGCAGAGGATCAAAACGCACGAGGCAAGGTCCGGCGTCAAAGTGACCGATTCCAACCCCACCCGGACAACCAAACTCAGCCTTACTCTGTGCGATAACACCCGGGACGAGCGGCCCCCGAAAGAAAAGGTGATCGAAGAGCATCGCTAGAAATGCCTCGAAGGCCATATGGATGACGACCAACTGCGCACGCTCCCGATAGCCATCTGCGGTGAAATCTTGCGGGCTATTTCGTCGATGCGCTCGACGAGTTCGGTACGATCGACGCAAGCCCGACGTCAAGTTCTTCCCTGCCCCCCTGCTACAGGTTCTGCGGTAGTGACGATGTCACCTATGAGGGAGTGGACGAGGCGATCGCCTCGGGCGATATTGTTAAACTCAAACCAGGCACCATGATCCAGCGGCTCCTTTTCTGGCATATCACTGGCGCCATCGTCGATACCACTAAATCCATCACCAACGTCCTCAAGTAAATAGCCTAATTGCCAAGACAGCTTTATGGTGGGATAGTAGGTGAGATAAAATATATATGAAATATGTTTTGGTATATATTTCAATATTTAAGATTGATGAAATGGCGGACAGACAGGGATTCGAACCCTGGAGACGGTTGCCCGCCTACACGCGTTCCAGGCGTGCGCCTTCGACCACTCGGCCACCTGTCCTCAGTTTCATCACCTGGACGAAAATATCGCCCAGACGGGGAAGTTCGGCATTCTTTCCAGCCTTGTAAACAAGGATGGTGCCTTTGACTACCCGGAAAACTTTCCCCGTTGTTTGAGGATTGCCAGACAGAATTAGCGCTGACGAACCCTGTGTTCACGAGGAAGCCGCAATATACAAATATGCACACGAGTATCAAGCGCTAACAAAGCTTCGGACGAGAGAAATTCCGTTTATTGTCAAAGCGCTTCAACAGACCTATCTATAAGGTCATGGTGAAACAGGGCCTTGCAGGCAACGCATGCTGAAACTCTTATCAAAACTGCTGGGACTGGTTTGTCTTGCTCTCAGCGTCATCCTGGCAATACTGGATCTGACGAGTTCCATAGCAGATTCAAAAATTGTCCTTACAGCCCTTGGGCAACAATGGGCTGCTGTTAACACAACAAGCCTTCAATATCTCCAGGTGGGAATTGAAAGAAAGCTTGGTTTGCCGTGGCTCTGGAACGGAATCTTCATTCCGCTATTGCAAATGCCGGGCTGGCTCGTATTCGGCATACTGGCCCTTGTATTCCTGTGGCTTGGACGCTCACCGGACCGCAGGCTACGCAAACGCCTTGGAAGCTGACACTTTCAGGCCCGCAAGGAAAGGAAACAAAAAATGTTCCTCGCACAAATGTTTGACAGAAAACTCAACAAACCTTCTGCACAAACCGCGCTAAAGGGCCGGAATGAGGTAATTGATTCCGGCACGCATCATTTTGTCAATGGCAATCCGCTTCACTCACCTTACCCCGAGGGCATGGAAACCGCAGTCTTTGGCATGGGCTGCTTCTGGGGTGTTGAACGGATGTTCTGGAATAGGGAAGGCGTATACGTCACCGCGGTTGGCTATGCAGCAGGATATACACAAAACGCCACTTACAAGGAGGTCTGTTCCGGCATGACCGGGCACAATGAAGTGGTTTTGGTCGTGTATGATCCAAAAATTGTTTCCTATGAGGATTTGCTGAAAATCTTCTGGGAAGGTCATGACCCGACACAGGGCAACAGGCAGGGAAACGACATTGGCACCCAATACCGGTCCGGAATTTACACTTCCAATGAAGGGCAGAAAATGGCCGCTATTGCATCACGCGAAGCCTATCAGGAAGCCCTTCAGCAATCCGGTGTCAGCCGCAAGATAACCACCGAAATAGAAGACGCAGGCGACTTTTTCTTTGCTGAGGAATATCACCAGCAATATCTTGCAAAAAACCCTGACGGATATTGTGGCATAGGCGGTACAGGTGTTTCCTGCCCGATTGGAACCGGCGTTCAAAGCGGCTGATCCTGTCGCCCCTCACCCGAAGATGGTTCTCAACGCGCCACGTCCCCTCTATCGCGGGCGGGGCGTGGGAACCGGCACTCTGGACAAGGCGCCGTTTGTCTCAACCCCAGTGATGTTTGCCACCGACTTACCTGTGGCTTCGATATTCCTGCCTTTCAGAACGGTAGCCGTGGAAAATTCCGGGATGGCGATTTCGGGAGCAACAAACCCCTGTGCCTGAACCGGGCGATAGGTGGCTGACGCAATACTCGGAGCTCCCGCCTGCAGCACTGCACTACAAGCATCAGGAAGGTCACCAACGCGCAACTCGCGTCTTGGCTTTGGCTTTTTGCCGGTTGGTTTCTTGGGAACCAGTCCTTCCTTGAACCACCAGTCAAGTGAGCCGTCATTACAACCAGTCTTGGAGGGCGTGGCCGCCTGCTTTCTGCAATCGGGAGAGCCGGAAGGACAGGCCATGCGCAAGTGAAAATGATAATGGTGCCCCCAGGTCGGGCGGATTTTTCTCAACCAGGAGCGATCCCCCTTCACGGTATCGCAGAGCTTTTTCTTGACACCGGGATGAACCAGCACCCGCTCGATGTTCCGAAAACTCGCCGCGTGGTACAGCAACATTGTATGCGCACGGGTCCATCTGCTTTCATCAACGTAGAACGAACCCTTTTTCAAGACAGATACGGCCGATATATTTTCCCGCTCATTATAGCTCATGCGCCGATCAGGCATCGGATTGAACCAGAGATCAGCATCGAGCCCGATCTGGTGCGAGCGATGGCCTGTCAACATCGGCCCGCCGCGCGGTTGCGAGATGTCTCCGACCAGCAAGCCGTTCCAGCCGTCCTGCTTGGCCTTTACGGAAAGACTTTCTATCGTGGCAATGAGTTCGGGATGTCCCCAGCGACGGTTTCTGGACAGCCTCATTGCCTGCCAGTTGGGGCCGTCGACGGGGATTGCAATGGCACCCGCCACGCAACCCTTGGTATAAAACCCGTGAACCTGCGCCTTCATTGCCGCTGGCAGCGGCTTGCTTCCAAAGAGTTTCTTGGCTGGTGTCTGCGCAAAAACCTCCGGAGCCAGCATGCCGGCAACCATAATGCCTGTCAGGAAAAATCCGGCTTTCCGTTTCATCTCAAATCCGCTCCAGAATCATGACCCGATTTCTGGCAAGGATCACCCTTTCCAAGGCATCAAGTCAAATCAAACCAACAGCGCATGAAACAGGTTCAGCCGCGCAAACTACCGCCGGTCGCTTTTACGACATTGGCAACAATCCGCTCCGAGACCGACGAAATTTCCTCGTCCGTAAGCGTTTTGTCAGTTGGCTGGAGTTCAACCTCGATCGCAATGGAGCGCTTGCCCTCACCCAGAGAGGGTCCTTCAAAAATATCGAACACACGTACATCCGAAATGAGGGTCTTGTCAGTGCCCGCTGCTGCTCGCAACAAACTCTGGGCATCGGTTTCGGTGGAAACAACAAATGCAAAATCCCGCATGACGGACTGAAAACTTGTCATGTTGAGAGGCGGTTTTGTCTTGGTTGCTTTCCGGCGTGGTTGAGGCAGAACATCCAGCATGATCTCAAAGCCGGTCACGGGACCGGTGACGTCAAGCGTTTCCAAGGTCAGTGGATGCAACTCACCAAAGTGGCCAAGCACAAGCTTGGGCCCAAGTTGCAGCGTGCCACTTCGTCCGGGATGGTACCAGTCAGGCCCGCCATTTGAAATCTGGACCTTGGAAGGGTCAAGTCCGCAAGCTTCCAGAACCGCAAGGGCGTCAGCCTTGGCATCGTAGACAGTTACCGGTCTTCCCGGTTCACTCCAGTCACGGCCACCCCCGGTCATGGTTGCCGTACCGCGGCGAATGCCTCCGGCAACCCGGTGCTGGGTATCAGGTGTGTCCCCCTGATAGATGTTCGCAACCTCGAACAGGGCAACATCGGACTGGCCACGGTCGTGGTTTCTCCCGGCTGCTGAAAGCAATGCTGGCAAAAGTGACGGGCGCATGTAGGCCATTTCCTGCGAGATCGGATTGGCCAGCCTTGTTGTCCGGTTTCCGCCTCCAAAGGCTTCCGCGTGGGATTTTGGGATGAATGACCAGGTTACAGCTTCCAGCATGCCCCGCGAAGCAAGCACACGACGCGCGTTGCGCACCCTCAACTGGCCAGTTGTGAGGATCTTGCCGCCGACCGAGGCCATGGACGGCAGCGGTTGAGGCTCAATCTCGTTGATGCCGTTGATCCGCATGACCTCTTCAACAAGGTCGGCTTTGCCCGAAACGTCCGGTCGCCAGCTGGGAACTGTCACCATCAAGCGTTCGCCTGATCCTTTCACGGCAAAACCCAGTTGCTGGAGAATTTCGGCGCACTTGTCGGAAGAGACATCAATACCGGTCAACCTAGCAACTTCGGAAACAGGAAAATCAATGACAAGTTCCGGCTCAGGAACTTCACCGGCAATCACTGAATGAGAAGCTTCGCCACCGCAAAGCTCCAAAACAAGACTGGTACCAAGATCAAGGCCAGGTACCATGAAGGCCGGATCAACGCCACGCTCAAAGCGGTACCGGGCATCCGTGTTGATGCCGAGATCACGTCCGGTCCGTGCAATGTTCATCGGATCCCAGAGGGCAGATTCAACCAGCACATTCACCGTGTCGGCAGAACAGCCGGATTCTTCTCCACCCATAATACCGGCAAGGGATTCCATGCCCTTTTCGTCTGCAATGACGCAATTTGCCGGTCCGACTGTGTATTCCTTGTCATCAAGCCCAAGATAGGTTTCCCCTTCCTTGCCACGCCGTACCACGAGGTCACCGGTCACCTTGTCCGCATCAAATACGTGAAGCGGACGGCCGCGATCAAAGGTTACATAGTTTGTAATATCAACAAGGGCAGATATCGGACGAAGACCTATGGCAATGAGACGCTGCTGCATCCATTTCGGCGACGGCCCGTTTTTGACGCCACGCACATAACGCAAGCCGAAAGCCGGGCATAAATCCTCAACCGACTTGTCGAAATCGAGCTTTACACTGACCGGGCAATCAAACTTTCCTTCAGGAACAGGAACTTCAACGGCTTTCACCTTCCCAAGTCCGGCAGCTTCCAGATCACGTGCAATACCTGCTACACCAAGTGCATCCGGACGGTTGGGCGTAATTCCAATCTCGATTACCGGATCATTGAGGCCGGCATAATCTGCAAAAGACTGCCCCACAGGCGCATCTTCCGGCAGGTCAATAATTCCGTCATGGCTGTCCGACATCTCGAGTTCGCGTTCCGAGCACATCATGCCATGGCTTTCGACACCACGAATGTTCCCGACCGAAAGGGTCAGGTCGATACCGGGCACATAGACCCCGGGTGCGGCAAATGCCCCGACCAGACCGGCCCGCGCATTGGGAGCACCACAAACGACCTGAACCGGATTTCCATTGCCTGTATCGACGGAAAGAACCTGAAGCTTGTCGGCGTCAGGATGCTTTTCTGCAGTTAGGACTTTCGCGATACGGAAAGGTGCAAACTGCGCCTTGTCATCCACGGCCTCAACTTCAAGCCCGATACGGGTGAGCGTTTCGACTATTTCCTCAAGGGATGCATCGGTTTCCAGATGATCCTTCAGCCAGGAGAGTGTGAATTTCATTACTTGGATTTTCCTTTTTCGGAAGACTTGGCGCGCGGCTTCTTGCGTTTGCTCGCATCGCGCTCTTTCTTGCGCTCGGTCAGTTCGTCGAAGATGACGTAACCGATTTTGAGTCCGTCATCATCCGGGTTCTCAGGCTCTACCGGCGTCTTGGTGAATGTAAGGGAAACCTGTTCGACATGCTGGATAATCGCCACGGGTTTTTTCTCAACCGGATTGATCCCGTCAATGCGCATCAGATCCCCTTCCATGGGGCTGATACCAAGCACCTTCACAGGGCCAACCGCAGACAATGCAATGACTTCCAGTTTTTCGGTTTTCTGGTCAAGCGACTGTTGAAAGCCGAAAATCTGCTTGGCAATTGCCTGTGCCGCCTCTTCAGATCCGTTGTCGCATGCCGCCTTTTTCCACTCGGCTTCACCGGGCGGGTTTTTCAACATCTTGGCATAATCGCCTTTGAGAAGGGCAGCATCAGAAAACAGGGTCATCCACTCAATCCCCCAAACAGGGTTGGAATATCTAGCGGGCGGAAGCCGTAATGCCTGATCCAGCGGACATCGGCATTGAAGAAATCGCGAAGGTCGGGCATGCCGTATTTCAGCATTGCGATCCGGTCGATACCCATTCCCCAAGCAAAGCCCTGATAAACATCCGGATCGAGATTGCAATTGCGCAACACATTCGGATGTACCATGCCGCAGCCCAGAATTTCCATCCAGTCATCGCCTTCACCAAACCGGACCTCATTGCCTGAACGGTCGCACTGGATATCGACCTCCAGCGAGGGTTCGGTGAACGGGAAGAAGGACGGCCGAAACCGCATTTTCACCGCATCAACCTCGAAAAACGCCTTGCAGAATTCTTCCAGAACCCATTTCAGGTTGGCAATATTGGCTGATTTGTCGATCACCAAACCTTCCAATTGGTGAAACATCGGCGAATGGGTTGCATCGCTGTCGAACCGGTAGGTCTTGCCCGGAATTACAATGCGGATTGGTGGTTCCTGAGTTTCCATCGTCCGTATCTGAACGGGTGAAGTATGGGTACGCAGCACCTTGCGTTCACCGTTTTCATCAGGCTCCATGAAAAACGTGTCGTGCATCTCGCGCGCAGGATGGCCTTCCGGAAAATTGAGCGCTACGAAATTGTAGTAATCCGTCTCGATGTCCGGCCCCTCGGCAACCGAAAAGCCCATGTCAGCGAAAATCGCTGTTATCTCATCCATCACCTGGCTGATCGGGTGAATGCGGCCTGCTTCTGCCGGAGACTGTCGAACCGGCAGGGTGACATCTGTTGTTTCTGAAACAAGGCGCTTTTCAATCGCTTCGCGCTTGAGAATTTCCTTGCGTGATGCAATGGCGTCGGCAATCGCTGTTTTAAGCCCGTTCAACTTTGGGCCCATCTCCTTGCGCTCTTCATTGGACATTCTTCCGAGCGTTTTCATTACCTCGGAAATTGATCCCTTCTTGCCAAGCGCAGCTACCCTGACCGCTTCCAGCGCGGCTTCATCAGAAGCTGTATCAATGTCAGCAAGTATCGAGCTTTCAAGCTTTTCAATGTCAGTCATTTGACCTGATTAGTCCTTCATTTTTCCCATGCTGTTTAAACCCCATATTCAGGTTTATTTCCAGACGTTGTTTTGACCCGTTCCAACCGGCAATTCACACCCCAAACAAAAAACCGCACAAGCTCTGCAGCCGGTGCGGTTTTCAAAAATCGGGTGCGACGGCTGACAGATTATCTGACGGCTGCCTCAAACTCGTTAGGAGTCTTGTCTTTCAGATAGGCAAGAGCGTCTTTTGCCTTTGCGCAAAGTGCAGCAAATGCCTGTGGCTCATGAATGGCCAGATCGGAAAGAACCTTGCGGTCGACTTCAATGCCGGATTTTGTCAGGCCATCAACAAGGCGACCATAGGTCAGTCCGTTTTCACGGGCACCTGCATTGATGCGCTGAATCCAGAGCGAACGGAAATTGCGCTTGCGAACCTTGCGGTCGCGATAGGCATATTGATCCGCCTTCTCCACCGCCTGTTTTGCGATACGGATCGTGTTCTTGCGCGAACCGTAATAACCTTTTGCCTTCTTGAGGACTTTCTTGTGTTTTGCGTGGGCGGTTACACCGCGTTTTACTCGTGCCATGATCGTGCTCCTGAAACTGTCTTATGCCACTACTTGCTGTAAGGCATGAATTGTTTGACGATTTTCGCGTCAGCCTCGCTCAACACCATGGTGCCGCGTGCATTGCGAATGAACTTGTTGGAACGTTTGATCATGCCGTGCTGTTTGCCGGCCTGAGCGACCTTTACCTTGCCGCTCTTTGTCACCTTGAAGCGTTTTTTAACGCTGGACTTGGTCTTCATCTTGGGCATTTCGCTTTCCTTTCTTCAATCCGGCTCTCATGTCGGAAAATCAAAAGCCCCGCCGACCAGAGCGGAGCTTCGCGTTGAAGACAGCCATGGCATGCCCTGCCAGACCGTCTTGAGCGTGCATAAAGCGCAAAGTGAGCGCTTTTGCAAGCAAAATCGAGAAGCTGTTATTTGGCTGGTGCAACAACCATCATCATCTGACGGCCTTCCAGCTTGGGTTCTGCTTCAACCTTGGATATCTCAGCCAGGTCTTCCTTGACCCGGTTAAGCAGTTCCATGCCAAGTTCCATGTGGGCCATTTCCCGGCCGCGAAACCGTAACGTGACCTTCACCTTGTCACCCTCACCCAGAAACTTGTTCACCGAACGCATTTTCACATCGTAATCATGCGTGTCGATATTCGGACGCATCTTGATTTCCTTGACCGACTGGGTCTTCTGTTTCTTGCGTGCTTCGGCGGCCTTTTTCTGGGCCTGGAACTTGTATTTTCCAAAATCCAGGATCTTGCAGATCGGAGGATTGTTGTTGGGTGAGATTTCCACCAGATCAAGGCCTTGTTCGGAAGCAAGTTCCCGGGCCCTTTCAATGGAAACGGTGCCGTGGTTCTGGCCTTCGGCATCGATCAGTTGAACTTCAGGGACCGTGATCTCATTATTCGAACGGGGTCCTCCTTTTTGGGGCGCTTGTGCCCGATGTGGTCTGCGAATTGTAGTAAACTCCTTGGTAATTGACGTTTTGCTGATTTTTCATCAACTATAGATCGCCATAGCATGAATCAAATGAAAAATCATGACCAAAACTTTTCACCGGCTGTTTTGGTTCCCTTTGATCATCCTCTCACGTATCCGAACCCCATGGAGACCGTCCCCATGACCCAGCCGAATGCCAAATATCTGGAAGTTGGCACACCAGCAGATGAACGCAGGATAGCGGTACGCCATCTCCCCGGAAATGAGCCGGGCCTTGTCTGGCTTGGCGGTTACCGGTCAGACATGCTGGGAACGAAAGCAGTTGCGCTGGAAACATGGGCGAAAGAGACTGGACACGCCTGTTGTCGCCATGATTATTCCGGACACGGAGAATCCGGTGGTGACTTCATGAAAGGCACCATCTCCCGCTGGCTGGAAGAGAGCATTGCCGTGTTCGATGCTTTCTGTGCGCAGGGCCGTCATGTTCTTGTGGGCTCCTCAATGGGTGGCTGGGTAGCCCTGAGGATGGTCCAGGAACTGGCAAAACGGGGAGAAAGCAACCGGATCAAGGCGCTCTTGCTCCTGGCGCCGGCCCCTGATTTCACATACGAGTTGATGGAACCCGGTCTTTCCGACGCCCATCGCGAGCAGCTTGAAAAACGCGGATACATGGAAGAGCATTCTGAATATTCAGATGACCCGAATATCTTTACAAAGGCACTGCTTGATGATGGCGAAGCAAGCCGGGTCATGACCGGACCGATTGAAACCGGATGTCCCGTTCACATCCTGCAAGGCATGAAGGATCCGGATGTTCCTTATGAACATGCAATGAAGCTTGTCGAGTTTCTTCCGCAAGAAGAGGTCTCCATGACCCTCATCAAGGATGGGGATCACCGCCTTTCCCGTGACCAGGACATTGCCCTGCTGCTGCGAACCGTTCAAACCCTTGTAGCCTGATGATACGAAAGGGAATGCAGGGTCCGCTTGCCAAGAGCAACAATAGCCCGCCGCCGCCTGATTTTGTCTACGACCCTCCGACAGATCCCTGGCTGAATGTCATTCACCACGACCAGGAACTGGTTGTTCTTTCCAAACCTGCCGGGCTTCTCAGTGTTCCGGGCCGGGATCCGGCACATCATGACAGTCTGGAATTGCGGGCAAGGGAACGCTTTCCTGAAGGCCGGATCGTGCACCGGCTGGACCGGGGCACCTCCGGAATTTTCCTGATGGCGCTGACTGCCCGGGCCCATCGCCATCTCGGATTACAATTTGAAAAACGCCAGACCCGGAAGACTTACGTGGCACTGGTCAGCGGAAGGGTTGAAAAGGACAAGGGCACCTTGGACCTGGCCATGCGAACTGACTGGTACAACCGGCCGAAACAGATGGTCGACACCTGTATGGGACGAGAAGCAATTACGCAATGGGAAGTGCTTGAACGTCATGACAACCACACCCGCGTGCTGCTGTCACCGCTGACCGGGCGCTCTCACCAGTTGCGGGTTCACATGCAGTATCTCGGCCATCCAATCCTGGGTGACAGCTTTTATGCGCCGCCAAGTTCCGTTGAAAACAGCAGCCGCATGATGTTGCACGCCGAAAGTCTGGAGATTGCCCATCCGGACGGGGGACAAAGGGTCCGCTTCACCGACCCTTGTCCGTTTTGACCAACACCTGCTTCAGTTCGCGAGCTTTTCGAGAATTCTGGCCCATGAACGGGTTCCCTTGTGGAAACTCTTCAGGTCATATTTTTCATTGGGTGAATGGATGCGGTCATCATCAAGGGCAAATCCAACCAGGACAGACTGCATGCCGAGAAATTCGGCAAAATCACCAACAACGGGGATGGACCCGCCCATGGCCGTCAATGCAGCATCCCTGCCCCACTCCTCCTTCAAGGCTTCCGCAGCCTTTTTCATGGCCGGCATGTCATAACCCAGATGCACTGCCGGACTGCCGCCATGCTCCTTGAAGACGACAGAGCAATCTCCCGGAATTGCCGAGCGGACATATGCGCGGAAAGCCTCGCGAACCCGTATGGGGTCCTGGGTGCCTACAAGGCGGAAAGAAACTTTCGAAGAAGCAATGGCAGGAATGACAGTCTTGAACCCTTCGCCTGTATAACCGCCTTCAATCCCGTTGAATTCACATGTCGGACGCGCCCATATCTGCTCAAGAACAGAACGGTCGCTTTCACCGGCCGGATTTGACAGACCGATCTCTCCCAGAAACTCCTTCTCGGAAAACCCGAGCCCGTTCCACATTTCCATTATCTCGTCAGGCGTTTCCGGCACACCGTCATAAAACTCCTCCAGGGTGACGCGCCCGTTTTCGTCATGAAGCCCTGCAAGAACCTTGGCAAGTATGCGGATGGGATTGGCTGCGGCAGAACCATATGCACCTGAATGAAGGTCCCGGTCCGCAGCATGGATTGTGATCTCTTCACCGACAAGCCCGCGCAAGGCGGTACAGATCGACGGCGTATCGGTGTCCCACATGCCTGTATCACAAACCAATGCAAAGTCAGCCTTCAATTCGTCCCGGTTTGCCTCAAGAAAAGGAATGAGAGAGGGAGAACCGGATTCTTCTTCACCCTCGAAGAATATTGTCACCCTGCACGGCAATTCACCGGTTTCCGCTTTCCATGCACGGCAAGCCTCGACAAAAGTCATCAACTGCCCCTTGTCATCGGAAGTTCCCCGGCCAACCATCTGTTTTGTTCCGTCCGGCAATTCCCGGATACGGGGCTCGAACGGGGGTTCATCCCACAGATTTTCAGGATCGACAGGCTGCACATCATAATGTCCGTAAAACAGAACATGTGGTGCGCCCTGCGGGCCGTCATGATGGGCGACGACCATCGGATGACCTGTTGTATCAGCCACCCGGGCTTCAAACCCGATCGAAACCAGGTCGTCGACCAGATACTTTGCTGCCTTGCGACAATCATCCGTATAGGCAGGGTCGGTGGAAATACTCTTGATCCGCAAGAGGTTGAACAAACGCTCAACTGCACCTTCCAGATTATCGTCGATCGATTTCAACACCGTATCCAGGCTGGCCATCAAATACTCCATTCATTTGCACAACATTATCGCGGACCCTAACGCCAGGATGGTCAGGTGTCATGCTGAATATTTGCCAATGTTTTCCGATTATCAGAAAGGAGTGATGAACGGGTCACCGCCGCTTTGGGTACAGTGTGGGTAGATTTACGGCAGCGACCCGTGTCAGCAAGCATGTGGTCCTTTGGGCCAGGAAACCACATTGTCACCGGGCACAGGGGGAACACGACCCGGGACATGTCACAACTCAAGGGGATTGATGGTTGCGACGTATTCAATATCGCCTAGAATCAGGTGCTCCTCAAGGAACGAAACAATCACGCGCCATCACTAGCACGTGTTCAGCAACAGGCATGATACATGGCAAAACAACACGACTTTCCCGCCCGAATCGTCTGGACTGGCAATACAGGAACGGGAACCAGCAGCTACAGGGCATATGAGAGAACCTGGGATCTGGCCTTGCCGGGCAAGCAAACTGTCCATTGCTCAAATGACCCGATGCTTGGCGGAGATCCGGCAAAATACAATCCTGAAGACTTGCTGATCAGCGCACTCTCTGCCTGTCACATGTTGTGGTATCTTCACCTGTGTTCCCAAGCGGGCGTGACAGTTCTCGAATATGTTGACGAACCAACAGGCGTTGGGGAAAGCGAGCCATCCGGAAAGGGCCGGTTCGTAGAGGCAGTCTTGCGCCCCCGAATCAAAATCACCGCAGACAGCAACGCAGACAAGGCGCTCGCAATCCATGACGAGATACACAATTACTGTTTCATAGCTCGATCGGTCAATTTTCCCGTACGCCACGAGCCTGAAATCATGCAAGAGAATGGCTGATCACGCCAGCAGGTCATCCCGCAGGAACTCCAACCTGTCCTGCCCAAAATGCATGGTGTCACCCACAAAGAATGTGGGCGCACCAAAAATCCCGCGTGATACTGCTTCCGTGGTTACATCCTGCAATGCCTGTTTGTTTTCCGGGGCATTCAGGCGCTCCTGATATTCCGACGGGTCTATGTTTGCATCCGACAACACCTTACTGAGTGTTTCGGGATCGTTGATGTTTTCATTATCCACCCACATTGCCTTGAAAAACCCGTCTGCAAGCGCGATCATCCGGTCGCTCTGGCGATAATTGTTGAGACCGCGCATTGCGTAAACCGAACTCAACGGAAAATGCCGGTTCAGGACAAAGGGGACGCCATACTTTCGGGCATGGCGCGACAAGTCCTCAAACATCCATCGACCCTTGGATGGAACAGTTATCGGGCTGGCGCTCCCGGCTTTTTCAAACACGCCTGGAAGAAAAAACGGCCGATAGATGATTTCGGCTCCCGTCTCCTCCAGCAATCCGGGGAGTTGTGTCCAGGCAAGATAACTTGCGGGGCTGACGATATCGAAGAAAAATTCCACCGTCCTGGCCATTTCCACCTCCTGTGCTTCCAGCCTGCGAATTCCTGGTGGCTGAAGCGCTTGCCTATGGTCATTCGCGCCACTTAATCCTAAAACATGAACGAACGCAAAGCTGTCCCGGAGCATCCATATGAAAAAAGGCGATCATCTGTTTCTTGTCGACGGATCGGCCTACATATTTCGTGCCTATCACGCCCTCCCCCCCCTTACCCGCAAGTCGGACGGTCTTCCTGTCGGGGCCGTGTCGGGTTTTTGCAACATGCTGTGGAAACTGGTCCAGGATGCACGGGATACCTCCGTCGGGGTTGTGCCATCCCATTTTGCTGTGATTTTTGATTATTCGTCAAAAACCTTCCGGAACGAAATCTATCCTGAATACAAAGCGAACCGTAGTGAGCCCCCCGAAGACCTGCGCCCGCAGTTCGGGCTGATCCGGCAGGCAACCCGGGCCTTCAATCTGCCATGCATCGAAACCGAAGGCTTTGAGGCCGACGACCTGATCGCGACCTATGCCAGGAAGGCAGCGGAAGCAGGCGGCGATGTTACCATAATCTCCTCCGACAAGGACCTGATGCAACTGATCACACCCAATGTCGAAATGTACGACTCTATGAAGGATCGCCAGATCGGCATCGAACAGGTGCATGAGAAATTCGGGGTCGGACCGGAAAAAATGATCGACCTTCAGGCGTTGTCCGGAGATTCAACTGACAATGTGCCCGGAGTTCCGGGCATTGGCCCGAAAACAGCTGCGCAACTGCTTGAGGAATACGGGGACCTTGAGACGCTGCTTGAAAGGGCTGGCGAGATCAAACAAAAAAAACGCCGCGAGAACCTCATCGAGTTTGCCGAGCAGGCACGCATTTCCCGGCAGCTTGTTGCATTGCGCGATGACGTCCCCCTGGAAGCACCCCTTGATGCGCTACGGCTTGAAGAGCCGGATGGCCCGAAACTGATATCGTTTCTCAAGGCAATGGAATTCACCACCATTACCCGCAAGGTTGCCGAAATCACGGATACGGATGCGGCAGCCATTGAGCCTGTGCACATTGAGCTTGAGGGATTCGAGGCCAGTCGCGGTCCGGACCTGGACCCGACCGGCGATACCACGAATGCGGATAGCGAGACGGCTGGCAGCCGCACCCCCCAAGACCTCGCCCACAGCAGGAATGAAGCTGCGCCGGATATTGCATTTGACCCGGAGGCATATGAATGCGTGCGGGACAACAATGCTCTTGAAACATGGATTGACCGGATACGCGAGGCGGGCATTGTCGCCATTGATACAGAGACGGATTCACTGGATCCGATGCAGGCCAGGCTGATCGGAATTTCGCTAGCCACCCGACCGGGCGAAGCCTGCTACATACCGCTGAACCATGTCACCGGCAGTGATGACCTTCTTGGTGGTGGACGGGATGAAAACCAGATCGAACTGGGTCACGCCCTTGAACTTCTGAGGCCCGTTCTGGAAGATGGTGCCATCCTAAAAATTGGCCAGAACATGAAATATGACTGGCTGATTCTTGCCCAGGCAGGTATTCGCATGACGGCGATGGATGACACGATGTTGATGTCTTATGTGCTGGATGCCGGCCGGGGCGGACACGGCATGGACGAGCTTGCAAAAAACCATCTTGGCCACACCTGCATTTCCTACAAGGAACTGACAGGAAGCGGCAAGAACAAGATCACGTTCGACCAGGTCGAAATCGAAAAAGCGACCCAATATGCGGCAGAAGATGCGGATGTAACCCTTCGTCTGTGGCGCATTCTCAAGCCACGGCTGCTGGCCGAAAAAATGGTCACGGTTTACGAGCGCCTCGAACGGCCGCTTATCGATGTTGTGGCACTCATGGAACAACGCGGTGTGGAAGTGGACCGGCAAATCCTGTCGCGTCTTTCTGGTGAACTTGCACAGGCTGCGGCAGCTCTTGAAGCCGAAATACACGAGCTTGCAGGCGAAACCTTCAATATCGGCTCGCCGAAACAGCTGGGTGAAATCCTGTTTGGCAAAATGGACCTGCCAGGAGGCAAGAAGACTGCAACCGGCCAATACTCCACTTCGGCACAGGTTCTTGAGGACCTTGCTGCACAGGGTCACGAACTTCCCCGGAAGATTGTTTTCTGGCGGCAACTGACCAAACTCAAATCCACCTATACGGATGCACTTCCCGGATACATCAATGAGGATACCGGTCGTGTTCACACTTCCTATTCAATGGCATCCACTTCCACGGGCAGGTTTTCGTCATCCGAGCCCAATCTTCAAAACATACCGGTACGGACAGAAGAGGGCCGCAAGATCCGAAAGGCATTTGTTGCATCCAAAGGCAGCAAACTTGTCTCGGCGGATTACAGCCAGATTGAATTGCGTGTGCTTGCCCACATTGCCGACATTCCCCAGTTGAGAGAAGCATTTGCACAAGGAGTGGATATCCACGCCATGACTGCTTCGGAAATGTTTGACACACCTGTGGAAGGCATGGACCCGATGATCCGCCGCCGTGCCAAGGCAATCAATTTCGGTATTATCTACGGCATTTCCGCATTTGGCCTTGCCAACCAGCTTGGCATCGAACGGTCCCAGGCCAGCGAATACATCAAAACCTATTTCGAACGCTTCCCGGGTATCCGCGATTACATGGATGAAACCAAGGCCTTTGCGCGGGAGCACGGGTATGTGGAAACCGTTTTCGGGCGGCGGGCGCATTATCCTGACATCAAGTCTTCCAATCCCCAGGTCCGGGCTTTCAACGAACGGGCCGCCATCAATGCCCCGATCCAGGGTTCCGCAGCCGACATAATCCGCCGTGCCATGGTCCGGATGGACAAGGCACTTGTCGACTCAAGCCTGTCGGCAAAAATGCTGCTCCAGGTGCATGATGAACTGATCTTCGAGGTTCCGGAAAATGAAGTGGACAGGACCATCACGCTGATCCGTGATGTCATGGAACAGGCAGCGATGCCTGCCCTTGACCTTGCTGTTCCACTGCAAGTCGATGCCAGGGCAGCAGACAATTGGGATGATGCGCACTAATTGTCTGGGCGTTGCCTGTTTTACACTCACACAAACCAACGACCAATCCAGGAGAATTTGCATGGCAGAATCCGGACCCGGTTTCAAAAGACACCCTGACCACAAGATTGAAATCGAGGATGCCGGACATCCGGTAATCGTGCGTGTGGGAGAAGAGGAAATAGCACGTTCGGGGAAAGCGAAGATCCTGAAAGAGGCTTCATACCCGCCTGTCTACTACATTCCGCTTGAGGACATGCCGCAATCCCTGTTGAGTGACAGTGAACACAGTACGTATTGCCCTTTCAAGGGTACTGCCCGTTATTGGGACCTGATGACCGGAAACGGCATGCTGGACAATGCCGTGTGGGGATACGAGCAGCCCTACCAGGAGGTTTCATCCATTACTGGCCATGTTGCCTTTTATCCGGACCGGGTAATTGTGGAGCCGTGCGAACAAGTTGGTTGAAGCCGTGCAAATCCTCGGCTAGAAAGAGCGGAAAGCACCCGTAGCTCAGCTGGATAGAGCGCTGCCCTCCGAAGGCAGAGGTCAGAGGTTCGAATCCTCTCGGGTGCGCCATTACCCATCTCGGGTGCGCCACCTCATAAATCACTTCGAAGTCGGCGCGCACATCTCCATGTTTCTCGCTATGCCTAGAAGGCGCAGGGCGGCGCGCTTGGGATTGGAATCGGGCCCAGACGGCCTTGATGACGCCGACAGTTTCCGTGCCGATGATCGGTCGCCAGACCGTTTCTTTGATGTGATACCGCTTGCGAAGCTCTCGTTCGCAATCGTGAACCCTTGCTGATCTGCACCTTGAAGATGGCGGTTGCACGGCACATGCTCCCAGCTCTTCCTCCGCGAAAACATAATTGAGAAAGCACAGCGCCTCGTTCACCGGCGCAACTATCGTATGAGCTCGACGACGCGATTGAAGGCGCTCGAAAACCCGGCGAGCGAGATGGAGAAGACGAGTTCCCGGTCGCCACCGGCATTGGCGATGACCTTCAACTGGTTGCCCGCCCGCAACGATGTGACGGTGCCGGCGTCGAAAGCAATATCGACGATACAGCCCACCGGCAGGCAGGTACGGAAGGACTGGATTGCACCTACGGGACCTTCATCGAGCCGGTAAGTGACGCCGCTGGCAAGGTCGAGGCCAAAAGGCAGGACCAAACCGCCACTGGCGGTATTGCTGTCGGCGCCGCTGGTCAATTCGATGCGCAACACCCGTTGGCGATTTTCGTTCACCTGGATTTGCAACATCGCGCATTTGACGATGCCCTCGGGCGTCGAGCAGACCACCTGCCAATCGCCATAGCCCTCGCGCAGACTGGAAGCATTGCCGGGCAGTCCTGTTTCCTGGGCAATGGCTGTTGACGTGGAAATGACGAGAGCGGCAATGGCGACAAGGCCGGGGTTTGTGCTGGGCATCGGTATGTTCTTGTCTCCGGAAGGAAAGACGCCCGCCGCCAGGTTCGTGAGCAGCGGACGCGGTATTAGCGGAAGCACCCCGACCATGAGGCCGGCGATCAGAACCGCACATTCAGATTGAGCTTGGCGGAATGGCCCTGAACGCCAGACCCGAACTGGCCGCCATAGGCAAGGCCCAGCGTGGCATTACCGGTCAGGTTCACGTCGAACCCGGCGTCGAGCACCAGACTGTCCTGCGCCAGTGGCACGCCAGCGATGGCGAAGGCATTGCCGCCCGAAGCGAATGTCATCCGCGAGGTTGGTGTGTCGCCGAAGGCATGCCGCCAGCCCACCATGCCGTGCAGGGTAGCGCCCATATTCCCTAACGCCACGTCAGTTTCGGCGCGCAGGCCGAGGGTGGCAAAGGTCGCGTCCACGACATTGGAGGCTGCCGTTAGCGCGGCCGCGCCACCGGTCTCGGTGAAGCCGTAGGTATTGAGGTTCACATAGGCGAGATTGGCAAAGGGCTCGAAGCGGGCGGTATCCGTCTCGAAGCTCACGGCGGCCTCGCCCCAGGCTTGCAGGGTGCGGGCACTGTAGGACGCTGAGAGACTGTCCGAGAATCCGCCAAAGGTCACAGATCGCGATGTATCGAGGCTGTGCCAGCTATGGGCCAGCCCGCCACTCAGCGTGAAGGCATCCCGTTCGCCGCCGCCATAGACCCCCAGCGTGTAACTGTCGACAGCACCCGAAGACATGCGATCATCGACACTGAAATTTGAGCGGGAATAGCCGCCGAACACACCAAAGCGCGCATTGCCCCAGACCAGTGCGTCACCACCCATCAGGAACCCGCCGATGGTGCGGCTCATTGTGGCAGCATTGCCGTCGCTGTTCCTCCGGCTCCAGGACCCGAAACCCTGGCCCCACAGGCCGAAACTCCCGGAGATGCGGTTCTCGATCTGGGCACCACTGTCAGCCCCAACACTGCCAAGTGCCACACGCAACCGGTTCATCGCCGCTTCGCGCGAGAAGCGACTGTCTTCCAGAAGAGCCGTCCGGGCAGAGGCGTGGATCTCGCCGGTCAGGCTGTCCAGGGCGGCCCTTGCATCGTCTTCATCGCCGACAAGACCGATCAACGCGTCATAGACCGCATTACCGCTGCCCAGATTTTCCAGCACGGGGGCAATGGCCATCTGGTTGGGCGTTTGCGCAATATCCGAGAAAAAGGCGGCCTGCTCGGACGTCAGATAGACATTGGTGGCGTCATAGCTGTCGGTGAAATCGAGAAAAACAAAATCGTCGGTCACCGCGTCGAACGTTCCGGTCACGCTGCCCGCCGTGACGATGGTGTAGGTACCCGGCGTATAGGTCGAACCGTCATCTGTGCCGTTCTCGGGCGTCACATGCACCGTGCCGCCATTAATCGTCACCGTACCGCTGGCATTCAGCAGGTCGCTGTTGGTCCCGGCAACGAAACCGCCATCGTTGAGTTCAATGGTGTAGGTCGAACCGACAGCAAACGTGGCCGATGCGACATTCAACGTACCGATGGAATTCCCCGGTGCCAAATTGCCGCCGAAATTGACCGTCAGCGCTCCCGCCGTGCCGCTACCGCCAAGCGTGCCGCCATCGACGTAGACCGTTCCGCCGAGGGAATCGTTTACGTAAAGACTGCCGCCTGAAACGACGGTCTCTCCGGTAAAGCCCGAATTATCGGCGGTCAGGTTCGTGACGCCCGCGAAATGTTCGATCGATCCAAGGCCGGAAATCGCCGCATCGAAATCATATGCAGTGTTGGTATGATTGAACACAAGCTCGCCATTGCCGCTGCCAAAGACAACATCGGACGTATCCAGCGTGCCCGCTGCGGCAGCCGCATTGCCCTCCGCCGCACCAATATTGATAACACTCGATCCGCTGGCTGACGCTATCTCAACGCCGCCAACTGCCGAAACAGTACCGCTGTCGGAAATTGTCAGCGTGCCGTCGCCATCCTCACCGACGTAAAGGGTGCTGTTATTCGTCCAGGTTGACCCCGCACCCGTCACCGTCACCGTGCCGACAGAACCAGAGTCGTAGCCAATATAGCTGACAGCATTCGAGACCGTGCCGCCATCAGCGATGGACATCGCCCCCGTGCCTTGTTCCGCAATGTAAAGATCGCCTGTAAGAGCCCATGAAGAACCGCTGCCAGTAATTGTTGCTGTGCCCGTAGCACCGGAACTATTGCCGACATAGCTATAGTTGCCAGTCAAAGTGCCGCCATTTTGCACCGTCAACACGCCTGTCCCGGCCCGCCCGACCACGAAGGCGTCCGTTACATCCAGTTCGCTGCCGGCACCGTCTACAGTCAGAGTGCCGTTCCCGGTCGCGTTAAAGCCAAGTATGACATCATCGGTGACGGCGGCTGTGGCGCCGTCTTCGATGTTCATCGTGCCGGTGCCATTCACACCCACTTGCAGGTCACCCCCGACATCGAGATCTGTGCCTGTACCGGTCATATGCAGAGTGCCGGTGGCGGTGGCATCATCGGCCAGAACAACGTCACCCACCGTTAAAGTTGCCCCTGCCTGCGCTGTCAGCGTTCCTGTGCCTCCATTATTGCCAATCCGGAAGATGGCAGCATCGACGGTGGAGTTATCGACGGTAACGGTACCCGAGGACCCGGTATCTTCACCCAAAATCAGCTCATCTGTTATGTTCAGACCACCGGTGTTCTGAACGGTCACATTTCCACTTCCGGATTCGCCAACCGTCAGGTCCATCCCGACAGCAATCGTCCCGCCATCGATAACGACCGTTCCATTGGCGCCGGTCTGCACGCCGACAGTCATGATAGCGTCAACCATCGCGGTCCCGCCGGTCACGTTCAGCGTGCCTGTTCCGGCGTCGCCAACACTAAGGTGACGCGTCTGCAACTGACCAGCGGCACTTGTGATCGCGATCGTGCCTTGGGAACCGGCGGAGTCGCCAAGCACCGTCTCATTGCCGACATCGGCAAGGCCGTCGGCGATGGTGAGCGTGCCCTGGCTGCCGCTCCAACGCCCGATCGTCAGATTGCTGCCGGAGGCGGACACATCCAGGGTGCCGCCCGTCTCGATATTGACGGTACCGACCCCTGTCTCCTCATGCGCGATAAAGACGTCATCGGCGGTGACGGTTGCGGTGTCCATGATGTTCAGCACGCCGGTCCCGGCATAGCCAACAAACAGATCGCCATCTGTGACGCTCAGACTTGATCCCGCCCCGGTTACCGTTGCCTCGCCATACGCGCCAGCATCATTGGCGATACGGATAGCCCCGGAAGGGGGCGTAACGCTAACCGAGCCGCCATTCGATACGGTCAGGTAGCCGGTTCCACCCTCGGAAACATATAGCCCATTGGCATTTTCCCAGGACGATCCCGGACCTGTCACAACCACAGTGCCTGTGGATGCGGTGCCGAATGCGATATTGCCGGTCGTGTCGGTAACACTGGCGCCGTCAGAGATCGTAAGCGTCCCGGTCCCGTCATAGCCAACCCATATCTGCCCGTGCGAGATCCAGTCCGACCCCGTACCATCTACGGTGACGGTGCCGTCCCCAGTGGAAGAACCACCAATATAAGCGTACTCATTGCCTGCGAGACCGTTTTCGACAGAGCCGCCAACTGAAATATGCAACGCGCCAACACCGACATCACCAACGTACAACTCTTCGAAAATGAGCCACGGGCTTGCTTGCGTACCGCCGCCCGACCCAATAACGGTTTCGGTCGTTCCGCCGTCAATAGTCACCGATTGCGCAAACGCCACCGGCGACAAGACACCAACCAACGCAGTTGTCGTCATCAGCGTTAGAAGGACAGGGTCAACAGGTCGACGAGCTGACCTCATATGGTGGATTTCATTTTGGTTGGCTTTTTCTTGCACTGTGCGCACCCCAAAGACAATTTTCCCACCGCTCCAAACCGGAGCGGTTGACTCATTGTTTCAAGCTTTAGGAAAGCAGGCCCATTGGCGCATGCGACGTTTGTGCGAAAACCAGTCATTTTCTTCAGGTGTTTCACCGAACGCCAGTAGATACAACGAGATTTGGTTTAGCACCCGATTCCCCGTGCACGATTTGACCACTCGAGGCAGACCGTTCGAGGTGCAGATGATGCCGATGGCATCACCCTCCTTGATCCGATGCAAGAATCCGAAGTGCAGTGGTTTAGGCCGCCTGCGCGGCCTGTGTTCCGCCCAACGGATTGGGACCATAGGCGTTGTCGCCCGGCGTGCCTTTGAGGAACCCCAGTTCGATGATCGCCCATAGTCCCACGGCGACAGTTAGCAACGTCACCACCGTCGCACCAATGCCTGGAACCATGATCTGAGTGCCGGCCAGTTCCTCAGCCGAATAGCCAATCTTGAAAATGCTCATGGCCTGCATAAGAACGCCCGGCGCTATGAACACAATTGCCCATGGCATGGCGGACTTGCCACGATCGTGAAGCCGCTTCACGACAATGGCGGACCAGAAATAGGTGATCGCCGCAGCCACGGCGAGTTGCACAAGCATCACCATGATGCCGTCGGACGCAACCGAGTTCATTCCCACCGCAGCAACGGGCGATATCTGCAACATTACCATCCCGGCAACGACCGCAACCGCAACCATTGCCAGAAAACCGAGCCAGAAGCCCTTGCGCGAAATGCGCCCGTTAAAGCTTGTAAAAAGGTCCATTGCTTTCCTCCCTTATTGTGTACTGGCGCTGCTATTGGCCGTGGCCCCAATGGTCAGTTTTCCGTTTGAATCGAGCGCGGTAAAATCGACACGCCCCATGGTGGCGCTACCCGCACCATCAGCGGCAGCCGTATTTACCAGGCTATCGGCAGCATCGCGCCAGGCCGACGGCTCGCTGCCATTGATCGCCGACGCGATCCAGGAAATCATCAACGCGCCAGAGCTTCCCTCTCCGCCGACCCAGGGCCGGGTGGATATGTTCAAAAGCTGCCCTTCCGGTTCAGCATTGGTGATCAGCGTCCGCCGCTCCCCAAGGCGATAAAGACAACTGATGACCGTTTGTGTTTTGTCGCCTGGTTTGGGATTTTCCACACATCTCTGTTTCTCAAAGCCCAGGGTTTCCCCTGCGGCATCCGATGCGGCGCCGACCTTCCCGATGAGTTGATCGACAGTCAGCCCCAGATTCTGCGCCTGTACTGGCGCCGTGGCGAACAAAATCCCCACAGTCAAGAGACCGGCAATTGAGTAAATTAACCGTTTCATAGACATCATAATCCCTCCTGTTTTCGGCGAGAGATTACCGGGTACCAAACGACCAATCATGCGACGTTTGTGCGATACCGAGGCGGTTTTCTTCAGTTACTTCGCAGGAACGCCACCAGAGACAACAAGCGCTTGTTGCCGCCGCGATGCTGCTCAGATGACCAAGACAGGGTGCACCGAAACAAAAACGCATCAGCATCGCACAAACGTCGCATGCACGGTTGCGCACGCGCCGGTAGCTTTCCCGAGGCATGAAAAGCCATGAGAATGGCAAGGAGGATGGAATGCTGAAATTTGCTGTCATTTTGGGTACGTTAACAGTCATGGGGGTTTCCGCTCCAGTGCCTGCAGGTGCATGGGAACTGATCGGCAAGAAAAACGTCACGGACCGGCTGGACCATGACATCATACATAAACCCGGCCCTCGCCGGTTCGGTCAAATCAGACTCTGTGTCAGCCGCAACCCGGTACGCTTCTACGATGTTGATGTGCACTTTGCCAATGGCGGGCGCCAGGACGTGAAAATCGCCCGCCGGATTGAGCCGGGTCATTGCACGCGGGCAATCGATCTGAAGGGAGGGCGCCGCGACTTGCGCTCAGTCAAATTCCTGTATGAAGAGACCAGCCTGAAATTGCGCCGCGCAACCGTCCGTCTCTTCGCACGCTGAGTGATTCTGAAAACAGGTCGCCGCCAATCATATGAAAAGGGGACTCCAATACCTCGCGCTATCCTTCCAACAGCGTTTTCTTTTTATACGCCGCTCCGCAACTGGGTTTTGCGGAAGACTGCCGAGACAGATTCACCCGATTGCTGATCGATGGTAATGGCGATGGGTCCGAAAATTCATGTCACCCAAGAGATTTGCGGGCGCACACGAGAGAAAACGTTCACGCCTGCCTTGCTTGTGCGGCGGATAAACGTTGTCTACAAATAGTAACGTCAGCCTCAAGGCAGAGGTCGCGAGCAGCTGAATGTTATGGCGCGCAGATTGTTGTTATGCGTCGGAGGAATTCACTTGTGGTCAGAAAAGAAACAACAGATCGTCGCGCTCGCCCTAGAAACGGTTTCCAATTCGGCCAAAGTCGAGCGCTTCATCAATGAACTTTCGACAATCTACGACAGATCCGTAGAGTCTCAAGCACAAGAGCTTAGCACGGACGCCGGGAGAAAGCAGATGCTCGATCTCACCGGTGCAGAATATCATTTCGAAAAGGCGGCAGATGCATTCATGCGGCTTTGGCGCAGTGATGACGCCAGATCGTCAGCAATACGCGACGCCGGTGAATTCGTACTGCTCGACAGCAGTGCGACCGTCGTTTCGGTACAGGTCCAGGATGGCCGGGAACCTCTTTTCGTTGCCGGAGACAGCGTGTTTTCAACACCCACCGACGCGGATACCGAATATGTGCTGAGCGAAAGCCTGAAACAGATCGCGCGCACCGATTCAGAAGCCGTTTTCAGCATATTACCTTTTTATGCATCAGACGGACAACGCAGCTTATGGGCGCTTTCTTCCGCCAGAAGCCATGAGAGTAATGCGGTCGCACGGCTTATCCGTATCAACTTCGAATGGTCACAGGCGGCGGGCGCAGCGATGGCCGAAGCGTTCAGCCTGTCAGACTCAGAGCAGGCGGTCCTAAAAACCCTGGTGAGAGGCCAGAGCCTCTCTGATCTCGCGCATAGCCGCCAGCGTTCGATTCAAACAGTCCGCACTCAGGCCAAATCCCTTCTGGCCAAAACGGGGGTTGGATCCCAGCTCGATCTCATTCGGCTGTTCGCGGCGATTACACTAAGCAAGCCGGAAATTGCTGCCCCGGCACCTAACCAGCCGGACAATCCGACACCAGCGGGTAGCATTTCCCTTACGCTCCCGGACAATCGGCAGATACAAGTGGATATTCACGGCCACCCCACGGGGCGTCCAGTGATTTTCCTGCATAACATGTTTTCGGGAACGGTTATGTCGCCTCGCGTTGTCGAAGCCCTGAAACAGTACAGGATCAAGCTGATATGTCCTTGGCGCCCCGGGTTTGCGATGTCCTCGCCATACCCAAGCAAGCCTTTTTCCCTTGAGAAGGCATTTGTGTCAGATCTCGAATTCGTGCTTGACGCGTTCGGCGTTGAGAAGACGATCGCGGTGGGGCACATGTCGGCTGCTGTTTATGCGGCCGCGACTGCGGCGTTGCTGCCGGATCGCGTCCACAGCGCCTTGGCCATCGCGGGATTTCCACCGTTCCTGAACCGCGAACATATCCATCGCCTGCCGGCATGGCCTCGCCTCTATGCGTATACGGCACGCTATTTTCCGAAGGCGCTTTCACTCCTCGTGCGGGGGACATTCGGTCTGCTGATCGAAAACCGCTCCGAAGTTCTGTTTGACAATCTCTACGCTTCGGCACCGGTCGACAGGAACGCGATATCCTCCGCCAGCGTCAGGACGCTTTTCCTGAATGATTTCCGTCGTGCCTTTCAGCAGGGGACCAACAGCTATGAATATGACGCTGCTTTGGCAGCATCCGATTGGTCTACATGGCTGAAAAAGCTCGCACCGGGCACCATGACATTCGTCCACGGCACGCAGGATCCGGTAACGCCGTTTGATTTGGTGGCTGAAATCGCAACTATGCGCGCCGGACTTGAGATTTTACCCATCGACAATGCCGGTCAGCTCGTCCTCCACCAAGCCCCTGATCAGGTCGCTAGCCTGATCGCGGATCTGGTTGGGTAAGACTGTGAGAATCAACAGACCGATATGGCCGGAGCCAAACCGGATTGTCCGAGATCTTGGCTTGAAATACCCTGCATGGGGTAAGCGACCGCGATCACAATAAGCTAGCTTCCATCTCACGGGGCCGTGATATGGGCGGGAACAGCGACCGGCATGGAGAACCCTTCTCCTCGGGAAAGCGATATTGGCAGAAACACGATGCCACGCCGCCGTCAGGAGAACAAGAGGGAAGCGATGGCGAACGCGACAGAGATCGTCGGACAAATTTACGATGCCGCATTTGATGCCGAACTCTGGCCGGAACTGTTATGCGCCATCGCTGATTATACCGGCGTGGAGAATGCCGCGCTCGTCGCCAATGACCCACAAATCAATTACTCGTCGGTCGTTACGCCTCGCGCAGACCCTCAGGTCGTTTCAGACTATGCAGAACATTGGTGGAAGCATGATCCGACCGCTGAAGCGACGGCAAAAATGCCGATTGGACAAGTGACCAGCCTTGACGACACTGGCCGCAGCAGGTTCTTTGCCAGCCGTTTTTACAACGACTATTGGCGCAATACAGGCTTGGGTGCAGAGCGGATCGCCACCAATCTGTTTATCGACAACGATGGGTTCGCCAGTATCGTTCTGCAAGCATCGCCCCGTCACGACGAGATCGATGACGATACAAGGCGCCGCTTCCTGCTTCTTGTCCCACATTTGATCCGTTCGGCCGACATTACCCGAAGGCTCCAACGGATGGCTTTCGAGAAAGCAACCCTGAACGCTGGCTTTGGTACGCACCAAACAGGCACCGTCATCGTTGATGCCATGCGGCGCGTTCTATTTGCCGACGACGCAGCCGAACAGCTCTTTGGCGCGCGATCCGGCATAACTGTTGTGAATGGGCGAATTCATTTTGCCAACCGGAGCGCCACTGCAGCACTGACCGCGATCGTCAATGCCTGTTCCGAAACGAGATTCAGTTTGCCGGCTGGTCGAAGGATTGAACTTAATCCGTCCCGACCGGATACGGCCCTTGCTGTCGATATCAGTCCTTTCCGAATTGCAGGCGTGGCGCCCGGCGAACCGCGGCCTGCCGCAATCCTGCTAATTGACGACCCTGTCCGCCGCCGACGCCAGCAAGCTGACGCATTGCAAAAGAACTTCGGCTTCACGCCCGCCGAGGCAAAGCTTGCGCTTGAAATGCTAAAGGGGGATGGGCGTGCCGCAGCAGCCGGCCGCTGTGGCATCTCGATCAATACTGCGCGCACGCAACTTTCAAGCATTTTTGAAAAAGCCAGGGTGACCCGGCAGGCTGAACTGATCAAGGTTCTGATGGCCCACGAAAGAGCATATTGATCGAGATGCCACAAGAACACCACGGAGCCGAACACCCGGTGTGCCGACTAGGGTTTCGCCGCTTAAAAGCCCAAACGACCGGAGTTGCCAATGTCTGAGACAGCTGCCCAATATGCCAAAGGCAATACGCCGCCGGATGGCGGCGCCAAAGTGCTGCGTTATTTCAGTACCTTCCTTTTTGTCGTGGCGCTTCTGTCGAGCCTGGCTCTTTCTTTCACCAGTTTCGATGCAGTACGCATGGCTGTCTTTGGTGCCGACGGCCAGGCAACGGTTGTCGCCTTGCGCACAGACACCTATCGCACGGTTCGGACCTATGGCGGCGGCAGTGGTACTGTTTTGGATGCGAGGCTGCGAACCGACTATTACGTCACCTACAAATTCGACGCCGATGGCCAGGAATACCAGCGGGAACGCAGGGTTTCGGAGGCATTCTATCGTGGCCTCTCTGCTGACCAAGAAATCGCCGTTCGCTATCTCCCGGTCGACCCTGAAGAAAACCACATCGACAAGAATTGGGTTTCGTGGAGCATAATTACACCCGCACTTATCGCGATATTCTTTTTTGGCACCGGTTACCTTTTTCGCCGAGTCGCCAAAGTTGCCGCTAAAAATGCGGCGGCCACCCAACCAATATCGACCGATTAAGTGTTGGCGCCCGGCAAATTGTTGCGCAGCGCAGATTCACTGTCGGGGGCTATTTTATCATGTTTATATTCTTGCCAACTTGGGACTGGTGGCTGTTGCGGACACGCGATGGAAAACGGGAAGCTTCATGGCGGATGTGGTTCCTGATCTTCCTGCTGCCGATCAGTTTCTTCTGCGCCTCAGCCTTTCTGGTCACTACCGCATTGATCTTTGTTGCGAATGCCGAACGCACGACCGGAGAGGTCACCCGGATTTATGAACGGGAAGACACAACGCCTTGGTCTGAAAGCAAAATGACTTACAGCCCGGTGTTTCGCTATGAATTCCCTGACGGCTCACTGACAGAAGCCAGCACCGGGCAATCTTCTCCAAATTGGAATTTCGAAGTCGGCTCGATCCATGAGATTCTCTATCTGCCGGATCGCAAGGCGAATGTGAAGCTCGATCGTTTCGAAGCACTTTGGGCGCTGCCTTCAATTGTCACCGGAATTGCCGCAGTGTTTTTGTTGCCATCCATTCTCGGAGCCATGCTCTTGCGGCGATGGCTCAGAGACGGCAGTAAAACCAGTCTCTCAAAAGGCCAACAGCGAAAGCAGGACCTAGAGAGATGAAACGCCCAAAGGAAAACAGAAACGCGTTCTTTGTCTATCTCTATATGGCCATTGTTGGCGGCATATTTCTCTCTCTTATCGGATACGGCTTATACGATAGACAGAAGCGTACTTCTGCCTTTGAACGCTCGGGTGTAACGATCACTGCAACCTATGTCGGCGGGCGAGTGCTGACGGCGTCGAGCAGGCCAGAGCGACCGCCTACCTTCCAATATTTCGGCCAGGTCCAGTTCCTTGTCGATGGCCAGGCCATTACCGCCGAAGCACCGGTTTCGTCCGGGTTTCACAGAACGGTTGAACCGGGCGACAGTGTCCAGATTCGCTATCTGTCCGAAGAGCCAGAAACAGTGCAGATCGATCCGCTCCACGAAACACGCGAGTTCGGATTGGTGTGGATGATTGTGCTGTTTCTTGTCGGGTGCCTTGGTTATTGGCTCATACGAAAGCAGATACCAAAGCCCAAACCTAAACCGAAGGTGGTTCCTTCCAAACTCAAGCAACTCTTGACGGAGTTGGAGCCGAAAGATGTGCATGATGATACAGACCGCACGAATAATTCGACACCTGATATTCATCAGCAAGGCGGGGGCCGACCTTGAAGCATGCCGGTTACTCAGATTCCGCCAATTGGCGGCGTGCGATGCGCCGTGCTGAAATCGAGCAAGCGTTGGCAAATCAGTTCGATCACGCACGAATACGACTTTGCCACCCCCACCACCTTAAGCCGGTGATGCTTTTGTTGATTGGCCAATGCGGACTTGGCGGTACCGGAAGTTTTTTGCCACAGGTTCTCTAGCTGGGTGTTTCATTCGGCCAGCGTATCGAACAATTCGTTCGAGCTTTCTCCTCCCAGTGCGCCAATTTCCTCATAAGCCCTGTCCGTTTACATCCCCAGACTACCCTTCACAAACCAGTAGTTTTCTTCTGAAGACGATGCCTAGGGTGGACCATAAGGCCTGCAAAAACGGGCGGGTAATGCAACAATGCCCCGCCCGTATTGTAAAAAAGTTCCTGTTGTATCCGGGCTCAGGCTGCCTTGCCTGGCGCATCCAGAGGATGCATGGAACGAAAGGCAACACATAGCCGGTTCCAGACATTTATCGTTGCGATGGCTACCGAGAGCTTCATCGTATCCGCTTCGGAGAAAAACGACCTGATCAATTCGTAATCAGCATCCGGTGCCCGGGTCTCGGCAACATTTGTCAGGGCTTCCGTCCATGCAAGAACAGCCCGTTCCCGGTCATCGTAAACCGGCGACTCTCGCCAGACACTTATCAGGTTGATCCATTGCTCACTACAACCATCACGCCGCGCCTCCTTGACATGCATGTCAACACAATAGGCACAGCCATTTATCTGTGATGCCCGCAACTTGATCATGTGAAGAAGCTTATGGTCAATTCCGGAATCCTCCCTGACATATTTGTCGAGCGCAGCAACCGCCAAATATGCTTCGGGCGCTGCCTTTGAAAAATCGAAACGGGTCTGCATTGTTTTCTCCATTCCAGTTGGTTGAAAGTCTGTTTCGGTTTGGTGATCAGGATTTGGTTTTTCGCTCATGCATCTCCAGAAATGCACAGCTGCGGGCAGCAATTGATCCGTCATCTGCCTCAACAACTTCGGCAACAATATCGGCGATGGTGACCCTGCGCAGTTCCGCGCGATACGCCTGTTCTGCCCGCAACATGGCAACATTTATGTTGCATGGCCGGGTAAGGGTGTGCGGGGGCAACGGATTTGGTCCACGACGCCTGATTTCATTACACCGAAAGGCAGGCCCGGCACCCTCAACTGCCAACACAATGTCAAGCAATGTGATGCTCGAGGGCGCGCGCGCAAGCCGGTAGCCACCTTTGGGACCCGACAGTGTTTTGACAATGCCTGCTCCCGACAAGGCCTGCATGTGCTTCAGCAAGTAACTTGCAGAAACGCCATGGTATTCAGCCAGTGCAGCCGCTGACAGTAGCCCTTCTTCTGAAAGAGCAGTCAGCATGGCAACACTATGAATTGCCTGCTCCACGCCATCGCTCAATTTCATGACCATACTCCAATCATGGATAATATTTATCCATGATTAATTGCTCTGTAAAGCCCCTTCTGAAATTCGGGTTTTGACAATTCCAACAACCCGCTCATGCGGGTAACCAGTAAGCACACTTACAAGCAACGGTGAGAAGGCTGGCTGGCGCAGATACATCCATGAAAAATGATGTAGCCACAGCCGGATGCCTGAAGGCATCGGTTAAGCAAGCGCAGAAAGCGATCAGGTTACATCGGGCTTGACCAGACGGGCATCCAGAAAGTCCATGAGCGAGCGGACCCGCCTTACCAGACGGCTGCTTTTCGGAAACAGAAACTGCAAGCTTGATTGTGCATCCGGAGAAAACGCGTCAAGCAATTCAACCAGCCTGCCACATTCCAGATCTTCATGTACGTCCCAGACAGATTTGAGCGCTATGCCATGACCTGCAAGGCACCACTCCCTGACCCGAATACCCGAATTGGCTATACGGTTTCCCGAGACACTGACCTTGCAATGCTGGTTGTTGATCAGGAAACTCCACTCACGGTCAACAATCTGGCCAAACTGCATGACCAGGCAATTGTGGTCTACAAGCTCTTCAGGGTGGCGCGGAACGCCACGGGCTTCCAGATAGGCTGGCGAAGCACATATGACCCGGCGATTTGGCCCCAGTTTTCTGGCTATCAGATTGCTATCTCTCAGGGCACCAAAACGAACTGCCAGGTCAAGTCCCTGCCCTACGATATCAACATAACCATCAGCCAACAGCAACTCGATCGATATACCGGCGTTGATATCCATGAAGTCATCCAGAAGCGGGGCTATTCTCCGCTCTCCCAGATCATGTGGCGCACTGATCCGGATATTGCCTGAAAGCTGATCAATGCCACGTTTGACGCGGGCCTCAAGGTCATCTGCTTCTGCCAACAATATCCGCGCTCTCTCGACCACGGTCTTTCCTGCATCTGTAAGGCTGATGGAGCGCGTGGTTCGGTGCAGAAGTGATGCACCATAATAAGCTTCAAGAGCAGCAAGCCGCTCTGATGCGGTGGCAGGTGACAATCCGAAATCACGCCCCGCGGCAGCAACACCTCTTTTTTCAACAATCCGGACAAAAAGCGCGAGATTCTCAAGCCGATCCATTATTTGAAATTACCGAATAATATTATCGAATATTACCATATTATTCATTTTTTCGAATTATTCTAGCCTCAAGGGGAAAGGAAAAATGCCATGACCTCACCCCTGTTTCAGCCCGCAACAGCAGGCGCCATGCAACTGCCGAACCGGATCATAATGGCACCTATGACCCGTTCCCGATCCACGCAACCCGGAGACGTGCCTAACGCCATGATGGCAGAATATTATTCACAGCGCGCTTCTGCCGGCATGATCATTACCGAAGCCACGCAAATATCTGCCGAAGGCAAGGGTTATTCTTTTACTCCCGGCATCCACAGCCCGGCACAGGTAGAGGGCTGGCGGCTCGTCACAGACGCTGTACACAAGGCAGGCGGAAGGATTGTATTACAGCTTTGGCATGTCGGGCGAATGAGTCACGAGAGCTTCCATGCCGACGGAATGCCTGTAGCGCCGTCGGCGATTGCCCCGCAAGCCCAGGTGTGGGTAGCAAACACTGAAACTGGCGAAGGAAGAATGGTTGACTGTCCAACGCCTCGCGCACTTGAAACAGACGAAATTGCAAGGGTTATCGAGGATTACCGAAAGGCTGCACGCAATGCCAGGCTTGCAGGCTTTGACGGGGTAGAAATCCACGCGGCCAATGGTTACCTGATCGATTCATTCATGCGCCAAACTTCCAATCACAGAAACGACCGGTATGGGGGCAGCACAGAAAACCGCATACGGTTTGCACTGGAAGTCATAGAGGGCGTTGCCGGCGAGATCGACCCTGACCGCATTGGCATTCGCTTCTCACCATTCATAACCCAGCGGGGCATGGATGACCCAGAGGCTCCCGAGACCATTCTCAAACTCGCGCAGGAACTCGACCGGGCAGGCATTTCCTATATTCACATAGCGGAAGCCGATTGGGATGATGCACCTGAAACGCCACTCTGGTTTCGTCAGAAGCTGCGCTCCGAATTTTGTGGCGCCATTATTGTTGCTGGTGGTTATGACCGTGACAAAGCTGAAGCCCTTATTGGAAAAGGCTTGGTAGACGCAGTTGCTTTTGGCCGCCCATTCATCGCCAATCCGGATTTGCCGCGACGCCTCGCTGAACAACAGGCACTGAACGATTTTGACGGAACAAAGCTCTTTGGCGGCAATGCCGACGGTTACACTACGTACCAACTGCAAACATAAGGGCAAATACCCCTGCGAAATATCCGGACGGGCTGAATACCAGGCCCGTCTGATAGTTCACAATTTGCGCAGGGCATTCAGGAAGTGAGCTTCTCTTCCTCGTCAAGCGAATGCTTCAACCGGTTCAGCATGTCTGCTGCGTGCGCGGCATAAGGGCCGATCCAGCGTTCCTGAATTTCGCAAATCGGCAATGCGTCAAGATGGTTCCACCGTTCTCTTCCGCGCCGTTCCACTACTACCAGACCCGCTTTTTCCAAAACGCCAAGATGTTGCATCACCGTGCACCTGTCGTGCCCGGGCAAGGCTTCGCAGAGCATTCCGGTTGTTTTGGGAGCATCCTTGATCAGGTCAAGAATTTCCCGGCGCATCCGGTGCCCCAGCGCCTTGAAAAGCAGGTCGTGTTTTTTCTCGATTGACATGTTATATAATTATAACATATCTAGGATACATGCAAGGAGGATATTGCCATGGAACTCAAGTTTACCGTCGGTGGACGCATGTCAAAACCGGTTGAAGACGTATTCGAAGCAGTTGTGAATCCTGATCACCTTTCCCGTTTCTTCACTACTGGAGGCGCCAAGGGCCGGATTGCCAGTGGCAGCGAGGTTACCTGGGACTTCCATGACTTTCCCGGGGCATTTCCGGTTCTCGTACAGGAAGTCATTGCGAATGAGAAAATAGTCCTTCAATGGGAAGCAGACGGAAACATTGACACATGGACAACTGTGACGATGGCCTTCCGTTCGCTTGAAGACGGGCGCACCCATGTCCAGATCAGCGAATATGGCTGGCCGGATACGGATGACGGGTTGAAATCGTGTCTCGGCAATTGTGAAGGGTGGACAGGCATGCTCTGCGCCATGAAAGCCTGGCTGGAACACGGCATCAATCTGCGTGACGGCTTTTACAGGTAATACTTACACCAAAACAAGGAAAATCACATGATCACACCAGGTCGCAACATTGCAATCAAGGTGCCGATACATCAATGGGAAGATACCGTGGCGTTCTACCGTGACCGGGCAGGCTTGAAGGTGACACGGGAGCTGGAAGCCAGCACCGCTTTCGAATTTGGCGGTATAACCTTGTGGATTGACCGTGTGCCGCACCAGAGCCAGTCAGATGTATGGATTGAACTGTTTACAGACGATCCGGATGCGGCCCTGGTCGATCTCGGGAGTCCGAAACGGGATGAACTGGAGCCACTTACCGAAGTGACAGGCCACTGGACATCTGACCCTTCCGGAACCGTAATTTTGTTGCGGAAACCCCGAGCAGAATGATTCCATTACTTGTTGCGCTGAATGTCACCCTGCAATAGTGAGATACATGACCGACAATCCATCAGAAACTGACACCTCCCCAAGCCTTCGTATCCGGATCATCTTCGGGGAAAGTTCGATGCTGGGGCCCGGCAAGGCAGACTTGCTTGGCCACATCCGCGAAACCGGTTCGATTGCAGCCGCCGGGCGTTGCATGGCCATGAGTTACAAAAGGGCATGGACTCTTGTGGAAGAGATGAACACTGCTTTTCAGATGCCCCTTGTTGTATCAACACGTGGCGGAAAGAATGGCGGAGGTGCCCGGTTGACCGAGGCCGGCGTGATGGTTCTGGACAATTATCGCAAGCTTGAACGGATCGTGGCAGAAGCAGGCGCAGAAAAAATCGATGCTATCCGGTCCATAACAAGGGATATGTCTGGCTGAAAATAACGCTTGATTGACGATGCCCGATTGCAATATGTTTCCCAACAAAACCAGCAAGCATGCATGGATGTTTTCAATTTCGAATTTTGTATCTCTCGCCAAAATTGCCATTCTGGCCGGATCTGTCGCCGCATCTGCAGGCATCGTGTTTGCCGAGGCAGATGACATCAATGTATTTGCTGCGGCAAGCATGACGAATGCGCTTGCTGAAATCGAGCAAGGCTTTGAGGCTGCATCCGATCACAAACTGACCATATCCTTTGCCGGTTCATCCATTCTTGCGCGCCAGATTCAGCACGGGGCTCCTGCTGATATTTTCATTTCCGCAAATCCTGACTGGATGGATGTCCTCGGGAAGGCAGGGTTTCTGGAAGCCGGTTCCCGTTTCAACCTGGTCGAAAACAGCCTGGTGCTGATCTCTGCCGACACCAGCGTCAAACAGACCCCCATCTCCCCTGGGATGGACCTCTCCGGATCGCTCGATGGCGGATATCTTGCAATGGCACTGGTGGATGCCGTACCGGCGGGAATATACGGGAAAGCTGCACTTGAAAGCCTCGGCCTTTGGGAGACAGTTGCCTCCAAAGTTGCGCAAACGGACAATGTTCGCTCAGCGCTGACGCTTGTTGCAACAGGGGAAGCACGTTACGGAATTGTCTATGCAACTGACGCTGTTGCGGAGGAACGCGTCAAGGTTATCGGAACCTTTCCACCTGAAACACACCCACCAATCGTCTATCCTGTGGCACGCATTGCAAACCGCAATTTTCCTGCTGCACGGGAATTCCTCGACTACCTGCGTGGCCCTGAAGCAAAAGAAGCTTTTGAGCGCCAGGGTTTCGTGGTTACCGGAAAGTAGGCTTTCATGGATTGGCTCGGCCCGGAAGAATGGAATGCGGTGTTGCTCTCCCTCCGGGTATCGTTTTGGGCTGTGCTATGCAGCCTGCCTCCGGGCATTCTGGTTGCCTATGCCCTGGCAAGGTGGTCTTTCCCGGGAAAACAGTTGCTGAACGGCCTTGTCCATTTGCCCCTGATCCTGCCGCCGGTCGTTACCGGATACCTCTTGTTGCTTACCATGGGTACGCAAGGGGCAATTGGCGGCCTGTTTGCCGAATTCGGAATTGTATTCGCATTCCGGTGGAGTGGTGCAGCACTGGCCGCCGCCATCATGGCCTTTCCATTGATGGTCAGGGCCATCCGGCTATCCATGGAGGCAATTGACCCCAAGCTTGAGCAAGCCGGCGCTACACTCGGCGCTTCTCCGGCATGGGTATTCCTGACGATAACCTTGCCCATGTCCCTCCCCGGCATCATCGCCGGAACGATCCTTGCCTTTGCCAAGGCGATGGGAGAGTTCGGTGCGACCATCACATTCGTCTCCAACATTCCCGGCCAGACGCGCACGGTCCCATCAGCCATTTACGCCTTTCTACAGGTGCCGGGAGGCGAGAGTGCTGCGATCCGGTTGGTAATTGTGTCTGTTGCAATTGCCATGGCAGCGCTTTTCCTATCCGAACTTGTCGGCCGACGTGTGGCTTCGAAAGTCGGGGGACGTAATGCTTGAGGTCTCTGTGCAGCATCGGTTTTCAGACTTTTCCATCAATGCCGATTTCAAAGCCCCGCATGGTGTGACTGCATTGTTTGGCCGCTCGGGTTCAGGCAAGACCAGCATTGTGAATGCGGTAGCCGGATTGCTCATGCCAGATGAAGGCCGCATATCCCTTGATGACGACCTGCTTCTGGACACCTCAAGGAAAATCCGGTTGCGGCCCCATCGCAGAAGGCTCGGTTATATTTTTCAGGAAGGCAGACTGTTTCCCCACCTGAGCGCAAGAGGGAACCTGGCTTACGGCTCTTATTTTGCCCCCCGCAATGCGCCACGGGAAAACTTTGATCGTGTCGTGGAAATGCTGGGGATCGGTCAATTGCTGGACAGGAAACCGGGTGCCCTGTCAGGTGGAGAGAAACAACGAGTAGCCATCGGCCGGGCACTCCTCTCGGCTCCGCGCATGATACTTGCGGACGAACCCCTCGCAGCGCTTGATGAAGCCCGAAAAGCTGAGATCCTTCCTTACCTGGAACGCCTGCGGGACGAAGTATCAATACCGATACTGTATGTAAGCCATTCCGTTTCCGAGGTAGCGCGTCTGGCGACCAGTGTTGTCGCCATTGAAAACGGCAAGGTGACAAGTCATGGCCCGGCAGTTGATGTTCTGGGAGACCCGGCAGTACTACCAGCGGGTGCACGTGAAGCGGGTGCCTTGCTGACAGCGCGCGTGGAAACCCATCATGAAGACGGCATAAGTGAACTCAATGCCGGTGGCATTCCCCTTTTCTTGCCCCGGGTACCCAGAAATCCCGGATCGGAAATCCGAATCCGCGTCGCAGCGCATGATGTCATCATCTCACGCAACCGCCCGGAAGGTCTTTCTGCGCTCAACATTCTCCCGGGCATTGTGCAGGAAGTGCGATCGGGAGATGGTCCAGGGGTGATGATAGCACTGGACACAAAAGCCGGACGGATACTCGCTCGCATCACACGCCGTTCAGCACAAACACTGGAGCTTTCCCCGGGTGTGCACGTTCATGCAGTCATCAAAACGGTTTCGGTAGCCCCGCATGATGTTGGCTAAATGACAGGGTGAAAACCTGAAAGTTTGACATGCAGTAACTTTACTGCATATTATCAGCCGCATGAATGACAACCGGACCGATCTAGTGCTCAAGGCAATGGCGCACCCTGAACGTCGTCGTATTTTCGCATCGCTGCACAGAAAGCCCGAACAATCACTTTTTGAAATCTGCACCACATCACATGCAACAAATGGACAGGCTCTTTCGCGCCAAACAATCTCTCAACATTTGAACGCCCTGGAAAAGGCAAGGCTGATTGAGAGCAGCTGGAAGGGAAGAACCAAAATGCATTCAGCCAAAGCCTCGCCCCTGAAGGAAGCTTATGAGGATGTGTTAAAACCATATCTGCAGGAAAGGAACGCCATGCAAATCCACATCACAAGCATCTTTGTTGATGACCAGTCCAATGCTCTAGAATTCTATACCAACAAGCTGGGCTTCAAACCAAAGAACGATATTCCAGTGGGCGAGCATCGCTGGTTGACGGTGGTCTCTGCCGAGCAACCTGAAGGCACGGAACTGCTTCTTGAACCAAGCGACCATCCGGCTGTGCCGCCCTTTAAGAATGCGTTGATGGCTGACGGCATCCCCGCCGCATCATTTCGCGTTGAAAACCTGGATGCTGAATTTGAACGCCTGACAAAACAGGGCGTCAAGTTTACCCAAGCTCCGATTGATGCAGGCGATGTCAGCATGGCTGTCCTTGATGATACCTGCGGCAACCTTGTTCAATTGGTGCAATTGCACCGCCAAACATGATCCTAAGCAAAACAATGTATTTAATGCAGGGACAAAACGCCATTCTCAAATCCGTGGCCAGGTAGCTGGCTGGTTGCCATTGGCATCATGCCGGCCTTGCGCCGCATTCAATCCGGATCAAGCCCACCAGTTCTCCGGGCAAGATTTGAATGGATTATTTCAGCACAAGCCCTGCTATTGTCTGGCGCAGCTCTGCCATTCCAAGATTCTTCTCTGAAGAGGTTGTAATAATCTCGGGAAATGCTGCAGCACGTTTGGCAAGTTTTGCCAAGGTTGCATCCTCAAGCTTTGCCAGCTGACCCGCCTTGAGCTTGTCAACCTTGGTGAGAATGATCTGGTATGACACTGCTGCCGTGTCTAGCAGATCAAGAACATCCGCATCATTCGGCTTGATACCGTGCCTCGCGTCAATCAGCACGAATACCCGCCTCAAGGTAGAACGGCCACGCAGATAATCGAATACCAGCCGGGTCCACGCCTCAACCTGCGATTTTGGAGCCTTCGCAAAACCGTATCCGGGCATGTCAACGATCGCCAAAGGCGGCATGTCCGCAAAGCCTGACGGAACAAAATAATTCAGTTCCTGGGTCCGGCCTGGCGTGTTGGATGTACGGGCAAGACCACGCTGATTGACCAGTGCATTTATCAGCGAGGATTTTCCTACATTTGAACGCCCCGCAAACGATATTTCCATGGGGCCTTCAGGAGGCAGAAATTTCATCGAAGGAACGCCACGAATGAATTCCCATTGGCGGGCAAACAAAAGCCGCCCTTCTTCCAGGGCGGCCTCGTTTTCTTCCGGTCCGTTTGATGGCACGGTTACCTAACCTTTCCGGCGACGAGGTTTCTTGCCGCTTGTCGAACTCCGTTTCCGGGCGGCCTTTGGCTGCGCCTTACCGGTATCTGGTTCGTCAGATGGTGCGTCAGCCTCTTGCTTCTCGGAGTTTTCATCGACCGGTTTTCCAGTATCGGAATTCTTTTCCGGGCTCTTTCTTGAGAATAACCCTTTCAGGTTATCCAGCAATTCAATTTTCGCTCCGTGGCGGCGCATGATGAAGCCCTGCTGGATGATGGAAAGCGTGTTGTTCCATGCCCAATAGATTACCAGACCTGCCGGGAAAGTTGCCAGCATGAACGTGAACACAACCGGCATCCATTTGAAGATCATCGCCTGGGTAGGGTCTGGTGGTGCAGGGTTCATCTGCATCTGCAAGAACATTGTTACGCCCATGATCAATGGCCAAACGCCGATCAGAAGGAAAGCAGGTACTTCGTAAGGCAGCAGCCCGAACAGGTTGAACACTGAAGTCGGGTCTGGTGCAGCAAGATCCTGGATCCAGCCGAAGAAAGGCGCGTGCCGCATTTCGATGGTAACAAACAATACCTTGTAGAGCGCAAAGAATACCGGGATCTGGATCAGAATTGGCCAGCACCCTGCAGCCGGATTGATCTTCTCGCGTTTGTAGAGCGCCATCATTTCCTGCTGCTGTTTCATGCGGTCATCCGAGAAACGCTCCCGCAGCGCCGTCATTTCCGGCTGAACCTTTTTCATCTTGGCCATGGAGGCGTAAGACATGTTCGCAAGAGGCAGGAAGATGAGCTTGATCAACACAGTGGCGGCAAGGATGGCGACCCCGAAATTTCCGAAAATGCCATTGAAGAAATGGATCAAATGGAAAAGCGGCTTGGTTATGAAATAGAACCAGCCCCAGTCAATGAGCAGGTCGAAATTGAGAAGGCCAAGGTTTTCATCGTATCCGTCAACAATTTCAGTCTGCTTGGCGCCGGCGAACAGCCTGTTCTGGTATGTTGTCTCGCTACCGGCAGCAACCTGCCTTGCCTCACCAACAAAGTCTGCCTGATAAAGCTTCTGACCACGGTCAAAAAAGGCAAACCGCGGCTTGAATGAAGATCCCGGGATCATCGCAGTGGCCCAGTATTTGTCCGTGATACCCAGCCAGCCTGCATCAACCGATGCCTGCGTGATTTGCCCGTCTTCCTCCAGATCATCGTAGTCGATTTCCTGAAGGCCATCTTCACCAAGAACGCCAATCAACCCTTCATGCAAAACGAAAATGCCCTGGGTAACCGGTGTTCCGAAACGCGCCACGCGTCCATAAGGCTTCACATCCACGGGACCGGATGTTGCATTGATCACCTTGTCATCAATGGTGAACATGTATTTGTCATCGAGTGAAATTGTTCGCTCGAAACGCAATCCCTGATCGTTTGTCCAATCCAGGGTGACTGAACCGTTTGCCGTCAGTGTATCAGATGA
Source organism: Rhizobiaceae bacterium (assembly GCA_017643495.1). Lineage (GTDB taxonomy): Bacteria > Pseudomonadota > Alphaproteobacteria > Rhizobiales > Rhizobiaceae > JAALLB01. Next base: position 839,894 of record JAEPNK010000001.1, on the reverse strand, counting down.
GGCGTTCCATACCGTTGAAGGGCCGGGCACTTCCCCTGCACTCGCAGAGCGGGAATAGCCAAATTCCGCAAAGTAGGCGTTTGCAGACCCGGCAGGGCTCAACAATTCAATAAGCGGGCTGTCGGGGTCAATTGTCTGGCGATAGTTCTTCAGCTTGATATCGTCGATACGCGCACCGCGAAGATTGATTGAACCGATCAGTTCGGGCGTATCAAACGAAATACGCTTGGCATCATTTCCTGACTGGCCTGCCGCATTGTCTGCAGCACTAACCGCAGGCGTGTTTGTTTCACTTTCTTCACCCGGAATTGCGGCATCCTGCTGCCCCCCGGCAACAACGCCTCCTTCTGCCGGTCCCGGATTTGCAGCGCTTTGTTCCGCCTGACGTTGGGAGCTGATTTCCGCCTGACGTCGCTCAGCCTCGATCTTCGGACCAAAGTAAAGAAAGTGCCAGGCAAGCAGCACCAGGCCCGAAAGCACGAGTGCGATGATGGTGTTCTTGTTGTTACCGTCCATGTAATCCAGTCCAGATCAGGTTTCAGTGCCAGTAGGTGGCTTGCTTCTGCCGGGTTTCCCCTTGCGTTTTGCGCCATTTGCCCTTTTAGCGTGAACACGGTCAAGGGCTATCGACAAATCGTTTTTCATTGCGGCAAAATCGCCAACAAGTGCCTGGCGCTTTCCGACCAGCACATAATCGTGTCCAGGCTTTGCTTTTGTAGGGAAAACGGCATTAGCAATTTCGCGCAAGCGGCGTTTGATGCGACTGCGAACCACGGCCTTGCCCGTCTTGGCTGTCACGGTATATCCGACACGAACCGGACCGGACGAAGCCTGTTCGGAATCCGCAGGATGTTGCGAGGCCTGAAGCAAGAAATGTGGTGTGTGAAAATGTCGGCCTGAACGAAGGCGCAAAAACTCGTGCCGCTTCCTGAGGGTAGGTACCCTCCGCGAAACCTGTGCAGACTTCGGCCCGCTTTGCTTCAAGGCCTGCTCCTGATCTGCAAATTTTCCTGAAACCTGTTCTGGACGCGATTACGCGGACAGGCGCTTGCGACCCTTGGCACGACGGGCTGCGATTACGCGGCGACCGCCCTTGGTTGCCATGCGCGAACGGAATCCGTGACGGCGCTTGCGAACGAGATTGCTTGGCTGAAATGTACGTTTCATCTTGCTATATTCACCTGTCGACCGGTGAACCCTTGAACTTGCTATGATCCCTTGGGATAGCTGGATACCCAACCGTAACAACATACCGGAGCGGGCCGGATGTGAAACTGAATTGTGGTGAAGGCATCATGGTGCGTTTGCACGCACATCCCATCGTTGGCGGGCTTATAAGCATCCAATCGGCGCGAGTCAACAAATTTTGCTTCCCCGAGATGGTCATTTCGCGGCAATGAACACGGAAATGTCATCCATCGTCATGGAAAATCAGGCGGTTTTCATTTAACGCTACGCTGGACAAACAACGGTTTACCCAAATGACTTCCAAAATCAACAAGACGAACAAGGGTCTCCTGAAACGATGGGGGCCGGTAATTGCCGTTCTGGCATTATTGGGAGCCGGCTATGCAGCAGGCCTGCACGAATACGTTTCTGTTTCCAGCCTGGTGAAAAACCGTCAGGCATTGGGTAGCTTTGTTGCAGAAAACCTTTTTGTTTCTGCATTCGGGTTTGTTGCGGTTTACGCTGTACTGGTGGCCCTGTCTTTTCCCGGGGCCAGTCTGCTGACTTTGACGGCAGGGTTGCTGTTTGGCGGGTTTGCCGGCGGAATCCTGACTGTATTTGGTGCCACTCTTGGTGCTGTTGCAATCTTTCTCATAGCACGCTCGTCACTGGGCGACTTTCTTGAAGACAAGGCCGGACCGTTCATCAACCGAATGATTGACGGCTTTCAGAAAGATGCCTTCCAATATCTTCTTACAATCAGGCTGACCCCGGTTTTCCCTTTCTGGGCAGTGAATATCGTACCTGCCCTGCTCAACATGAAGCTGGCACCCTATACGCTGGCAACCTTTCTGGGCATCATACCGGCAACGTTTGTTTTTGCCTTTATCGGGGCCGGTCTCGACAGTATTCTTGATCGTATCCGGGAAGAGCAGCCGGGATGTGGTGAAGCGGCGACCTGTTCCTTTGATTTCGGACAGTTGGTAACAACGGAAATGCTTCTTGCCATGCTCGGGCTGGCAGCCATATCCATTCTGCCCCTGATCATCAGGAAACTGCGTGGCGGCAAACCGATAGCAAAAAAGGAAAGCTGACCCCCGGCTCGGCTACAAGCATACAGGATGATGTTTCATGAGTAACGAATTGACCCCAGACATCTGTGTGATTGGCGCAGGCTCCGGCGGATTGAGCGTGGCCGCTGCTGCTGCCTCGTTCGGGGTTTCCGTTGTGCTTGTAGAAAAAGGCAAGATGGGTGGCGATTGCCTGAACTATGGCTGCGTACCGTCAAAGGCCCTGCTGTCAGCAGGCAAACACGCACAGTCCATTCGCAACGCCGCAGCGTACGGGATTTCAGCAAGCGAGATAAAAGTCAATTTCCGCAAGGTCCATGAGCATGTTCATGGTGTCATTGCGGCAATCGAACCCAACGATTCTGTTGAACGCTTTACCGGCCTGGGCGTGGAAGTAATCGAGGCAGATGCCCGGTTCACTGATGCCCGGACCGTAACGGCAGGCGACAATATCATTCGGCCCCGGCGGTTCGTGATCGCAACCGGATCGTCTCCGTTTGTACCCCCGATACCGGGATTGGACGAGGTTGCGTATCTGACAAATGAAACCATTTTCGACAATACCCGGAAAATGGGACACCTCATCATCGTCGGCGGTGGCCCGATTGGCATGGAAATGGCTCAGGCACACCACCGGCTTGGATGCCAGGTAACCGTGATTGAAGGTGAAAGGGCCCTTGGCAAGGACGATCCGGAACTGGCAGGGATCGTTCTGGAGAACCTGCGCAATGAAGGCATTGTCATACATGAGGGGGCACAAGTCTCCCAGGTATCAAAAAAGGGCAAGACCGGTGTTCGGGTAACCTGCCAGACCAATGGCAGCGAAACCATCGTTGAAGGCACACACCTCCTGATTGCCACAGGCCGTGTACCCAATACCGAAAACCTCGGCCTGGAAGATGCAGGCATCGATCATGACCGCAAGGGCATAAAGGTCCGTTCAGACCTGCGAACCAGCAACCGGCGTGTTTATGCCATTGGAGATGTGATCGGCGGGCTGCAATTCACACATGTTGCCAATTACCACGCCGGACTTGTGATCCGGAGCATCCTGTTCCGGCTTTCTGCAAAACCCGACAACAACCAGATTCCGTGGGTGACCTATACGGAGCCCGAACTGGGGCAGGTCGGACTGACCGAGGCACAGGCAAGAGAGAAACACGGCAGCCGCATTCAGGTTCTGCGCTGGCCCTATGAAGAAAATGACAGGGCGCAGGCAGAACGCAAAACTCAAGGCCTGATCAAAATGGTTGCTGACCGGAAAGGACGCATTCTCGGGGTATCCATTGCCGGAGCCCAGGCGGGTGAGATGATGAATACCTGGTCTTTGGCGATCAGCCAGGGCATGAAGGTTCGCGATGTAACCGGCTACGTTTCCCCTTATCCAACGCTAACCGAAATCGGCAAGCGCGCTGCAATATCAAGTTACGCGCCGATGGCCCGTAGCGGCTGGGTGCGCTGGTTGATCGGCATTTTGAGAAAATTCGGCTAAACTGCAGAAATGAACCTGCACATGGGCCAACAAGTTGAACAACGCACTCTTCCGGAGACCCCCCTGCGCTCCGCTGCCAGCGACAGCATGAAAGCGGCCAGAGGACTTTCCAGCAAGTTGCTGCTGATGACTTTGGCCTTTGTGATGATCGCGGAAGTCCTGATTTTTGTTCCCTCTGTGGCCAATTTCAGAAATGTCTGGCTGCAGAACCGGCTTGATACGGCAGAAGCTGCAAGCATTGTGTTTCTGGATTCAGACATCAGCATGCTCAGTGAAGAGGCAGGTCGCGACCTCCTGCAATCAACCATGGCCGTCAATGTGGCGATCAGGCGTGACGGCGCTTCGCAACTGATGGCATCAAGCGACATATCAAGCGAACTTGTCTATCACATCAATCTCGATGAGACCGGGCCGCTCAATTCCATCACCAGTTCTTTGGGCATGATCCTGGAAAATCCCGATGCCCTCTACCGTGTTTTCGGCACCCTGCGGTCCGGTGAAGGCACGATCGAACTGGTCATGGAAATGCGCCACATACAGGTGGCACTTTGGGTCTATGCACGCAATGTTCTCATTCTGTCACTGCTGATTTCCGTGTTTACAGCTGCTCTGGTTTACTTTGCACTGTACCGTTTGATCGTGCTTCCAATCAAACGCATCTCAAGCAACATGGAGCGTTTTTCTGCCGAAATGGAAAATCCTGACCTTGTTCTTGAGCCCGGCGGCCGCAATGACGAGATCGGCATTGCCGAAGAACGGATTTCAGCATTCCAGAAAGAGCTGCAGAAAACCCTTCGTCAAAAGCAACACCTTGCCGAACTCGGACTTGCCGTGTCCAAGATCAATCACGACATGCGTAATATCCTTGCTTCGGCGCAGCTTTTTTCTGATCGTCTTACCGCCCTGCCCGACCCGACTGTACAACGGTTTGCGCCAAAACTGATCCGTTCAATCGACCGGGCGGTGGATTATACAAAATCCGTACTTGATTACGGCAAAGCCATCGAGTCCCCTCCAAAGCGCAGAAAGCTTCTCGTACACAGCACCGTAGAAGAAATTGCAGAGATGCTCGGACTTTCCGAAGAAGCCCTCAACGGTATCCGGTGGTCAAACAGGATTGAACTTGATCTTGAAGCGGATGCTGACCCCGAGCAGCTGTTCCGGGTGCTCATGAACCTGTGCCGCAACGCCGTCCAGGCGCTTGATGACTGCGAGATGAATGACCGTGAAGCGGAGATAACCGTTCACGGCAAGCGCGATGGTGACACGGTGTCCATTACGGTCAGCGACAATGGGCCGGGCATACCTGAACATGTTCGAAACAAGATTTTCCGTGCCTTTGAAGGCTCCACACGGTCGGGAGGTTCCGGGCTTGGGGTAACCATCGCCATGGAACTGGTGAAAGCCCATGGCGGGACAATCACAATAACAAAGACATCGCCGGAAGGAACTGCCTTTGAAGTCCGGATACCTGACAGCAACCGGCCCGATAACGGTCACACCAGTCCAGCGAATTTGTAGGCTGCGCCTGCCTGTCACCAGATATTAAGCAAGCTGGCCACAAACGAACAGATTTGTTCCGAAAAGACTTGCTTTTGAAAGTATCAGGCTTTAGGTAGCTCCCTGCATGTGCCGGGCCTGTTGCATCGGCCCTGTATCTCGGGCAAAATCCGGGAATTGGCTTTTGCCAAAGCGCGCTCGTAGCTCAGCTGGATAGAGTACTTGACTACGAATCAAGGGGTCGGGAGTTCGAATCTTCCCGAGCGCGCCATTCTCACTACGTTCAAACATCGACCAAGTTTATCAGTTCGAACTTCGGGCGGCAGGGGTTGCCGTTTTCCTTGCTGCGAACAATTGCTTACTGGCAGATATTTGTGCCGCCGGTTCAAGAGCCTTTCCGGAATTCGCCCAGCTCGAAGCGGATTGTCTTCAATGCTTCTTCCAGGTCCGCCATTGGTACGCCGCCAAAAGCAAGCCTGAGTGCCTGGGGAACCGGCTCCGTTGTCGCATAGGGCGCACCCGGAGAAACTGCCACACCCTTTTCCTTCAACCGGGCCACCAACGGGCCTGCCCGCTCACCCGGTTGCAGGGGCAGCCAGCCAAAGCCTGCATTGCGGTGTGCGGTGACAGCATCCCCACCCAGTATTTCACGGCAAAGCTTCTGGCGTTCAAACCCGTCCTCTCGTCGCACTGCTTCGCATTTTGCCAGCGTTCCGTCCTCAATCCATGCCGCAACCAGCGATGACATCAGGGCTGGCGTATTCCAGGTAGTCGCACGTATCACAGTGACCAGACGATCGACGTAGCGGGCGGGAGAAACAAGATACCCGACCCTTAAACCCGTACCAATGCACTTGGAATACCCCCCGACATGCACTGTCCTTTCCGGAGCCAGTTCCCTAAAGGTTGGGGGAGGATCCGTTTCCAGAAATGCATAGGCTGCATCTTCAATCAGCAACAAATCGTGTTTTCGCGCCACTGACACCAACGCGCACCGCGTATCTTCATTCATCACGGCCCCGAGCGGATTATGCACTGTAGGCATGAGGTAAACGGCCCGAAGCGGTTTTGTGTGGCACAACCGGTCAAGTGCGTCCGGTGACATCAGGCCGCCTTCACCTTCAACTGCGACGAGCGGCATGTTCTGAACCGCAGCAAGGGTCTTGAAACCAGCATATGTCAACGGGTCCACGCCGATCGTTTCCCCACGGCCGATCAACCCGATAACCACAAGAGACAGTGCATGCTGGCTGCCGGAAGTAACAAGCAAATGATCCGGATCAACATTACCGAGTCGGCGCCCTGCTTCGGTGGCAAACACTTTTCTTTCGTGGGGTCGCCCGGCATGGGGCTGATATCTCAACATGGCCTCAAGGTCTCCACCAGCGGCCAATCGCTTGATGGCTGAACGCAACATTTCCGCATCCGCCATATTACCGGGCATGTTGAAAACGAGGTCCACAAGACCGTCCGAAACCGATTGTTCTATTCCCAGACTTGCCGGCACCCCTGCATCGCGAACAAAGACACCGCGGCCACGCTCTCCAACAATCAGGCCGCGTTTTTCAAGCTCCCGATAGGTACGGGTTGCTGTAGCCAGAGCAACTCCATGGTGATCTGCAAACGCCCTGTGGGTGGGGAGACGTGTGCCGGGTGCAAGCGTTCCGTCCGCGATCCGGGCGGCAACGGTTTCTGCAAGTTCTGCAAAACGGGACTTTGGCATCGGGCCTTCCAGAAAGTGGAACTGTATTTAGTACAATAAAAATATTGTAACGGATTTGATATAATGTCAATACCGCCGGAGACATATCAGCGAGGATTGCACCATGTTCCGTTCTCTGGCAGCTACCGGTCTTGCACTGGCATTGTTCACCGTCACCTTCGCCGTGAACCTGCAGGCTCCCCTCTACAGCGCCTATGCTGCAGAAAGCGGAATGGGTGCTGCTGCTGTAACCATTGCCTTTTCAGCCTATGTGGCAGGCCTGATGCCCACACTGCTGTTACTGGGTGGACTTTCGGACCGTATCGGCAGGCGGACACCGATTGCCATTTCACTGATGCTTGGTGCACTGGCGACCGGGCTACTGGTCGTTTCGCCTTCATGGATGAGCCTGATTATCGCAAGGTTGTTGCTGGGGGTTGGAACCGGTCTCGCGACGACAGCAGGCACAGCTTACATGGCAGAACTCATGGGCACGGACCACACCCGGCGGGCCGCACTTGTTGTTACCTCGGCAACAAGTCTGGGTTTCGGAGGTGGCGCTCTGGCGACCGGTATAAGCCTCAGCCTTCACGGGGAGAGTTTTTTTCCTGCCAGCTATTGGGCACTTTTTCTTGTAACCCCGTTGTTGGCGCTTGCCATTATGCTGTTTCCACCCGTCGACAATACCAAACAGGTATCACTGTTTCGCTGGCCAGTATTTCCAGAAAATACAGCTGCGTTCGGAATGGCCATGGCCCTTGCGTGGTCAACAACAGGCATGACAATCGCAATCATCCCCCTGCAACTCTCAGCCCACGGATACGGCAACTGGACCGGTCTCGTGATCTTCTTAGCGATATTTGCCGGCTTCCTTTGTCAGCCTGCTGCAAGGCGCTTGTCAAACAGCAGGGCTCTCGCCACCGGCCTGTTGCTGACACCTCTCGGCTTCCTGTTTCTGCTGTCCGGGGCATGGCTCAATTCGATTGGCCTTGTATTGCTCGGCACAGCCCTTTCAAGCGCCTCAAGCTACGGGTTTACCTATCTGTCGGCATTATCCGAATTTTCAACCCGCGCACCTGAAAACCGGGCCAGGGCAACGGCGGGCATGTTTGTGTATGCCTATGTCGGTTTTTCCATTCCGGTCATCGGGAGCGGCGTTCTTGCAGACATGTTCGGACTGCTAACTGCAATGAGTGCATTTGGCCTGCTGCTCGTTGCAGCATCTATTGCAGTAGCCGCGTATCTGTTTCATACCCCGTCAGCGCAGCATGAAACGCGCGTACAGAATTAGGCCGCGCTCCCTCAACAGACCTGTCCTTCGCCAGTGCCAGTGTCCAGGCCATCAATACCCAAGCCGTTCAGGGAACCAGGAGAATCTTGCCCCGGTGCGTGGCCGCCTCCATCATCCGGTGCGCTTCTGCAGCATCTTCAAGTGGCAAGACGGCATGCGTCAACGCTTTCAGCTTCCCGTCAGAAAACAGAGGCCAGGCCCGGTCCTCAAGGTCTTTTGCTATGCGGGCCTTGAATTCCGGAGGCCTTGAACGAAGCGTTGATCCGGTAATTGTCAGACGCTTGAGCATGATCGGCATCAGATTGACTTCAACCCTGGAGCCGGTTCGAAATGCAAGCTGGACCATCCTTGCATCGGGTGCGGCGGCTTTCATGTTTCGCTCAATATAATCTCCGCCGACAATATCAACTATAAGATCTGCCCCCCCTGCTTCCCGGACCACTTCAACAAAATCCTCTTCCCGGTAGTTGATTGCCTTTTCGGCTCCCAGACCTTCGCAGAAAGCCATGTTCTCCGCATTTGAACATGTGGTGAAAACACGCATTCCGAGCGCTGCACCAAGCTGGACGGCCGTTGTTCCTATCCCGCCTGCACCGCCGTGCACGAGCAGCAAACCATCTTTTTTCACAGGATGATCAAGGAATAGATTGCTCCAGACCGTGAAATAAGTTTCGGGCAATCCGCCTGCATCCTCAAGCGAAACGCTGTCGGGAACCGGGAGGCAGTGATCTTCATCTATGGCAACATACTCGGCATAGGCGCCACCATGACAAAGGGCACATATCGCATCGCCCACCTTCCAGCGGCTTGAGTTTTCCCCGACTGCAACAACAGTTCCGGAAACCTCGAGCCCCAGAAGGTCCGACGCGCCCTGTGGCGGAGGATACAGGCCGCGACGCTGCATGATGTCCGGTCCGTTTACGCCGATCGAGGCAGCCTTGACGAGAACCTGGCCCGCCCCCGGCACAGGAAGCGGGCGCTCACCCGTTACAAGTACGGAGGGTTCTCCGGGTTCACTGATTTCAACTGTTCGCATGTTTTCGGGAAGCATGGCTGACTTTCGCTGTTTTGATTAAGGCTTATCTAGCACGCGCCGGACAGGCTTCGGCAAGCCCAACAACTAAAATTTACATGCTTTCCCAGTGCGTTTGTTCTAGGCAACCGACATGCCGGCACTTGAACTGGTCCGCGCGCCGCAACGCGCCATATTCCAACCTCGAAAGCCTGCAAAAACCTTGCGAATGATAAAACAGGATAACTGACGCCGATGACTGCACTAGATGGAATCAAGGTACTCGACTTCACCCATATCCAGTCAGGACCTTCCTGTACGCAATTGCTGGCATGGCTTGGCGCTGACGTAATCAAGATAGAGCGGCCCGGAACAGGGGATGTAACCCGCGGACAGTTGAACGACATTCCCGATGCCGACAGCCTGTATTTTACCATGCTCAATCACAACAAGCGCTCGATAGAACTGGACGCCAAGAATGAAACCGGGAAGGAAGTGCTCGGCCGCCTGATCGCTGCATGCGATGTTCTCGTTGAGAATTTCGCACCCGGCGCCCTTGATAGGATGGGGTTTTCCTGGGAACGAATGCAGAAAATCAATCCAAGACTCATTCTCGCATCAATCAAGGGCTTCGGCCCGGGCAAGCATGAAGACTGCAAGGTATATGAAAACATCGCCCAATGCGTCGGAGGCTCCGCTTCCACAACCGGGTTCCGGGATGGCCCCCCACTGGTTACCGCCGCACAAATAGGAGACAGCGGTACGGGTCTGCATCTTGCACTCGGCATCGTCGCTGCTCTTTTTCAGCGGGAGCGCACCGGGAAAGGCCAGAAAGTTTCCTGCGCGATGCAGGATTCGGTGCTGAACCTCACAAGGGTCAAGATGAGAGACCAGCAAAGGCTCGCCGCAGGCCCGTTGCGCGAATATTCGCAGTTTGGTGAAGGCATTTCCTTTGGCGACACCACCCCCAGGGCTGGCAATGATGGCGGTGGCGGGCAACCGGGTCGCATCCTCAAATGCATGGGTTGGGAAACTGACCCCAATGCGTATATCTATTTCGTCATACAGGGGCATGTCTGGGAAAAAATCTGCGATGTGATCGGCAGGCCTGAATGGAAAACCGAAACGGGCTATGCAACGGCCGGCGAGCGGCTCGACAAACTCAGCCAGGTTTTCTCCACCATTGAAGAATGGACAATGACAAAAACCAAGTTTGAGGTCATGGAAATCTGCAATCCGCACGACATCCCCGTCGGGCCCATTCTGTCAATGAAAGAGCTTGCCGAGGATGAGGCACTTTACAAGTCCGGCACCATGGTCAGGGTTCCCCATCCAGCGCGTGGCGAGTATTTGAGCGTTGGATGCCCGATCAAGTTTTCCGACAGTTGCGTACCGGTAACCAGATCTCCGTTGCTGGGTGAACATACCGAAGAAATTCTCTCCGGGTTACTGGGACTGCAGTCCGAAGAAATTACACGCATTCACGCTTCAGGCGCCACCGGAAAGACAAAGTGATCCTGTTCAGCCTGATCTGCAATGCCTGAACAGTTTGCTGCGGAATGGAGAAAAACGCGTTGACATGACACTGGCACGGTTTTATCTGTGCGCACTGTTACCACGCTTACTGTTTGCCCAGATGGCGGAATTGGTAGACGCGCTGCGTTCAGGTCGCAGTGGCCGCAAGGCCGTGGAGGTTCGAGTCCTCTTCTGGGCACCATTTACCCCCAGCACACTCAGGTTAACCCGTTGTTTTTCGATGGTTTTCTTTCGGACATCGAGCGGGGTGTAGACCATGCAGCATATCAAAACAGCCTGGTACATATACACCAAACGAGGCATTTACTATTTTCTCGCGACCCGGCGCATTAACGTTGCAACCCATTGCAGCGGCATCGGGTTACTGAGTGGCCTGCCCTTCCGGCACATAGATCATGCGCCCGTCATCCAGCCGATAGGTAACCCCGGCGCGGATCCCTTCGCCTTCACCGATACCGTCGCTGGACTCATAGCGTTGCAGATCGTGGCCCTCTTTCACGGTGATCCGCATCGCATCAGTGCCAGGGTTTTCAACCACGGTGACGGATTGTGCCGCAAAGGGATTTAGCGGGTTTTGCAGGATTGTGATCATCAGAATTCCGATGACCACCAGAAACAGGTCAATCAGGTTTACCACCGACAGAATCGGATCATCGTCTTCAGGTTCGAGAAACCGCATCACAGCGACTCCCGTTCAAAAGCGCGCAACTCTGTCATCAGCCAACGACGGCGTACAGTCAGCACCAGAAAGCACAGTGACGCCGCCACCAGCGCCAGGATCACCGCCGAAAAGGCAACAACCAGATTGTCCGCCACCCCTATGGCATCATTGCGCCCCAGCGCCAAAAGGGCTGGACCCATGGGGATCATTGTGGCCACCAATCCCAGCATTGGCGCCGCTCGCGACACAATGCGCAGCCATTCGGTTCGGCGTAAAATTTCCAGCTCCAGGTCGTCGCTTGCCGGTGATGCTGCCGTTTGGCCAAGAGTGGGCCGCCATGTGGCGCGGCGCCGCTGAACTGCCTCAGCCAGAAACATGCCAAAGGCGATGAGTCCATAGGCCAACGACAGCAGGATCATCGTCAGCACAGGCAACAGGAAAAGCCGAGAAATTTCGTATAATGTAACTTCGAACGCGGTCATGCGCTATATCTCCCCGTGATACGGTTGGCCCGAATTTGCAGTGCGGCGCCCAGGACGATCAATGCCAGAAGCGCCAGCCCACCAAGTAACGCCCGAATATTGTGCATACCCTCGACCTGATCGGCAGGAAGAACAGGTTCCAACACCGGGCCTCGCACTTGCTTCGGCGTGGTTTGCGGATCGCGGGCGGGGGTGTTCTCGGCCTTGGTCTGGGACGGGGTGGACCGATCCGGCTGCGACATGGTTTCGGCAGCAGCGACCGTGGATGGCGTCAGAGTCGCAGCCGGGGCCGCGCTGAGGCCAAAGCCGGCCGCCATGTCCTCCAAAAACACCCGTGTCGCTTCGGCTTCACCGGCGCGTACATCGGGGTTTGCCGCCAGTTCGACCCACCGTTCGGCCATTCTGCGACGCGTGGAATTATTGGCCTGCCAATAGTTCTTGCGCACTGCTTCGGCCATGCGTGCGATTAGCTGGGCCTGGGCTGAGGGGTTATGTGTTTCAAACCAGGCTTCCAGTTCCAGCCCCTGACTGTCGTTAACATAGGTTTCGAACAGCGCCTGCCACTGGTCGTCACGTACACTGTCCGGCGCAGTGACCTGCCAGCCGAACAAATTGTTCACACCCTCAAGCGCAGACAACGTACCGGCATACCCTTCTTCCTGCATGGCAGTGATCCACTGGGGGCTGAGATAGCGCAACCGTAATTCGTCCGACAGGAAGGAGGCCATAGTTGTGGTGCGCGGGCTGCCGCGCCGCAGGTCTGAAATAAACAGACCGGGGCTTTCGCCATCCAAATGCCGGACCGCCAATGCCAGCCCACCAAGAAATTCAAACGGATGATCGCTGCCCAATACGCCATGCAGATTCGACGAACGCGACATGATCACCGCATCGCTGCCGCGCAGCTGCTCGGCAAACAGGTTGACACTGTCGGGTGCTACGCCCCAAGCTTGGGCACCATAGGCGTACTGCGATCCGTTCAGGAAAACTTCTGCCGGTACAGTCTCATCCTCCCAGCTGGTGGAATCTAGTGTGACATCGCTGACTCCGGACCGATACGTTCCCGGTGCATTACTGAAAATACGATAGCGCGACAGACGGCGGGCCTCATCGGGAGGAAGCCCCCCTGCGATTAATTGTTCGGCAATGCGCAGACTGTTGGCTGCAACCAGATTGCCCGGCTCGTCCAGATCACCTAACCGCAAGATAGCATCGTCCAGCAACCGCATGAAACTGTCGAACTGGTCGCGGTAGACACTGGTGACTGATAACACCACATCAATGCGCGGCCGGCCCAACTCCCGGGCACTGATGATCTCCAGCGCAGTTACGCGGCCAGCCTTGTTCCAGACCGGGCGCAGACCGAGCGCATGCAGTACCTGGGCTTCGGTCACGCCCAGATGACGGATCGCTTCGGACGACCACAGACTGAACGCCAGCTTTTCCGGCACCGCCCCATCATTTGTATCGCCATAGGATGCAATCAGCTGGTCCAGAGCCTGTCGGCCGACCTCATAGGCACTGACCGCCGGGATCCGGTCGGCTTCAAAGGCATAGAGGTTACGCCCCGCACGCACATCAGGATTGCGGACCGGGTCGCCACCGGATCCCGGGGCCACTAGCCGGCCCTCGAGCCCGGCCAACAGGGCTTCAACCTCGCCGGGGTTGGCCAACGCCTTATCAAGGCTAGCGGCACGGGCGTACAGAGCGGCATCCTCCGGGGTTTCCGGGGGAGGAGCACCCTTGCGCAGCCAGCGACGCAATTCGGCCACCGGCGCACTATCGTAAACAAGTGACGGGTCTTCGCTGAATGGTTCTCCATCTGTTGTGAAGCGCGACAGATACGGATCCCCCAACTGCTGCATAACCGTGACCAGCCGGTGATCAGGATCCGCCGCACGGCCAAAACTGTGCAGCCCCAGCGGCACCGCACTTTCGGCCAGGAAATGCAGATGATCATGCAGCGCGCTCATAAAGCCGGAGAAATCGTCCTTGATGCGCGCATCGTCCCAGCCCATATCCGCTGCGATCCTGTTATCCGCCACCACTGCGCGGATATTGCGCGCGGCCTCATCCTGCACCTGCCCTTCGGACAACTGGGCATATTCATGGATCAGTTGGTGCAAATCGCGCAAATCCTCCTGTAGGCCCGCTGGCGCAAACGGCGGGGTCTGATGGCTGACGATCACCGCCCGCCCCCGACGCTTGGCCTGGATCGCCTCGGAAACATTGTCCTGAAGATAGGGATAGAAAACCGGGACATCCCCGACTGCAAGACCAGGGTAATCAAAGGCCCACAACCCACGATCCTTGCCGCGCAACCATTCCTGGGTTCCATGGGTACCCAGGTGCACAATAGCATCCACGTCAAACACCTTCCGCAGCCAGAGATAGGCAGCCAGGTAAAGATGATCTGGCGCGGAAGAAGTATCATGATACTGTCCTTGTCCTGACGTGCCACGCGGCATCTGGGGCAGAATTACCATTTTGCCGATCTTCACGCGTGGAATAACAAAGACCCGTTCTCCGGCAACTTCCCGCACTGCCCAATGCTCTGCCGGGTCACCCCCGGCATGGATTTCCGTCCGGCGACTGTCGGGCAATGACTTCAACCAATCGGTATAGGTAGCCAGTGGTAGCGTGCCGGCCAGGTCCCGGCCAAGCAGGTTTTCCAATGGCGTGGAGCGCCAGATTCCTGCCAGCATCGCCTGCCCCACATCGATCATCTCTTTCTCGGCGAGCGGCGTCACATCATAGCCCCCGTCCTTCAGCCGCCGGGTGATCTCCTCAATGCTGCGCGGAATGTTCAGATTCGAAGCCGACAGATTCTTTTCCCCCATCGGATAATTCCAGAACATCATTGCCAGCCGCTTGTCCTTGGCCGGGGTATGGCGCAGGGCCGAGAGGCGTCGAAGTTTTCCCGTCAGTGCAGCCAGTTGTTCAGGGATGATCACCTCTTCGCCCTTTTCGACCGCCATCAAAACGATGGGATCCGAAGCACCCCAGACTTCGGCGCCCGCCAGAAACACTGCCGCCGAACCCGCAGCAACACCACTTTGCGCCTCACGGAAGTCATCGCGTGTACCCGAGCGATAGCCCATGGTCTGAATCACTGGAATGTCCATATCCAGAAAAGTCCGTGCCAATTTTTCACCACCCCGCATATGGGTACGGATCACCAGCGCATCAAACTGCGCCTCGTGCGCCAGCTCGCGTAGTGCTTCGTTTTTGGTCCAGAAGGCGACCGGAACAAGCCCCTCGGCTTCGATGGCACGAATGGTGGTATCAACGATACCGCTTTGCAAATTCGAAACCGCGCCGGAATGAATGGCCAGCCCGGCAACGCCGGCCGTTACGATGCCGCGAGCCTTGAACCAGGCCATATAGGCCTTCACCGTATCAAAAACCTGCGGCGCATCAGGGTGATAGATCCCGGTTTCGGGCAATGGCACCGGAACGGGAAAATCATCGCGCGGCGCATGATGCGCCCACGCGGCAACATAGCGGAAAAATTGCTGGAAATTCTCTTCCCGGCCCGCCGCATACCAGCCCATCAGCCGCCGGGCGTCCTGATCGTCCAGCCCTTGCCAGGCCGGACTTCCACCGCCCACGATCAGACGTGCGGTGGAAGTTGCTTGATCGTTCAACAATCCCTCCGCCAACGCACGATCACTGCGGCGTGGCGAATCGATCACCACCAGAGCCGCGCCTGTCAGAAGCTCCTCATCCGTTTGTCCGGGCCTGAGTGTCACCGCCTCAATTCGAACACCTTCGGCCCGGGCCAACGGATTCAGCGCGCGAAATTTCCCCGGCAGTACGAAATCGGATGCAAGAAACCGGATCAGGGGCCCTTCTGGTGCGGAGAGCTGGTCCTGTGTCTGACCCATGGCTGCAGATATGGTCCAAAACAGCAGGGCGCACTGGCACAATATCGGGAAAACGCGATGCATCATATCCACCTTAAAAATTGGTGCTCAGGGCAACGAAAACCCGCCGCCCCGGGTCAGCAAGCGCGAACGCAGGGTCATCATTTGCCAGTCGGTGGTCCTCCAGGTTTTCGACACCAAAACGGATCGAGGTAGCCGAGTTAAATGCATAATCCCCGTAGATCGACGACATCGTATAGGCTGGTGCTTCGCCTGTGCCTGTCGATGTGTTCTGCTTGCCCACGTGCTGGAGCCGCAGCGTGGCAGAAAAATCCGGCTGTACCTGCCATTCCAACTCGGCCGTGGCTTGATGACGGGGGCGGTTATCCAGCTGCGTATCAGCGGTACGGTCAAGCGCATCCAGATAAGAATAGTTCGCCCGCAATACCAGATCGGGATGCAGCGTCACGTCCCCATCGAGTTCCACACCGCGAATGCGAACCTTGTTGATGTTACGATAGCTCCAGCGTGCACCAAATGGTGCTGCACAACCTGTTATGCACCTGGCCTGAATCAGATTCTCCACTTCATTCTGAAACACTGTCGCTCCCAGCCGCCATCCCTGCCCAGTGTAATCGACACCCAGCTCAGCCGTGACGGCGGTTTCCGGCTTCACGTCGGGATTGCCCGTAATGCTAAAGCGTCCACCGCCTGCAATCGCCATGTATTCCGGTGACAACTCCTTAAGCGTCGGTGCGCGAAACCCCCTGCCGCCACCCAACTTGAATGTCAGCACATCGCTGGCATGCCAGAGCAGATAGGCACGAGGGCTGACTTCCCACCCGAATGCCTCGTGATTATCAAGACGGCCACCCAGGGTTAGCGTCACATGGCCGCTCAACCGGATCTCGTCCTGAAAAAAGGACGCAAAATGCATTTGACTTGCATTTCCGGCCCTGTTCACCGTCGGATCTTCCAGGATTTCCTCGCGCAGTTCAGCGCCGATGGTCAGTTCATGCATCCCCAGCGGCGCAAAAACCAACTGCCCGTCGAGGGTCGTATCAATCAGGTTATGCGGTCCCGACACCGCCCGTCCGTTGGTGCGCGTGTTCTTTCGGTTCAACTCCGTGCGGTTCAGCCGCAGCCGACTTACAGCCCAATCCCAATCGCCCTCATGCGACAACACCACCCGGTTGCGCCTGATCGTGTCGTCGGTCCGGTATGGCCCGCTGCGCGGCGAAACATTCTGCCAACGGGTCTCATACCCGGCCCCTAAAGTCAGGTCGATTTTCTGCCGGTCGTCCGGGGTCCAGGTCAAACCCAAACCTGCCATGCTGGCTTTTTCCTCCCCGAAAGAGGAATCGAGCGGGTCTAATGTCGAAGTCATTTCTCCTCGGTGGCGATGTTCGGCCCAAAAGCTCAGCCCCAGAACGCCCGGAACAATTGGTCCGGCGGAATAGAAACTCAAACTCCCTTGTTCACCACCACGCCCGCCGGACGGCATTGCACCGTTTATGGTTACCGAGCTGCGCCACTCGTCCCCTGGTTCACGCGTGATGATATTGACCACACCGCCAAGCGCCTCAGACCCGTACAGTGAAGACATCGGGCCGCGAACCACTTCGATCCGGTCGATCGCGCTGACCGGAACCCAGCCCAATTCATAATCGGAGTGCGCCACTGCAGACGCTGAATTTGCAAAACGTCCACCATCAATCAAAATCAAAGTGTGATCGGCGCCCATGCCGCGCACGGAAATACCCCGGTTTCCGGTGCCCACACTATTGATGGTGATGCCCGGTGTGCCCTGCAACGCATCGCCCAGATCGTGGATTGGACGCTTTTCCAGATCGCGCCCGTCGATGACGGAAACGCTGGCGGGCGTATCGCGCAGTGCCCGTTCAGTTTGTGTGGCAGTCACCACAACCGTGCCCAGCATAAATGGCTCGGATTGACTATCCTGCGCTTCAGCATCGCCATTTGTCAGGGCGGCAAGCATAATAGCGGAAACACCGCTCAGAACGATTTTTTGTGACGACATACTAGACTCCAGCACTCAAGATAAATTGCAAACATACTGATATGTTATAACATTGCAATGATCAATAGACTTGCTCACAGGACAGTCAAACTGTCGCGCCGCGTTTCCAAGTTAAGTGCTACAATGGCCAGCGGGTGACTGATCTGCGTTCAAGAAGTTGTCTGCAGTGTATTCGTAGCCAGAGATCGAAGGCACCCGATCTTGCAGGCAACGCGGACAGGATGAACACCTCCATGACTTGCTCGGGCTTATGGAGTCCTATGGCAGGGCCTGTTACTGGGAACGCGACGCTGGGTCAGATCCTGGATCCGATGGAGTCGACCGGCGACAGGACTGGGCGGGCCGGGAAGGCTTCATATTTCTGGTGAGCAGCATTGCCGCGAAAGGGCAGAAGGCGCCCATTTCGGTCTGAGCTGAGTGCCTGAACAGGAAACCAAGTCCATTGAATCCAACGAATGTTCCTGGTGTTCACTTTTGATGCTGACAGAACGCTGCAACACCAGTCTCGTCAGAACTGGGTGCCCATTCATGCGATCTTTGCCCCGCCCGACGAGCGAAACATCGTGATCATCCGGAGGGACTTTCATGCGTTTTTGAAAACCGGAAGCCTGACTAGAGAATCTGGCTCAGGAATTCCTTGGTGCGCGGGTCCTTCGCCTTGTCGAAAAAGGTTTTGGGCGGGCCGTGCTCGATAATCAGGCCCTTGTCGGTAAAGTAGATATGGTCGGCCACTTCCCGTGCAAACCCCATCTCATGCGTGACAAGGATACATGTCATGCCGTCCTGGGCAAGTTCCTTGATTGTCAACAAAACCTCACCGACCGTCTCGGGGTCAAGTGCCGCGGTTACCTCGTCAAACAACATGATGTCCGGCTTCATGGCAAGCGAGCGGGCAATGGCAACACGTTGCTGCTGGCCACCTGACAATTCCCCCGGGTAGCTGTCTTCCTTGCCTTCAAGACGCACTTTCCTGATGAGCTGGCGTGCCAGTTCCTCGGTTTCCTTTTTGTCACGCTTCAGCACACGGATCGGTGCCATCATGATGTTTTGCAGCGCTGTCTTGTGCGGAAACAGGTTGTATTGCTGGAAAACCATGCCGACCTTTTTCCGCAATTCAAGCTTGTCGAGATTGGGATCGTTGACCTCCTGTCCTTCTACAAGAATGGAACCCTGCTGGATGTCATTAAGGGCATTGATGCACCGGATGAGCGTGGACTTTCCCGATCCGGAAGGGCCGATAATGCATATCACCTCCCCTTTCATGACATCAAAGGAAACGCCCTTCAGCACTTCGAAGTCGCCAAAAGCCTTATGAACATCCTTGATGGAAACCATGGGTTGGTCAGGTGTCCAGTTCATCAGCAAAATCCCCTAGTTTTTGACCGCAAACTTCTTCTCCAGATAAACCGTGTACCGGGCAATCGGATAGCAATAGAGAAAGAAAATCAGCAGAACGAATGAATAAAACGGTGCAAGCAGGTCGGTACGGCCGCCTTCAGCTGCAAGTGCTTCACCAGTAAGTGTCATGACTTCCGAAACGCCCACCACGGATGCAAGTACCGTTGCCATAGTCAGGATCGAATAAAGGTTCATCCAGGGCGGCAGCATCCGCTTCACGCATTGTGGCAAAATAATCAGCCACAACGTTTGCCTGCGTGTATAGGCAAGGCTTTCCGCAGCCTCCCATTGACCACTTGGCAGGGAGGCAATCGCCCCCCGAACCACTTCGGAAACATTGGCCATGACCGGAAGTGAGAGTCCGATAATTGCCTTCACCCAATCTGGAAACGGAATGACAACAAAGCCCAGATCAAATTCGAAGGGCAAGAGAAACATGGCAAAGAAGAGCAATACCAGCCAGGGCGCATTACGGAAAAACTGGGTCACGAACCAGGATGATCCTTTCACAGCCGGCATCAGGGATATCTGGCCAAGCCCCAGAATCGTGCCGACAAACGTGCCCAATGCCATAGCGCAAAAGGAAATGACTATGTTGAATATGAAACCGCTAAGCAGCAACGGTATCCATTTAACCAGCGTAGCGAGCGCAGATGCCTGCGCACCATCCTCCACGGCAAATACATAGCCGGACGAGAACAGGCAGAATGCGAACAGGGCAACGCCATGCCAAAGCCTGATGCGGAAATTATCATGCTGCTTCCTGATGCCGGCAGGCAGAAGCACTGGCAGGTCGGTCTTGAACTGTGGCTTGCTCATCATCCGTACCCCGGGATTTTCAGTTTGCGTTCCCAACTGTTCATGGCCCACACAAGAATGCCGACGAGCACAAAATACGCGATCAGAAGAAAGATCATCATCTCTGTCACATTTACATTGTCGGACCAAATCTGGTTCGCCTCATACAACATCTCGGGAACCGCAATCGCATAGGCCAGCGTTGTGGTTTTTACGAGATTGACAAGATTGTTGTTGAGGGCAGGAAGACAGACACGGAATGCAAGCGGCAAGGTGATGTCCATGTAAATCTGCAACCGGGTAAACCCCAGCGCCTCTGCCGCCTCGACAGTTGATTTGGGGACCGCTTCAATGCCGGAGCGGAAAATTTCTACATTGAAGGCACCGGCAAAGAAGGAAAGGGAAATCACCGCCCAGGCAAAACTGCCAAGCATGGGAGCCTGCCCTCCCCAGTCGGTTTCAACCTTGGGAAGCAATGTGCCTATGGCGAAATAAAAAAAGTAAAGCTGGACCAGCGGAGGAGTGTTCCGGAACAACTGGATGTAGCCGTTCACGATACGGCGTGTCCAGGTAAAGGCGGACCCCTGCAACCAGGCACCAATGATGCCGATTATCACCGAAAAGAACAGGCAAATTACCGATAACTGGACCGTGGTCAGAAAACCGTCCAGCATCCGGCCCCTGTCATAACTGTCATACAGGAACGGCAGGTTGATGCCTGTCGTGTCATACAATACACGGAACCACTCAAAAAACGCTTCCATGCAGCCTCCCCAATATATCGTTCAATGAAAATGGCAGGGAACAATTGCGCCCTGCCATTTTGCCTTAGCTTGCGAGACTTACTGGTATTTCTCGTTCATTGCTTTTGCAAATGGCGTGTTTTCAACACCCCATTTTGTTTCAAGCTCAAGGATGCGGCCCGATTTGTGCCATTCCTTGATCATGTCGGACATGAAAGCCTTGAAGTCGTCTTCGCCAAGTTTGACGGCAAGTCCCCAAGGGGCATCATCAATGGTTTTCAGGGGCATTTCAAAATCGGAAAACTCGGGATCGTTAGTTTTTGCCACGATCGCGGAGTCATCATAGACAAATGCCACACAGCTGCCCTGCTTGAGAGCTGCATATGCTTCTGCAGTGCCTTTGAAAGCAACGATTTCAGCGCCGAATTCCTGCCCGGTTTTCTTGTTGTAGAAAGCACCCTGGATACCGCAGACTGGCTTGCCTTCAAGGTCTGTCCATTCTTTCAGTTCGGCCTTCTTCGGAGCCAGGACATTGGTGCCGGAGGAATAGTAGTTCGGATCGACAATGTTGACGACCTTGCGGCGCTCTTCATTGTCCGTCATGGTTGCGATCATCAGGTCAATCTTGCCCTGCTCAAGGAACTGCATGCGGTTGGAGCTAACAACGGGTACGTACTCAACCTTGACCCCAAGTTTGTCAGCAACGTCTTTTGCCAGATCAGGCTCGATACCAACTATCGAACCCGACGGGTCACGATAGCCGTATGGTTTGTAATCAGCCTTGACGCCGACCTTCAGCACGCCAGCAGCCTTGATATCCTCGATCGCACCGGCAAGTGCAGACCCGGAAGCAAGTGCAACTGCAGAAACAGCGATTGCACCAATCAGACTTTTGAATTTCATCAATATTCTCCCTTGTGTGTGGTTACGATATGAATTCGAATTTACCCTGTTGCCAATACAAGCCGTATCGCCAACTGAATGTATCCCTTGGCGCGCAGTCTCTACCAAACTTCCCGCAGTAGCAACCCATTGGGGCATCTCATAACAAATCATGTTCGTCCAGCACCTTGCGTGCCACACGAAAACATTCCTGCCCCTGTGGAACGCCGCAGTATATTGCAACGACATGAACAATCGCGCGAATTTCCTCCTTGCTCACACCATTGTTGAGGGCACCGCGACAATGGATTTCCCATTCATGCATTTTTCCAAGCGCACCAATCATGGCAAGGTTCATCATGGAACGGGTTTTCGGTTCGATCACTTCATCGCCCCAGCCGAACCCCCAACACCATGCTGTCATGGTTTCCTGAAAAGGACGGGTCAGCTCATCTGCTGCATCAAGGTTTTTCTCGACATAATCTGCACCCAGGGTTGCCTTGCGCTGCTCCAAACCCTTCCTGAACAAGTCTTCATCAAAGGTATCCATTTTTCCTCCCGGTTTGTTTTGTCCGTCATGGCAACATTCATCGTTGTGGCAAGATTGCACAGCTTGGCGAGAGAAAATTGCCAGTCAGTATGATTTTGGCAGCCCCAGAACGTGCTCCGAAAGATAGGACAGGATCAGGTTGGTAGAGATAGGCGCCACCTGATAGAGCCGTGTTTCACGGAATTTGCGTTCCACGTCATACTCCTCGGCAAACCCGAAACCTCCATGGGTCTGTATACAAACATTGGCAGCCTCGTTGGATGCATCGGCCGCGAGCATTTTTGCCATGTTTGCTTCTGCTCCGGGGTTTTCGCCTGCCTCGTATCGCCGCAAGGCTTCACGCACCATGAGTTCTGCAGCCCGCATGTTTGCATATGCCTTTGCAATCGGAAACTGGATCCCCTGGTTTTCGCCGATGGCCCGTCCAAACACCCTGCGTTCGCCGGCATATTCCACAGCTTTGCCAATCAGCCATTTTGCGTCACCGATACATTCCGCCGCGATCAGGATGCGCTCAGCATTCATACCGGACAATATGTATCGAAAGCCCTTGCCTTCCTCACCAACGAGGTTTTCTGCGGGCACCTTGAGGTTGTCAAAAAACACTTCGGTTGTAGCGTGATTCATCATTGTGCGGATCGGCCGGATGGACAGCCCCTTATCCCGCGCTTCCCTCATGTCCACCAGCAGGACTGACAAACCGTGGGTTTTCTTCATGCCTTCTTCAAGTGGTGTCGTGCGGGCAAGCAGGATCATCAAGTCAGAATGCTCCGCCCGACTGGTCCAGATTTTCTGGCCATTGACGACATAATGGTCTCCGTCGAGACGTGCAGTCGTGCGCAAGGACCCTGTATCCGTGCCCGAACCAGGCTCTGTCACACCGAATGCCTGCAGACGAAGGCTGCCATTTGCAATAGCCGGAAGATAACTCTCTTTCTGGGCTTGTGACCCATGCCTGAGGAGTGTTCCCATCGTGTACATCTGGGCATGACATGCACCGGCATTGCCACCGGACTTGTGTATCTCTTCAAGAATTGCAGCCCCGGCAGAAAGCGGCAGCCCTGCCCCGCCAAATTCTTCCGGTATCAAGGCTGCCAGCCACCCTGCTTTGGTCAGTTCACTTACAAACTCCTCGGGATAAGCCATCTCCCGATCAAGATTCCGCCAGTATTCTCCCGAGAAACGGGCGCAAAGCCTGGCGACCGCTTCCCTGATTTCACCGTAATTATCAGTCGCATCCATATCCGAAATCATCCATTTTATGCTGAACGCCTGTTTCTTCAGGCGTTGTATTGTTCGAAACGCCCGGCAAGGTTTGTCGTAAGCTGCTCCAGAAAACGGGCTGAAGCAACCGGCAATGTCCTTCCTTTCAGATGACCAAGGAAAACATAACCGTTGGGAACATCCAGGGCGTTGACTGGCACGGCAACGCGATCCGTGTCAGCAAGGTTGTCAGGAGTGTTAACCGGTATCCCGAAAGACAATTGTTCCGTATCCCGCTTGTAATCACGCAAAAAATCACGGCTGTCCGACTGAACCACACATCGCAGATTTAGGCTGAGACGTAATGCCGACTGTTCCATAAGGTGACGAACGCCCCATGAAACTTCCGGCAGCACCATTGGAAATTCCGCACATTCGTAGAGGCGCACCTGTTCCTTTCCCGCAAGGGGATGGGACTTGTTCATGATGCACAGGATCGGTTGGCGAACATTGTAAATAACCTGGAAGTCGGTCAATTTCATCGGCTCGAATACAAGGGCAATGTCGGCGATGTATTCGGCAAGTGCACGTTCGACTTCACCACGGAAATACTGGTTTACACGGAAGGTAACACCGGGAAATTCCCTTTGGTACAAGCGCACCTGTTCGGGCAAAAAACCTCCCAGTATCTCGGGACTTGATGCAATCGAGACCGATCCCCTGCGCTGACCTGACAGATCTGCAATCTGGGACTGCACCCTTTCAAGATCCGACATCTGGTTGCGAATGTGTTCGAGCAGAATTTCACCTGCAGTGTTCAACCGAACGCCAACGGGCAGGCGCTCGAAAATCGACACTCCCAATTCTTCCTCGATCGACAACAGCCGACGGTTCAAAGCCGACGGCGTGATGGCCAGCAGCTCGGCTGCCTTGCGAATCGAGCCGGCCTTGGCGATGGCTTCCACGTATTTATAGGGCAGTAAATGACGCATTTTTGCGCATGATTCCTTTGTAAAATGAGGCATTTTGAAGATGCGTTGCATTTTTTGCAACACATATCCCGAAAATTAGCAACAGACAGCACCACCTGTCAAAGCTAACAATTCCGCCCGGGGGCTTGCTGGGTAGTTAGTCCTGTAGTCCCGACATGCATTTTGCATCAACAGGCAAAGGAAACCACATGAACATGATTATGGCGATCATCAAGCCGTTCAAACTTGATGAAGTCCGCAAGGCGCTGAGCGAAGTCGGCGTTGAAGGGCTGACCGTGACGGAAGTGAAAGGCTACGGCCGACAGAAAGGGCATACCGAAATTTATCGGGGCACCGAGTACGCCATAAATTTTCTTCCAAAGATCAAAATCGAGCTGGCTGTCAGTGAGGAACTGACTGACGCAGCAGTTGAGGCAATCACCTCGGCAGCGCGCACAGAACAGATCGGCGACGGAAAAATCTTCGTCTACGACATCAAACAGGCAGTCCGCATCCGTACCGGCGAGACCGGTGCCGACGCGCTTTGAGCATATCAAGAACGGAATCATTCAATGTCTAGAATTACAAAAACCCTAATTCCGCTGACAGCGGCGTTGCTTGCTGCCAGTGCACCCGCACTAGCACAGGAGCCGGCCGCACCTACGTCAGACGCACCTTTTGTCTTCAACACACTCCTCTTCCTGATGGGTGGCTTCCTGGTCATGTTCATGGCCGCAGGTTTCGCCATGCTTGAGGCGGGTCTGGTACGTTCCAAGAACGTTTCCATGCAATGCCTGAAGAACATCGCACTTTATTCCATTGCCGGTATCATGTTCTGGGTTTGCGGCTACAGCCTGATGTATACAGGCGTTACTGCTGACACCGGCTGGATCGGAACACTTGAACCCTACAGCTGGCCTGCTGCAGGCGAAGCAAATGAAGGTGACTATTCAGTTGCATCAGACTGGTTCTTCCAGATGGTATTCTGTGCCACAACAGCTTCCATCGTATCAGGAACGGTTGCGGAGCGCATCAAACTCTGGCCATTCCTGATCTTTGTTGCGATCCTTACCGGTGTCATGTACCCGATTTCGGGCTCCTGGCAGTGGGGTGCGGGTTGGCTTTCCGGGATGGGCTTCTCCGATTTTGCCGGGTCGACCATCGTTCACTCAGTAGGTGGCTGGGCTGCCTTGACTGGTGCCATCATCCTTGGCGCCCGCGCAGGCAAGTATTCCGAAGACGGACGTGTCCTGCCATTGCCGGGTTCCAATATTCCGCTCGCAACACTGGGTACCTTTATCCTGTGGCTGGGCTGGTTCGGCTTCAACGGCGGTTCTCAGCTTGCGTTTGGCGACAATGCCAATGCATCTGATGTTTCCCGGATTTTCATCAACACCAATCTGGCAGCTTGTGGTGGCGTGGTTGTTTCCATGCTTCTAATGCAACTGATGTACAAAAAGGTTGATGTCACGATGGCGCTCAACGGCGCACTTGCCGGCCTTGTCTCGATCACTGCCGAGCCCCTCATGCCAAGCCCGCTTGCTGCAATCCTGATTGGTGGTGTTGGCGGTGTGATCGTGGTGCTGACAGTACCACTGCTCGACAAACTGAAAATCGATGATGTTGTCGGTGCAATTCCGGTACACCTCTTTGCCGGTGTGTGGGGCACGCTTGCTGTGCCGCTGACCAACAGTGGTGCAAGCTTCGGCACACAGATTGTCGGCATCCTGGCCTACGGTGCATTTACAATCGTCTGTTCCGCAATCCTGTGGAGCATACTTAAGTTCACCATCGGCCTGCGCATCTCCGAAGAAGAAGAAACACTTGGCCTCGACAAGACCGAGGTTGGTGTAGAGGCTTATCCGGAGTTCCGTTAATCGGATTTTCGGACAAGACGGGCGGTTATCTGGCCAAACCCAGCAGAGGATAACCGCCCCGCAAAAATTTGCTGGGAAAGCAGCCGCTCCAACCGCCACCGGTTGGGGCGGTTTGTTGTTTCAGATCATGACGGGAAACTAGAAATCACTGCGGCTTTTTATTGCAGCTGCAAGCGTGCCTTCATCAAGATAGTCAAGCTCTCCACCGACCGGCACCCCGTGCGCAAGCCGCGTGACGCGTACAGACAGACCGTCCAGACGATCGGTGATATAATGGGCTGTAGTCTGGCCTTCCACCGTCGCATTTACAGCTATGATCAGTTCGAGCGGGGTTTGTCTGCTTTCGGCACCTTGTGACACACGGTCGATGAGGGCATCAATGTTCAGCTCTTCCGGACCGATACCATCGAGCGGGGAAAGCGTTCCACCCAACACATGGTACAATGCATTGACCGCCTCGGCCCGTTCAAGCGCCCAGAGGTCCGACACGTCCTCGACGACAACAATCACTCCGTGATCACGTTTCGGATCCTGACAGATTGTACACGGATTTGCCGTATCGACATTTCCGCAGATGGAACACTCGCTTACTTTTTCCGCTGCATCAGCCGCAGCATGTGCAAGCGGCTTCAGCAAATGGTCCTTCTTCTTGATCAGGTGCAGGGCAGCACGGCGTGCGGAGCGTGGCCCAAGTCCGGGCACTTTCGAAAGCAGCTGTATGAGGGTTTCGATCTCGGGACCGGTGACACGTTTTGGCATGACAAATGCACGCTTCAGAAGGGCAGTTTCATACCCGGGGGAAGCGGCATGCCGGCTGTCAGTTCCTGGGTTTTTCTGGCAGTCTCTTCCTCGACCTTCTGCTTTGCATCATTGTGGGCCGCTACAATCAAATCCTCGAGAATATCCTGCTCGCCCTCTTTCATGAGGCTAGGGTCAATTTCCACAGATGCCATCTGCCCCTTGCCTGTCAGGGTCACCTTTACAAGACCTGCACCGGAAACGCCTTCAGCAGTTAACTCCGCAAGCTCATCCTGCATGGATTGCATTTTTGACTGCATTTCCTTGGCCTGCTTCATCAGATTCATCAGGTCTTTCATGTCATTACCTTTTCGATTGCGTCAGGTTTCAGTCGATGGCTGTCCATTATCGGAAGCTATTCGAAAAACCCGTCGAGATTGTCATCAGATTCATCGGCTACAGGCGCAACCGGCTCCATATCATCCTGGCGGATGCGGATGTCAACAATGCGCGAGCCAGGGAACAGGGCCAGAATTTCGTCAACAGCCGGATCGTTTCGTGCCGTATCCATCTGGGCAGCGGCTTCTGCAGCTTCAACCTCTGCCAGCGTTGGCTGGCCTTCCTCACTGCTGACAGAGAGCATCCACCGCTTGCCGGTCCATTCCTCCAAACGGGCAGACAGCCGGGCAAGAAAATCCCTGGGCGGATTTTCAACAAGATTCATTTCCATACGCCCGTCCGCGAAGGATACGAGCCGGACGTGTCTCTTGATGACCTGCTTCATGGCAAGATCACGTTTGTCTTCAACAAGGAATATCAGTTCGTCAAACGAGTTAAGGCTACGTCCGACAGGTGCTTCGCCACGAGTTGTGTCCGCCGGATCTGCTTGTGGCTGCGGTTTGCGCATCGCCACGACATTTCCACCTGATGAGGCTGCCTGCATTGTCGGTGGCGAACTCCCGGTACCAGTCGGCGCCCCCCCGGAAGGTCCGGCATCTGGTGCAATGGCAGCAGACATTCCGGATTGGACCGGGGAATGTGTGCCGCCAGATGATTGTGTTGCCCCGTTACCCTGGTCACCGCTACCCAGTTCCTTGAGCAATTCGTCAGGTGTCGGCAGGCTCGAGGCATGTGCCATGCGTACCAGCACCATTTCAGCTACAACAAGCGGACGTTCTGCTGCATTCACTTCAGCCAGGCCCTTGAGAAGCATTTGCCATGCACGACCCAGAATGCGCACAGAAAGTTTTTCGGCAAATTCCTTGCCCCGCACCCTCTCCACTTCAGAAAGCGCATTGTCCTGACCTGTCTCGGGTACATATTTGAGACGCGTAACAAGATGGATGAAATCGGCAAGATCGGTCAGCACAACCGATGGCTCTGCTCCGGTATCGTACTGGGACTTCAACTCTGCCAGTGCAGCCGCCACGTCACCCTTCATCAGATGTTCGAAAAGATCCACAATCCGGGCCCGGTCGGAAAGGCCCAGCATGTCCCTCATCATTTCGGAATTCAGGCTTACGCCGTCACCACCCTCCCCCAGTCCGTGGGCAATTGCCTGATCCAGAATGGAAAGTGCGTCCCTTACCGAGCCTTCGGCAGCACGGGCAACCATGGCAAGTGCATCCGGCTCAGCCTTGACATCTTCCTGCTCACACACGCTGGCGAGATGTGCGCTCAATGTTCCTGCCTCGATGCGTCTCAGGTCAAAGCGCTGACAGCGCGACAATACCGTGACCGGCACTTTGCGGATTTCCGTCGTGGCAAAAATGAATTTCAGGTGCTCGGGCGGCTCCTCAAGTGTTTTCAACAACCCATTGAAAGCACTTTTCGAGAGCATGTGCACCTCGTCGATAATGTAGACCTTGTAACGTGCCTGGGTTGGCCGGTACTGGGCAGACTCGATCAGGTCGCGAATATCATCAATTCCGGTATGCGATGCAGCATCCATCTCGATGACATCCATGTGCCGGCCCTCAACGATCGCGCGGCAGTGCCTGCCCTCCTGCTTCAGATCAATCTGGGGCTGAGAAACCTCTTCAGTTTCGTAATTCAGGGCCCGGGCCAGAATGCGGGCGGTTGTGGTCTTGCCGACCCCCCGAACACCGGTCAGCATGTAGGCTTGTGCAATACGGTTCAGCCGAAAGGCGTTTGAAAGGGTGCGGACCATCGGTTCCTGCCCGATCAGGTCATC
Organism: Rhizobiaceae bacterium; assembly: GCA_017643495.1. Lineage (GTDB taxonomy): Bacteria > Pseudomonadota > Alphaproteobacteria > Rhizobiales > Rhizobiaceae > JAALLB01. The sequence continues at coordinate 810,720 of JAEPNK010000001.1, read as the reverse complement.
GAAAACCTGAGGGCGGTATTTTCGTGCCAGCACACGATAGGGCTGTTGACGGACGGATTCCTCGCTCATGACAACCTTATAGCGCGGATGATGGAAACGGATACAGGGGCAAAAAAATTATTCAGCCGAAATTTCCCGGTTCATGTTTCGGCATCACTGCGAACCCTGCTGGCAAGCAGAATGGCAAAATGTGTTGTGGTGAGGGTGGAAGACCGGAAAAGATGACCCGGGAAAAACTCGACTGGGCTGCTTCCTTCCGGACCTGACCCGATGGGCAAGGAACCCGTCCATCACCGGCCTTCCAACTCTCATATCGTATTTTTTGCCCGACAATACAAGGGATGGAATAATTTTTGCTACCAGACAGATCTGTGAGAATGCAGATGTTGGAAAATGCTTCATCATGGTGTTACCGTCCGCACCAAGATCAGTCAGGCAGGAGAAAAACTCATGGCCAAGTTCCAGAACATCATCGAAACCGTCGGCAACACACCTGCGGTTCGCATCAACCGCCTCGCACCGGAAGGCATCAACCTTTATGTGAAGGTGGAAGCCTTTAATCCGCTCGGATCTGTGAAGGACCGCCTTGCACTCGGTGTGATCGAGGCAGCAGAAAAAAGCGGAGAACTCAAGTCGGGCATGACCGTGGTTGAAGCGACAAGCGGCAATACGGGTATAGGGCTTGCCATGGTCTGTGCTGCAAAAGGTTACCCGCTGGTCATTACCATGGCAGAAAGCTTCAGTATCGAACGTCGTCGCCTGATGCGCTTTCTGGGGGCCAAGGTTGTGCTCACTCCTGCCAAGGAAAAAGGCACAGGCATGGTGAAGAAGGCTGTGGAACTTGCAGAAAAACACGGCTGGTTCCAGACACGCCAATTCGAAAACGAGGCAAACCCTGACATCCACGAACGGACCACTGCTCAGGAAATTCTCAAGGATTTCGAGGGAGAGGCCCTTGATTACTGGGTAACCGGGTTCGGCACAGGTGGCACACTCAACGGTGTTGGCCGGGTTCTTTCCAAAGAGCGCCCCGAAACCAAGATCATCCTGAGTGAACCGGCTGATGCCGCAATGGTTACCAGTGGCGTTGAGCAAGACAGGAATCCTGATGGCTCGGCAGCAACCAGCCATCCGTCCTTCAAACCCCATCCAATTCAGGGTTGGAGCCCGGACTTCATTCCCCAGATTACAGAAAACGCCCTGAAAATGGACTTTGTTGACGAATTGCACACGGTCAGTGGCGCAGACGCCATGAAATGTTCCCGGGACCTTGCAACGCACGAGGGAATTTTCTGCGGCGTTTCAAGTGGCGCAACATTTGCCACCGCACTTGAAGTGGCAAAAAAGGCGCCAAAAGGCTCCACCATCCTTTGCATGCTGCCGGACACCGGGGAACGCTACCTGTCTACACCGTTATTCGCCGATATCGAAGCGGAAATGAATGACGAAGAGTTGGAAATCTCCAACTCTACACCCGGATATCATCGTCCAAATCCGTCATGACAAGAAAGCAGGTGAATGCCGGGCAATACAACTTGCTCAGGCATTCACGCTCACCTGGCTTTCAAGGTGCTCCCTAAGGTCATCCGGGATAGACAGATACATGGCAAGGTCGTCGAGATAGGCTTTCTCGCTCGGATGGTCCGGATCAATTGCCAGACGAGAAACCAGATATATTTCTGATGCCTGCTCCAAGCCTTTGGAAAGTGCGGCTATCTGGCGTATGTCAGGCGGGTTCTGAAGTGTATCGAAAACTAGCGCCTTGTCTTCTGCATCCATATCCATCCGGTTAACGGCGTCGAATATCGAGCGCTGTTCATCCCGGTCGATATGCCCATCTGCATTGGCGGCGGCTATCATTGCCTTGACCAGGGTCAACTGCAGCGGCTTGCCATCTCCGGCATTGTTTGTTGAGGCATCAAACTTGGCTATTTCCGCATTTTCTTCATGAGAGATTGCTGCAGGCGTCGCAGATGGTGCCTTTCCTGACTGCCAGTTTCTGTATGCCTTGTATGCAAATGCACCCAGCAAGGCGGTGCCGCCTACTGCCATGGCACCCCCGGCCAGCTTTCCAGCCGTTTTGCGAGCCTTTTTGTTGCCAACCAGAACACCGAGCAAACCACCAGCTGCCAGTCCCCCCATTGCCCCTCCGGGCATTTTGTTGAGAATATCGGATATGCCTTGCTGTCCTGTTTGCTGGTTCGAAGCCTGTTCTGAAGTTCCGGACTGTTGTCCACCGATCAGTTGATCGAAAAGCTGGTTGAGACTCATTTTCCTCGCCATCCATTATTTAAGATATTTGCCTGACATAGAAATGGAGAGCGCGTAATCTGGTTCAAATTACAAAATGGTAATGCTTTCGGGAGCAGGTGAATTGATGGAAGATTTTACTAAAGGCGCAGCATGGATGCAGGACCGGATCATGCCCATTGCCGATGCAGGGATATCAGTGCTCGACTGGGGGCTGACTCGTTCAGACATAACCTATGATGTTGTCCATGCATGGGAAGGCAGCTTTTTCCGGCTTGATGACTATCTCGACCGGTTTGAGGCTTCTGTTAACTCGCTGCGCCTCGATATCGGCCAGAACCGCGAGAGCATCAGAAAAATTCTCAATGATGTCGTCGCGGCAACCGGCTTGAAATCTGCATACGTCTCGATGGTGGCCAGTCGGGGAACGCCTTCCATCCCCGGCACACGTGACCCGCGGCTCTGTGACAATCATTTCTATGCATGGGCAGTGCCTTTTGTCTGGGTCATCAAGCCGGAAGTCGCGAAACGCGGGGCACATATCATGGTGGCATCAACGTCGCGCCGTATCTCGCCCGAGGCGGTCGACCCCAGGGTGAAAAACTACCATTGGGGAGACATGACGCGAGCCCTGTTTGAGTCCCTTGATGCAGGGTTCGATACATGCGTGCTGCTGGACGAACAGGAGCACGTCACAGAGGGACCGGGGTTCAATGTATTTGCCGTAACAGATGGTGAAGTCATCACGCCTCGATCCGGAATGCTTGAAGGCATTACCCGCAAGACCGTAATCGAGATATGCAGTGAGCTCGGTTATCCCTGCGAGGCAAGGGACATCAATGTCTCGGAGTTCCTTGATGCGGATGAGATTTTTACGGCAACAACAGCTGGCGGGCCAGTGCCAGTCACAAAAGCCAACACACGCATATTGGGGAATGGCAAAATCGGCCCCATTAGCGAAGCGATCATGAAAACCTATTGGGACTGGCACAAGCAAGACAAATACCTGACACCGATTGACTACTGATCCAGGTGTCCGGAGACCAAAAAGCGGCCGCTATATTTTCACAGGAGGCTATTCCTGATGGCCGCATCCGGTGGTAAGGCTTGGCCATGACCGAATTCCGACTTGATCCCAAGCTTGCAGCCGACACTTTCGCCGTCAAAAGCATGGACAGCTGCGAGTTGCTGCTGGCCAATGACAAACGATGGCCCTGGCTCATCCTCGTGCCGCGAATGGAAGATGCCGTGGAATGGCATGAACTGTTTACAGACCAGAGGCAGGACATTGATCTGGAAATTGCCAATTCTGCCAGCGTGCTGAAAGCAATTACCGGCTGCGAGAAGGTCAACATCGCTTCACTTGGCAACATGGTTCGGCAATTGCACATACATGTAGTTGCGCGCAGCAACGGAGACCCAAACTGGCCTGGTCCGGTATGGGGCTACGGAGAAGGCGCGCCTTATGATCCGGCAACGGCAGACAAGCTGGTCCAGAATTTGCAAAACGCCCTTTAAGAGATTTGCCGATGCCCATCGACTTCAACCTTCTGCCCGACCCTGAACCCTCCAGCCTGGTTGGCTTTTCCCGCAACCGCCTCGTGCGGGATGCGGAAAACAGGGACGAAGAAACATTGGGAAAGGCAATGGCTGATCCCGCAACACGCTACTATCTGTTTTCAGGCAACCGCGTCATCCTCAGCAAAACCGACCAAGTCCGGGTGTTGTTTTCAAACACCGAGGCTGAACAACTCGGCCCACGGTTTGATGATGCAATTCTGCTGGGTATCGGTGAGGATGGCCCGCAGGTCGCGCTGCCTCTTGAGGACATCTGGGAAGAAGCCAGGGAACCCTGGGACATCTATGACCTGAGAAGCCTGCTTTATTCGGGGAGTGTCGGCGAAGAGGATGCCGGTGCAATAGCCCAGGCAGGAAGCATGCTTCACTGGAATGCCATGAACCGCCATTGCGGAAGATGCGGCTCCCCGACAGAAAGCCGGATTGGCGGATACCGCAGGGACTGCCCTGCATGTGATGCGAAATTCTTTCCCAGAACAGATCCGGTTGTCATCATGTTGACGGTGAGCGGGGACAAGTGCCTGATGGGGCGCAGCCCTCATTTTCCGGAAGGCTGGTATTCCACACTGGCCGGATTTGTGGAGCCTGGCGAGACAATGGAAGATGCCATGCGCCGTGAAACGTTTGAAGAAAGCGGCATCCGGGTTGGAAGGGTCGCCTATCATGCAAGCCAGCCCTGGCCGTTCCCTCATTCACTGATGCTTGGCCTTTACGGCGAAGCAACCAGCGATGAAATCAACATGGATGAATCCGAACTGGAAGACTGCCGTTGGTTCACCCGGGACGAAGTGTTGTTGATGCTCAGGCAAGAGCATCCTGACGGATTTATATGTCCGCCAAACCGGGCAATCTCCTCAGCCCTCATAGCGCACTGGTCGACGGGGGCTTGACCTTGTTGCGCCCTTTTGTTGCCGGATAAATTCCGAGAATCCTGAATTCTTCCGTGAAAAACTCCAGCTCCTCGAACGCAAGCTTGAGGTTTCTGTCTTCGGGATGCCCCACGACATCAGCATAGAACTGGGTTGCGGTGAACTCCCCACCCAACTGATAGCTTTCCAGCTTGGTCATGTTGATGCCATTGGTGGCAAACCCGCCCATGGCCTTGTACAGCGCTGCGGGTATGTTGCGCACCTGGAAGAGAAACGTCGTAATGGTTTCTTCACCGGAAGGGTGGACCGGCGCCGGCTCGCGGGACAGTATAACAAAGCGCGTAGTATTGTGCTTCGCATCCTCCACGCTTTCCTCAAGGGTTTCCAGTCCGTATATTTCTGATGCCAAGGCCGGTGCCAAGGCGGCACTTGTCCTGTCGCCTTTTTCTGCCACGTATTTAGCGGAACCGGCCGTATCGCCCCCATTCCGGGTTTTCCAGCCATATCTCGAAATTATTTCCCGGCATTGTCCCAACCCGTGAATATGACTGTAAACGGTTTCGATCTCTTCGATCTTCACACCGGGCAATACCATCAGGTCAAAACGGATCGGCAGAAAATACTCGCCTACAATGAAGCTTTTTGAACGGGGCAGAAGATAGTGGATATCTGCCACCCGGCCAGCAAGGGTGTTCTCAATCGGGATCATCGCAAGATCGACACTGTGGTTTTCAAGCTCCTTGAAAACGTCCTCAAATGTCTCGCATGGAACCGGTTCCATGTCGGGATACACGTCGCGGCAGGCAATCTCCGAATTTGCCCCCTTGGCTCCCTGAAATGCTATCTTGCCCGTTTTGCCACTCGTCATGATGTCCATCCGCAATCAGTAATCAAAAATTATTTGAAGAAGCGCCTTGCCTGTTCAAGATCTTCCGGCGTGTCTACACCGGCAGGAACCTCTTCCACAAGCTGCACATCAATCCGCATTCCGTTCTCCAGTGCCCTAAGCTGTTCCAGTTTCTCGCGCCGTTCGAGAATTGACGGCGCGAGGGATACAAATTTTCCAAGAGCCTCGCGCCGATAGGCATAGAGCCCTATGTGATGATAGAGCGGGCCATCTCCATGGGGCGCACGGGCGCGGGTGAAATACAAGGCCCGAAGACGTTCAGCCCCACTCGGCGTCCCGACAACTTTCACGACATTCGGATTGTCCCGTTCTTCATCATCACGGATTTCAGCAGCAAGCGTTGCTATGTCGACAGACTTTTCCTCAAGCGGCAGCAACGCACTCCTGATTGTGGCTGCACTGATCGTCGGCAAGTCGCCTTGCAGGTTGATGATTGTTGAAACAGCCCCGCCAGGATCACTTGCCAACAAGGCTTCCCAAATCCTGTCGGATCCGGATTCATGATCCGTGCGTGTCATGATCGCCCTTGCGCCGTGCCTTTCGACTGCAATCCGGATTTCCTCAGCGTCCGTTGCGACAACGATATCGCCCACATCCGCCTCCCTAGCCCGTTCAACGACCTGACAGACCATTGGCAGGCCTGCAACATCTGCAAGCGGCTTGCCCGGCAAGCGGGTGGAGGCCATGCGGGCCGGGATAAGTATAAGCGTTTTTGTCATTTTACCGTGGATTATCTGAAGAAAGTTGGGTAATCAGTCTGCGAATAGTGTCAAAAAGTCTCACCGGGAACCTGCATACAAGCGTTGTATCATGGCTGCAAACACAATAGGTTCCCGCGAGCGGATGTTAATAGAGGAATATCGGCCACGGTTTTGCTTGGTCAGCCTGAATAAGCACCGGGACCAGCCCGCACGCCAGGAGTTTCATTATGGATTCATTTGAGTTCAACAAAATTGCAATGTCGGTTCTCGGCGTTATTTTCATTGTCATGTCCCTGAATTTTGTTTCTGACGGCATATTCCATTCAGAAGTGCCGGAAGAGCCGGGCTACCTGATTGAAGTGGCCGAAAGCAGCGGCGGGGAAGCCGAAGAAGATACCGGACCGGCATACGAGCCGATTGCTGCACTGCTTGCAAATGCCAGTGTCGAAGCGGGACAGGGTGTCGCCAAACGTTGTGCAGCTTGCCACACGTTTGAACAGGGCGGAGCGAACAAGGTTGGACCTGCACTTTATGGTGTAGTCAACCGCGATATCGCTTCTGTTGACGGCTTTGGATATTCCGGTGCCCTCACCGAATACGGCAACGGAAAGCAGTGGACCTACGACGAGCTCAACGGATTTCTTTGGAAGCCAAAGACATATGTCAAAGGCACATCAATGGGCTTTGCAGGTCTGAAAGACGTTGAAGACCGAGCAGACATTGTTGCCTATCTTCGCAGCCTGTCAGCCACCCCGGCACCATTGCCTGATCCGGAAGCTGCAGCAGCAGACACTGCTGAAGAAACCGCAAACGAGGGCGACGCCGCCAACACCGAAAATGCAGAAGAAGAAGCTCCGGCAAATGCGGAAGCAACAGAGTCCGAGGCTTCCGGTGAATCCGATGCTTCCCAGAACCCTGAGGCATCCGAAAGCGATGAAGGCTCGGCTGAAACGGAAAATTCCGAAGCAGGTTCAGACAATACCCCTGCCCAGGAAGGCGCTGCATCCGAGGAGCAACCCGCTTCCGAAGAAGAGGGCGCTAGCCAGTAATCAGCTTGCCAAACACCAGATTGAACAAGGCCGGACAAAAGTTCCGGCCTTTTTTGTATCTGCCCCACATCACATTTGTCTGATTCATCAGCAGGTCATGCGCCTTGTTTTCGGCAAGAGCTCCCTTATTGTTAGATACCAGAAACATACCGGGAGGACTTGCCGTTGCTGAAACAGATCCGCTTGCTTGCAGGCATTACATTCTCAATCACCATGCTGGGCATGGTTGCAGCAATGGCAGACGAAACAGAGTGGCGCTATGGCGACGCCCTTTTCGGTGAACTCAAATACGGCCCCGACTTCGAACATTACGAACATGCCAATCCGGATGCACCGAAGGGCGGAGACCTGAAACGGACGGCATTTGGTGGTTACGACTCATTCAATCCGTTTATTGTCCGCGGCAGGGCTCCGGTTCAACTAAACTATTTTGGCGGGTTGCTGTACGACACGTTGATGGAGCAATCACGGGACCAGGCTGGCGCTTCTTACGGGCTTGTTGCCGATGCCTTCCGGAAAGCCGACGATTCCTCATGGGCGGTCTACCGTATTCATCCCGATGCCAAATGGCATGACGGCGAGCCGATCAAACCCGAGGATGTCATCTGGTCTATGGAAGTGCTGCGTGAAAACTATCCGCTATGGTCGCAGTATTTCCAGAATGTCGAATCTGCCGAAAAAACCGGGGATCGTGAAATAACATTCAGATTTGACCAGAAAGGAAACCGCGAGCTACCGCACATTCTGGGTGATCTTGTTGTTCTTCCCAAACACTGGTGGACCGGAACTGATGCCAACGGCAAGCAACGTGATATCAGCCAACCAACAACCGAACCGCCGCTTGGGTCGGGACCCTACAAAATCGGCGATTTCCAGCTTGGCAAATACATTACCTACGAGCGGGTGCAGGATTATTGGGCGAAGGACATACCGGTACGAAAGGGGCGCTACAATTTTGACAGTATCCGCTACACCTATTTCCTGAACGAAAACGCCATGTGGGAAGCCTTCAAGAAAGGCGAGATTGCAGATTACTGGGTAGAAACAGACGAGCAGCGCTGGGTCAATGAATACACGTTCAGGGGAATAACAGAGGGCAAGGTTGAAAAACTTGTTCTGCCAATTGAACGGGGCCAGGCTTACCAGGGCTTTTTCATCAACAGCCGCAAGGAAAAGTTCAAGGATGTGCGGGTCCGCAAGGCGCTCAGCCTGCTGCTTGATTTCGAAACGCTCAACCGGAACCTTTTTTTCGACCTCAAGACCCGCACCGACAGCTTCTTTGAGGGCGGGGAACTGGAATCGCAAGGCATACCGGAAGGACGAGAACTCGAGATACTGAAGGAATACAGCGACCAGCTTCCGGAAGAACTTTACACAGAGCCCTTTGAAGTTCCCGATTACAGCGACCCTTCCGCCACCCGCCAATACCAGCGGCAAGCATTGAAACTGATGCAGGAGGCCGGGTTCACGTTCAACAATCGCAAACTCGTTTCTCCGCAGGGAGAACCACTGACCATCGAGTTCATCAGCGCAAGCCAGGAATCGGAACGCTACATCAATGTTTACATGAAGGCATTGCGAAGAATCGGCATCGATACGAGCCTTCGAATTCTGGATACCGCCCAATTCAAGTCGCGGGTAGACAGTTTCGATTTTGACATGGTTTCCCTGAGAACGATCCAGTCTGCATCGCCGGGAAACGAACAACGCGAGTACTGGTCTTCATCAGCCGCGGACCGGCCGGGAAGCCGCAATTATGCGGGTATCAAGGATCCGTTGATTGATGAACTGGTCGAGCGCGTCATCCTGGCGCCTGACCGGGAAGAATTGCTGGCGCTGACCCATGCACTCGACCGGATCCTGAAATGGCGCCATTACGCTGTGCCGCAATGGCATGTGCCCGAAGTATGGTTTGCCAAATGGAAGCATATACAAGTACCGCTTCCCCAACCCGGATATGTCGGTATCGACACACTTTCCCTATGGATCGATCACAAGGCTGCCAACTGACAACGGGGGGAAGAGAAGAGGCATTGCCTTGCATTTGAACTCCGGCTTGGGCAAACCTGTCGGGGGGACAACCCTTCGAATCATGAGCAAAGGGGAATAGGGCATGGCTGCCTACATCCTGCGACGGTTATTGTTGATGATACCCACCATGCTGGGGATCATGGCTATATCGTTTGCAGTGATACAGTTTGCCCCCGGCGGCCCCATAGAGCGTATCGTTGCTGAACTTACCGGCCAGGCAGGCTCTGCCACCGATCGGGTCAGTGGCGGCAGTGATCTGCCCACACTTGAAGAAGGATTTGACGGTGGTGATGCTTCATCAAAATATCGCGGGGCCCAAGGGCTTGATCCGGAATTCATAGCATCGCTTGAAAAGCAGTTCGGCTTTGACAAGCCTGCCCATGAGCGGTTTCTCAAAATGCTGTGGGACTATCTTCGGTTTGATTTCGGAGAAAGCTATTTCAAGAATGTCGAGGTCCTTGACCTGATCATTGAAAAACTGCCGGTTTCCATATCACTGGGGATATGGATAACCTTCCTGTCCTACGGCATTTCAATTCCGCTCGGCATCCGCAAGGCGGTACATGACGGAGGCTCTTTTGATATCTGGACCAGCGGGGTGATCATTGTTGCCTATGCAATACCGGGCTTTCTGTTTGCCATTCTCCTCATGGTTGTCTTCGCGGGCGGCTCCTTCTTTGACTGGTTCCCGCTGCGCGGATTGACCTCAGACAATTTCAGCGAGCTGTCGCTTCCGGCAAAAATTGCAGACTATTTCTGGCATCTGGCGCTTCCCTTGACGGCGATGGCCCTTTCGGCATTTGCCACAACAACCCTTCTGACCAAAAACTCGTTTCTGGATGAAATCCGCAAACAGTATGTTCAAACAGCACGTGCCAAGGGATTAAAGGAAGCACGGGTGCTTTACGGCCATGTATTCCGCAATGCGATGCTGATTATTATTGCCGGTTTTCCGGCGGCATTCATAACCTCTTTCTTTACAGGATCCCTGCTCATCGAGACCATATTCACACTTGATGGCCTTGGCCTCTTGGGGTTTGAAAGCGTGATAGGGCGCGATTATCCGGTCGTCTTTGCCACCTTGTACATTTTCTCCCTGATCGGCCTTGTCGTTACTCTCGTCTCTGACGTGATCTACACGGTTATTGATCCGCGGATTGATTTTGAGGCTCGTAAAGTCTGATGACCGTGAACGAAGGAACACAGGCCCAAACCGTGCCGCAACGAACCTGGCTCTCTCCTCTCAATCGCAGGAGATGGGCAAACTTCAAGGCAAACAAGCGCGGATACTGGTCGCTGTGGATTTTCATTGTCTTGTTCGGACTTTCCCTGTTCGCCGAATTCATTGCCAATGACAAACCGGTCCTGATTTCGTTCAAGGGGAAATTCTATTCACCGCTGCTTGTCGATTACCCGGAAGAAACCTTTCTGGGTGATGACGGCTTTCTGCCTGGCACCGACTACCGCATTCCTGAAATCCGTGAGGCAATTGCCGCAAACGGATGGGCCATCTGGCCTCCGGTACGCTACTCTTTCCGCACCACCAACACCGACATTCCCGAACCGGCACCGACAAAGCCAAGCTGGCTCTATGATGCAGAAACCCGGTGTTCTCAATATACCCTTGGCACGGAAGACCCCGACTGCCATATCGGCAACTGGAACTGGCTGGGAACTGATGACCAGGCCAGGGATGTACTTGCAAGGGTAATATACGGCTTCCGCATATCGGTGCTGTTTGGATTGATTTTGACGGCGCTCTCAGCCGTGATCGGGGTCAGCGCCGGTGCAGTACAGGGCTATTTTGGCGGATGGGTCGACCTGATATTCCAGAGGTTCATCGAAATCTGGTCTTCCATGCCGGTCCTCTATCTGCTGCTTATCATTGCAGCCATCCTTGCACCGGGCTTCTGGATACTGCTTGGGATACTGCTGCTTTTTTCCTGGGTTGGCTTTGTTGGTGTGGTTCGCGCAGAATTTCTGCGTGCCCGCAATTTTGAATATGTCAATGCCGCAAGGGCGCTCGGGGTGAACAACGGGACCATCATGTTCCGGCACCTGCTGCCAAATGCGATGGTTGCAACACTGACATTCCTGCCCTTCATTCTCAACGGTTCGATCACCACACTTACATCGCTGGACTTTCTCGGCTTCGGCCTGCCACCGGGATCCCCTTCCCTCGGAGAGTTGTTGAAACAGGGTCAAAACAACCTTCAAGCGCCCTGGCTCGGCATGTCCGGATTTTTTGTCATCTCGCTCATGCTTTCATTATTGATCTTCATCGGCGAAGCCATCCGTGACGCATTCGATCCGCGCAAGACATTCGAGTGAGATGATGGCAGAGAACAACACCAAACCCTTGCTAGCAGTCCAGAATCTCTCCGTTGCCTTTACCCAGGGCAACAACAAGGAAGTGGCGGTACATGCCAGTTCTTTTGACATAAAACCCGGCGAAACCGTTGCCCTTGTCGGTGAATCGGGCTCAGGGAAATCCGTCACAGCGCTGTCCATCCTCAAACTGCTCCCCTATCCGGCGGCCAGCCACCCTTCCGGCAAGATTATTTTCAAGGGCAAGGACTTGTTGGCAGCAAGCAGTGACGAAATGCGGGCTGTGCGTGGCAATGACATCACGATGATATTTCAGGAGCCGATGACATCGCTCAATCCGCTCCACACGATTGAAAAACAGATCAGTGAAATCCTTTCCCTCCACAAGGGCATGCGAGACAAGGCTGCACGGCAACGGGTCATTGAACTGCTGGAACAGGTAGGCATCCATGATCCTGAGAAACGGCTGGGCGCCTATCCGCACCAGTTGTCCGGCGGGCAGCGCCAGCGGGTCATGATTGCGATGGCGCTGGCAAACGAACCGGAATTGCTGATTGCCGATGAACCGACCACTGCACTTGATGTGACGGTACAGGCACAAATTCTCGAGTTGCTGAAAACCATGCAAACCGAGAACAAGCTCTCCATGCTGTTCATCACCCATGACCTGGGGATCGTCCGCCGGTTGGCGGACCGGTGTTGCGTGATGCAAGACGGCAATATTGTCGAGGCGGGGGAAACCGGGGAAATCTTTGAAAATCCGCAACATCCGTATACCCGGCACCTGCTTTCGGCCGAGCCAAAAGGAGAGCCACCAAGACAGAATGACCGTGCTGCAACCATACTGGAAGCAAAGGATATCCGGGTATGGTTTCCGATCCGCAAAGGCCTGCTTCGCCGCACCGTTGATCACGTCAAGGCCGTTGACGGCATAGACTTGACCTTGCGGGAGGGACAAACGCTCGGTGTCGTGGGTGAATCCGGGTCAGGAAAAACCACACTCGGAATGGCCCTGACACGGCTGATTTCTTCCGAAGGGCGCATTGTATTTCTTGGCGATGACATCAATCAGTATTCCTTCAAGCAGATGCGCAAGATGCGTGACCGGATGCAGGTGGTTTTTCAGGACCCTTTCGGCTCCCTGAGCCCGCGCATGTCTGTCGGGGAAATTGTCGGGGAAGGGTTGGGCATTCACATGCCGGAGCTTTCCAAGCTCCAACGGGAAGAGAAGGTTATTGCCGCACTGGCAGAAACCGGTCTCGATCCGGAAACCCGGCACCGTTACCCGCATGAATTTTCCGGCGGCCAGCGACAACGGATTGCCATTGCGCGCGCAATCGTTCTCGAGCCGAAATTCATCATGCTGGATGAGCCGACTTCTGCCCTAGACATGAGCGTTCAGGCACAGGTTGTCGACCTGCTGCGCGACATTCAGAAAAGAAAAGGGCTCGCATACATGTTCATCAGCCACGACCTGAAGGTCGTAAAAGCCCTCGCCAACGAAGTCATCGTGATGCGGCATGGCAAAGTGGTTGAACAGGGACCGTCGGCGAAAATTTTCAATGACCCGCAAACCGACTACACAAAGGCCCTCATGGCAGCGGCCTTTGACATGAAAGCAATCGGAAAAGGTATTGTAGAAGAGTAATGAGCGAGAAATCCCCGATCCTTGTATCTGTTCAGTTTGACGGCAACCGAACTGGTGAGAATCTTTCAAATTCCCTGAACCGTTCGGTAATCGACTGGACGAAAGCCGACAAACCAACATCCCTTGCAGGGGTAAAATACGCCCTTGTCTGGAAAATAGACCCGGACCTTTTTGATCGCATGCCTGACCTTGAAGTGATTTTCTCCGCCGGAGCCGGTGTTGACAAGATCATGGAAGCAACGCATTTGCCCGATGTGCCGATTGTGCGTTTTGTAGACGATACGCTCACGAACCGGATGAGTGAGTGGGTATGTTTGCAATGCCTGATGCACCTCAGACAGCAACGCACTTATGATCAGCTTCAGGACAATCGAGAGTGGAAAGAGCTGCCCCAGCCCCAGGCCAGCGAGATCAATGTCGGGATCATGGGCCTTGGTGTTCTGGGACAGGACGCAGCCCGCAAACTCAAAATGCTTGGTTTTGGCGTGAGGGGCTGGAGTCGCACCAAAAAAAGTATCGAAGGACTAACCTGCTTCGACCAGAACGAAACGGACGCTTTTCTGGAAGAAACGGACTTCCTGGTAGGCCTTCTGCCTTTGACACCGGATACGGAAAGCTTTTTCGACCGGTCTGTATTTCAGAAATTGCGAAAACATGCAGACCTGAAATCACCCGTCTTCATCAATGCCGGACGGGGCCGAAGCCAAAACGAAAAAGATGTGCTGGCTTGCCTGCAGGATGGCACCCTTGGAGGTGCATCGCTCGATGTGTTCCAAACTGAACCACTACCCAAAGACAGTGAACTTTGGAATGCAGCCGGGCTGATCATCACCCCACATGCAGCGGCAACATCGGATATTTCAGCCCTTGGGCGGCATGTGGAAAAACAAATCGCCCGCCATGAGGCAGGCGAAATGCTTGAAAATGTCGTTGATCGAAAGCTGGGTTACTGATCAGCTGAACCAGCCCTTGACCTTTCCCCAAAGGGATTTTTCGGGAGCAGCATCAGCAGAACCCTCGACAGGGTTCGAGCCCTTGAGCTCCGGAAGGGGCTCACTGTCAAAATGCTCTTCATCTGAGCGCAATTCTGCTTTCTGGATTGTATCGGCTGTGAAGGTATCGGCAAAAGATCCAAGTTTCGACAAGGTGTTGGGGCCAGCCATCCCGTCAACCTGAAGGCCGTTTTCCTTCTGGAATTCCATGACTGCCTTCTTGGTGCCCTGGCCAAAGATACCGTCGGCATCGATGCCGAGATCCTTCTGGAGTGATTTCACAGCAGCACCGCGAGAACCAACCCGGAGAAGGACGAGTTCATTGAGGCCCATGGCGGTGAATGTATCCGGGCCGGCAATTCCGTCAACAGCAAGACCGTTCTCTTGCTGGAATTGCCTGACTGCCTTTTCAGTACCAGGACCAAAATCCCCATCCGCATCAATACCCAGACGCTCCTGAAGGCGTTTGACCGGGGCACCTTTAAGGCCGCGTTTTAAAATTGACATGTGAAATACTCCCGTTTCCGCTGGTAAAATGTCCATCTGTTTCCGGCACCAGCAGTCCGGGACAGATACAGGTTCATTGCCATAATCGTGATAGTCGACATTTTGATGTCAGTCGATATTCCGGCAAATCAGGGCCTTCGGCAACCTATTGGTCGTTCATAGAGATATTCAATACGCGAAACTGCTTCATCCAACGGCTCGATCGCAACATTCATGGTGTGACCGTTTGCATGGATCAGCGAGTTTTCATCACGAACAATGGCAACATGGCCACGCCAAAAGACAAGGTCTCCGCGCCGCAGGTTTTCATAGGTTTTTCCTGGATCAATTTCATCGCCAAGCGTTGCAGCCTGCATGTCAGAATCGCGCAAGACCAGCTTTCCGCACATCAACATGGCCAATTTCACAAAGCCCGAGCAGTCAATTCCGAAAGCCGTTGTACCCGCCCACAGATAGGGCGTGTGAATCAATTGTTCCGCGACAGCGACATAGTCGTCAGCGTGATGACCCACCAACCGTACATGCCTTTCAACAACCGCTTCACCGGTTTCGAGCAGTGCGTAACGGGTACCCCGCTTCTCGACTTGGTCAACGACTCGAACCGCCGATCCCATTGAGCGCATTCCCTTGTGTGGCAGCTTGAGATCGGGCTCCGGATAAAAGAATGTGCGCGGAACACAAACAAGGTGGGTGGGCTCGCAAATTTTATGCGAGATCGTGCCCTCCTCAAGCCAGCCCACATACCTGTCCCTGTCAGCCTTTACCAATGAATACCCGTTGGCTGTATCAAACACCCGCACTGTTTCACCAAACATCAACTGGGTATCAATGGGAGCAGAAGAATCGGGCTTGGCGCGAAGTTCCGTAAATGCGACCCGCACCTGCGCCGGTTTACCGTCGAGGAATTGCTCCGCTTCGACCTTTCCCCGCAAACCGCTTTCGGCAAGCGCCGGCGAAAAGACGTTCAATCGGCGATCAAGGCTTTCAAGGACGGGAAGGTCCGACATCATATCTCTCCCGCAAGTGAGCTTACCAGATCACCAAGCTTTTCCAGATACAAGGCACCTTCCAGTGTACGGCCAATGATTACATTGCGCCTGTCATCCGGGTCACGCCGACGGTGCAGGAGTTTCATCTGCCCCATCGTATCGAGCGCACGGGTAATGACAGGTTTGGTAACATCGAGCCGGGCAGCAAGTCCGCGTACGGTATGGGGCGGCGGCTCCAGATAGACAATCAGCAAGATCGCAACTTGCCTTTGTGTCAGGTCCCTCTCTTTACCCAGAACCTGCGCAAGGGAAACCCTGTGCCATAGTTTCAATGCCGATCCGGGGCTGATCTCAATTGCGCTCATTGAAGCATCATATAAACGTTACGACCCCGTAACAAGCTGATTGTGGTCAACCGTATCGCTTTGTCAGCACCTCAAGGAGCGCGCGTATGCCCTGTGCTTCCCCGCCGATTGATGACCATGGTTTTGATGAAGGATTCCATCCATAAATATCAAAGTGTGCCCAACTGCCTGCCTTCTCCACAAAGCGGGAAAGAAACAGCGCAGCGGTTATTGATCCGGCAAATCCGCCGGTGGAAATATGGTTCACGTCAGCAACACGGGAGGAAAGCATTTTCTGGTATGGTTTCCACAACGGCATGCGCCACAGCGGATCATGGCGGGACTGACCGGCATCTGTCAAAGCATCGGCAAGTTCGTCATCATGCGTATAGAATGGTGGCAAATCCGGTCCCAGTGCGACACGGGCGGCTCCGGTAAGTGTTGCCATGTCGACCATCAAGTCCGGGCTCTCCTCATCGCCATAGGCAAGGGCATCTCCAAGAATGAGCCGGCCTTCTGCGTCGGTATTGCCTATCTCGACAGTCATTCCCTTTCTGCTGGAAAGGATATCACCGGGGCGAAACGCATTGCCCGAAATCGCATTTTCGACTGCCGGAACGAGCAGTCTCAGGCGGACCGGCAATTTTGCCATCATCACCATCTGTGCAAGGGCAATGGTATTTGCTGCCCCTCCCATGTCCTTTTTCATCAACGCCATGCTGGTGCCCGGCTTGATGTTGAGACCGCCGGTATCAAAGATCACTCCCTTGCCAACCAGCGTTACCCTGGGATGGTCTTTGCTGCCCCATGTGAGATCAATAAGGCGTGGAGCATTGTCACTTGCCCGCCCAACGGCATGGATCATGGGAAAGTTTTTCTCAAGCAGCTTGTCGCCCTTGATTACCGTCACCCTTGCCTTGTGCTCGCGGCCAAGCTTCCTGACGGCATCTTCAAGCTCCTGTGGCCCCATGTCATTGGCAGGTGTATTGATCAGGTCACGCGCGAGATAGCAGGCCCCTGCCTCGGTCTCCAGATTGTTCTGGTCAACGCCTTTTGGCAAAACCAGTCTGGCTGCGCACTGATCCTTGTCATTGTAACGCGTGAACCGATAGGCACCCAACAGCCATCCCAGGCAGGCATGGTGGGCATCATCGGGCTGATTTGCAAAATGGTAAGCCCCCTTTTCAAGCTCATTTGCAAGCTTGCCTACATGAAAGGGACTGTGATCCTTGCCAATACCAAACAGGATTTCGGCTATATTGCCATCACTGTCGGGAACACGAAGAAGCCTGCTTGCCTGCCCGTCAAACCCGTTAGCCTTGGCCCAGGCCTTTGCCGTATCGCCAATCTCTTTTTGAGTGGCGATTTCACCAGGCGCGAGAAGCCATACAGGAAGTGATTTTGAGCGGGAGCCGGCGAGGGCAAACTTGGTCATGCATAAACTCCGGGAGTGAGGGGATGGCCAAATTAACCATCCATTAGGGTTAACAGAATACTTATAGAAGAATCGCGGTGTCCAAGAACACCCCAAATACGTTTTCTTCTGTACCGGTAAACTGGATCATGGCCCGAAATAAATTCCTGCGCTCCTCCAGCATGGCTACCCTGGCTCTGGCAGCCTCCCTTGCACTTGCGGGATGCGCGAAAGACCCGACAACAACCGGATCAATCACTTCCAGGGGGAAGTCGATCGAACAGATGTCGGTCCCTGAACTGGAACGTGCAGCAGCATCCTTGGGCAACCGTTACGAACGCAGACGCAAAGACAAGGCAACCGGCCTTCAATATGCGAACATTCTGCGCGCAACCGGCCGAAACGAGCAGGCACTTGCGGTGATGCAGCAGATGGTTATTCATCACCCCGAGGACAATGACGTTCTGTCTGCCTACGGCAAGGCATTGGCCTCAACCGGCAATTTTCAGAAAGCGCTGAAGATCATTGACCGCGCACAACGGCCGGACAGGCCTGATTGGCGGCTACACTCGGCCAAGGGCGCGATTCTCGATCAACTTGAGCAGTCGAAACTTGCACGCATTGAATATCGCAAGGCACTGGACATTGTTCCGAATGAACCTTCCGTCCTTTCAAACCTGGGAATGTCCTACGTTCTAAGTGGCGACCTGCGATCTGCGGAGACTTATCTGCGCAAGGCAATCCGCCAACCTGGCGCCGACAGTCGCGTTCGGCAAAACCTTGCCCTTGTCGTTGGCCTTCAAGGGAATTTCGAGCAGGCAGAAACAATTGCACGCGGAGAACTGCCTCCCCGTGAAGCAGAAGAAAACATTGCGTTTCTTCGGCAAATGTTGTCCCAGCAAAACGCCTGGAACCTGCTCAAGAATGCCGATGGCAATGGTGATGTCGACGCGGGCAATACCAACTAAGCTTGTCCTCTCCTGACAAACGGATACAAACCCGGTTGACTGACCTCTCCAAGTTTAGCTGCCGGCTTCATCAAGCCAAACTTCATCCATAACCTGACTATTACAATTACCCGAAATAATTGTAGATGCTGGCTAAGCTTCTCTGTTCCAAGCCAATTTGCTTGTCAGGCTGATAGCTCTGTCTGATTTTGCCCAGGAACCCAAGTGGCACTTGTCTGATTGGAAATGGCCGAGGCGATATTATCCGTTGCTGATCTGGATAATCGCAGGTCCGAGGATAACGGCAAACAGCACAGGCAGGAAGAAGACAATCATTGGGACAGTCAGTTTAGGCGGCAATGCAGCAGCCTTCTTTTCCGCTTCTGCCATGCGCATGTCACGGCTTTCCTGTGAAAGTGCGCGCAGAGCGGTTGCCAGCGGTGTACCGTAGCGCTCGGCCTGAATAAGGGCCATTGTGACAGCTTTCACTATATCAAGCCCTGTTCTTTTCGCCAGGTTTTCATGTGCCTGCCGGCGCTCCTGCAGGTAGGAAAGTTCGGCCGTGGTGAGGGTGAGCTCCTCGGCCAGTTCGGGTGATTGTATCCCGACCTCGACAGCAACCTTTTTCATCGATGCTTCGAGTGACATCCCGGATTCCACACAGATCAACAACAAGTCAAGACAATCCGGCCAGGCCCGGCGAATGGACAGCTGCCGTTTTGAAATCTTGTTCTTGATGATGATCGAAGGCAGATAGAAGCCGACCATGGCCACAACCATCGACAGTAAAATATTTGACATGACACCACGATCATTCGAAGTCAGAACGAATGTGTAGAGCAAGGCTCCAAGCAACAGGCAGATGGGAACAACCATCTTGAAAACCAGAAATACGTTGACGTGGGCTTTTTTTCGGTAACCTGCCATGACCAGGCTCTGGAACGTATTTTCGTCCGCAAGCATTTTTCGCAGGTTCAGCTTTTCCGCAAAATCCTGGTAAAATCCGCCGCCGGACTGTTTCAACGTGCCCCGTTTGCTCTGTTCCGCCAACCGTGCGCGCTCGCGAGCCCGGATCTTGTCGCGTTCGATTGCAACAGACTTCATGCGAGTGTTCAATTCGTCCTTCTGCAGAAACGGCATCGCAATGGTGACCATTGTTGCGAACATGGCAACTGCAGCAAGAACACTGACCAGTGTCTGGGGCTCGGTAAGCGAATATATCAGGTCAATCATTTCATTATGCCTTCAAGCAAGCATTCTGGTTCAAGCCGGTATGCTCATCAGAAATCGAAGTTGATCATCTGTCTCATCACCATGATCCCGCAACTCATCCATACAGCCGAGCCCAACAGGATCAGGTTTCCGGTTGAATGCGTAAAGAGCAGCATGATGTAGTCAGGTGTTGTGATATAGATCAGAAACGTCACGATGAACGGCAAACAACCGATAATGGCAGCAGATGATTTCGCCTCTGATGACATGGCGGTGATTTTTGCCTTCATCTTTTTGCGGTCACGGAGAACCTTTGAAAGGTTTGCAAGCGCCTCGGACAGGTTACCACCTGCACCCTGCTGAATGGCGATTACAATGCCAAAGAAATTGGCCTCCGTAAGCGGCACATTCTTGTAAAGCTTCTGGATAGCTTCGGTCATCGGAACACCCATTTGCTGGGTTTCGATTATTTTCTTGAATTCCGAGCGGACCGGCTCTTTTGCTTCGGTTGCAATAATCCCGATACAGTCATTGAGAGGCAAACCCGCCTTGATACCGCGCGTTATCACATCAACCGCATTAGGAAACTCTTCCAGAAATGCTTTCATGCGGCGTTTTTTCCTGAACCCGACAAACCATCTGGGCATGCCAATTCCACCGATGACAAGCATTGCGCCTGCTACAAAAATACTGCCGCTTAGTATGAGGGCCATGAACCCGGCAAAGACAGCGAAAAGTACGCTGAAGAGATAGAACTGCCGAACAGAAACCGACATGCCCGCCTGGCGCAACTGTTCCTTGATACCCTTCTTGTTGGGGTCCTTGGCCTTTGTTTGCTCTTCGAGTTCCTTGAGCTGGTTTTGCACGTTCTGGCGACGCTTGGCCGTGTCGGCAAGACGGGCCTCTGCCTGAAGCCGTGACTGCCTGTCTCCGGAATTGTTCTTGATACCCTTTAACCGTTTTTCCTGCTTTCGCTCGGTTTCCACACGGTTGAAAAGGAGCGCATATGCAACGCTCAGCGCCGAGACGCCGATCAGGGCTGCAATGACAAGGACGTTCATATCAATACCGAACATTGCGATTACCCCTGCCCGGCCTGTTCATCATTGGAAGCGTCAAGTGCGGCAGCAAGACGTTGCTCCTCATTGAAGTAGCGGGCACGATCCCAGAAGTTCGGGCGACCGATACCGGTCGACACATGCTTGCCCACGATGTTGCCTTGGGCATCCTCACCATCCATCCGGTATACGAAGAGGTCCTGGGTGGTGATCACCTCGCCCTCAAGGCCCAGCACTTCGGTTATGTGCGTGATCCGGCGAGAGCCGTCACGCAGGCGTTGTGCCTGAATGATCACGTCAATCGAGCCAACGATGATTTCGCGAACTGTTTTCGCCGGCAGGCTGAACCCGCCCATGGCGATCATCGATTCAATCCGGTTGAGACATTCACGCGGCGAGTTGGCGTGGATCGTGCCCATGGAACCATCGTGACCGGTGTTCATGGCCTGCAAAAGGTCGAAAACCTCGGGGCCACGCACCTCACCAACGATAATCCGTTCCGGACGCATGCGCAGACAGTTCTTGACGAGATCCGTCATGGTGATCTGCCCTTCACCTTCCAGGTTGGGCGGTCTGGTTTCAAGGCGAACCACGTGAGGTTGTTGAAGCTGGAGTTCGGCAGAGTCTTCGCAGGTAATGATACGTTCGTCGTGTTCCGCAAATGCGCTGAGGCAGTTTAGCAATGTTGTCTTACCGGAACCGGTACCGCCAGAAATAATCACGTTACATCTCACGCGCCCGATGATCTGGAGTATCTGTGCACCTTCCGGCGTAATGGCTCCAAAATTGACAAGCTGCTCCAGTGTAAGCTTGTCCTTCTTGAATTTCCGGATTGTCAGGGCCGGCCCGTCAATCGAAAGTGGGGGTGCGATCACGTTAACCCGTGATCCGTCGGCAAGACGGGCATCACAGATCGGACTGGATTCATCCACGCGGCGCCCGACCTGGCTCACGATACGCTGGCAGATGTTCATCAGCTGTGTGTTGTCTCGGAAACGTATCCCGGCATCCACAACCTTGCCATTCACTTCGATGAAGGCATTGCTGGCGCCATTGATCATGATATCTGCAATGTCATCGCGTATCAAAAGCGGTTCCAAGGGGCCGTAACCCAGCACGTCGTTACAAATGTCCTCAAGCAGTTCTTCCTGCTCGGCAATCGACATTGCGAGATTCTTGATCGAGATAATGTCATTGACAATGTCCCGTATTTCCTCGCGAGCTGCATCTGGCTCCATCTGGGCAAGTTGCCCGAGATCGATCGTGTCGATCAATGCGGAAAAGACACTGGTTTTCGTGTCGTAATATTCTTCGGATTTTGCACGCACAGTCGGAGCCGCAGGCTTCGGTTTGGGCTGCGGTTTGGGCGCCGGGGTGGCTACTGGCGGCGCAGACACTTTCGGCAAGCTTTCCTGCTTGGCAGGCTCTGCCGGCGCTGCCGGCTTTGGGCTGCTTGCGACACCGGTGTTACCGGAAGTGCCGAAATTTCCACCACGTTTTCCAAACATTACAAAATCCTGTACTTCTGCTTACGACGCGTTGCGTTACTTCTTGCGGGTTAACCCTTTCAGGAACCCGAACGCGGATTTTTTCTCATTCTTGATCTCTGCCCGGCCGGTCACAATCTGCGACAAGTTCATCATGGTTTCAGCAATCGGGCTTTTCGCATCCGCTTCCGAAATCATCTGCCCATTGTTGGCCGCAAGGCCAAAAAGACCGGGATCGAACGGGATGATCACTGATGGTTCAAGGCCAATGGCACCCGCAAAGTCGGAAACCGAAATTTCCGGGCGCTTTTGCATGCCGACCTTGTTCATCACCAGACGTGGTGGTGTGTCATTCGGACGGATTTCGACAAGCGTATCTGCAAGATTCTTTGCATTGCGCAAATTGGCAAGCTCGGGTTCAGCGGTAAGCACCACTTCATCTGCTGCTGCAAGGACCTGTTTGGTCCAGCCATTCCACTGGTTGGGCAGGTCAACAACCACACAAGGCGCACCGCGTTGCGCAACTTCCAGAATTGAGCTGAAAGCCTGCGCATCGAAATCATAGGTCCGCTCGAGAGTGGAGGGTGCTGCCAGAAGGCTAAGATGCTTGGCACATTTTGCAAGCAAACGGTCGAGAAGAATGTCATCAACCCGATCCGGTGAGAAAACGGCGTCTGCAATCCCTTGTGTCGGATCCTGATCCAGGTTCATGTTGGCTGTACCAAATGCAAGATCAAGGTCCGCAAGCACGACCTCATTATTGTATACGGAAGAAACCTGCCAGGCGACGTTGTGACAAATGGTGGAAGAACCAGCCCCACCCTTGGCTCCGATGAATGCAATCATCTTGCCAAGCGGGCCATTTTCCTCACTGGAGAAAATATCCGAAATGGCCATCATGACATCCGCCATTGAAACCGGTGCAACCAGATATTCCGAAATACCGTTACTGACGAGTTGACGATACATCAGGATATCGTTCAGGTGCCCAATGACGATAACCTTGGTTGTCGAATCGCAGACATCGGCCAATCCGCCCAGTTCAGCCATCAGTTCATCACCCGACTTGCGGCTTTCTATAATGATCAGGTTTGGCGTAGGAGCGCTGCCGTAATAATCGGTTGCACCCGCAATTCCACCCATGTTCACCGAAACATGCGCGCGGGACATGCGCCGGTCACCGGAAGCCATTTCAAGCGTCTGGCGAATGGTGTCCGTTTCACAGAACGCCTGGATCGTGATCCTTGGAATCGGACGAACCTCGGAAAGTCCTTCCTTGTCCTGATCTCCCGGGACCTGATCCACATGTTGCATAGCTTGTGCAGCGGTTTCAGACATCTTGTATCCTCTAATTCTTCATTTCTGCCTTTCGGCAAACTTGCCCGGCACCGGGTTTATGTTCCGTCAGCGCGCCAGTCAGAGATCACGTTGTCCCTGCGGCTTGCATCGATTTCCGAAACACCCCGCGGCCCCAGCAGGTCTTCCGGATTGGCAATCATTTCAGCAAGATTGTTCTGCGTTGCGCAGCCGTAATTGCCGTAATTGACGTTTTCCCTGGTATCTCCAAGGTCATCACCCCACTGGCCGCACTCGCTAGCCACCTGAGCCCGGGCTGTTCCGTAAACAAGCCTGATGGTGGCTGCATCACCGTGGTTCGAGGCATGATATCTCTCGATCTTTATCTGGTTTTCAGTCAGGCCAAGAAACTTCATGTGCCGAACCATATCCGCGCCGACATGACGGGCAGCGTTTTCATTATGGGATCCGGCAGGCAGCATCAGGTGAAGCGTTTTGGCACCGGAACTCCTGAATTGCCCGACCATCGCAGTCACCACACCCCGGTGGCGGGATGACATGGACCGCATCGAACGTGTGACGACGAGATCCTCTTTCTGCTCAGACTGGGAAACAACAATCGGATGGACGGTACGATAGTCTTTCGGAATCGAACCTACCGTGAAGTGATCCTTCTGGTAGGATGCACATCCGGCAAGTACGAGACCGGCGGAAACAACCGTCAGCTTGATTGTTGCGCCAAATACAGTCCGGCAATCACGGACGACAGGGGCGGTGTTGTTATGTACTCGAGACATGTTTCTTGCTCCGTTAACAGGTTTCATCATTTGAAAATGAAACCAACCTTTCCGTGATAGCGACCTTCGGGCAGTTCGCCTTCAACGCGTCCGTATACGCGGTTCAAGCGACCCAGGAAGTTTGCCGCGCCGTCTGCCGTGGGCGCAAAATTGTCGTCAGGCCTTGCCAGCTTGTTGCGGGCGACGGGACGAACGAGATATGGCGTGGCGATGATGACCAGCTCTGTTTCATAGCGTTGGAAATCCCGGCTTCTGAAAAGCGTGCCCAAAACGGGAATCTTGCTCAAACCCGGAAATCCGGAGGCAGCCTGCCGGACATCATCCTTGAGAAGACCTGCAAGCACCATTGACCCACCAGAAGGCAATTCAACTGTCGTCTCCGCCTCACGGCGACGAATGCCGGGTAAGCTTGATGCATTGAAATTGCCCCGCTGGATCACTCCTGATCCTTCAGTTGTGGGCTCAGAGACTTCTGTAGCGATCCGAAGGCTGATCCGCCCAGGCGCCAGTACAACCGGGGTAAACGTAAGAGATACCCCGTATTCCACTTCCTTGAACGAATACTCTACGCCTTCTTCGTTTTCTGTTTTTCCAGAGGCAAGATTGTATTCACCACCAACTGAAAACGAAGCGGTTTCTCCTGATATGGCAGTCAGTGACGGCTCCGCCAGCGTTCGCATTACGCCTGCCTGGTTAAGCGCCCGAAGAACGCCATCCACAGATTCACCCCCGGCCGATGAATAGCTTGCGTTGATGCCGCTACGGGCAACCGGGTTACCAAAACCGAAAGGGTTGTCGGTCAGAAGACCAAAATCGACATTGCCTGCAGTAAGACCCGCGGACGTGATGTCAATACCAAGCTGCTTCACGATTGTGCGCTGGATTTCAGCAATGGTGACTTTCAGGTGGACCTGGTCTTCGGCCTCAATCCTGAGAAGGTTTACCACCTGGCTCTCCCGGCGCTCTTCCTGTCCGATTATGAAATTACCGCCGCCAGTAATGCTGGTAGAATTGTTCTGGAACTGGTTTGTTGTTGCCTCACCGCCTGTGATGAAGGCTTGGGCAAGCTGCAATACTCGTGCCGAGGCCTGGGGCGTTGGAACCGTACCGGTCAATATGATGTTGTCATTGACGATCTCTACAGTCACATTGGAACCAGGCACATACTTTTTGAGATTGTCTTCAAGGCCGGTGATGTCCCGCTCAATCTCCAGATCAATGCTGAGTAGCTGGTTGCCATTCACATCAAAGATGAACAGGTTGGTTGAGCCGACCTGTTTGGCAAAAATATAGATACGCCTTGCTGTTCGCGTAATTGCATCTGCCACTTCAGGGTTCGCCACAAGTATGTCATGCGCATCGCCAGGAAGATCAATGACGATAGATTTGTTGAGACCTACCTTCACGCGCTTGCTTTTGCCGATCGCGGATTTCGATATCTTCAGATAATTCTTGTTCGCGTGGGCAAGACCGGAATTTCCGGCTGCAAGGCCGCCGGCAAAAATCATTGCCGAGAACAGCAATGTCCAGACCAGAACCAGTTTAACATTACGCATGGTACTTTTCCTTACTTTGGACATCTCACTCACTCGCCTTTTTCGGACGCGCGATGACTTCCTTCTTGTTGCCGAACCGGATGATTGCGACACGACCGTTTCCTGTCTCACCGCTGAGGAGGTGTTCAGCACCTTTGCTCGGCTCTTCGTCACTATCTTCCAGTGATCGCAATGAAAGGGTCAGGCGGTCTGCAATCTGTTGGGCGACGGTCAGAATCTGGGCTTGTCGCGGACTGAGTTGAAGCGTTGCCGTTTCGCCCACGACGACAGATTCACCGTCCTTTTCTTCAACGGTCTGGTCGATTGCCAGTACGCGAATATTTTCCAGAATGGTTTCGGTGACATATTGATTGGCGCCGGTTGCCTCGTCGCCCTGCCGGGTCATGATTACATCAACTCTGTCATTGGGCAGGATAAACCCGCCAGCGCCGGTTGCCGTTGATATGGACGTGGCAATGGCACGCTGTCCGGTTGGCAGAATTGCCGACATGTAACCGTTTCCTGAACGTACCAGTTTGCTCTGGCGTACAGGCTCACCGGCAAAGAATGCCGACCTTGCTATTGCGGGCAGTTCATCCAGATCAAGACCGTCAGGAGAATCGCTCCGTGAAACAAACCCGTCAGCCACCCCTTCCTTTGGCCACTTCTTCCATTCCAGCATGTCCGCCCGGAGGGATGTGCCCAGAGGAATGTCCTGACTGGCTACCAGTACTTCTTCCAGATCGATCTGAGGAACTGATGGCACCTCTGTCACTACAGGGACCGGTTCGACCGAGGTAAGGTTGTTTGCCACCATGGCCGCTCCACCCGCTGCGACAAACGCAACACCCAAAACCGCAAGCTGAGCTACTTTCATTCCGACTTCCTTCGCGTACAATCATGTCTGAGACAGACTTACTCGTCGCGATCTTGCACCCGGAATGGTGTACTTATGGTTAATGAAAGCCTGATTTTTCTGGTTAAGCATTTCTTGCCAAACTGCTTCCGGCAATCTGCAGACCCCAAAAAGAAAAAGCCGGGATCTACCCGGCTTTTCACATCGTTGCATATCTGGCTACAAGGACGCAGCCAAACTGTATATGTGCTCACTCCATTTGGTGTGCGGATAGATGATCACGGCGCTGATACCAAGGGCAATCCCGTAAGGAACACCGTTATTCGTGTCATGCAATCGATTGATCCACGGCACCCTGCTCAATCTTTCAGGAAGAAGCTCGGAACGAAATTTCAACATGAGGAGGGTAAGTACACCGCCCAGTGCTGCAGCCAGCAACAAATAGGAGGCGGCATGGCTCCACCCGAACCAGAGACCGGTTGCTGCTGCCAGCTTGGCATCGCCACCGCCAATAATGTTGAATGCAAAAAGGCTAAAGCCCCCCAAAAGAATAACCCCGAACATGGCCCAGTGCCACAACATGGCCTGGACATCCATTCCTATAAGAAATGCAAACCCCATGAACCCGGCCATCAGGGCAAGCGATACCTTGTTGGAAATTGTCATTTCAAACAAATCCGTAAAACAGGCATAGATCATCATGAACGGGAAAAGGAAGTATATGAAATAGGTCAACATCAAATTCGGCCATGGTTTTGAACTTTCAGACAGTCTATCCCAGAAGCCTCTACCAGTTGGTTAATACCGTCCCTGTAGCAGTCTGTTGAAATGCCCATACAAAAAGGTCACCGGCGATTGCCGGTGACCTTATGTTTCTTGTTCCAGTATCAGATGCCGCGCTCGTCACGGCATTACCGATTACTTGGTCAGCTGAGCTGATACCTTGCCGAATGTAGTGGCAATGTCAGATCCGAGCGTGGTCGCTGCAGAGATGATGGCAACAGAGATAAGTGCAGCAATCAGGCCGTATTCGATTGCAGTTGCACCAGATTCATTTTTTACAAAGCGTGCTACGAGTTTCATGTTGTGCTCCTTAAACTCCAAGTGATTCTCACTACTTTTTTTGGACCAGGTTGATCCTGATCTGGAGCAAATGTAGCGCTGAAGAATTGAAAAGAGTTTAAGCTGCATGGTTACCGAAACCCTAAGGCGGGCAGTTCGTCATGCTGGTTAAAGAAGATACACCAAGTGACAAACAATTCAACCGATTTAGTATGGCCGAAAAGTATATGCCGATGAAGAAACGCGGGATAGCCGGCGTATTGATCTGGCGTATATATAATGTATAGGCACTGAATTGTGATACCGCATCAATCTGGGTCACGCTTGTAGCTGATTTCACAATCTGCCGTGATTAATGGTTCGTTCACCAAAATAGCCGATATTGCTTTCAGTAAATTGTCGGAGTGAATCATGTACAAGCTCATCGCTACCCTATTCCTTGCCGCATCAACGGGATTGTTATCCGGCCTCCCCTCAGCTGCGGAACAGGTCAGCAATTCTGTTGTTGTGACTGTGGATCAGGCGAAGATATTCCGTGTTTCACGCCCGGCCGGCACAATCATTATCGGAAACCCGGCTATTGTTGATGCAACCGTTGAGGATGACCAGACACTTGTCCTGACTGGCCGGTCTTTTGGCGTCACAAACCTCATCGTTCTTGATCCAAATGGTGATGCAATTGTGGATCAACAGGTGACTGTCCGTGGGCATGAATTCAATACAGTTCGCATTTATCGCGGTGGTCTCAGCCGGGAAACAATGGCTTGCGCAACCGGATCACCTTGCGAGCCTACGCTTACCATTGGCGATGACAATGAAGCATTCAGCTTGGCCCGGGAGCAAATACAAGGCCGCAACCAGCTTTCCGAAGGCAACGCAAACTAGCAGGTGCCTGTCTGAAGAGACAGTCCTGAAACCTTAACTCTTGGTTAAGAGGTGCCCAAGCTCCGACGGAGACGGATAAAGGGAATCTAAACACTCTCTTTTTATCATTACCCTGCAAATGAAGCAGGGTTGCGAGTGAAATCATGGTGACCAAAGATATTGGGTCAAAAAAGTTGCAAAGCAAACGTTTCAAAGGACTGTTCAGGCGTTTTGGCAAACAGGATGACGGAGCGACAATGGTCGAGTTCGCCATTGTGGCAGGACCGTTTTTCCTACTGATTTTCTCCATCATCGAGACTTCGATTTTCTTCTTTGCCTCACAATATCTGGAAAACAGTGTCGATGAAGTAACTCGCAAACTGCGCACGGGCCAGTTGAAAGACATAAAGACTGCGAAGGATTTCAAGGAAGAGTTCTGCAAGGAAATCAACGTGCTCTTTGACTGTGAAACCGGCCTCAAAGTCCGCGTTGAAACTGCAGCCAAGTTTGAAGACCTTTCCAAGCCGCCAGAGCCGAACGAAAAAACAGGTGAACTTAACGACGCCGATTATTATTACCAGAAACCCGGTCCCCAGGAGATCGTTCAGGTAACGGCAACCTATCTCTGGCCCATCTACACGAATTATTCCGCACCGTTGACGAAACCGGGACTTTCCGGAGCTGCTGTGATGCATGCAACCAATGTCGTGCGTACCGAACCGTTTGAGTAGGACAAGGCCATGAAAAAACTTTTTCACACCACAGCCGTTCAGTCCAGACTTCCGGGAAAACTGGCAAACACACTACGCGACAACAAGGGCGTGGCAGCAGTGGAATTTGCCCTGATTGCACCACTTCTGATTATCCTGTTCATGGGAACGGTAGAGACTTCTTACGCGGTTTCCATTGATCGAAAGATTTCCCGGACAGCCAGTGCAATCGCAGACCTGATTACCCAATCAGCCGAACTCAAAGAGAATGATGTAAAGCAGATCATGACGATCGCACCAAAGGTCATGGCACCCTATGAACTTGTACCCTGCATTGTCATATCCGGCATAGAAATAAAGAACGGCAAGGCCACAATCGCCTGGAGCCGTGACAACTCCGACACGAGCAATGCAAATTGCTTCTCGAAAAAGGATGCGACCGATGTCGCCCGCAAGAAACGGGCTGCAGGAAGTGAGTATCCCGTTCCGGCCTCCATCAAGATTGATGATACATTTCTTGTTGCAGCAGAAGTTGAAGCTGACCATACACCCATTGTCGGCATTTTCGGACAGAAAAATGTCGGAGTGGAAAAGGATGCAACTGCCATTACCCTGGGAGACAGCATCCTGTTGAGACCGCGGATTGGCGACAAGGTAACAATCAAGCCATAGATTTACGGAGCGGTCAGCGTCCATCCAATAGATAAGGATGGCAGCTGCATCATTTCTGGTGATCACCATCAACAGCTGGTTGTTCGGCAAGGCTATCCTCAACGGCAGTGTTATCGGAAGGGTCCTTCTCGCCGTCCGGTTCAGTGACCGGCTCCGGAGCCTTGTACATCCCGTCAACAAACCTGACGAGCATGTTGAACCTGTCTGGTCGGGTAGCGGCAAATCCGCCTCCAAGAACCGGCTCAACGGCGTCATAGGCCAACGCATCATCCTCATACAGGTTAAGCAGGGTATCACGGAGCAATCTTTTTGCCTCACCTCCCAGTTTGCGGCGCACCACATGCGGATGATGGGGTATTTGTGGAGATTTCCAGAGAACAGGATAATCCGGTGCCCGCCCCTGGGTCAGCCGGTTGATCTGGCGCAGTGTGCCTCTTGAATACCCTTCAGCGGGATTGCCAGTCAGCGAACTCCAGCCAATCAGCGCGTCAGCCTTTCCCTCGATCAGGCTTTCCACCGCACCGGACGGTGAAGCCGTTTCATGCAGGCCAATGCTCTCGGGTGATGCCAAAAGGCCTTCCGAGACCAACAGGTTCATTACAAGCTTGTGGCCTGTCATCGATTCCCTGTCGAGACTTGCTACCGTCCTTCCGGACAGTTCGCTTGCGGAAACCGGCCCTCCGGGCCTGCCAATCAGGACAGCATGAAATCCGTCTGTGCTGTCACCTGCTTTCGGTACAACAAGCGGCTCAATACATTTGCATGCCACCTCGGCCAGCGCGTAGCCAATTGCAGGTAAAACCGCATATTCTATCCGGGCACTCGTGAATGCATTTATCAGAGCCATCGCATCGGGTGCAGGATAAAACTCCACCTCAATTCCCAACTCATCGGTCAACACCAGACGGAACGGCTCAAGCCTGGCAAGATGGGCTGCGCGATCGCCTTCAACGACAAAACCAACCCTGAATATGCCGACATCACTTCGCCAGTCCGCTTTTGCTTGCTGTTGGGCAGCAGGATGAAAGATGGCAACCAGAGACAAAATCAGGGTTGCAAAAAAAGCTCTTCCAAAATTTGGCAAGTACCGCATTCATCTTTTCCGATTCAGTATGCTGAGCCTAGCAAAGCCTGCCTTTGCTGCCTATGCAAACTACAGAATTTACTTCTCATTTACCTGTTTTCCCGAAACCAGGCCCGATTAGGCACGCTTTCAGATTTGCAGGTTAAATTGGGCAAAAAACGGGTGAGGATAAATTCCCATGAAAATGCTTTCATTCCTGGTGTCGGCCTGTGTCGTTTCGGCAGGTGCCGCCGCCTATCTTCACCAGACGGTAGGTCAGGTCAAAAGCAGTTCGGAAATCGAACAAGTATCCGTTGCAGCAAGTCAGCCAGTTCTGCGGTCAACTTCCGGCAGGATTGCACGCATACGGATGGACAGCCGTGGGCATTTTATAGCCAATGCCAGAATCAATGGCCGGAAGATCAAGGTCTTGGTTGATACGGGCGCCACCTCAGTGGCCATCAATGGCAGCACTGCAAAA
The DNA here is from genome assembly GCA_017643495.1 of Rhizobiaceae bacterium. Taxonomy (GTDB): domain Bacteria; phylum Pseudomonadota; class Alphaproteobacteria; order Rhizobiales; family Rhizobiaceae; genus JAALLB01. Next base: position 779,073 of record JAEPNK010000001.1, on the reverse strand, counting down.
CGCCTTGGCATCCGGTTGACGGCCACAGATTTCAAGCACAAGGTAAATACGGCCAATGGCGTTGTTCCCGCTGCCATCGCCACCATCGACCGAATCCAGATCGGCAATGTCTCGGTGCGGAATGTCAAAGCCGCCGTCATTGAGGGGAAAGGTCTGGATGGCACGCTTCTCGGCATGAGCTTTCTTGGGCAACTCAGCGAATTCAGCATCTCCAATGGAGAACTTGTCATGCGCCAATAGCCCCGATGGGACGTGACCATGGCTGCTTAAGCCCGCATCAGGGTTAAAGATCACCATCTGCCTTGACCGCAGGATTCCGGACTGCCAATTTCATGTAAACAAATCCTGTCACAGGCATTTTCAAGGTCAATCATGTTTCCCAAGCCAGTTTCTTCGGTTCCCCCGAAAACCCACGAATTTGAAACAACTCCGCTCATCAAGCCCACAGGCTTTCGCGAGTATGATGCGCGCTGGTGGTTTGGCAATCCTGCCGTTGACAAGGACCCCGAACTCAACCTGATGGGTATTCAGGCCCTTGGCATGGGGCTTGGCACCCTTATTCAGGAACTGGGAGCCGGACCTGATATCGTTACCGGTCACGATTTTCGCAGTTATTCCATGTCGATCAAGCACTCGCTTGTCAGCGGCCTGATGGCGGCAGGTGCACGGGTACATGATATCGGCCTCGCACTTTCGCCGGTTGCCTATTACGCCCAGTTTGCACTCGACATTCCTTCTGTTGCAATGGTGACTGCCTCCCATAATGACAATGGCTGGACCGGTGTAAAAATGGGCTGCGAACGACCCTTGACGTTTGGCCCTGATGAAATGGGGCGCCTGCGGGACATCGTCCTTAATGGCGACTGGAAACTGAAAAGCGGTGGCTCCTACCAGTTCGTCGAAAATTTTGCCCAGCGTTACATTGACGATCTGGCAAACCGCAAACCCTACCAGCGCAAGATACGCGCCGTTGCAGCTTGTGGAAACGGCACAGCGGGCGCCTTTGCTCCGCAGGTGCTGGAGCAACTCGGCATTGATGTCATTCACATGGACACCGAACTTGACCATTCTTTCCCGAACTACAACCCGAATCCCGAAGACATGGCCATGCTGCACAAGATGCGTGACCGGGTTCTTGAAACCGGTGCGGATGTGGCACTTGGGTTTGATGGTGATGGAGACCGGTGCGGGATTGTTGACAATGAAGGCGAAGAGATTTTTGCCGACAAGGTAGGCGTGATGCTTGCCCGCGATCTTTCCGCTGTCCATCCCGGATCGACATTTGTCGCAGACGTCAAGTCAACCGGCCTCTTCCTGACTGACCCGGTTCTCCAGGAGCAGGGAGCGGAAACCGATTACTGGAAAACCGGTCATTCCTATATCAAGCGACGGGTCAATGAACTCGGTGCCATTGCAGGGTTCGAAAAATCGGGACATTTCTTTTTCAATGAGCCGGTCGGACGTGGATATGATGACGGCATCGTGACGGCTATTGCCGTTTGTGACATGCTGGAACGCAACCCGGACAAGACTATGGCTGACCTTCGCCGGGCACTCCCGGTGACCTATGGTTCACCATCAATGTCTCCGTATTGCGCAGATGAAACCAAGTATGATGTTGTCGACCGGGTGGTACAACGTTTCGAGAAAATGAAAGCCGACGGAGACACGGTTGGCGGTCAGGCCATTCGCGACCTTGTTACCGTAAATGGCGTGCGAGTGGTCGCCGAAGACGGAACCTGGGGACTTGTACGGGCTTCATCAAACGAGCCCAAGCTGGTTGTGGTGATCGAGAGCCCTGTATCGAACGAACGCAAGGTAGAGATGTTTCACGCAGTCGACTCCATCCTCCGCGAGAATGATGAAGTGGGCGAATACAATCAGGGTCTTTGACCATTGATCCGTCTTCAGACATTTGAGGAAAGCTTCCCCCTCGCAAAAAGTTTCACCATTTCACGCGGTTCAAAAACCGAAGCGCGCGTAATCCGTGTTGTTGCAACAGACGGAGAGTTTCAGGGCCAGGGAGAATGTGTTCCCTATGCACGATATGGTGAAACTCCGGAAAGCGTCATTGCGCAGATCAGCAGTTTGGGCAAGGTTGAAAACAGGGATAGCCTGCAGACACTTATGCCGGCAGGAGCGGCACGCAATGCTGTTGACTGCGCCATTTGGGACCTGGAAGCCAAACAGTCCGGCAAGCCGGTCTGGCACCTGGCCGGTCTGAACAGGCCTCAACCGGTTACAACGGCTTATACCCTGTCACTGAACGACCCAGCCGTCATGGAAGAAGATGCCCGCCGAAACGCACATCGCCCCCTGTTGAAAGTTAAACTGGGCACGGAGGATGACATTGCCAGGCTAAAGGCAGCCAAGCGGGGCGCCCCTTCTTCGACTTTCATTGTGGATGCCAATGAAGGCTGGTCACCGGAAAGTTTCCGCCTGCTCATCCCAACCCTGAAAGAACTGGACATTGCACTGGTCGAGCAACCCCTGCCGGAAGGGAAGGATGAAATACTGGCTGAACTGAAGCCAGAAATGATGCTGTGTGCAGATGAATCATCCCATACAAGTGAAGGGCTTGAAGCACTCTCAGGACGTTACTCCTGTGTGAATATCAAGCTCGACAAGACGGGCGGACTGACGGAGGCACTTCGCATGAAAGCCAAAGCCGAAAAAATCGGTCTCGGGATTTTTGTCGGGTGCATGGTTGCAACTTCCCTCAGCATGGCTCCTGCAGTACTGCTTGCCCAGGGCGCGAAATTTGTGGACCTGGATGGTCCCCTGCTTCTTGCCCGAGACAGACCGGACGGGTTGCGATATGATTTGTCCAGTGTCCATCCTTCCAAACCCGAACTATGGGGGTAATATGTCCCGGACTGTTTATGTAAACGGCGATTTTCTGCCTGAAGAAAATGCCAAGATTTCCGTGTTTGATCGCGGGTTTCTCTTTGCCGATGGTGTCTATGAAGTCACAACCGTTATTGGTGGCAAGCTTCTCGATTTTGATGGGCACATGGCCCGCCTGAAACGCTCGCTTGGCGAGCTCGACATGAACCAGCCTGCTGAAATCGACACCCTTCTGGAGATTCACAAACGTCTCATAGAGGAAAACAGCCTTGTGAACGGACTGATCTATTTGCAGGTAACAAGGGGAGCGGCCGACCGGGATTTTGCCTTCCCGCCCGAAGACACACCAATGAGCGTGGTTCTTTTCACCCAGACAAGCGACCCCACCAAAAGCAAGCTTTCCGAAACCGGAGCGCGGGTGATTGTCGTTCCGGACAATCGCTGGGCACGGCGGGACATCAAGACAGTACAACTGCTTTATCCCTCCCTTGCAAAAATGGCTGCCAAAAAGGCAGGGGCCGATGATGCCTGGATGGAAGAAGACGGCTACATCACCGAAGGTTCTTCGAATAATGCATGGATTGTCACGGAGGATGGAACGCTCGTAACCAGGGACCTTTCCCACTCGATCCTGCATGGCATTACACGAAAAGCGGTATTGAAATGTGCTGAGCTGCTGCAAATGAAAGTGGAAGAAAGACCGTTTACCAAGGAAGAAGCAGCCAATGCACGTGAAGCTTTCATTACTTCCGCTTCAAGTTTTGTAACGCCTGTAATTGAAATCGACGGGAACAGTATTGGCGAGGGCAAGCCCGGACCGACCGCAGGCAAGCTGCGTGAAATATACATGGAAGAAGCACTCAAGACAGCCGTGTGATTCTCCCGTTTGCTCCCCCATTCCACCATGCTACAAACGCCGGAACCTGAGGGAACCGAATGCCAACCAATGTATCACTCACGGGCCTGGCCCGGGATCTTGAAGAACGCGCCAAGCAGGACAAGCCTATCCGGATAGGCCTCATAGGCTGTGGCGAAATGGGAACTGATGTCATCACCCGGGTCGCCCACATGCAGGGCATCGAGGTTGCTGCCGTTTCTGACCGCGGCCTGACAAGGGCTACCGATGCACTGAAAATCGCGACCGGCTCGTCTGAGGCCGCCGCTCCTGTCGACAGTGAAAAAGCGATGATTGCCGCAATTGAGGGCGGCAAGATGGCAGTTACCGAAAACTCCATGCTGATTGCGGAAAATCCGCTTGTTGATGTAGTGATTGATGCTACCGGTGTTCCCTCGGTTGGTGCAGAGATCGGTCTTGCAGCCATGGAAAACGGCAAACACCTGACCATGATGAATGTCGAGGCTGATGTCTGCATCGGCCCCTACCTGAAAAGTCAGGCAGAGCGGCTTGGCGTTGTCTACTCACTTGGTGCAGGTGACGAACCATCCTCCTGCATGGAGCTGATTGAGTTCGTGTCAGCCATGGGTCACGAAATTGTCTGTGCCGGCAAAGGAAAAAACAACCCTCTAAATTTTGATGCGGTTCCGGATGATTACGAGGAAGAAGCGAAACGCCGGAATATGAATGTCCGCATGCTTGTGGAGTTCGTGGATGGCTCAAAGACTATGGTCGAAATGTGCGCCATTGCCAATGCAACCGGGCTCCTACCCGACAAGGCAGGGATGCACGGCCCTTCCGCAACCCTTGACCAGCTTTCTTCGACCCTTGTTCCCCAGGATGACGGAGGCGTGCTGTCAAAAAAGGGTTGTGTTGATTTTTCAATCGGAAAAGGGGTTGCACCGGGAGTGTTTGTTATTGCCGACATGTCCCATCCGCGCATCACGGAACGCATGGAAGACCTGAAGATGGGCAAGGGACCGTACTTTACATTCCACAGACCGTTTCACCTGACATCGCTTGAAGTTCCCCTGACCTGCGCAAGAGCCGTTCTCTATGGCAAGGCTGACATGGTCCCCCTATCGAAACCGGTAGCGGAAGTCTGCGCGGTTGCAAAAAAGGACCTCAAACCCGGCGACCGGCTCGATGCCGTGGGCCAGTATACCTATCGTGCATGGATCATGACACGTGATGAAGCCATAGCTGAAAATGCGCTTCCTTGCGGGCTTCTTGATGACGGGCATGTCATCAAGCCAATTGCCAAGGGAGAATTGATAACCCGCGAGAATGCACGCGTAGCCGAAGGTTCCAGAATTGCCGAACTACGGACCATGCAAGACCGGATGGTTGAAACACTCTGAACCATGAAGCTTACACCTGAAGAACTCGAACGCTATGCCCGCCACATCGTGCTGGCAGAAATCGGTGGTGCAGGTCAGCAGAAACTCAAGGCCGCCAAAGTGCTGGTCATTGGCGCGGGCGGCCTGGGATCGCCGGTTCTTCAATATCTTGCTGCAGCAGGCGTAGGCACGTTGGGCATTGTCGATGACGATGTCGTTTCGCTCTCCAACCTTCAACGCCAGACCATTCATGAAACCGGGATGATCGGCGCCCCCAAAACCGATAGCGCAAAGGCATTCATACAGAAATCCAATCCGCATGTGGACGTCAAAACCCATTCCATCAGACTCACATCCGGCAATATCCGGGATATCATACGCTCCTACGATCTGGTTGTTGATGGCAGCGACAATTTCGACACCCGTTACCTTGCTGCCGATGCCTGTGAACGCAGCAGCCTTACGCTGGTAACGGCGGCTGTCGGACGGTTCGACGGGTCGATAACAACCCTCAAACCGCACTGCCATGATCATAACGGAGTCCTGTATCCGCGATATGTGGACATTTTTCCCGTAAAACCGCCCGAAGGGTTGCTTCCAAGCTGCGAGGAAGCAGGCATTCTGGGTGCATTGACAGGCATTATTGGCTCAATGCAGGCGATAGAAACCATCAAGGAGATCAGCGGCACAGGAGACAGTCTGGCGGGTCGTCTGCTATTGTATGACGCACTGTCTGCTCGATGGCAGGAAATCCGGTACGGAAGGAAAGCTGAATGAGTGAGCCAACACTGCGCATTGAAGGGAGCCACGCCGGGTGCATGGCACTCAAACGCGGTGAATTGTTGCGGATCACCAATCTGGAAGGCTCCCAGGTTGCAGACCTTTGGGCCTATGCCCTTCCTGACAAATATGAATTCCTCTCAACCGAACATACCCGCTCATGCCTGCAAAAGCTCGTCCCCGGGACGGGTGATGCCCTCTACTCAAACATGCGCCATCCAATGCTGGTTATCATGGAGGACAACTCGCCCGGCGACCACGACATGTTGATGTCCGCCTGTGATGCCCGCAGGTATGAGTTGCTGGGGCACAAGGGCTTTCATCGCTCATGCACTGACAATCTGCGTGAAATCCTGCAGGAAACCGGGCACCCATGCACAGATATTCCCAGTCCGTTCAACACATTCCAGAAAGTGAGCGTTTCTCCGGACGGAGAACTGGAAATTGTGCCTCCCTCCGTTTCCGCAGGTGACAACATAGTTTTCCAGGCCGCCATGGATTTGCAGGTCATTGTATCCGCCTGCCCGATGGACATCGCAATGACGAACGGGCCTGACGGTAAAACACGCCCGATCCTTCTGGAGCGCTTCAGCAAGTAACATGGGGATGCCCGCACACCCTTCGACCCACACAAACGTGTTGCGTGGCACCAAGAGACTCTTTAGCTTGTCGCCAACACAGCATTGGAGGAAACAGATGAAATCCACACTCACCGCAATCGGCCTTGGTCTGACAGTATGCATGGGCATAAATGCAGCCAACGCAGAAACCCGGGTCACATACAAGTCTGCCAAAACCAGTTCATCCTATTACCAGATGGGCGTCCAGATCGCCGAAGCGATGAAGGCCGGAACTGACGGCGAAATCATCGTCACGGTCGAGGAAAGCCAGGGTTCTGTCCAGAACGTTCTTGAAGCCAAAGCACGCGGTGGCGATTATGTATTCACCACCCCGCCTGTGCTGGTAAAGCTTGCCCAGGGTGGAAAGGCCATGTTTGAGGGCAAAGGTGACCCGAAATTTGACGAAATCCGCGCACTTTTCCCGATACCGTCACTAACCATGCATTTCGTGGTTTCCAGCGACAGCGGTATCGAAAAATTCTCCGACATGGAAGGCAAGACCATCCTGCTTGGAAAAGGGTCTTTTGGTGCCCGTGAAGGCGAAAAATATCTCGGACTTTTTGGTCTTGAAGGCAAGGTCGAGTTGGCCAATGTTGAACTGTCCAATGCAGTACCGGCCCTAAAAAACGGCCAGATTGACGGGTTTGTCACCGCCGGTTCGTGGCCTGCTCCCAACGTGATCGAAGCCGCTGCCTCTACAGGAGTCCGGGTACTGTCGCTTGATGATGACCAGATTGCCCAAACAAAGCGTGCGAAACTGGTTATTCCGGCCGGAACCTATTCCGGGCAGGACGCAGATATCACTACCACTTCTCTTCCTGTTGCCGCATTTACAACCACGGCAATGGATGACGACACGGCCTATGCGTTGACCAAAACCTACTGGGAAGAAAAGCAAACCATGGCTGAAGGCGCAGCATGGTGGGGTGGTGTTGACAAGGGACTGATGGCAAACATTACAGGGAAAATCCATCCCGGCGCAGTCCGCTATTACAAGGAAGCCGGTTTCGAGCTCACCGACGCCCAGCAATAGAGATTGCCTGACAACCAGATAACCCGGGTGCTCCGGTGCCCGGGATTTTTGCAAGCCAGAAGACCATGATCATCCGACAACACCAGTTCTTGCGCGGTATCTCGCTGCTGCTGGCAATCGTGCTGATTGCCTTTCACCTCGGCCTTATTTTCTCTGGTCTGGTACCAAACCTCGTCAGTCGCCCCCTCCATCTGGCACTGGCACTTCCCTGGCTGTTTTTGCTTGTTGAAGGTCGCGGGTTTTATCGCCTATCAGGTGTGGTTCTCTGTCTTCTTGGCGTTTCGGCCTGTCTGTGGATTGCATGGTCACACGACATGCTTTCAGACCAATACGGATTTCTTGAAGGCAATTTCCAGCTGGGGATTGCGGTCATCCTGCTGATAACTGTTCTTGAAGCTGCGCGGCGCGCCATCGGGTGGCCGCTTCCCGTGGTTGCCGCCACTGCACTAGCATACGGCTTGCTGGGCCAACACATACCAGGTGAATTCGGGCACTCCGGCACACCGGTTGCAAGTTTTCTTGGCACGCTGACAATAGCTGAAGGCGGCATCTGGGGCAGTCTGACGGGTGTATCAGTAAGTGTCGTTTCAATCTTTGTCATCTTTGGCGCCGTACTGAATGCGGGTGAAGCCGGACAGGGCTTCATGAATGTGGCAGCGGCTGCAGCCGGAAAGCTGAAAGGCGGGGCCGCGAAGGTTTCCGTGATTTCGTCGGCGCTTTTCGGATCGATCTCCGGTTCGGCGTCTGCCAATGTCGCCTCGACCGGCGCAATAACCCTGCCCGCAATGACCCGCCTTGGCTATCCCAAGCGACTGGCGGCTGCGGTTGAAGCCGTGGCATCTTCTGGCGGACAGATCATGCCGCCATTGATGGGCGCTGGTGCCTTTGTCATGGTCGAACTCACGGGCGTGCCATATACAGGCATCATGGCTGCTGCGTTACTGCCAGCAATTCTGTATTTTCTGGCTGTATGGATCGGTATCAATGCACATGCCAGAAAACAGGATCTTGCCGGAATTGATGAAGCCGAGCGCCCGAACTCCAGACTTGTCATCATTACATCCGCCTTTTTTCTTATACCGTTTACTGCCCTCATGTGGGGGATGTTTGTTGCTTCCTACACGCCACAATATTCAGCCAGCCTTGCGATTCTGACCGGCTTTGTGATGCTGTTCTTCAATGCCCGCGGGATTTTTGATCTGCAACTGATCGTGCAGCGGCTTGAATCTGCCTTCATCAATGCTGCCAGGCAGGTTTCAATGATTGCGGCAATCATCATTTGTGCCTCCATTATAATCGGGGTGCTTTCCGTTACCGGACTGGGCGTCAAGCTGACATCCCTGATCCTGTCCGGTTCCGGAGGACTTCTATGGCCTTCGCTCCTGCTGACTGCCATTGCATGCCTGGTGCTTGGCATGGAAGTCCCGACTACTGCGGCCTATGTAATTTGCGTATCGGTTGCGGGGCCAGCGCTTGTAAAGCTTGGTCTGGAACCGCTTCAGGCACACATGTTTGTATTCTGGTTTGCGCTGCTTTCAACCATAACGCCGCCGGTTTGCGGTGCGGTTTTCATCGCGGCGGGCATGATTGGTGAAAACTGGCTCAAGGTTGCCCTGACAGCAATGGGGCTTGGTATCGGGCTTTACATTATCCCGCTTGCAATGATTGCCAATCCGGCACTGCTGGAGAGTTCCGGTGACCCCGTGGCTGCAGGACTGGCCTTCCTGCAAACCGCCATTGGTCTCGGGCTGATTTCCTATGGCCTGATTGGGTACCGCATCTTATGGCAAAAGGCTGCTGCCATTCTGTCCGGTGCAGTCCTTGTCTTCTTCCATGTGTTATTCTGACAGCCCGTTCAGCTGGAATAGTCCCGCTTGTCCTCAATCACAATTCCATCATTGGGCAAGGTGGTAACCAGCTCGACATCACCGTTCAGTTTGGTTGTCTTGTGGAGTTCTTCCCGTAAGCGGGTTTCACTGATACCTTCACCTAGTGCCTGCAGAACCATGTGGTCACTGCTCCCCTTCCGGTCGACAACAAGACGGGCTTTTTCAACACCATCCACACTGGCGACGATTTCCGCTATTTGTTTGGGATCAACAAACATGCCCTTGACCTTGGTTCGTTGGTCAGCACGGCCCATCCAGCCCCGAATTCGCATGTTGGTCCGGCCACACGGTGAGGGCTCTTCAATGACTGCAGACATATCTCCTGTCCCGAAGCGGACAAGCGGATAAGCCTTGTTAAACGTTGTCACGACAAGTTCGCCAACTTCACCCACAGGCACAGGGACATCCGTTCCGGGCCGAACAATTTCAACTATCAGGTTTTCATTGCAGATCATGCCATCACAGAGTTTGCCGTCATGATAAGTTTCATGGGCAATGGATCCGATATCCGCAGTTGCGTAAGCCTGTGTCACGCGTATGCCCCGTTTCTCGTAGGCTTCACGCATCGACGGGAAAAGTGCGCCGCCGGAAACCAACGCCTTGTCGAGACTTGATACATCCGCCCCGATTTCATCTGCCTTCTCGAGAATTGCACCAAGAAAATCCGGGGTTCCCACATAACACGATGCCCGAAGCGCCTCGACAGCACGTGCCTGCATTTCTGTATTTCCAACACCCGACGGATAGCAGGTGGCGCCCAGCGCACGAATTCCCTCGTCAAGGATTGCACCGCCAGGAGTCATCGAAAACCCGATTGCGCAAAGAACCATGTCACCTGCACGGACACCTGCCGAATACAGGGCACGGGCAGATTGCCAGGGGTCCGGGCCCGGTGCTTGCGGCTCCCAGACAGGTCCGGGGGACATGAATATACGGCTTCCTTTCAACAATTCCGGATCGGCCAGATTGCCAAAGGGAGGGTTTTCCGACTGCAATGCCATCAGGTCAGGCTTGCGCATTACAGGCAATTGTGAAAATGAAGCACGATCTGACAAAGCAGCTGTATCAATCCCGGCAAGACGCGCTTGCCAACCGCTTATGCGCGAAGAGATATCTGCAAGAAATACGGGCAGGCGCTGGAACAACTCATGTTCGCGTTCAGCCGGGTTTTTGGTTTCCAGGTCATCATAAAAATCGTTCATCAAAAATACCGTTCGTCGTGGGAAATCCAATTGGGCCGTGCAGGCAGGAATATTACTGTTGTTTGTGGCAAACAGAATCCAGGCGTATCCGGCCCCTGTGTCAATGCTGCAAAATCCTGCAGTCGCAAAACAGGACGTTTATCAGGCCAGCCAGCGCTTTCTCCGGCGGTAATGCTTCACATCACGGAAGGACTTTCGACCTTCCCCGCCAACGCCCAGATAAAATTCTTTCACGTCTTCATTTTCACGAAGCTCTTTTGCAACCCCATCCATGACAACCCGGCCGGATTCAAGAATATAACCGTAGGTGGCATATTTGAGTGCAATATTGGTGTTCTGCTCAGCAAGCAGGAAAGAAACACCTTCTTGGCTGTTCAGATCCCGAACGATATCGAAAATTTCTTCAACCAGTTGTGGGGCAAGTCCCATTGACGGTTCGTCCAGCAGGATCATCGACGGTTTGGACATCAGGGCACGGCCAATCGCACACATTTGCTGCTCGCCCCCGGAAGTGTAGCCTGCCTGTGATTTCCTGCGCTCCTTCAGGCGCGGAAAATACTGATAGACCAGATCAAGATGGTCCTTGACGGCTGCGCCACCATCCTGACGCGTATAGGCGCCTGTGAGGAGGTTCTCCTCAATTGTCAGGTGACCAAAACAATGACGGCCTTCCATAACCTGAATGCAACCTCGCCGCACCAGTTCGTTTGGTGTCAGGCTCTGCACCTGCTCACCATTGAATTCGATATTGCCTTTGGTGACCTCGCCGCGCTGACCACGCAGGAGGTTTGACACGGCGCGAAGCGTTGTGGTCTTTCCTGCACCATTGGCGCCAAGAAGGGCAACGATTGCGCCGCGAGGCACGTTAAGGGACACCCCCTTGAGAACGAGGATCACGTGATTGTAGATCACCTCGATATTGTTCACTGAGAGTATTGTTTCACCCGTTGCGGGCTTGATGTTTTCTGCAAGGGTCATTGCTGTATCCGGATTGAAGGCGCATGGCACCCGTCCTTTGGAAGGGTCGCGCTGAAAACACGAAGCAGCACCCCGCCCTGAATGAAGGCAGGATGCTTTGTTGTTAGCGGATTAACTGCAGGTCTGTGTCTGCCAGTCCGCAGCCTCGGAAGTGTAGCTTTCCGCCGCTTCCTCAAGCAATGGACGGACCTGCTCAACCATTGGCGGGATTGGATCGGAAATCCGCTCCCAATCGCTACCTGTCCATTGCTGGATAAAGACAGCTCCACCACCTTCGTGGTCCTTGCATGAGGCAATCACCGGAGAGGTAAAGCCTTCCAGACCGAGCTCTTTCAAACGCGCTTCCGTCAGCTTGAAATTCTCCAGCCCCCAGCGCATGTCTTCACCGGTGATGACTGTCTTGCCGGTGTGTTCCTGGGCAACACGAATGGCCTCAGCCATCATCACAGCATTGAACAGGCCACGGTTGTAGAGCACGTTTCCGACCTTTTCGACGCTCTCCACCTGGCTCTTGCCTGGCTCAACGACATGCTTGATGACATCCTGCAACGCAGGGAAGTCAGTTCCGATACCGGAGAAGTTTGCAGCAAGGTAGCCCTTGCCGGTCTCGCCAACCGATTCCAGATCAGCATGGGCACCGGCCCACCAGTTGCCGATGAACTTGTCCATCGGGAAGCGGATCTTGGCGGCTTCCTTCACAGCCGTCGGGTTCATTGCACCCCAGCCCCACATGATCATCCAGTCCGGACGTTCCTTGCGGACATTGAGCCATGTTGCAGACTGGTTCTGCATTTCCTTGACACCCACAGGGAAACCGACCCACTCGAAACCCATTTCCGGTGCCAGTTTTTCAAGCAACGGAATTGGCTCCTTGCCATAGCCGGCATCGAGATAAATGAAACCGATCTTCTTGCCTTTGATTCCCCCATTGGAGTCGATGTATTTCAGGATTGAAGACATCTGACTCCAGTAACTGGCAGGATAGGCAAAGCCGTACGGGAACTTTTCACCAATGGCCACTGCTGACAGGCCGTAGCCCATGGAGAAGACAGGTATCTTGTCGACAGGCGCCTTTGGAACAAGCTGCAATGTGATGCCGGTTGAAAGCGGATTATAGGCAAGTGCGCCCTTGCCCTTGGTCGCTTCATAACACTCGACACCCTTGTCGGCCTTGTAGCCGGTCTCGCATTCTTCAACGATTATCCGGGCACCACCAATTCCTCCATCACGCTCATTGAGCATGTTGAAATAGTCGGCAAACCCGTCTGCAAACGGAATTCCGTTACCGGCAAAAGGTCCCGTGCGGTAGCTTAGTGAAGGAACATACAATGTATCTTCCGCACTCGCCCCGGCGATGTTTACCGTTGTGTTGAGCGAACCGGCCAGTGCCAGCGCAGCTGCGCCCATCAGTAGTTTTTTCATCATGTTTGTTTCCTCCCAAACAATGCGAACGACTGGTTGTCGATCACTTCGACTCTGAAACCCTTTCCTCCGTCCGGCCAGATGGTTTCGGCTCTGCTCACCCCGGACAACTGCCGGCAAATGCCAGCATACGCCACGACCACCCTAGTACGGGAAAGGCCACACACGCAATTTCTGTTTGATGATCCCCCATAACCGGGCAAGCCCCAGCGGCTCGAGTATCAGGAACACCACGATCAAAACACCAATTATGATCAGGCTGATATGGTCTGCCGTTGCAGCCTGGATCGGAATTCCATAATCCGGTGCAGCACGAATGATGATTGGCAAAATGAAGATGATGGCGGCACCAAGGAAACTTCCCAGCAAGCTGCCCAATCCACCTAGTATCACCATGAACAATATCTGGAATGACCGGTTGTAATCAAAAATCTCCACCTCGGCTGAACCTTGCCAGAAAAACACCATCATCGACCCGGCAACACCACAATAGAATGACGAGACAGCAAAGGCTGAAAGTTTGGCATAAAGAGGTCTCACACCCATGAGTTCGGCCGCAATATCCATGTCCCGGATCATCATCCAGGAACGCCCGATCCTGCCAGATATCAGATTTGAGGCGATCCACGTCATTCCGACGACAATCGACAGGACCACCAGATATTTCACCGTGTAATCGGATTGTGCCCCGGTAATAATGTAGCCGAAGGATTCACGTGTGATCTCGTTGATGGCCCCGGTATCATTGTAATTGTAGAGCCAGGGGATACGGATGAAAGCCCATTCAAGGAAGAACTGGGCCGCAAGGGTTGTCACGACGAGATAGAACCCCTTGATACGAAGACTCGGCAAACCAAAAATCACACCGACGATTGCTGCAAAGAAACCCGACAGCAAAATGAGCACTATGATGTTCATGTCCGGGAAATAGGTTGCCATCTTGTAGCAGGAATAGGCCCCCACTCCCATAAAGCCACCGGTTCCAAGGGATATCTGCCCGGTATAGCCAACCAGAATGTTTAGACCGATTGCGGCCAGTGCCAGTACAAGGAACGGGATCATGATGACTTCGATGAAATACTTGTCGCCAAAAACCGGGATCACCAGGAAACCAATTGCCAGGTAGATCCAGATTGCAACCAGGTCCTGACGGATCGGGAACTTTGCGGAATCGGCAGCGTAACTTGTCTTGAACTGCCCTGCTTCACGATAGAACATGTCTTAAATCCTCTCGATGTGCTTTTCACCGAACAGACCTTCTGGCCTGTAGAGGAGAAAGAGGAGAGCCACGATGAAGGCGAACCAGCTTTCAGTGCCTCCTCCCAGAATCGGGACCCCCCAGTAAAGATCAAACAGTTTCTCGGAAAACCCGATAATCAGGCCACCCACGATCGCACCCGGTATCGAAGTGAAGCCGCCAAGCACCAGTACGGGCAGCGCTTTCAGGGCAACTACCTGCAGTGCGAAGGAAACATCCGATTTGGCAGCCCACATGATGCCGGTCGCCAGTGCAACGATACCGGCTGCGAACCAGACAATGACCCAGATCTGGTTGAGTGAAATCCCAACGGAGAGTGCTGCCTGGTGATCATCTGCCACGGCGCGCAAAGCCCGGCCGATACGGGTCTTGTTGAAGAAAATTGCAAGACCGAGAATAAGCAGAAAGGCGATAACGGCTGCAGCAATGTCTATATGCTGGAAAATCACAATGCCGCCGAAGACATCCCAATCACTGGACCCGGTCGGCAATCCCAATTCCTCCGTGATCATTGCCTTTGGCTCTCCGCCAAAGACTAGCTCGCCAGCACCAATAAGGATGAAAGTCAGCCCAATGGTGGTCATGAAAAGAATAATGTCAGGCTGATTGACCATATGCCGCAGAACGAGCCGTTCCACTGAGAAAGCCAGCAGGTACATGACACCCAGGGTAAGCAGCAAGGCGAGATAGGCAGGAACGCCAAGCTCGTGCAACCCGACCAGCGTCAACGCGGCAAAGACCACCATGATGCCTTGCGCAAAGTTGAAAACCGAAGATGCCTTGAAAATCAGGACAAAACCGAGTGCAATCAGTGAATAGAGCGTTCCCGAAACAAACCCTTCCCAGAGGGTTTGCAACAACAGGTCGGGCAACTCATACATCGTCACAAACGGATCGACAAAAATCTGGTTAAACAATTCCATTAGTGCGATACCCCCAAATACGCGTCGATCACATCCTGGTTTTTCTGGACTTCCTCCGGAAGACCGTCGCCAATCTTCTTGCCATAGTCGAGCACCATCACCCGGTCAGCCAGGTCCATGACAACTCCCATGTCATGTTCGATGAGTGCGATTGTCGTGCCGTATTGCTGGTTCACATCTATGATGAACCGGCTCATGTCTTCTTTCTCTTCAAGGTTCATGCCGGCCATCGGCTCATCAAGCAGCAACAGTGAAGGTTCTGCTGCCAGTGCGCGTCCCAACTCAACACGTTTTTGCAAACCATATGGCAGGGTGCCGACAGGGGCTTTCCTGATTGCCTCGATTTCGAGAAAATCGATAATCTCTTCAACGACTTTTCGATGCTCGATTTCCTCGGCAAGTGCAGGGCCGTGCCGCCACATCTGCCAGAAGAAGTTCTTGTGCATTTTCAGGGTGCGTCCAGCCATGATATTATCGAGCGTGCTCATGCCCTTGAAGAGCGCCACATTCTGGAATGTCCTCGAGATTCCCGAGGAAGCCGCCTGATACGGCCGCATTCTGCGCCGCTCTTCTCCACGATAGGTAATTGTACCTTCCTGGGGATGATAGAAACCGTTGATGACATTCAGCATTGATGTCTTGCCGGCGCCATTGGGGCCGATAATCGCCCTGATCTCGCCTTTCAAAATATCGAATGAAACATCCGTTATTGCCTTAACACCGCCGAAGGAGAGGGAGATATTGTCAACATGAAGCAATTCCTCACCAGGAGCGATGCCGTCATCCATTGCGGCGCTGAGAACCGTGTCATGAACATTCATTCTGCGGCCTCCCGGATTGTCTGTTGGCCTGCCTCGAACACTGTCGAATCAAGGATTGAAACGGTTGCGGATATTTTTCCCTTGCGTCCGTCTTCGAACACAACTTCGGTTTCGATAAATTTCTCGCTTGATCCGTCATAAAGCGCCTCGATAAGCTCGCCATACCGTTCGGCAATAAAGGAACGGCGGACCTTCATGGTGCGGGTCATTTCGCCATCATCGGGGTCAAGCTCCTTGTGAAGCACAAGGAACCGGTGGATCTGTGATCCGGCAACCATTTCCTCGGAAGCCAGATCGCGATTGACCTGCTCCACATGCGCGCCCATCATTTCGATGACGAGCGGATGCTGTGTGAGTTCCTGATACGAGGCGTAGGACACATTGTTGCGCTCGGCCCAGTTACCAACCGACGTCAGGTCGATATTGAGAAAAACACAGCACTTTTCGCGATTGTCACCGAAGGCCACGGCCTCCTTGATATTCGGGAAGAACTTCAACTTGTTTTCTATATACTTTGGAGCAAACAGGGATCCGTCCTTGAGTTTGCCGACATCCTTGGCCCGGTCAATGATCCGCAAATGACCGTCCTGGTCGATAAAACCTGCATCCCCGGTGTGTACCCAACCGTCTTTGGTCTTGGTGTCACTGGTGGCCTGGTCGTTCTTGTAGTAGCCGATAAAGACACCTGGCGACCTGTAAAGCACCTCGCCGGAATCAGCGATTTTGATCTCCACGCCGGGAGAGGGCGTTCCGACTGTATCCGCACGGATCTCTCCGTCAGGCTGTGCCGAGATGTAAACGGACGCCTCTGTCTGGCCGTATAATTGCTTGAGGTTCAAACCAAGCGAACGATAGAAACGGAAAATTTCCGGCCCGATTGCTTCACCAGCCGTGTAGCCGACTTTCATCTTCGTCATGCCAAGACGGTTCTTCAAAGGCCCGTAGACAAGAAACTCGCCAGCCATGTATTTCAGCCGATCCCACACACCAACCTTTTCACCATTGAGTATCGGCTCTCCGACCCTTCGTGCATGGTCCATGAAATGGCGAAACATCTTTTGCTTGACGGCGCTTGCATCTTCCATGCGTACGGTAATGGAAGTCAGAAGAATTTCGAAAACCCGGGGTGGCGCAAAGAAATATGTCGGAGCGATTTCGCGGCGATCCTCGTCTGCGGTCTCCGGACTTTCCGGACAGCATACGCAGTAACCCGATACATAAGCCTGGGCATAAGAGAAAACATGGTCCCCTACCCAGGCGAGCGGAAGATAAGCGATGATCTCTTCGGTTTCGTCGAGCTTGTCGAAGGCATTTCCGTTCCGCGATGAAATCACCAGATTGTCATGGGAGAGCATGACGCCCTTTGGGCGACCCGTTGTGCCTGAAGTATAGAGCATGACAGATATGTCTTCGCCCTTGTTGCCTGCGATCTGCTCAAGCCATTTCGCATCTCCCTCGCGTTCAAAGACCTCCCGGCCGACTTGCATCACATGGTCGATTGAATCGAGGCCGGGCTCATCATAGTCACGCATTCCCCGGTTCTCGTCGTAGAAGAGGCCTCTCAGTGTCGGAAGCTGTTCCCGAATGGAAAGAACCTTGTCGATCTGCTCCTGGTCCTGACAGACGGCAAATGCAACCTCGGCATGTTCAAGGACGTAGACCATTTCCTCGGCAACCGAATCCGCATAAACGGGGACAGGTATTCCTCCCAGCGCCTGAACGGCACAGAATGTCCAGTAAAGACGAGGGCGGTTCTGGCCGACAACCGCAACCTTGTCTCCCTTTTGAAGACCTTTTTCACGAAGGCCGAGCGAGAACGCCCGAATCTGCTCAAGCACTTCTGACCAACTATATGTCTGCCAGATACCAAAATCCTTGTGCCGGAATGCCGGACGCGTTGCAAAGCGCTTTGCATTCAACAGCAAATATTCGGGAAATGTATCAGGCGCATCAGAATGCGCCCGCGTGTCCACGCGAGACATGAATGTTCTCCTCCCTTTTTCAGAAACGAACAAGCGTCCATTTCCTATCCTCACCTTGCAGTGTATTGGGCTTTGAAAATTTTACAACGCTAAAGTTTTGCTAAACGAAACACGCCATAGCGTCAGATTTGCTACCAGTAACGCGATATTTTCGGGCTGCACGGGAACGGAAAAATGCTATACCCCTATCACCCATAAAATCGAGTGTTATCAAGGCCGGGAGGTGTCATGAGTCAGAAAATCATCATCGTCGGAGGCGGGCAAGCTGCCAGTTCATGTGCTGCACGTTTGCGCCACAACGATGCAGAATGTGAAATTCTGCTCATTGGAAATGAAGATTTTCTACCCTACCAGCGCCCACCGCTTTCGAAGAAGTATGCAACCGGCGACATGGTTCGCGACCAACTCCTGTTAAGGCCTGAAGACTGGTATGGGCAAAACAGGATAACCTGTCATATTGGTGTTTCTGCCAGCCGCATCGAGCGACAAAAAAAGCAGATAATACTCGCCGACGGCACCGCACACGATTACGACAAGCTGGTCTTGGCAACAGGCTCCCGTGCCCGGCCGCTCCCGGAAGAAATTGGCGGCTCCCTTGATGGCGTCTACATGCTGCGAGACCTTGCCGATGCCGACCGGGTATCCCCTGAACTCGTGGAAGGCCGGAATGTCCTGATCGTCGGTGGTGGATATATTGGGTTGGAAGCAGCCGCTGTATGCGCCTCCAAAGGCATGAAGGTGACCCTGATTGAAGCAGCGGAAAGAATACTTCAGCGTGTTGCCTGCCGTGAAACGTCTGACTGGTTCAGGGAACTGCACAAGGCACATGGTGTAACTATTCTCGAAGATACCGGTCTCGAACGCCTGACAGGTGAAGAAGGTCGCGTCCAAGAAGCTCACCTTGGCGACGGTACGACCCTGAAGGCAGATTTCGTTCTGGTAGGCATCGGCATTATGCCAAACTCGGAACTGGCTGAGGAAGCCGGCCTGAATGTTGATGGGGGAATTTCGGTTGATGCACATTGCCGGACATCCGATCCCGATATTTATGCGGCCGGAGATTGTGCGTTCTTTCCCTACCGTGATGCCGGCACAAGACTGGAATCCGTACAGAACGCAATAGATCAGGCAGAGTGTGCGGCCGACAATATCAATGGCGAAGAGCGCATCTATCTACCCTTCCCCTGGTTCTGGTCCGACCAGTATGATGTAAAACTCCAGATTGCCGGACTTAACCGTGGCTATGACAAAATTGTTGTGCGCCTGGGCGAACGGGAAGGCTCGATATCCCATTTCTATTTTGACGGGGACACATTCCTTGCCGTTGACGCGATGAATGACCCTCGCACCTACATGGTAGGCAAGAAAATGCTGGAAGCAGGAAAGAACATATCACCTGCGCAGGCAGCCGACCGGTCGCTTCAACTCAAGGAATTGCTGCAAGCACCGGCTTAGGCACCCATCTGCGCTTCAGCATGATCCCGACCAAGCGCACTGAATACGGTTTTCACGATACCGGCACTGTCCAGGCACGCTGCCTTGTACATGTCGGCAGGTGAAGCCTGGTCCAAATAGGTATCCGGCATGAAAAGTGAGCGAAAACGGATATCGCCACTGTCGAGCACGCCGCTGGATGCAAGATATTGCGCAACGTGACTGCCAAAGCCGCCAATCGCGCCTTCCTCGATCGTTATCAACACATCATGATCAGCAGCAAGCCTGTCAATCAACGCCGTATCGAGGGGTTTTGCAAACCGGGCATCTGCCACGGTTGTCGGTAGGCCATGTGCATCAAGCTCGTCAGCAGCGGCCAGCGATTCCTGCAGCCTGGTTCCAAAGGAAAGTATTGCAACACGGCTTCCTTCGCGCACCACCCTTCCCTTGCCTATTTCCAGAATCTCTCCGCGTTCAGGCAATTCGACACCAACTCCCTCACCCCTCGGGTAACGGAATGAAATCGGCCCGTCATCATAGGCGGCAGCCGTGCGTACCATGTGCTTGAGTTCCGCCTCGTCAGCGGCAGCCATTACTACAAAATTCGGCAGGGTAGCGAGATAGGTTGTATCAAATGAACCTGCATGCGTTGGCCCGTCTGCACCAACAAATCCCGCCCGGTCGATCGGAAAACGTACCGGCAATTTCTGGATTGCCACATCATGGACAACTTGGTCGTAAGCCCGCTGCAGAAAGGTCGAATAAATTGCACAGAACGGCTTCATTCCTTCTGTTGCCATACCTGCGGCAAATGTCACGGCATGTTGTTCGGCAATACCGACATCGAATGTGCGCTCCGGAAAACTCTCGCCAAAAATGTCAATGCCGGTGCCGGAAGGCATGGCAGCGGTAATCCCCACAATACGGTCGTCATGCTGTGCTTCCTGCACAAGTGATTGCCCGAATACACGGGTGTAGGATGGCGCATTGGGTTTTGACTTGGCTTGCGCACCGGTAACCACATCAAACTTCGAGACACCATGATACTTGTCAGCGGAGTTTTCAGCAGGGGCATAGCCTTTGCCCTTGCGTGTGACAGCGTGAATAAGCACCGGCCCTTTCGCGTTGTCGCGAACATTTTTGAGGACCGGGACAAGTGTTGAAAGGTCATGCCCGTCAATCGGCCCGATATGGTAGAATCCCAGCTCTTCAAACATGGTGCCGCCGGTCACGTAGCCCCGGGCATGTTCAACAGCACGCGTAATTGCCTTGTCGACTGTTTTTCCGAGATAGGCGGTCAGTTTCTTGCCCATCTCGCGCATGCCCATATAGGTCCGGCCAGAGGCAAGTCTGGCAAGATAGGCGGACATGGCACCCGTTGGAGGCGCAATCGACATGTCGTTATCATTCAGGATCACAATCAGCCGTGCGTCCATGGCACCGGCATTGTTCAGCGCTTCATAAGCCATGCCGGCGGACATGGCACCATCGCCGATGACAGCGATCACATTGTTTTTGGCAGATTGCAGATCGCGCCCGACTGCCATGCCAAGGCCGGCAGAGATCGAGGTGGAGGAATGCGCTGCACCAAACGGGTCATATTCACTTTCTTCGCGTTTGGTGAAACCTGACAAACCGTCTTTCTGGCGCAGTGTCCTGATCCGGTCACGACGACCGGTAAGTATCTTGTGCGGATAGCACTGGTGACCAACATCCCAGATCAGCCTGTCATCCGGTGTGTTGAATACATGGTGGATTGCAACCGTGAGTTCCACAACACCAAGACCGGCACCAAGGTGCCCTCCGGTTTGCGAAACCGCATCAATCAACTCGCTGCGCAGCTCGTCTGCCACCTGGGGAAGCTTGCCTTCTTCAATTGAACGCAAATCCCTTGGCAGGTTGATGGTATCCAGTAGTGGGGTATTAACGGGCATGTCCTACTCTAACAACGGGTTTTCATTTAGTATATGGACCCGCCAGCCGGGCTGCACAATAGCCCAAGCGGTCGCAGCGGGGAACCATTCGGTTTGATTTTTTGACGTCGCCTGCATTTTGTTTCAGGCACGAACACTGCCATTGTCGACTGTCAGAAATGAGGCCCGGTTATCGAGACTGGTGAACAATGCCCTGTCAGTGCCGGTCATCCATGCCTGGCAACCCAATCTGTCGAGCATGTCATAGAGCGCACTGCGCCTGCCTTCATCGAGATGGGCGGCTATTTCATCCAGCAGAAGGATTGGTGCAAAACCGTTCATTTCACCCACAAGGCGGGCATGGGCAAGGATCAACCCGATCAACAGGGCCTTTTGCTCACCTGTCGAACACTGGCCGGCAGGCATGGATTTGGGTCTGTGAAAAACGACAAGGTCAGAACGGTGGGGACCTTCAAGGGTACGTCCTGCCCTCGCATCAAGGCGCCTTCCTGCCTTCAAACGCGACAGATATTCGCCTTCCAGATCGGATGCAGGCAAATCGCCTGTTACTGCTTCAAGCTGGCCTTCAATTGATATTCGGGCATCGGGAAAGGGGGATGCCGGTTCATTATTGTGTATGATGACTTCAGACAGCAATGCCAACACTTCCTGGCGGGCAGCAGCCACGGCAATACCGAGTTCGGCCATTTGCCCTTCAACCGCATCCAGCCACTGGTCATCCGGATAATCCTCGGACAAAAGCTTGTTCCTGGCACGCATAGATTTTTCAAAATCCGCTACACGACGGCCATGAGCAGGATCAATTGCCAGTACCATGCGATCAAGAAACCGTCTGCGGTCTGACGCAGGACCGGCAAACAAGCCATCCATGGCCGGGGTCAGCCACAATATCCGCGAATGCTCAAGAAGTGTATCGGAGGTTTTGGCCTGTGCACCGTTGACATGCACCTTGCGGCCGGTTTCAAGACCGTGGGCTGTTTGCTGGAGCCCCGTTCCAATGCTCACTTCACCTTGGGCACCATTCATTTTTGCAAATACGGTCCAGGCCCCGCCTGCACCCTGCTGGCCAACATCATCATATGCAGCCCGACGCATGCCGCGGCCGGGAGAAAGATAGGAAACTGCTTCCAGAATATTGGTTTTGCCAGCCCCGTTTTCGCCCGTGATAACGACGTGCCTGGCATCAAGCTCAATACTGGCGCTCGCATGGTTGCGAAACGTGGTCAGTTTGAGTTTCTCTAGATATACAGGGGTCACATCACAGGCCGGTATGTCGGGAATCATTCATGCATTGCAGAAATGCCGGACCGACAATAGCCATCTCACGCGCATTTCAAAAGCGAAAGAGGCAAAAATGCTCACCGTTGTTGCAGGAACAGAAGGCAAATACTCCTTTGTCAGACCCGCATCGGCATGAGAACGTATATGGTCCCTGCCTGCACAGAATCATGAATCAAAGTCGGTGATCCAGGATCAGACAGCATGAAGGTTGCCTCGTCCCCGGAAAGCTGGTTGGTGATATCAAGCAGATATTTCGCGTTGAAACCAATATCGATCCCCTCTGCCGAATACTGAACAGCGATCTCTTCCTCAGCCGTGCCGGAATCAGGGTTGTTGACGGACAGCACCATCTGCCCCTCACTGAGAGAAAGCTTCACAGCACGACCGCGCTCGGAAGAAATGGTAGACACGCGGTCAACTGCGCTTGCAAATGTACTGCGCTCCATTACCAGTTGTTTGTCGTTTCCGGTCGGAATAACCCGGTTGTAATCCGGAAACGTTCCATCAATCAGTTTTGAGGTGAGAACTGTCTCACCAACACTCATGCGGATTTTCGTGTCCGACAGTTCAACATGAACAGCGGCATCAGGATCTTCAACAAGACGCTGGATTTCCCCAACTGCCTTGCGTGGAACAATGATGCCGGGCATGCCCTGTGAACCGTCCGGCGCACCAATCTGGGCACGAGCAAGCCGGTGCCCGTCTGTTGCTACCGCTCTCAAGTGGGTCTCGCCTTCTTCTTCAACAGTGTGAAGGAAAATGCCGTTCAGATAGTAGCGGGTTTCCTCTGTGGAGATGGCAAACTGGGTCTGGCTGATCAGGGCCCGGATTTCCCCCGTTGCACATGAGAAGGAATGGCTGAATTCACCGGCGGAAATATCAGGAAAATCCTCGACCGGAAGCATTTGCAGCGTGAAGCTCGAACGACCGGAACGGATTGAAAGCTTCGCATTGTCCTCGTCAATCGACAGCATTACTTCCGATCCGGATGGAAGCTTCCGAATGATTTCGTACAGCATGTGAGCCGGAACCGTGGTTGCACCGGACTGCTCGACATTGGCCGCTGTTTTCTCAAACATTTCAAGATCAAGATCAGTAGCCTTCAGGTGAAGTTCACTGCCCTCTGCCTTCAACAACACATTGGACAGGATCGGAATTGTGTTCCGTCTTTCAACAACACGATAAACGTGACCGAGCGATTTCAACAGGTTGGATTGCTCAAGGGTTACACGCATGATCTCAGATACTCCAGGAAATTGCTTGTGTGCAAGCCGGACACGCCCAAGGCACCAGCAGCACAAATCTGGCAATGAGAGTGCGTAATCTTTACGGTCTTTTCAAGAGGCTGACCCGGGCACGACCCGCTTTTTGCGGGGAAAACCGGACTGATCTCCCGCCCAGTCCGGATTGCCGGAAGGACGACTATTCAAGGATGAGGCGTTTGAGAAGCTCGATTTCGTGCGCCAGCTTCTGATCTTCCGAGGTCAAGGACTCGATCTTGCGAACCGCGTGCAACACGGTTGTGTGGTCACGCCCGCCAAAACGACGACCAATCTCAGGCAGTGAACGGGGCGTCATCATCTTTGCCAGATACATGGCAATCTGTCTTGGCCGAACAATCACACGGGTGCGGCGATTGGAAAGCAAGTCCTGCTTCGACACATTGAATTGCCGGGCGACAATACGCTGGATATCCTCTATTCGAACCCGCCTTTGTTCGGTCGACCGGATCAGGTGCGAAAGAACCTTGTCGAGATCTTCCAGGTTCATCGGACCTTCGGAAAACTGGTGCTGAACCAGCAACTGGTTGAAGGCGCCTTCAATGTCGCGGCCACTGCTGGTTACCTGCCGGGCGACATAGTGCAGGATATCTTCCGGAATTTCGAGAGCAGGCTGTTCGGTCTTTGCAGCACGATACCGGCGAGCCAGGATTTCCTTGCGCAACTCGTAATCCGGCGCCTTGATCTCAAGCGTCACACCACCCCGCAGACGCGAGCGGACACGCTCATCAAGGCTCTCGAGTTCCGGTGGCGCACGATCCGCAGCCACCACAACCTGGCGCGCACTGTCAATCAACTCGTTCAGAAGGTGGCAAAACTCCGCCTGAATGGACTTGCCCTGAAGAAACTGCAGGTCATCAATAAGCAGCAGGTCGATGTCACGCAGGGATTCTTTCAGGGTAAGGGCAGTATTGTCCCGAATTGCGGAAGCAAGGCGCCACATGAAATATTCTGCCGTCAGATACAGCACCCTTGCCTTGGGGTTCCGGGCACGCGCGCGCCAGGCAATGGCCTGCAGCAGATGCGTTTTTCCAAGGCCGACACCTGCGTGAACGATGAGGGGATTGAAGCTGGAGGCTGTAATATCATCTGCAATGGTTCGGGCGGCTGCATGCACGACCCGGTTTGATGCACCCTCCACAAACGTTTCGAAAGTGTGCCGGGCATCAAGCGGTGAACCGGAAAACCCGCATTTCATCTCGGTACCTGCTGCGCTGGACCGCAACGGGAAGCTTCGTGAGGCAATCTGGCCCTGGGCCCGGTTGTCAACAGCCGGAGAATTCTCCGAAACCCGTTTTGCAGTTGCGGACCGGGCAAGTTGTGGCTGGACTACCGGCTTGCGAATTCCAACATCCACACGCAAAACCGAGCGGTCCTCTTCCTGCCACAGCTCAAGCAGCAAATCGCGGTACTTTGACATGATCCATGTCTTGAGGAAGCGGGTAGGAACGGAATGAGTGGCAATACCGCCCTCGATTGTGATGAGCTTCAGGCGGGCAAACCAACTGTCGAACACATCCTTGCCGACGCTGATCTCCAGACGCTGACGTACACGTTCCCACTGCTCTGCCGCTGATTTATCGCTATTGCCCATCCTGCCAGTTTCCACAATACCTGCCTCCTTTTCTTTCATATCAGATGCGAGCACGCTGTCATCATCAAGCGCTGCCTCAAACCGCTGTTTTGCGGGTGCCGGAATTTCTGAAAATGACAGCTTCTTCCATGCGCTCTTCATTTCCGGATGAAGGCCTGCTTCGTTCGCCTGCATGCCAGCGTCATCGCCATGTTTCATGCCTGCTGCTTCCCCGTTTTTCATTTACAGTTTCCTTTCCTATCCCTGAACCCATGGCAACTGATCAAATTTCCAACCCGAAATCGTGGCCCGGCGTCCCCGTTCATCCCTGTCTCCCTCAAAACCGCCGAGGACATTGAACACATTTGTATATCCCGCATCGGTCAGCGCTGACGCTGCCGCCATGCTACGAACACCGGACCGGCACAGACAATAAATCGCAGAGCTCTTTCCTGCTCCCACTGTGTCCATTGCTGCATTTACCGCTTTTACAAAATCCGCATTGACCTGCATTGAGGGAAATTGCTGCCACTCGACAGTAACAAGATCCTTGCCTGCCTCACGCAGATCCGGGAGTCCGACAAAATTCCATTCCGGAAAAGTCCTCACATCCACCAGTTGGGAATCGCTGGCGGAACGCAACGCATCCCAACATTCCAGGCAACTCACATCACCAGCATAAGACATCAAAGCTCTCCTGTTCGCTTGCCACATCATGTTGACAAGCGCTGTCACACCAAAAACTAACTAACCCCCATCAAAACACCCGAGCGAGCCCCGGCTGCCTAGGGAAGTACGCCACCTGAACGCGCAGAGAATAACTCGCCGCTTTTCAAGTTGCTGCCGAAGAAATTCGGCGTACAGGGAGTATCCACTTCCTGCGAAAACAGAAAATGTCGTACATTTGCAAGAAATAGGAAAAACAAGCGCGGCAGCCCGCAGATCATTTACTCAATAAACGCATACTAAATTGCGATTACCTGATCATATACTTCGTGCCTTGCCCATCCAGTTCCGCCTAGTACTTGAAGAAAGCGTTCCCAACGTCTTCCGAGGAGTAATTTAGCGAACCCCAAAATTGCGCGCAACAGCGTAATTTTAACTCTTCCTTAACCAAGCAGGAATCAGCAAATCGAGTCATTTTTTTCTCATGGAAGTCAGCAAAAAGAATCGTTTATGAATCAATGCCATTATCAAAATGACATGTGAAAAATGGCCTATCGATTCACGCGCGCAAAAATTTTTTTGCCATTTTCATATTGACTCACGATTCCTGGAAATTTGTGCACAGCATTTTTCCGACTACTTTCTAATCATTTGTTTTTAAATGATTTTTCAGGTCATATTTTCTTCATCGGAATTTTGGGCAAGTTTTGCAATTGGCGCACTCATTGCACCTTCATGATATAACACGATTTTAAAGTAATGCGTGAAACAACATGCAGGAAAAACATAAAAAAACCCGGCGCTTGGCCGGGTTTCATGAAAATGCATATTTTCCCAGAACTTGAAGGGAACAACAAAAGCAGGCTTTAAGCGCCGATTTTGCGAACGCTGGCAGAAAGACGGGAAATCTTGCGAGCAGCAGTGTTTTTCTTCATCACGCCCTTGGTCACAGACCGCATGATTTCAGGCTGGGCAGCTTTCAGGGCCGCATTCGCCTCATCCTTGTTGCCGCTTGCTATTGCTTCCTCGACCTTGCGAATGAATGTCCGCATGCGGGTGCGCCGCATCTTGTTTACTGCCGTGCGGCGCTCAATCTTGCGAACAGCCTTCTTGGCGGATGGTGTATTTGCCATGCTTTACAAATCCTGTTTCTTCTCTGGCGGCAAAGCCGGTTCCCGGCTAATGTCTCAAGCTCATCCGATCCAACATGATTGGGAAGGAGACTGGCTGGCCTAAACCGCCTGCAATTCTTGCGGTCTCTTACAGGAAGATCGCCAAGGCGTCAACGTTTAAACACTCCTGCGATAACAATGCCGATGACCTGGCTTAACGCTGGCAAACCGGGCAGAAAAATGTTGACCGGCCAGACTGCACAATGCGCCGGATTATCCCGGAACAACCGGAATGCCGACACGGCTTTCCCTCCTGGTCATAAACACAGAATGAATGCTGGAAATATCCAAGCGACCCGTCTGTTTGGCGGTGATCCCTGAGAGATGATCCTCCGGCTTCTATCGCCTCGGCAATGACATTTCGAATGGAGGTTGCAAGCAGGCTCAAGCGTTCCGTTGGTTTGCCGTCCTTGCGGGTAATTGTCGACGCTTTTCTGCGGGGAGAAAGGCCAGCATGCCATAGCGCCTCGCATACATATATATTGCCCAGACCTGCTACCAACCGCTGATCCAGAAGTGCTGCCTTCAGCGGCATTGACCTTCCGGCAAACAGTCGCGCCAACACTTCCCCATCCAGGGAATTGCCCGTCGGCTCAACGCCCAGTGACGCAAAATGCCTGTGACCTTCCATACTGTCCCGCGCCACCATGTCCATGAACCCGAACCGTCGCGGATCGTTATATATGATGGATGCCGCACCAAACGGGCTCTCAAGCTCGATAACGACATGATCATGGTTTCTTGTTTCAGAACGCGGATGATGAAACACACCCGGGACCTCAACCTCTTCCCCCATTTCAATGCGAAACGAACCCGACATGCCCAAGTGCATGACGAGTACCTGCCCGTCATCGAGATCAACAACCAGATATTTTGCGCGACGGCCGGCAGAGACAATCTTCCTGCCGGACAGCCTTTCGGCAAAATTTTCAGGAAACGGAAAGCGCAAGCCATCACGACGCAGGTGCACTTTCTGAATTGTGCTCCCTTCCATCACAGGCGCCAATCCGCGTCGTACTGTTTCCACTTCCGGCAATTCCGGCATGTTTATAATCCCGCACTCGTCAAACGGCGTGAATTGCCGCAGTGTAATAGGCTTTCAACGGGTCTATATACCCTTGGTCACCAGAGATATCTAATGTAAAGCTGCATTTGGGAAAAGCAGGACAGGAAACATGTCAAACCAGCGCACGACTGCCACAGAGCAGATGGAAACTTCCTTTGGCTTCGAGAACGTGGCACCCGGACAGAAACAGCCCAGGGTCGACACCGTATTTCACAAGGTTGCAGACCGCTACGACATCATGAATGACCTGATGTCCGCAGGAGTACACCGGCTCTGGAAAGATGCCATGGTTACAATGCTTGCCCCGCCCCGCAGCGATGAACGAAACTGGAAGTCCATCGATGTGGCCGGTGGAACGGGTGACATTGCATTCCGCATCGCCGAACAGGGTGGCGCAAAATGCCACACGACCGTATTCGACATCAATGCCTCAATGCTTGAGGTGGGTAGGGACCGGGCAAGCAAGCGCAAGCTTTCAGGCAAGCTGGATTTTGTTGAAGGAAACGCGGAAAGCCTGCCTTTTGATGACAACTCCTTTGACGCCTACACAATTGCTTTTGGCATTCGCAATGTTCCCAAAATGAACCTTGCACTGTCCGAAGCCTGGCGTGTCCTGAAGCCTGGCGGGAAATTCCTTTGTCTGGAATTTTCCGAAGTCGAGATCCCGCTGCTTGAAAAAATCTACGAGAGCTGGTCCATCAATGCGATACCGCGTATCGGCCAGATGGTAACCGGAGACGGTGACTCCTATCGTTATCTGGTTGAATCCATCCGCAAGTTTCCCGATCAGCAGCGGTTTGCGAACGCCCTATCCGAAGCTGGCTTCGAACATGTCAAATGGCGCAATTTCTCGGGCGGAATTGCAGCCTTGCACAGTGGCTGGAAGCTTTAACGCGGATGGGTATTGTTTTTTCTCATCTGTCACTGGTGAAAGCGGGGTGGGTACTCGCACGGGAAGGTGTTATTTCAGCACTTCCTGCTGAAGGCCTGCCACCCCCGGCCCGGTTCGGCCACCGGCTTGCAGGGATGATCGCCAGAAAACAGTCGAAACACCGCAAGCAATCGGAACGGCTCTCAATAGCCCTGAACAGGCTTGGGCCCAGCTGGGTAAAGCTTGGCCAGTTTCTGGCAACCAGACCGGATGTGGTGGGCAGTGAAACGGCACGTGACCTGGAACTTCTGCATGACCGTATTGCCCCTTTTCCTGTCGAGATTTCGCGAAAACGGATAGAACAATCAATCGGACGACCGGTTGACGAGGTCTTCTCTTCCTTCAGTGAACCGATCGCAGCGGCTTCCGTTGCGCAGGTTCACAAGGCAGTTCTTGCTTCCTGCAAAACGGAAGTGGCCGTAAAGGTTGTCCGTCCCGGGGTCAGGGAACGCTTTCGCCATGACCTTGATACATTCTATGCAGCGGCCCGGTTGCTGGACAGAACCAGCAGTCAGGCAGAACGGCTGAAACCGGTTTCGGTGGTTGACATGCTTGCCCAGTCCGCCCGGATCGAGATGGACCTGAGGCTTGAAGCAGCGGCCTTTTCCGAAATGGCCGAAAACACAGAGAATGATAAAGGCTTCCATGTCCCGGGCGTGAACTGGGAATTTACCGGGCGTGATTGCCTGACCATGGACTGGGTCGATGGTATCAAATTGTCAGATGTCCAGGGCCTTGCTGCCGCAGGTCACGACCTAAAGGCGCTATCCGTCCAACTCATACAATCCTTTCTTCGTCATGCGGTGCGTGACGGTTTTTTCCATGCGGACATGCATCCGGGGAACCTGTTCGTGGATGCAAACGGCAACATAGTCGCCGTTGACCTTGGCATTGCAGGAAGACTGTCACGCCCTGAAAGACGTTTTCTGGCTGAAATCCTTTACGGTTTCATCACGCGCGATTATCTGCGGGTTGCCGAGGTTCACTTCGATGCAGGCTATGTCCCCAAGCATCACGATATCAGCAGTTTTGCGCAGGCCATTCGCGCAATTGGCGAACCAATCCACGGCCAGTCTGCCGAAACGATTTCAATGGCAAAGTTGCTCACCCTGCTTTTCGAAGTCACGGAAATCTTCGACATGCAGACGCGGCCTGAACTGTTGCTGCTGCAAAAGACAATGGTCGTGGTTGAAGGGGTGGCAAGAACGCTGGATCCTGCGTTCAACATGTGGAAAGCCGCTGAACCTGTAGTGGGAGACTGGATTGCCAAAAACCTTGGCCCGGTCGGCATGCTGAATGATGCCAAGGAAGGCATGAATGCAGGACGGCGCCTTTTGCAGATGATGCCGGAACTGGCCAGAAAGGCCGAACAAGTATCAGAAGAACTTGAAGAGCAGACAAAGAACGGAATGTACCTGCATCCGAAGACAACCGAAGCAATCAGCAAGGCGGAAGCCAGGAACAACCGGTGGGGCCATGTGGCGCTTTGGGTTATTGCAGGCCTTCTCACCTACCAGGTGTTTTTTGACTAGGTTGGCAAACCGGATACCTCATAATGGCAAGGCAGTACCATCCTTGATGTCTTCCATTACAAAGCTTGCAGAAATGTCTGCCACCGGTACACGCGAAATCAGACGCTGGTAGAAGGCATCATAAGCCTTCACGTCACGAACTTTTACCCGCAGGACATAATCAAGGTCGCCACTCATCCGGTGGGCAGCGACGATCTCTGGCATTACCGAGACTGCATTCTTGAATTTCTCCAGCCACGCCGGATCATGGGAATGTGTCCTTATCATCACGAAAACAGACAGGTCGAGATCCACCGATTGGGGATTGACCAACGCCACCTTGCGAAGGATCACGCCATCGTTTTCCATACGCTTGACCCGGCGCCAGCAGGCATTGCGGGAAAGATGCACCAGGTCCGCCAAGGCATCGACACTCAATGAAGCATCGTTCTGCAAATGCCTAAGGATCCTGCGATCATGTTCGTCCAATTCTGTCATGACGGGATAATATCTCAAATATGACATGAGAAAAGATAATTTATCGGATATTTTCCCGAAGCCCCGCAGATAAAGTTCACTCATGTCCAATATTATGGGAGGATGACATGAAAGATCTTTTGCATCGCACATTCCTTGCACATCCAAATTCTGTCGAAGAAAGCTATTTTCAGCACTTCCGTTTTGCCATGAACTTTTCCGGCACCCTTTTCGTTGCAGCCTGCGCCGCACTGATCCATGCACTGGTTCCTGCCCTTTGTGAACGCACGGCAAGCAGCCGGATCAACGAGTTGCACAGACGCATGCACAACCGCTGATACAAAATACAGACGGTGCGTTACGTCTTACCGTGAAAATGCTGCTGCTTCATTCCTCCGCAGGCCGATGGCAGTTGCAAGTAGTATTCGGGCTGCTATGATTCTGCTCTCCAGAAACCATTTTCCATTGGGCAGTACCTGTGAAACAGAATGAACTTGGCCGCACCGGCATCAAGGTGAGCGAATTTTGCCTCGGCTCCATGACGTGGGGAACGCAAAACACGGAAGCGGAAGGGCATGCGCAAATTGATTGCGCAACCGATCATGGCATCAATTTCATTGATACGGCGGAAATGTATCCGACAACCCCGCTCTCAAAAGAAACGCAGGGAGACACGGAGCGCATCATCGGGTCGTGGGTTGCAAGAAACCCGGGACGACGCGGTGATGTTGTGATTGCAACAAAGGTCTCCGGACAAGGATACCAGAATGTTCGTGACGGTATTCCGATCTCTGCAGAAACGATTGATATCGCCCTTCACAACAGCCTCAAGTCCCTTCAGACCGACTATGTTGACCTGTACCAGCTTCACTGGCCAAACCGCGGATCCTACCATTTCCGCCAGTCATGGCAGTTTGACCCCACATCGCAGGATACGCAGAAAACGCTCGATCACATGAACGAGGTTCTTGAAGCCCTCGCCGGGCATGTAAAGGCAGGCAAGATCCGTGCAATCGGACTTTCCAATGAAAGTGCCTGGGGCACTGCCCAATGGTTGCGGCTGGCAGATCAAAAAGGGTTGCCGCGTGTCGCATCAATCCAGAACGAGTATTCGCTTCTCTGCCGGTATTTCGATCTGGATCTCTCCGAACTCTGCCACCATGAGGATGTCGGCCTGCTCGCCTTCTCACCGCTGGCTTGCGGATTGCTGACCGGCAAATACATGGAATGCAAGGGAGACGAACGCCCGAAAGGTTCCCGTGGCGATGTCAGCAGTGACACACTTGGCGGCCGGTGGAATGACAATGCCCATGCTGCCATTCGCCGTTACAGCGACATTGCAAGCAAGCACGGCCTGGACATGGCACAAATGGCGCTCGCATTCTGCCTCACCCGACCGTTCATGACTTCTGTCATTTTCGGCGCCACATCGATGGCCCAGCTTGAAAACTCGCTAGCTGCCGTGGATCTGAAACTTGGCGATGAAGTCATGGATGATATCGACGCTGCATACAGGGATTTCCCAATTCCGTACTGATCTGTCCACTTGCACAAGAAAAGACTGGCACGAGCCGAACTGCCTGCGTAGACTCATTACATGAAACGATTTGCCTGTCTTCTTGCCATCCTCTTCATGAGCATGCCGGCGCATGCCCAGGACCGGGCAAGCGTTGAGCGGCAATTCCAGAACTGGCTCCAGAACGATCTTTGGCCAGAGGCACGCCAACGTGGCGTATCCCGGACGACATTCAATTCAGCCTTCAAGGGCATTTCAATAAACTGGAAGCTGCCTGATCTCGTAATGCCCGGAAGCAAGCCAAAGGCTTCCAGGCCACAAGCCCAGGCCGAGTTCAGGAGTCCGACCAAATATTTCAACGAACGCAATGTCGCCAGCGTCGTTGCAGGCGGGAGAACGTTGTTCAACCGGCATGCGCAATTGATCCGGCGGATTGAGAAGAAGTACGGTGTACCAGGGCGCATATTGCTTGCCATCTGGGGGAGGGAATCGGCTTATGGCAGGGTTTCAATACCGCATGACGCCTTTCAGGTTCTCGGCACCAAGGCGTTCATGTCGACCCGGAAACCACTGTTCCGAAAAGAAGTACTCGCCGCCCTGTCAATTGCAGAGAATGGTGATGTATCCCCCCGGCAGATGAAATCGTCCTGGGCGGGTGCGATGGGGCAACCCCAATTCCTCCCATCTTCCTATCTCGAACATGCCGTGGATTTTGACGGGGACGGAAAGCGCGACATCTGGGGCTCAACAGCAGACACGCTGGCATCGATCGCCAATTACCTCAAGGCATATGGATGGCAGGCCGGAAGGGACTGGGGCTATGAAGCACGCATTCCCGACAATGTATCCTGCTCACTGGAGGGGCCCGACCGGATGCGACCGATTTCGCAATGGGTTGCAGCCGGTGTGAAACGAGTTTCCGGGAAACCCTTTCCCGCACATGAACTGGGCCAGCAGGGTGCGATTCTACTGCCAGCAGGCAGGTACGGTCCGGTCTTTGTTGCCACGCCGAATTTTTATGTAATCAAGAAGTATAACAATTCGGACCTTTATGCGCTCTTTGTCGGAAATGTTGCTGACCGCATCCAGTATTCCAACCGGCCATTCCAGACCGACTGGCAGCCGGTCACCGGTATTACACGCGGAGAAGTCATGCGCATGCAAAATGAACTTGTCAGACAAGGCCATGATGTTGGTGGCGCGGACGGCCTTGCCGGGTTCAAAACCCGCCGGTCAATTGGCGCCTGGCAGGAGAAAAACGGGTTGAGGGCAACCTGCTTTCCAAGCAATGAGCTGGTAAACCGCTTCTAGAACATTCCCGTCTGCCAGCACGAAATGATTGCATTGGTTTCAATTTTCTGCCAACTAATGATTTCATTGCAATCGAGATTGTCGCATGCCCAGTATTACCATCCGTAATCTTGACGAGGAAACCAAGCAGGCCCTGCGCGAAAGGGCGGCACGCAACGGACGCTCCATGGAGGAAGAGGCACGCCTGCTTCTTTCGCAATTGCGGGATCATGACAAAAAACCGGAAGCGATATTCGCCAGCAAAGCATGGTCAAGCCCGGCTACAGCAATCGCCAACGCCCAGATTACAGCAGACCCAAACCTTGATGGGAAACGTATCCTGCTGATCATCGGTGGTGGCATTGCCGCTTACAAGTGTCTTGATCTCATCCGCAGGATACGCGAGCGGGGCGGGAAGGTTCGTCCGGTCTTAACCGAGGCCGCGCAGGCTTTTGTCACGCCATTGAGCGTCGGTGCCATTGCCGGCGACCGGGTGTTTTCCGAGCTTTTTGACCGTGATGATGAACATGACATCGGCCATATACGCCTGTCACGTGAAGCAGACCTTCTGGTGGTAGCACCAGCCACCGCTGATCTGATGGCAAAGATGGCAGGCGGGCATGCAAATGATCTCGCCTCCACCATCCTGATGGCAACCAACAAGCCGGTACTTGTTGCACCTGCCATGAACCCAGCCATGTGGAATCACCCGGCCACGGTAAGAAACCGTGAAACTTTGCGGCATGACGGTATCCGGTTCGTTGGGCCGAATGCTGGTGAAATGGCCGAAAGCGGAGAAGCAGGAACAGGCCGCATGGCCGAGCCCATGGAAATTCTCTCGGCAATAGGGGGCATAATCTCACCCGATTTGAAACCGCTTTCCGGAAAACGGGCAATCGTTACTTCCGGACCAACCCATGAGCCGATCGATCCGGTGCGCTACATCGCCAACCGATCTTCGGGGAAACAGGGCCATGCAATTGCAAAGGCGCTGGCGGATGCCGGGGCCGAGGTAATCCTAGTTTCAGGCCCGGTCAATATTGAGGCTCCGCGCAATGTCGAAACCATACACGTGCAAACAGCACGGGAAATGCAGAAGATGGTTGAGACCGCCCTTCCTGCGGACATAGCAGTGATGGTAGCTGCCGTAGCAGACTGGAGAACCGAGAACACTGCTGATGAAAAGATGAAAAAGCAGGACGGCAAAGGCCCGGCCAGCCTCCGATTGACAGAAAACCCGGACATTCTGAAGGAACTTGGCCATCACGGGAAAAGACCCAAACTTCTTGTCGGCTTTGCTGCTGAAACGGAAAAACTTGCTGAACACGCCAAAGCCAAACTCGAAC
The DNA here is from genome assembly GCA_017643495.1 of Rhizobiaceae bacterium. Classification (GTDB taxonomy): domain Bacteria; phylum Pseudomonadota; class Alphaproteobacteria; order Rhizobiales; family Rhizobiaceae; genus JAALLB01. The sequence goes on along the minus strand of JAEPNK010000001.1, from coordinate 743,606 downwards.
GCAAGGGATGCGACTGGATTCTCGCCAATGATGTTTCACCGTCCGGCGGCGTTATGGGAGGGGACAGCAATACGATCAGGCTGTTCAGCAAAGACAGCTCTGAAACCTGGTCCACGATGGACAAACAATCAGTTGCCCGGCAACTTGTGAACAGGATCATTGAACATTTTGAGACAGAAACCGTCACTGTATAAGTGAAGCAGATTTTCAAACAGGACCGTAATTTCCGGATGACCAAATTGCACATCATACGCATGCCCCATTCACAAGGGCTGGAACTACCTGCCTACGAAACCGGGGCAGCAGCCGGGATGGACTTGCGTGCGGCCGTACCTGCCAAAGAACCGCTGGTGCTGGAGCCCGGGAAACGCGCCCTTGTTCCGACAGGCTTGATAATGGAATTGCCTGATGGCCATGAAGGCCAGATCAGACCGCGCTCAGGCCTTGCTTACAAGCACGGGATTACCTGTCTCAACACACCCGGAACGATAGATGCGGACTATCGGGGGGAAATCATGGTTCTGCTTGTCAATCTTGGCGACCAACCCTTTGCGGTCGAACGGGGAATGCGAATTGCACAGATGGTGATTGCACCGGTTAGCCAGGTGGAGATTGTGGAAGCATCCCTGGCCAGTGAAACAACCCGTGGTAGTGGCGGGTTCGGTTCAACCGGCGTTTGAACAAGTTCACGGTCTCGCTCAGGCGAGACCTGCCCTTTCCAGCAAATCCGGTTTTTCAAGAAGCCCGTCTGTCGTGTTGACATGGGAGACAACCGAAGATGCATTGTGTGCAGCAAGAAGGAGCGCCTTGTCGGCATCAAAGCCTGACTTCAATCCCCAGGCCAGCGTCGAAACAAAGGAATCACCTGCACCTGCCGTACCGGCAACTTCTGCCGGCACAATTTCCTGATGGACAAAGTCTTCACCGTTAAAAAGATAGGCGCCATCTGCACCGGCTGTAATCAGGACATGCCCTGGTCCGTGGCCATGCAGTGTTTCACAGAACTTGCGCATGGGTATGGGACCACCCTCCGACTTGAGTACCGGCTCTCCGGGTTTGGGTACGCCCCAGTCAAGCGCGCTGTCGAGAGCGGAGAGACAGGGCACAAGCGCTGCAGCTTCAACCTCATTGATCGAAATCAATGACATGTGCCGGGCTGCTCCAAGTACCGAGTTGGCGCGTGTCGATATCTGCCGGATTCCCGGGTTTGATGAAAAAAACGCGCCAGCGTCTGCAGCTTTTTCGCCGATTGCAGGCAGCATGGCAGCACTGTCGCCGCTCAAGGGCGCGGCATGAACCAGATCAAAAGTTTCGAGGGAGATTCCTGCCAAATCCCCCTCATCAAGCATGGTATTTGCACCACGCTGCGTAAAAATGGCGGCATTCTTCTCATGACTGGCAATCATCACTGCCGAACCGGTCTTGCCGTTTTCGGCAACCATCAATCCATCAAGCTCAAGCTTGTTCAGTTCGCAATGTTCAATTACATGGGAACGGTTTGCGCCCTTGCCGGTTTTCACGAACGGAACGGAACGGCAGCCAAGGCGTGACAGGCTGACAGCCGTATTCAACCCACCCCCACCAATATGGGTTGCAATGGATTGGGCCTCGACTTTCCGGCCTGGCTCAACCAGCAAATATTGCTGGTGCGCATTGGAAAGCGAAAGTTGTTCGATAGAGTGGGATTCAAGAATTGCAATGATATCAACCATTGCCGATCCGAAGGTTGCCGCCTTGAGCCTACTCACAAAATCAGTCCCCGGTTGGCAGCACGCGGTCCGGGGGACGGTGGCTGTCTGCCCAGGTGCGGATGTTGATCAATACACGGTCGCCCATTTCGTGGCGCCCCTCCTTCGTGGCCGAACCCATGTGGGGCAACACGACAACCTTGCCCTGTTTTACCAGTTTCATGAGATCGGGCGCCACAGCCGGTTCGCTGGCAAACACGTCAAGACCGGCCCCGGCAATCTTGCCGTGAGCGATTGCCTGGGTAAGGGCTGCTTCATCGATCACTTCGCCCCGGGCCGTATTGATGATGATGGCACCAGGCTGCATCAGTGAAAGGCGCTCTGCAGACAGCATGTGACGGGTTGCCGCTGTGTGCGGGCAGTTGACCGAAAGAAAGTCGACACGCGGCAACATCTGGTCAAGCGTGTCCCAGTATGTCGCCTCAAGTTCGTCTTCCGTCCGGGCAGCAACGCGGTTTCGATTATGGTAGTGAATGGACAGCCCAAAGGCTTTTGCCCGGCGCGCCACGGCGGTTCCGATGCGGCCCATTCCGATGATCCCGAGCCGCTTTCCCCAAATCCGGTGACCAAGCATCCAGGTGGGTGACCAACCGCGCCACTTGTCCCGGTTGATTGCCTGCGCTCCTTCCACGAAACGACGGGAAACGGCAATCATCAAGCCCATCGCCATGTCTGCCGTGTCTTCTGTCAGCACATTAGGCGTATTGGTTACTATGATACCTTTTTTGGCGGCGGCCTTTACGTCGATATTGTCAACGCCATTACCGAAATTGGCTATCATTTCAAGCTGCGGACCAGCCTGCTCTATCAGTGCCGCGTCAATCCGGTCGGTCACCGTCGGGACAAGGACCTGGGCGGTTTTGACAGCTTCCGCAAGCTCTGCAGCGCTCATGGCCCGGTCTTCCAGATTAAGCCTTGTGTCGAACAATTCCCTCATCCGGGTTTCAACATCATCGGGTAGTTTTCTGGTGACTATCACTACGGGTTTTTTCACCGACATACGGGCATTTTCTCCAAGGAACGCAACGATTTGACCTGGATGTTGACCGCCTGTTAATCCTGTAGCGTCAAAATGTATCCAGACGAACTAGAAGCCTGTTTACCAGACCTCCGCGCCAACGCAAATCGCAAAATCCGCAGGCGCAGCATGGTGAAAGCCCCAGGCAGCACACGGAGAGAACAGTGTATATGCAAACCGGGAAACGATCGTTTGTCTTGTTGCTCGCCATTATCCTGTTTCACGCCTTGCCTGAAAGTGCATTTGCCCAGTCATCATCAGGGCAATCCGGCCTGCCACTGCCACGGTTTGCAAGCCTGAAATCAGGCAAGGTGAATGTGCGTGTCGGGCCGGGAACCGACTTCAAGATAAACTGGCTTTACCAGCGGCAAGGTTTGCCAATGGAAATAATCCAGGAGTTCGACAACTGGCGCAAGGTTAGGGATCCCGAAGGCAATGAGGGGTGGGTCCTTCATTCGCTTCTTTCAGGTCGCAGGACTGTCGTGGTTCGCCCATGGGAACCCAACAAAGAGCATGGTCTGGCAGATCTGAAAAGAAAGGCCGACAATAGCGCAGGGGTTACTGCACGCCTTGAACCCGGCGTGGTTGCCAACGTCCTGTCATGCTCTGAAGACTGGTGCCGCCTATCCGTCAAGGACGATGCAACAGGCGAAATTGACGGATATGTCGAAAAGAACGCCCTCTGGGGAGTTTATCCGGACGAATTTATAGAGGAATAATGACAGCCCGGTCTGCGCCTTGGCGCTGCCGGCAGGGTTGTCAGCGGCGCTTTTGCTCGCGTATCCGCACAACAACATCAACGCTGCAGACTTCCATTCCTTCAGGAGGTGACGGAAGGTTCTCCACCTTCACGAAACCATCCGGCATGTCCATCACTTCATTGCGGTCTTCAATGTAGAAATGATGGTGGTTTCCGGTATTCGTGTCAAAATAGGTTTTGCTGGAGTCGACCGAGATCGCCCGCAACAGACCGTTCTCGGTAAACTGGTGCAGCGTATTGTAAATAGTGGCAAGCGAGACCGTGACACCGGCTTCCCGCGCCTCATCAAAAAGTGTCTCGGCGGAAACATGCCTGTCACCTTTTGAGAAAAGCAATTCGGCAAGTGCCTTTCGCTGACGGGTCGGGCGCAATTTTGCCTGACGCAACGTCTGATCCAGATCTTTGTGTTTTTCAGTCATCAACAATTGCCAAGTTTCACTCGGTACATGTGCAATATAATTCGATCACCCTATCAGTGCAATAGTTGCAAATATGCTACCAGAGCAACTGCTTAACGGCTTTGCCACCAGCAGACCATTGCAGAATCTTTCTTTTGGCACAGCCAAGTTGCATGTGTTACAAGCCCCTGAATCAAACGACGATACCAGACTGAAAGAGTTCCATTTCATGAGCGATCGCCAGACCAGCTATAATTACGATGAATTGCTTGCCTGCGCGCGGGGAGAACTTTTCGGCCAGGGAAATGCGCAATTGCCCGCTCCGCCCATGCTGATGTTCGACCGCATTACCAATATTGCAGAAGACGGTGGTGAATACGGAAAAGGCTCTATCCGCGCAGAACTCGATGTAAAACCGGACCTTTGGTTTTTTCCCTGCCATTTCATCAACAATGAAATCATGCCCGGATGCCTTGGCCTCGATGCAATGTGGCAGCTGACCGGCTTTTTCCTCGGCTGGCTTGGCGAACAGGGCTACGGAATGGCGATTTCGACTGGAGAAGTCAAATTCAAGGGCATGGTAACCCCGAAGACAAAACTTGTTGAGTACGGAGTGGACCTCAAAAGGGTTATGCGCGGCAGGCTTGTCCTTGGTATCGGTGATGGCTGGCTCAAGGCCGATGGCGAAACCATATATGTTGCAAAAGACCTGAAAGTGGCTCTTTCCTCGGAAAAGGCCGGACAGTAAATTCCCCGACCCGATGTTGCCGCATTGATTGGGCAACCATCTCATAAAGGAGATACTCATGAAGCGAGTTGTTGTGACCGGCATGGGAATTGTTTCATCCATTGGCGACAATGTGCCAGAAGTGTTGACTTCCCTTAAAGAAGCAAAGTCGGGCATTGATACAGCCGATGATTATGTGAAATACGGCTTTCGCTGTCAGGTTCACGGCGAACCCTCTGTCGACCCGTTTGAGGTTCTGGACCGGCGTACGGCCCGGTTCATGTCCAAGGGCACCGCTTGGAACTACATAGCCATGCAACAGGCGATTGAGGATGCCGGGCTTGAAGAAAGCGATGTTGTCAATCCGCGCACCGGCATCATCATGGGATCCGGTGGCCCTTCAACACGCACGATTTTTGAAGCTGCCGACATTACCCGTGAGAAGGGGCCCAAGCGCATCGGCCCGACTGCCGTGCCAAAGTCCATGAGTTCAACCGCGTCTGCCGTGTTGAGCACACAGTTCAAGATCAAGGGCGTCAACTATTCGATCACCTCTGCGTGCGCCACATCCAATCATTGCATCGGAAATGCATACGAAACGATCCAGCTCGGCAAGCAGGACATGATCTTTGCCGGCGGTTCGGAAGACCTCGACTGGTCCATGTCGAACCTGTTTGATGCAATGGGCGCAATGTCATCGAAATTCAACGATACGCCGTCTCGCGCATCCCGCACCTATGATGCAGCACGTGACGGATTTGTGATTGCTGGCGGTGCTGGTGTTCTGATTCTCGAAGAACTGGAACATGCAAAAGCTCGCGGCGCGAAAATTTATGGTGAAATCATCGGGTATGGTGCAACGTCGGACGGTTACGACATGGTTGCACCGTCCGGTGAAGGTGCCGTTCGCTGCATGAACATGGCTCTGTCCACGGTCAACGAGAAGGTCGACTATATCAATCCGCACGGAACATCGACACCAGTGGGCGATGAAAAGGAGATAGAGGCCATCCGTGAGGTATTCGGCCAGAATTGCCCTCCGATTTCCTCAACCAAGTCGCTTACCGGGCATTCACTGGGAGCAACCGGCGTACAGGAAGCCATCTACTCGCTGCTCATGATGAACCACAATTTCATCTGCGAAAGCGCCCATATTGACGAGCTTGACCCGGCATTCAAGGACATGAACATCGTTCTGGAACGCCAGGACAATGTCGAGTTGAACACGGTGATCTCGAATTCGTTTGGTTTCGGTGGAACCAACGCAACCCTGGCGCTGTCGCGCTATAACGGTTAGGAGCCTGCCATGAAAGGTTTGATGGAAGGCAAACGCGGCCTGGTCATGGGGGTCGCCAACAATCATTCGATAGCATGGGGCATTGCAAGCAAGCTGGCGGAACACGGAGCCGAAATCGCACTTACCTATCAGGGTGCCGGCTTTGGAAAGCGCGTCAAGCCTTTGGCGGAAAGCCTGGGCTCAAAGCTGGTTCTCGACTGTGATGTGGAAGACATCGCATCTGTTGATGCGGTTTTTGAAACCCTCAAGAAAGAATGGGGATCAATCGACTTCCTTGTCCATGCAGTGGCTTTTTCAGACAAGAATGAGCTGAAAGGGCTTTATGCGGATACGACCCGGGACAATTTTTCCCGCACGATGGTCATATCCTGTTTTTCCTTTACCGAAGTCGCAAAACGGGCCGCAAGCCTGATGACAGAAGGCGGCTCGATGGTGACCCTTACCTATGGCGGCTCCTCGCGTGTAATGCCGAATTACAATGTGATGGGCGTTGCCAAAGCAGCCCTTGAAGCAAGCGTACGCTATCTGGCAAGTGATTACGGCCCGGACGGCATCCGCATCAATGCGATATCGGCAGGTCCCGTTCGTACCCTAGCCGGTGCCGGTGTTTCGGATGCAAGGGCCATGTTCAACTACCAGAAGCGCAACTCGCCCTTGAGACGTACGGTGGACATATCAGAAGTTGGCAATTCGGGCCTTTACTTGCTTTCTGATCTCTCATCCGGTGTTACCGGCGAAATTCACTTTGTTGATTCCGGGTATTCAACGATTTCAATGCCAAAGCTGAACGACCTGAACACACTTGACGAGTAAAGTTGTCGCTATTTGCGGGCTTCGATTACCTTGAACCCGTTGCCGGTTTCCAGAATTTCGTAGCCTCGGAACATGGCATCCAGTGTTTGTTCGTAAGGCAGGTTGCGGTTTGCCACCATCAGCAGTTTACCACCGGCCGGAAGGGTTGATGCCGCAACGGCTATGAACCGTTTGCCGAGTTCGGGATCAGCCGCCCTGCCAGTGTGAAACGGCGGGTTCATGACTACCCAGTCATAAGGCGTCTTGCGGAACTCGCTGGTCACATCGCACCAGTGAAACTCCAGATCGCACGTTGCTGTTTTCAGGTTTCGCTTTGCCGCCTCCAGTGCGTGCCAGTCTGCTTCGAAAAGCGAAAGTGATGCGATACGACCGGATCTGCGTAACAATTCAACCGACAAAAATCCCCATCCAGCGCCAAGGTCCGCTACCCGTCCGGATATCCGGTCACTGAAATGATTGGCCAGCATTGAAGAACCGGTATCCGGGCCATCTGCAGAAAACATGCCTTCCGCCATTTCATAACCATCAGCGCTACGTTCCAGCATGGGCAGTTCGATATCTTCCGAACCCCTCTTGACCACAGTGAAAACCATTGCATGGAATTTCGAGAAGCTGTCGGCAATATTGCCAAACCTTGCCGCCCACTTGCGCAAGGAGGAAATGCCGGAAGTCTTGTCCCCGGCAATGATGACGCTCCCGCCGGTTTTGCACCAGTTCCATGCCCGGACAATATTGAATTCGTTGACCCTTCGATCACGCCCCGCACATACTATAACCGCCCCGTAGCCATCCTGCAGGCGGTCTGCCAGCACCGGCTCTACCTGGTATCCAGCCTTCTGAAGTTCCTGGAAAAGCGGACGAAATGGCTGTTCGCATACCAAAGCAGATATCAACCCGGAAGGCGCGTGTGGCAAAGGCACCGCATTAAACATCGCCCAGCGATCAGCGTCTGAAGGCAAGTTCAACAGGCCTCTTTCCAGCCCGAATACCAATGCGTGACGATAATCCTGTTTCATGGGTTTGACCTGAAATCACCTGCGGCATGCAGACAAGCCGTGATGTTGTCGTTCCTATCTGAACTGGACAGACAAGCGAAAATTCTCAATCTCGCGTTCAATCTGCCCAAGCTCCGCTTCCTTTCGTCCCAGTTCGCGACTCAAGTCCGAAATATCAAAACGATAATCACGGCTACGCCTGATGGCTTCATTTTCGTCGATCTTTCCCTTGGAACGCAGGGCTTCCAGATTACGGATATCTGCCTCTTTTGTGGAAATTCGACGACGGATCGAACTTATCTCATTGGCCTTGCCATGTTTCTTTCGTCCAAGTTCATAACCTGATCGGAAGGCTCCATCCAGTTCAACCGGACAGACGTTGTGATACGTTCGACCGCGCTCGCCATACGAGAGACCGCTCAACGGCGTGCAGAAGCGCACAAGCCCTCTTTGATATCCCTGGTTCCACAAGGTCTGGTCAGGAACGATACCGGCTTTTTCACAAGAGCGGACATGTTCGCCGAAGCGCGCCTGAGGTGCATGACCTGCGGCGCCATCCTGCTCACCGATAACCTGCCAGTCAGCCGCAACACATTCTTCCTTCGACAGGGTCTGGCAAGCGGTGAGAACGACACCGAACAACAGCAGCAAAAACAGCCCGAGGGGTTTGACGGCAGGAACCTGCCTCATGTGGTGATCCCACCCATTCATGATTGTCTCCATGTGCCCCTGAACCTTAAACGAAAGGGCCGGGAAACCCCGGCCCTTAAGCATTACTGGAAAAGATGATCAATCATCATCGCCGTCATCATCTTCATCTTCTTCGACAAACTCCTTGCCGGTTTCCTGATCAACAACCTTCATCGAAAGGCGGACCTTCCCGCGATCGTCAAAGCCCATAAGCTTTACCCAGACCTTGTCACCTTCCTTGACCACATCAGTAGTCTTGCCAACACGCTCGGAAGCAAGCTGGGAAATATGGACAAGTCCGTCACGGGAACCGAAGAAGTTCACGAATGCACCGAAATCAACCGTCTTGACGACAGTGCCTTCATAGATCACGCCAACTTCCGGATCGTCGGTGATTGAGCGAATCCACTTGACTGCAGCTTCGATTTCTTTCGCGGAAGACGAAGCCACCTTGACGGAGCCGTCATCTTCAATGGAGACCTTGGCACCGGTCTTTTCAACAATTTCGCGAATGACCTTGCCACCGGAACCGATAACCTCACGGATTTTGTCGGTCGGAATCTTGAACGACTCAATTCGAGGAGCGAATTCGCCAAGCTCGGCGCGACCTTCAGCAATCGCCTTGTTCATTTCACCGAGAATGTGCTCACGACCACCCTTGGCCTGTTCCAGAGCGATCTTCATGATCTCCTCTGTAATTCCGGTGATCTTGATGTCCATCTGAAGGGAAGTGATCCCGTCCGAAGTACCGGCAACCTTGAAATCCATGTCGCCGAGGTGGTCCTCATCACCCAGAATGTCAGAAAGAACAGCGAAATCATCGCCTTCCTTGATCAATCCCATCGCAATACCAGCAACAGGGGCCTTGAGCGGAACACCTGCATCCATGAAGGCAAGCGACGTACCACAAACCGTTGCCATGGAAGAGGAGCCATTCGATTCTGTGATTTCGGAGACTGCCCTCAAGGTGTAGGGAAATTCTTCCTGTGATGGCAAAACAGCCTTCACTGCCCGCCAGGCAAGTTTGCCGTGGCCAATCTCGCGACGTGAGGTAAAGCCGATGCGACCAGTTTCACCAACCGAGTATGGCGGGAAATTGTAGTGCAGCAGGAAGTTTTCCTTGTATGTGCCTGTCAGCGCATCAATCATCTGCTCGTCATCAGATGTACCAAGCGTGGCAACGACCAGCGCCTGTGTTTCTCCGCGGGTGAACAGCGCAGAGCCGTGGGCGCGTGGCAGAAGGCCAACTTCCGCTTCAATGGCTCGCACGGTTGAAAGGTCACGCCCATCAATCCGTTTGCCGGTCTTGATGATGGAACCCCGGACCACATCGGCCTGGACCGTCTTTACAACTTCGCCAAGTACGTTGGCTTCGTCGTCGGTTGATTCTTCTGTGAGAAACTCTTCCTTGGCTTTTGCCTTGGCTGCATCAAGTGCGTTGTAACGCTCCTGCTTGTCGGAAATCGTGTATGCGGCCTCGATATCAGAACCGATAAGCGAAACCACTTTTCCGCGCAGTTCCGAATGATCTGGAACTACATGCTCGCGTGGCTCCTTGGCAGCTTTTTCGGCAAGCTGGACAACTGCATCAATAACAGGCTGGAACTCGCGATGACCAAACATCACCGCTCCCAGCATGACTTCTTCTGAAAGCTGATCAGCTTCGGATTCGACCATCAGAACCGCGTCATTTGTACCGGCAACGACCAGATCCAGACCGGATTCAGGCATTTCATCAATATTCGGGTTGAGTACGTATTCGCCATCGATCAGGCCAACGCGGGAAGCACCAATCGGACCGCGGAAAGGTACACCTGAAAGGGTCAGTGCTGCAGATGCTGCAACCATCGCCACGATATCCGGATCGTTTTCCATGTCATGGCTGATGACCATGCATGTGACCTGGGTGTCGTTCTTGTAGCCATCAGCAAAAAGAGGACGTATCGGGCGGTCAATCAGCCGGGATACAAGTGTCTCCTTTTCAGACGGCCTTGCTTCGCGCTTGAAATAGCCGCCCGGGATCTTGCCTGCAGCATAGGCTTTTTCGATGTAGTTCACTGTCAGCGGGAAAAAATCGACACCTGTCTTGGGTGTCTTGTCGGATACAACCGCACACATGACTGTGGTTTCGCCATATGTGGCAATAACACAGGCATCTGACTGACGGGCAATCTTGCCGGTTTCGATGGTCAGCGGACGGCCGCCCCATTCGATTTCTACCATATGATGTTCAAACATTTTTCGTCCTTACGTGGTGCGTGCGGCTACCCGTTGGTCGGGCAGGCCGGTTCAGCGCACATATTTAACCTGTCTGTGGAGGCCCGGGTTCGTCCCAAGGGCAAGACAACGAGGGGTCTTCCTGAAAAAGACCGCTTGCAATCCTGCCCCTTGATGCGCAGGCCTGTTATTTACAAATCACATTCACGGACAAACAGGAAACAACCGTAAAAGTGAAAAGGCGCGACACGGATATTCTCCGGGCCGCGCCAAAATCCGTTATCGGCGAATGCCTAGACGCTGGATCAAATCCCGGTAACGGGCTTCATCCTTTGCCTTTGTATAGTCGAGCAGTTTGCGGCGTTGCGCCACGATCTTCAAAAGGCCGCGACGGGAATGGTTATCCTTCTTGTGGCCCTTGAAGTGCTCTGTAAGATTGTTGATGCGCTCTGTGAGAATTGCAATCTGCACTTCCGGCGAACCTGTGTCACCATCCTTGAGCGCGTATTCCTTCACAAGCTCCTGCTTGCGTTCCTGGGTAATCGACATCGGATTTATCTCCTTGTGAGCCGAAGCTCGGGGTTATGAAGTCGCCGACTGCCAAGATGTCGTCCAGCAGCGGCCATGATAAAAGAAAACGGACCATATGGCCCGTTATCGCGGGTTCTATAGGCCATTTTGAAAGATAATGCCAGTCCTTTTGTTGTATCCGGAATCACTGGCAATATTGCCGGAAACCCGCTCAGTTACTGGTTACCTGACCTTGTATTCACCTCACAGAAAAGAATGGCGGAAGACGCGCTTGGGCCGAAACTGGCCCTTGTCGACATCGCCCAGCGCAACCAGTTCATCGCCGTGAGAGGCAAAAGCTTCATCGGCCTTCACGATTGCATCCCGCCCCCGCAAAACAATGGCGTTGCCAAGACGCAAACGATGGGCCTGCTCCCTGCTTACCGGTACTTCCAGCAAGTCATCAATCGCGCTTCCCGTTGTGAACAATTCATCATCAAGGGCTTCAAGGTCGCCTTCCAACCCGGTCAGTTCGTCAAGTTTGACCATGTCTTCTTCGAGAAACGGACCGACTCTGGTACGGCGCAGCTCACTGATATGGCCAAAGCAACCGAGTTCGCGCCCCATGTCCCGGGCAATTGCCCTGACATAAGTCCCCTTTCCGCAAACCACTTCGAACGTTGATTTGTCGGGGCTGCTGTCAACCATTGTCAGCGTATCGATAAATACGGTTCTCGGCTCAATCTCCACTTCCTCACCGTCGCGAGCCAGCTTGTAAGCCCGCTCACCGTTTATTTTCACTGCAGAGAACCTCGGCGGGACCTGTTTTACCTCGCCGGTATAGGATGGGAGAATGGCAAGTATCTCGTCCTTGTTCGGCCGTTTTTCGGAGGTTTCAACCGCTTCGCCTTCAAGGTCGTCTGTATTGGTTTCCATCCCCCACGAAACCGTAAACCGATAGGCTTTTTCTCCATCCATGATGTAAGGGACGGTTCTTGTCGCTTCTCCCAGGGCAAGCGGCAACATGCCGGAAGCCAGCGGGTCGAGCGTACCGGCATGTCCTGCTTTTGCTGCCTGATAGAGCCACTTGATCTTTGAAACGCACTGGGTGGAGCCAATGCCAACGGGCTTGTCCAGAACGACCCATCCCGAGACCGGGCGTCCCTTTTTCTTTCGTTGCCTGCTCATGCAGCACTTTCCTTGCGCAGAGTATCGATCAAATCAATCTTCCCCGTCGTCCTTGTCGAGATCACGAGCGACTTCGGGGCTATGCAACAATTCGTCAATTCTTGAATAGTTGTTGAAACTCGTGTCTTCTCGAAACCGGATTTCCGGCATGTATTTCATCTGGGCCAGTGCCGGTGCCAGTTTACCCCGAATGTATCTGGCATTGTTTGAAAGCGCCTTGATGACAGGCTTTGCATCACCCCCGCCAAGCGGAGAAACAAAGGCTGTTGCGATCTTGAGATCAGGCGACATCGAGACTTCCGACACGGAGACAATGTTTCTCTCCAAGACCGGATCAGACAATTCACCGCGCTGCAGCAATCTTGTCAGCTCATGGCGAACCAGTTCACCAACGCGCAATTGCCGCTGCGACGGCCCTTTTTTCGAAAACCTGGACATACATCATCCCTGCAAGTTCTGACCCGGGATGGAACCGGGTCAGTCTGGATGGATACTATTATAGCGAGCGTTCTATATGCTCCACACGGAAGCATTCGATGACATCGCCCTGGCGGATATCCTGATAATTCTCAAATGCCATGCCGCATTCCTGACCGGCCGGCACTTCAGAAACTTCATCCTTGAAGCGCTTCAATGTTGAAAGCTTTCCTTCGTGTATCACGACATTGTCACGCAGCAAGCGGACACCGGAACCACGCTCCACCTTGCCTTCTGAAATCCGGCAACCGGCAACCTTGCCGACTTTGGACACATTGAAGACTTCCAGAATTTCCGCGTAACCGAGGAAAGTCTCCCGCCTTTCCGGCGCAAGCATGCCGGACATTACAGACTTGATATCATCAACCAGATCGTAAATGACCGAATAATACCTGATCTCAATGCCTTCAGCCTCTGCAGCATCCCGCGCCTGCTTGTTGGCACGAACGTTGAAGGCCAGAATTGGCGCATTTGATGCAGCAGCAAGGGCAACATCGGATTCGGTAATCGCACCCACCCCGGAATGAACGACCCGGGCCTGAACCTCGTCGGTATTCATTTTCTCGAGAGCCTGCTGGATCGCCTCCGCGGAACCCTGTACGTCAGCCTTGAGCACAACAGCAGCTTCCTGCAGGTCATTGGACTGCAATTGCGTCATCATCTGTTCAAGTGAACCACGTGAACCTGCCGCACGGGCAACGGCTTTTTCGCGTGACAGGCGCTGTCGATAATCCGAGATTTCACGGGCACGTGCCTCGGATTCGACAACACCAATACGGTCGCCGGCAGACGGCGTGCCGTTCAGGCCAAGAATTTCTGCAGGCATGGATGGCGGAGCCTCAGGCACCTGATCACCATGGTCGTTGACGATCGCACGGACCTTGCCCCACTCATCACCGGCAATGACAATGTCACCAACCTTGAGTGTCCCGCGATTGACAAGAACCGTTGCCACGGGACCACGCCCCTTGTCGAGTTTGGATTCAATGATCACACCTTCACCCGGACGGTCTGGATCAGCTTTCAAATCAAGCAGTTCCGACTGAAGGATGATTGCTTCAAGCAGTTTGTCGAGATTGGTATCCTTGGTCGCTGACACTTCAACAGTAAGGGTTTCACCACCCATGTCTTCGACGAAGACTTCATGCTGAAGCAGTTCGGTCTTCACCTTGTTTGCATCTGCAGCAGGCTTGTCGATCTTGTTGATTGCAACAATGATCGGGACCCCTGCGGCCTTAGCGTGATTGATCGACTCAATTGTCTGGGGCATCACGCTGTCATCGGCAGCTACCACCAGAATCGCAATATCAGTAATTTGCGCACCACGGGCACGCATAGATGTAAATGCCTCGTGACCCGGCGTATCGATAAATGAAATCAACTGGCCATCATGTTCGACCTGATAGGCTCCAATATGCTGGGTAATGCCACCAGCCTCACCGGCAGCAACATCGGCATTGCGCAAAGCGTCCAGCAGCGAGGTCTTGCCGTGATCGACATGTCCCATGATCGTGACAACCGGAGGACGTGGCACCATCGCATCTTCGTTGTCCGGCGCATCAAAAATGCCTTCCTCGATATCGGAATCCGAAACACGGCGGACCGTATGACCGAATTCCTCGGTAATCAGTTCGGCCGTATCCGCATCAATAATGTCACCGGGCTTCATCATTTGGCCCTGCTGCATCAGATACTTGATAACGTCGACCGAACGCTCGGACATGCGGTTTGCAAGTTCCTGGATCGTAATTGTCTCGGGAAGCTGCACTTCACGGGCAACTTTCTCACGCGGACCGGATGATTGCTGGGCTGCGCGTTTTGCCTTTTCCTGACGACGCTTGAGTGCAGCCAGCGAAGGTCCGCGCTTGCCGCGTTCCTCATCCAGCGCATTGCTTAGCGTAAGCTTGGTCTTGCGACGGTCATCGCCACCCTTGCCGCGTGACGGTTTTGGCGGCTCTTCCGGCTTCTTGCGCTCAAACGGCTTCAATTCCTTCGGCTTCTGCTCATCGCGGGCAGCAGGCTTAACAGCGCCTTCCTCAGCCTTGGCCGCAACAGCAGATGCGTCTGCAGCTGCGATGCGGGCGGCTTCAGCCTCTTCTGCGGCCTTTTGCTTCTCGGCTTCTTCACGCTCGGCGTCTTCGCGAGCCTTTCTTTCAGCCCGCTCCTTGTCTTCCTGCTCGCGGCGACGGGCTTCTTCTTCAGCCTTTACGCGATCTTCCGCCTCACGGGATTTGGCTTCTTCCAGCGCGCGCTGGCGGGCCTCCATCTCGTTCCTTGAGAGGCTGGAAGCCATTGAATCCGTAGCAGGGTCGGGAACCGGTGTTGCCGGAGGGCGTGGAGGCGCAGGTGTTTCCTTCCTCACCGTAGCCACAGCAGGACCATCGCCAGGTTTTGTAATCCGGCGTTTGCGCGTCTCAACCACAACCGACTTTGAACGACCGTGAGAGAAATTCTGACGTACCGTTCCCTGCGAGACACCCCCGCCACGCAACGTCAGTTTCTTTTTCTTTTCCGGAGCGGCGTTCTTGTCGCCTTCATTTTCGCTCATGCTTTACCTTATTACTCTTTCTTGGCCGCTTTTTGGACCTTGTGCGGGATAAAATCCAGCACTTTATTGAATTTCATTTCGCTTTTTCAAGCACCGGGGCATCTTCGCCCCTGTATCGCCGGAGCCTTTCCAGCATGATCTGCAACCTGCCAGCCATTCCCCCTGACAGAATTGCCAGGTGCATGACGTTAACTCCGCCGGTTGCTCCATCAAGCTCTGCACTTGCAAAGCTGCGAAACAATGGAAGGTTCAATCCGTCATGCAGTTCAAGTGTTCTCAGGGCAAAACCCATTTTTGTAACACCGTCTGCACCGGCATCGGACGCCATCAGCAGCAAACCGGCCTCTCCGCTGCGCATGGCAGCTTCGGCCTTTGCCTGCCCGGGCACAACAACACCAGCCTTCTTTGCCAGTGAGATCGCATCCAGTGCATTCCTGCACATCAGGCTCTCAACCAGATCAGGCAGGTCTTGTCCTGCCTCAACCTTCGCCTTGAAGCCTCTCGAAAAAAGCCCCTTGGCTACTGCCTGTTGCACCAATGCCTTGTCGCATGACACCCATACGCCCCGGCCAGGCAGCTTGCGTTTCAGATCAGGAACAACGCGGTTTTCCGGATCCAGAACAAACCGGACCATCAGGTCCGGGGACTGCTCCGTATGGGTAACGATGCAAGTGCGAGGGTTCATATCCCGTTTCACCGCATCTCCCTTCGTTCCGAACCACGCTAGAAAATACGCCCCGTACGGCGAACTTCCTCGCTCTGCTCTTCTTCTTCAACCTCTTCCGGCTCCGCATTGGCTGCCGCAAGTTCTTCTTCTGTTACCCAGCCAGCCTTGAGACGGGCGGCCATGACCATAGCCTCGGCTTCAGCACGAGAGACCTTGAAATCATCAAGCGCGCCGGGGAACCGGGTGGTTTCGCCATCCTTGCGCTCGGTCCAACCGATCAGGTCATCTGCGGCACAACCGGCAAAGTCTTCCATCGTCTTGATATCGTCCTTGCCGAGTGCGACGAGCATCGGCATTGTGAGACCTTCGATTTCAAGCAGCGCGTCTTCAACGCCGAGTTTCTTGCGCTCTTCATCCAGGGCAGCTTCCTGCCGCTCAAGATGTTCACGGGCACGGGCCTGAAGCTCTTCGGCTGTTTCGTCGTCAAAGCCTTCGATGGAAGCAATCTCCAGCATGTCCACATAGGCAACCTCCTCAACCGTGGAGAAACCTTCTGATGCAAGAAGCTGGGAAACCATCTCGTCAACGTTCAATGCTTCCATGAACGCATTGGAGTTTGCCTCGAACTCGGACTGGCGCCGCTCGCTTTCGTCCTGCTCGGTCATGATGTCAATGTCCCAACCGGTCAGTTGGGATGCAAGGCGCACATTCTGCCCACGGCGTCCAATGGCAAGGGAAAGCTGGTCATCAGGCACAACAACCTCGATACGCTCAGCATCCTCGTCTAGAACAACCTTGGTTACCTCGGCCGGCTGCAAAGCGTTGACAATGAAACTCGCCGGTTCAGGAGACCAGGGAATGATGTCGATCTTTTCTCCCTGAAGCTCACCAACAACCGCTTGCACACGTGAACCACGCATACCGACACATGCACCAACCGGATCGATTGAAGAGTCATTGGAAATGACCGCAATCTTGGCGCGGGATCCGGGATCGCGGGCAACCGACTTGATCTCGATTATGTTGTCATAAATCTCCGGCACTTCCATGGTGAAGAGTTTCGACATGAACTGCGGATGGGTACGCGACAGGAAAATCTGCGGGCCGCGCTGCTCACGACGCACATCGTACAGATAGGCGCGAACGCGGTCGCCATAACGGAAGTTCTCGCGCGGAATGGTTTCGTCACGACGAATGATCGCCTCAGCACGGCCGAGATCAACAATCACATTGCCGTATTCAACGCGCTTGACCGTACCATTGATGATTTCACCAACCCGGTCCTTGAATTCCTCGAACTGGCGCTCACGCTCGGCATCACGAACCTGCTGAACGATGACCTGCTTGGCTGATTGCGCGGCAATCCGGCCAAAATCCATCGGCGGCAAAGGATCGGAAACATAGTCGCCAAGCTCGATGCTCGGCTCCTTGTCCCGCGCCAACTCAAGTGAAATCTGGGTGGTGTGGTCGTCAACATGCTCAACAACTTCAAGCAATCGCTTGAGGTTGATATCTCCGGTTTTGGAATCGATTTGCGCATGAATGTTGGTTTCCATGCCATAGCGGGATTTTGCCGCCTTTTCGATTGCATTTGCCATTGCATCAATCACGATTTCGCGGTCGATTGACTTTTCGCGCGCAACCGCATCAGCGATCTGCAACAATTCCAGCCTGTTAGCACTGACTGCCATGGTTATCTCCTGATAAGTGCGGTCCGCTCCCGTCCGCAAATTGCATAAACCTAATGTTTCGTTGGCTTGGGATCGTCTTCATCAGACAACCCGTTCGCTTTTCTCAATTCCTTGTCGCGCCGCAGCGCCTCATCGACCAGTTCATCGGTCATGACGAGTTTTGCATCCTTGATCTCGCCAACCGGGATCGTGAACTCATCATCTTCTTCCGGTTTCGGATCTTCCCGGCGAAAGGTGATATCATTGCCTTTCACGCCAATGATAAGGCCCTTGTAACGCTTGCGACCATTGATCATCTGGCGCGTTTCAAGCTTGGCCACATGACCGGCCCAGTCAGCAAAATCGGAAAGCCGCACCAAAGGCCTGTCGATGCCGGGTGACGAAACTTCCAGATGGTAGGCACGCTCGACCGGATCTTCCACATCCAGAACCGGCGAAATCGCCCTTGATATTTCTTCGCATCCCTCGACCGTCATGGTGCCGTCCGGACGCTCTGCCATGATCTGCAATGTCGAACCGTTCAGCGAAGTCATTTTCACCCGAACCAAACGGTAGCCGAGATCATTGATCTCCGGCTCGACGATATCCGCGATACGGGCTTCAAGTCCGTGCTCAACAATTGCGCGTTCGTTAGCCAATCCCTGGGTGCTTTCCTCATGGTAACATTGGGGCAATAAAAAAGAGCGGGCACCTTCCGGTTTCCCACTCTAGCACATTGCCCGAGATTTGATGTTCATATACGCCCTTTGGACAGTATTTGCAAGAGGCACCAACCAGCCTGGCAGCACTTGCCCTGCCCCGGATTGCCCCTGGAGACACAATCAACACAGAAACCTTGCGGATCATATCATTTTCGTTCATAGGAGCGAAGTCTCGAATACATAGCCGTGCAGGAGAGACCGGATTATTCCGGCGCCGAAGGAGCAACCACCCCGGAAACTCTCAGGCAAAGAGGACTGGACGGCAGGAGATATCTGGAGAGAGGCAGCCGCACAGCCGGATGCCCGCCGAAGGAGAAAGGCGGAGAAACCCTTCGCCGCAAACTCTCAGGTTCCATGACAGATGGGGAGACGCCAGTGAGGCGTCAGTGCTACTGTCAAACCGAATGGAACTGTCAAAATGCCAGAAATGAAAAACATCGCCATCGTTGGGGCCGGCATTACCGGCATTACCACTGCCTATTCTCTGCTTGAGCGGGGGTTTGAAGTCACCGTATTTGACAAGAACCGCTATGCAGCCATGGAAACCTCCTTTGCCAATGGCGGCCAGCTTTCCGCCTCCAATGCAGAGGTGTGGAACCGCTGGGCAACTGTCATCAAGGGCATAAAATGGATGTTCGAGCCGGGCGCACCCCTGCTCGTCAATCCGAAACCGAGCTGGCACAAATATTCCTGGATGGCCGAGTTCATGGCGCACATTCCGGGCTACCGAAAGAACACGGTCGAGACCGTCCGCATGGCAATTACTGCACGCCAACACCTCATGCGGCACGCGGAAAAGGAAAATTTCGGCTTTGAGTGTGAAGAACGCGGCATACTTCATGTCTACGACAAGAAAAGCGAGTTTGAGCATGCTGGCAGGGTGAACCGCCTTCTATCTGAAGGAGGACTTGAAAGACGTGAAGTCACGCCCCAGGAAATTCGTGAAATCGAGCCTGCCCTGAAACGGGATTTTTATGCAGGCTATTATACGCTCAGCGACTTTACCGGGGACATTCACGCCTATACACGCGGCCTCTCGAAGGCCTGCGAACGGCGGGGAGCCAAATTTCATTACGGAACAACCGTCAAATACCTGAAGAAGAAGGATAACGGCATCCTTCTCAACTGGCGTGATGATGACAATGACTTTTTTGAAGGACAGTTTGATGGCGTTGTTATCTGTGCCGGTGTACGCAGCCGCGAGCTTGCCGCGCAAGTGGGTGACCGCATTAATATCTACCCGGTCAAGGGGTATTCAATCACCGTGAACCTTGATGATGAGGCCAGCCAGCAGGCCGCACCCTGGGTCAGCCTTCTTGACGATGAAGCGAAAATTGTTACCAGCCGCCTTGGAAAAACGAAGTTCAGGCTTGCCGGTACCGCTGAATTCAACGGGTACAATCTCGACATTCGCAATGACCGGATACAGCCGCTGATCAAATGGTGCGAGAAACTGTTTCCGGAAGTCTCCACCGAGTATTCGGTACCCTGGGCAGGTCTTCGCCCGATGATGCCGAACATGCTGCCACGGGTGGGCGGCGGAAAACACCGGGGCGTCTTTTACAACACGGGGCACGGCCATCTTGGCTGGACCCTCTCAGCAGCAACAGCTGAACTTCTTGCCGAGGAAGTTGACCGCGCCCGGGGCAGTAACGTCTGATTTCAGGCGGCCAATGCCACACCATTGCGAACGGCGGAGCAGCGGAAAAGGCTGCCCGATGCCGACAACACTATGCGGCCACCAGAAAGCCAAGCTCAGGCATGGCTTTTTTGGGGTCAATCTCCGAAGTCTCGGCAATCACTATCCCTTCCAACACGAACGGGTCAGACATGATTCGGGCTTCATAACTATCCCGGTCTTCGCCGTGGGCAAGAATAGCCCCGCCTGCACCCGGCTCAAGTGAACCTACACACAGAAACACGCCGTCAGAAAACCCTTTCGCAATCCACTCATTGTGAGCAGCCATGTACCGGGGGGCAGCCGCACGGTTGTCGGAAAATTTGAGAAACGTGATGAACATTGAAAATTCCTTATGCAGTTGACGGGATATCCGGATGCTCTTTCAGCCAGGTCCGGATGCTTGAAATTTCTTCGCGGATAAATGCCTCATCCCCAAAAGCCGTGGCCATCATGGCCACTCCCTGGGACCAGGCCAGTATGCGCACGGCAAGCGGCAGGGCAGCATCGCGAGCACCCAAAGCCCGGAACTGATGCTCCAGCCAGTCCCGAAACAGGCCAAAAATTTCCGACGCCTGAGCCCGGGCCGCATGTTCAAGCTTTGAAAGCTCGGCACAAAGCGTGCCCACGGGGCAGCCAAAGGCCATGATTTTTGCACGGTTTGTCATGAGGATATTGGCGAAACACAAAATACGGTCGAACGGGTCCTCATTTGTTTTTTCCCATTCATCGAGCATGGCGCGGGTTCGCTCCTTGCGCAGGTCAATCACCGCACAAAGCAGATCGTCCTTGCTTTTGAAGTGATGATAGAAATTTCCCCGCGATATTCCGACCGTAGCCGCAATGTCCGCAAAAGAAGTGGCCTCAAAGCCCGTTTCATAAAACAGGGTATCGGCACTTTCTACAATTCGTTCCCGAGTAGCGGTCACAGGTATAACTCCGTTGGAATTGATAAATTAGGACAATTGTCCTAATTTATCAATTTATTTCTCCAAGCAGCAAAAAACCTCCCGGATATATTCGCCGGACAGGCACATACGGATACATTTCGTGATGAAATATTGTTTGAATTCAGCGCCGGAAATTTGGCTGAAAGAGGTCGCAATTCACTGGTCAATTCCTTCTCGCCGGCGCAGCAATTTCGCTTCCCGGCATTAACAAGGAGATAGAAACATGAAGAAACTTCTTTTGGCCGTTACCGTCCTTGGCTTCGCATCAGGCAGTGCCCTGGCACAGGCTTCATTCGAAAGCATTGATGCAGACCAGAATGGCGGTGTAACCCTTGAAGAAGCAAATGCCGCAGGTCTTCCTTGGACACCAGAACAGTTCAAGAGCGCCGACTCTGACCAGAACGGCATGCTTGACGCAGAGGAATTCGCGGCTGCCACGCAGTAAGAATTCCCCTTACCCTCCCGGAATACTGTCCCGGTCAATCCCGCCGGGGCAGTATTTCATTATTGGACATCGATCTTGCCGCTTCTCGTTTTCTTTAGCTGACCACGTTTTTTCTTGCCTTCCAGCCGGCGTTTTTTTGATGCAAGTGTGGGCCGTGTCGGCTTTCGCTTCTTTGGCACATATGCAGCTTTCCGGATCATGTTCTTGAGACGATCCAGTGCTTCGCGACGGTTTGCCTCCTGCGTTCTGAAGCGCTCGGCTGATATGACAATCTCACCCGCACCGGTAACCCGCTGATCACCACTCATCAGGATTTTCTGCCTCACGTGTTCAGGCAGGTTTGGCGAGTTCTTTACATCAAAGCGCAGTTGTACAGCGCTGGCCACCTTGTTGACATTCTGCCCGCCCGGACCGCCAGAACGGATAAAGCGTTCAGTAATTTCCTGTTCATCCAGTGTTATTCTGGAGGTGATTTTGATTTTTGCCATGTTAACCAGTTAGGGTATTCGGCCCGGTCTGCAACCGCAAACAACGACCGGGGAGAGGCTCATGCGGATTTTCGAAAACGCAGATAACAGGGCGTACGACCTTCGCGAAGGGCTTTTGCCTCATAGCGGGTACGGGTCCAGCCCGGGAAAGGCTCCTCCCAGTCTTTGCAACAAGTTGCAAGCCACTCGAAACCTGCATGACGCTCACAATGCTCAAGCGTCCAGTTTACATAAGTCTCGATGTCGGAAGCAAAATGGAACAATCCACCGGGCTTCAAAACACGTACTATGCGATCAAGGTTGCGCTGGCTGACAAAGCGGCGTTTCCAGTGTCGTTTCTTTGGCCACGGGTCCGGATAAAGCAGGTCAACGCGATCCAGACACGCTTCGGGAAGCCAATCCAGCAATGCTGTGGCATCCTCATCATAAAGCCTGATATTATCTACACCGGCATCATCGATTGAAGCCAGCATCTTGGCCATTGAGTTGATGAAGGGTTCAACACCGACAAAGCCTGACCCGGGATTGTTTTTTGCCTGATGAAGAAGGTGTTCTCCACCACCAAACCCGATCTCGAGAACCAGATGTGCAGGCTGGTGGGAGAAAACGGAAGTCAGGTCTGCAACCGGCGTGGTCTGAGGATCAAGTCGCAAGGCCGGCAGCAGCGCATCCATCCGATGCTGCTGCTTGGGCGAAAGACCCTTGGCCTTGCGCCGCCCATAAAATGCTTCCCAGCGACGAAAACCGGTGCTTCCGTTATCGCTCATGCCGCACCGATTATTTCAGGGCAGCCTTAAGCGCCTTGACCAGGTCTGTTTTTTCCCAGGTAAATCCGCCACGCACTGCTTTGCGGCCGAAGTGACCATATGCAGCAGTCCGGGCATAGATTGGCCGGTTAAGGTCCAGATGTTTGCGAATTCCGGTTGGTGACAGGTCGATCACTTCACGAATTGCATCCTCAAGCCTGGAATCTTCAACCTTGCCGGTGCCATGCGTGTTTACATAAACCGACAGGGGTTGGGCAACACCAATCGCATAGGACAGCTGAATCGTGCATTTCTCGGCCAGTTTGGCAGCAACAATGTTCTTTGCCAGGTAGCGGGCGACGTAAGCTGCCGAGCGGTCAACCTTGGTTGTATCCTTGCCGGAAAATGCCCCGCCACCATGCGGAGCAGCACCACCATAGGTATCAACAATGATCTTTCGGCCGGTAAGACCGGCATCGCCGTCCGGACCACCAATGACGAATTTTCCGGTAGGATTGATGTACCATGCACAGTCATCGGCAATCGGCATGTCGCCCAATGCTTCGCGAATGTAGGGTTCAACCACCTGGCGCACCTTTGCAGAGTCCCAGCTATTATCCAGATGCTGTGTTGAAAGTACGATACTGGTTACTTCAGCCGGTTCACCATTTTCATAACGGATTGTTACCTGCGATTTTGCATCGGGGCCAAGTTTTCCGGCCTCGCCTTCACCATTTTTGCGGGCAGCGGCCAGCAATTCGAGAATCTTGTGGCTGTAATAGATCGGAGCCGGCATGAGATCAGGCGTTTCAGTACAGGCATATCCGAACATGATACCCTGGTCGCCTGCGCCTTCTTCCCCCTGCTTGTCGGAAGCATTGTCCACCCCTTGCGCAATATCGGCTGACTGCGCATGCAGCAACACGTCAACTTTTGCGGTCTTCCAGTGGAAGCCGTCCTGCTCATAGCCGATGTCACGAATCGCACGGCGGGCGGCAGAGCGGAAACGGCCAGGTGCAACTACCGGATTACCACTGGCATCCATCACCACATTGCCTTGCTTGTCTTTCTTGAAAAGCGTTTCGGGAACACGAACTTCGCCCGCTATGACAACACGGCCTGTTGTCGTCAGCGTTTCTGCTGCAACACGCACGCTCCAAGGATCCACACCCTGCTTGATGGCTTCCTTGTAAACAAGATCAACTATCTCATCTGAAATGCGGTCGCAAACCTTGTCCGGATGTCCTTCGGAAACAGATTCGCTGGTAAAGTGGTAATTCTGGCGTGCCATCAACATTCTCCGGGGTCGAGCCTTGATATAAAGAAATCTTTATATGCGATTGTTTGGATGTGTAATGTCGGTTTTGCGCCAAAAGGTCAAGAATTTGTTTGGCATTGTCAAAGTGAGGTAAATATCAGCTGCCGTCACTTGCCAGGGCACGAACCAGTTCGACGATTTTCTTGCGAACTTGCGGATCACTGATCTTTACAAAGGCCCGGTTCAGGGCAATTCCCTCATTACTGGAAAGAAAATCAACGACATAAGCCGGATCCTCGCCCTCCGAAAGACCGGGCACGGCCTCCTTGGGTGATCCGGGAGCTCCCTCAAAGAAAAAGGAAATTGGTGTTTGCAGTATGGCAGAAATCTGTTGCAACCGGCTGGCTCCGATCCGGTTGGTGCCCTTTTCATATTTCTGGACCTGCTGAAAAGTTATGCCCAGGCTGTCGCCGAGTTTTTCCTGGCTAAGACCGATCATGGTGCGGCGCAAGCGCACCCGACTGCCGACATGAACATCTATGGGATTAGGTTTTTTGGGTGATCCTGCCATGCGACCGCCTGTTATTCTTGTACCGTACCCATGAGTGGCTGTGACTTCAATCCGGACCGCAGCCAACCGGAGTTACCGGTCAAAATGACCCAAACAAGGGCATTTTTCAATCCACGCGCCCATATTTACCCGTTTTGCGTCCCGGTAACGGAATAATCCCGATCACTGCAAAGCAGGCAAAAACCACCCAGTGAAGATACGAAGCATGGGTAGCGAAAAAAGTTGACTGAAGCGCCTGTGGCAAACCGGAATCAACCACACCCTTAATTCCCAGCCCCAAGCGACCCAGCGTTCGGCCATACGGATCATAGACGCCGGAAATACCCGTATTGGAAACCCGTACCACAGGCAAACCTTCCTCGACAGCACGCAATACCGCCTGACGCTCATGCTGATAGGGGCCGGGCGTATTACCGAACCAGCCATCATTCGTAACATTAATCACCCATTGCGGACGCCCGGATTCGCCATTCCACAACTCATTGGAGAATATGATTTCATAACAAACCAGCGGCAGAAATGCCGGTCCCTTGCCTGATGAAAGAAGCTTTCTTGAACTACCAGGCTCAAAACCGCCTTCGAGTTTTGTCAGTTGTCGCAAGCCAATGGATTCCGCCCATTTCTGGAAAGGCAGATATTCGCCAAAGGGAACCAGATGCGTCTTGTCGGCAGCCGATACGATTTCACCCTGATCATTGATCAGATAAACGGAGTTGAAAACATAGTCACGGCCTGTTCCCGAAGAAGCCTCGCCACGTACAGCGCCTGTAATCAGACTGGTGCCTTCCGGCAGCATCGCAGCAATTGATGCAAGCACATCGCGCCGGTTTGTGAGGAAAAACGGAAAGGATGATTCCGGCCAGATCAGGTGGGTTGTGCCGGAAAGCCCCTCCTTGCCATTTTCTCCGGCCATGGTCGATACATCAAGATAGGTCTTGATGATCTCAGCTTCCCTGGCCCGGTTGAACTTTTCCCTTTGCGGAATATTCGGCTGCATCAGCCTGAGACTTACACCTTCCACCATTGCCGTTTGCGAACCGGCCAGTCTTTGGAACCCGAACAGGAAATGCCCGGCCAGCAATACAAGCGCAAAGGTCACGAATGCGAACTGTCTGCGACGTGCATGCTCACTTCCCGGCACAAAGACAGCAAAGGCGGAAAACACCACCACGACAAATGCCGTCATCGCGTATGTACCCAACAAGCTGGCGGTTTGCATGGTTACCGGTGAAAAATAGGCCGCTGCACCCAGCGGATTCCAGGGGAAGCCGGTTGCAACGAAGCTCCTGAGATATTCTGACAAAGTGAAGAATGCAGCGAGAATGAACAGCCGCCTTCCGTCACCTGCCCAGAACAGGCGCGCCAATGCGGTTGCGGCTCCCCAGAAGCAGGCAAGAACGGCCGGAACCGCAATTATTGCGATGGGAAGCGCCCACATAAATCCCTGGGCATCAACCAGAAATGCATTGCCGATCCACCAGAGGCCGGCCAGAAAATAACCGAAACCGAAGAAAAAACCGGGCAGAAACCCCATACGCAGGCGATGAAACAATCCGTTGTCCGGATCGCTGGCCACGCCGTCCATTCCCCAGACCAGAACCGGAAATGTAAGAAACAGGACAAAAAACAGATCAAATGGTGGAGCGGCAAGTGCCGACACGGCGCCGGCCAAAAACAGGACCAGATAACGGAGCCAGCCTGAAAGCAAAATTACCCAGGCTGCAAACCGTTCGATTGTTCGGATAGCCGCGTTGATAGCCCTTCCCCCTGCCTGCTCACAATTTTCCATCCTGCAATACAGCAGCCGGCATGCTGCCAAGCGAATCATGCCGACATCAGCATTGTCTAAATCATCGCCATCCGCTTTGGAATCACCGCGGCTCAAGATCAACCGCTTTTGAGCAAAGTGGATATGCCCGGAACTGATACAGCAAGACTGATCTGCAAGGATGCGACAATCAGCTTTACCAGAACTGTTGTGATTTGGTCCGGAAAGGCTCAAAATGGAATTATAGACGGAATTTATTGCATTCCGGGAAAGGTGTTTCGATGTTTGACGGCTTTTCAGCAGAACTTCTCGCGAGATTCCAGTTTGCCTTTACAATTTCGTTTCACATTATTTTTCCGGCTTTCTCCATCGGGCTTGCAAGCTATCTGGCAGTATTGAACGCACTCTGGCTGAAGACGGGCGATGAAAACTATCTGCACCTGTTCAACTACTGGAAAAAGATATTCGCACTTGCCTTTGGCATGGGTGTCGTTTCCGGAATTGTCATGTCCTACCAGTTCGGTACAAACTGGAGCGTTTTTTCAGACAGAACCGGCCCGGTACTCGGGCCCCTCATGGCTTATGAAGTTTTGTCCGCCTTCTTTCTCGAAGCCGGGTTTCTTGGCATTATGCTGTTTGGCAGGGAGCGGGTTGGCAACGGTTTGCACATGTTTGCCACGGCCATGGTTGCTTTCGGCACACTGATTTCGGCAACCTGGATATTGTCTGTCAATTCATGGATGCAAACGCCGGCAGGTTACGCATTCAACGATGCCGGACAATTCATTCCCGATGACTGGTGGGCAATTGTTTTCAATCCGTCCTTTCCTTACCGGCTGGTACACATGGTGCTCGCCGCCTATCTGACGACTGCATTCGTGGTGGCCGGCGTTGCCGGATGGCACCTGCTGAAAGACCGCACGAACCCTTCGGTTCGCCGCATGTTCTCCATGGCAATGTGGATGGCAGCCATAGTCACACCGATACAGATATTTGCCGGTGACCTGCATGGCCTCAACACGCTGGAACACCAACCAGTGAAGGTCATGGCGATGGAGGGACATTATGACAGCCATCCCGAAGGAGCCCCGCTTATCCTGTTCGGCATTCCGAACGAGGAAGAAAAGCGTATAGATTATGCGATTGAGATCCCGAAACTTTCCAGCCTCATTCTCAAGCATGACCTGAATGCGCCGCTGGACGGGCTGGATACAATCCCTGATGATGAAGAACCGCCTGTTGCGATTGTTTTCTGGAGCTTCCGGATCATGTTGGCAATCGGGTTTGCCATGCTTGGCATCGGAATCTGGAGCCTTTGGCAACGGTGGCGCAAGAGGCTTTATGATGATGCCTGGCTCAGCAGGGCAAGCGTGTTCATGGGCCCCATGGGTTTTGTGGCCGTGCTTGCCGGGTGGATAACAACGGAAGTTGGCCGCCAGCCATTCACTGTATATGGCCTGATGCGCACCAGTGAATCCCTGGCGCCAATCGATGCGCCAGCAGTTGGCGCTTCCCTGCTGGCTTTCATCATTGTCTATTTCTTCGTCTTTGGAGCGGGCACTGTCTATATTCTGCGCCTGATGGCCCAGCCACCAAAACAGGACGAAAGCGACCGCATGGAAGGTCCGACCAGAGCTGCCGGTATTACGCCTATCCAGCAGGTGAAGCCGGAAACATCTGCAGCCCCGGCGAAATAGGAGAGACACGATGCCATTCGATCTAGCATTCATCTGGGCGGGAATCATTGCCTTTGCGGTACTTACCTATGTTGTGCTCGACGGTTTTGATCTGGGTGTCGGTATCCTGTTTCCGTTTGTACAAACGGAAAAGGATCGTGACGTAATGATGAATTCGGTTGCTCCGGTATGGGATGGCAACGAGACCTGGCTGGTGCTCGGTGGCGGGGGGCTTTTTGCTGTTTTTCCCCTTGCTTATGCTGTGGTCATGCCTGCTCTGTACATACCGATCACAATGATGCTGCTCGCACTTGTATTCCGGGGAGTTGCCTTTGAGTACCGCTGGAAAACCAAGCGTTGGAAACCCGTCTGGAACGTGGCCTTTTCAGGAGGGTCCGCCCTTGCATCGCTGATGCAGGGTATTGCACTCGGTGCGCTGGTTCAGGGTATAGAAATCGAGGGACGTGCCTATGCAGGCGGATGGTGGGACTGGCTTACACCGTTTTCAATTGTAACCGGATTGGCCGTGGTGATCGGCTATGCCCTTCTCGGCTCAACCTGGCTGGTGATGAAAACGACAGGGGAACTCAATGAGAAGATGCGTGGATACTCATGGATACTCGCTGCAGGGACACTGCTGTTCATACTGCTGGTGAGCATTCTGACGCCATTCCAGGACCCGGTTTACTTCCAGCGGTGGTTTGAATTGCCCGGCATGCTGTTCAGCATTTTCGTGCCGTCACTGGTTGCGGTTATCAGCGCCATCTTGTTCTACGGCCTGAAAACGGGCCACGATGTATGGCCGTTCCTTGCTTCCCTGATGCTTTTTGTAGTGAGTTTCATCGGGATCGGCATCAGCTTTTACCCTCATATGGTTCCGCCTTCACTAACCATCTGGCAGGCGGCTGCACCCGATTCCAGTCTGCAATTCGCACTGGTGGGAACTGTCGTCCTGGTACCCCTGATTCTGGGGTACACCGCATATGCCTACTGGGTGTTCAGGGGCAAGATTGATCCGGATGAAGGTTACCATTGATGCAGGGTGGTAAATGGTACCGGCGCATTGGCTGGTTTGCCGTATACTGGATTGTATCTGTCGCTGTATTGGGATTTGTTGCATTCCTGATACGACTGGCAATAGGATAATTTCCCGAACCAGCGTTAACCATGTTTTCAGGCCATCACAAAAACTGGCCATGATGACGATGTTTTGAACCTGTCTTTATGCTGCCAATTTGATATGGTGACTCAAAAAATGGTGGCTAGAAAGGCCTTGCAATCCAACAGCATCGCCACATTTTCAGGTAACGGACAATCATTTTGCGATCGGTACAGTTCCACTCCTTGCTCGCGGCCCTCGGCTGCGCTGCCAGTCTTTTGACATGGCAGGGGTCGGCGCATGCCTTCGAACTGTTCGGAATATGCTTCTCTGGCGAGTGCAAACAGGAGGAAGAAGCGGCTGCTTTCATCGACCCCAAAACCTATGAAGCCGTATTCATTGTCGATGAAACATTTTCAACGGATGTGGAGGATGCGCTCAAGAGCAGTTCCGAACTGTGGCGGGGCCGGGACAAGCCCGTTGCCGGCTCAGCCGGGTTGATCGCAAGGGCGAAAGGTGACTACCGGCGCATTCTGGCAGGATTGTACAACCAGGGTCACTATGGCGGCTCCATTTCCATTGAAGTGAACGGGCAACAGGCCGCCTCCATGAGGGCAGGTACCGACCTGCCGGATAATTCCAGCGTCAGCATCCTGATTGAACCCGGACCTGTTTACCGGTTCGGCCAAGCAGAGATTGTCAATCAGGCGCCTTTCACAGATGACCCGAAGGATCAGGTTCCCTTGCCTGAAGATGTCGGGTTCCAAACCGGCGAAACGGCAAAAGCCGGTGCTGTCCGCCGGGCGGAACAAGTTGCCCGGGAGGCCTGGCGACAGCAGGGTTACCCGCTTGCCCAAACCGGCAACAAATCTGCAACCGCCATTCACCCTGAAAACAAACTCAATGTACTCATTCACATGGCACCCGGACCCAAAGCCTCGTTCGGTGACGTAACAGTATCCGGCACAGAACGAATGGATCCCGGCTTCGTTGCCTACATGACCGGTATTGAACGCGGCCGGGAATATGATCCGGATGAAGTCGAGAAGGCCCAGAAGCGGCTCGACAGGCTTGGTGTTTTTGCAAGCCGCAAGCTGGAGGAAAGCCAATCCCTTGATGCAAACGGCCTGTTGCCGATTGACCTTGCGGTAAGTGAAAGGAAGCTCCGGCGGATCGGGATCGGGGCAACTGCCTCAAGCGTCGACGGCTTTGGTGTTGAGGCGTTCTGGTTGCATCGCAATCTGTGGGGCAGAGCAGAAAGCCTGCGGCTTGATGGCAAGGTGGGCGGCATCGGCAATACGACGGATGCCGATGAATTTGATTACCTGTTCAGTGCAACACTGACGCAACCCGGCAAGTTTTCACCTGATACCGATCTGGTCTGGAATACTTTCGTCAAGCATGAGTTCAATGACACCTACGAGGAAAACTCCGGGGGCGGGTCAATTGCCCTGACAAACTACTACTCGGACGAAATCACCTATACCCTTTCGGCTTTTGGCAAGTACGGCGACTATGTTGACGCATTCGGAAACCGCACTTTTGTAACCGCCGGATTTGAAGGTGATGTCATTTATGACAGCCGCGACAGTAAAACCGATCCGACGAAAGGCTTTTATGCCGAGGTGAAGGCAAGCCCGTTCCAGGAGTTTGAATTCGGCAATACCGCCATTCGCATTGAAACCGAATTGCGTGGATACCATTCGCTCGACACGGAAAGCCGCAGTGTTTTGGCAGGACGTGTCAAACTCGGGTCATTACTTGGCCCGTCCATTGTACAGACTCCTCCAGATCTTCTGTTCACTGCAGGTGGCGGAAACTCGATACGCGGATTTGCCTTCAAAAGTATCGGCGTGCCGGCACCTGGCGGCAACACAAGTGGGGGACGATCCCTGTTTGAAAGCTCTCTGGAATATCGACAGCGCATCAATGACCAGTTCGGGCTGGTTGCCTTTGTTGACGCAGGAACCGTCAACTCTGGCGGCTTTGTCGATTTCGAAGAAGATCTCAGCGTAGGCGCAGGCGTCGGTGTCCGTTACTACACAGGTCTTGGCCCGATACGGCTGGATTTTGCAGTCCCGCTCAATCCGGGACCGGACGATCCTGATTTCGCATTTTATGCGGGAATTGGACAGGCATTCTGATGAAACTGTCAGCAAGCAAGATTATCGCACTCATTCTTCTCGTCCTCTCGATCGGAGCGGGCCTTGTGATCAGTGGCAAGGCGCAGGACTCCGATGCGGATGAAAAATCCACCTTTGTACGGTTCGTGGAAAACCAGATTTCGTCAGAGAATTTCCGCATCGGCCTCAACGGACTGGAAGGCACGCTTTCATCCGATGTACGCATGTCCTCGATCACGATCAGTGATGCCGACGGAGTCTGGCTGACAATTTCAAAGCCGCGTATGGTTTGGAGTCGCACAGCCTTGCTGACCGGCACGTTGCAGATCGACAGCTTGACAGCAGAATCAATTATTCACGAACGCAATCCCTTGCCGGACGAAAGCCTGCCGGATCCGGAATCAAGCGGCTTTGCCTTGCCCGAATTGCCGGTGGCTGTAACTCTTGAGAAACTGGATATTCCGAAGATTTCTTTCGGAGAGGCTGTTTTCGGTCTTGAATCAGAGGCTTCGGTGAAAGGCGCTTTCAAGCTGGCAGAGGGGGCGCTCGATCTTGATCTGGATATCACACGCCTTGACGGCCCGGGCGGCGAATTGAAAGCGCTTGCCACATATGACGGCAACAACAAAAACCTGAAGCTTGATGTGCGGCTCAACGAACCTGCCAACGGAATGATTGCCAATGCCCTGAATATCGAGGGACAGCCACCAGTTGCCCTGACAATAGCAGGGGATGCACCCGTTGAAGAGCTGGAAGTCAGTCTTGGCTTTGATGTTGCAGCCAAACGCATATTGTCCGGCAATCTGGCTCTTAGTGAAGAAAATGAGGCGCTTGCAGCGCGGGCAACCCTTTCCGGCCCGCTTGCGGATATTCTACCATCCGAGCATCAAGCCTTTTTCGGAAACAACAGTGACCTGAATGCGCTGCTGCTCTTTGAAGAAAGTGGGGCAATCAATCTGCAATCCCTTACACTTGAGAGCGGTTCGATGGGATTGAACGCTCAGGCTTATCGCCTTGCTGACGGTTTTCTCAAGGCACTTGATGCACAACTCATTCTCAAACCAAACGGTACCGAGCGCATCCTCCTTCCAATAGCAGGAGAAGATACAAGCCTTGCATCGCTCGACATGACGATAAACTATGATGCAAGCCGCAGCAGTGCTTGGGATGTCAACATTGAAGCTGCATCCATACGCCAGAATGACATCAGCATTCCGATTCTTGACCTTGAAGCCCGTGGCTCACTGGTCAACTTCAACCAGCCCGACCGTAGAGAGAGCAGCTTTGAAATTTTTGGCAAGATTGACGGATTCGACAGCGAAGACGCAGGGCTGAAAGAAGCAGTCGGTGACCAGGTCCGGTTGTACGCAACAGGCAACTGGAAAAGCGCTGCGCCAACGCAAATATCGGCCCTGCGGGTCAATGCAAAGACATTCGACCTTACAAGCTCCGGTACACTCGCCAAACTTGAATACACAGGGACAACCACGCTTGCTTCAGGAGACCTGACTGCATTTTCCCGGATTGCAGAACGGTCGCTGGCCGGCAAGGCAAACATCCGGACTGCGGGGAAGTACGCACTTCTAAGTAACAGTTTTGACCTGACCCTGGAAGGCACAACAAACAAGCTTTCTCTTGGTGATCCGGTGGCAGACCGGTTGTTTGATGGCATCACAAACATGAAGGGCAGCTTGTCACGCAACGAAAACGGACTGGCCTTCAAAAATCTGCGTATCTCGAACAACCAGCTTGAGACCGGCCTTGACGGACGGTTTGCCAGCGAAGAAGCAAATCTCTCGGGAAATGCATTGATCCGCAACCTGCAAACCCTCTCCGAGAATGCAACCGGGCCAGTAGAGCTGACCATTGATATTTCCGGCAGCAACAAGCCGTTTTCAATCAATTCGACAATCGCCATGCCGAAAGGCGTTCTTCAGGGAAGGGAGGTCAACGGACTGCGTCTTTCCTTTGAAGGCGTTACCGATGGCAAAACCCTGGACGGCAATTTTGAAGGCGATGGAGAAATCGGAAACAAGCCGGTTTCGATAACTGCCGAACTTGAAACATCGAAAGACAGTATCAGGCTTGGCGCCCTCAATGCACGTGTTACCGATACCACGATACGGGGAGATCTGACACGGTTTGGCAATGGCCTGCTGGACGGACGGTTTGATGTTGCCAGCTCCGATATTGGTGATGTTGCCGCCCTTGGTCTGGTTGATGCGGGTGGAGAAATAAACGGTACCGTCGAACTTTCTGATGAAGAGACGATGCAAACCGTCAAGACCGACCTGTCGGTTTCCCGGCTGCGATATGAAGACTACCGCGTGAAATCCGGCACTCTGGTCGCAACGGCACTGGATGTTTTCAACCAGCCGCGTATCGGCGCAACCCTGAACGGCGAGACAATTCGCGCAGGCGGCACAACCATCGATACCGTGGACGCCAGGATCAGCACCACAGGCAATGAAACCACTTTCGAAACCGAGGCTTTCCTCTCACAAAACAATGCCAATCTGAAAGCCAGCGGCAAAGTCCTGCAACAAGACCAGCGCAGCACCGTACAATTGGAAACCCTTGTGCTGTCATCCGATGTGGCCAATGCCAATCTCGCAAAACCGGCAAGCATCATCCTGCGTAACGGCACGACGCGTATTTCCGATGCGGTTCTGGCTGTCGGCTCGGGCGAAATACGAGTGGACGGCTCTTCAGGAGAAGAACTCGACCTGCTAGTCGATATCAGTGCGCTTCCTGCATCCATTGTAAATACGTTTGCTCCCGATGTACGGGCAGGCGGAAATGTATCTGGGAGCATCCGTGTCTCAGGCAAGACAAACAGCCCCAATGCACGGTTTGAACTTAATGGCAGTGAGATGACTGCCGCACCATTGCGCGAGGCGGGCGTATCACCTCTCAGTGTGACTGCCCGGGGAAGCTATGAAGGTGACAATGTTCGCCTCGAAGCACTCCAGATCAAGAACGCCCAGAATGTATCCGTTTCCACAACCGGCTCGATCTCCATTAAAGGCAAAGGGCTGGACCTGCAGGCCAGGGGAACGGTTCCTCTGGCTCTCGCCAGTGCTTCAGTCGCCGACCGCGGAGCAAGTATCGTTGGAAATGCAGGCTTTGATGTTCGCATTACAGGAAGCCTGAACGCTCCCGATGCACGAGGCAGCGTCCGTATCAGTGATGCATCCTATACCGATCCCCTTGCAAACCTCAGGCTTACCGGTATCTCGTTGCAAACCAGCCTTGCCGGCAAACAGGTTATTATAGAATCCGGTCAGGCAAGACTGGGTTCCGGAGGCAGTGTACGCATGGGCGGATCGGTAAGTCTTGCAGATAACCTGCCGGCAAATATCGACATTACACTGGCCAATGCCAGCTATACAGACGGCGAAACTTTCAGCACATCGGCCAGTGGGCGATTAAGACTGGAAGGAACCTTGCTCAGGGATCCGATACTGTCCGGAAACATTTCCCTCGGCAAAACGGAGATAACCGTGCCCGAGAGTTTTGCCGGTGACGCCACGCTGCTCGATGTGAAACATGTCCGGCCCAACGCAAAAACGAGACAAACGCTGGCACGCCGAAACCAGGCGACACCTGCACCATCACCAACTGCCCGTCCAAGCATCCTGAGACTGGATGTTACAGTCAATGCTCCCAACCAGATTTTCGTGCGTGGCCGGGGGCTTGATGCCGAGCTTGGAGGCAATATCAGGGTTCAGGGTCCGGTCAGCAATGTACAACCAATTGGACAATTCGAATTGCGACGGGGCAGATTGTCCATTCTGGGAAAACGGATCGACCTTACAGAAGGCACCATTTCCCTGACCGGTGACCTTGATCCGGTTGTCAATTTCGTTGCCCAGACGAGTGCCCAGGATGTTGAGGCCTATATCATTATCAAGGGCAGGATATCGGATGTTGATGTCAGCTTCACATCCTCGCCGGAACTGCCCCAGGACGAGGTTCTTGCGCTGATAATATTCGGACGCGGGATCAATGACCTGTCACCCGTACAAATTGCCAGGCTGGCGGCAATTGCAGCAGAGCTGACCGGAGGCAACAGTCCGGGCCTGGTTGACGGTATCCGCCGCGGTGCAGGACTGGATGACCTTGATGTTGTTGAGGACGATGACGGGAATGCTGCCGTGCGAGCCGGGAAATACGTCAGTGACAATGTCTACCTTGGCGTGGAGGCCGGACAGAAAAACACGGAAGCAACAGTCAATCTGGATATTACCGATAACCTGACTGCGCGGGGAGGTGTCTCGTCTGATGGGGAAACCAGTCTCGGGATTTTTCTGGAAAAAGATTACTGAAAAAGCGAACCGACGCCGATCAGCCGCCAGTAAACCGGAATGGCGGCAATGAATTGAAAGCCGTTTTCAGTGCATCACCCCAACCGCTCGATATCTCGCTGAAATATTCGTCATCCGCAGCGACACGAAATTCCCGGGAAACTTTCAGGGCATCGTTTTCATAGAGACTCACATCAAGCGGCATACCGACAGAAAGATTCGCCTTTATCGTTGAATCGAATGACACAAGCATCAGCTTGATCGCATCTTCAAAAGACATGTCAGGATCATAGGCACGTATAAGTATCGGTTTCCCGTACTTTGCCTCACCAATCTGGAAAAACGGTGTTTCAGCAGCAGCCTCAATGAAATTTCCCTCGGGATAAATCAGGAACAGACGTGGCTCGCTGCCCTTTATCTGCCCACCCAGTATCACTGTCGCATTGAAGGTCGATTCAGCCTGCTGGCCTGCAATTTTCTTGGCCTGAATTTCCGACCGCAGCGTCTGACCGATAATTCGGGCAACCTGAAACATGGAAGGCGCCTTGAGTAGCGATGGCTCACGCTCTTCCGGTGACTTGCTGCGTTCATCAAGCAGGCTCACCACAGCCTGGGTTGTGGCAAGGTTGCCCGCTGTCATCATCGTGATGACCCGCTCTCCCGGAATTTCCCAGGTATGCATTTTCCTGAATGTCGAGATGTTATCGATACCCGCATTTGTGCGGGTGTCAGACATGAACAACAAACCCTTGTTCAAACGTAAGCCGATACAATATGTCATGACCCGTTGGCCGTCTCTGAAAGCGGTTACTGCTGCTGCACCTGAAGTGAAACGTCCATCGACTCAGTGCTGGCACCAATCCTCATGCCTGATACCGGGGCAGCATTCCTGTAGTCAAGCCCGGTTGCAAGCCTGACATAGCGATCATCCGGGGATATGCCGTTGGAAACGTCGAAACCAACCCAGCCAAGCCCGGGCACATGTGCTTCCGCCCAGGCATGGCTTGCATCCTGTTCTACCCGGTCATTCATCATCAGGTAGCCGCTAACATAGCGAGCGGGAAAGCCCATATGACGGACGCTGGCCAGAAATATGTGAGCATGATCCTGACAGACACCCTTTTCGAGGGAAATTGCTTCCTCAGCAGTCGTCACCGCGCTCGTATGCCCGGCCTCGTACTGAACCTGTTCGTGGATACGGGCTGAAAGCTCATGAAGCAATTTCACTTCCTCGCCAGCAACAATTTCCAAACCCTTTGTCAATTGCCTGATACCCTTGCCGGGTTTCGTCAGTGATGTGGGTCGCCGGAAAAGCCACAACGGGGCATACCCCCCTCGCTCGCGAATGATGCCCGACTTGTCCTCGACGTCAATCTCACCACGACTTGTTATGGCAATCTCGCTGCTATGCGGATCAATGCTGCACAAGATTACATGATTGTTGAACTGGTCGCTGAATTCTACTTCGCGAACGCCACCTTCCACCGTGACCTCCCAGTCTGCAACCGTCTGGTTCTGGTCGGTTTTCGGTGTCAGCCGAACCTGCTGAAGCAGATACTTCACAGGCTCGGAATACTTGTACCGGGTTTCATGGGTGATTTTCAGTCTCATACTGCATTCCCGTAGAACTGATAGTCATTTTCTATCTGGTTACCGATCGAGATGTTCCTGGAGATAAATTCTCCAATGAACTCGTGCAGGCCATCCTCAAAAATCTGGTCGATCGTTGTTTCCTTTAGATTATCCAGTATTTCATCCGCCTGTTCGTGACACGGTCGACTGATGCCGTAATCCTTCTCAAGGTAATCTAGGTTTGCTGCAATATGCGTATAGCAGAAGGCGAAGGACCTCGGCATGCGCGCATCCAGCATCAAAAAGTCCGCGATTGTAACCGGATCAACCTTTGCCGGATACAACCAGCGGTAAGCCCGCTGGCCAGAGACACTGCGCAGAATGGTTTCCCACTGGATGTTGTCCAGCGATGAGCCGACAAAAGATACCGATGGCAACAATACATAATATTTCACATCCAGTATGCGGGCAGTATTGTCTGCGCGTTCCAGAAATGTTCCCAGCCGGGCAAAATTATAGATATCCGTTCTCAGCATGGTGCCGTGAAGGGCGCCGCGCACCAAGGCACTTTGCTGCCGGACCGTGTCAAGCACACGTGGCAATTCACGCTCGCTAACCGGTCGTGCAAGCAGTTGCTTCAAGGTCATCCAGCATTCGTTTGTGGATTCCCAGACCTCACGAGTAAGCGCTGTACGAACCAGCCGGGCGTTGAGCCGGGCTGAATCCACCACCGACATGACACTTGAAGGGTTGTCCGAATCCCTCAAAAGGAAATCAATGACCGAAGTCGCCGTATAGCTGTCATACTTCTGCTCGTAGGATTCCCTGACGCCGGCGGTTCGAATAACCGACGCCCATTCATCATTTGCCGATTTTGACCTCGTCAGTGCGATACGGAATCCCGCATCGATCAATCTCGAGATGTTTTCGCTACGCTCTAGGTAACGAAACATCCAGTAAAGGCCACCAGCCGTTTTACCTAACATCAATTTCTGCTTTCGGTTGGTTTGTTTCGGTCATTTCACTCTTCCAGCACCCAGGTATCCTTGGTTCCGCCGCCCTGGCTGGAGTTTACGACAAGCGACCCCTTCTTGAGAGCAACACGGGTCAAGCCGCCTGGCGCCACAACGGTTTGCTGGGGTGACGTGAGCGCAAACGGGCGCAGGTCAACATGGCGAGGGGCAAGACCCTTGCGAGTGAAAATGGGTACTGTCGACAGGGCCAATGTGGGCTGGGCAATATAATTGCCTGGTTTATCTTTCAGCTTGGCACGAAATGTCTCAATCTCTTTCTTGCTGCTGGTTGGCCCGATAAGCATCCCGTAGCCGCCGGATCCGTGTACTTCCTTTACAACCAGGTCCTGAAGGTTTTCCAAGACATAGGCAAGCTGGTCAGGTTCCGAACACCGCCACGTCTCCACATTCTTCAGAATTGCACTTTCGCCCGTATAAAACTCGACAATTTCAGGGAGGTACGAGTAGATTGCCTTGTCATCCGCAATGCCGGTTCCCGGTGCATTTGCAATCGTGATATTGCCTGCCCGATAAACGTCCATGATGCCGGGTACGCCCAATTGTGAAACGGGGTTGAATGTAAGAGGGTCAAGATATTCATCGTCAACGCGGCGGTACAAGACATCAATCGGGGAATAGCCCTGCGTCGTCCGCATCGCAATGCGCCCGTCCACGACCCGCAGGTCATGCCCCTCAACAAGTTCAGCACCCATCTGGTCTGCCAGAAACGAATGCTCGAAATAGGCCGAGTTATAGATGCCGGGTGTCAGAACCGCGACCACCGGGTCACCGGAACAGGAAGCCGGGGCAGATTCTCCAAGCGACCGGCGAAGGTTGCGTGGGTAAGAACTTACCTCCCGTACCTTGATCTGTGAAAACAGTTCCGGGAACATGTGCAACATGGTTTCCCTGTTCTCCAGCATGTAGGAAACACCGGATGGCGTACGGGCATTGTCCTCAAGTACGAAAAAATCATCCTCTCCGGTTCTGACAAGGTCAGTTCCCACTATGTGCGTGTAAATTTTTCCGGGAGGATCAACACCGATCATCTCCGGCAGGAATGCCTCGTTGTTTTCAACCAGTTCAAGCGGAATTCTGCCGGCACGAATGATTTCCTGACGGTGATAAATGTCATACAGAAAGGCATTGATGGCCTGGACACGCTGAATGATACCTTTTTCAAGTTTAGACCATTCCCGCGCAGAAATGATCCGCGGCACAAGGTCAAACGGGATAAGGCGTTCGGCGGCTTCCTCTGCGC
Organism: Rhizobiaceae bacterium; assembly: GCA_017643495.1. Lineage (GTDB taxonomy): Bacteria > Pseudomonadota > Alphaproteobacteria > Rhizobiales > Rhizobiaceae > JAALLB01. The sequence goes on along the minus strand of JAEPNK010000001.1, from coordinate 704,206 downwards.
CATAAACGTTGAATGTAATTCCCGTGCGCCTGAAGAAGGCCTCTGCTTCCGACGCCTTCTTGCGCAACCTTGAGGGATCCTCCGAGCCAAACCACTGCGCATACTCCTGATAAGGATCCCTGCAACCGGAATCCGGAGCATCACTCAATCTCATTTCATCAAACATATTTCCCCTACCTGCAAATACGAACCCTCACCCGAAACGGCCTGAACATGTATTTTTTAAAAGCTTAATGAAATTAAAGCCGTTAGTAAAAATTTGGTTCCAGTTTTTTTTCATGCATAATCACAAACCTGCACGGGAAAGGCATTTGCGACAGATTTCAATGCCTGCTGATCAATTCAGGATAACTGTCGAAAGGGGGGAAAATGTCTTTGTTGTCTATCGGGGCTCATCTGAACTATCAGGTCCCGAGGCCAATGGATATTCTGCTGCAACTTGAAGCCGCTGATGGCTATGGCCAGACCGTACTTGCCAGCAGGCTCGACTTTCCCGCCCATTCAGGATTATCCCGCATTGCCGGGCAGGACGGAGTAGGCGAACGGATCTGGTTCAATACCTGCGGAAACATGGTCGTCGATTATTCTGCCGATGTCATGATTGACCGGCACGACATTGACCTTTGCCAACTCGATGCCTTGCCTACCAACCGGCTTGATGGCGAAGCCACCCGCTATCTCATGCCATCAACCTACTGTCCGGCCTTCGATTTTGTCCCGTTCGTGCAGAAAAAATTCCATGGTCTTTCTGGTGGAAGTCTTGTCATGGCAATGCGTGACTGGATACTGAACAGTTTTGAATATGTCATCGGCGCCAGCAATCATCGTACGACGGCCACTGAAACCTTTGTGCAGCGCCAGGGGGTTTGTCGCGACTTCACCCATGTCCTGATAAGCCTGTGCCGTGCAGCAGCCATACCGGCCCGGTTTGCAAGCGTCTATGCGCCCAATGTCAAACCCCAGGATTTCCATGCAGTCGCCGAAGTCTATCTTGACGGATACTGGTATCTTGTTGATCCCACCGGCATGGCAAGCGCGGACAAGACTGCCGTTATCGGAGTTGGTTGCGATGCAGCAGATGTTGCCTTCATGACATCAATAGGCATGGTGAGTTTTGTCGAGCAATCAGTCGAGGTTCAGACCAAAAACACGAGCCCGCTTGAACTAAACTGATTCACTATCCTGTTTCACAGCTTCAAACAGGTGCCTCAAAAGATCCGGATTTGCTGACTGGATACGGCTCCAGTTCGGGATAAATGGTGTTTCCATCGGGTTTTCCAGAAATGTCTGCCCGGCAACCATAATGTTCGCAGCAAACAGTTCCACCGCTTCCTCTTCCTTGTGACGGTCCGTTTCCAGTCCGTTCATCCGGGCATCATTTTGATACATTTCCACCAGATCCAGCGCAATCCGGAAATAGGTTGCTTTCAATGTCCGGATGTTTGACATGCTGAATGTCACGCCATCGGTTGCAAGTTTCCGGAACAACGCCTTGGTGATATCGATCGACATGCGGGACAGTCCGCGTGATGCATCCTCGCGGGAGAGGGACTGGTGTTTGTGGTCATAGGCATCCGATATATCCACCTGACAAACTGCGCGGTTTGAGAGATTTCTCCAAACCTCCGACAAGACCCCGATTTCAAGCCCCCAATCCGACGGTATACGCATGTCGGGAACGATGTTTGTGCGCATCGCAAATTCACCGGCAAGCGGATAGCGAAACCCTTGCAAATAGTCGAGATAGTCATGCTGTCCGCAAGTCTTCTGAAATGCCAGCAGCAAAGGCGTAACGAGCAATCTGCAAACGCGGCCGTTCAGTTTCCCGTCAGCGATCCGGGGATAATATCCCTTGCAGAAATGGTATCTGAAGTTCGGGTTTGTGACCGGATAGACAAGTCGCGCCAGCATTTCCCGGGTATATGTCACGATATCACAATCATGGAGAGCGATGACATCGGAATTCCGGCTGGCCAGGGCATAGCCCATACAGTACCAGACATTTCTTCCCTTGCCCGGCTCTTCAGGCGCAAGGTCCTGGGCTGCCAACGATTCATGGATTTGCCGGAGCCGTGGCCCGTCATTCCAAAGAATATCGTGTCGCTGGGGCAATCGGGAAAAATAGTCACGGGCATGACGGTACTGGTCTTCACTGGCACGGTCGAGACCGATGATTACATGGTTGATGTAATCCGCCCCCGCAAGTTCATTTACAATATGATCAAGTGCCGGGGCCTCAAGTTCCGAATAAAGTGAGGGCAAGATCAGAGTAATCTTCCGGGTCTCAGTGTAAGTACGCAACCGGGCTTCCAGATCATTCTGTTTCATCCGGGAAAAATTGTGCAGGGTTGCAACTGTCCCGCCCTGGTGGAAATCAGCCATGCATAATCCTCTCCTGAACAAACCTGTCCAACAATTTCATCATCATTTCGTTCCAGCCTGACGGACCACTTTCAACCGATCTCAGGATGGTTCCGGTTTTCTCTCCGGCAAGGTCGGGAATTCCCGCATGGGCAGGGTTGGCTACAATTATTCCGAAATCTGCCTGCTCAATCATCCCGACATCATTCATCGCATCACCAAGGGCAACGGAAAGACAAGGGCTGTTTTGCAGTTTGTAGCGTGAAGCAATTTCAGCCATGCGCGCAGCTTTGGTTCCCCCCAGGGAAAGAGAGATGAAACGGCCCCCTCGCTGCATCTGCACCCCCATTGCCTGCAGTTTTTCTGAAAACCTCGCAAAGTCTGCCTGTGTGCCAGACCACAAACCCGGCTCGGAAAATGCCCGCTGCCGGGCAAGCAATGCCTGTTCATGAGAAAGGCCGGTTTTCTCCGCTATCTGCTCTGCTGACCAATCCGAAAACCCCGTAAATTGGCACGCAAGCTCACCGGGCAGTGCCGACAATACCTTCAGGATACGGACATGCTCATCATTTTCTGACGCAGGACCGGAATTGGGACCAAGCACTCCGGCTCCGTTTTCAACGATGGTTTCACAGTGGGAAAATCCGATTGCATCGCGGATGGGAACCATCTCGGCCGCTGTCTTGCTGGAAGCAAGAATGAGCGGAATGCCGGCTTCCCGAAGTCGGATCAAGGCTGGTCTCGCCGGTTCCCAATCGTAGGATTCATGGTCCAGGAGGGTGCCATCAAGATCGGAAAAGACCACCATTGCCGGAGTAGTGGAACCGTTCTCAATCATCAGAAATCCTGTTCGATATCCAACGACACTGATAGGGTTCAAACGTAATATCCCGGCTGGTCGTGCAATCATTTTCCGGCGCCAGAATATCCGACCAGGTTTCATCCGCATGAAGGTTCAACAACATTGCGGGTATGGTGACATGACGGTCAGAGAGGTTGTGAATGGCAAATATTTCCTGCTGATGGTCCATGCAATGGCGACGAAACCCGAAAAGCTCGTTCGGCAATTGCAACAAGAATTGTGGGACATCAGGATGAAAGGCAGGTTGGTTCATGCGAATGGCAAGAATATCCCTCATTGCCGCAAATACCCTTGAATGAACATTCTCACCACCGTCCAGGTGTTCGCGGATTTCCGGATAATTCCACCGGTGTCGGTTGATTGCCCTGTTATGCCCTGTCTTTTCTACACCATCGTGATCATTGTGCGTGGCAAGCAGGGAATGAACGTAAATCCCCGGAATGCCCTGCAGCCCCATGGCGACAATCTGACTGCACAAAAAGCGTTGTTCGTTCCACTGGTCGACCCCATCGACAGTCCCCATGAGCGCATCATAGAGAGATGTGTTTATCTCATATGGACGACGCGCATTGCCCGCCACCTGACGCAGGCTGACCAGTCCGCCAAACGACCGGACGGTTTCAATAAGTTCGTCAATCTGCCGGTCGCTCAAATAGCCCTCAGCCGGCCTCAGACCAATTCCGTCATGTGAGGCCGTGAAGTTGAAATATGTGCACCCTGGTTGAAGGGGCGGCATAGAAAGTTGCCACTCGTTCAGGTACTCCGCCGTTCCATTGTGCAAGGCATGGAGCAGCAAGGGGGGCAGGGAGAAATTGTAGACCGCGTGGGCTTCATTGGCATTCCCGAAATAACTCAGGTTTTCGGCATTCGGTACATTCGTTTCGGTAATCAGCATGAGCGGCTCGTCATTATGGTCTGCAAGCAGACGCAGGAGCCTTATGATTGCATGGGTTTCGGGAAGGTGTATTGAAGGTGAACCAACCTGCTTCCACAGAAAGGCAACAGCATCCAGCCGAAGCGTCCTGACACCACGGTCAACGTGAAACCTGAGTATACGGACAAACTCAAGCAGGACTTCCGGATTGGCAAAGTTGAAATCTATCTGGTCATGGCTGAACGTGCACCAGACATGCCGGTCCCCACTGGCTGTGCTGACCTTGCGAAGGAGCCCGCTGGCGCGCGGACGCACCACGGCTGAAAGGTCAGCCATGGGATCAGCTTCAAAGAAAAACCGGTCATAAGGCTCATGCCCCTGAAGGTATTCGTTGAAATACCAACTCTGGCTGGAACAATGATTGATCACCAGATCAGACATCAACCTGAAGTGATCGGCTATCCGGCCTATGTCTTCCCAGGCACCCAACTGGCTGTTTACCTCGCGATAATCCGTTACTGAGAAACCGTCATCCGAAGTGAACGGGAAATAGGGAAGTATGTGTACGCCCGTTACCGTCCCTTCCAGATACCGTGTCAGAAAATCGTGCAACAGGTCGAGCGGCTTGTGTTCCCCGTCAACAAATGTACCACCATAAGTGATCACATAGGTGTCCCGCTCACTCCATGCAGTTTCCTCTGCAAGCCGTGGCACTGACTTGGGCCGGGAACCGGCAGGCCAGAAAGCCGACATGACCTGATTGGCCAGCGTTCCATTAAGGTCTGCGCCATAGACTTGTTCTAGAAGACTTGTCACCCCCGCAACAAGCGAAGGAGGAAAATCACCGGGGGGTAGAGTGGGCTGGTTTTCTGCCTGAACGGGATGGTCGACTTGCATGCCCGATTTTTACCAATGACGCGAAGGTTGGCAAGCACTTGTCACGGGAATTGGCATTTCAAACCGGACCGAAATCTGTTTTATTTCAGTTCATCCAGCCACGGGTATTGTTCAATTATTTTTGCGGCGGTCTCACGAGCAGCATTTTTGCGGCCATCGCGATTATAAAGTGTACCGCGTACCTGTATCTTTGCGGCCAGAGCCTGTTTGAGCTTGTCCAACAGCAAAGGGTCGGGCATCTTGCCGCAGGTCCAGAATTCATCCAGGCCGCCATCAAACACCAAACCTTCTACCGAATAGATTGTCCGTGTAATGGTATGGACAGGAGTGCCGGCAGCAAGCGCTTCAAGTCCGGCAGAACTGTTTACCGTCACAAAACCTTTGGCGTTTTTGCAAAGTTCGGTAATGGGAATATTCTCAACAAGCCTTACCCGGTCTTGCAAACCGTAAGCACATGCAATGCGTTTCACATCACGATGCCTTTCACGCCTTCTGTATTCATGTGGATGCAATTTGAAAACAAGGCTTGCATTTTCTGGCGCATGGTTGGCGAAGGAAACCATAACGTCCTCAATTGCCTCGGCCATACCGGAAAATGGCGAATTTTCAACCAGTTGCAAATCGCCCTCCAGTTGCAGGGCCATTACATAGTAAGGAGGCTCGGGAAGTCTCCTCGGCTGTCCATTTCCGCGGAACAGGTTCCGCAACCTGGACAGAATCCATCCCGGATAAACAACCCAGGGTGACTGGGTCCGGTGTGAAACAAAATTCGGAAACCGGAAACGGTAAATCAGATTGAACAGCGTCCAGCGGAATTCCTGCAATATCATCAACACTGCCTCGTCCCGATATAGCGTTTGTTCCTTGTGAGCAGTGCCATGACCGGCCAGTTTCTGAACTGCGGCAGGCTTTGTTGGAAACCGGGAACGGACGGATACACCAAAAGGTTCTATCGTCATCCAGTCAGGCCGCAGATAACCAAGCTCTGTGACATGCACCTGAACTGAATTTGCCAGTGCCCACTCGATTGCCGGTATGTGATAGGGGCGTCGATCACCATGCAACACCATGTCGGTTATGCCCAAGCCATATGCTGTATCGGCCAGAAATTCCGGCCAATCTTCCAGCCTTCCAGAATAGTGAATCGGATCGCCATGCGACCAGTCCGCAATGTCATTGCCGCAAAGATGTATTTTGTGAACCCTGCTGCCCATCGCCTGTAGTTCGGCCGCAACTTCCGAATAGTAGGAAGACAGGGGCCCCTGCAAAAACAGGAAAACGCGCTCCGGATGATTGCCGACCGTCACGGGTCAGTATTCCAGATCTTCATAAATCATGGGAACGCCCATTTTCTTGGCCTTTTCCAGACGCGGTGGCGGTGTGACAAAAGCCCCATATGAATTGACATCATCTGCCAGCAGCCTGCGCGTTATTTCGCGCGTAGCAACCCGACGTCCGGCCCTGGTGAAGAAGTTGCCCTTCACCTGAACACTGGCCACGAGAAGCTTTATGAAAGCTTTTGTCAAATCTCCATCCGGCAATGGAGGATTAATCCAGAAATCGTCCAGCGGCCCCTGGTGGGCAAGTCCGGCAATGTCGAAAACGGCAATGCCCAATACTTTCAACGGGATTCCGCGCTGCAAGACTTCGATGCCTGTAGTGCTGTTAATGAGGACAACGCCGCTGGCATTGGTGATGAGTTTGTGGAGATTGCCGCCATCTATCACCGTGATGCGGTGCGACAGGTCATAATTGGCGGCGATTTCCTCAATGACACCCGGCCAGTTCTCAATATTGTTGTCAAGCGGATGGATCTTGAACACCAGATGGGCTTCCGGTTTTGCATGAACCTTGAACGAACGCATCACCTCGTCAACCATTTCACTCATGTGGGTATAATGCGAGGCCCGCCTGATCTGGTAATCGGACTGGAGTTGCATCGGCACAACAAAATAGTCTGTCTTGTTTGATGCGAAATCATCTATCATTGCCTGCGCATGATCATTGGCAGCTTTGGAACGCAACAGCCGCGGGATATAGCTCGGGAAATCTATCCACGGGTGGTAATAACGGTCACGTCTGTAGTGAGCGAAGAGATAGGGGAATAGGCAAGGCCCCATATGGTAGACAACTTCATTCCAGGCCTCAGGGAAAAACGGATAGGGAAAATATCCCTCCGGCTTTTCACGATCGACCTTTTCTGCCAATTGCCGGATCAGCTCGGGATCATCGGGGAAATGGGAAAATGCACCCATCCCGCCCTTTTCCAGGGTTATCCAGTCCGGCCTGAGATATCCGAACTCGTAGCAATAGGTATTCAATCCGAGCTTGTGTGCCAGTGAACGGGCAATCCGGTGATAGGGGCGTTGGTCCGCATAGTACACAATATCAGTGATCGCGTGACGCTGGACAAAGCTTTCCAGATAGGTACGCCAATCCCGCAACTTACCAACATAGTTTTTGGCGCCTGTTCCCAGACGAAATGCCCAGTCACCAAGGGATACGTTAACAATATGGCATTCGGCTCCCTGTCGGCGCATCTCCTTGACCAGGTGCCTCCCGAAGAAAGAAGGATGGGATTGTAGAAAAAGGAATACCCGGCCAGTCATTTCCAGACGATACCCTATGAGGAATGCAGCGTCTTCACCGCCTCCTGCCAAACCTGCAATTATCTACTGTTTTCAGTCGCTGACGTTCGAAACTGTGGCGGCAGTACCAACGATTGGAGAGGTGACACTCGATACAATGCCGATGAACTTGACGAACTCAGTGCCGTATGAATTTGCCACATAGACAATATCCTTGTCACGGACAAGGAAAGACTGACCGAAAAAGTAGGAGCGTCCTTCACGCATGTTCAGCCGGTAAATGACCGGTGTCGGCGTGTTTGTATCCGCATATTCTGTCATGCCCAGATCGTAAAGCAGTGCAGAGGGTTCGTAGCGGAAAAGATAAAGCCCCGTTGAATTGGCGCGATTGTCACTCAGACCACCTACTCGGCCCAACGCCTCAACAAGGGAGACGTCCTGTCCGACAATCGGATATTCTCCGACTTTCTGGACCGCGCCGAAAGCTGTAAATGTCTGCGGGTCATGGGTAAGGAAAACCTGATCGCCGGCGCGGACATAGAGATTTTCAGCAGAGTTTTCATAAATCGTGCGGAGCAATTGTGTTCCCCGGCGTTCACCGCGAACCAGCGTTACCATGGTTTCTCCGGCCGGGGTTGAAGGCCCTCCCGCCTTGGCGATCATGTCAAGCAAGCGGTCACCCTTTTGCGATATGGGAACCTGCCCTGCCTTCTGGACATCACCATTGACCGATACGGTACTGCTTCTGTTCTCGATGAGGGAAACGACCACTTGCGGGTCAATTGCCTTTCTTTTCAACTGGCTCTGGATCGCCCAGCGTATTTCGGCAATTGTGCGCCCCTTGGCAGTTACCTGGCCAACATAGGGAACCGGTATTTTACCGCTCTGTTCTATCTGGAAAGGCCCCAGCTCTGCGCGGTTACCGCCTTCACCACCGGAAAACAGGCCTTGCTGGGTAGGTTCCCAGACAACAACCGAAATCACGTCACCAACACCAACCGTGCTTTTCGGGCGCCATTTCTCATTTGAGAACTTGTGCTGAAATCCTTGCGGCTGGTGCGCAAGAATGGTCTTCATGGAAGATTCGTTGATGTCCACCAATGCGTAGCCGAATTCGTCGAATGCCTGCTCTTCCGACTGTTTCTTGAGCTCGTTCGAAAGAGGCCCGCTGCCGGGAACGGTTGAACAGGCTGAGAGGAAAAGCAATGCGAAAAGGGCACAAGCCTTCAGCGCTGTCCTGACAGATGCAATGCCCGGCAAGCTGAACAAACGATCGACAATGCAACTCTCATACAACGTCATGGAAGGCGTTCGGTTATGGCCATATGTCAATTCGTATAACTTTCACGGGAATTACAAGCAAGATGCAGATCGGCAACAAAGGCGGAAAATGATTAAAATGGTAAAGGTTGTTTTAACGCAATTTTAGTCATGAACCGCCCCGTCAAAAATGATTTCAGTTTATTTCCCGCTCACTTCACAAAATTGAACGGCCTTGTTGCATAATAACGCAACGCGGCAGGCAGCAGCCTTCCCAACCTTGCGACCAGCGCCAGGAGAAACGGAAACTCAACATACCGTCTTCTGCTTTCGGCAGCCTTGCGTATTCTGCGCGCTGCGTCCCTTGCAGACATTTCAAACGGCCGGAAATTCTCGTATCCGTCCAGCATGGGCGTTGTAATGAAACCCGGAGAAACCACTGTGACCACAACCCCGTCCGGTTTGAGAAAATTGCCAAGGGCCTCGCCGTAGGAAATTGTAGCGGCTTTTGATGCGCTGTATCCGGGAAGGTCAGCTACAGGCTGCAGTCCTGCCTGGGAAGCAACCAGCACGATCTGGCCATTCCTGCGCGTGCGCATTCGACTGGCCACAGCCACTGCGACATTCACTGCGCCCCCATAATTGGTGTGCATCTGCCGCATTGTCATCCCGACAGGCTCCAGAGTACGGGGCTCATCTACAGATTCCATTATCCCTGCATTTGCGATTGCCATGTCTACGGGAAACTTCTGTTCCAGTTTTGCAACACAGGCCTCGACAGCCTCTGCGTCGCAGACATCAAGCATTCTGACCACAACTTCGGAACCCGCAGAGCGACAGGTATCGGCAACCGCGCCAAGCCGCTTCTCATTACGTGCGAGCAGCACCAGACGATGGTTGCTACCTGAAAATTCTTCGGCCAAGGCTGCGCCCACGCCGGAACTTGCTCCGGTTATCAGGATGGTTCTTTTTTTCACGGCCATGCTTGCCTCCCGACATATTGCTTCGCACTGGAAGCCTTGCACCGGAGCCACCGGTGGCGCAACCGGACAAAATCAAATCATGTCAGGTCACAACCGGGCAGTGTTCCTGATATAAGGGACAAATGCGAATCCAGAACCGGGAAACGGAATACGGAAACATGAAAGTCGCCATCATAGGAGCAGGTCTTGCCGGTCTGGCTGCAGGAAGAAAACTCCAGAAAAACGGGATTGATGTGACAGTATTTGAAAGTTCCGACAGGGTTGGCGGAAGGGCTGTCACCATTCAGCGACCAGACAGTGCTGACATTGTCGATGCGGGAACACAGTATTTTCACAGCAATTATGTACGCGCCCTTTCCCTTATCTGCGAAACAGGCCTTTCCGGACAGTTGCGAAAGGTAAGCGGCAAAACAAAATTCTTCGATGAACGGGCCGGAGGAGGATTCTTTGTTACCGGTCATCGCATACCCTACATGTCTTCAGGTTCCTTGACAGACAATCTGAAAATGGCCGCCCGCGGCCTTTGGCGAATGGCCACCAATCCCATGAACCCTTACGCCGTTGCAAAGGGGACAAAGATTGACAGCATCCTTGCCACAGACCGGATCAGGGACCCGTTTGAGCAGGAATACAGTTTGCGGACGCTGGCAATGGCAGGCGCACTAAGCGAACCCTATCATGCCCCGATATCCTATCTGCATCTCGTGCGGTTGATGCGGATTATCGTCATGACAGATTACCTGGTGCTGGATGGTGGCATTTCTTCATTGCATGAAAGACTTGCCAAAGACCTGGATGTCAGGCTTCACACACCAGTGCAGAAAATCCTGTTTGCCAATGGCATGCCGAGCGGCATTTCCACCACTACAGGAAAAACGTTTTCATGCGACAAGGTCATCGTGGCGACACCACCGGGCCTTGCGTCCAGCCTGCTTCCGGAAAACGGGTGGGAAGACGAGCGGCAATTTCTCTCATCAATTTCACAACCGCCGGCAATTACCGTCACCCTTTTTCTCAACTCCAAACCGGACAACAATGTGTGGTCTTATGTTTTCCGGCCGGACAGAAAACGACTGGTCAGTTTTTGCATTGAGGCGTCACACAAAAACCCGGCCATGATACCCAGCGGCTTGTCAACTTTGCAGGCGTGGATATGTGATCCGGCAGCGGAACGCGTGATAGACAAATCCGACGAGGCAATCGCAAACGAGGTCATCAGGGAGTTGGCCCGGGATTTCCCCAATCTCAGCCAGCAAGTCGAAAGCACACATGTCCAGAGGTTTACCAACGCCATTCCCCAATGCCTGCCGGGGCATAATCAGGAAGCATTACGGTTTCTGGAAATGACGGACAAACGAGCCGGAACAGCATTTTGCGGTGATTATTTTTCTGGCGGCTACATGGAATCAACCCTGTGGAGTGTCGACCGGGCAACAAAGCGGATCATGGCGGCCTCCGACCGCGGTCCAGCCTTGTGAAAAGCCACGGGCTGCACTGATTTGCATGGCTCATGAATAAGCTATATAGAGCGGTTTGCGAGGGCTGAACCTTGCAGGATTTCCCGTCAGTTACAGGAAAATACATTGCTTGATAACAAATCAATACTGATTACCGGCGGCACCGGTTCATTCGGAAAAAAGTACACGGAAACAATCCTGTCCAGGTACAAGCCGTCCCGAATCATCATTTATTCACGCGACGAACTCAAGCAATACGAGATGTCACAGAGCTTTGATGATCCGTGCATGCGTTACTTCATTGGCGATGTACGCGATCAGGAACGGCTTTCGCGCGCCATGGACGGCATTGATTATGTGATCCATGCTGCTGCGTTGAAACATGTGCCGGTTGCCGAATACAATCCGATGGAATGCATCAAGACCAATGTGCACGGTGCGGAAAACGTCATACGGGCTGCAATAGAATGCAATGTCTCCCGGGTCATGGCGCTCTCTACCGACAAGGCCGCCAACCCGATCAACCTTTATGGCGCGTCAAAACTCGCTTCAGACAAGTTGTTTGTAGCAGCAAACAACATGGTTGGATCAAAAGATATCCGTTTTGGTGTTGTACGGTACGGCAATGTGGTCGGATCACGCGGTTCGGTTGTTCCGTTTTTCAAGAAACTGCTTTCCGAAGGTCAAAAACAACTGCCGGTTACCCATCCTGAAATGACCCGTTTCTGGATCACATTGCAGGACGGTGTTGATTTCGTTCTCAAAAACTTTGAGCGGATGTATGGCGGCGAAATCTTTGTTCCGAAAATACCATCAGTGCGCATTCTCGATCTGGTGGAAGCCTATTCGGGAACGAGGGAGGCCAACATCATCGGCATTCGGCCCGGTGAAAAACTGCACGAAATCATGTGCCCTGCCGATGACAGCCACCTGACACTGGAATTTGACGATCATTTCGTACTCCGGCCAACCATCCGCTTTTACAAGCGTGACATCGACTATTCACAAAATGTGCTTGGTGAAGAAGGAAAGCCTGTTCCGCAGGGTTTTGAATATCATTCCGGCAACAATCCGGATTTTCTCAGTGTTGAGCAGATCAGGGAAATGGACAAGCTCGCCCAGTTGTAGGCCGGAACGGACAGAAGCAGGCGACTTCTAGGATTTCTCCACAGCATCAAACATGTTTGTATTCTGTATGATCTGCAATTCTTCGCGGGTCAGTTCGGCAGCGTTTTTCAATTGATCGTGCTCGTGTTCAGCCGTAACAAAAAAACGCAACCGGGCTGATTGCATGGGTACTGCCGGATACACGATTGGCATTACATTTATCCCCTGTCGAAGGAGATTGTCTGCCAGCTTGGCTGCTTTCAGCGAATCCCCAACCAGGACAGGGGTCACGGCATAGCCTTCGCTATAGCCTGTATCGAGCCCGAGTTCCTTGCAGGTGTTAAGGAAAAACTGACCGTTGTCGCGCAGCTTTTTGACACGCCAGGTCTCGTCATGAAGCAATTCCAGTGCCCGGCAGGCTGCTGCTGCAAGCGGCGGTGAAAGGCCGACCGAATAAACAAATCCCGGAGCCTGGGTCTTCAGCAATTCAATCAGTGCCGAGTTTCCGGCAATATACCCACCTGATGCGCTCAGGGTCTTGCTGAGGGTACCCATCCATATGTCGACCCGGGAAGGGTCAATCCCGCATTTTTCCCGCGAGCCGAGACCGGTTTCTCCCGTAACACCAAGCGCATGTGCCTCATCCACCATCAGCCAGGCACCATAATGGTCCTTGATTTCGATCAGGCTTGCCAGGTCAATTGTATCGCCATCCATCGAGTACAGGCCTTCAACCACGACAAGGACATTGCGATAGCTGTTGCGATGTTCGCGCAGCAGACTTTGAAGATTTTCCAGGTCATTGTGCTGGAAGCTGCGCCGGCGCGCTCCGGACAGTTTGGCTCCCTCCACAACACTGTTATGAATGTAGGCATCGTGAATCAGCAAGTCCTTCTCGCCGAGAAGATGGCCTATTGTTCCGACATTTGTTGCATGTCCACTGACCAATACAACGGCATCCTCAACGCCGTAATGGTCGGCAAGTGCTTTTTCCAGCTTGCGATGTACAGGTCTTTCACCGGCAACTACCCGGCTCGCGGATGCCGATGTACCAAACTGGTCAACAGCCTCCCGTGCGGCCTCAGCCACACGCGGGTCGCCATTCAACCCCAAATAATCATAGGAGGCAAAATTGGAGAGGGTTTCCCCGTTGATGCGGGTTGTCGCACCGGCACGAACCTCGTGCGGTCGAAAAAACGGGTTGCTGACTCCAAACATGTCAGCAGCCGCACGTATTTTTCTTATTTCCTGATATTCCGGCAAATCGGAAAAAGCGGCCGCAGGCTTGTATTGTTCCTTGCGACCATTGGCAGACAACCGGGATCTGCCTGCCGATTTTTTTGCAAGTTCAAGGGCAGCCTTGCGGGCATCGGATGAAAGGAGTTTTTTTGTCCTGGCTTGGGTCAATCGATTACACTGCCCAAGTCTTTTTCACGTTTAGTGAGGGTATCCAGAAGTTCATCTTTGTTGATCGTATGATCATCAGCGACTTCACCGGCGTGCTGGGCTGCCAGATTTTCTACAACCGTGTCGCCATCATCACTACGGTCCGAGTCCGCAAGAATGTGGTCAGCAATCTTTTCTGAGATATCGTTGATTGACATGCCGTCGACGGAAATCATGGTCATTGGAATGTCTTCTCCCAAAACTTTTTGCGCCCCTATGGCAAACTCGACACCCATCAGTGAGTCCATGCCAAAGTCAGAGATCGGACGGTTCATACTGAGGTCAGATTCCGAAACCCGCAATACCGACGCAATCTCGCTGATTATAAAACCAGCCAATTTGGGTACAAGTTTGTCTTTCGGCAAGTTTTGCAAACTCTCCCTGAAATTCCCCATGTCACCAGAACTTGCATTTTGCGCAGCCTTTCTGGAAAGAAGGCCAAAAGTCGGGGTCTTTACAGTTTTCAAGACACCCGCAGCAGCTGACCACGACATCGGGGTAACGGTCACAACCGGCCCGACCATGCCGATTTCTTCTTTTGCCAGCAATGCACCCAGGGCATGCAGCATGTCACCGGTGACAAACTTCATGTTGCCTGAAAAATTTGCGACGATAGCGGCCTTTTCGGCTTCACGGGCAAGATATCCTGCATCGGAAACCGCGCCCCACCCGATTGCAAGTGCGGGCAAATTCAGATTGCGGCGCAGACGTGCAAGTCCTTCCATATACCCATTAGCCGCAACGTATGAAGCCTGGCCTATATTGCCGATCATGCTGGCAACCGAGGAGAACATGACAAAATAGGCCAACTCATCCTTGAGCGTTGCATCATGCAGGTTGAGGCTGCCACTGACTTTTGCATCCAGTGTCCGTTTCAGGCTTGCCTCGTCCAGATTACGGATTTCCATATCCTCAAGAACCATCGCTGCATTGATGATGCCGGCAATACCGCCATCCTTTCGCAACCCGGCAAGGACGGCTTCGACTGTTGATTTGTCGCTCACGTCACAAACGACCACTCTTACATCTACGCCACCGGCAACCAGTTCCTCAATCTTTTCCGACCCCTCTTCGGTTACTGTGCCGGTACGGGAAAGGAGTATGAGGGTTCTTGCGCCACGTTCTGCCAGCCAGGTCATGATCTCAAGGCCAATACCACCAAGGCCACCGGCAATCACGTGAGCGCCTTTTGGAGATGCCGTGAACATTGCAGCGTGCGCTTGCGGAAGTTTTTCCGAGAACGGTGTCGGGCTGACAACAATTTTGCCGATATGGGCAGATCTCTGCATCAGCCTGAATGCATCCACAACCTGGCTGCCGTCAAATGCACGGTAAGGAAGCGGAACAAATACACCCTGATGGAAATTTTCCATGATTTCGGAGAAAAGCCGTTCCACAAGTTGTGGTCGCGCCGCCATGACCTGATCCGCATCCACGCCGAAATAGCTGATATTCTCTTTCAGCGGGCGCAGGCCAATCTTGCTGTTCAGATAATAGTCCTGCTTGCCAAGCTCGACAAAACGCCCAAACGGCTTCAATACATTCAGACCAAGCTCCATTGCTTCTCCGGCAAGGGAGTTAAGCACCACATCCACGCCTTCACCTGACGTAATGTCCCTGACACATCCGGCGAATTCCAGACTGCGGGAATCAAGTACATGATCAACTTCCAGCGAACGGAGAAGGTCCCGCTTTGCAGGGGTACCCGCTGTTGCAATGATCCTTGCTCCCAATGCCTTGGCAACCTGGATTGCTGCAAGTCCCACACCACCAGCCGCCCCGTGAACCAGAATGGTTTCCCCTTCGGCAAGGTGGGCCAGGTAATTGACCGAATAATAAGCGGTGAAAAAGGCAACCGGGATTGTTGCCGCTGAAAAAAGATCGATGCCTTCAGGCAGTTTGCAAGCCTTTGCTTCATCCAGTATCTGGCGGGAAGTGAATGAAGCAGGGCCTGTAGCAGCTACCAAGTCACCAACCTTCAGTTGCGTTACCCCATCACCTGTTCGCCGAACTCTTCCTGCGTATTCAATTCCAAGTGTGGGACCGGCAAAGCCGTTTTCAAGCGCTTCTTCCGGAAGCATGCCCAACGCCCACATGACGTCACGATAATTGAGACCGGTGGCAATCACGTCAACCTCAACCTGATGTGCCTCTGGTGCAGGAGATTTCACCAGTTCCCAATGGAGCTCATCAAGCCTCCCTCCGGCAGGAAGAACCAACGAAGTCCTGCAATCATCCGGATCAAGCCGGGGCGCATCTCCGCAACCATGCGGCATGTTATCGGCAATACGGATTGCAGATAGCTGATCGCCCCTGAAAACAAGCTCGGCTTCCGGGCTTCCCGACTTCAACACATCCAGAAAACCCTTCGCGGCAAGAGCATCCGTCTCTTCCAAATCCACCATACGGATATCGAGTTCAGGAAACTCGTTCAGGGCTGTTCTCGCATAAGCCCAAACCGCAGTTTGACATGGATCAACGGATTGGTCATTTCCCGCCGGGGCACCATTGGGAATGACAAGCCAGATTGCAGAACCCTGCTTCAAATCACCAAGCAAGCCGGACAGGGCCATAATCCGGGAGGCCAGATGTGCCTGGCTTGGAGAAATTGCCGGCATGTAAGCAATGCTGATTGGCGGGTCATCGTCCGTTGGAACAGACCCTATACTGTCGAACAACCAGATACCGCCAGCCTCATCCATGCGGGTCAGCTGGAACTGCTCCAGAACCATGTCATTCTCGGCAAAAGCAGTTGGCTGCAACTCGGATATGACTGCATGCTGACTGGCAAGAGGTGCATCGCCAGCTTTCTTGTTGCTGGCTAGAACTGAGTAACCAAAATGCTGACCGTCAAGCTCTTTAACGAACGGCTCTGAAAAACCGGCCTCACCAAACAGGGCTTGCCAATCTTCCGACCCGCCAAAGGCCCTTTGGCGGATAACCTGGTCTGGCCCGGAATGATCGCCATGACGCCCAACAGCACTGAGCATACTGACCAGACTGTCCGCAGTGCTTTCTATTGAAACAAGCAGACCATTGTCCTGCAACAAATCGGCAAAGCGGGCCATCCGTGCATCCGAAAATGTCTTGGGAGGCAGCCCCATGGGAAACACGATCAGCGAATGGCTATCATCATGATCACCGATCTCTTCATATGTGACCACATGAATATCAACCTGACCAAAACGCCTGAGGTTGCCGAGCCGGCACTTGCCGCCATGGGGCACAACGACGGCGACTGAATGGCTGACCTCATCAGGGAAGGGTTCGAGGAATTGCTCCAGCCAGTCAGTGACCAAAGCAAGCCGTGTCCGCGCCGCTATTGAAGAAGCCAGGAACGCTTTAAGCAACTCACCACCGAACATTTCCACCTGTCCGGCATCATCTTTTACAAGTTCGCCAGAAACAGCTGCCAGCCTCGCCAGCAAGGCGCACTCGCTCACAGCATCAGGCCGCTCAATCAGGAGGTTGGCAATTTGGTCCTTTGCTTCAGGAAGATCAATCTCTGCAGCCAGTTGCAGCGTACCCTGCTCGTTCGAACGGGTCACCAATTCTGATGACTCCAACATGTCGAGCAAGACGTCGAAATATGGCCAATTGCAGTCCGCAAGTGAACTGATTTCAAGCTTTCCTTCCCGGTCTGCCAGGCCCGATAGAGTATCATAAGCAATACGTTGGCAGATGGCCTCGACCAAAAGATGGGTTACATCATTTTCATCGCCGATCGTTGAGGCGAATTCTGCAACTGATTTTCCTGCGTCAGATGCTTCAAGTGAGCCCGGTAAACGGTCGGCTTTGACCGGCAAAGTCTCAAATGAGTAGGACGCAGCTTCGAGTTCGAAATGCCCTGCCAGACGCATGGTACTGAACCGCACACCTTCCAGTATGGCTGACAACCGACCGTCAGCATCAAAACATTCGAAGTCGGCTACGACAGATTTTGTACCAATGCGCGTTATGCGAAGACGGCCGGCACTGAACCTTGTTTCGCTACCTCTTACCCTGATCCTGCGGACGTGCACCGGAACATAGGCAATGTTTTGCGGTAGGGATTTATGTTCCTGAAGGCCTGCCAGAAGTCCGTGGAAAAGACTGTCCATGGACAGCGGATCAAACGCACTTCCGGGCAAGATGTCATTTGCCGTCTCATCAAGAAACACTTCCAGTTCCTGTGCACTGGACACGCGCAAATGAGACAGTTTTCTGAACAGCGGCCCGTAATTGAGACCAAGCCGTTCTGCCAGTTTGTAAACCCGTTCACCACGATGGTCGCCATCAACAAACTGCAAATCAGGTGACTCGGTGTTTTCTGGCCAGCCAGCGGACAGGATGCCGAAGCGGGCAGAGACATGCTTCAGCCACTTGTCACGATTGCCAACGGGACGGCTGGATATATCAATACTTGAAGCATCTTCTGAAACCATGGTCCGCAGGTCGGCGGTTGATTTCTCCATGAGAACAAGGGGGGCATGGATATCAAGGTCACGGATTTCAACATGCTCGCTATTGGTTACCCTGCGCGCAGCAGCAACCGCAAGTTCGAAAAAGAAACTGCCAGGCGCCAGCGATCTTCCCTGAACCACGTGCTGGGCAAGATCAGGCCTCACCTTCTGGTCAATTTGTGAAAGCCAAAAATTTGAGTCCCAATCGAATTTGCGACCCAAGGCTGCATGGGCATCCGGATTGATGCCCATGCTATTCTCAATCGTATCGGTGACATCAATCCGGTATTGTTCGTTCTGCCATTGGTAAGTTGGCAGATTTTGCCGGGAGGCAGCAGATCCCGGCCACCACATTTCCCTGTCTATCGCAGCGCCATTGACGAACGCCCTGCATACAGACCGGGAAACAGGATTGTGCTCCTCGCTATCCCCTTTTTCAAAGGTGTGTGTGGCCTTTGCCACATCATCAACATCAGCCAGTGTATCTGTGAGATATGAGGTCAGGACAGGCTGGGGACCACATTCCAGGAACAGTCTGAACCCCTTTTCGTGGGCCGCTTTCACAGCCTCCGTGAAGCGCACAGGTTCACGCAGTAACGACCACCAGTAATCAACATCCAGCGTACTGCCTGGCACTTCCTGTCCGTAAACACAGGAAAAATACGGGATGCTGTTTTCCTGCGGGGTTATGTATTTCAACCCCTTTCTGAACATTTCCTCGATCTCGTCCTGCATCGGACTGTGATAGGGATAATTCACCCCGAGTTTCAATCCTGCCCAGCGTTTCACTTTTCTGGCATGCTTGAGAAACGACTCAAGTTCTGCGGCCGGACCGACAAGTGTAACGCTGCGGGGACTGTTGACCGCAGCAATGGTCAATTGTTTTGCAGGGAAGCGTTCTATCTCGGCCCGAACTTCATCTTCAGGTGCCTGAAGTGCGGCCATCGTGCCTTTTCCGGCAAGCTGTTCCTGTGAGTTGCTTCGCTCCACAATGGTACGCAGTGCCTGGTCAAGATCAAGCGACCCGCAAACATGTGCCGCGGCGATTTCCCCGCCACTATGACCAAGCACTGCTTTCGGCAACAAACCGCGATCTGCAAGGGAAAAGCTCAGGGCAACCTGATCAGCAAAAAGGATGGGTTGGGCAATAGTGGCCTGAGTGATTTTTTGCTCAAGGTCAGTATCGTCCAGCATTTCGGTAAGTGACCAGCCGGCCAGAGCTGCGAAGCGTTCACTGACCTTGTTGAAATGCTGGGCATAACTTTCATCTGCCGCCCTGGCTGCACATCCCATGCCCGCATATTGTGCGCCATTGCCGGAATAAACGAATACGGCTGGTTCATCCTTCAATTGAGAGCGGGCCTTGAACACACCCGGCATGCGGTCGCCGACAATGAACCCCTGAAGCCCGTCGAGCAACTCTTCACAATCTCCACCAAGCACTGCAACCCTTTCGGGATGTGCATCACGGTTCTCAACCAGTGCCTTGCAATAATTGCCCGGCTCACAATTTTCCGTTGAAAGGTGATCGGCGCAAGCCATAGCAGTTTCACGCAATGCATCTGCACAAAATGCCGACGCAAAAAGCATGTGCTCACCAGTATCCGTTTGACCAGACTGCTGGACAGATGAATCCACCCCTTCTTTCCGAGATGGTGATGCAAGTATCACATGCGCATTCGTACCGCCGAAACCGAACGAACTCACACCGGCAACAAGCTGGTTGTTATCAGGGCCGAGGTCTACAGGTTCAGCGGCAAGCGCAAGTTTGTTATCTTCAAAATCTATATTCCGGTTCGGTTCAGCAGCATGCAGGCTTGCCGGCAGCAGGCGGTCCTCGAAAGCTATGAGGGATTTCAAAATCCCTGCAAGACCGGAAACCGGTTCCAGGTGCCCGATATTGGATTTCACAGATCCGATGGGCAGAGGCTTGCTGCGATGCCTTGCCAGTGCAGATCCCACGGCCATCGCTTCTGCTGCATCACCCACCTGTGTGCCTGTGCCATGGGCTTCGATGAAACTTAAGCGGTCAGGATCAATGCCGGATTTTTCATAAAGTCCGCGCAGCAAGTTTGCCTGTGCCTCACCTTTCGGCAATGCAATCCCGGAAGTCCGACCATCAGAATTGATGTCAGCACCAAGAATTTCAGCATAAACAGGCGAGTTGCCCCCAATCTTCGAGTCAGCGCGGCGCAACACCAGACTGACCACTCCTTCTGAACGTACATATCCATCCGCATGGTCAGAAAAAGACTGGCAGAGACCTGTTGGAGACAGGAAGCGTCCCGCCGAAAAGCCGATGAAAGGTATTGGATTGAGGAGAATGTTCACACCGGCCACAATGGCGATCTCAACCCGTCCGGCTTCCAATGCAGAGACCGCCTCGTTCAGTGCGACGAGTGAAGATGAACAAGCTGTATCAACAGTAAAACTGGGGCCCTTGAAATCAAATATGTAGGAAACCCGGTTGGCGATCACGGAGAGCGTGCTGCCGGTCATGGTGTAAAGATCAGCCAGTTCCTGATCATACATCATCCGGGTACCGAAATCCATTGAGGAGGCGCCCACATATACCCCGACATTCTCTCCTGCCAGTTCTGATGGTCTCAGATCGGCACTTTCAAGCGCTTCCCAAACAACCTGCAGCAACAATCTTTGCTGCGGATCCATCTGCTCTGCTTCGCGCGGAGAAAGGTTGAACGGCTTGGGGTCAAACCCCCAGATGTCATCAAGCAGGCCGGCAGCCTGGGTATAGGCCTTGCCTGAGGTGCCGGGTACGGGGTGATAGAAGCGCCATTGGGCCCAACGGTCCTCGCCGATTTCGCCAACCGCACACGTTCCGGATCTCAGAAGCTCCCTGAAACCCTGATAGTCATCCGAGCCGGGAAGCCTGCATGCGCGGCCCGAAATAAGTATGGGTACATCGTAGGGCACTGCTCAGGATTCCACACAACTCTTTCAGGCCGGCGCCCACCGACGCCTGGTTTTCAAGATGGGGCACTTGATAGTAAACATAACCATTTCTATCAAGCAACTTTCGATGACAGAATCTATCGGTTTGTAGCATTATCCAGATGCTTTGCCATTTTACTGGATTATGAGCGAAAATTGGCGACAGCGAGGCCGACCGTCTATTGGGCAGAAAGTTTTGGTCGCTCACCTTCAGCCGGCTTGCGTGTACGCCGACGGGCAGAGCGCAGCAACTCTATACGCTTGATCCGTCGCGGGTCTGCCTCAAGTATGCGGAATTCAAATCCGTTCTTGTTAATCACTTCGCCGCGAACCGGGACCCTGCCAAGAATATCAAACAGGAGACCACCGATCGTATCGACGTCTTCCTCGTGTTCGCCAAAGGCAAAATCCTCACCAAGCAATTCACTGATATCCTCAAGCTCGGCCTTGGCATCACAGACATAACTGCCATTTTCTTTTGCAAGAATCAGGTCTTCCTCATCATCGTGCTCGTCTTCGATATCACCGACGATTTCCTCGACAATGTCTTCCAGCGAAACGAGGCCGTCCGTGCCTCCATACTCGTCTATGACAAGTGCTATCTGTCGCCTGTCAGCCTGCATTCTGGTAAGAAGTTCACGAGCCCCCATGGAGGGCGGCACATATACGACTTCGCGCAATATCTTCAGGGAACTGACCGGTTTGGACAGGTTTACCTTGCGCAGGTCGAGATTGGCTGGAAGCTTGTTTTTCCTGCGTGCAATCTCAGCCCGGTTCTGGCTTGCCGTTTTCGTTATGTATGCAACGACATCGCGGATGTGGATCATGCCCTTCGGATCATCCAGCGTCTCTCCGTAGACGGGCATCCGGGAATGCCCGGATTCCTCGAACTGCTTGAGCAACTCCGCCAGTGTTATTTCCTCGTTGACCGCGATAATATCGGCACGGGGAACCATAAGGTCTTCCACACGAACATCCCTCAATCTCAGGATGCTGGTGAGCATGACCCGCTCATCTGCCGAAAAACTTTCGGAGGTTCCCGCATGATCGGAAAGCGCGTCAGCAAGATCTTCACGGATTGAAGACATGTCCTTGCGACGGCTGAAAATTCCGTACAACCACGAAAACAGGCTGCTACCCCCAAACCCTGTAGTCTTGCCTTCGGGCAACAGGACGAGTGATTTTTCCGGAGCGACCGGCTTGTCAGCGCTGGCGGCCTCAATCTGTGAAGACGCTGTCGGGTTTTCTTCTTTTTCAGAAACCATGAATGAAAAGCCAGTTAGTCAAAATACGGGTTGGGAATGCCCAGTTCGGCAAGAATCCTGATTTCAAGGCTTTCCATCCGGTCAGCCTCTTCTCCGGTTTCATGATCATATCCGAACAGGTGCAAAAATCCATGAACAACAAGATGCATGAAGTGGTCGTTGAACTTCTTGTTTTCAAGGACCGCTTCACGTTCTGTTGTCTCTATCGAAATTGCAATGTCACCCAAAAGCGGCATGGACGCTGCCGGAGATGGTGACTCGGTTGCCGGAAACGAGAGTACATTTGTCGGCCGATCCTTTCCCCGCCACTCACGGTTGAGCGCCTGCAGAGTTTCATCCCCTGCAAACAACACGCTCAATTCCGCATTCGGCGGCAAGTTGAGCC
Organism: Rhizobiaceae bacterium; assembly: GCA_017643495.1. Classification (GTDB taxonomy): domain Bacteria; phylum Pseudomonadota; class Alphaproteobacteria; order Rhizobiales; family Rhizobiaceae; genus JAALLB01. Next base: position 681,327 of record JAEPNK010000001.1, on the reverse strand, counting down.
CGGCTATTGAAACAGCAGTTCGTACCGCCTTTTCAGCAAGCTGCTCGAAACCATCAACATTGCCACTTGCATCGTCGCTCCGGCTGAAATCAATTTGCAGCGGCATCATCATTCTCGTGCGGGCGTTCATCGGGATGCCCGGTACGCGGTGAGGCATTGTCATAGGCGTTTACAATCTCTGCAACCAGCCGGTGTCTTACCACATCACTCGCCTTGAAGCGGATTGTCGCCACACCTTGAATGGCACCGAGAATATCAAGCGCTTCGATCAGCCCTGAACGCACCCCCCTTGGCAGATCAATCTGGCTTGGATCGCCAGTCACGATCATTCTTGAATTCTCGCCCAGACGCGTAAGAAACATTTTCATCTGCATTGATGTGGTGTTCTGGGATTCATCGAGTATCACTGCAGCATTGGCCAAGGTTCGACCACGCATGAATGCAAGCGGGGCTATTTCGATAACACCGGAGGTCAGCGCCCGTTCAACCTGATCGCCCGGCATCATGTCATACAAGGCATCATACAACGGGCGCAAATAGGGGTCGACTTTCTCCTTCATGTCACCGGGAAGAAAGCCCAGCCGTTCGCCAGCTTCAACAGCCGGCCGGGAAAGGATAATCCGGTCTATTGCACCGCGCTCAAGAAGTGCGGCGGCATATGCAACTGCGAGATACGTCTTGCCCGTGCCAGCCGGACCAACACCAAAGACAAGTTCGCATCTGTCCATGGCGCGAATATAGGCGTCCTGTGTCGGAGTTCTTGCCTGAATTACCTTCTTCCGGGTTCCTATCTTGGCCATTGACAGCAGACCGGACTTTTCCATTGCGGGCAGTGTCAGTTGATTATCGGCTGAAGCCATCCGTATCGCGCCATCCACATCGCCTGATACAATTTCATCGCCTGCTTCCAACCGGTGATACAGGTGCTCAAGCGCAATCCGGGCCTGGCGAATTGCTGTACTGTCACCGCGGAGGTTGACCTCATTGCCCCGGGAAACCGCCTCAACACCCAATTGCTGCTCCACCATCGCGAGATGCTGGTCAAACTGGCCGTAGAGTTGCGATGCGAGATGATTGTCCGAAAACTTGAGGACAATATGCTCCAGATCCGGCGACGACGCGGCCTTTCGGCCCTTGGCAGAAGACTTGTCGCGGGGTTTCTTGTCCTGCTTTTTCTTGGCGCTCAATCAGATCTCCATTTCAGACGGGCTTGGCAGACAGGCTGTTTGGGGCCGCACCGGTAATTCTAACATGTACCATGTCGCCCGGTACGCCAAGCGAACTGTCGACGATAACAGACTGCAAATACGGTGAGCGGCCAATCAATTGGTCCTGTTTGCGCCCGGGTTTCTCGAGCAGGATGACCATCTCTTGTCCGATACAATCCCTGTTGAATGCTTCCTGCTGTTCATTAAGCAGTGCTTGCAGACGCTGGAGACGCTCGCCCTTTACCGGTTCCGGAACCTGGTTTTCCATGTCTGCCCCCGGTGTTCCGGGACGCGTTGAATATTTGAAGGAAAATGCCGAGGCATAGCCAATTTCCCGCACGAGATCGAGAGTAGCCTCAAAATCCTCATCGCTTTCTCCAGGAAATCCGACAATAAAATCACCCGAAATTGCTATGTCCGGACGAACCTCACGAACCATGCCGATAACATGACGATAGTCATCAATTGTGTGGTGACGGTTCATGGCCTTGAGGATACGATCCGAGCCCGCCTGAACCGGTAGATGCAGGTAAGGCATCAGACAATCCAGTTCACGATGCGCCTCAATCAGGCCCCGGTCCATATCCACAGGGTGGCTGGTCGTGTAGCGCAGTCGCTCCAGTCCATCGACGGTGGCAAGTTCACGCAAAAGCTCGCCCAAACGCCATTCCCGGCCATCCGCACCAAGTCCGTGCCAGGCGTTTACATTCTGTCCGAGCAGCGTGATTTCGCGCACACCTGCGGCAACCATTTTCCGTGCTTCATCCATAATTTGTGAAACAGGTCTGGAAACTTCTGCGCCCCGTGTGTAGGGCACAACGCAGAAGGTGCAAAACTTGTCGCAACCCTCCTGGACAGTCAGAAATGCGGCAACGCCGCGTGATCTTGTCTGTTTGGGAGTGGCGGTTGCAAGTTGCCTGAACTTTTCCTCAATTTCGAATTCCGTTTCAACAACACGTTCACCCAGCTCTGCCCTGCGAACAATGCCTGCAAGATTGTGATATGTCTGGGGTCCGGCAACCAGATCAACGGCAGGCGCGCGCTTGAGGATCTCACTTCCTTCTGCCTGAGCGACACAACCCGTAACGCCAATGGTCATTGGCCGGTTTGTTGCCGAACGCTGTTCCTTCAGTTTCTTCAGCCTGCCGATTTCAGAGTAGACCTTTTCAGCCGCCTTTTCCCGAATATGACAAGTATTCAGCAAGACAAGGTCTGCCTCTTCCAGAACCTCGGTATTCTGATAGCCGTCATTTTCCAGCGCATCCTGCATACGACCGGAATCGTATACATTCATCTGGCATCCATAGGTCTTCACAAAGACTTTCTTGCGCTCGCCCGGGTGCATGGTCATTTGGATATCCGTATTTCCTGTAATCGTTGCGCTACCTCAAGGATGCGCCATGTTAGCTTGTTCGTCATGCCCGACATTTGGCCAATCGGGGCATACCAATTCAAGACACCAGATTATTGTCCCTTTTGTGAATGGAACTGACAAACATTTCCCGCACACGCTGTCGGGTGTCAACGGCAAGTTTGCGGCGATTGGCAGCATTGGTGAATTCCATTGGCTCTCCAAACCTGACTTCCACGTCCCAGGCACTTTTCAAAAGAATGTATATGGCATGGGGAGTCAGTTCCTGAATTCCGCACCATGACGTTCTTGCCCGGGTTACATGACCAAGCGGGATCCCATGCAAACCGGTATAGGCAATCGAGACCGGCTGGATGATTACCTTGTCAACCGCCCCGGATGCGACTGCATATTGTGCAGCTCCGAGCAAGGAACTCTTGAACGGGCCAACATGACTGCCATTACCGGTTGAACCTTCTCCAAACAGAACCATGGCATCGCCGTTGACCAGCCGTTCTGTTATTGCATCAACCTGTTTGCCGACCGCACGCTTTTCTTCACGCTTCACGAACACGGTGCGCTGCATTCTGGCAAGCAGGCCGGCACCCGGCATTTCATCAACTTCCTGTTTTGCAATGAAACAAACCTCAACCAGACTGCCCAGAACGGGTATGTCCGTCCATGACGTATGATTGGCGATAATCATGAGGGGGCGGTCGCTGACCGGGGCTCCCCTTACCTTTACCCTCATGCCAATCAGTCGCAGCGCCAGCCCGTGCCAAACCATGGGCAGCTTGCGTGCCAATGGCGAGCGAAGCTTCAAAAGCAATGCCTGAACCGGCAGCACAAACAGTGTGATGATACCGAGAAGTGCGGCGATGAAGATGAACCGTATACGCGCTGTCATTTGTCTGCGGCGTCTGGAGACAGGAAACCCGGAAAGGGCTAGAGCAGGCCTTGCGACCCTCGCTCCTGCTTACCCAAGTTCAAGCTGCATGACAAGCGCAGTCGACGGTTTACCGACACCCAGTGCATGTCCGGTATAGTAGCCCTTGCGCTCCGAGACCTGTTCAAAGCGCATGGAACGATAGAGGGACAGGGCTGCCGGATTGTTTTCATCGACCTCAAGGAAAAGCTTTCGCGTCCTGTCGAACGCAAGAATGCGCATCGCGCCTTCCATCAACTTGCGACCAACGCCACTTCCCCTTGCAGCCGGTCGTGTTGCGATCGTGATGATTTCCGCTTCGTCAACGACACGCCTGACAACCACAAAGCCAAGCAATCTGCGTGTGACCCAGTTTTCTTCGCGCGCGACAAGGCAAAAATAATTGTCATCCCCGATAAAACGGTCAAAATCTCCGTCAGACCAAGCTTGCCGAAAACATTCGCCATGAATTTCGGACAGGGTTTCAGCATCATCCCTCAGTGCATTTTCAATTATGACGCGTTTTCGCCAGAACCATCCATACATAGAATTCACACCTTTGCGCGCGGTAGCACGAAACCGGTTTGTGGTTTCGCATCCGCTGGACGCAAGTACAAGGGTTCGGGCGGATGATCACCTGCCATCAAGTCGAGGGAAGCAAGGAACTCGATTGGCGGCACCGGTTCACTGTGTACTATCCTGTTTTCTCGTCCCAGTTCCTGATTGAACACAGGCGCCCCTGAGCCACACAGGACGAGACTGTCTCCCGACAAACGCTCACCCAGCACCCGATAGTCTGATATGCAAGGTTCTTGACCGGCCTCAAGACAGTAAGCTTCGCCGCGTCGTGCATCCAACAAGGTCACCGGATTTTCAATACCATGGCTGGCTTGTGCGAATTTTGCGCATGCGGTCAGATTGTCAATTCCGCAAAGCGGAACATCCAGTGCCAGAGAAATCGCTCTCGCTGCAGACAGGCCAACCCGCACACCGGTGAAACTGCCCGGACCGACAGTAACCGTCAGCGTGGAAAGGTCGGCATAGGCAGAATGCGCATTTTCAAGACATTCGCCAATAACATCCATGAGAAGTTCTGCATGGCCACGACCAATGTTGCGGGATACGGATGACAGTACGCGAGCGTTTTCCGTGTCATAGACACATGCCGCACAGAAATCGGCAGAAGTATCAAGTGCCAGCCGTTTCAAGACTCAGATCAGACAAAGACGCCAACAGGCTGAACTTCCCGGATTTCCGGAATGAAATGCTTGAGAAGGTTCTGAATGCCGTGTTTCAGGGTCTGGGTGGAGGACGGACATCCTGCACAGGCTCCGCGCATGTGGAGATACACAACACCGTCACGATAACCCTGGAATGTGATGTCTCCACCATCCTGTGCAACCGCCGGGCGCACGCGTGTTTCAAGCAATTCCTTGATGGTGTTTACAATTTCCGTATCCGCTTCGGCAAAGTCTTCTTCCATCGGCGTTTCAGGCGAACCGGTGGCATCGTCCTTCATGACAGGCTTGCCGGTTACAAAATGCTCCATGATGGTTCCGAGGACTGCCGGCTTCAGATGCTGCCAGTCAAAACCTTCCTCCGGGCTGCCTTCGCGCGTCACGGAAATGAAGTCATAGCCAAAAAACACTCCGGCCACACCGGGGATGGTAAAAAGCTGTTCGGCAAGCGGTGACTGGCTGGCTTCTTCCGCCGTGCGGAATTCAGCAGTTCCCGAAGGCAATACCATGACTCCCGGAAGAAACTTCAATGTTGCCGGATTTGGTGTGGCTTCGGTCTGGATAAACATGGTCTGCTCCCGCAAAAGGATAGTTTGTTTAGAACGGTTCTAATTTAATGCTTTCCAGAGCGCAGTTCAAGGTGAATCAGGTAACGCTCTCAATATCCTCAAAGGTCATGCTGCACGGCACAACAATTACGGGTATTGTATAGGCATTTCCGCTACCGCCCAGTGCACTGACCAATGGACCGGGGCCCTCAATGCTGTCACCTGCAGCCAGAACAAGAACCGCAATGTCCTGATCTTCCTCGATCAGGGACAATACCTCTTCATGCGTCTTGCCTTCCCGGTATATCAACTCCGGGTCTATGCTGCCGTTTTCACGGCAAAATTGCGCATATTTTTCGAGCGCAGCCTCGCCCTCTTCCCGGGCCTCGGCCTGCATGATTTTCTCAACACCAATCCAGTGTTGAAAGCTTTCGGGCTCGGATACAAACAGCAATGCCAGTGCACCGCCGGCCTTGGTGGCCCGGCGTTCTGCGTACAGGACCGCCCGGTCGCATTCCGATGTACCATCGATCACGCACAGAAACTTGCGCTTGTGACCTTCCTCATGAATCAGTCGCTTGCTTACCATAGCCGCATTTACGCATTTGCTGTTCTGTTTAACAACCTGTTTCCAGATTGGGGCGAGCCTTCTTAACCCAGAAAGCCGAATATGTCCCGAACTTCTTTGATGGTTACACTTGCAATCTCGCGCGCACGGGCGGCACCGCTATTGAGGACGCTGTCAACATGCCCCGGATCGTCAAGGAGTTTGCGCATTTCACGATTGATCGGCGAAAGCCTTTCCACCGCAAGTTCCGCCAGAACAGGCTTGAAAGCACCAAATTGCTTTCCGCCGTGCTCTGCAATCACTTCCTCCACGGTGACATCGGCAAGGCTTGCATAAATACCAACGAGATTTTTTGCTTCCGGTCGGTCTCCAAGCTCTTTCGAATCCTCGGGCAAGGGCTCGGGGTCTGTTTTGGCCTTGCGGATTTTCTTTGAAATATCATCAGCACTGTCTGTCAGGTTTATGCGGGAAAGATCTGATGGCTCCGACTTGGACATTTTTCGGGTGCCATCACGCAAGGACATTACCCGGGTAGCAGCCCCTTCAATGATTGGCTCCGTGACGGGGAAATAGGACTCGCCATGACCCAGTTCACGAATCCGGGCTGCAAAATCGTGATTGAACTTGGCCGCGATATCCCTGGTGAGCTCCAGGTGCTGCTTCTGGTCATCACCCACAGGCACATGCGTGGCGCGATAAACCAGAATGTCTGCAGCCATGAGGCTGGGATAGGCAAACAGGCCAACCGATGCCTGTTCCGCATCCTTGCCTGCCTTGTCCTTGAACTGGGTCATCCGGCTCAACCACCCCATCCGCGCAACACAATTGAAAAGCCAGGCGAGTTCCGAATGCTCGCGAACCTGGCTCTGGTTGAAGATGATATTGCGCTCGGGATCGATACCGGCAGCAAGATAGGCAGCCGCTATTTCACGGGTCTGGGCCTTCAATTGCGGCTGAACCAGTTCAACTGTCACGGCATGCAGGTCGACAACGCAATAAATGCACTCATGGGTATGCTGAAGGGCGGCAAAATTCTTGATTGCACCCAGATAATTGCCAAGATGCAGGTTGCCTGTTGGCTGCACCCCGGAAAATACACGGTTGGTCGGCTGCGGCATTGGTCTGTTTCCCATAATCGAAGTCGCGCGGTTTATTGCGCAACCAACGAACCATTGCAAGGGTTTAACGCCGACGGAAAACCGCCTTGAGCTGGCTTCGCGGTATGGCGCCTGTTGCGACGACCACGCCACCATAAAAGGCTGCGCTTGCAGCGATCACACCACCGACCAGGAAGACACGCACCAACAATGATCCGTCAACAAGCATCCGGCCCAACCAGAGATCAGCCAGGTAGATCAGTCCTGCCATTGCCAGATTGGCAAGCAAGACAAGCAACAGATTGCGCAAGGTGACACCAGAAACCCTGAAATGTCTGCCGAGATGCAACGAAGTTGCCAGCAATATGGCATTCAACCAACCGGCTGCACTTGTGGCTATTGCCAGTCCGACAACACCATAAAGAGGGAAGAGCAACAAACTCAGGATAATGTTCAGTATGGCATTGATCCCCGAAAACCACATCGGGGTGCGCATGTCCTGGCGGGCATAAAATGATGGATGCAAGATCTTGATCAGGACAAAGGACGGGATACCGATTGCAAAGGCCGACAATACCTGCGCCGTTACAATACTTGTCTCGCGATCAAAAGCACCCCGTTCGAAAACCAGTGCGACCAGCGGGAGCGGAATCATGAAGAGACCGACTGCAGCAGGAATACTGATACCAAGGCCAACTTCCATGCTGCGATTCTGTAAATGGTTTGCTTCCTTCTGGTCTTTCGCAGCCAGTGCACGGGATAGTTCCGGCAGGAGCACAACCCCTATTGATATGCCAATTATGCCCAATGGAAGCTGTGCGAGGCGATCCGCGTAATTCATGATCGCAATCGCCCCCTCTTGTGCAGAGGCTATGATCTGACCGACAAGCAGATTGATCTGGGTAATCCCGTTCGCAACAGCTGTTGGAAGTGCGAGAATAAGCAATCGCCTGACCGCAGGCGAAACCCGAGGCATCCGAATGGAAAGACCGAAACCCTCGCGCCGGACTGCATAAACCAGCAAGCCCACCTGAACAACACCGGAAACCACAACTCCCCAGGCCATGGCTACCGCCAGCTCACTCCCTCTCGATTCCAGAAATCCGCCAGTCACCAGAACCAGAATGAAAATCACATTGAGAAGAACCGGCGCCATGGCCGCCAGAAAATACTTTCGGAATGCGTTCAGGATGCCCGACAGCATTGCCACAACAGACATCGCTGCCAGATAGGGGAACATGATCCGGGCAAGAAACACGGTCAGCTCGAATTTTTCGGGATCCTCGGCAAATTTCGGAGCGATGATCGTTCCGACGAGATAAGGCATGAAAATGATGGCAAGCACCGAAAGAAGAAGCAGTGTGAGCAACAGAACTGCCATGATTTTTTCCGCAAAATCACGGGCTGCAGCACGGCCTCCGGTTTCCAGTTCGCTTCCGAAAAGCGGGATGAATGCCGAATTGAAGGCACCTTCGGCAAAAAGGCGCCTGAACAGATTCGGAAAGCGGAAAGCAGCATAAAAGGCATCCGCAACAGGACCTGCACCAAGGAACGCAGCGATCATTGCCTCCCGCACAAATCCCAGTACCCGGCTGGCCATTGTGGCTCCGCCGACAGAGGAAAACTTGCGGACAAGACTCATGCGGCCTTTCCCTTCCCGGATTGCGGAGCCATTGTTTCGAGCAACTTGTCCCTTATCTTCCGGATACGGGCCGGATTGTCGATCTTGTGACCGACAAGGTCACGTACATAGAAACTGTCATTTGCCTTTTCCCCGAAGGTCACGACATGGGCAGAACCAATATCCAGATTGAGCTCTGCAAGAGCACGGGTCAACCGGGAGAGAAGTCCGGGCTGGTCAAGGCACTCGATATCTATGACCGTAAATGTATCGGAAAACTCGTTATTGATCTCAACTGTGGCCGGAACAGAAAACGCCCGGTATTTTTTGCGGGCACCGGAGCCGCGGGCCATGACTTCCGGCAGCGATGACTGCCCCGAAAGCACCTCTTCGATCATCTTGCCAATTCGGTTCGCGCGGCGGGTTTCGTCAAGTTCGTTTGAATATTCCCGATTGATGAAAATACTGTCCAGCGCACGACCGTCTGCAGTCGTGTGGATCTTCGCATCCACAATATTGCCGCCCGCTGCAGAGCACGCACCCGCAATAACAGAGAGAAGCCGCGGATGGTCCTGCGCCACAATGGTAATCTCGGTAATGGCTTCAAACATTTTGGAATTGACGCTGGTCGCCAGTTGCTTGCCCTGTTCATCCGTGTCGCGAAGCAGGTGCATGTGCCGGATCTGGGCCTCCAGCTCGGTAGACAGAAAATACGGATCGTAGAGCAGGCCGACATATTTTTTCCGCTGTGCCTCGGGCCAGTCTTCCAACGCCTCGCGCAGCGTTTCGCGCGCATGTTTTACCCGGGCCTTGAGCGGAATGCGTGAAAATCCGCCATTGAGCATCAGTTCGGTTTCATAATACAGCGTACGAAGCAGTTGCCCCTTCCAGCCGTTCCAAACGCCCGGACCCACTGCACGAATGTCGCAAACGGTCAGGATGACGAGATAACGCATCCGGTCCACTTCCTGAACAACTTCGGAAAAATCATTGATTGTTTTCCGGTCGGAAAGATCACGCCCCTGGGCGATGGCACTCATTGTCAGGTGTTCACGAACCAGCCATGCAACCAGTTCCGTTTCCTCAGGCGTCATCCCAAACCGGGGGCACAATTTGCGGGCGACCTTCTCGCCGGCAATCGAGTGATCTTCGGGCCGGCCTTTGGCGATATCATGCAAAAACAACGCAACGTAAAGGATTTTCCGGTTCTGGACCTGAGGCAGCAGTTCGGTTGACAGGGGATGCTCTTCGGCAAGCATGCCATTCTCGATGCCCCACAATGCACCAACGGATCGTATGAGATGCTCATCAACCGTGAAATGGTGATACATGTTGAACTGCATCATCGCGACAATCTTGCCAAAAGGCGGTATAAACTTGCCGAGAAACCCGGTTTCGTTCATGCGGCGCAAGAGCCTTTCAGGGCCCTTCTTGCTGGACAGCAAGTCAATGAAAATACGATTGGCTTCCGGATCCTGCCTCAGCTTCTTGTCAACCAGCTTCAGGGATTTGGCCAGCAGTCCAAGGGCATCGGGGTGAAAATCGAGGCCGGTCCGGTCAACAAGCTCGAAAAACCGGATCAGGTTTACCGGATCACGCTTGAAAACACCGTCATCGGCCACATTGAGCCGACCATTGTCATTGATAAAGTCATCAGACCCGCGAATTTTGCGTCGGCGCCGGATCATGGACTGGATGAACCGGTTGACACCGGTAACCGCCTTGGCTTCCTTTTCTTCCAGTTTGGCACAGGCGATCAGGGTCAGATCACCCACTTCCTTGGCAACCAGAAAATAGTGTTTCATGAAGCGCTCGACGCCGGAAAGGCCGGCATGGCTTGAATAGTTCAGCCGCTCGGCTACATCGCGCTGAATATCGAAAACCAGTTTTTCCTGTGCCCTTCCGGTCAGGAAATGCATGTGGCAACGCACTGTCCAGAGAAATTTTTCAGCTCGGCGAAACCGGCGGTATTCCTTTTCTGTGAACATGCCTGCCTTGACCAGACTATGCGACTTTCCAACCTGGTGAAAATATTTGCCTATCCAGAACAGCGTATGAAGATCTCGCAAGCCCCCCTTGCCATCTTTCACATTGGGTTCGACCAGGTATCTTGATTCACCGGTCTTCGCATGGCGGTCATCCCGCTCACCCAGCTTGGCGGCGATGAATTCTTCAGCTGTGCCTTCAACAACTTCATCGGAAAACCGCCTTGAAAGCGTCTTGTACAGCTCCTGTGTACCGTGAATGAAACGCACTTCCAGAATTGAGGTCCGGATGGTCATGTCTTCAAGGGACAAGCGGATACATTCATCAATGGTCCGGGTTGCATGCCCCACCTTGAGACCCATGTCCCACAACATGTAGAGCACGTATTCAACGACCTGTTCGCACCATGGTGTTCGTTTATACGGCAACACAAAGAGCAGATCGATGTCCGAACCGGGGGCCAGTGTTCCGCGGCCATACCCCCCTACCGCAGTAATTGCCAATTGTTCCGCAGATGAATTGTTTTGGGCCCGGTAGACATGGCTGACTGCAAAATCATGGATTATGCGTATGATCTCGTCCTGCAGATAGGAGATCTGCCATGCGCATGCCAAGCCGTTACCGTCTTCAAAAAGCTGCTGGCGCGCTGCTTCGCGCCCGTCTTTCATGACCCGCTTCAGGATCGTCAGCACCTGGCTGCGAATGGCAGGCGAGGAGCCGTCATTGCCGGAATCCCTGGTCAGAGCCGTCAGTTCCGAACGAACCTGATCAGCGGCTATGATTCTTTGTAGCTTTGACTTTCTGGCGGCCATGGCCTGCGGTTCACCGGATGTTTTTCACGGCCCAATCTATAGGACGTCTGCCTGCGAAGGGAAAGCACGGGCATGTCAGGCCTGTGAACTCTCTCCGTTTTGTGCAGCAGCCTTTGGCCCACCCTTGGCAACACCCACCATGGCAGGGCGCAAAACCCGCTCGCCAATCACGTAACCGACCTGGACCACTTCCATGACCGTATTGTTCGGCACTTCGGGATTTTGAACCTCGAACATCGCCTGGTGGAAATTGGGGTCAAACTTTTCCCCCTTGGGAGAAATCATGCGCACACCATGCTTTTCCATACCGTTCAGCAATTCGCGCTCGGTCATCTCGACCCCTTCAACCAGGGTTTTCAGGCTGGGTTGTTCCTTGTCCGCCTCATCCACATGGTCCAGTGCCCGACGAAGATTGTCAGCGACACCAAGCATTTCACGCGCAAACTTGGTGATTGAAAATTCACGGGCGTCTGCAACCTCCTTCTGGGTGCGACGGCGCAGGTTTTCCATCTCTGCCGCAGTTCTGAGGAGTTTTTCATTCAACTCCTTGATCTCTTCTTCCTGACGATGATTTTCAGCGGCAAGCGCTTCCAGGGGGCTTGAAAAACCTGCTTCTGCATCACTGCCCTGCCCTGCGGTATCTGCCATGTCTTCTTCCCGGTCCCCGAGAGCGGCAAGAATTTCGTCTTCCGTCATGGTTTCCGGCATGAGATCAGCATCCTTGGCGGCATGCATCTGCGCATCCCGTGCTGCTTTCAATGCCTCATCTTTTTGATGTTCGTTTCCGTCGCTCATCAATCTTCTTTCGGAGTTTTGTGTCGGCTGTAGCTCAGCCGTCGATATCTGGCCTAATCACAGAAAAATCAAGGGCAGATACCAAGATTTATCGCAGAATCCGGCTAATCAGCTTCGCGGTGTAATCAACCATCGGCACAATACGTGCATAGTTGAGCCGGGTCGGCCCGATAATTCCAAGTGCCCCGACAACCTTCTGATCATTGTTGCGATAAGGCGCAACGATCACGGATGAGCCGGACAGGGAAAAGAGTTTGCTTTCCGAACCGATAAAGATACGGACACCATCGCCCTCTTCTGCCAATTCCAGCAATTTCATGAAATTTTCCTTGGCCTCCAGCTCGCCAAACAATTGCCGAATGCGGTCAAGGTCGTCAGCTGCAGCCAGATCCCCCAGCAGATTGGCATGGCCGGAAATAATCAATTGACCCGGCTCCCCGCCGCTTGTTCCTGCCCAGGTGGCAATACCGGCATCAACCATTTTTGCTGCCAGTGCATCAAGTTCGCGGCGTGTGTCGTCACGCAGGGATTCAAGGCTTTCACGGGCCTCTCCAAGGGTTTTCCCCGCGATCTTGGCGTTGATGAAATTGCCGGCCTCGATCAGGCTGGAAGCAGTGGTCCCCGCCGGCAGAGAGATGATCCGGTTCTCTACAGAACCATTGTCGCCGACAATAACAACCAAGGCCTTGGTCGGTTCGAGCCTGATGAATTCGATATGCTTGAGTCTCAAATCCGCCTTCGTGGTGACTACAAGACCGGCGGTGCGCGACAAACCGGAGAGGAGCTGGCTTGCCTCGGTCAGCACATTGTCAAAGGTCTTTTCATTGCTTGCCGCCTTCACCTGGCTTTCAATGGAACGGCGTTCATCACTGCTCAGGTTCCCGGTTTCAAGAAAACTGTCAACAAAGAAGCGCAAGCCAAGATCGGTCGGCAAACGGCCTGCGCTGACATGCGGAGCATAAAGCAGGCCGAGTGTTTCCAGGTCGGACATCACATTTCTGACCGTTGCAGGTGAAAGTGCTATCGACAATTGCCTTGAAAGTGAACGGGACCCCGTCGGATCTCCCGTCTCGAGATAGTTGTCGACGATATGCCGGAAAATTTCACGTGCGCGCTCATCCAGCGCAGCAACCGGACCTTCAATCATCGGAATTTTTCCTGTCGGGCCGCTCATGAGTGCACCCAAGTCTCCTGAAAGTTTACCTGACAGGGAATTTAGTTACTAAATTCGGCTTTGCCAACGCCGGTTCAAACGTATAAGCCTGCGAACAAATCAACTGAATCGAAAAATCCAAGGGGATATACATGCGGCCATCGAAACGTGCGCCCGACGAAATGCGAGCTGTTACTGTGGAGCGCGGTTTTTCCCGCCATGCGGAAGGCTCATGCCTGATCAAGTTCGGCAACACCCATGTCCTTTGCACAGCGAGCCTGGAAGAGCGGGTGCCGCCCTGGCTTCGTGGCGCCGGAAAAGGTTGGGTAACAGCAGAGTACGGGATGTTGCCCCGGTCAACGCATGACCGGATGCGCCGTGAAGCAACGGCAGGAAAACAATCTGGCCGAACCTCTGAAATACAGCGGCTGATCGGCCGGTCCCTTCGTGCGGTTGTTGATTTGCAGGCACTTGGCGAACGGCAAATCACCGTGGACTGTGATGTCATACAGGCTGATGGCGGGACCCGGACAGCTTCCATCACCGGCGGGTACATCGCCTTGCGGGACTGTATCGAATGGATGCGCGCGCGTGACATGGTTTCCGATGCCGTGCTCAAGGACAATGTAGCTGCAATTTCATGCGGAATTTACAATGGGACACCGGTTCTCGATCTTGATTATGATGAAGATTCAACGGCAGAAACCGATGCAAACTTTGTCATGACCGGTAACGGTGGCATTGTGGAAATCCAGGGCACAGCCGAAGGAGAGGCTTTCTCAAGGGATGAATTCAACCAATTGCTGGATCTGGCAACGTCCGGAATATCAAAACTGGTCGACATGCAGAACATGAGCGGGTAGCAGCACATGAAACCGGCCATTCTGGAAACAGCACTTTATGTTTCCGACCTGGAAGAAGCAGAACGTTTCTACACACAGGTTCTCGGCCTGGATGTCCTGCTCAAAGTCGAGGGGCGGCATGTGTTTTTCCGTCTCGACGGTTCAGTATTGCTGATCTTCAATCCCGAGGCCACAAAACAGGCATCCGAAGGCGAATTGAGTGTTCCGCCACACGGGGCAACCGGGCAAGGACACGCATGTTTCTCAGCTCCGGGAAAAGACCTTGAGGCCTGGAAGGCACGTCTTGAAAAGGCTGGTATTGCCATTGAAGCGGAAGTCGAGTGGCCAAACGGGGCAAGGTCAATCTATTTCCGCGATCCGGCTGGCAACAGTCTGGAATTTGCCGAACCGAAACTCTGGGATCTCTGATGAGAAAACTTGATGCGCGTGAAATCGTGGTTGCGAGCCACAACGAGGGAAAAGTCAGGGAAATAAACGACCTGATCCAACCTTTCGGAATTTCGGCCAAATCTGCGCGTGAACTCAGGCTTGAGGAACCAGAGGAAACCGGAACACTTTTCGAGGAAAATGCGCTGATCAAGGCATTGGCAGCAACCCGGGCGACCGGCCTGCCTTCACTTGCAGATGATTCGGGGCTTTGTGTCTCCGCACTTGATGACAAGCCCGGCGTTTATACTGCTGACTGGGCAGAAAAGAGTGACGGTTCAGGACGCGACTTTGCAATGGCCATGCAGAAAATCGAAACAGGGCTGAACAACAGCGGCAGCGACAATCGCAATGCCAGATTTGTGGCCGTACTCTGCCTTGCCTGGCCAGACGAACATGTCGAATATTTCCGTGGCGAAGTGACCGGGAAGATCGTATGGCCGCCGCGTGGTACCAGCGGATTTGGTTATGACCCGATTTTTCAACCTGAAGGGTTTGAAACGACGTTCGGAGAAATGACTGCAGAAGAGAAGCACGGCCTCAATTCAGAAACTGGAGAAGCCGGCCTTTCGCACCGGTCACGGGCATTTTCGAAGTTTGTCCGGACCTGCCTTTCCGGTAGCGACGGCTGATTGGCATGATGGGCACCGAACCAGACAAACCGGCTTTCGGCGTTTATGTGCATTGGCCATTCTGTGCCGCTAAGTGTCCTTATTGCGATTTTAACAGCCATGTCCGTCACCAACCGGTAGACCAGAACACATTTGTCGAAGCCTATGGGCGTGAATTGTCGCACATGGCGGCAATTGCTCCCGGACGAACGGTTACAAGCATTTTTTTCGGGGGCGGAACACCCTCGCTCATGGAGCCTGCTACGGTGGGCCGCATTCTGGACCAGATTGCCAGGGTCTGGCATGTCGATCCAAATTGCGAAGTTTCCATGGAAGCCAATCCATCAAGCGTCGAGGCGGAACGCTTCCGGTCGTACCGGGATGCCGGCGTAAACCGGGTCTCCCTTGGCGTCCAATCGCTTGATGATGCTCAACTCAGATTTCTTGGCAGGCTGCATTCTGCCAGCGAGGCCATCACCGCAATCGAACTTGCCCGTAAAACATTCAACCGAATTTCCTTCGACATGATATATGCACGACCCGGGCAGCATGTATCGCATTGGGAACAGGAACTCCGGCAGGTTCTTGATCTGGCTGCCGACCATTTGTCGCTTTATCAATTGACGATTGAGCCGCAAACGCCTTTTTACCAATTGCACACTCGTGGCAAGCTTGTGATACCTGACGAAGAGTTGGCCGCCGAACTCTACGAAACCACCCAGGCCATGACCCGGGAAGCCGGGCTTGCAGCTTATGAAATTTCGAACCATGCTGCTGCCGGTTCCGAATGTCGGCACAATCTCGTCTACTGGCGAGGCCAGGATTATGCCGGTGTGGGGCCGGGTGCCCACGGGCGCCTGTCGACCAATGAGGGCAGGCTGGCAACAGCAACACTGCGCAACCCGGAAGACTGGTGGCAGAAGGCCATGGTTGAAGGCCATGGCATTGACGAACAGTTTGTACTCTCCCGGCAGGAACAGGCTGACGAGCGGCTATTGATGGGACTACGGCTCGCTGAAGGGTTTGCGCCGGGCGGCTACAACGATCTTTCCGAGTTTCCCATCACGGAAGACAAGGTTGCCTTCCTGCAATCCATCGAACTGCTGGAGACACTGAAAAACGGCCACATACGGGCAACCCCGAAAGGCTTCCTGCTACTGGATGCCGTTGTCGCCGATCTTGCCAGTCCGTTGGAAAAACTTTCTCCTGGCCAGTAGCACAGGCCAGAAATCAGCTATTTCGCCCAAAGCTTGAAATCGCGGGCTCGGCAAGAACACCCTGCCCTCCCTGAACGCGATAGATGGCCAAACCACGTTGGGTTATGCCACTGGACTGAACACGAAACAGCCCATTCGTTCCCTGAAATCCTCGTGAGCTTTCAATGTTGCGTGATGTAAACGCATTGTTGCCGTGAAGACGTACCAGTTCCACGGCAAAAGTGACTGCATCATATGCAAGGGCAGCATTTACGCCTGCCGCACCGCCATATTTACCCTGGTAGCGGTTCGCAAACTGGTTGAAACGACGCACATCCCGCCCCGGATACAGCGCATTCTGCAGAACGGCATCGCCTTTGCGAACGGATTCCCATTTACCTGAACCAAGAACCTGCTTGCCCGCCAGCGTAACGCCGGATTGCTGAAGCTCGGTCAAAATCGCAGCGGGAATTGCTCCGCCATCCGGTATGTAAATTGTATCACTAGCCTGAACACCGGCAATCGAACCCTGAACTGCCTGGCTGACACCTTCCCTGCTTACGGCATATTTCACAACGTTGACCTGCATTCCGTTACGGCCAGCTTCCTCACGCAAGACCTGCTCACGCAAACTTCCCTCAGCATTTTGAGGCAGAAATGCATAGACGGACCGTCTGCCCTGCGATGCGGCATAACTGATTATGCGCTGGGTATCCGACTGGGGCGTGTAGGAAAACAGATAAACGCCACGCCTGGCTACGGAAGTGTCGGTTGAAAATGCAAGAATCGGAATGCCGGCCGGCTGGGTCACACCGGATGCAGCGCTGACATTTGCGGCAAACAACGGCCCAAGGATCAGCGATGTTCCCTCACGGGCAGCTTCGCTTGCAGCTGCTTGCGCCTCGGCAGCCCGCCCCTTGGTATCCTTGACAACAAGCTGAACCTGCTGCTGACCAAAATCCTCGATTGCCATTGCTGCGCCGTTGCGCAGTTCCTTGGCAACATTGGCAGCGCCACCGGGTATGGTCAGCGGCACCAGCAAGGAAATCCTGACATTGCCGTTGCCCAGGATCTCTCCGTTCGGGTTGGGGGAGAGTGCCCGTTGCTGTGATCCCTGGTTCCCTACAGGATCAAGGGAACCCGGGCCGTCATTTGTTATCGGAGAACATGCCGCCAGAATTGACAGAAACGCAGTTGCCACAAGGCCGGACGCCGCACGCAGGGACATGCGTGCCCCTGTCCGGGCTGCCGGACCAACAGAAATTTTGAACATGATTGATAACCCCTGGACACATGCTTGCCGCACACCACAGCATACGTATTTCAGATGCCTGTCCCTTGCTATGCTTTCTTTTGCCGCCGTTAAAAGAAGTTGCCCGTCTGCAACAATTGGTTCATCTTACAGCAGTCGACAAAATGACGCAATCAAAGGCAGGGACAACGGCCAACTATCTTTGCCGAAACCTGCCGTTTCCCCAACTGGAGTGATGTTTTGCCCGGTTTCCAGATCAGGAATCAGCGCTTTGACAGCAACCCGCCAGATCCCGGTCTTTACGTTGTAGCAACGCCTATCGGCAACCTGGGGGACATCACGATCCGTGCACTGGAAATACTTTCCTCATGCGATCTGATAGCTTGCGAGGACACACGGGTAACCGCAAAACTGTTGCGCCACTTCAACATTTCCACAAAAACGATTCCCTATCACGAGCACAATGCCAGCAGCACCGGACCAAAGCTGCTGGCACGGATGGAAGCAGGCGAAACCATTGCGGTTGTTTCCGATGCCGGCATGCCCCTGGTTTCAGATCCCGGGCACAGGCTGGTTGAGCAGGCTCTCGAACGGGACATTGCCGTGCATACCTTGCCGGGTGCCACCGCGCCGGTAACCGCGCTGGTAGGCAGTGGCCTTCCTTCTGACACCTTCATCTTCGCCGGATTTCTCCCCAGCAAACAGGGAGCCCGGCTGAAAAGGCTTGAGACATTCGCCAGCACTCCAGCCACGCTGGTTTATTTTGAAAGTCCGAACCGGCTTGCCAAGACGCTGGCGGACATGGCGGCTGTTTATGGCAGCAATCGCGACGCTGCAGTTGCACGCGAATTGACAAAGCTGCATGAGGAGATTGTACGCAAGCCGCTGGGGGATCTTCTTGCACAATATGAAGGACAACGAACCAAAGGGGAAATTGTCATATTGGTCGGACCTCCGGCAGAAGAAACAATGGATGACCCGGACGCATTGCTTCACGAGCTGCTTGAAACCATGAGCGTCAGCAAGGCGGCCAGTGAAGCATCCATCCTGACCGGCCAGTCGAAACGGGCTCTCTATCAACGCGCACTGGCCATTACTTCAAAGGGTTGAGATGCCTGCTCCCGACCATACTGCAAGAAGACGCAAGGCCAATCGCAGGGGACACTGGGCAGAAATCAGGGCCGTAGTTGCGCTACTACTCACCGGACACCGAATTCTTGCGCTGCGTTACAAAACCAGCGGCGGCGAAATTGACATTATTGCAAAACGTGGCGGGCTCGTTGTCGTGATCGAGGTGAAAGCCCGATCCACCTTCCGCAATTGTGTGGAAGCTGTAACACCAACAAATCAGAGGCGTGTTCACAGTGCAGCAGACCACTGGCTTGCACGACAAAAACACGGTGAGCGCCATTCCGTCCGTTTTGACATTGTCGCAGTTGTCCCGTGGCGCTGGCCCAGACATTTCAAGAACATGTTCTGATCCGTGATGCAGCTTGCATTGCAACCAGAGACGAACAGGCATACATCCCTTCAACGAACGTAATCAGGAGCAAAACGGATGGGCCTAAAGACCGGTATCCAGATGGACCATGTGTCCGGTATTCACATCAAGGGGGATTCAACCTTTGCTCTGGGCCTGGAAGCCCAGAAACGGGGGCACACGCTTTACCACTTCGAACCCAACCGCCTGCAATTGCGTAGCGGAAAAGTTTCGGCCGCGATTGAGGAAATGACCCTTCAGGACACCGAAGGAGACCATTACACTCTCGGCCCCAAAGTGCAGACCGACCTTTCCGAACTGGATGTGATTTTGCTCAGGCAGGATCCGCCATTCGACATGTCATACATCACGACCACACACCTGCTTGAAACCATCCATCCAGAAACGCTGGTCGTCAACAATCCGGCTTCTGTGCGCAATGCACCTGAAAAAATCCTTGTCATGGAATTTGCCGACTTGATGCCGGAAACCCTGATAACGCGGGATTATGAAGCCATTGCCGAATTCCGGAAAGAAGTGGGCGACATCATTCTCAAACCCCTTTACGGAAACGGAGGTGCAGGCGTTTTCATGTTGCCGAGGGCGGACATGAACTTCACTTCCCTGCTTGAAATGTTTGATCAGAATTTTCGCGAACCCCTGATCGCACAAGCCTACCTTCCTGATGTTCGCAAGGGTGACAAGCGCATCATATTGGTTGATGGTGAGCCGGTAGGTGCAATCAACCGGGTTCCGGCAGAGACCGATGCCCGATCAAACATGCATGTAGGCGGACGGGCCGAACATACCGAACTGACGGAGCGCGAGCGTGAAATTTGCGAACGGATCAAGCCGGTTTTGCAGGAACGCGACTTCATTTTCGTCGGCATTGATGTGATCGGCGACTACATGACCGAAATCAATGTGACTTCACCAACGGGTATTCGTGAAGTGAAGAAGTTTTCCGGAACTGATATTGCCGCCCTTGTCTGGGATGCAATCGAAAAACGGCTCTGACCTTAACCAGTCCAGAGGGCCGGCTTGATGGCCGGCCTCGGACTCTGTGGCAGGTTTCGCTATGCGGCCCTGATTGCCTTGCTTATGGCTTCACGGGCTTCTTCTGCGCCACCGAAGCCCTCGATCTTCACCCATTTGCCACCTTCAAGATCCTTGTAGCGCTCGAAGAAATGGGCAATCTGGTCGACCAGAAGCTTTGGCAGGTCATCCATTGTATGGACATCCTTGTACATGGCGGAAATATGCGGTGAAGGAACCGCTATGATTTTCTCGTCACCGCCCGCTTCATCCGTCATGTGCAAAATGCCAACCGGCCTGCAATTCATTACGGAACCGGGAAGAATCTGGCGCTTGTTGGCAATCAGCACATCAATCGGGTCGCCATCATCGGAAATTGTGTGCGGTACAAAGCCGTAATTTCCCGGATAGCGCATGGACGTGTAAAGGATACGGTCAACCACCATGGTGCCGGCTTCCTTGTCCATTTCATATTTGACCGGCTCACCGCCATAGGGCACTTCGACAATCACATTTATGTCTTCTGGCGGATTGTCGCCAATCTTGATTGCATCGATACGCATGTCTGTTCCTTCGGGAGGATGGGAGGAGGAAGTTTCGTCCTCTTACAATCTTGTTGCGACCATATGCAACCCGCCTTTAGGCTGAGTTGTCAGTTTCTGGACCGGCCAGGGCTCCGGTGCTCCCTCGGCCATGTCAAAGCGGAAGCGTGAAAGCAGGACACCGAGTGCGATCATTGCTTCCTGAAGGGCAAAGCTGGCACCAATACAAATGCGCGGTCCTGCACCAAACGGCAGATACTGGTACTTTTCTATCTGCTCGCGATTGCCGGGCAAAAACCTTGACGGCATAAATGCATCAGGCTGCTCCCAAAACTCCCGGTGCCTGTGCAATGTCCAGGGCATGATCATGGCCTGAGTGCCCTTGGTAATGGTCACGCCCTGCCACTCGGTATCCTCAACGGCTTCCCGCGACAGGGTCGGAGCGGGCGGGTAGAGGCGCATTGCCTCTTCAAAACAGGCCCTTGTGTACGGCATCGCATCAATCCATTGCGCAGGATTGGAGACGGAAGATGTTACCCGCCTGACCTCTTCCTCAACCTTTGCCCTCTCGTGAGGCGCCTTTGCCAGAAGATAAAGTGTCCAGCCAAGTGCCCTGGCAGTTGTCTCATATCCGGCACCGAAGAAAGTGATCACATTGTCATCGATTTCCTTCCGCGAAAGTCCTTCAGGTCCTTCAAGGCTCAACAGCAAGGTAAGGAAATCATCAGGCACCTCCTTGCCCTTCTCCATCATGGCCTTTCTCATGTCGACGGTTTCGCGGACAATGTTGAAAAAATACTGCAATGTCCTGCGGCCACGTACGCGGGAGTAACGCGGAACCCATTCGGGAAAGTGAAGGATGTCAAAAGGATCTACTCGGGCAACCGTCTCGAATAGATGCTCCACCTTTTCACCAAATTCCTGCGGGTCACCGGCAATCTGGCCAGAGAAAAGTGTTTCGGCCAGAATTTCGAATGTCAGTTCGGTCATGTCCTGCGCCACATCAAAAGATCCCGAACGCCTGTCATAACGGTCTGCAAACTCGTGTGTCTTTCGCAACATGGCATCTGCAAATCCGTTGATGTGCCTTGGTGTAAAAACCGGCGCCATTGCCTTGCGTGACCTCTTCCAGACAGGGTTTTCTGCTGTCAGCAGGCCATCATCAAGAATCGGCTTCAAAACCAGCTGGCGCACGCGGGCGAGCTTGAATGATTTCTGCTTCTCGACAAGGATGTGACGGATCAGCGAAGGGTCGTTTGCCACCAACAGGGGGCCACCAATGCCGGGCCTTACATAGACATATGGCAGTGTGTATGATGGTTCACCCCAAAGCTCGATCGGATTGTTGTAGACAATCCAGAACATCTTGAGGAGGTTTGGGGGAACGGTTCTGGGCGATGGTGCCGGTGGTACAAAAGGGGCTGGGGCACTATCCATGACAAGCCTCCGTGGATGACGTATTCTACATCTAGTTATCCGCAAGCATTACGTCCATGGCAGGGCACCGGAAAGCATCGGGCCTGCATCTTTGGATAACCGGGGCAACGGTTTGGAATCCGGGTCCAAAAGCCTTATATCTCAGGGTGATCGCCAGATGCTGATTCGAGCATGACAGAACGATCGCCAACACTTTGGAAGATACCATGAGCGATACTCCTGAAAACCAGCCGGAACAAGTACCGGAAGGCGTTGATCCGTCCGCCTATGGCGCCGATTCCATCAAGGTATTGAAAGGCCTTGATGCCGTACGCAAACGGCCCGGCATGTATATCGGAGATACCGATGACGGTTCCGGTCTTCATCACATGGTTTACGAGGTTGTTGACAACGGCATCGACGAGGTGCTCGCGGGTCACGCTGACCGGGTTACTGTCACCCTGAACCCCGACGGTTCCGTAACCGTGACCGACAATGGCCGCGGCATTCCGGTCGACATACACCAGGAAGAAGGAATTTCTGCCGCCGAAGTTATCATGACCCAGCTGCATGCCGGCGGAAAGTTCGACCAGAATTCATACAAGGTATCAGGTGGACTTCACGGCGTTGGCGTATCGGTGGTGAACGCGCTTTCGGTCTCGCTTGAACTCAAGATCAAGCGGGATGGCAAGCTGCATCGCATTACCTTCACCCACGGGGTGTCGGATGCTCCCCTGGAAGTTGTTGGTGATGCGGGCGAGGAATCTGGCACTGAAGTCACCTTCATGCCTTCATCCGAAACCTTCAGCATGGTCGAGTTCGACTTCAAGACGCTCGAGAAACGGCTAAGGGAACTGGCCTTCCTCAATTCCGGCACACGCATCATACTTGCAGACAAGCGTGGCGCAGAAGATGTGGTTGTCGAGCTCTTTTACGAGGGCGGGCTGGTCGAGTTCGTCAAATATCTTGACCGTACCAAGAACTCACTCCTTGAAGATCCGATTTACCTGAAGTCGGAGAAAGACGGAATTACCGTTGAAGTGGCACTGTGGTGGAATGATTCCTATCACGAAAACGTATTGTGCTTCACTAACAACATTCCGCAGCGGGATGGCGGAACCCATCTGGCAGGTTTCAGGGGAGCACTCACCCGCCAGATCAACGGTTATGCCGAAACGTCAGGCGCCCTCAAAAAGGAAAAGGTTTCATTGTCCGGCGATGATTGCCGCGAAGGCCTTGCATGCGTCCTGTCGGTGAAGGTGCCGGACCCGAAATTCTCATCGCAAACCAAGGACAAGCTTGTTTCTTCGGAAGTGCGGCCAGTGGTCGAAAGCCTTGTCAACGAAGCCCTCAACACGTGGCTTGAAGAGAACCCGCAGGAAGCCAAGATTGTCGTTACCAAGGTTGTAGAGGCTGCGGCAGCCCGCGAAGCGGCCCGCAAGGCTCGGGAACTGACACGGCGCAAAGGCGCGCTCGACATTTCATCGCTGCCAGGCAAACTTGCCGATTGCCAGGAACGCGACCCGGCCAAATCGGAAGTGTTTCTGGTTGAGGGTGACAGCGCCGGGGGATCAGCAAAACAGGGCCGTAACCGGGCAAACCAAGCAGTCCTGCCATTGCGAGGCAAAATCCTCAATGTGGAGCGCGCCCGTTTCGACCGGATGCTGAGCAGCCAGGAAATCGGAACACTCATTACCGCGCTTGGCACATCCATCGGCAAGGACGAGTTTGACATTGCGAAACTGCGTTATCACAAGATCATCATCATGACCGATGCTGATGTCGATGGTGCACATATCCGGACACTTCTGCTGACATTTTTCTTCCGCCAGATGCCGGAACTCATCGAACGGGGCCATCTGTATATCGCGCAACCACCGCTCTACAAGGTGACGAAAGGAAAGTCATCGCAATATCTGAAAGACGAACGCGCGCTTGAGAATTTCCTCATTGACGGCGGGCTGGAAGAAGCATCCCTAGAACTCGCAGGTGGCGAGGTACGAACCGGCCAGGACCTGCGCGGCGTTGTTGAAACCGCACTCAAAATCAAGACCCTTATCTCGGGCCTGCATTCCCGCTACAACAAGGAAGTAGTTGAGCAGGCTGCGATTGCCGGTGCCCTTGATGCCGAACTCATGCACAATCCCGAAGAAGCTTCATCTGCAGCAAATGAAGTTGCCTCAAGGCTCGACATGATTGCCGATGAAACCGAACGGGGATGGTCCGGGCATTATGATGTCGAGAACGGCCTGCATTTTGAACGAACCGTACGGGGCGTCAAGGAAATAGCCCGTATTGATACAGCATTGCTCGGCTCGGCCGATGCAATGCGGCTGAAACAGTTTGCCGAAAACCTTCAGGAAGTTTATGGCAAACAACCCACTTTCAGGCGCAAGGAAACATTTAACGCAATTCCCGGGCCGATGCGTTTGCTTGAAAAGGTATTTGAAGCAGGGCGCAAGGGAATTACAATGCAACGCTACAAGGGGCTGGGAGAAATGAACCCGGACCAGTTGTGGGAAACCACGCTGGATCCCGATGTACGTTCGCTCCTTCAGGTAAAGATTTCCGAAGCTGCCGATGCAGATGACCTGTTTTCCCGCCTGATGGGAGAAGAAGTCGAACCACGCCGGGACTTTATCCAGAGCAACGCACTAAATGTCGCCAATCTTGATATCTGATACTGACTGCAAACAGCGTTAAAATTTTTTCTCCATAGGGTTCAGACACTTCATCCTTGGCCAGTCGATTCGGCTAAAATTTTAGCCATTCGCTTCGCCCATTGTTGAGATTTTTTCCTCTAGGTTCCGGCCAGTTAAACGACCCCGGAAAAACAATGATGCGAAAATGGTTCCTCAGGAAACTAAATCCCTGGCCTCTGTTCAGCTGGATCGCACTGCCTGCAATTGTTTTGGGACTCGGCTCCGCACTGTTGCATGTCAACTGGCTGCCCGGTTTCCATGATGCAGGCACCCATACTGTTGTTTCTCCGTCTGTTCCGTTGGTAATTTGCATTGTTTCCCTTGCCGGACTGGTAACTGCCCGAATGTATTCGGAGATGAAAAAGGCCCGCAAGCTTGCCTGCACTGACGATCTGACCGGCCTGATAAACCGCAGGGAATTCAAACGTCTGGTAGATGGCGGAATCAGCTCCGCAAAGCACAATAAGCAGAAGCTGGCGCTTCTTGCGCTTGATCTGGACCGCTTCAAGGTGATCAATGATTCCTATGGGCATGAAGCCGGTGACGCCATTATCAGGATGTTCAGTGAGCGGATAAAATCTGCTGTGCGCCGTCAGGATGTTGTCTGCCGGATTGCCGGTGATGAATTTTTCATCATGCTTCGGAATATACGTGATGAAGCCCAGATAGCGATTGTCGGCGACCGCATTCTCGGCCTGATGAAGACTCCATTCCACTATGGCAACCGCCACATCAGAACAAGCGTATCAATCGGCTCTGTCATGATTGCAAAGGATGTACCGGATGCCGCATCCGCCATGCGGATGGCAGATTTTGCCCTGCTTCGATCAAAGGAAAGGGGGAGAAACTGCCTGGTCCGCTTCGACCCGAAGATGGCGGAAACCATCCGCAAGCAACGGGTACTTGAATTGCGGCTGCTCAATGCGGTTGAAGAGGGGAAGCTTTCTCTTCGTTACCATCCGATTTTTGACAATGTTCACGGACGGGTTGTTGCCGTGGAAGCGCTTATACGCTGGTGTGATGACGAACTTGGTGACGTTGCACCTTGTGACTTTCTGCCAATCGCAGAAGAGCTCAACATAATGGAGAAAATCGGCAGTTTTGTTCTTGAAAAGGCTTGCACCGAAGTTGCTGAAATTCCGGACATACGGCTGGCAGTCAACATTGGTGAGAACCACTTCATGAGGGATGATTTTCTGTGCGGTGTTGATTCAATCCTCTCCAGAACCGGGTTTCCGTCGTACAGGCTTGAATTTGAGATACCACTTGCACTTCTCGAACAGCATGCCCGCGACGTGCGCAGGAAGTTTGACCAATTGCGCGAGAGGGGAATCAGTATAGCCTTGGGCGATTTTGGAACAGGCCAATCCAACCCGATGTATCTTGAACCTTTCAAACTGGACAGCATCAAACTCGACCACTCACTGATAAAGCGGACTGCATGTGTCAAGAACGGCGAACAGATCGTGGCAAGCATGATCACGCTTGCAAGCGCTTTCTGCAGTCGCGTGACTGTTGAGGGCATAGAACGGGCAGACCAGCTGGTTCGTCTGCGCGACAATGCCGGAGCAGAACTTCAGGGGTTCTATTTCTCGAAGCCGCTTACCATGACGGAACTCTCAAGCAAGTACTCCCTGGCGCCCGCAATACAGAAACAGGAAAATACTGACACGGGCATTGAAACGGAAGAAACACTGCATACTGCCCGAAAACTTTCAGCCTGATGTCCATAAAAGTCCGGGCAAGCCTTGCAAAGACCCTGACGATTTCATTGCCATGATCATGAAGATGACAACCGATTACGGTTTCCGTTGCATTATCCGGGATTGGTGATATGTGACACTTCATGAATGAAAATGCTCAGGAATCCTCACTCGCACACGAGAGCTATCCCGGTCGCGGCAATATTCGGAATTTTTCGATTGTTGCACATATCGACCACGGGAAATCGACGCTTGCCGACCGTTTGATCCAGGAAACCGGCGGCCTTGCTGAAAGGGACATGACCGAGCAAGTGCTCGACAACATGGATATCGAGCGCGAGCGCGGTATCACGATCAAGGCCCAGACCGTCCGGCTTCACTACATTGCGAAAGACGGCAACACATATGTTCTCAACCTGATTGATACACCGGGCCACGTTGATTTCGCGTATGAAGTATCGCGTTCCCTGTCAGCCTGTGAAGGTTCCTTGCTCGTCGTGGACGCAAGCCAGGGTGTCGAAGCGCAGACCCTCGCAAATGTCTATCAGGCAATTGACAATGATCACGAGATTGTGCCGGTACTCAACAAGATTGACCTGCCTGCGGCCGAGCCTGAACGGATCAAGGCGCAGATCGAGGAAGTGATCGGTCTGGACGCCAGCAATGCACACGAGGTTTCTGCCAAGACAGGACAGGGCATACGTGACGTGCTTGAGGCGATCGTACACGAATTGCCCGCTCCACCGGAAGGGGAGATTGACGAGCCGCTCAAGGCATTGCTGGTGGACAGTTGGTACGACACCTACCTCGGAGTGATCGTTCTGGTTCGCGTGATTGATGGTGTCCTGAAAAAGGGACAGACCATCAAGATGATGGGAACCGGTGCCAAATACCTGATTGACCGTGTCGGCGTCATGACACCGAAAATGATCGCGGTCGACGAACTCGGGCCGGGTGAAATCGGCTTTATTACTGCATCGATCAAGGAAGTTGCAGACACACGGGTTGGCGACACAATCACCGAAGACAAACGGCCCACACAAAAAGCCCTGCCGGGCTTCAAACCGGCGCAGCCTGTGGTTTTTTGTGGTCTCTTTCCTGTTGACGCGGCAGACTTTGAAGACCTGCGCACTGCAATGGGAAAGTTGCGGCTGAATGATGCAAGCTTTTCCTTCGAGATGGAAACGTCTGCTGCATTGGGTTTCGGATTTCGGTGCGGTTTCCTGGGATTGCTTCATCTGGAAATTATCCAGGAACGCCTTGAGCGCGAATTTGACCTCGACCTGATCGCTACGGCACCAAGCGTTGTTTACGAACTCGACCTCAAATCCGGCGAAACTGTTCAGCTGCACAATCCGGCCGACATGCCTGACGTGGTCAGCATAGAGGAAATCCGTGAACCGTGGATCAAGGCCACAATCCTGACCCCGGATGAACATCTTGGGCCCATCCTCAAGCTTTGCCAGGAACGGCGCGGCATCCAGACGGAACTAACCTATGTCGGGGCTCGTGCCATGCTGGTGTATGAGCTGCCCCTTAACGAAGTGGTGTTCGACTTTTACGACCGCCTCAAATCCATTTCACGTGGTTATGCAAGTTTTGATTACCAGATTACGGACAACAGGGCCGGAGACCTTGTAAAAATGTCCATACTCGTCAACGAGGAACCGGTGGATGCACTGTCGATGCTGGTGCACCGGTCACAGGCAGAGCGCCGCGGGCGGGTAATGGTGGAAAAACTCAAGGAGCTTATTCCCCGCCATCTCTTCAAGATTCCAGTGCAGGCGGCCATTGGCGGCAAGGTGATTGCGCGAGAAACCATCTCGGCAATGCGCAAGGACGTGACTGCGAAATGTTATGGTGGCGATGCTTCCCGCAAACGCAAACTGCTCGACAAACAGAAAGCAGGCAAGAAGCGGATGCGCCAGTTTGGCCGTGTGGAAATCCCGCAGGAAGCCTTCATTCAGGCATTGAGAATGGGCGACAACGACTGATCCGGCCATGCCGGTGCCTGTCCTGCCATTGCTATCCAGATGATTCCAACAATCGGGCACTGCTTTCTGTTGGCAGAGAGCAGCGATGCTGCCTGCACGACAAAAAATGCGGACGCGCGCTCCTGTGATTTGGCAAAACAATGCGGAAACGGGCGAAAAACTTAAGAGATGACTATCAGCCGTTAAAGATTTATAAGGGTTTCAGTAAGACTATGTTTATCTTTGAAAGGTTCATCAAGCACGCGTGTTCCTGTGCCGGTGAAAATACCCAACAAGAAGAGATAAAGCCTTGCGTATTTTGGTTTTTTTGACTGTTGCCGCTATTCTTGGCGCTTGCACTGCGTCATCACCAACATCTGTACTTGATGTAAACCTTGCCGTGCAAAATCCGAAATTCGGGGATTCAGACCCAGTGAAATGGCCGAGTCGCACACCGTGGCAATATCCTGTCCACGGTATCGACGTTTCCAAGTACCAGGGCGAAATCGACTGGAAAACCACAAAACGCGGCGGGGTGGCATTTGCCTTCATCAAGGCTACGGAAGGTGGCGACCACACCGATGTGAGATTCGCCCAAAACTGGGAAAATGCCGGAAAGGCCGGTGTTCCGCGCGGCGCCTATCATTTCTATTATTTCTGCCGCACACCCCAAGAACAGGCCCGCTGGTTTATCCGCAACGTTCCGAAAGACCCCAAATCATTGCCTCCGGTGCTCGACATGGAATGGAACCACCAGTCAAAGACCTGCAAGCGCAAACCTTCTCCAATCGAGGTAAGGAAGGAGATGGTTGAATTCCTGAATCGCGTGCAAACCCACTACCGGAAGAAACCCATTGTCTACACCACGGTTGATTTTTATCAGGACAACCAGCTTGACCGGGTCAAGGGAATTCAATTCTGGCTGCGTTCCGTGGCAGGTCACCCATCGGAAGTTTATCCAAGCCAAAAGTGGACGTTCTGGCAATATACCGGAACGGGACAGGTACCTGGCATTACCGGCGATACAGATATCAATGTCTTTGCAGGCTCGCCCCACCAGTGGCGCGAATGGGTGAGTACGCACACTCAACAATAAGCCTTGCTTGCCCGAATATCGGCGGGCCGCCGGCTCATATCCAGCGCATCCAGCGCAAAACCGCAAACTCGGCAATACCGAGAACAATGACCAGCAGGGTTACGGCAGCAAAGCCCCACGGGCTGTCAACACCCGGCACCCCGCCAACATTGATGCCAAGCAGTCCTGTAAGAAACCCGAGTGGCAGGAAAATTGCTGCAATGACTGCCAGCACGTAACTGTTGCGGTTGTTCTTTTCGGCCATCTGGCTCGAAAATTCCTCGTGCAACAGGCCTGCCCTCTCACGTATCGCGTCCAGCGCCTCCACCATGCGGGAAGTATGGTCATGTGCTTCATGAATTGCCTGGACATGCTCGGGCAACAACCAGGACACTTTCAGCATGGATAGTTTGGAAAGCGCATCGCGCTGGGGCGAGAGAAACCGCTTTAGCGCGATTGCCTGCCGGCGCAAATGTCCAAGTCTGTTCCGGTGTTTATTTGAGGCTTCTTCAAGCTCCGTTTCCTCCAGACTATCAAGCCTATCATCCAGATTTGCGATGACGGGATCCATGCGTTCAATCAGGCCGCCAACCAGTTGTGACAAAAAATCGCCAATGGAATCAGGTGGCTCACCTGCTTCGCAAAGCTCGCGAATGGCTTGAACAGCGACAATCCGGGGTTTCCTCAGTGTTATGATGCGGTCTTTTTCCACCCATATACGGACAGCCACCATGTCTTCCGGGGCTGCATCCGGGTTCAGGTTTACCCCCCTGAGATTGATGATGTGTCCGCTTTCCATGGCGTGGACTGTCGGGCGCGTCTCCTCTGCCAGCAAAAGGTGAACTGCCGATTCCGGAATATTGTCGTCAGCCATCAGCCAGCCAAGCACATCAGGCCCGTGGCGCTGAAGATGAATCCATCTCCAGTTTCCTTTCGGCAGTTTCTTGAAAATGCCGCCTTCATCAAGCGGCACGGCCTTGCCGCTGGTGGTAAAGTCGTAAGCGCAAATCAGGTTTTCAGTCATCGCGTGACGGACCTATTTCGGTTTTTTGAATTCAAACGGAACGGACGAGCGAATATTGAGATCACGTTGAGGGAAAGGAATCTCTATGTTTTCTGCCTGGAATCGCCGCCATATTTCCAGATAAACCAGGCTGGAAACATTTGCGACTCCGCCCTCCGGATCATTGATCCAGAACCTCAACTCCAGATCGACGGAAGAATCGCCAAAACCCCTGACGAGGCAAACGGGGCCGGGCACTTTCAAAACCCGGCTGGTTGCTGCCGCGGCTTCAATGCACAACTCAATCGCCCGCTCCACATCTGTGTCATATGACACGCCAACGGGAAGCTTGCGGCGAACAGCCTTGTTGGTGTGTGTCCAGTTGGTGACAGGGGAATCGATGAATGTCTCATTCGGTATCAGTGTTTCCGTTCCGTCACGCGTTCTGACAGCCGTGTAGCGTGCACCAAGGGTCTGAACCCAGCCATAAGTTGAACCGGAAACCGTATCTATTTCTATCACGTCTCCCGGCTTGATTGACTTGTCGAGCAACAGGATGATGCCTGAAATGAAATTCGACACAATTTTCTGGAGGCCCAAACCGATGCCGATGCCAACCGCCCCGGAAAAGACAGCAAGCGCAGTAAAGTCAATACCCACCACACTCAAGGAAATCATTACCGCGAAGGCCAGAAGCGCAAACCGCAGGGTTTTTTGCAAAAGGACCTTTACGGACGGCGATATGTCCTCATTTCTTGAAATCTGGTTGCCGATGAATGTCGAAAACAGCATGGCAAGCCACAGGAATATCACCAGAAGGGCACCACTCTTGAGAATTGAAAGAGCTGAAATTCTTGCCTCACCGAGTGTAAAGGAAGCGCTGTCGAGTACGCCCTGTGTACGGGGTAAAAGCCCAAGGATGTACAGTGCGGTGACTGCCCATGCGATGGTTGCCACAATTCGTGACAGAAACCGGTTCTTGATGATCCGCGAAACAACCGAGATAACGAACCATGCAGTCGCCAAGCCTGCCATGATCTTGATCATGTAGCTATGACTTGGCCAGGTTATTGACCTGAGCACCAGATAACCGATCCACAACTGGATCGAAATCAGGAACCAGAGAAACCTTCGGTGAAATATAAGAAGCACGCGCAACAGTGCGCGCTGGCCTTCCAGCTTGCGGAGACGATTTTTGATCGGCTCATCCGTTCTGGCAACAATCAGGCGTGCAAAAAGAAATGCAGCCAGAAGTATGGCGAGTTGCACCAGGGTCCAGCGACCCCACAGGTCATCAACCGTGAGACCGAGGCTCGATACAAAAGCGCCTATCTCTGCAATAACAGGCAATTTCATAATCGCGTTTTCTATGTTTCCCCTCCTTCAGTTTCCACCGCAAAGCCGGCAGAGTTCCCGGCAATATCACTCAAGATCACTCAAGCAATGGAAACCGTCTTGCGGTTCACAAATTCCAGCAAACCGTCACTGGACAATTCACGACCATATCCGGAAGCCTTCACGCCACCGAATGGCAATCGTGGATCAGACGCCACATTCGAGTTCACAAATGTCGCTCCTGCATCCAGATCACGGCATGCCAGTTCAATTTCGGTCTCATCCGTTGTGAAGATAGACGACCCAAGACCAAACCTGGTGTCATTTGCCAATTTGATTGCGCTTTCCAAACCATCCACATTGTAGAGTGAAGCAACAGGCCCGAACAACTCGTCAGAATAGGCAGGCGCATCTGCCGGAATATCGGTCAGGATTCCGGGCTGATAGTAATAACCCTTGTCGCCGGTCTTCTTGCCGCCCGTCAGAAGCCTGGCGCCTGCCTTGACGGAATCCCTGACCTGCTTGTCAAGCTCGTCCCGTATCTGGGCCAATGCAAGGGGCCCGACATCCGTTTCCCCGCCCTTCGGGTCTCCGACTTTCAGGCTTTCAAATCGTTCGACCATGCGGTCGCGGAATTCATCATGAATATCATCATGGATGATGAACCGCTTTGCAGCGATACAGGACTGGCCGTTATTGAGTATCCTCCCTGTCACAGCTTTTTCCACTGCATCATCCAGATCGCAGGATGGCATCACGATAAATGCGTCGCTACCACCGAGTTCCAGAACGGTCGTCTTTATGTTGTCACCACAGGTCGCCGCAACTGCCCGACCTGCGGGCTCCGAGCCGGTCAGCGTTGCAGCACGGACCCTGTCGTCCTTGAGTATCTGTTCCACCTTGCCGGAGCCAATCAGCAGGGACTGGAAACATCCTTCGGGGAAACCTGCCTTGAGAAATATCTCTTCGATTGCAAGCGATGCTCCCGGAACATTGGATGCATGTTTCAACAAGCCGACATTTCCCGCCATGAGGGCCGGTGCGGCAAAACGGAAAACCTGCCAGAACGGAAAATTCCACGGCATGACAGCCAGGACAGGTCCAATTGGCAAATGCCTGACATAGGACCTGGATGCGCTGCTTTCGA
This sequence comes from Rhizobiaceae bacterium, assembly GCA_017643495.1. GTDB lineage: Bacteria > Pseudomonadota > Alphaproteobacteria > Rhizobiales > Rhizobiaceae > JAALLB01. Next base: position 648,266 of record JAEPNK010000001.1, on the reverse strand, counting down.
TCACCCTGTCTTTCATGATCTCTTCAGCATTGTCGGCATAGTACCGACAAACCCACGCACATTTCTCAACCTCAGCAATGGCAGCCTTGATGGTTTTACCCATTTCTTCGGTCAGCAGGCCTGCCCATTTTTCCTTCTCGTTCTCGAGAATGCTGGCGGCCTGATTCATCCAGCCGGATTTTTTTTCAAAGCCAACCAGACGGTAGTCCGAAAAGCGGGCATGTGCTGTCTGCAATGCCTGCTCTATTTCAGCATCGCCATGCGTTTCATAGGTCTTGATTTCTTCCCCTGTTGCCGGGTTCAAGCTTTTCATGGTCATGAGAATATCCCGCATTTTTTTCAAAAACTGAGCGGCCGAAAATGTAAGTGGCCATGGTTTATTAGATAGGCGGACAAAAAAAAGAACAAGCATGTTTCCATGCCTGTTCTTTCAAAAGACTACCCTAACCCAACGACGGACAGTCTGATAGCTGGCTGCCAAGACAGCCGAAATAGTCTCTGGCCGGTTATCCGTGGTTACGGAATCTTACACTCAAGCCGTCCTTGGTCTGGGTTGCGCGATTGACAACATATGGCGGATTGCCATCATTTACTTCCAGACTGAATGTTGACGGAAGCCAGCTGCCAGGAAGAATGATAAGTTCTGCGCCCTGGCTCGATATTTCCTTTACAATACAATCTATTACCCTTGTAGAGCCAACCTTTATCGTTGCTCTCATGTTTTGTGCAGACCGTTTTGCCCGATGATTGTCATCCGGTAACGGGTCTTCTGCCAATTCCAACTGCCCCATATTATGCCCCTGGTTTGGATTCAGATGTTGTGTCTGTCGGCCTCCTTGATCACTTCAAACCGATGCAGAAGCGCTTTCTGGCTCCGGTTTCCTCGATCAACACCCACAGATCCCTTTTCAAAGGATCTGGCAATGAAACGCTTGTCTTCGCTGTCAGCAGATTTTTGTTCAAAACGAGCAGATTCCAGAAATGTCATTGCGGTCATCATCAATGCACCAACAAGAGAGAATTCCAGAACACGATATGCAAACAGTTGTTTTTGAGATTTCACAGCCAGCCCCTTCCATGACACAAGATAGATGCGGTTGGTGTCAAACAGGTAAGCAAAAGGGAGGGATAGTTGAGGTAATGGATTCCAACGGTGAATTTCCGGGAAATTCGTAAACCGGGGATTCACCCTAATTCACGATAGTCGGCCATGAAGGTCAAAAGCATTTTCCGAAACGGGGGAGCACCACGTTTATTCCACCACGGCAAGAGAGGGCATTTTTGACGACGAGGCCCGCGAAAACAGGCCAAACACTTCCCTGGTCCCGTCCGCACGTTCGCGATACCTGCCGACAGACGTTACCAAACGGTAGCCCCCATTTGGTTTTTTCAATCGCAACACAAAGCGATAACCGGTTTTCTTCTCAATGCAATTTTCAATCAACTGACTGATCAGCTTGGCATCCTCGGGATGATAGGAATTGATGGCATCGTTGAGATTGACCGGACCCGGCTTTGGTTCAAGGCCATGAATTTCAAACACGTCATGCGACCAGAATACATGGCCACTTTCAAGATCCAGCCGCCATATGCCGTGGGGATCATACATTGACAGCAATCCCATGACTTCTCCAGCTGAAACGTTGAATCCGTCAAGATCCTGTTCCGGTCGAAGTTCGTTGAACAGTTCCACATTCAGGGACAATTCAGCCATGTTTCCGCCCCCCTGGCGGCCAAGCTACATGTCGTCCAGCAATCCATAGCGGATTGCTTTTGCTACGGTATGAGCCTTGTTAGCGGTATCAAGCTTCATCGCCGCCGAAGCCAGATAATTATTCACGGTATTATCGGAAATCTTCAAAATGGTCCCGACTTCAGAGCTTGTCTTGCCACAAGCAGTCCAGTAGACGCATTCCTTTTCCCGCTCCGTAAGCGTGTCCACGCTCTTGGCCTGCATCACATCAAGATTGCAGACAGCTTCATATGCATGGTTGGCAAAGTAGCTCAGCTCCATGAGTTCGGCTTCACTGGGATCAAGCCGGTCGCCCACAAAACCCAAAGCCCCCCGCTGCCCCGAAGGACCACTACAGTGGAAATAGACTCCGGAAGTAATTCCAAACTCCTGAAAAAGGTCGGCAGCGCTACGGGAACGGTCTTCCGAACGGCCGCTCATGATGGTTTCAAACCGCCATACATAGGGCAAGGTGCTTTTCTTGAGAGCCTTGAGGATCGGGCTGTCGGACATGAGACTCATCGTGTCATAAGCCCCGATCAGTTCCGGATCCCAGTTTGTAATGATGCCGAGGTCAGCTATGCCCGCATCATTGCCATCCGGCAGACGCAGCATGATAAACTTCTTGTAGCCTGAGTTCAGGCAGACTTCTTTTACAATCCGGAAAACATCATAACTTGTACGCGCTTCCGACAATCCCTTCAGGTGATCCATGTCCTCGGCAGAAACTGTTGTAGCACGGGCAACTTGCACTATCTCGATCCAAATTTACTGCACCATTTCTGGCACTGACAGATTGTGCGAAGCTTATGCGGGCAATTTTGGTGTCCTTACTCTCTGCCCCAAAACATGGGTCAGAATAGTATAAGTTATAAGTAGTGAGGGAACCGCAACAAATCCACCTACAGGGCCCCAAATCCATATCCAGAAGGCGAGGGCAAGGAAAACGATGAACGGATTCATCGTCAGTGCGCGGCCAAGAAACTGTGGCGTGACGAAGTATGCTTCTGTGAGATTCAACCCGAGAAACACCATCGCAGGAAGGGCAACCTGGAACAGGGTGCCACCGGTCGAAAGCCCGACCATAAACAATATGAAAGCCATCAGGGCCGGCCCAAGATAGATGACGTAATTGAGCAGGCCCGCCAGCACGCCCCAAAGAACCGGGGAAGGTACGCCAATCAGCCACATGGCAATCGTGGTAGCCACACCCAACCCTATGTTGATTAAAGTGATTTGCACCAGGTACCTTGAAACCTTGAGTTCTATATCCAGGAAAATCCGGGCCATACGCAACCTCAGTGCACGCGAGAAACAAAGCTTGAGAACGGAGGCACGAAACTCGTCACGTGTTGCGACAAAGAAATACAGACTTGTGATGAAAATCAAAAACTGGCCGAGCAGTGCCGGAGCCTTGCTTGCAGCTTCCTTCACAGTATCGGCATCCCCCAGATCCACTTTCATGTTTTCTTCGGTGAGCTGCAGTTCACTGAGAATTTCCTGATACTTGCTGATTGCAATCATGTCCCTCCAGGAACTGATCAAGTCATTGATCCTTGCCCAGATCAGAGGAAGCCGCTCTGTCCAGTCAGACAGGGGGACAGCCAGTCCCACACCTAGAATTGTCAAAAGAGCAAGCAGTGAAACGACAGAAATCAATGCCGAAACTCCCGAACTCATTCCGGCTGCTTCCATGCGCCGTGCGTAGGGAACAAGCATCAGTCCAATCACCACGGCGAGAAAAATCGGAGCGAGAAAGAACCGGGCATAACTCAAAGCGACAAGCACGGTAAAAATGCCGATCACCACCAACGCAATATGCGAAGTATTGGCAAGCAACCGGTCAAAATCCTCCGGTCGTTCCGAGGGAATTGCAGCCATTCTGCGTCTGTAAGGAAGTTTTCTTCGCATGGATAAGTGCTTTTCCGTGGCCATCAGAATTAAATGACAGTTGAAACGGTTTGTTCCCTTACAAGCTATTGTTTTTAATTCCTCTTGTGCGGAACAGTTTGGGGAATCCGGCGTTTTATTTCCAGTGGCTGGCGGCGCTTCAAATAAAACCTGTCAGCATGTGCTAGAAAGGAATTTATCATGAATTGGGACACTATCGAAGGTAACTGGAAGCAGTTCAAGGGCAAGGCCCAGGAACAATGGGGCAAGCTCACAAATGACGACCTTGATGTTATTGCCGGCAACCGCGAGCAATTGGCGGGTAAATTGCAAGAGCAATACGGCAAGTCCAAGGATGAAGCAGAACGTGAAATCGATGAATGGGCAGGCAAATACTAAGCCTGTCTCACATGAAAAAGAAAACCGGCACGACTTGCCGGTTTTTTTTATGCCTGAATTTCAATGGTGAAAGTTGATCAAACTCCCCCACCAAAATCACTTGTTCAAGTGTTCAAGACAAAAAACGCCGCTCCAAGGAGCGGCGTTTCGGTCAAGTCGTATCTCAGATTGCCAGTGTTACGTTGCCCGTCTGAAGAAGTTCATGACAATTGACGCCAAGAACAACAGGATAAACAGGAAGAAAAGGCCTTGTGCAATTGATGCGGAAGCACCTGCTACACCGCCAAACCCAAGAACACCTGCAATCAGTGCGACAACGAGAAATACTAGAGCATAATAAAGCATGGAATTCTCCTTCGTTAATTCTGTTGGTAAAACGAAGTACCGTGCCTTTAGTTCCAAATATTCTACTTTGCTGCTGTTGTATTGAAAAACAATGCCTGACTGATGAGGGCCTTTACCTGCTCAGGGTTGAACGGCTTTGTAACCAGGAATGTCGGTTCAGGACGCTCTCCTGTCAAAAGGCGTTCCGGATAAGCCGTTATGAAGATGACGGGGATATCAGCATTTTTCAGAATATCATTTACCGCATCTATGCCGGAACTTCCGTCAGCAAGCTGAATGTCAGCCAAAACCATTTTCGGACTGGAGCTCGTGAACAATTTTACCGCTTCGTCATGTGTGCGGGCAATGCCGGTTACCGAATGGCCCAACTCTTCCACAAGCTGCTCTATGTCCATGGCGATCAACGGCTCATCTTCAATAATCATGATGTCCGTCTTTACCTGTCGGGAAATATCCTTGGCGGCCTCTTCGAGCAACTGGTCCACTTCCTCTTCGGAAACCGAAAGAACGTCCGCTATTTCATCCCTGGTGAATTCCTCAACCGCGTTGAGAATGAAGGCTTGCCGCGGCTTGGGTGAAACCGCAGCCAGATTGGCGGCAGCACGCTCTTCCCATGCAAACGGGGATTCCATGGGTTCAACGTCAATTGTGGTAGATTCATAAATTTTTGCGAAAAGCTTGAAAACGGCGACCCTGTCATTTTTTGCATCAGGAAAAACATTGACATCTGCAATCAAGGCCTCGAGAACCGCTGCAACATAAGCATCGCCAGAAGTCTGCGAACCGGTTACCGCACGCGCAAATCGGCGAAGGGTCGGCAAGTATGCAGCAATTCTGGTAGATAAAGACATTATTGAAAACTCCCTCAGGTATGGATAACCATACCTAAATAGACATTGCAAAAAAAAGTTCCATTTTATGGGAACCTTTTTTTCGCCCATGAGTTGTCGCTCATGTCGCATATCGATACTGGACGTGGAAATTGCAAAAACAGCCTGACCTGATCAATGACAAGTTAAAAAGTTTGTACAAGTCCGTACAGGAAGAGGAAATTCCGGAACGTTTCCTGAACATGCTTGAACAACTCGATCAAGCGGAGCAACGCGCTGCCGCAGATGATCAGGACACCGAAAATGACGACTAATGATTTCAAGACAGAACTGCTCAGTTGTCTGGGCAGTTTGCGGGCATTTGCCGTGTCCTTGTGCGGGAACCGGGATCGCGCAGACGACCTCGTACAGGAAACCGTTATGAAAGCATGGGCCAAGCAGGAAAGCTTTACCATGGGCACCAACATGAAGGCGTGGCTGTTCACCATTCTGCGTAACGAGTTTTATGGCCAGATGCGCAAGTCAGGCCGGGAAGTCTCGGATCCTGATGATTATTTTACCAACAATCTTTCCCAACATCCTGAACAGTTTGGCAAGCTCGACCTGGTGGACTTCCAGAAGGCATTGAAAAAGCTGCCGGACGACCAGAGGGAAGCCATCGTTCTTGTTGGCGCTTCGGGTTTTTCCTACGAGGAGGCTGCCGAAGTATGTGATTGCGCTGTCGGCACCATCAAGAGCCGTGTCAGCAGGGCACGAACGGCTTTGCAGGAAATGCTGGAGATTTCCGGAGAGGCCGATTACGGGCCCGATGCCATCGCTTCTGCGGCTTCAATCAAGTAAAGAATTCCCAATACCAAATTGCCGGGTCAGAACCCTGCGACTTCACCAAGGATATTCAGGCGAGCCGGGAACCAAACGGTCACGGCTTCGTTAAAAACATTATTTGTTTCAGGGAACTGGTCGCGGGGGGAATGTCTTGCTCAACATTGTTGATGAAAAGCAGAAGCGTACGAAATGCAGACAATGCCCCTTGCTGAAAATGAAACTGTTCCGGGATTTCTCCGGGGATGAGCTCGGATTCATTGAAAACTTCAAGACTGGCGAACTGAATGCGGGCAAAGGATCGACCATCCTGGTGGAAGGCTCCCACAGTGCGCACCTGTTTACCGTGCTTACCGGATGGGGCTTTCGCTACAAGCTGCTGGAAGACGGAAGACGCCAGATACTCAATTACATCCTGCCGGGCGACCTGATCGGTTTGCAGGGCAGTATCACCGGCGAGATGGAACATTCCATTGAAGCACTTACCGATCTCACCCTGTGTGTTTTTGAACGGGACCGGGTCATGGAATTGTTCAGGAAATTTCCGGAGCTTGGATACGACCTGACCTGGATTGCAGCAAGAGAGGAATGCATTCTGGATGAGCACCTGCTGAGTGTAGGCAGGAGAACCGCAATCGAAAAAACAGCTTATTTGCTGTCATTCCTGCATTTCCGGGCCTCAGCACTCATGGCGCAGGATACACCGCGATTTTCCCTGCCGATTACCCAGCAACATGTGGCCGACACCTTAGGGCTATCGATTGTTCACACCAACAAGACGATCCGCAAGCTTGTCGATCGCAAGCTGGTAAAGTGGCTTGACCGGGGCTGCACGGTAACCAATCCGGATGAACTTGTGGAACTGGCTGGCTGGGAGCCGGAGACAACAAAAACACGTCCAATTCTGTAAGCGCCTGGCCGGGAAACAATCATGAAAGTTTGCGCAGTTCTGAACACCGAAAGCGGCAGCCTGAAAAAACTGGACGATATCAGCGAGTTTTGCCGTCACCTCGAAACATCGTTTAATTCCGAAGGTCATGACATTGAAGTTAGGACTGTCACCGGCAAGGATTTGCTGAATGTGATGGAGAATGTGGCCGGCAATAACGACTATGATACAATTGTTGCCTGCGGTGGCGACGGAACCGTTTCGCTGACAGCCAGTCTGTGCCACCAGCACGATAAAACCTGCGGCGTGTTACCGGCAGGTACCATGAACCTCTACGCCCGAACACTGGGGATTCCGCTTGATATTCACAAGGCTGCAGAGGCAATCGCTGCGGCTGAAATAAAAGCCTGCGACATCGCAACGGCCAATGGGCGGGCATTTGTTCACCAGTTCTCACTTGGCCTGCAACCGGAAATCATACGGGTGCGAGACCAGATCAAACATACCAATTCCACAGGCAAGATGCTGTCCGGCCTGAAAGCAACAATGACGGTTCTTTCTGATGAACCGCAAACCTATTCTGTCCGGTTTGACGGAGATGGCGAGGAACCTTTTCAAGAGGTCAGTGTCATGACTGTATCAAACAATCTGTACGGACAGGATCAACTGCCCTATGCAGACAAGCCGGATGGCGGCACGCTAGGCCTGTACTGGGCGCCGCCTCTTGGCAGGCTTGATGCGGTTGGCCTGATCACGGATATCCTGTCCGGAAGCTGGAATCACAATCAGCACCTTGTTGAACGGGCAATTGATGAAATTGTGCTAACATTTGAAGATCCGGGCCCCAACGAAAATGCGAGCCTGGACGGAGAACTGGTGGAACTGGAAGAAACCATGCATTTCAAAACACACAAGGGCGCACTGAAAGTGCTTGTCCCTGAGCAAGTTTCACTGGTTGAGCAATGGCTTTCCTGAAACGGTTGATCAACAAGACGGGATTTGTCCTGATGACAATCCCGTCTGTCATCGTTCTGGTGATCGGCTTATTGCCTCTTTTGACCAGCGCCATGGACCGGCAATTCACTTCCGGGCTACTGGACCCGGCCAACAACCTGCTCGCGCTTTCCAGCACAGAAAACCTTTTGTCCGCCACAGCCACCGGGGCAATGACAGCACTGAGCCTTGCCTATTCAATCGCCCTGGTTGTTTACTCGCTGGCAGCGGGAAACATAGGCCCACGCCTTTTGAAACGGTTCACAACAGAACTGGTACCACAAGTGACCGCGGGCGTATTTGGCGGCACATTTCTCTACTGCCTTCACACAATGATTTACGTGAAGCCCGACTTCATACCCAAACTCACCATTGCCGGCGTTGCACTCCTTGCCACACTATGTGTGATACAACTGATTTTCTTCGTTCGGGAAATTGCCAAGAACATAACCATTGATGAAGAAATTGCGGAAATCACCGCCTCGCTAATCAATGATCTGTCCTTGCAGCAGGAAGCTGAATCCATGCAGGACGACAAAGCGCCCGATGAAAATGATTTCGGCTTTGTGATCGATGCGGGGCGTTCCGGATACATCAACCATCACCATACAAAGCAACTGGTGAAGCTGGCTGCCGAAAACGATCTGGTTATAAAGCTGGAAAGAACCGATGGAGAATTCGTTCTCCACGGAACCACTTTACTCAGCCTAAACCGCGACGTCGATGATGAACTGGTCGAAGACCTGCAGGCTGCCATAGAGATTGGCGGATCAAGGTCAGAGTCCCAGAATGTAGAATTCTCTATCAGGCTTCTGATAGAAATTGCCCTGCGCGCACTTTCACCCGGCGTCAACGATACATACACCGCGATTGCAGTTGTGGATGGCCTTTCAAAGGCCATCGCGACCATAGCCGGAGAAGAGCGCAAATTCCGCCTGTTTCTCGACCAGGAGGGCGAATGCCGTGTTTACCAGCTCAACCGGAGCACAAAAGAAGTGATCGGAATTGCCTTTCACTCTTTAAGGCGAGCCACCACAAACAACATTCTGATGGCTCAAGCCATTGCCAAAGGATATACACGACTCCATGAGAGTGGAACCGCTGATGTACAATCTGTCATTGAGGAGCATGCCGATCTCCTACTGAAGGAAATCAACAAAGGCGACCACCAGAAGGAAGACATTGAAAGCGTTGAAGCCTATCTGGCTTTCCGAAAATAAAACAAAACGGGCACCTTGTCTGGTGCCCGTTTTGTTAGGAATATCCGGATTGAAAGAGATCAAAGCGTTGCGGCTTTTCCATCCTCAACCATCGTGGTGTCAACGCCGTATTCATCAAGAATTTGCTCCAGTACCTGAAGCCTGGAACTTCCGGCTTCTTCGTCTGCAACCATGTTGCTTTCCGTGGCAGCACGCTGTATCGCGCGCTCATCAAGCAACATCTTCTGCAACTTGTTGATCTTGACACCCTTGTGATCATCACTATTCAGAATTTCCGTGATATCCGGGTAATTTTTCAGAAGGTCTTGGTCCATGGGTTACTCCATCAGGAAATGATTGCACGCAGCATCCAGATTGCCTGTTCGTGGAATGTCAGACGCTCCGTGAGCATGTCTTCGGTGACCATGTCACCGGCATCACCTGCCTTGGAAGCCGCATCACGAAAATCACGCGCAATTTGCTCATGATTTTCAATCAGGTCTTCAATCATGTCATGCGGAACAGTAACATCCTTGATTGAATCAGCCGGTGACATCTTTGACAGGAACTTGCCGTTTTCTGGAGCAAGATGCCCCAAGGCACGAATACGCTCGGCTATGACGTCAGCTGCCGCAAACAAGTCATTGTAGTGATCTTCAGTCAATTCATGGATCGGCTTGAAAAGCGGCCCTGCAACATTCCAGTGATAGACGTGGCTCTTGATGGTAAGGCTGTAGGTCGAAGCCAGCGCCTCGGACAATGTCGCTGCCATTGCGCTGCGATAGTCTGCATCAAGGCCTGTTTTCACGTCGACAGGCTTTGAATTAACTTCGAGTGATGAGTCATGAACATTCATCATGAGCTCCTTTCTGTTTCAGGTTTTGAGTGAGTTGAAATTCTTCCGCCTGCAATCAAACGGTCATTTCAATGAAGATTGCCCACCCAAGAAAAATCAGGATGGCCAATGAAACAATAAGAACGGCAACTACCGGCAGGCCAAGGCGACCCTGGCGTGCGGAATTGCGTTTCACTTCTTCAGTCATGGTGTCTCCTAGCTGTTGTGGTTGGCTACACGATACTGACGAGCGCTATGCCCGTGGCATATACACCGAGCAGGGCAGCAGCTGAAATGAGAACCAGATCCCGGCTTTCACTGCCGCGCAAATACCTTCCAATTCCGTTTTCCGGATTGAATGAATTTTCCTTGTCTTGAATATGAAATGATCGCATCGCACAACTCCGTGTTTGTGCAGGGTGAACGATCTGGAACTGAATAGGTTCCGCAATTTCTGCTGAAGTTTTGGCGGGCAGCGATGCACTGCCTCGCGCACTTAATCGAAACCGTACAGATGTCTCAGAGAGTTATTTCTCTCAATACTTTTGAATAATCGGCAGGCTTGCGGAAAACCACACCGGGCGAACTGCCAAACTGGCTGTCCAGCATTTTGTTGTCGGCACCGCTTACAATTGCATATGGCACACGCCTGCTGCGAAGCTGTTCGACGACGGGCATGACGGTTTCATTACCCAGGTTGAAATCAAGTATCGCACAGTCAACCTGGACTTCACCGATTATCTTTATTGCCTCTGATACGGAGGTCGCCACGGCAACTTCATTGCCCTCGGATGACAAGGTATCTTCAGCATCAAGAGCGACGAGAAAATCATCCTCTACGAGAAGAATTCGGTTTGTTTTTTCATTTGAACTGGTCATGACATGAAAACGAGATACACAGGATTTGGTTCAAATTTACATTAAAGTCTCAGGCATCATGGTTGCCAGATAGTTAACACCCAACCCCGCAAGGGTCGGCCAAACAAGCTTGGCCCGGATAAACCCACTTATCATGAATATGGCACCATTGCCAGAAAGCGGTCATTCTTCATCAGCCTGATCCCTGCCAAGAGTGTTGTATGCAAGAACTGCACCAACGATGGCCAAGGCCAAAGGTATGCCTTTTTTTGCACTTGCACCGGACAACAGCGGGGCAAGGGCAAGAGTGGCGCCGGCCGTGAGAAGTTCAGGCCTCGCCCGCCTTGATTTTCTTGTTTCCACATAATTGGCGAGCATCACGCCAGCTATCACCACGACCGCCAAGCTTATGGCACCCAACGCGATCATCATCCATGATGCCAGGGCTGATTCTGTCAGCATCAAATAATGTGCAGCAGCCATTACGAGCGAGAAATAGGCTGTAAGAGCGAAAATCGCCGCAACGCAGTACAATACAAGGTTCCTGCGTTTGCGGCGAACCACTTTGCCAATGTCGGCACTGGCGGCCGACAGGAGCATGGGCAGCAATCTCAACATTTCGCCGACAGCCCTAGCGGCGTACGAGCAGCGAAATCAATGCGCCCACGCCGGCAGCAATGGCAAGCGATTGTATCGGCTTCGCCCGCACCCGGCCTTCAAGCTGTCGCGCAAGATCATCAACCTGGTTACGCAGTTCATGCAAAGCTTCTTCGGATGCGCGGATAACGTCATCGGATTTTGCCGATGCAGATTTCTGGGCATCCCCCAGCTTGCCTTTACCATAGCTTGAAAGGGTTTCTGACAAAGATGCAATATCGGCGCGCACCTGCTTGAGACTTGTTTCGACATCAGCCGAAGTTGCACCGTTTGATTTATTGGACTTTGAGCGAGTTTGTGTTGCAGTAGCCATTGGTTACCTCCTGTTTGAACAATTCAATGAGTGACGAGGGTTCAGGTTCCAAAAAAAGTGCCGGACATTTTGTCCGGCACTTTTTCTGCATTTTATCGCTGCTTATTGAGCTGCAGTTTGGTCGACCGGCTGTTCATCAGTAACTGATGAATCGGTAAGCGCACCTTCTTCAACCTGGTTTGGATTGAACTCAGGAGCAGCTTCCAGCTCTTCCTTCGTCGCATCCATGATCAATGTTTTTGTGTCATCAATCTCGGTCCAGGAAATACGGTCATACTGAACCGCAACGTTTTTCTCACCAAGACCAAGGAAACCGCCTACACCAATCACAACAGCAGTCGCTGCGCCTTTTTCATCAAGGATGACATCATTGATATCACCAATGGCTTCGGCTTCTTCACCGGTTCCGTTATAAACGGAGCTTCCGATAAAGTTGGATGCAAGAATCTGGTCCTGCGAAGCAGCTACATAACCTTCAACAGTTGCACCTGTACCTTGATTGTTCATGGCAGGATCTGTCTGCGCAGCTTCCATGTTGGTTTCGTTTTCACCGGAAGCGGTGTCTTCCGTAGCAGGTGTTGTTGCCTCAGCTTCAGCATTGGCATTCATCTCGTCCTTGTTGGCTTCTGCGTCAACATTGGCTTCCGCATCAGCAGATTCCTCAAGAACGTCGGATGCACCTTCAGCTTTTGTGGTTTGCTCAACTTCAACCTGGCCAGCAGCCGGAGATTTTGACTCGGCATCCTTTACAGGTTCATTGGCAATAGCCGCAGTAGTAAGAAGTGCAGCAGCAGCAACACTGGTTATTAGCTTCGTTTTCATGATATCCTCTCCTTGTATATCGTCAGATGTAAAGTCACGCTTGCAAATCGGTTGACAGACGGGTTGGCAAGCGTGGCGTTTCGCAAGAAACAAATGCTGACAAAGACAGGTGGTTCCAAAAAAATTCGCAGTTCCGAAAGCGTGAACGGACAGGCATCTCGGTAATATAACGTTACCGGATCAAGGCACGTTGCGGGAACCTTATGAGCTCCAATGCATTCGAGCAGTTGGAACTCATATTATTGGAGTAAAAAATGAAAAATTCCCGTTTTACGAAATCACTTGCTATTGCAGCTTCAACTGTTGCGCTCAGCCTGCCACTGGCAACCAATGCCCAGGCCGAAAGGGTAGAGGTTGGTCTGCTAACCTGTAATGTTGAAGGTGGTGCCGGGTTTATCGTCGGCTCAAGCAAGGACATGAGCTGCACGTTTGAATCGACCGGCGGCTATACCGAAACCTACACGGGCAATGTAAAGAAGTTCGGCATTGATATCGGCAAGACCGACCGCGCAACCGTCAAATGGGTTGTATTTGCTCCGACCAAGGAAGTCGGCAAAGGTTCGCTTGCTGGCCAATATGGCGGGATCTCCGGCGAAGTGACAGTCGGCGGCGGCATTGGTGCCAACGCACTGATTGGCGGATCAAAAAGATCCATCGTGCTTCAACCCTTCAGCGGTCAGGTCCAGACTGGCCTGAACATTGCGGTTGGTATTGGCACCATGAAGCTTAGCCAAAGCTAAGGCCTCCACAGGAAGCTGAATTGTTTCCCGAATAAACTGGCACCCTGCTTTGTCAGGGTGCCAGTTTTCTGTATCCTGACTTGTAATTCATTCCTGCAACCAATGCGTGAGGGGGCATATGGTAGTTGATGACGATCTCATCCCCGAGACACGCACGGTAAACAAGCCCGAAAGCGGCATAGAATTCGAGCCGTTTCCACAATACATATTGCGCATGAGTGGCGGACACCAGTTGGGGTTGTGCCTGATTGCGATGCTGACCACACTTCTGGAACTGGTTCCCATCGAGTTACAGCGCCGGATCATAGATACGGCAATCGAGAACCAGAATGTGTCTGCCCTGGCCACTTTCGGCATTGCCTATGCCGGTGTGTTGCTACTTCATCAACTCACGAAGTTTCTGTTTCGCCTGTACCAGGCATGGATTGCGGAAAGCACCATGAAGAATACAAGGCGGCGGCTGATCGAAATCCATTCCACCAATGCCGAAAATCCCGAACAGAATGGTGGCTCTGCGGTTTCTGTAATTGGCGCAGAAATTGAAGGAATCGGCACTTTTGTCGGCGAGCATATTTCCGATGCCAGCGCCAATGCGATGATGCTGCTCGGTGCCTCGGCCTACATGCTTTATGTCGAACCCCAGCTCGCGGTTTATGCGCTGTTGTTCTTCATACCCCAAATTGTATTGACGCCCTTCATGCAACGGCTGTTGAACCGCCTCATAGAAATCCGGGTTGAACTGCTTCGCAAACTCGGCAACTCGCTTACTGATACCGAGTTGTCCGGAAACGGTTCCCAGACCATCACGGGGAAAATTTACAGCAACCGCATCCGCTATGCCTTGGTCAAATATGCCATGAAATCCCTTATCAACCTTCTCAATTCACTCGGACCACTGACCGTTGTGCTTTACGGCGGTTATCTTGCGGTTCACGGAGAAACGACGGCGGGTGTTATCGTGGCATTCCTTTCCGGTTTCCAGCGGATGTCCGGCCCGGTCAGGGGACTGATAACCTTCTACAGGCTTGCAGCACAAACCAATGTGCAACACCAAAAAGTAGAGCAGTGGATTGAACAAAGGAAAACAAACGCATGAAGGAAATGATCGAGCTCAAACTTGCATTTCTGATCTTCTCCGGAATTGCGGCGCAATGGTTTGCCTGGCGCTTCAAGATACCGGCCATCTCATTGTTGCTGCTCGCCGGCCTCGTGGCCGGACCGTTTACCGGTTTCATCGTACCTTCAGAAAGCTTTGGAGAAGTCTACAAACCGGCAGTAACACTGGCCGTATCGATCATTCTTTTTGAAGGGGGCCTGACCCTCAACTTTCGGGAGATCCGGGAAACGTCCAAAGCGGTAAGGCGGATTGTGTTAATCGGCGCGCCGCTAACCTGGCTGTTCGGGACTCTTGCTGCCCATTACATCGGAGGGTTGTCCTGGCTTACAGCCATCGTGCTTTCTGCAATTCTGATTGTTACAGGCCCAACCGTAATCATGCCGTTATTGCGTCATGCCAAACTGGAAAAACGGGTAGCCTCGCTCTTGCGCTGGGAGGCAATTGTCAACGATCCGCTGGGGGCACTTTTTGCAGTTATATCGTTCGAGACCTATCTCATCCTCAATAATGTCCATGAAGCCGAAACATTTGCCCGCGATGTCGTAATCGCCCTTCTTTTGGCAGGTCCCGGAGCCTATGCCTTGGGCAAATCCATCATCTGGCTGTTTGCCAATGGACACATACCGGAATACCTCAAGGCACCCTTCGTGCTGGCGATTGCTGTCGGGGCTGCGGCTGTGACCAACATGGCGCTTGCCGAAGCAGGACTTCTGACCGTCACTGTGCTTGGAATTGTACTCGGCAACTCGCGTCTTGCCAGCCTTGACGAGATGAAACGTTTCAAGGAAACCATCACTGTTGTTCTTGTGTCATCCGTATTCATCCTGCTTACCGCTTCACTGGATATCGGCGTCCTGCGGGACCTTGGCTGGAACATTGTATTCTTTGTGCTGGCAACGCTTTTTGTCGTTCGCCCCCTGGCAATCTGGATTGCCACCATCAATACAGGCGCAACGCCTCAGGAACGGACGCTTACTGCCTTCATCGCTCCACGCGGTATTGTCGCCGTGGCCATTGCCGGCCTGTTCGGAACGGAGCTTTCGCAGCAGGGCGTTGAAGACGGACAACAGATTGTTGCCTTTACGTTTGCCGTTGTCGCCACAACAATAGTTCTGCACGGGTTTGGCCTGTCACTTCTTGCCCGCCTGCTCAAATTGCGTTCAATGCGCAAGCCGGGTGTACTTTTCGTGGGAGCCACGCCCTTTTCGATTGCAATGGCGGAAAAACTTGCAGACAGGGATGTGCCCGTTCTGATTGCCGACCAGAACTGGAACACTTTGCGGAACGCGCGGGACCGTTCTATTGAGGTCTATTACGGTGATGTACTTTCCGAGCATGCCCATCACAACCTGCACATTACCAATTACCGGGCTGTAATCGCGGTAACCGACAACCATGCATACAATTCACTGGTATGTTCCGCATTTGCGGCAGAGGCGGGAAGGGACAATACATTTCAGCTTGGCAGGCAGCAGGGCAAGGGAGAACGGCAGGACTTGCTGTTTACAATCGGAGGCAGACCGCTGGTCGGGCCCGATATCGGTTTTTCGGAACTGAACCAGCGGATTTTCAAGGGGCACCGTTTCTCACTGGTAAAACTTACCGAGACTTACGGCATGGATCAGCTGAAAGAGGAGCGGGACGGCGAAGTCATCCTTTTGCTATGGATCGCAAAGGACGGAAAGATCACATTCGCCTCCAATGATGATGACAAACTGCCGGAAGAAGGTGACGAGATACTGGTTTTCGGAAAACCGTCGGAAACGCGCAAGCGCGTATCGGAAAATGGTGCAGACCCGGAGGAACCTGAACAATGAACCGGATCAAACTCGGACTCGCGGCATTGGTCCTTGCAATGGCCGGACCGGATAGCGGGCTGGCTGAATTACGTTCAGAAAGGTTCGAGATACCGGTTCCGACACCAAATGTCAGGAAACAACTGAACGAGCCCTCCTCCAGACAAGACAATACTGCCGGAAGGCTCGGACGGCAGAATAATGAAGAAGCAGAAGCACCTGCAGAACCTGCGAGAGTATACCAGTCTGCCTGCCCGGCACTGCTTGATGAACTGGTTGAGGCAGAGATCATGCCACCAGTCAAATCCGGTCAATGCGGGGAGCGCTCACCACTCGAAGTGACAGCCGCCGGAAATGTCCGGTTTTCGTCATCTGCGACACTGAATTGCCGAATGGCGGGAACAGTGGCGAACTGGCTGGAAAAAACCCGCAACCTGGCGAAATCCATACTGGGCCGTGAACTCGACGCGCTGGTCGTAAGCACGTCTTACCAGTGCCGTCGGCGCAACAATGCACCAACCGGAAAGATATCGGAACACGGTTTCGCAAATGCGCTGGATATCACCGGATTCCGATTTTCTGATTCCGGCATGATCACGGTTGAACAGCACTGGCAACACTTGCCAGGTGACGGAGATTCAGAAAATCAGCCCCCGGACAATGACAAAAAAACTTCCGGGGCTGAAGGGAGGTTCCTGAAAGCGGTGCGGGATGTGGCATGCCAGCACTTCACAACCGTATTGGGACCAGAGGCAAAT
This sequence comes from Rhizobiaceae bacterium, assembly GCA_017643495.1. Classification (GTDB taxonomy): domain Bacteria; phylum Pseudomonadota; class Alphaproteobacteria; order Rhizobiales; family Rhizobiaceae; genus JAALLB01. The sequence goes on along the minus strand of JAEPNK010000001.1, from coordinate 631,271 downwards.
GCGGCACACGCAGATCATTTTCACTTTGACCTTGGGTGCCACGGAAAAACGTGCCGGTACAAAATATGCGAATGAACCGGGCCGGCAGCTTCTAGTTACCTGCATTCTCCAGACTTGCAGCGGATTCTCGGGAACTCGCCTCGGCCCCACCATCAAACAGTGGAATTACCGAAATCGACATTTTCGCTGATCCGGAACTTACTTCTCGGGAATGGGCGAGATAAACGAGTGTCCGGTTTTGCTCGTCATAAATCCGCTTAACGACCAGCTTTTTCCATACCAGCGACTTGCCGGACTTGAAAATCTCTTCGCCGCTTTTTCCTTTTGCGATATCGCCAACCTGCAATGGCCCCGTCTGGCTGCACTCGATCGAGGAATTTGAAGGGTCTTCAAACCAGTTGCCTTTCTGCAGCCGGTCTATCAGTCCCCGCTCAAAATAGGCGACGTGACAAGTAACTCCTTTCACATCCGGATCCTGTATCGCCTCAATGATGATGTCATTGCCGAACCAGTCGACGCCGACCTCACCGACTTCTTCTGCCTTGACGACAGACGATACCGATATCAAGGCCATGCATCCTGCAAGCAGCACATTTCCAATATGGTTGTTCATTGAATAATCTCTTCAGAAATTTCTTGAAGCATGCGGGCCGGAATTTCTAGTTTGTCTGAGACAAAGGTGCGGATGGTGGAATTCCCCATTGTGGAACGAATTGCGGTCAATCGAATTGGTTCCCGAGAAAACACCAAAAAGGAGGCATACAATGACCGACCTGAAAGAAATGAAATTCAATCCTGAAGCCGTGATGTGGGAAGAGCTTTCTGATGTGCGTGCCGTAATGCTTGGCGCAACAGGCGGGGATGGGCACATGCAACCCATGGCACCCAATATTGATCCGGAAAGCAAATGCATCTGGTTTTACACCAACCAGAATACGGAGCTGGCAAAAGCAGCGGCGAAGGGCATCTCTGCCAATCTTTGTCATATTGGCAATGACCGGGATTTCCACGCCTGCCTGACCGGCAATCTCACCACTTCGCGTGATCGCGAAATCATCGAAAAATACTGGTCCAAGATCGTCGATGCCTGGTTTGAAGATGGCAAGGATGATGCTGATCTTGTCCTGCTTTGCTTCACTCCGGAAAATGCACATCTTTGGGCTTCAACCGATAGCTCACTGCGATTTGGCTGGGAAATTGCCAAGGCCAATGTCACGGATTCCAAACCGGATGTGGGCTACAGCTGCGAAATCAGGATCGCTGCCTGATTGTCAGGAACCTTTTTCATCATCTGGCGTTGAATTGCACCCAATGTGAGAGGTCATCATGACTCCAGTCGAAATTCAGAAACTTGAAAATGCCGCAAGAAGCAGTTTTGCGCTGTTCGAAGAAGAACATGGAGAGAATGTTCCTCAACAGGCCAGCGGTCATGCAGGCAGTGATATTCTTGCACTGTTCCTTAATCGCGGTCATGCCGGATTTGACCAGCAAAATGCAGCTATCTCTCCGGCCTTGGAAGTTTGCGGTGAAAAATAATCCAGATGCCGGGAACCGAATCGACGGTCCGGCATTTGGGAGTCATCAGGACAGCACCCCCACCCGCTATAGCTGCCTGATTTGCGCCTGTTTCCCCTGACCGGCGCGCTTACACGGGAGAATGCAGTCACCCCCCTCAGACTGCATTCTCCCGTTATATTTTCACCAGACGTTTTTTGTAGTATGGTCACGTGCGGAGTGGAGTAAAAATGTTGACAGCAAATGTTTCCGGCCCGGTAAGTGGCTCTTGTTCATCGCGTTTTCCGACAGTTGGCCGGAAAGTTACAGTTCTTGCCACACTCATGAGCCTGACGGTTTTGGGAGCCTGTTCCACTGCGGGAACATCCAGTTCCAATCCGGTCAATACCTCCGAAACGCTCGCCACGGCCACAAACAGCGTAGAACTTGACGACAGGCCTACAGATTCCATTACCGACCTTGATGTGATCAACCGCAAGAAGGACAAGGTAACCCGGACCGGCGAAATATATCTGATGAGAGGGCTGGCAAACGTGTTTTCACGGGGCATCGACCAGATGACCCACCAGTTGCGCGCGTCCGGATATGATGCGTCGAATTTTTCCTATACCGAGTGGCGCGCCATTGCAGAAGACATCGTCAACCGCTCCCGGAATGATAATGTTTCCTACCCAGTGATCATTGTGGGGCACTCTCTGGGAGCCAATGAAAGCAGCAAGTTTGCCAATTATGTAGCAACCAGGGGCGTACCGGTTGAGTTGGTTGTCGCATTCGATCCGGTTGAAACCGGAAAGGTTGGCCCGAATATCAAGAAGGTGGTGAATTATTACCTGCCCAAATCACAGGACAACCGCATTCTGGAAACATCAGGGTTTGAAGGCAGCCTGGAAAATATAAACGTTACATCCAATCCGGAGATCACCCACGTGAATGTGGACAAGAATCCGGCGTTTCAGCAGGCAGTCATTTCAGACATATCCCAAATGACCAAGACAATTGAACCCCAGCGCATACGCGCACGGCGTTACACAAGTTCACGCTGAGTTTGTAGATGTGTTCCCGGCGCGATAATGCAGCCTGATGACTTCTTGCAAGATTCAAGTCATCTGCATCGCAGCAGGCATGGTTGTTCAAAATCTCGAAGGTTCAAATACCGGCAAAATGTCCGGCATGTTGACCGCACTTGTCACGAAGCCTTGTCCGGCAAATCGTCATGATCGGTAGAAGCCATTTCCTCAAGCTCTTCTTCAGTCATGGTTTCATACATCTCCCTGGACGCCCCTTCGAGTTCGGAAACCCTGGTTTCTCCGCGTTTGGCAGAAAGGGCGGCACCTGCTGCCTGCTGCTGGGCCTTGGATTGAGCTTTCATGGTTTATCTCCTCCGGTGTTCAAAGGATAAACCGCAATTGGGAAATTTGTTCCGGTTCACACCCCGGATACCAGTGATCCTTATTGCTGCCGGGATTTCCGTGCGGATACCGACCACAGATTGTCCAGATCCCGCAAAATGAAAAGTGCTATCAGGGCTCCCAGTGTGGGTATGGATGTCAGCATCAGGTTTTTGGGATAGTTCCAGTAGGATCCGAAAGCATCAAGTGAGCCCAAAACACCGGCTGCAGACATCAGCATCATCAAGCCGTATGTCCAGAAACGCTGAAAACCGATGGCAAAGGCCAGAACGATTGCAAGTTGCAAAACACCCAACGAATAGGCGATTGCAGGTGTAATCTCGACAAAGCCGATATTGTAGGCACCGCGGAAAATATTCTGCGTCCACTCGGGACGCCAGAATTTCAGCGTCGCCCAAAGTCCGAGGAAAATCGCCGCACTCAAGCGGATGATCAAAAGTGAAACTTCAATTTTTCTCCGCTCGGTCATGAAAAACCCCGTCAGCTTACATCACTAACGGGGCTCTATCCTGATTGAACCGGATGTTCAAATAACGATTTGGTCAGCTTACTGGGTAAGCGGAGAAATCCGTATTTCGACACGGCGGTTGGCCGCACGGCCTGATTCTGATGCGTTGTCCGCAATCGGGCGGGTTTCGCCAAAGCCGATGACACGAAGGCGACGGGCATCCACCTGACGAGAATTCAGATAACGCGCCACAGAAACCGCCCTGCGCTCGGAAAGGCCCTGATTGTAACCTGCATCGCCGACGCTGTCAGTGTGGCCGTCAATATCGAGCAGTGTACGGGGATACTTGTTGAGAACAATCGCAACAGAATCCAGCACTGAATAGAATTGCGGGCTGAGCGAATCCTGGTCCGTGGCAAACGTCACGTTTGACGGCAGATTCAGAATGATTTCATCACCATTTCTGGTAACGCTTACACCAGAATTGATGAGTTGCTGGCGAAGTTCCTGCTCCTGCTTGTCCATGTAGGCGCCGATGCCACCACCGACCAGGGCACCAATGCCGGCACCAATCAGTGCAGCCTGCCGCCGGTCAGACCCGCTTTTGTTTCGCGCAATCAGCAAGCCGCTTACCGCGCCTACTGCCGCACCGATACCAGCGCCGCCCGCAGTATTGTTGACCTGCGGCCGCCCGGTCAGCGGATCGTTGGTTGTGTTACAGGCAGCCAGCACAAGTGCTGACGCGACGATAAGGCCACGTTTCGTGTGATTTGCTTTCAATAGTCCAATTCCCTGGTAGTTCCGTCATTCCGGTCATGTCAGCATTAACCGGTAAAGGCACGATGATGCAATCCTGTGCCTGAATGCTTGCTGAATGGCTGTACAAGCCAGAAAAGGCAAAAATGCGGCTGAAAAAGCCTCATGATCGCCCAATTTCCGCTCAATCCAGAAATTTCTGGTCATGTGGGTAGGTTGTAAGATTCTCAAAGCCTTCCGGTGTAATCAGCACCTGATCCTCCAGCTTGATCGAAAAGCCTGCTTCCTCAGACCCTACCAAGGCTTCGACACACAACATCTGCCCTGCCTGCAACTCATAGTCGAAAGCGCCGGGCACGTGGTCTTTCGGGTAAGCGATCAAGGGCCATTCATCACACAATCCAACTCCATGAAACCGGCAGGAATACTGGCCGGGCACAAGGTATTCCGGCAGTTGGTGCCCCCCGAAAACCAATTCATCAAAACTTACGCCGGGTTTTAACAGGGCCATGTTTTCCTGCATGTGCTGGACAGCAATACGGTAGTAGTCTTTCATCAATTGTGTCGGCTGACCGTCGCCCAGAAACCAGGTTCTGGAAATGTCAACACACAGCCCATAAACGCCAATGAGATCCGTGTCGAATGCCAGTATCTCGTTATTGCCAATCACACGCGGGCCACACTCCTGAAACCATGGATAGGTACGTGGCCCGGATGAAAGCAGGCGCGTTTCGATCCATTCACCGCCGCGACGGATGTTTTCTGAATGCAGAACTGCCCATACATCATCTTCCGTCATGCCGGGTGCGGCCACCTTTTCCATTTCCCTGACAGACTGTTCGCAGGCATGAACTGCGCAACGCATGGCCAGTATCTCGTCATGACCCTTGATTGCCCTGGCCTTTTCACAAATCTCCTCACCTTCCAGAACTGTAAAACCGGATGCTTCAAGAGCTCTCAGCCCGCCAATCATGATCTTGTCAACTGCAATGCAACGGCTGTTCGTGGCGTGCTCACGCATCAGTTCTTCCACTTGCATGGAAAAAGAGGCGGCATTTTCATTTATGCGGTCACCGCTGACGAAATAGAACATCGAAGCGCCTGAGCGAACTTCCCTCACCAAGGGATTGTGATCAGCAAGAAAGGGTGAATTCTTGTAGTCCCAAAGAACCATGTATCCGTCATCAAACAACATGCACGCACGAAACGGATTGTGCGTGTTCCACAATTGCATGTTTGTGCTGTCGGTCGCATACCTGATGTTGAGCGGGTCAGTAACCAACAAGGCGCCGATATCGTGCTTGTGCAACTCAGCAAGCAGGCGCCTGTATCTGTATTCCCGCATCCCGACGAGGTTCGGCGCTTCCAGGCCTGCCGCTTTCCATTCCGCAAATGCCAGAGGCGTCGGACCGATTTCCACCCTGTCATTGTCAACCGGTGATCCGTCCGGACGGCTCGCCGACTTGAAAACCGGATTTATCCGGCGATTGCGGACACTATACCGAGGCTCGATATCCATCGCACATGCCTCCCGTCACGTTGCGAACCGGTACAACGCTAGAACCGCAGGGAAGCTGCGTCAGGCTACCGGAACGTCAAAAATGACGCATTCGGGCTATAGGGTAGACAATCCCCGGCGAAGCAAGTCGATTGCGGCTATTGTCAGTACTACCCTGAATACAAGTTTCAGTGCCTGCTCCGGGATACGATCCATCAGACGGGTTCCCGCGCGTGTGCCAAGATATCCTGATGTAACCATTGCAGCGACGAACGGTATCCACTCCAAATACGCAAAACCGGCAATTCCGAAAACGAGTATCTTGAGAGCATGCTGGATCACCATCGTGATGCCGTGCGTGGCAACCAGCTTGCGGTGTTCTGCAAACAGGTTGTTGAGAAAAACGGCCACGAGAGGACCGGTAACCCCGACAAACATGGAAAGGAAAGTCGTTGCTCCGCCACCTGCCGCAACAATGACCGGGGAAGCATTGGTCATTTTCGGAAACCTGATCCAGACCATTGCGATTATGAACAGGCCAAGAAATATTCTGAGACCGGCTTCGGGAAGTTGAACCACAAGGAAAACAGCAGCAAATGAAGCGACGAGGGAGCCGGCGAAATACTGGCGGGCGATTGCCCAGTCAATATGGGGACGCTGTACTACCGACCGGCTGATATTTGAGCCGAGTTGAACCATTCCATGTACAGGTATGAGCGCTGTAATCGGCAGGGCATAGGTCATCAGCGCGAGCATGAAAAGCCCGCCGCCGACCCCTGCGGCAGCCGTTAATCCGGCAGTAAAGAAACTTGCAAGGATCAGGAGAAGAGCAGGTGTTGTATCGAGGGCTTGGGGTAACAATCCCTCCAATCAGGCATCCTCTCCCGAAATTTTAGTAAATTGCCCCTGGGGACGGTACTGAACCAGATATTCCGGCAGAATTGTGCTCATGGTGACCGGCTGGATTCCAAGGTGCTCAAGCGTCCTTTTTTCACGGACCGCCCTGTCGGAGACAACATTGTCCGTCTTCAGCATTTCAACCTGGTCGGCAGTAATCGGCGCACCCGGCAACCAGCCAATGGCCTTGCCAATTCCAGTTGCAACAAACCAAGGCAAGGAAACAAGCATCCGGTTACGACCGGTCAAGTCCAGCATGAGTTTCATGCAGTCGCGAAACGATTTACGCTCCGGGCCACCAAGCTCGTAAATTTTCCCCTTTGGCACCTTGCCGTCGGCCGCCCTGGCAAAAGCCTTTGCCACATCACCCACATATACCGGCTGAAACAGCGTTTTCCCGCCACCAATCAATGGCAGGAATGGCGACAGGCGTGCCATCGCGGCAAAGCGGTTGAAGAAGTCGTCTTCCGGTCCGAATATGATGGAGGGGCGAAAGATGATAGCATCCTTCAGGACTGACAGGACGTCTTTTTCGCCGGTTGCCTTGGTTCGCCCGTAACCCGATGCTGATTCCGGATTAGCGCCGATGGCGCTCATGTGCAGCAATTGTGCCCCCGCTTCTTTTGCCGCTTTTGCAACCGTGCGGGCACCCATTTTCTGGATGGTTTCAAATTTCTGCAGCCCTGTTTCCTGCAATATGCCGACAAGATTGATGACGATGTCAGCGCCCCTGACAGCCGACTTGACCGAGTCGGGATAACGCAGGTTTGCCTGGACGAGCTGTATCTGCCCCACATTGCCGAGAGGCTGGAGAAAACCTGCAAGGTCAGGACGCCGGACAGCTACCCGTATCCGGTATCCCCGGTTTGCAAGTTCGCGGACAACGTACCGGCCGACAAATCCGGATCCGCCAAAGATGGTTACAAGTTTGGGCGTTGTCGAAATCTTCATAACATCATCCACTGTTGTTGCTTATCCATGTTTACAGAGGCAGCCCGGAAATTGAAAGGTTCTAATCGGATCCGGTCGGGCTGTTTTCCATACAGTCAGCAGTGGCGGTTGGCATGAAACAGGCGGACAGGTTGCTTGATGCTCATCAAGCCAACGTTTCAAGAAACGCCTTGGCGCTTTTACGGTATTCCTTCTGTTTGTCGTCATCCATGCGGTCCCAGGTGTTGTAAACCCGGGAAAGCCGTGAATTTCCCTTCAACCGGTTCCTGTTCCGGACCAGAAAATCCCAGTAGAGCGAATTGAACGGGCATGCACCCTCGCCGGTTTTCTTGCTCACACTGTAAGTACAGTTGCCGCAATAATCCGACATCTTGTTGATGTAATTGCCGCCTGCTGCATAGGGCTTGGAACCAAGCATTCCGCCATCACCGAACTGGCTCATGCCAAGGGTGTTCGGCAGTTCCACCCATTCATAGGCATCAGCATAGACCATCAAATACCATTCATGGACCTCATGCGGATCGATACCGGCCAGCATGGCGAAATTGCCGGTTATCATCAACCGCTGGATGTGATGGGCGTAGGCCTCTTCCTTCGTCTGGGTAATCGCATGATGCAGACAATTCATGTCCGTATCGCCGGTCCAGTAGAAATCCGGCAGCTTGCGGTCGGCTTCGAAATAGTTGCGTTTCACATATTCCGGCATTTTCAACCAGTAGATACCACGCACATATTCACGCCAGCCGATAATCTGGCGTATGTAACCTTCCGCCGCATTGAGCGGTACTCGCCCTTTTTCATATTCCTTGGCAACCCGTTTGCAGACTTCGAGGGGGTTGAGCAATCCTGCATTGATGTAGGGCGAAAGGATCGAGTGATAGAGGAACTTTTCGTTCTCGAGCATCGCGTCCTGATAATCGCCGAAATTCGGCAGCGCCTCTTCGAGAAACTGCTCCAGCGCCTTGTTTGCCTCTTCAGCCGTTACTGCAAAGCTGAAAGGCTCCAGTTCGCCGAAATGGTCATCAAAATGATCGGCCACCAATTCGAGAACCTCTTTCGTAATGTCATCAGGACGAAAACTGCGAGGTTTCGGAATGAAAAGATCGTTCTCCGCCGGCTTGCGGTTTTCCGCGTCATAATTCCACTTGCCACCTTCCGGCTCATCACCATCCATGAGAAGGTTGGTCTTGCGGCGCATCTCCCGGTAGAAAAACTCCATTCGAAGCTGCTTGCGATCCGCCGCCCAGTTTTGGAATTCCGTATGAGTGGCGATGAACCGGTCATCATCAAGGATTTCGACGGGAAGTCCGAACTTGCGTGACCATCCCCTCATCTTTTCCACAAGTCGCCACTCGCCGGCTTCCGTCATCAAAAGCGCTTCAGGCGAATGCCGGTTTATCGCCCGCTCCACTTCACCCTCGATCGATCCGGTATTGTCCCTGTCATTGAGTTTTATGTAATCAACCTGCCAGTCATCCTTTCCCAGCGCCTCCGCAAAATGGCGCATCGCGGAAAAAATGAAGGCAATTTTCTTCTTGTGATGTTTGACATAAGTCGCTTCTTCCATGACCTCGCACATGAGAACATGGTCAACTTCCCGGCTCGCAGCCTTCAGGGAACTGATTTCAGGCGAAAGCTGGTCACCCAGAACAAGAATGAGTTTTTTTCCGGACAATTGATTATTCCAACAAAAAAGGACGGCCCGAGCCGTCCTTCAAAACTGGTTCTCATATTGCCAATGACAAGTCTGGCTAAAAACCCTTCAGCAAATTCCCTGCCAGCAATATGACATAACCAATGGTAACCATCCAGAACGCCTGGATCGGCACAATCGAGAAAATGCCAGCACCGTCAAGAATACCGAGAACAGCAATGACTAGTGATATGACAAAAACCGGAATTGTTGGTGCACTGAGATTCATGGACTTTCCCCCTGAGATAGCGAATGAAACATGCGGCGAGCTGTCGCACCCTTAATCACTAAACTGCATTGGCGACGGAGGCAACAACCTCTCCCAAGCCATCAACATGATAAACGGCATGATCTCCCGGCACCGGAAAACGAGTTTTGAGCGCGCTGCCTGTCATCACAAATTCGCCTGCACGCAATTGCTTTCCGCGTTCCTGCAGATGGTTGGCAACAAATGCGACGGAGTTTAGCGGGTGGCCGAGAACATTTCCGCTGTTACCCTGTTCATCCTCTACGCCGTTCCAGATGATGCGGGTTGCCAGGTTGCCAACATCAAGCCCGTGCCAGGCTGTGACCCGTTCGCCGAGGACCACACCATTACACCAGCATCGGTCACACAATATGGACTTGGCATCGAGATGGGCATAATCGGCATCGCGATCATCGATCAATTCAAAGGCAGGTGCCGCAGCGGAAATGAAATTCGCGACGGTTTCCTTCGTATAGCCTTCAGGCTTTTCCGGAAGGTCTTGTCCTATCTCGAACGCTATCTCGAATTCAATTCCGAGCCGTATGAATTCCGCAGGGTTGATCTCATGACCGTTCGCATGAACAAATTCCCTGAACACTGCACCAAAAGCCGGCTCATTTACCCCGCACATTTCCTGAATAGCCGGTGAGGTCAGCGCTACCTTGTAACCTGCAAACTCGGTGAATCCGGCTTCTTCCCGCATGATGCCATAAAGCGAAGACTGCACTTCATAAGCTTCTGCCATATCTTGCGGCGCATCTTCGCCCACAAGCTGCGTAAAGGTCTGTCGGTCACGCCAGCCATTGAAACGTTCGCGCGCCACGCGATGTATGTAATCGGTTCTCATTTTTCAGCCATGTCGGGTTTGCATGAAATCATTCAAGAAAGGGTATAGGGCCGTCATTGCCGGGAGTACAGGCGGGATTGGCAGGGCCTTCCTCCAAATCTTGCACAATGACACAAACTGCGGTGAAGTTATCGGGCTTTCCCGGTCAACAACACCGCATATCGATTTGCTTGACGAGCAGACAATCGCAGATGCAGCGCAGCAGATCGGAGGAGAGGTTCACCTGTTTGTCGATGCAACCGGTTTCCTGTCCGACCATCAAGCCGGACCGGAAAAATCACTCCGGGCAATCACACCCGAAAACATGGCAAGGCTGTTTGCAATCAACGCAACGGGACCGGCACTGCTCATGAAACATTTCATTCCACTTTTGCCACGGGAAGAACGGGGGATATTCGCAACCCTTTCCGCCCGGGTTGGCAGTATTGGTGACAACCGGCTTGGAGGATGGCACTCCTATCGCGCTTCCAAGGCGGCGCTCAACATGCTGGTCCGGGGGGCGGCAATCGAGGCAAGCCGCACCCGAAAACAAGCCGTTCTGACTGCCCTTCATCCCGGCACAGTCAAAACCCCTTTGTCCGAACCATTTGCTGCCGACCGGCCCCGACTTGCGCCTGAAGATGCTGCCGCAAGACTACTCGCAGTGATTGATGCACTCAAACCGGAGCAGTCCGGTTCATTCCACGCTTATGACGGTACGGAAATTCCCTGGTAGAACGAGCTCTCAGGCCAAATCGTCATTCAGCCGGCTGCAAACCAGCATCGGCAGACTTGTTGGGTGGTTGCTTTTCAAGCCAGGCCCAACGCGGCCGGACAAACAGAAAGCGGAACCAGCCGGTGAAGCGGGTGAACTCAAGTGCGATCACAGGACCAATGACACTTGCTGCGAGAACAATCAGGGACATGGTTCCAAGGTCCATCCATGGAGCAAACCGGAGCAGGATTTCCCTGACGACAATCATCGGCAGGAAAAATGCCAGATAAACAGCGATCGAGTTCTCACCCAGATAACGCAGGAAGGAAGCCATCCGAAAGCGGGACAGAACAGCAGACAGGCAAACAACTGCCACCGCACCGGCAGCACCCAGCGCCAGGGATACAAAAGGCAGGTGGGCGAGGTTTACCGGGACATCCCAACCCCGTTCGGCAATTGTGGTTGCAAGAAATGCCGGAATTGCGGTGAATGTGAAAATACCATTTACCAAGACCCAAGCGGCAAGATAGCCAAGCGCCTTGTTCATGTTATCTCGCGCCCATGCCGCCAGCGTGAATATCGGGCTGGCAAGTGCATAACCTGCGAAGAAATAGACATAACGGGCAGCGAATTCATCGATCAGCAAATTGCCTGTTTTGACAGGAGCAATTTCAAGAATGGCTGCAATTGCCAGAATTACAAACCACGGAATGCGGGACAGAAGGCGCGTAACGAGAAACATTACCGGCAGCATGTAAATGAACCACAGGGTTCCGTAGGGCTGAACCAGTGCCAGAACAAATTTTTCGCCAATATCAGTGACAGGCACACCTTCCGCAATCCAGCCAACTCCTTTGAAGGCAAACTGGACAACGAGCCACAGAACATAGAAATAAGCAAAATGAACAACCTTGCGATCCAGATACCGCAACCAGGGCCGGGCAATTACAAGGCCAAGAAACAGGCCAGAAATCAAAAAGAAATCAGGCATGCGGAAGGGCTGGGCAAAAGTGACCACATAATTCATGAAGCCTGTGTCACCTATGGCCGTAATACCACGCTCTGCAGCATATTTCTCGACACCCAGGGTTGCATGCATCATGACGACAAAGACGATACAAAAGCCTTTGGCATAATCGACCCAGGCAATGCGCCCGGATTTGTTGAATGTGGTTTCATCAAGGGCGAAGGGCGGCATGGATACAGCTTCTTTCCGGCAGAGATACGAATTGCACCGTATTGAAGCATGATGTGCCTAAAATCCGTTTAACCTGACTGTTAAAACTGTAATCAAAAGCCCGTGAACGGCTTTTCATCCGCATCTGGCGTGTCACGGCAGGGCTGGAACCAGACAAGCAGGTAGCTCAAAATCTTTACGGCCCATTAAATTGCCTCATTTATTCTTCATCGCGACTTAACCACGAAATTCAGGCGAGAACCGAAGCGAAATGGCCAAACGCGGCAAACCCACGCGCATTGAACCCAGTTTCGATGTACCGGCACGGAAACGATCCTCAGGTGAATTGCGGGTCGATGCTTCCGATCGGGTGGCTGCAGCACCCCGGAAAACACGCAAACCCGCCAAGGCCGGACCCGCCAGAAGAAAGCAGGCCAAGAAGAAGACCACGCGCAAACGTGGCGGCTTCATGGGCTTTTTTGGCAAACTTACCTATTGGTCGTTTGTCTTGTGCCTGTGGGGAGGGATCGGGCTTGCTGCTGTTCTGGGGTACTTCGCGGCGACACTGCCCCAATCCAGCACGTGGTCGATACCGCAACGTCCTCCCAATGCACGGATAGTTTCAGCTGACGGGCAACTGATCGCCAACCGGGGACTGACTGGAGGGGCAACCGTTCGTCTTGACGAGATGTCCCCTTATATACCCAAGGCGGTCATCGCCATTGAGGACAGGCGTTTTCACTCCCATTTCGGTTTTGATCCGATCGGGTTTTCACGAGCCATGATAACCAATCTGCGAGCAGGCAGGTTTGTCCAGGGCGGATCGACACTTACCCAACAACTTGCCAAAAACCTGTTTCTCAAACCTGAGCGGACTATTGAGCGAAAAGTGCAGGAACTCATTCTCGCTTTCTGGCTGGAGACCAAGTACTCAAAGGATGAAATACTCGAAATCTACCTGAACCGGGTCTATTTCGGATCCAATGCCTATGGCGTTGATGCCGCTTCCAGACGGTACTTTTCGAAACCGGCCAGTGACGTGAACCTGGCTGAAGCCGCCCTACTGGCCGGTTTGCTCAAGGCGCCATCGAGATTGTCTCCGGCCCGCAATCCCGAACTTGCCGAGGAAAGAGCGCAAATTGTGCTCGCCTCGATGAAGCAACAAAACATTATCACGGACAAGCAGGCTGCCAGCGCCATGACGGTACAGGCGAAAAAGGCAAAGCGTTTCTGGAGCGGCTCAGAACACTATGTTGCTGATCTGGTGATGAAACAGGTACCGGAACTGATTGGTGAACTCACCGAAGATGTTGTTGTTGAAACCACTCTCAACATGAAGATGCAACACCAGGCAGGGGAAGTGATTGCCAATACCCTGAAGGAACACGGCAAGGCCCGCAAGGTGAGCCAGGGCGCCCTGGTTTCCATGACACCGCGCGGACAGATCCTCGCACTGGTCGGCGGTCGCGAGTATTCCGAAAGCCAGTACAATCGCGCAACCGAAGCCAAAAGACAGCCTGGGTCGGCCTTCAAGCCCATTGTCTATCTCGCAGCACTGGAAGCCGGACGCACCCCTGAATCGGTACGACAGGATGCGCCTGTCAGGATCGGCAAATGGACCCCTGTCAATTATGACCGGAAGTATCGTGGTCCGGTAACTCTTGATACGGCACTGACCAAGTCACTCAATACGGTCGCTGCCCAACTTGTTATGGAAGTCGGCCCGAAAACCGTTGTCGAAACCGCAAAGCGCCTTGGCATTACCTCTGATCTTACCTCCAATGCCTCCATCGCGCTGGGCACTTCCGAGGTAACCCTGCTTGAACTGACTTCTGCTTTTGTGCCTTTTGCAAATGGTGGCGAGGGAGTTGACCCCCATGTCATCCAGCGAATTACCAGCAAAGGAGGGAAGGTTCTCTATGAACGGCAACAAAAACCGATCCCGACCGTTATTCGCCAGCGCGAACTGGGCATGATGAATGCAATGATGAAACATGTGATTACCCAGGGAACCGGTCGGGCAGCCAATCTCGGCTCGCGCGAGGCTGCCGGCAAGACGGGTACCACCCAGAGTTCTCGAGATGGCCTGTTTGTCGGTTATACGGCCGATATCGTCACGGGCGTCTGGTATGGCAATGATGACAACAGCGCAACCAAGAAGGTAACCGGTGGCTCCCTTCCCGCCCAAAGCTGGAAAACCTACATGACGGCTGCCAACAGCAACCATGAACTGGCCAGGCTGCCGGGTAATTACGAACCCCAGGTGGCAGCCGTACCCCGCGCCACACCACAGGCAGGGATTGGTGGCAATGCCCGCGACAATGCTTCAGACGGCGATGTCAGCAGACTGCCAGCAAGCGAGCAGGCACGGCGGCGGCGGACACTGTCTGAAGTTGACGGAGCACCCCGTCCGACGGGAAATGTCGGAGGCCAACGCGAGAAACCTAGGTCCATTCTGGACATCATCTTCGGTGGCTAAGCTGACAGACTGAAAACCGGCTTATCCTGCATCCTTTCCGGCAAGGATATCGCTTGCCTGCACAGATACGATGCGGGCGATGTCTTCCGCCGAAATGATTTCTGCTATCAAGCCCAGGCCCTCACCGACAAATATTGCCGAATTGGCCGGATCGCCGCTTTTCTGAGTCTTTTCCCAGGCCTCGCGCTGTTGCTCAAGACCGTTTTGAAACACGTCCTCCCTGCCGTGCCACTGGCGAAGGAAGTCATTGAAATGTGCCCGTGCCGTATAACGCTCTGGCCATTCAAAACCCCGAACCATGTCCAGTATCCGGGTGCGGACAGTCTCGTCACCGGTCGCAGCGATTGCAGCCTGGTGAATCTTGGGTAATACCAATGCCTCCCTTGAAGCCCAGTATCGGGTGCCCATGACAATTCCTTCAGCACCCAGGACACGTGCGGCAGCCAGCCCGCGACCATCTGAAATGCCGCCCGCAGCTACCAATAATGCGTTGGAATCCAGTCTTGCAATCTCGTCAGAAATTTCCGGGACCAAAGCCATGGCTCCCCGTATTTCGCCATGTCCACCCGCTTCGGCACCCTGCGCAACAATCACATCGGCTCCGACTTCAACGGCCCTTCGGGCATCTTTCAGAGTCTGAACCTGACAAACAAGAGCCGTATCATTGTTGAGGATTTTTTCTGCGTAAGGGGCAGGATCACCAAAGGAAAGGAAAACCGCAACAGGTTTGCGTTCAAGTATTTCATCCAGCAACCATGGCTGCTGCGAGAGTCTCCATGTAATGAAACCGCAACCTACCCTCGCATCACCGGCAAGATCATATTGGGTTCGTATCCATTCGGGGTCTCCGTAGCCGCCACCGATCATGCCAAGGGCACCGCCCCTTGATGCCGCTGCAGCCAGAGCGCCGCCCGCAGCAAATGCCATGGGGGCCTGTATTACCGGATATTCAAGCCCGAAACGTTCTGTAAGCAGTGTTTTCATGTTCCCGCTTTCCGGTATTCCAGGACAGGAAGGCCGCCAATACCCCAGTCCGGCAAGGCAACCTCATCAATCACGACAACGGTTGTTGCAGGGTTCTTGCCCAGCACCTCTGTCAGCAATTCAGTAACACCTGCTATCAGCCGTTTCTTTTCTTCATCGCCCGGACCTTTTCCATCCGGTCCACCCTCGCGGGTTATCTTGATGTTCACATACGGCATTACTCGACCTCCACGGGCACATAGGCAAATATCTTGGCAACGATACGCCACTCGTCGCCGCTTCGTATCAGTGTGAGATAGTCAAGATAATCCCGTCCCATCAGTTTCATTCGCGCCTTGACATGTGCAAGGCGTGATCCACCAAACGACATCTCGAGAATGAGATCGTCCCTTTTCTCACCTTTCTGCGCAGGTGGAACCCGCTTTTCCACACGGGCCATGTAGGTTTCAAGATCAAGATAGAGTTCATCCCCCTGTGTTGCACACACATAGGATAGTTGAGGGTGAAACACATTTCGAAGCATGGAACTGTCGGCCTGGTACAGGCCTTCAAAATATGTCTCCATCAGTTTTGTTACGCTGGCAATATTTTCTGGTGTCATTGCAGCAATCCTTCCGCTTCAAGCGCGCGCTGCACTGCAGGGCGCTTTGCCGTGCGATTGACGAACGCTGAAAGGTTTGGCCATTTGTCAAGGTCAATACCGGTAAAATTCGCCCAATTGGCCACCACAAACAGGTAGGCATCGGCTATTGAGAAACAATTCGGCACGACGGTCTCTCGCCCATCCGACAACAGGCTTTCCACTGTATCGAACGTCCGGCCAACATTTTCTTTTGCCCGGTCTTTTTCCTGGTCAGTGGAGCCTTCCCGAAACAAGGGCCCGAATGCCTTGTGCATTTCCGACGAAACATATGTCAGTTGTTCATGCATGCGGGCACGTTCCATGCTTCCAAGGGATGGCGAAAGACCGGTTTCCGGGTGGCTGTCTGCAAGAAATTGCAGGATGGCCGGCCCCTCGGTAAGGACATTGCCGTCTGTAAATTGCAGTGCCGGAACATAGCGCTTGGGATTGATTGCTGCATAGTCAGCCCCCGTCTCGGTCTTGCCAACAGCAGTATCAACAGCTTCAATTTCGAAATCTGCGCCAATTTCCTGCAAGACGATGTGACTGGCCAGCGAACACGCACCGGGTTTGTAATAGAGTTTCATTGCTTCTTCTCATGTTGATTAGTTGTAACTCGCATGAGATTGCAGCTTGAGTTTCAGATAGCAATCAGATTACTAATGGTTACTGCAACTTTTGAGTAACCGCGGAGAAACCTGGTAACCGAGCATGGTTTTGAAACTGAGAAAGAACCGGGGCCCTGAACCGCCCCAGCCCTGCATGCTGACTGAATGCATGGCTGTCATTTCCGGTGCCTGGGCGCCAAATGTCATCTGGTCATTACGTGCCGGACCACGCCGGTTCAATGAACTGCGAACAGACATACCACCAATTTCCGCCAAGGTGCTGTCTGCCCGGTTGAGCGAGCTTGAAGCCAAGGGTGTTCTTGTCCGTCATGTAAGGCGCACTTCTCCTCCTTCAACAGAATACGAGCTGACGCCCCTCGGTGCCGAACTGTTGCCTGCGCTGGACGCAATCGTTCAAGTCGGCCATCGCCTCAAGGAAAGAAAATTAAACTCTCCTGAAAAACAGGTTGCGGAATAAAGAGTGGGCCACAAAAAAGCCCCCCGGCGTACGGGGGGCTTAAACCAGCTGGCTAAAAGGGGCACGATAGCCGGCCGGCTTCCCGGGCTACCCTAGTTGTAGAAAGCCGACACGTATTCCGGACGGAATCCCTGGGCACGGCCAGCACGGCTCGGGTTCCAGTTACAGGAGTTGCCGGAACAGAACAGCTGCCCTCCCAGGAAATTCTGACCACCCTGGTTACAAGGGGCCTGATACAATTGATATGAATTCATGCCACGGGTCTGGACACTGCCGCTGCAGATGATATTTCCCAGACGTGCGGTATATCCACTCTGGCAGACCCGAACCGATGTTGAGCCAGCAAGTGTGACATTCACACAGCCATAACCACCGCCGCCAATATTGTTGCCTTCACCAATGCCCGGACCAATATTGTTTGGACCGACATTGTTGGGGCCAACATTTCTGGTGCTTTGTGCCATCACACTAGTGGTTGTAGTAACCGCCAGACAGAGCGTGGCGGCCATGATTGCAATCTTTCCGATACTCATGTTTATCTCCCTTTGTGAACAAGCGCCCGTCTTTAATGCGCCTAGTTGAACGGTGAATTGCAGTAACGGGTTTGGCCGCTATACGAGGTGTAGCTGTTCGTCTGAACGACATATGAGCGATACCTGTTCTGACAGTACTGGTAATGCTGGGGACTGAGACCGCCGCCCTGTTGAACCTGGCTGAACCCTGCTTGTTGCTGTTGCCCGGGCTGGACAGGTTGCTGGACATATTGCTGCTGGTTCTGTTGTTGGCGCCGGTTGCGTGCACCACCGATAATGCCGCCAATTATGCCGCCGACAACGCCTCCGATAATCTGTTCGCGTGATCCGCCACCATAGCAATTGTAGACGCATGGTTGCGGCACGGGTTGAGGCTGAACTTGTGGTGGGCCACCGATATTGCCCGGTCCGATGTTGCGTGTCGTGTTTTGCGCGACCGCTGTACCCGTGCCTGCGAGTGCAACGAGGATCACCGCTGCGACTTTCCTGAAATTCATGATCTTCTCCTTCTTGCCACCCTGTTGCGGCGCAACAAGATCGTGACAGGGAAGGGTGCAGGGCAAAATCAGGCGATCACCCCATTTTGCCAAACAGGTGTTTTGTAGCAATGTTATCGGGTAAGGAGATCAGGCCTTATACATCTATCAGGCCTTCTTTCATCGCCTGAACCAGAAGGGTTGCAGTGGAATGGACCTCAAGTTTGCGCATCAGGCTCGTACGATGGCTGTCCACTGTTTTGGGGCTTACACCGAGTTGTTCAGCGATCCTGTTGTTGGAAAGGCCCCGCGCAACACCTTGCAGGACCTCGCTTTCACGGTTGGTAAGCTCGGTTGCCTGCCTGGAAAGCTCAAGCAGTTTCTGGATGTCGGCAGAAACGACTTTCCTGCCCTGAAGAATTTCATGGATACCGGCCGTGATTTCCGACGGCGATGCGTTTTTCAGAAACAGACCGTGCACACCCGACCGGATGAGCTTTTCGAACATGGCTGCAGACGGCATGCCGGTCAGGACAGCAATCTTTGTCTCAGGCGCCCATTTGCGGCATTCCATGAATACTTCAAGACCGTTTGCACCCGGCATGGAAAGATCGATGATGGCGCAATCAGGTTGAAGGCTTTTGATCTCGGCAATCGCATCAATACCGTTGTTGACGGTACTTACAACTTCATAGCCCGGATGGTCGGAAATGAGCCGGTTCATGCCCTCGATCGTGAACGGATGATCGTCGGCAATCAAAATGGTTTTGGGCACGCTACCCTCCGTGCTGGCAAAGCTCGCGGACAATTCGCGCCCAAGATTGTCCTGTTAACCGCATTGTTTTATCTGCTTGCCCTGCACAGTACAACTGTCGCCCTGGGCCAATCGCAGACAGTTCTGCTTGATGGCCCAAAAGGATCCGAGGAGTTGCAACCGTATATCTCGTATTATCTGGACGAGAAATGGGAACGCACGATACCGGAAATCATGGGAGATTATGCTTCCCGCTTCAAGCTGATCGAAACGAAAGATCCGGATTTCGGATATACGGATGCAAAAATCTGGCTGCGGCTCGACTTTGAAAACCAGACCGGGCTCACAGAAGACTGGCGTCTCTACTTCAAGGAAAATTTCAAGCAGATTTTCGATGTCTATGTCATCCGGGAAAATTTTTCGGTCGAGAATGTCCTCTCGCAGGACCTTGAGCGCGGGTTTGCCAGCCGACCCATACAATATCCGGAACTGGTAGCCCCCATTCTCATCAAGCCCGGCAGCCGGGTAACCGTTCTGGTGAACTATTGGTCGGAAGGGGCGTCCTACATCCAGCTTTCAATGGAGACTGCGACAAGCTTTGCGCAGATAGCAAGCGGCAGGACAGCAAAGAATTTCATCTATTACGGCATGATGTGCCTGTTGCTTGCCACATCCCTGCTTGCACTGGTGATTTACAGACACAAGGTATTTGCCGCCTATTTCGCCTATGCGGGCAGCACCCTGCTTTTCCTGATGCACTCGGACGGGGTTACCTATCAGTATCTCTGGCCGGCCTTTCCCGGTTTCAACAGTTCCGCATCCATTTATCTTGGTTCCGGAATTATCGTGTCAGCCTGCACTTACGCCAAGGTCTTTCTGGTTACACACAAACGGCATCCTTGGATAGACAAGTGGTTGCTGGCCATTATCGCGGCAACCTTGGCTCTTGTTGCCGCCTCCTTTTTTGCAGACAAGCAGGAAATCAAGAAAATTCTGGTTTTGATGTCGCTGATTACAGTCCTGTCCTGCCTGTTTTCCACAATCGTTGCTGCACTCAACCGGTTCAAGGAAGTCAGGTTCTTTCTTTTTGCCTGGGTAGGAATCGTGCTTGCTGCCATTGTCATGAACCTGCGCCACCTGCTCGGGGTGGAGATTTCGCAGGATTTCCAACATGACTTCATGCGATTTGTGATGGTGCTTGATGCCGCCATGATGGGGCTGGCGATTGCCGATCGCTACAACCAGTTGCTGATCGCCCGCCAACACGCAATGCGCACCAATCTCGTGGCAGCGGAACGGAACCTGCAACTCAGCACAAGGCTCAATGAGCTTGAGAGGCAGTTTACAGCCGCACAAATGGCTTCAGCCCGTGACCGCAGCATGGAAAACACCATCCACGACCTCAAGCAGCCACTGAATGCGTTGAGATTGAAGGTACATTCGTTGATGCAGGACACGGATGGCGGCAACAGTTCGGATGTGGAGAACACTTTCGAGTATCTGGAAGGTCTCATCATGTCACATCTGGAACAGGAAAAATCAGAGAAAAAACAATATATTGATGAAGGAAATTCTCAAAAACCGTCTGATCTTGACCTGAACGAGATCCTTGGAAGCGTGCATGAAATGTTCCTGACAGATGCCAAGGAAAAACAACTTGAATTCCGCTATGCCCCGACCACAATGCAGACAAGTCTCCCCAGCCTGGTTCTAATGCGACTGGCCACCAATCTTGTGTCAAATGCCATCAAGTATACGGCATCCGGCAAAATCCTGCTGGGATGCAGAAGATCCGGACACATGATCCGCCTGGAAGTGCATGACACCGGAACCGGCATGACCGAGCAGCAGTTCAGCAAGGCACTCAGGCGCAAGACAAGGCTTGACGGCGCGCCCGAGATTGCCGAGGGGAACGGATATGGCCTGTCGATTGTTGGCGAACTCTGCCAGAAGCACGGCCTGACAATCTCACGATGCCCCGACCGAACAACCGGTTTCGGGATTGCAATACTGATACCTGCCTGTAATCCGTGAATGCAAATCGAAGTTGCAGACTTTGCCGGGAATGCCAAAAGGGCTATATTCCGGTGAACCACGATATCACCTGTTCGCGTGACATGACCCTTAAGATTTCCCAAGAGCAAAATCATGAGTGACAAAAAGCTGCGCCGAATGACCTATCGGGGTCGACGCGTTTTCGGAGTGATCGGGCTGGGTAATTTCGGCAGTACCGTTGCCACCGAGCTGCAGCGTTTTGACAATCATGTCATCGGAATAGACATTTCCGAAAGCCGTGTTGCCAATCATGCCGAAACCCTCTCCCAGGCCATGATTGTGGATGCCCGTGATGATACCGCGTTGCGTGAAGCAGGTCTTGGAGATTGTGATATCGGCCTGATTGCAATGGGTTCCGACCTCGAAGCAAGCATTCTCGCAGCGATCAATCTCAAACTTATCGGTGTCCCGGTGGTTTGGGCAAAGGCCACAACGAAAACCCACCACCGCATTTTAAGCAAACTTGGTGTGGACCGTATCGTCCACCCTGAAGTCGAAGTCGGCCAGCACATTGCGCAGGTTCTGCACAACCCCCTCGTTCGCGACTATGTAAGTCTCGGCAACGGCTACCACGTGGTAAATTTCCGCATTCCCGAATCGCTTGAAGGGAAAAACCTTTCTGAGCTGCCACACAAGGAAAAGTTCAATCTGCGGTGCATCGGTGTCATGCGGGGGAGCAAATATATCGGCCAGGACGGAAGCTCCTGCGAGCTGGAAAGCAATGATCTCCTGCTGCTGCTTGGCCAGCGCAATGATTTGCGCAGCTTTGCATCGAGCCTTTGATGGCAAGCAGGTTCAGTCTCCTGTTCAGCAACGTTTGGCGCCCCAGATTGCCACCCCCCGCATTTCTGGTCCTGTTCTATTTTGTTTTCATCATCATTGGTGCCTTCCTGCTCTGGCTGCCCATCGCCAATAATGGTGAAGTGTCGCTGATGGATGCATTCTTCACATCCACCTCTGCTGTCACCGTTACCGGACTGGTGCTGGCAGATACCGGAAGTGCCTATACGGGATTTGGCCAGGCGGTTATTGCATTTCTCATCCAGCTTGGCGGCCTTGGCCTGATGACCTTTGCAGTGCTGGTACTTGGCGCACTTGGCATTCCCGTGGGCATGCCACAGCGGCTGATCCTGCGCGAAGACCTGAACCAAACCTCCATGCATAACCTTTTTGTGCTGGTTCGGATCATTGCCGTGGTTGCCTTTGTTTGCCAGGCCATAGGAACCCTTCTCCTGATGTTCGTGTTCGTTCCGGCTTATGGCTGGTCCGGTATATGGCAAGCCGTATTCCATTCGATATCGGCATTCAACAATGCCGGCTTCGCCCTGCATGACGACAGCCTTTCACAGTGGGTGGGCAACCCGCTGATCAATCTGGTTATCACTGCATTGTTCATTCTCGGCGGTCTCGGCTTCATCGTAGTTGGCGATATCTACCAGAATCGCAAATGGCGCAAACTGACACTTCATTCAAAACTGATGATTGTCGGCACGATCGGACTGATCGCCTGGGGCTCCATCCTGTTCGGGCTGCTTGAATGGAGCAATCCTGCCACGTTGGGTCCGCTCTCAACTGCAGACAAACTCTGGGCCAGCTGGTTCCAGGGCGTGACACCCCGGACAGCCGGTTTCAATACGATAGACACAGCGGGCATGCATGACAGCACCACGCTGCTTACCATGACATTGATGCTGGTCGGCGGCGGCAGTACATCGACAGCTGGCGGCATCAAGGTGACAACACTGTTTGTGCTGTTGCTGGCAACGGTGGCGTTTTTCCGGCGCCGCCAAACCCTGCATGCCTTTGGCCGCTCTCTCGGCATTGAGGAAGTAATGAAGGTGATGGCCTTGACCACCATCTCCATCTTGATGGTCCTTAGCGGAATATTCCTGATTTCGATCAGCCATGATGGAGAGTTTCTCGACCTTGCGTTCGAGGTTACCTCCGCATTTGGCACGGTCGGCCTGTCTCGCGGAACTACCGGAGAACTTGACGCACTTGGCCGTGCAATCATCATCGTCATGATGTTTGTCGGCCGGGTCGGGCCGCTTGCTGTCGGGTTTTTTCTGGCTACGCGCAGCATACCGAGGGTCAAGTACCCGCCGGGGCAAATCTACCTTGGCTGAATTGCCTATCCAGCCAGAGGCGCTGCATCCAGAACGTCGGAGTCCACATGTGCTTCGAAACGGGCAAAGTTGTCCGTGAACATGCCGACCAGTTTTCTGGCCTGGTCATCATAGGCTTGCGGGTTGTCCCAGGTCGTACGCGGCTCAAGGATAGCAGAATCCACACCGGGCACGGTTTGGGGAACCATGAAACCAAAATTGGCATCCTTGCGGAAATCGGCACCGTTGAGCGAACCATCCAGCGCGGCAGAAAGCAGCGTGCGGGTTGCCTTGATCGGCATGCGTGATCCCTCTCCGTACGGCCCGCCGGTCCAGCCGGTATTGACCAGCCAGCAATCAACATTGTGCCTGGCGATAAGATCGCGCAACAAGTTGCCGTATTCAGAAGGATGGCGCGGCATGAACGGCGCGCCGAAACAGGTCGAGAATGTTGCCTGCGTCCCGCTGACACCCTTTTCCGTACCGGCCACCTTGGCAGTATAGCCAGACAGAAAATGATACATGGCCTGGGCAGGTGTCAGTTTGGCAATCGGGGGAAGAACACCAAAGGCATCTGCTGTCAGCATGATGATGTTTTTTGGATGGGGTGCGGTACCCGTATCCGAGGCATTGGGAATGTAGTCAATCGGATAGGCGCATCGACCATTTTCCGTAAGAGAGCCGTCATCGAAATCGGGTACGCGCTTTTCATCCAGCACCACATTTTCCAGCACTGTGCCAAACTGTTGTGTCGTTGCATAGATTTCGGGTTCGGATTCAGCGGAAAGACGGATGGTCTTGGCATAGCAACCACCTTCGAAGTTGAAGATGCCGTCTTCGTTCCAGCCATGCTCATCATCGCCCAGAAGCGTTCGCGAGGCATCAGCCGAAAGTGTCGTTTTGCCGGTGCCGGAAAGACCAAAGAACACCGCACTGTTGCCAGCTTCATCATGATTGGCTGAACAGTGCATGGGCATGATGCCGGAAGCAGGAAGCAGAAAGTTGAGATATGAAAAGACCGATTTTTTCATTTCCCCGGCATAGGAAGTGCCTCCGATAAGAACGAGCTTCTTGTCAAAGTCACAGGCAATCACCGTTTCGCTTCTGCAACCGTGTTTTTCCGGGTCTGCGTTGAAGCCGGGAAGGTCTATAACGGTGAAACCGGGCTGGAAACCTTCAAGGGTCGAGGCATCGGGACGGATCAGGAGGTGTCTGATAAACAGTGCATGCCAGGCCTTTTCACAAACCACACGCACATTCAGGGTCGTGGACGCATCCGCTCCTCCCTGCAGGTCCTGGACAAAGAGTTCACGACCATTGGCATATGCCATCATGTCAGCTTGCAGGCGGTCAAAGGCGGATTGCTCCATGTCCTTCATGTTGTCCCACCATACGGTATCGTCGGTGACTGCGTTACGGACAATGAACCGGTCCTGTGCAGAGCGCCCTGTATGCTTGCCTGTCACAACAGAAAAGGCGCCCTTGTCGGTCAGTTTGCCTTCGTTTCTGGCAATGGCAGCTTCATAAAGGGCGGGATTGCCGAAGTTCGCATGAATTTGTCCCGGCTCCTGCATCCCCAAAGACCGCAAATGTGCCGTGATTTTTTCGTTGCTCATGATGGTACTCACGCTCCTGCCCTGTGATCATCGCCCATCTGCCCCGGGAACAGATGAATGGCGCTTCTTAACGTCACGAACCGCAAATTTCCACTCCTATATTGGTATTAGTGATTTTGGGTAAACAACGGCGCCATATTGTGGAAAGTTTGGCCCTGAAACCATTTTGCAGCGAACCGTCGGGCTCTTCCCCGAAGGCCCACGCCACAATTTCTACTCATTTCTGGAGCCAATGCATCGAAAAACAACTTCAATTCCTGTATCAGGAACAGAAGCCATGGCTTTGGCATTTCAAAGTACGGAGACGATTTCCATGCCGACAATCGCACTGGTTGATGATGACCGCAACATTCTTACCTCGGTTTCGATCGCCCTTGAATCCGAAGGATACAAGGTTGAGACCTATACTGACGGTGCATCTGCCCTTGAAGGCCTGAACACCAAACGGCCGGATCTGGCGATTTTTGATATCAAGATGCCACGCATGGACGGAATGGAACTGTTGCGCAGACTGCGCCAGACATCTGATCTTCCGGTTATTTTCCTGACATCGAAGGATGAAGAGATCGATGAGTTGTTTGGCCTCAAGATGGGAGCTGACGATTTCATAAAGAAACCCTTTTCCCAGCGGCTTCTGGTCGAGCGGGTAAAGGCAGTCTTGCGACGGGCAAGCGCCCTGCCGGACAATCCGGGCACCAAGGGAGCAGAAACCTCTGCCAAGACACTCGAGCGGGGCCGTCTTGTAATGGATCAGGAACGCCATACCTGTACCTGGAAAGGCAAACCCGTTACGCTAACAGTCACGGAATTTCTTATCCTGTTTGCACTGGCCCAGCGCCCGGGTGTCGTGAAAAGCCGGGACTCCCTCATGGATGCTGCCTATGACGATCAGGTGTATGTTGATGACCGTACGATTGACAGCCACATCAAGCGGCTTCGCAAGAAATTCAAGGTACAGGATGACAGTTTCGACATGATCGAAACCCTTTATGGTGTTGGATACCGCTTCCGGGAGGCATAAAACGGTTGCTCCAAAAGGCATCAGAAACCGGGCAGGAAACGCAAGGCAGCCAACCAGAGGCAGATGCCGGCATGCAACCAATGCATGCCGATTTGAATGATGAAACCGGGCCCCGGCGCAAGAGCCTTTTGTCGCGCTCTTTCCGAAGTGTCCGGCTGACACTTTTTTCATCACTTACCCGGCGCATTGTCTTTCTCAATCTCGCAGCCCTGGCAGTCCTGCTTGCGACGATCCTTTACATGAACCAGTTTCGTGAAGGGCTGATCGATTCCAAGATTGAAAGCCTGCTGACACAAGGCCGGATTATCGCCAGCGCGATAGCAGGATCCGCGACAGCCAGTCCCGACGCGATTACCATCGACCCTGAAAAACTGCTTGAACTGAAAGCGGGTGAAAGCCTTCAGCCACGGCTCGATCCGCTCGTGAATTTCCGGTATCCGATCAACCCGGAACAGGTTGCCCCGGTTCTCCAGGCATTGATCAAGCCGACCCATACACGGGCCAGGATTTATGATCCTGATGGCATTTTGACCCTGGATTCGAGGAACCTGTATGCCGGTGGCCAGATTTTGCGCTACGATCTGCCAGCCATCGGCGAAACCGAGGATATCTGGTCTTCAAAATATCTCGGATACCTGCTCAACCGGCTTTTGCAACGCGAGGAACTGCCTGTCTACCGAGACCTGACCGGCCCCGGAACGCAATATCCCGAAGTCCAGGCTGCACTGACAGGTGCGCCGACCCCGATCGTGCGGCAGACTGTTGACGGCAAACTCACCGTATCCGTGGCTGTACCGATCCAGCGGTTCCGCGCCGTGCTCGGTGTATTGCTGCTCTCAACGGAAGGCGACGATATTGACCGGATTGTTCGTGAAGAACGGCTGGCCATCCTTCGCATTTTTCTGGTCGCTGCAATTGTCACCTTTGTCCTCTCAGCCTTGCTGGCCAGTACGATTGCCAGCCCGTTGCGCAAACTTTCCGAAGCAGCAAAGCGCGTCAAGCGGGGCGTCAAGTCACGCGTAAGCATACCTGACTTCTCTGCCCGTCAGGACGAAGTGGGCAATCTCTCCGTTTCGATCCGTGACATGACCGAATCCCTTTACCAGCGGATCGAGGCAATCGAGAGCTTTGCTGCCGATGTCAGCCATGAGTTGAAGAATCCGCTCACCTCCCTTCGCAGTGCCGTGGAAACACTGCCACTTGCCAAAACAGATGATTCCCGCAAGCGTTTGCTTGATGTAATCCAGCACGATGTGAAGCGGCTTGACCGACTGATTACCGACATATCCGATGCCTCGCGTCTCGATGCCGACCTCGTGCGCGATCATGCCGAAACAATTGATCTCGCCGAACTCGTCAACAATATTGTTGAAGCCAGCCGTGAGGTGCGCCGCCACAAGAAAAGTGCGGAAATCGAATGCAAGGTGCTGCGAACAGGATTTGGCAAGCGCGGCTATCCGGTCGCCGGACACGATACCCGGCTGGGGCAGGTCATCAACAACCTTATCGACAATGCGGCATCCTTCGTCCCCGAGAGCAAGGGCAAGGTATCCATTGAACTTCAACGCGATGCAAAGTCGATTTTCCTGACGGTTGAAGACAATGGACCGGGTGTTCAGGCCGAAAATGTAGACCGCATATTTGAGCGGTTTTATACCGACCGGCCAGAGTCGGAAGGGTTTGGACAGAATTCGGGCCTTGGCCTTTCCATCAGCAGGCAAATCATAGAAGCTCATGCAGGCACGATTACCGTAAAAAACCGTACTGACGGCCAAACAGGTGCCCGTTTCACTGTAGTTCTGCCCGCTGACGACAAAAATGGCTGATTGTTGTGTCACATTTTGCGCGAAACCATCATTGCTGCGTTATCAATCTGGACGGTAACGGCATACTGATCGAAGGAGAATCAGGAAGCGGCAAAACCTCATTGATGATGGGCCTTCTGGAAAGGGCCAGGGTCGAGAATATTCCCGCTTCTTTCATCTGTGACGACCAGGCGATGCTTACGGTCAATGGGGAAGCGCTCATTGCCGAAGCCCCCAAGATGATTGCCGGCAAGGCCGAATTGCCCGGCCACGGAATAATCCAGATGCCCCATTGCGGCTCCACAACCATCAAACAGGTCTTCCGTCTCGTTCCAGACGAAATGGTGGAAAGAATGCCTCAACCGGACTTCAGCAGTCATCTTGGCCGACCCTTGCCCCTGACCATGTTGCCCGAGCGCCATGAAAACCGCTCGGTGCGGATAGTTTTCGCAGCTTTGCAACTGATATGACCAGAAAACACTCATTTTTCTTGCGATGTGAGTGAAATGCCTTGAAAGTGACACGAGACAGCCACTTTGGAAGAATCGCATGATTGGAATTGTACTGGTCACCCATGGCAATCTTGCCGGAGAGTTCCGCAAGGCACTTGAACATGTCGTCGGCCCCCAGGACAATCTTGAAACGATCAGCATTGAAGCTGACGACGACATGGAGATCCGCCGTGCAGATGTAGCCAAGGCAGTGCGAACAGTGGATACCGGTGCCGGGGTCATCATCCTGACAGACCTGTTTGGTGGCACACCCAGCAACATGGCCATATCCATGATGCAGGACGACAACATCGAAGTGATTGCCGGCATCAACCTGCCCATGCTGGTCAAGCTCGCCAGCCTGCGCAGCAACAATTCAATTCTGGAGACTGCTGAAAAAGCACAGGAAGCCGGCAGGAAATACATACATGTAGCCAGCAAGGTGTTGCAGGGCGGGGAATAGGTTTGGCAGACACGATTTCCCGCGTTCTTAAAATTTCCAATGAACGGGGTCTGCATGCCCGTGCATCCGCAAAGTTTGTCAAATGCGCTGAAACCTTTGATGCAAGACTTTCGGTCAGCAAGGACGGGCATGTTGTAGGCGGCACGTCAATCATGGGCTTGATGATGCTTGCGGCATCCAAGGGAAGCCAGATTCACGTCACCGCCAGCGGGCCGGAGGCCGAGCAGGCACTAAGCGCCATTGAAGAGCTGATATACCGGAAGTTCGATGAAGATGCCTGAATGCAACTTCTTGCGTTGCAGGCTGTTTACCATGCTTAACCCAATCATATAAAGAAATCTTTATATGATATTGCGAAAACGGCTTTCGGCTGTTATGGGTGGCGCAAGATCAACCGGCGTGCCGGGTGTGATGCCTTGCATCGATACCGGTCCAGATACCTGTTCAAGCTTATCCCGAAAAGGAAACGAGATGCCTGACTTCACCGATTACATCGTGAAAGATATTTCCCTTGCTGATTATGGTCGCAAGGAAATCGACATTGCAGAGACGGAAATGCCCGGCCTGATGGCCATTCGTGAGGAGTTCGGCTCCTCCAAACCGCTTCGCGGAGCGAAAATCGCCGGCTCGCTGCACATGACCATCCAGACAGCTGTCCTGATCGAAACCCTGACACATCTTGGGGCAGACGTTCGCTGGGCGTCATGCAATATCTATTCAACACAGGACCATGCCGCCGCTGCAATTGCTGCAGGTGGAACCCCGGTCTTTGCAACAAAGGGCGAAACCCTCGAAGAATACTGGGATTATGCTGACCGGATATTCCATTTCCCGAGTGATGAGCAGGAAAGCAATTCGGCACCCAGCCTCGGCACCGCCAATCTCATTCTGGACGATGGTGGTGATGCCACCATGTATATCCTGCTTGGCGCACGCGTTGAGAACGGCGAAACCGGACTGATTGAAAACCCCGGTTCCGAAGAAGAAGAATACCTGTTTGCCCAGATCAAGAAACGCCTGAAAGCCTCTCCGGGCTGGTTCACCCAACAGCGTGATGCGCTTCAAGGTGTATCAGAGGAAACCACAACCGGTGTTCACAGGCTGTACCAGCTTGTCGAGCAGGGACTTCTTCCGTTTCCTGCCATCAACGTGAATGACTCGGTTACCAAATCGAAATTTGACAACAAGTACGGGTGCAAGGAATCACTGGTCGACGGCATTCGCCGTGCAACGGACACAATGATGGCCGGTAAAACCGCTGTCGTGTGCGGTTATGGCGATGTGGGCAAGGGGTCTGCCGCCTCTCTTCGCGGGGCAGGCGCGCGCGTAAAGATTACCGAGATTGACCCGATCTGTGCACTTCAGGCAGCCATGGACGGATATGAGGTGACAACGCTTGAGGATACCGTTTCCGATGCGGACATTTTCATTACCACTACCGGTAACAAGGACATTATCCGCATTGAACACATGCGTGAAATGAAAGACATGGCCATCGTCGGCAATATCGGTCACTTTGACAATGAAATTCAGGTTGCTGCCCTCAAAAACCACAAATGGACGAACATCAAGGACCAGGTGGACATGATCGAGATGCCTTCTGGCAACCGCATGATTCTCCTGTCCCAGGGCCGATTGCTCAACCTTGGCAACGCGACGGGTCATCCTTCATTTGTAATGTCGGCGTCCTTTACCAACCAGGTACTTGCCCAGATCGAACTCTGGACCAAGGGAAGCGAATACGAGAACAAGGTTTACATTTTGCCGAAACATCTTGATGAGAAGGTCGCAAGGCTGCATCTGGAGAAAATCGGTGTCAAATTGACCGAGCTTACAAAAGAACAGGCAGACTATATCGGTGTCACCACCGAGGGCCCTTACAAGCCGGAACACTACAGGTATTAATTACCACTGTATAAACCACAATATATGGTAGCCGGAGCCTTGACATTTGCTCCGGCTATTTTTTTGCGTGCCGCACTTCTCGCAGAATCGCTAATTGTTTAATGTATAGAGAATCAACATGACCCGCATTACCGGGATGAAACCGGAGAAAATGCAGGCAAAAGGGCAGGGCAGTCTGGTTAATCGAGCGGCGAGAGGACCGAAGACATGCCAGGGGATAAACCTGACACGAGGCACGGTGCAACCACACCTGCCGGCTTACATATGGTTGAAACAACCAAGACCGGCTTGACCGGTTCTCTGCTTCCCGGCAATCAAAACCGCGAAACCGGTTACATGGGACGCCATGCGGCAATGATGAAAGCAGGCGTTTCGAGAATCTGTACGTTCGCTGCAAACCTGCTGCCGGCTTCATTGCTCAATCTTGTTGCCTTTCTGCCGGTCCGGGCCCAGGAAGCAGGCAGCAATGATAACGGCTGGATCAGCCTGATGAGTTCAACCGATGTATTGATGCTTGCGGTCTTCGGGGGATCGATGAGTTTCGCCCTCCTGTCTGCGACCTGGCTTATTCGGGAGCGTGGGCGCATTTCCGTTGAAAACCAGAAATTGCGGGAAAATCTCTCCCGTATCCGTGCACAGAATGACCGCAACGAAGCACTGCTCAATGTGCCTGAACAGCGTATTGTTGTCTGGAATGGGAGCGATGAACGTCCGGTTGTTCTTGGCAGTCTCAACAAACTTTCCGGCTGTCCCGAGCGCAAGGGCCAGTTCCTTTCCTTCGGAAGCTGGCTTGGCAGCGATTCCAATTCCATGTTCGAACCTGCCCTACGGGAATTGCGCATGAACGCCAAACCGTTTGACATGGTTCTGACAACGAAAACCGGAGGCATTCTGGAGGTTCAGGGCAGAACTTCCGGCAGTCACGCGCATGTTCGCTTCCGTGAGCTTGGCAGTGAACGGGAAGAGCACGCGCGGCTCAAGTTTGATCACTCGCTGCTCCAGGAGCGGCTTTCAAACATTGAATCGCTATTTGACAAATTGCCAATGCCTGTCTGGTTCCGTGATGCGGAAGGCAGACTTTCCTGGGTAAACCAATGCTTTGCAGATGCGGTCGAATGCCAAACACCGGAAGCAACCATCCAGAGCAATCGTGACATCTTCGACCACGAACGAACTCGCGAAATCCTCAAGCACCAGGAAGACCAACCTGTCTATCACAACAAGTTGCCAGCCACGATCGCGGGGGATCGCCGCAAGCTTGAGGTCTTCTCAATCCGGGGCAATGGCGGCTTTGCCGGAATTGCATTCGACCGTAGCGAGATTGACACCCTGGAGCGCTCGCTCAAGGATGCAAAGGAAGGTCATTCGCGGATGCTCGACCAGATCGACACCGCTGTCGCCATCTTTGACAAATC
The DNA here is from genome assembly GCA_017643495.1 of Rhizobiaceae bacterium. Lineage (GTDB taxonomy): Bacteria > Pseudomonadota > Alphaproteobacteria > Rhizobiales > Rhizobiaceae > JAALLB01. The sequence goes on along the minus strand of JAEPNK010000001.1, from coordinate 599,329 downwards.
CCAGAAGCTGATGTTCTGCAATGCCGGATTCCAAAAATTGTGGAATATTGATCCCGCGTTTCTTGAAAGCAGCCCGAGCAATGCCGAAGTTCTGGATGCGATGCGCGACAAGAAGCTGCTTCCCGAACATCCGGACTGGCGCAGCTGGCGGGAATCAAAGCTCGATATCTACAAAGCCATCGAACCAATGGATGAGTGGTGGCACCTGCTTAACGGGCAAACTATCCATGTGACTGCCATTCCAAGGGCGGAAGGCGGGGTTAACTGGATATTCCAGAATGTAACCGAACAACTGGCTCTTGAAAGCAACAACAAGTCCCTGATGCGAATGCAGGGGGAGACTCTGGACCACCTGAACGAGGCAGTGGCGGTATTCGGATCGGATGGAAAACTTCGGCTGTTCAATCCGTCACTGGAAGACTTGTGGGTCCATGCAGGTATTGAAGTCAACGAGGGACTTCATATCGCCAAGATCATCTCCGCATGGACCGATTCCGTTTCCAATGCCAATGACCTGGAAAACATTCTGGGCAAGATAACCGGTTTTGATGACCAGCGGTCCAACCTTGAAGGCAGGCTGGAATTGCAAAGCGGTTCAACACTTGAATATTCACTGGTTCCCCTGCCTGAGGGGCAATCCATGCTGACGCTGACCGATGTGACAGCAAGTGTGAATTTTGAACGGGCACTACGGGAACGGGCAGAGGCGCTGGAAGCTTCCGATTTGCTGAAAACCCGTTTCATACAACATGTATCATACGAATTGCGCGCACCACTTACGAGCATTGTGGGGTTTGGTGAGGTTCTTGCCTCTTCAGATTTTGGCACAATGAATGAACGCCAGAGCGAGTATCTTTCCTACATCAATGCCTCGGCAAATGAACTGAGCACCATTGTCGGCGACATACTGGACCTTGCTTCCGTTGATGCGGGAACCATGCGGGTCGAGTTCAAGGAAGTGAATTTGGCATCGATTGTTTCAAGCGCCATTGGCAATCATGAACGGACAATTGCCGATCGCGGCCTCAAGCCGAAAGTTTCCATTGATCCCTCTAGCGTGGACATGGTTGCAGACGAACACCGGCTTAGCCAGATCATCGACAATCTTGTGTCAAATGCCGTAAATTTCTCCCCTGACGGCGGAACGATCTCCATTGAGGCCGGCCAGGAAGACGAACATCACGTGATAAAGGTCACCGACCAGGGGCCAGGTGTTGATGACGATCAGAAAGATGAAATTTTCGGCCGGTTCGAAGCCCGCACCACACACGGCCAGAGACGGGGAACCGGCCTCGGGCTTTCAATTGTTCGAAGCTTTGTCGAGTTGCACGGTGGTGAAGTTGTCGTGACAGACGGACCTGACCGGGGCGCAAGTTTCGTGTGCCGGATACCAGTCTCGCCTGATTCCAGTGAAAAACCATCGGATGACGGGCAACAATCACGCAGCGCGGTATACTGAACCGAACGCGACCATCATGAAAAAAACCGAATACACGAGCCGGAGTGAATGCGAAACCTCCAAGCTGGGCGCAAGCATCGCAATCGCCATGTCATCAGGCCCCGGTCATGGTGACTTGCTGTTGCTGGCAGGGGACCTTGGTGCAGGAAAAAGCGTCCTTGCAAGGGCCATTATTCGCCAACTTTCCGGCAATGCCCAGTATGAAGTTCCAAGTCCCACCTACACAATCTGCCATGAATATGATGTCTCACCTAGCGTGGCACATTACGATCTCTACCGGCTCTCCGGCATTGACGAACTCGATGAGCTTGGCTGGGAAGAACAGTTGCTGGAAGGCGTTGCCATCATGGAATGGCCCGAACGCTGCTTTGACACAATGCCCGAGGGGGCCGTCCATATCATGATGGACAGCACGACAGGTGAAGATCGCCTCATAACAATCCAGGGTGATGGTGACTTCATGAACCGGATTCGCCGCAGTATGGAGATCAGTGATTTTCTGCAAAAGGCCGGCAAGGGTGACGCTGTGCGTGAGCCCTTGTCCGCAGATGCTTCAGCGCGGTCCTATGAACTCGTTCACACGCCCCATGAACGGTTGTTGCTGATGAATTCACCTGCGATGACGGATGGCCCGCCGGTTCGCGATGGCAAACCCTACAGCCAGATTGCACACCTTGCCGAAAGCGTTGATGCATTTGTTGCCATTGCACGGCTGCTCAGGGAAAAGCAGGCAAGCGCTCCGGAAATCCCGGCTCGCGATCTGGAAAACGGTCTGCTTCTTGTCGAACACATGGGCAATGGCAGCATTCTGGATCCGCAGGGTGTACCCATACTGGAACGCTATCAGGTGGCAGCCGAATTTCTTGCTGAACTTCACCAGCACGAATTTGACGGCGAGATAAAACTCGAACCAGGCAATACATACCATGTTCCCGAATTTGACGAGCAAGCCTTTCTGATCGAGGCCGGGCTTCTGATTGACTGGTACATACCGGCAGAAGCGGGCGATGAGGCCAGCACGGCACAGCGCGCTTCATTTGAGAATATCTGGCTAGACCTGCACAAGCTCACGGGCAAACATGAGAAAAGCCTTGTTCTTCGGGATTTTCATTCGCCAAACATTATCTGGATTCCGGAACGCAAAGAGACCCGACGCATCGGCGTCATAGATTTTCAGGACGCGCTTATTGGCCCAAGCACCTACGATGTTGCATCCCTGGCGCAAGACGCACGGGTCGATATACCTCCAGAATTTGAAAAACAGGTCGTTGATCACTACATCAAATGCAGAACACGCTTGCCAAAGCGGTTTGATGAGGAGGATTTTCGGGAAAGCTACGCAATCATGGCTGCCCAACGGGCAACCAAAATCCTGGGAATTTTCATACGGCTGGACCGGCGTGATGGCAAAAGCGGGTACCTGAAACACCTGCCCCGCATCAAAAACTACCTTGATCGCAACCTTGCCCACCAAAGCCTTGCGCCCTACCGGGATTGGCTGGACGCCGTCATCAAACTGTAACCCGTTTCGGGCATGGTTCGCGTGATACAAGGAACAGACAGAAAAATCAGCCGGAGAGAGGGAAGTCCGGCGCTGGAGAAGACAAGATGAATACCGATCAGGTATCGAAACCTGCGAACGCGACGATTCCGGAAAAAGCAATGCTGCTGGCGGCTGGCCTCGGCACCCGGATGAAACCACTCACTGAAAAACGACCCAAACCGCTGATTGAAGTTCAAGGAAAGGCACTGATTGATCATGCCCTTGATGCCCTTGTACGGGTCGGCGTCAAGGAAGCCGTTGTGAATGTCCATTATCACGCCGAACAGATTATCGAACATCTGGCCAACCGGCAGGACATCCGCATTACGATTTCCGACGAACGGGCCGAATTGCTGGACTCGGGTGGCGGTATTGTGAAAGCGCTTCCGCACCTTGGTTCAAAACCGTTCTATCTGATGAATGCTGACTCGTTTTGGGTCGAGGGGTTTCAACCCAACCTGGTTCGCATGGCGCAAGGATGGGACAGTGAAAAAATGGACATCCTTCTTCTGCTTGCCGGGATGGCCAACGCTGTTGGCTTTAACTCCAAGGGCGATTTTGACATGGATCCCGATGGACGCCTTTCCCGGCGCAATGAAGGCCATGTAGTACCATTCGGCTACGCGGGAGCGGCAATCATCAATCCACAGGTTTTTGCAGACGCTCCTGACGGACGCTTTTCACTGAACCGGCAGTTTGACACGGCGATAGAGGCAGAACGGCTGTTCGGTATCCGGCTTGAAGGGCTGTGGCTGCATGTCGGAACACCCGAAGCAATACCACAAGCTGAATCTGCGATTGCTGCCAGCGCGGCGTGACTGCGCAAAGAAGCCTCTGACAACTCTTGATCTTTGACGTCTCCCGGGCAATGCTTGTCCATCGGCATGTTTCAGCTTGCTGTGGGAGAGCAGAGATCACCGAAACACATCCTAGAGAACCCGGACCGCAAGCCGGCAACCTGTTCACCATTGCGCCAACCCTGCCATTTCTGGACACGCTCGTTGACAGCCTTGCTGACGGGCACCTTGTTGAAGGGTTCCGGATGGCGGATGATCCGGTATCATTCTCAAAGGCAACCATTTTTGTTCCGAACCGTCGTTCCGCACGTGCATTGTCATCTGCATTCCTCGCCCGGCTGGAGGGCACAGGAGCCGTTCTTCTTCCCAGAATCCGCACCCTTGGAGATGTTAGCGACGAAGAATTCGGCCTTGGTCCGGATGCTGCCGAACTCGGGGTGTTGCGCGAAGCAATCGAGCCCGGCGCCCGCAAGCTCGAACTTGCACATCTGATCCACATATGGGTCGATACAATGGAACAGAATGTCCGGGACATGTATGGCGACGAGGATATCGTCATACCGTCATCGCGGGCTGATGCCTTGCTTCTGGCAGATGACTTGTCCGTTCTGATGAACCAGATCAGCCAGGAAGAAACGGACTGGGCTGACATTGAAGCAATCGTCCCAGAAAACCATGCCAACTGGTGGCAGCTTACATCCCAATTCCTGAAAATCATTGCCAGCGCATGGCCCGCCAGGCTTGAAGAACTGCAGTTGCTTGATCCCGCCATGCGGTCAGCTGAATTATTGCACTTGCGGGCAAAACAGTATGAGGAAGGCCGGGTATCGGGCCCGGTTATCATTGCCGGTTCCACCGGTTCTGTTCCTTCCACACAACGCCTGCTGAAGGCAGTATCGAGGCTGCCACAAGGTGCAGTTGTCTTGCCCGGTCTGGACCGGGAATTGCCGGACGGGGAATGGCAAATGCTCTGCCACACAAATCCTGCCAATGATTCCGCCATTGAGACACATCCGCAATTCGGACTGTCGCGGCTCCTGACAGCACTTCAGGTTGACCGCGAAAGCGTAACGGAACTTGTTTCCACCACAGGTCCAAAACACGCGCGCACGGAAACCTGTCGCAAACTGGTGAGTGTTGCTCTCGCTTCTTCTGACGCAACAGCAGACTGGATTGAACACGCCGGGAAGTTTGATCCGGAAATACTGGCAAATTCACTTTCCCATGTCAGTGTAATTGAGGCTGGGACAGAGCGTAGTGAGGCACTGGCAATCGCCATAGCCATGCGCGAGGTACTTGAAACACCGAACAAGTCAGCGGCCCTTGTTACTCCGGACCGGAATCTCGCACGCCGCGTTTCCTCGGAACTCAAGCGGTTTCGCATTGATGTGGATGATTCAGGGGGAACACCGCTCGCCAACTCCAACCCGGCCGTTTTCCTTCAACTGATCGCCGATTGCTGCTTTTCCCAGACCAGCAATGCAACGCTCGCCTCGCTGCTTAAACACCCGTTTTGTCTGATGGGCCTCGAGAGGGAAAAGGCGCTGGAACTGGGACAGGCTTTTGAACTGGCCGCATTGCGTGGCGCCATCCGGCCAGCCAGACCCGGCTCCCTGAAAGACGACCTTCTCCGGCGCAGACAGGAGTTTGACCAGGATTCCCATGTCCCGCGAGCCATACGAAGACTGGATGAGGTCCTATGGAATACACTGTTTGACCATTTCGAACGACTGGACGCGACCCTCGAACCCTTGCTTGCCCTGCGGACAAGCCTGGAACCGATATCAATCAGCGCACTCATGCAAGTCATCAAAACCGTGATGACGGAATTGTCTCAAGGGCCAGACGGGACCAGCTACCTGTTTGACAATGAGACCGGTGAAGCACTTGAAAAACTTCTGAATGACTTCATAACAGCGGGGGATCGCCCTTTCCGCATCGAATGGATGGATATTCCGGCAATCATCAAGGCCCTTCTTGCCGGTACAAATACGCGACCACGCCATAACCGCCATCCAAGGCTGCATATTTATGGCCCCCTCGAAATCCGCCTGCTGGAGCATGACCGGATCATTCTGGGCGGATTGAACGAAGGCACATGGCCTGCAAACGTCCGCAACGACCCATTTCTTAACCGAAGCATGCGACATGAACTGGGCATGGCATCCCCGGAAAGACGGGTTGGCCTTGCCGCACACGATTTCCAGCAATTGATGGGAAAGCAGGAAATCTTTCTTTCCCGCTCCTCACGGGTGGACAAGTCTCCAACCGTCGCCTCACGGTGGTTGCAGAGACTGGGAGCGTTGGTAGGCAAAGGGCAGTACGACCATCTGGTGGCGCGTGGACATACCTATCTCAGGTTGGCCGAAGTACTCGACCATGCCAGTGAGCCTATCCGGCGCATCAGCCCACCTGCACCCACGCCACCGGTTTCATCGCGGCCCGTTTCCCTTCCCGTGACGGCAATAGAGACCTGGATACGTGATCCTTATGCCCTGTATGCAAGCCGCATTTTGAAACTTGAGCCTGTCGCACCCCTCGAAAGAGAGCCCGACCCCCTGCTCAAGGGCACTCTCTATCACCGCATCATGCAGGACTATATCGGCAGCAACCCCGAAAGACGTTCACCTGAAGATCGCCATGAATTGCTGAATGCAATCGCGGAAGAAACAATCAGGGCCGAGAACCTGCCGGAAGAAATCACACGCACATGGATTTTCCGGTTCCGTGAAGTTGCGCATTCCTATATTGCCTGGGAAGCAGGCTATCTTCAGGAAAAACCCGGGACAGATACGTTCTGTGAATTGTCCGGTCGTATCCGGCTTTTTGATGAGCAGTTCGAGCTGACCGCGCGGGCGGACCGTATTGATTATTCGGCCGACGGACTGGCATTGCTCATGGACTACAAAACGGGCACCGGTCCTTCTGCCCAGCAGGCCAGAACCCTTTCGCCACAGTTGGCCCTTGAAGGCCTGATACTCAGCAAGGGTGGCTTTGAAGGCCTCCCCCCGACCCTGCCGCAGGACCTGCTTCACATTCGCCTGCTCTCCGGCAACCGGTTCAGGGATGAGAGCATCACCAGCAAAGACATGCCGCCCGAAGCCATCATCAACAATGCAACATCCGGCCTTGAAGACCTCTTTCATGCATTCCGGAATGAGGAACAGGCTTACGTTTCCCGTCGTGTGCCGTTCAGGGATGGCGACATTTCCGGCGATTACGACCATCTGGCCCGGGTACGGGAATGGTCCACAGGCGGAGAGGAGGACGGTGATGGCTGAGGAGATGAAAATCGACCAGCAAACCCTCGATGAGCAATTCAACTCATCCGATCCGGCAAACTCCGCATGGGTATCTGCCAATGCAGGTTCGGGCAAAACCTATGTGCTCACACAACGGGTCATAAGGCTACTGCTTGAGGGAGTGGCACCTGATCGCATTCTTTGCCTGACCTTCACCAAGGCGGCGGCGGCAAACATGAAAAACCGGGTATTCGAGACCCTGTCTGAATGGACCATGCTGCCGGATGACAAACTTGAAAATGCCATAAGAAAAAGCACCGGCAAAAAACCGGACGCGACCGTACGAAAGAACGCCCGCAAGCTTTTCGCCAAGGCTCTCGACACCCCTGGCGGTCTCAAGATCCAGACAATTCACGGCTTCTGCGAAGCTCTTCTGCACCAGTTTCCTCTGGAAGCCAATGTCCCCGGGCATTTCGAAACCGTTCAGGATCTTGAACAGTCTGAATTGCTGGCGCAGGCAACCTCGGACGTGCTGTCCGGCAGAAATGGCCAGAATGACGAAACCACATCGCATCACGAAGCCCTCATACCCGAGGCAAGTGACCAGGCAATTGCCGAAGGTATTCGCGAGATCATTTCAAACCGCGATGATTTTCTGGGTTGGACAAAACCGGGTATCGATAATGCAATCGACGAGCTCTATGCCCATTTCAGAATTACCGAGGAAGATACAGCACAAACCATCAAGCAAGTCACCATGGACAGGCTGCCGGTTTCAAACGAACTACTCGAAAGCGCGTATCAGCAGGCTGTTAAATCCTCCGCTACAACCGATGCCAAACTGGCCGAACGTCTTGGTACTTTCCTGCATTCCGATGATGTTGACAGCCGCTTCGATGCGATCAGCGAAGCATGTCTCACTGCCCAGGGAAAAGTTCGTACAGAAAGGTCTCTCGCAACCAAGGCGATAAAAGAGGCTGTGCCCGAGCTTGCCGAAGCGCTTACCCATTGCGGAGAGTTTCTGCTTGCAGAAGCCGGACACTTTCATGCACCACAACTGATACGCAATTCACGGCACATTTTTGAGTTGGGCACAGCGATACTCGAGCGCTACCAAACGATGAAGCGCCAGCGCGCGCTTGTCGATTTCGACGACCAGATCGAGCGGGCAGCCAACCTGCTCAACCGGGCCGACATCCGGGACTGGATACGCTATCGGCTTGATCTCGGCGTCGATCATGTTCTCGTGGACGAAGCCCAGGATACCAGTCCGGTACAATGGCAAATCATCAATGCAATTACCGAAGACTTTCATACCGGTGAAACTGCTTCACGACGAGATCGTACAGTGTTCGTTGTGGGAGATGAGAAACAGTCGATTTTTTCGTTCCAGGGCGCCGAGCCTCGCGAATTCGGGCGCCAGCAAAGGTTACTCAGGCGCAAGGTTGATTCCGTTGGCATGCCGTTTCATGCCGGACGCCTGAATCTGTCATTTCGCTCCACCAGTGACGTACTCAAGGCCGTTGACCTGGTTTTTGAGGTGGATGAGAACAAAAAAGGGCTTTCTGGAGACAATCTTGCGCCGGTTCACAGTGCTGTTCGCGAGAAGCATCCCGGGGAAGTGCAGGTGTGGCCGTTATACGTCAAACCCGAGCGGGAGCAGACGGAAAGCTGGACTGACCCGATTGACCGCACACATGATGATGATCCTGAAATACAACTGGCCAGACGCATTTCCCGGGAAGTCGCATCAATGGTCGGCTCACCCCTGCCTGGCATGGATCGTCCGCTTGAATATCGCGACATTCTGGTTCTTGTCAGAAGCCGCCAACCAGTCTTCATCAACGCACTGACGAGAAGCATGAAGGACGACGGGATAGCTGTGGCCGGTTCCGACCGGCTCCGCCTTGCCGAGCATGTTGCTGTCGAGGACCTGATTGCAATCGGCAGGGCTTCAATCCTTCCCCAGGATGACCTGTCCCTTGCCTGCGTTTTGAAAAGCCTGTTTTTCAATCTGCCGGAAGAGGCATTGTTTGCATTTGCCCATGACCGGGGCAGGGAAACCAGTCTTTTTGGCCGTATCGGGCAGATTGCAGCAGAGCACGAACATCCCTACAGGCAATTGGCAGACGAAACCCTTCAAGAACTCGAAGAAGTGTTTTCACTGGCCCGGACCACATCTGTTTTCGGGTTTTATGCCAGATTGCTGGGTGAGTTTGGCGGACGCAGAAAAATACTGGCCAGGCTCGGCAGCGAAGCAGAGGATGTAATCGAAGCGTTTCTTGATGAAGCACTCATTCATGCCCGCGATCGTGACGGAGGCCTGGAAAGCTTCCTCTCCGGACTTGTACGCACCAATCCGGAGATCAAGCGGGAAGTGGAACTCAACCGGAATGAAGTTCGCATACTGACCGTGCATGCGTCCAAGGGACTTGAAGCACCTGTCGTCTTTCTGGTTGATTCCTGCGGCCCCGCCTGGAATGAACGGCACAGGCCCAGCCTGCTGCCCCTGCCTTCAAAGAAAACTCATGCGCCGCGTATATGGCTCCCCTCAACAAGCCTGCATACGCCAGAAACCAGGGCAGCAACAACCCTGATACAGACTGAAAGCGAAGGGGAGTACAGAAGGTTGCTTTATGTCGGCATGACAAGAGCGGCTGACAAGCTGGTGGTCTGTGGATACCAGCGACGCAAAACTGTGAACCATCCCCATTGGCACAGAATGGTGCATGATGCACTTGCCCCCACGGCAACTACAGTAACGGACGATGACGGCAACGTACAAGCCTGGCGCTGGATCGAAAAAGAACGCAAGCAACGCCCACTGAAAACCGAACAACACAAAAAGGCTGCGAACAAACATCCTGATGATGTTCCGGACTGGCTTTTCTGGCCTGCGAAAACCGACCCGCCATTACCAAGGCCGCTATCCCCTTCCGGCGCTTCTGTGCTTATTGAGGGCGATACAAGTGACGGCAAAATGTCGGGCATGCCGGAACCGTCGGCAGACAACCGGTTTGCCTTGCAACGCGGCAATATTACCCATCGGCTACTGGAGACCCTTCCGGAGCTGGCACCTGAACTTCGCCGAGAAAGAGCAGCCAGTTATGTACGAAATGCAGCAAGTGACTGGCAAGAAGAGCAAATCATGTCTGTTCTGGAGGATGTGTTCGGAATTCTTGAAAACCCGGATTACAAAACGCTTTTTGACGGCCAGGGGATTGCCGAAGTATCGGTGGGTGGCTGGGTGGAAACCGGCCTGGGCAAGTTACAGGTTTCCGGACAGATAGACCGGTTAACTGTTTCCGAACAGCAAGTAACCATACTTGATTACAAAACCAACAGGAACGTACCTCACTCCCACCAGACAGTGCCCTTTGAATACCGTGTGCAGCTTGCCCTTTACCGTCAAATGATACGTGAAATTTATCCCGATAAAACAGTGACATGTGCCTTGATGTGGACCCGCACACCCGAAATGATGATCCTTCCCGACAATCTGCTTGACGAGACGCTTGAACTGTTCAAGAAGCAGTGATGCACACAACTGCCCCTTGACCTTGCCTCCGGGCGTTCATACGTTTGCCCAACCCTGATCGTATTCGTGCGACACGCTGACCGCATAACCAATATAAGGAGCCTTGTGATGGCCACCCAAAAAGTTGATCAAAGCAATTTCCAGACCGAGGTTCTCGGATCGGACCTGCCGGTTGTCGTTGATTTCTGGGCAGAATGGTGCGGGCCTTGCAAGGCCATCGGACCAAGCCTTGAGGAAATTTCTGATGAAATGGACGGCAAGGTAAAAATTACCAAGCTCAACCTTGACGAAAATCCTGACCTGGCCGCTACCTATGGTGTGCGTTCAATTCCTACCCTGATCATGTTCAAGGGTGGTGAACCAGCTTCCATGGCCGTTGGGGCAAAACCGAAAAACGCCCTGGTTGAATGGATCAACGGCGCGGCCTGATCCTGCTTTGATCGCTAAACACAAACCCGGCCAGACTGGCCGGGTTTTTTATTGTGGTGGTGTACCGTTTCTGTCCAGCACCTCACCGACAAGATACAGTGAGCCACAAAAAACAATTCGTGACTGTGGAGAAGTATCAAGTTCACGGGCAATCAGGCCGATTGCCTCTTCCAGTGTATTGCAGGCCCTTGCTTCAAGTCCGGCTTTTTCTGCAATTCCCTTCAACAGTTCAGGCTCTATCCCTGCCTCGCTCATGCTTACAGGCACTGTAAGCACCAATATGTCCAACCCGGAGAATGGCATCAGGTAGCCGGTTGGGTCCTTGGTATTGATCATCCCGCAAACAAGAATTGTCCGGCGAACAGCACCACGATCAAGCCCGGCAAGAAGTGCAGAAATCGCCTCACCTGCGGATGGGTTGTGGCCGCCATCAATCCAGATTTCAGTTCCTTCAGGGAGTTTTGATCCAATATTTCCGGACGGAAGTTTTTCAAAGCGCCCGGGCCAACTGACGGTTTTCATGGCTGTCTGGAACGCCCGGTCGGTGACCGCAATGCCCGCCAATCTTGTCGTGGCAATCGCAAGCGCGGCATTTGCCAGCTGATGCTCGCCAAGCAGGCGTGGCATGGGCAAATCGAGCAAGCCCTGATTGTCCTGATATACAAACCCGGTTGCATCCTGATAGAAATCGTAATCCTGCCGGGCAATGAAGACCGGGCTTTTGTTTCGAGCTGCCACCTGTTCGATCACATCACGCGCACCATCGGCCTGAAGGCCAACTGCAACCGGTACGCCCTGCTTGATAATGCCGGCCTTCTCGAACGCTATCTTTTCAATCGTGTCTCCGAGATAGGCCTGATGATCCAGGGCAACAGGAGAGATCGCACAAGCAATCGGCCTGGCAATGACATTGGTTGCATCAAAACGGCCACCAAGGCCAACTTCGACCAATGCAAAATCTGCCGCATGTTCACTGAAAAGAACAAACATCACAGCAGACAGCAACTCGAAAACGGTGATTGGCTGGTTGTCATTCGCATCGGCAACGCGCTCAATTGCATCGGCCAACAGATCGTCACCAACCAAATCCCCCGCAAGACGATAGCGTTCCCGCCAGTTAACCAGATGCGGTGAGGTATGGACATGCACAGAGAAACCCTGGGCTTCGAGGATTGCCCTTGCAAAAGCGATGGTTGAGCCCTTGCCGTTTGTTCCTGCCACATGGATGACCGGTGGCAAGCGGTCTTGGGGGTTGCCGAGCTTTTCCAGCAAGGAAGAAATCCTGTCCAGTGAAAGATCAAAGCCCTTCGGATGGATTTCCGAAAGGCGGTCTATCAGGACATCAACACGGTTTTTCAATCAGGATTGCGCCTTCTTGTCGTCAGCCTCGACGATTGCGGCATCCTCAACCACATCCTCTGCGGTAACGGCAGGCTCGGCCTTTTCCGACTCCGGAGCAACATAGGCAGGCATGTTGAGAAGCAGACGAATAACACGGGAAAGAGTCGATTTCAGTTCAAGACGGCTAACGATCATGTCAACCATGCCGTGTTCGAGCAAGTATTCCGAAGTCTGGAAATCATCTGGCAGCTTTTCACGGATTGTCCCCTCGATTACCCGTCGGCCTGCAAATCCGATCACCGCGCCCGGCTCTGCAATGTGCACATCGCCCAGCATTGCATAGGAAGCGGAAACCCCGCCTGTTGTGGGATTGGTCAGGACCACAATATAGGGTACCCCGGCATCTTTCATCATCTGCACGGCAACTGTGGTGCGTGGCAATTGCATCAGGGACAGAATGCCTTCCTGCATCCGAGCACCGCCGGAGGCAGCAAACAGAACAAGTGGGGTCCGGGTTGCTGCAGCCTCTTCCATGGCCTTGATAATCATGTCTCCGGCAGCCATGCCGAGCGAGCCGCCTATGAAGGCCATCTCGTGACAGACGGCAATCATTTCCAGTTCCTCAACAATGCCCCTTGCGGCAATAACAGAATCCTCGAGGCCGGTTTTCTTCCGGGCCTCCTTCAACTTGTCCACATAGCGGGACTTGTCACGAAACTTGAGCGGATCCTGTGCTACCTGCGGCATCTCGATCAACTGGTACTCACCGTCATCGAACAATTGCTTCATGCGTTCGGAAGCAGAAATCTTCATGTGATAGCCGGAGCCCGGAATCACGCCCATATTGGCTTCGAGATCCTTGTGGAAGACCATCTGGCCCGACTCCGGACACTTGATCCAGAGGTTTTCCGGCATTTCCTTGCGATTGAGAAATGACCCGATTTTCGGTCTGACGATGTTGGTGATCCAGTTCATTGGAAACCTTGACCCTTGTTACAAATATGTCTTGTTTCAGCGCTAACGCGATAATTTGTCCGAAGTTTGCAATATTCAGTGTTTCACGGAGCGCACACCTTCAGCAAGGCTGCGCACCAGATCATGCACTGCCCCGGCAGTTTCGGTACTTGCCTTGCCGTTGTCGTCCAGTGTTTCTGCTATGGCACTGACTAAGGCCGAACCGACGACCACGGCATCCGATGCCTGGCCAATAGCGGCAGCCTGTTCAGCGGTTCTCACACCAAACCCGACTGCCACAGGCAATTGGGTGCTTTTCTTGATCAAACCGACAGAAGCCGCAACTTTCTCGGGGTCCGGCGTGGAAGAGCCGGTAATGCCTGTTATCGAAACATAATAAACAAAGCCGGATGAGTTCTGCAGAACACGCGGCAGCCGTTGAGCATTGGTTGTCGGCGTTGCAAGCCGGATGAAATTGATACCGTTCTCCATGGCTGGCAAACACAGTTCATCATCTGCTTCCGGCGGAATGTCCACGATGATCAGACCATCCACACCTGCCTGGCTGGCATCAGCAAGAAACCGTTCGTTTCCGTATATGTAAATCGGATTGTAATAGCCCATCAGGATAACAGGCGTATTGTCATCATCCTTGCGAAAATCGCTCACCAGCTCGAGGGTCTTTGACAGTGTTTGCCCGCCCTTCAGTGCGCGTTGTCCTGCAAGCTGGATGGATGGACCGTCCGCCATTGGGTCTGAAAACGGCATGCCTATTTCAATCAGGTCGGCCCCGGCTTCCGGCAATCCCCGGAGAATGTCAAGCGCAGTCGCGTTATCTGGATCACCCGCCATGATGAAGGTAACCAGCCCTGGCCGACCCTGTTCTCGAAGCGCAGCAAAGCGCCGGTCAATACGTGTTTCGATTGTCATGTGAATCTGGCCCCTAAAGATCGATACCCAGCGCCTTGCCGACGGTGAAAACATCCTTGTCACCGCGCCCGCACAGGTTCATCACGATGATCTGGTCCTTGTCCATTTCAGGAGCCCGCTTTACAATTTCAGCCAGCGCATGGCTTGGTTCCAGAGCGGGAATAATGCCTTCCGTGCGGCAAAGCAACTGAAATGCCTCAAGTGCTTCATCATCCATGATCGGAACATATTCCACCCGCCCGGTGTCGCGCAGCCAGGAATGTTCCGGACCGATACCCGGATAGTCAAGACCGGCCGATATGGAATGGCCTTCCAGTATCTGGCCGTCATCATCCTGCAAAAGGAATGTGCGATTGCCATGCAACACACCCGGTTTGCCGGCTGTCAGCGAGGCGCAATGTTCTTCCCCGTTGAGCCCGCGCCCGCCTGCCTCGACACCCACAATCCCAACATCCTTGTCATCAAGGAAGGGATGGAAAAGGCCGATCGCATTTGAACCGCCGCCAACCGAAGCAACCAGCATGTCAGGCAGGCGGCCCTCGGCTTCCAGTATCTGCTCACGGCATTCACGCCCTATGACAGTCTGAAAATCACGCACAAGCTGCGGATAAGGATGCGGGCCGGCCGCCGTGCCGATCAGGTAATAGGTGTTTTCAACATTGGTCACCCAGTCACGGAGGGCTTCGTTCATTGCATCCTTCAGCGTTCCTGCACCCGCCGTTACCGGAACGATTTCAGCGCCCAGCAGCTTCATGCGGAAGACGTTCGGGCTTTGCCGCTCAACATCCGTCTTGCCCATATAAACAACACAGGGGAAACCGAACTTGGCGGCCACCGTCGCAGAGGCAACACCATGCTGGCCGGCCCCTGTTTCGGCTATGATGCGTGTCTTTCCCATCTTTTTTGCAAGCAGGATCTGGCCAAGACAATTGTTGATCTTGTGCGAACCGGTATGGTTCAGTTCATCCCGCTTGAAATAGATTTTGGCGCCACCGAGATGTTTTGTCAGGCTTTCAGCATAATACAAGGGGGAAGGGCGCCCGGTATAATGCTTGTTGAGAGCCTCTAGTTCAGCCTGAAACTGCGGATCCTTCTTTGCCTCAGCATAGGCTTCATCAAGCTCAAGGATTAGAGGCATCAACGTTTCGGCAACGTAACGACCACCAAAAATGCCGAAATGGCCGTTCTCATCAGGCCCGGTTTTCCAGGAATTGGGTTCGATGGGTTTGCTCACGTTCTCATTCCTTCATCGTTTTCCGGCAGCTATAAGAAAGTGCCTGATCATTTCCACATCCTTCTTCCCCGGGACGCTTTCGACCCCTGAAGATACATCAACTGCAATGGCACCGGACTTGGCGATCGCCTCGCGCAGGTTACCTGCATCCAGCCCGCCGGAAAGCATGTATGGCACATTTTCCGGCAAATGGTCCATGATTTCCCAGTCAAATGCGACACCGTTGCCGCCAGGTATCTGCGATCCCTCGGGCGGCTTGGCATCAAAAAGAAAGCGGTCGGCAATTCCCAGATACCCGGAGACCCTGTCAAGATCGGCCGCCTCTCGAATTGCCAGCGCTTTCATGACCGGCAGGCCGTAGCGTTTGCGGACCTGTGCTGCCCGCTGGGGGGACTCGCTGCCGTGGAGCTGCAACATGTCAGGTCGTGCAGCATCCACAATTGCATCAAGCCGTTCATCAGAAGCATCAACTGTTACCGCAACCGCTGAAATCCGGCCGGCAGCATGGGCCTTCAACGAGCGGGCCTTGTCCAACGATACATTTCTCGGGCTCTTTTCAAAAAAGATCAATCCGAAATGGTCTGCGCCGCCATTGATCACTGCATCCAGTGCATGGGATTCGCCGATACCGCAGATCTTGATTTCCAGAGACTTGTTCATCCGCGTGCCTTGGCACGGTCACGCCCGAGAGTCCAGTACCCCGCAGACAGGTTACCGCCAGGATCCCTCACTCCACATGCGTTCCAGCGCCATGCGATAATTGGGCCATTGATATACCATCCCAAGCTGCTGTTTCGACTTTTGATTGCTGACCCGCTTGTTTTCACCGTAAAAAGACCGGGCCATTGCCGAAATGTCTGCCGTTTCGAATTCCTGCTCCGGTGGAGGTGTTTTGCCCATCAGCAAATGGGCAAATGTCACAACATCCTGAGGCGGCGCCGGTTCGTCATCCGTAATGTTGAATATGCCGGCAGCCTGCTTTTGCATGGCAAGTGACACGGCCAACCCGATATCACCCCGATGGATGCGGTTGAACACCTGTCCCTGTTTTACCAGACGTCGCGAACGGCCTTTCTCAATGTTTACAAACCAGTTGCGGCCCGGACCATAGATGCCGGATAGCCTGAAAACTGCCAGTGGGGCACCTGTCTGCCGTGAAAACCTGCTCCACGCCTCTTCGGCAGCAACGCGCTGGACCGACCGCGTGGAAACAGGGCGGGTTGCAGTTTCCTCGTCAACCCATTCCCCGTCATGATCACCATAAACGCCGACAGTTGAAAGATAGCCGATCCATTCGAGGTTCGGCACAATATCTGAAAGTTCGGGAAACGCAGACAAAACCGGATCCACCTCTTCAGGCGCAATCGAAACCAGCAAATGAGTTGCATCGCGCAGGTGTGAAACCAGTTCCCCTGTCTGTTCACCGTCAAAAACAACGGCTTCCAGACCCTGTTCGCGTAGCTTGTCTACCTTGTCGGGAGAGCGGCT
Source organism: Rhizobiaceae bacterium (assembly GCA_017643495.1). Taxonomy (GTDB): domain Bacteria; phylum Pseudomonadota; class Alphaproteobacteria; order Rhizobiales; family Rhizobiaceae; genus JAALLB01. The sequence goes on along the minus strand of JAEPNK010000001.1, from coordinate 582,374 downwards.
GGTCCCGCAAATCACCGCAAAGTCACTGTTAACCTGAGCCCTGATTGCCTCGGCAGAAAAACCGTATCCGAAAATGACCAGCTTGCGACGCTTCATTTGCTGCACCCCGATTGCCATTCGCCACGGACACCTGAGTCCGTTTCCGTTTGTAATGCACGGGCTTTCATCTGGCTGAACTTTTCCGGCGATTCCAGCCGGGACAATGCCCAGACCGCCGTCCCCCGAACCACCGGATCAGCATCCTCAACCAAAACGCGTGCCTGTTCTGCAAGCCTGGAACTTCCTGAATTGCCAATTGCCACCAGCACATTGCGAACAAAGCGGCTACGCCGGATACGCTTGATCGGCGAACCGGAAAACTTCTTGCGAAAAGCAGCATCGTCCAACATCGACAGTTCAGCCAGATCGGGTTGCGAAAGGTCGTCGCGCGCTGCCAGTTTGGCCTCTCTGGTGCGTTTGGCGTATTTGTTCCAAGGACATATGGCAAGGCAATCGTCACAACCATAAATCCTGTTTCCCATCGCCTCGCGGAAATCGTGCGGAATGGGGCCGTCATGTTCAATCGTCAGGTACGAGATACAGCGTCGCGCATCAAGTCTGTATGGAGCCGGGAATGCATTGGTCGGGCAAATATCGAGGCAGGCACGACAACTGCCGCAGTGGTCGGTTTCAGGTTCATCCTGTGCCAATTTCGCAGTAGTGAGAATTGCGCCCAGAAAAAGCCAGGAACCGAATTCACGGGATACAAGATTGGAATGCTTGCCTTGCCAGCCGATACCTGCCTGAACAGACAAGGGCTTTTCCATCAGGGGGGCGGTATCGACAAATACCTTGACCTCTTCACCGGTTTTCGAAGCAAACCATCCTGCCAGTGTTTTCAGGCGACCCTTGATGACATCATGGTAGTCACGATTTCTGGCATATACCGAGATGGTTGCCTTTTCCGGCCTTTCCAGATTGGCAAGCGGGTTCTCCAGCGGGCCGTAGTTCAGCCCCAGAAGAATTGCGCTTCTTGCATCCGGCCACATGGCACGCGGGGTTTTCCTGCGCTCCATGGTGCTCGCCAGCCAGCCCATTGTTCCGTGATGATCTGCGTCAATACTGTCTTCAAGCCTGGCGCCCACAATTTCGGGAAGATCGGCCCCGGTAATCCTGCAAAGTTCAAAGCCCAGAGAACCCGCCTTTTCCTTGACTGTGCTTTCCATCTGCCCAACCGCCAATGATCAGAAATCCAGATCCACATAGTGGGAAGACGGCGGCAGGCCCCGAACCACATCACCAAGCAATGGACGGAAAGAAGGGCGTGATTTTACACGGGCATACCAGTCCTTGGCCGCCGGAATTTCGTCCCAGTGCATTTCTCCAAGATAATCCAGAACCGAAATTGTTGCTGCAGCAGCAATGTCAGCACAACTGATGTCACTACCGGCAATCCAGTCACGCGAGGCAGCAAGAAGGTTCAGGTATTTTGCATGAGCCTTGAGATTGGACCGGGCGGCCCGAATGGTTGACGAGTCCGGAGAACCGCCCCCTTCATCGTTCCTCATGAGCTGCTTGAACACCCTTTCGTGAACAAGATAGCGCGTAACCTCTCCATCCAGCTTCAAAAGAAACCACTCTACCAAGCGGCGGGTTTCCGCCCTTGCGGCAGAGTTTTCCGGCATCAATCGACGGTCACGCTTCATGGCCCCCACCGTTTCATCAAGATATTCACCAATCACGAAGGGGCCGCATGCCGGTGATCCGTCACTGATCATCAGCACCGGCAGGGAACCGGCCGGATTGAGCTTTAGAAATTCGGGGCGCCGTTCCCATGGCTTTTCCTCGATAAACTCTGCGGATTGGCCATACTCGGCGAGCAGCAACCTGACATAACGGGAGCCTGCTGACATCGGGTGGTGGTGAAGCGTATGCATCTGAATGTTATTTTCTTCTGGAAATTGCGCCGCTAACATGAAATGAACATAAGGGTCTAGCGGACAATAGTGACGCAATTCTGCCCACGCAAGCCAATCGCATTTCCAGGACCCCCCACACTCCAGTTACAGAAAGGAAATGGGACCAACATGAGCCCGGAACAGATCATCGTCCTGGCCATCGTTCAGGGCATTACAGAGTTTTTGCCAATATCCTCATCCGGCCACCTGATCCTCATTCCGGCGTTCACCGACTGGCCGGACCAGGGCATCGCCACGGATGTGATGGTCCATGTAGGCTCGCTGTTTGCCGTGATTGTCTATTTCTGGCGTGACGTTCTCAGGCTTGCCATTGGCAGCCTCAATTTGCTGCGCGGAAAAATGACCCCTGACGGCTGGATGGCCATCTATATCCTGGTCGCAACAATTCCGGCAGTGCTGTTCGGTCTTTACCTCAAGAAATCCGGAATGAGTGCGGCGCTTCGCTCCGTGGAGGTGATCGCCTGGAATGCAATCATATTCGGTATCATCCTGTATGTTGCAGACATGCTTGGGAAACGCCTCAAGACCATGGAGCACATGACGTTTCGCGCTGCCATGCTTATCGGCGGTGCGCAGGCACTTGCACTCATCCCGGGCACAAGCCGCAGCGGTGTCACCATGTCAGCAGCCAGGTTTCTGGGTTTTGAGCGCGCCGAAGCGGCGCGGTTTTCCTTTCTGCTGGGCATTCCTGCGATAGCAGGTGCAGGCGCAGTAACCATGCTCGAATTTGTCGAACGAGGCGAAGCCATACCCTCAGACGCCCTCTGGGCAGCCTTCCTCACATTCTTTTCGGCGATTGCGGCAATCGCGCTGCTGATGGCCGTTGTCCGCCGTACCAGTTTTCTTGTATTTGTCCTTTACCGGCTTGTTCTCGGGCTGGTCCTGTTTGCCTTGCTGTATGAATGGATTCCGGGCTGGTCAATCAGCATATGACCCTGAGCTGCACCGTTATTCCAGCCCGCTTGCTGGCAAAGCCGAAAAACGACATTATAAAACAAACCAATCAGGAAGGGACCGATTTGTGACGATCCGTTTTCATAAAGGCGATTTACCCAATCTCGAAAAATACCATGACTCCGTCGCTGTGGACACGGAAACACTTGGCCTGAATCCACTACGTGACCGGTTGTGTGTGGTTCAGCTTTCACCGGGTGACGGAACAGCGGATGTCGTACAAATCGCCAAGGGACAAACCGAAGCTCCCAATCTGAAGGCCCTTTTGGAAGACAATGCGCGCACCATCATCTTTCACTTTGCCCGGTTCGATGTAGCTGTTCTGCTGCACGGTTTGGGTATCGACACGAATTCCGTCTATTGCACCAAAATCGCCTCCCGGCTTACCCGTACCTACACAGACCGGCACGGCCTGAAAGATCTGGTCAAGGAATTCATCAATGTCGACATTTCCAAGCAACAGCAGAGTTCGGACTGGGCAGCTGATACACTGACCAATGCACAGCTCGAATATGCGGCATCGGATGTGCTTTACCTTCATGAGTTGCGCGCCCATCTTGACCAGCGGTTGCAACGCGAAAACCGGCAGGAACTGGCGAAGGAATGTTTCCGCTTCCTTCCAGCCCGTTGCAGGCTTGACCTAGCCGGATGGCCTGAAACGGACATTTTCGCACACAGTTGAGCTGTTATGGTTGGTACGGCGACCTTTGAAGCAACGGACTAGCTTCTTCCGCAGGCCGCAAAATGAACATGAAGCGGGAATAATTTCCGGCACGTTTCAACCAGAAGGACCACACGACGCTTGAACAGGATTGCGCCAAACAGTTCTGCCGTCCATTCGAACGGACATAACGCCCGGCAAGACGGGCAGGTGGAAGACGTGCGCGTTGCCCCGCCACATCGGGATCATGTTCAGCAACCGACGAACCCTGCCCACGTCAGACCGAATCCTTTTCCCCAGCACGTCGAGCCAAGCGGTCAGGCATCTGGACGCAACCTTGATTTCATATCAACAGAGCGCAGTGCTGATGAATATGAACAGGCGTTGAGACATTCCGGCAAGGTCAGGCTATGGCGGATTGTTCTACCTGTCATTGCGGTACTGATCATGGTCGCAATCGTACTGGTTCTTGTTGTGAACGCCATGCTTGCTTCGGATGCCGCCATAGACGCGGTATCACTGGAAGATGGCAATCTGGTAATGGAAAACCCGCACCTGAACGGCTTTGACAAGAACAAACGTCCCTTCAGCCTGATGGCCGACAGGGCCATTCAGGATGCATCAAACCCCACGCGGGTGGAACTTCGCAGTATCAGCGCGGAACTGCCTGTTGATGAAACGGTTTCAGCCAAGGTTCAGGCAGGAAACGGTATCTATGACGCGGAAAAGAAAACCCTTGTGCTCCAACAGGATATACGGCTGGAAACCGATACGGGCATGAAACTCGAGCTTGATGATGCGGATATCGACATCGGAGAGGGCCGGATGACGACTTCCGGCGGAATCGTGGTCACAAGCCCGCAGGCGGACATTTCTGCTGACAGCATATTTGTCGAGGAAAGCGGAAACCGGATCGTATTCACCGGGAATGTCCGGATGACTGTCCGCCCTGACGAAATGAGAAAGGTTACGGAGAAGGAATGACTGCCAGAATAGCCGGTCTTGCAAGACATGTCTTGATTGCTGCAGCGATGTTATTGACTTCGGCAACCTGCTCAATCGCACTTGCCCAAACCGTGGGCGGCGCCTTCAAGGGGCTTGGCAACAATGACCAACCCATTCAGATCGAGGCGGACAATCTGGAAGTGATTGATGACCAGAACACCGCACTGTTGACCGGTAATGTCAGCGTGACGCAGGGAAGTACGATTTTCCGTGCAAGCCGTATCAAGGTCTTCTACTTGCGAGGAGATGCCGCCAACCAGTCGAAAAGCGGCATCAGGCGCATTGAGGCAAGCGGTAAAGTGGCGGTCAGCGCCGACGACAACCGTGCAACCGCTGACAAGGCCATAATCGACATGGTGGGTGAGACCGTATTGCTTACCGGCAATGTCGTCATGAGTCAGGGGAAGAATGTGGCAACCGGTTGTCAGGTTAGTGTGAATTTGCGAACCAGTGTTTCCAGTATCAAGCCATGCGGCTCTGCAAACGGCAAGAAAACCGGTCGTCCGGTTATCGTTTTTGATCCGAAGTCACGAAAACAGTAGGATTTCAACGATCTGTTGCGTATTCGACCCTGATTGCGTACTGGATTTGATAACCATCCAAAGGTAAACAGAAAATCCCGAAACGCGTCGCATACGGCTGCGGAGATATTGGTGAAACTGCCTGGTTTGTTAGAAAAGCTGCTGGTGCGGCCTCGTGAAAAGAAAAAAATCACCTGGTCGATGACGCCGCCCCCGGCCGGCAATGCTGCCAACAACAGCGGCAATGCCCGTGTTGCCGGTACAACTGCCGATCCTGCGCGGGTTAAAACACAAACCCAGCAGTCCGGCCCTCATCAAGGCACTATCAATCCCAATCCACCGCGTTCCAGACAGGGAACGCTGATCGTTTCCGGTATCCAGAAAAGCTACAAGGGCCGCAAGGTGGTCAAGGATGTAAACCTCGGTGTCAGACGCGGGGAAGCTGTTGGTCTCCTTGGCCCGAACGGCGCAGGAAAGACCACTAGCTTTTACATGATTACCGGGCTGGTGCAGCCTGATTCCGGGCGTATCGAACTGAACGGCCACAACATTACAAACACACCGATGTATCGCCGGGCACGACTTGGTATCGGCTACCTTCCCCAGGAAGCATCAATTTTCCGCGGACTTTCAGTCGAAAACAATATTCGTGCCGTGCTTGAGGTTGTCGAGTCGGACAAGAAGGAACGTGAACGCCAGCTCGATGCACTTCTGGAAGAATTTTCGATTTCCCATCTGCGGAAATCCCCTTCTATTGCCCTATCAGGCGGCGAACGCCGACGCTGTGAAATTGCCCGGGCCTTGGCGACACGTCCCTCCTTCATGCTTCTTGACGAGCCGTTCGCAGGCATCGATCCGATTGCAGTGGGCGATATCCAGGATCTGGTACGCCATCTCACGCGGCGAGGGATCGGCGTCCTGATAACGGATCACAATGTTCGCGAAACCCTTGGTCTGATTGACCGGGCCTACATCATTCATGACGGCAATGTGCTGACGCACGGTACACCGCAGGAGATTGTGCGGAACCCGGATGTACGCCGCCTGTATCTTGGAGAACAGTTTACGCTTTAGGAAGGTATGCTTGTTACACTCCCTGCAAAAACCGGGCCTTACAGCCATCCAGCCCGGGTTACAGGTGAAGGAACATGGCAGCCGGTTTCCGTTTAGAGCAAAAACAGTCCCAGTCACTGGTTATGACGCCGCAACTGGCGCAGTCCATCAAGCTGTTGCAGCTTGGAAGCCAGGAGTTGATGGAGTTCGTTCACTCAGAAATCGAGAAAAACCCGTTGCTCGAACTCGAGCCTGATCCAGAAGGCCCCCATGCCGACCGGAGAAACAGCCGTTCCGGTCCTGCAGAAGAATCCGGAAAAGAGGAACCGGGAGACCTTGTTACCCATGAACTGGGTACTGATGCCGGTGCACGCGAAGCCGATATCGATGCATCTTTCGAAAATGTATATGATGCAGAGCGCACCGGAGCGGAAACGGCAAAGCCGAAAGATGCGAACGACAATCTCGCACCATCCGGATCTGCAGCAAGGGAACAGCATGATCTGCTGGAGTTTGCTTCAACTGTCAGCGAACAACCAACCCTTGCACAATACCTTGAAGCCCAGATCGGCCTCGTATTCCGGCAACCCGAAAACAGGCAGATTGCTGCCTATATAGCGCACGGACTTGATGAAGACGGTTATTTTCGTGAACCGGTTTCAGAAGCTGCGAAAGCCATCGGCACAAACAGTGAAAACTTTCTGGAAGTATTGACCCGGTTTCAGGCGCTTGAACCTACCGGTATTGGTGCGCGATCACTGAGCGAGTGTTTGCAATTGCAACTGGCAGAGCATGACCGGCTTGATCCTGCAATGTCGATACTCGTCAACAATCTGGGTCTGTTGGCAAAGCACGAATACTCCAAGCTTTCGAAGCTTTGTGGTGTAACAAGAAACGAACTTTCGGAGATGGTTCAGGAGCTTCGCCGTCTGGATCCGCGCCCTGCTGCAAAGTATGAAGCCGTCATCGCTGAAGCTGTTGTGGCCGATGTTATCGTGACGCAGAAACCTGATGGTGACTGGGCAATTGAGCTGAATCCGGAAACGCTGCCAAAAGTGCTTGTTGACCAAGAGTATTACACCGAGCTGAACCGCACGATCGAGACTGCGGAAGGCAGGGAATTTATCGGTGATTGCATGACTAACGCCAACTGGCTGATAAAAAGCCTCGATCAGCGCGCCCGAACCATTCTGAAAGTTGCCACCGAGATCATACGGCAACAGGACATGTTCTTTGCCAGTGGCATCGAGCATCTCAAGCCGATGAACCTGAAGGCTGTAGCAGAAGCGATCCAGATGCATGAATCGACAGTAAGTCGGGTAACCGCAAACAAGTACCTGCGGTGCGAACAAGGCATTTTCGAACTCAAGTTTTTCTTTTCTTCCTCTGTTTCGGCCGCATCTGAAAATGGCGAGCTTTCATCAGAAAGCGTCAAACACAGGATCAAGCAGCTTGTTGATGCAGAAAAACCGTCCAAAGTGCTTTCCGACGATCAAATCGTTGAACAGTTGCAGGAAGCGGGCATAGAGATCGCACGGCGGACGGTGGCTAAATATCGTGAGGCCATGCGCATACCATCCTCCGTACAACGGCGGCGAGACAAACGTCAGGCGCTGATATAGTCACAACATCCTGAAATCTTTTCTGATTTGCTTTCTCGGTTTCTGCCTGTAGACTTTAAGGGGCGGAAAAGGAAGAGAGGAAACACATGAGTTTACGGATTTCAGGAAAGCACATGAATGTGGGTGATTCGCTGACCGGTCGTATCGAAGACCGGCTTGAGGACGCCATTACGAAATATTTTCCCGGCGGATATACAGGTCATGTAACGCTTGAAAAACAGGGAAACCGTTATTCCTGCGACTGTATAATTCACCTTGATTCGAGTGCCGACCTTCAAAGCAATGCCATGGACAATGATCCCACGGCTGCATTTGAAGCGGCTGCCGACAAGATTGAAAAGCGGCTGCGACGCTATAAACGCCGCCTCAAGGACCATCACGCAAATGCAGACAAGGCAGCACGGATAGAGGCGGCCTATTCGATTGTGGAATCGCCTGAAACGTCTGAAGAAATGCCGGAAGACTATAATCCGGTGATTATCGCCGAATCCCTTACCAGCATTGAGACCCAAACCGTTGCCGGGGCAGTGATGAAGCTAGACATGACTGACAATCCGGTAGTCGTCTTCACCAATGCGGGCAATGGAAAGACCAACGTGGTGTTTCGCCGCCAGGACGGCAATATCGGCTGGATTGATCCCTCCTGATCCGGCCTTTGTTCATGCCGGGCGGAAAACGCCCGGCCTGAACGCTGTCATCAAGCTGTGCCAAAATCAGTTTGGAAGCACAGCCTCCAAATCATTGTAAAACGCGGAAGAACTCACATCGCTCTGGCTGTCTGCAAGGACCAGCGGAGAGCCATCGGCTGCAAACAGCGCCCAGTACAAATGCCCCGGTTCAAGTTCGGGTGTACCGGGAAACGCTTCTGCAATTTCCTCGGCTGTGATCTGCCTCATATAGGCAATTGCATCACTTCCCATGTTAGCCAGGTCTTCAAACTCCTGAAGCTGCTCATGATTTTGATCATTGTAATGAAACATTGGTTACTCCTTACCTGATCTTTCCGCGGCATTAATGGAAATCTTTCTAACCGTGCTTTCCGGCCTCAAACGAACCAGATCTATTTCCAGCAGGCCGTTTTTCAATTGAGCACCGTTGACTTCAAGTCCTTCAGCCAGCACGAAGGAGCGCTGAAACTGTCGGGCAGCTATGCCCCGGTGCAAGTAGACACGTTCCTTGTCATCAATTTGTTTCCCCGTGACCACCAGCTGGTTTTTCTCGATGGTGACGTCAAGGTCTTCTTCGCGGAATCCTGCAACCGCCAGGGTGATGCGCAAAACATCGGTATCCTGGTCACTTCCCGCATTCAGCCGCTCGATATTGTACGGAGGATATCCGTCATTGGCAGACTTGGTTGCGCGGTCCAGAACACGTTCAAGCTCATCAAAACCAAGCATGAACGGACTGGAAAAACCGGCCAGACGTGACATTTTCATTCCCTTCTTTCTTTTCTGGAATATGGGGTTTGACGGGTCGCCATTCAATATCTGTGGCAATAGCGAACATTCTTATTATTTCCAAAATGGATATAATGTTTGTTGTTTTCTCCAAATTGACTGAAAACACCTCATCGTTATCTTTCCGGCAAGCAAAACAGGAGGTTTTTCATGTCGCAACGTGTGGATATTGGCGGTCTTAATGTAGATGCTGGCCTGGCATCTTTTGTGAACGAAGAAGCATTGCCCGGCTCGGGTGTAGAAGAAACAGCTTTCTGGAAGGCGCTTGAGGCGATTATCGATGATCTTGCTCCGAAAAACCGGGAGTTGCTTGAAAAACGGAAATCCCTGCAGGCAAAAGTTGACGAGTGGTACAAGTCGCACGGCGGAACAGATTATTCGCTTGAAGATTACAAGACGTTTCTCTCGGAAATCGGATACCTTGTCCCCGAGGGCGGAAAATTTTCAGTAGATACAGCAAATGTCGACACAGAAATTACGAGTGTTGCCGGTCCGCAACTGGTCGTGCCCATCACCAATGCCCGATATGCGCTGAACGCCGCCAATGGACGTTGGGGTTCACTGTATGATGCACTCTACGGCACAGACGCAATTTCCGAAGATAACGGTGCTGAGCGCGGTGGCGCTTACAATCCGGCACGGGGAAGCAAAGTAATCTCCTGGGCCCGAGACTTTCTCAACAAGTCGGTACCGGTCGATGGAAACTGGGAAGATGCAACAAAGATTGCAATCGTGGATGGCGAATTGCAGCTTACCATGGAAGACGGCTCACGTGCCGGTCTTTCAAACCCGGCGCAATTTGTTGGCTATAAAGGCAGCCCAGACTCTCCAGGTTCGGTTCTGGTGAAGCGCAACGGCCTGCACGCCGACATCATCATTGATCCAACCCACCCGATCGGCAAAGGCGACAAGGCTGGCATAGCAGATGTTGTGCTGGAAGCTGCTATTACCACAATCTGCGACTGTGAAGACTCTGTTGCCTGTGTGGATGGCGAAGACAAGACACTTGCATACAGAAACTGGCTTGGCCTCATGAAAGGCGATCTCGAAGACAGTTTCGAGAAGGGCGGAAAGATGATGACCCGCTCTCTCAATCCCGATCGCGAGTATACCGGCACGGACGGTTCACCCATAGCCCTGCACGGAAGGGCATTGTTGCTGGTCCGCAATGTCGGACATCTGATGACCAATCCTGCAATCACCTTCGATAATGGCCGTGAAGTGCCGGAAGGGATCATGGATTGCATGATTACGTCACTGATCGCACTTCACGATATCGGACCAAACGGGAGAAACGGAAACTCTCGTGAAGGCTCCATGTATATCGTCAAACCCAAAATGCATGGCCCGGAAGAAGTGGCGTTTGCAGCAGAGATTTTCTCACGCGTGGAAGAAGCGCTCGGCATGAAGGCAAACACGCTGAAAATGGGCATCATGGATGAGGAGCGGCGAACGACTGTCAATCTCAAGGAGTGCATCCGGGCTGCAAGCGAGCGTGTGGTATTCATCAATACAGGCTTCCTTGACCGGACAGGCGACGAGATCCACACTTCCATGCTGGCCGGTCCAATGCTGCGCAAGGCAGACATGAAGGGCGCTTCCTGGATCAAGGCCTATGAAGACTGGAATGTCGATATTGGGCTGGAATGCGGATTGTCCGGCCATGCACAGATCGGCAAGGGCATGTGGGCCATGCCTGACCTGATGGCAGACATGCTGGAACAGAAAATCGGCCACCCGAAGGCCGGAGCCAACTGTGCCTGGGTCCCGTCACCAACAGCAGCTACATTGCATGCAACACATTACCATGAAGTCAATGTCCGTGAGGAACAATCAAGGATTGCCGACAGAAAGCGGGCCAGTCTTGATGACCTTCTGACCGTACCGGTTGCCATCCGCCCGAACTGGACACCCGAAGACATCCAGAACGAGCTTGATAACAATGCCCAGGGCATACTCGGCTATATGGTGCGCTGGGTAGAGCAGGGAGTTGGTTGTTCGAAAGTGCCGGATATAAACAATGTCGGGCTGATGGAAGACCGGGCCACGCTGCGCATATCCACCCAGCACATTGCAAACTGGCTGCAGCACGGCATCTGCACGAAAGAACAGGTCACGGAAACGCTGAAACGCATGGCAGGTGTTGTTGATGAACAAAATGCCGGCGACCCGGCCTACCGGAACATGGCGCCGGATTTTGACAATTCCGTCGCATTCCAGGCCGCTTGCGAACTGGTGTTTGAAGGCAAGGAACAGCCGTCCGGGTATACCGAACCGGTGCTTCACCGCAAACGGCTTGAATTCAAGGCTGCTTCCCAGGAAGTGTGACAAAGCCTCCTTCCGTGTTTGAAGCCTTGCAGGTCAAAAAAAGCCCCGTGCGACCGCACGGGGCTTGTCTTTTTCCGTTGGCGGAAAAAATCAAGATTGGCGAACAATCACTTTCGCACCAGGCTGCACTCTCGCATGCAAATCGATAATGTCCTGATTCATCAGGCGGATACAGCCTGAAGACATGGCCTTGCCGATTGACCACCATTCCGGCGTACCGTGCAGGCGATAAAGTGTGTCCCGGCCGCCCTTGGTAAGATACAGGGCACGCGCGCCAAGGGGATTGTTTACACCCGGAGGCATACCGCCGCGCCATTTGGCAAGTTCCGGACGCCGCCCGATCATGCGTGACGGAGGCGTCCAGGTTGGCCACTCGCGTTTCCAGCCAACACGGGCATTGCCGGACCAGGCAAAGCCCTGTTTGCCAACACCGACGCCATAACGAACTGCACGTCCGCCCGGCTGGACCAGATAGAGATGGCGCTCCGGCACATCGACGATTATCGTGCCCGGCTTTTCCTTGGTCTCGAAATCAACAATCTGCCGCAGGTATTTCTTGTCAATCTTGCGGACCGGAATGGCTGGCAAGGCAAACTCACCATCCTTGCGTGCTCCATAGTCTGCCCGGAACTGCCGGCTCGGATCTCGACTGATTGACGAACAACCGGCGAGCAGAGCCGTCGACAACAGCGCCAGGCTGAAGGTACGTCTGTCCATTATATTCTCCTGTAAGGGGCGATTCCGACAACTCCCGCTAGTTGTCGTCAAAATCCAGTTGCAGAAGCCTTAGCAAACCTGAAGACATAGGCAAGACACATTTGCGCCACAAAGTTTTTGGGGTTGCCGATGTTGCATCCGCGCAACATTTCAAGCATCACGAGACCTGAAAATGCCTATTATCGATCCCACAAATACCGATCCGACGATTGATGGACGGCAGTCAGAAACTGCCATGAAGATCCGTAGTGGCCTGATTCGGGGCCTGTCAGAGACTGATCTGGTTTTCTTGCCCGAGTTCACCCTGAAAACAGGGCGGCGTTGCGACCTGGCTGCAATTGACCGCAAGGGACGGATCAATATCTACGAGATCAAGTCATCGACAGAAGATTTCCGGATAGACCGGAAGTGGCATGAATACAGCGCTTTTTGCGACCGCTTTTACTTCGCTACCCACCCCGACGTTCCCCTTGAAATCTTTCCGGAGAACGAAGGACTGGTCATTGCAGACCAGTATGCTTGTGAAACAATCCGCGAAGCCCGTGAAACCCCTCTAAATGCCGCAACACGCAAAGCCTTGCTGCTTCAGTTTGCCCGTAGTGCAGCAGCAAGATTGAACCGGTTCAATCTTCACGAGGGCAGTCTGTAGTTGGCATGACCGCTTGCTAGCGAGGCGCTCTTTTGGCCAAAATCCGCTGCAAGGTCCGCCGGTGCATGTTGAGGCGGCGGGCAGTTTCCGAAACATTGCGGTCGCAAAGCTCATAGACGCGCTGAATGTGCTCCCAGCGAACCCGGTCTGCGGACATCGGATTTTCCGGGGGATTGGCCTTGTCATCCGGTTTGCGCATCAAGGCCGTGTAAATGTCGTCGGCATCGGCCGGTTTTGCAAGATAGTCCACTGCACCCATTTTCACCGCAGATACTGCCGTTGCAATATTGCCGTATCCGGTCAGAACAATTGCCTTGCAATCAGGGCGAACAGTGCGAATAGCCTCGATTACATCGAGCCCGTTTCCATCTTCAAGCCTCATGTCCACAACAGCATAGGCTGGTGGGCTGGCCTTTATCCGGGTCAATGCCTCGCCGACACTTTCGGTAGTCTCCACAGCAAACCCGCGGCTCTCCATGGCACGGCCCAAGCGGGTCAGGAACGGACGGTCATCATCGACCAGCAATAGCGTATTGTCACCGGAAACCATGTCTTTACCACCATCTGAATCAGGCATCTTCTTGATCCCTTCACCCTGTATCGAGCAGTGTCGTCAAGTCTATGTGGCGTACCGTGCGCCATTTGTCAAAATCCCGACCTCAGCACTCAATTTGCGGTCAGATCAGGCATCCGTTTCCTGCTCATTCCGGGCTTCTATGGCCTGTCTTGGCCAGACAACCGTCACGTGTGCACCAGGCAAACCACGTTTTGGCCGGTTTTCAAACTTGAGGACAGCGCCACTACGTTCCAGCAGTGTTTTGGCAATAAACAGTCCGAGTCCCAATCCGCCACTGTCTCCACGGGTTCTGTCCTTCACATAAGGTTCGCCAATTCTGGGAATCAGCTCCTCACCGAAACCGCGACCATCATCATTAATGGTGACCTGAACATGGGCATCATCCCAGGAGGGAGTGAGAACCACCTTTTCCCGCGCATAGTCGACGGCGTTTTCAACCAGGTTACCCAGCCCGTACAGTATCGCAGGGTTGCGGACACAATCCGGCTCTCCGGCCCAGTCTGGCAGATTGATCTCCACTTTCACGCCAAAATTGCGGTGGGGAGCGGCAATATCCTCCATGAATGCAGAGAACGGCATGACGCCGATATGCCGATCCCCTTCACTGGAAAGGGAGGTCAGTGTCTGAAGGATTTCCCTGCATCTTTCTGCTTGGCTTCTCAGCAATTGAGCGTCTTCAAAAAGGCTGGAATCCTCGTCAAACTCACGACTCATCTCCTTGGAAACAAGTGCAATCGTGGCAAGCGGCGTGCCAAGTTCATGTGCAGCGGCCGCAGCCAGTCCGTCAAGGCTCGAAAGGTGCTGCTCACGCTGCAAGACAAGTTCGGTTGCAGCAAGGGCATCAGCAAGCTTGCGCGATTCATCTGCTACCCGGAAAGCATAGGCGGATGTGAAGGTGAGGCTGGAAACAATGGCCAGCCACATGCCTGCAATATAGATTGTCGGCAATTGCAATATTACATCCGGGCGCCAGGGCAACGGAAAGTAGAAGAAGGCGAGGAGTGAAGCGCAAATGACTCCCAATGCACCAAGCCAGAACGTATCGTTTATGGACAGGGTTGTTGCAGCAATGACCACCGGCACTAGCATCAGTATGGAAAAGGGGTTTTGCAGCCCGCCGGTCAGGAAGAGCAGCATGGACAGTTGCAGAATGTCGTAACTCAACAGAAGCGTCGACCAGGGCGCCGGCATTCGCTGGTTGGCCGGGTAACGAAAACCCAGCACAATATTCAACAGGACTGAAGTTCCTATCAATGCCAGACAGAATTGCGGATTGAAATCAAAGCCAAGGTAAAGCCATACCACAAGGACAGCCACTGTCTGGCCAAGGATGGCCACCCACCGGATTTTCAGCAGCGTATCAAGTCTGAGGCTGTAGCCAGAAGCCGGTGGCTTTATTTCATTGACATAACTTGCCAAGCGCTTGCCTTCCGGTCAGGCCTTCATGTCAACAATGACACGACCCCTGACCTTGCCATCAACGATATCAGTTGCTGTCCGGATGATGTCATCAAAACCTATTTCCGTGGTCAGGGCATCGAGCTTCGATACATCCAGATCCCTTGCAAGCCTTTGCCATGCTTCTTCGCGCAGGACCTTGGGTGCCATTACAGAATCGATCCCCGCAAGTGTGACATTTCTCAGAATAAACGGCATGACGGTAGCAGGAAGATCAAAGCCTTGGGCAAGACCACAAGCAGCTACCGTGCCACCGTATTTTGTCTGGGCAAGCAGATTTGCGAGGGTATGGGAACCCACTGCATCAACTGCCCCCGCCCAACGCTCCTTGCCCAAAGGGCGACCCGGCTCTGACAGTTCGTTACGGTCAATGATTTCCGAAGCACCCAGCTCCTTCAAAAATCCGGCCTCCGATGCCCGGCCAGTGGATGCGATCACATCGAAGCCCAGTTTTGAAAGAATCGATATTGCCACTGTGCCTACGCCGCCATTGGCGCCAGTTACAATGATGGGGCCGGAATCGGGTGTCAGTTCGTTTCGCTCCAGAGCCATGACACACAACATCGCTGTATAACCGGCCGTGCCGATACCCATGGCCTGCTTGGCAGTAAACCCCTCAGGAAGCGAGATCAGCCAATCGGACTTGAGTCGGGCTCGCCCTGCATAGGCCCCCCAATGGGTTTCTCCCACGCCAAAGCCGTTCAGCAGAACCTTGTCACCTGTCTTGAAAGCACCAGACGAACATTCGATTACAGTACCGGCGAGGTCCACACCCGGGACCATGGGCCAGTGCCGCACAACGGGACTTTTGCCGGTTATGGCCAACCCGTCCTTGTAGTTGACTGTTGTTGCTTCAACCTCAATGAGGACGTCGCCCTCCATCAGATCGTCAGTAACCAGTTCCACAATATCGACGGACTGGTTCTTTTCCTCGTCCCGGGATACCTGAATGGCCTTGAATGTTTCACCCATGATGGTTTTCCTTCCTGTCCTTGTTCGTGTCCACATCCGGCTCCCCATCGTCCGAGCGCCAGCGCAAGAATTCATCCAGAATGATTGCCGCAGCACCAATCGTGATGAATGTGTCGGCAACATTGAAAATCGCAAACGACCAAGTGTCGGTATGAAGCAGGATCATATCAACCACCTTGCCAAGGCGGATCCGGTCGACAAGATTGCCGAGCGCGCCGCCGATGACCAAAGCATAGCCTACAGCTGAAATCCAGCGGCCGGATTCAAGCCCGTGCCACAACCACAGGACAAAGGCGATGATTGCAATCGTCAACAGGTTCAGTGGCCAGCCGTTCAACCCGGAAAGCATGGAAAAGGCTACGCCCGGATTATAGGTCCGGTACAGTGAAAACATCGGGAAAACAGGCACTGCTTCCTGAAGCGGCAGCATCGTTTCAACGAGATATTTCAGATACTGGTCCGTCGCGAGAAGCGCCAGAACCAGCAGCAGCCATGCGAATCTGGTTGTTTTCATTTTTCATTCCCTGGTGGGGGCAGGCGCTTTCCCATGTGGAAAAGCATGACACCGGTAGCAATGGCCAGATTCAGCGAATCTGCTGCTCCGTTCATCGGAATATAGGCGAGACGGTCACAATTTTCTGCCAGCGACGGAGGCAATCCCTGCTGCTCATTACCCATCAGCAACAAAACCGGGGAAGAGTCATAATCAATTGACCGGAAATCGGCTGCTCCTTCCAGATGAGTGCCGACCACGATTCCGGGCCAACGCTTGCGCCAGTCCAGAAATTGGCTCTCCGTCAGTTTGACCAATGGCACATTGAAGATGGACCCCATGCTTGCGCGGGTCGCTTCCAGTGAATACGGATCGGTCGTATCTCCTACCAGAATGATCCCGTCAGCTCCGGCCGAATCTGCGGTGCGGATGATGGTTCCAAGGTTTCCGGGATCGCGTATCCGGTCCAGTACAACCCAGGTGCTGGCAGGGTCAACGATACCGGCAGGGGCCGGATGCCATTGCTGTCGCATCACACCGACAACCATTTGCGGATTTTCCCGCCGGGTCATGGATGCCAGTACCTTTTCATTGACTTCGAGAATTTCAGCCCCGCTGACGCGCGCACGGGCAGCCAGTTCCCGTGCCTGATCACCAGCCCTTGAACCGGGTGCATACACCAGGGTCTCGATCTTCCAGCCATTATCAAATGCGTCCCGGACAAGTTTCATGCCTTCAACCATGAATGTATTGTCGTTATCGCGGTTCTTTTTCTGGGCAAGGGAGCGAATTCCCTTGATCCTGGCGTTTGAAACTGCGGTGATCTCATAAATCCGGCCAGGCCGGATGTGCTTCTTTTCTTCTGTCATGCGCACCACCGGCTGAAAAGCGATGTTGAAAGGTGGCGGTGACCGTTCTCGGTTTTCAGGACAAGCTCGCCCGATTCCAGTACACCACCACAATCACCGAATTTTTCCTGCATGATCTCGTGCATGGAGTAAAAGGACGCCCGGATTGCGTAGGCGGTCAGGATGACAAACGATGACCGGCCATCTGTCAGGTCCCGTATCACGTCCAGCATGCGGGGCAAATCTTCAAAAAGCTGCCAAACTTCTCCCTTGGGGCCACGACCATAATGCGGCGGATCAAGCAAGATACCGTCATACCGGTTTCCCCGCCGTGCTTCGCGCTCGCAAAAACGCATTGCATCCTCGCATATCCAGCGAACCGGACGGTCTTCCAGGCCGGCAAGTTCCTGATTTTCCCTTGCCCAGCCGATTGCCTTTTTCGAGGCATCAACATGAGTGACGCGAGCGCCTGCCCTTGCAGCAACCAGCGATGCAAGTCCGGTATATCCGAACAGGTTCAGCAGCTCAAAGCCGGAGCCCGCTTTCACCCGGTCTCCAATCCGCTCCTCCATAAATCGCCAGTGGGCTGCCTGTTCGGGAAAAACGCCGACATGGCGAAAGGATGTAAACCGCCCCAAATAGCGAAGGTTGTCCCAGGACATGGGCCAGGTTTCAGATTTTTCACCATGCGGAAAAGCCCAGCGACCTGCACCTTCCTCGTTTGTGTCTCCGGTGAATACTGCATCCGCCCTTTTCCATTCTTCCGGGTCAAGAGACGGTTGCCATATTGCCTGTGCTTCAGGGCGAATGATGCGAAGGTTGCCATATCGTTCCAACTTCAGGCCATTGCCGCTGTCCAGCAGGCTGTGGGCATCATCGGAAGAATTTTCCAGAACAAGCGGACAATGGCCCGGAAGGCGTTGCCTTGATATGTGTTTGGCCCGGTATTCCGCGCGCGGCTGTTCTGAAGGCTTGGAGAACTGCCGGCTTCTCTTGCCCTGTTTTCTGGGTTGCTTTGCAGATGCGTTAGCAGGAGTAGATACCGGCTTTTCCTTCTCACTGCTCTTTTTGCCTGATTGTTGACGGCGTTTCGACAAGTGACTTTCCAGTTCCCAAATGCGGATGCGCCTCTTGTGTCGAGACCAGCCATGTGCAAAATCGTGACCTGCAGATAGCAGAACCGGTCACGCAACAAAAGCCTTGACCAAAACCGAACTACAACCCAACCCGGAGCAGCATATCATGGCAAAAGCAGAAAAGCCCCGCGACAATGTCTGGTCTGTGTTCTGGTGGGGTCTGTTGGTCTGTCTGTTGCTGGCCTTTGTCGCCTATCTGTTCGGCTGACCTGTTACGGCCTCATGCGGCGATTGCATGCAGCCTTGCACCATTGACCCTTAGCCAGGTTTTCTGGACATCCGTATCAGGACAAAGCTCGCGGGTGATTTTCCAGAAATTTTCTGAATGGTTCATCTCGCGCAGATGGGCAACCTCATGCGCTGCCAGATAATTCAGCACTTCCGGAGGCGCCATGATGACGCGCCATGAAAATGAAAGCGTGCGCGTCGAAGAGCAGGACCCCCAACGGCTGGTTGTATCTGTTATCCGCAACTGCCTTGGCCTCACTCCAAGCTGTTTTGCATGTAGATTGACCGCATGATCCAGCTCCCGTCGCGCTTCGCGTTTCAGAAAGGCAACAAGCTTCCGTGATATGCTGTCAGCAAGGCCCGGAACCTCAATACACGGCTCGCCCTCATGTGTTGTAATCCTGACGGTTCCACGCACCCGTTTACTGAGAACAATCCGGTGTTCGATACCGCGGAAAGGAATGACAGAACCTTCAGCCAGCAATACGCGTTCAGGCAAGCGGGCGATCCGGACTGCAAGCCAGTCCCTGTTCTTGTCGACAAACTTCTCTATTGCAGTGTCACTGACATGGCCGGGAACCGTAACCTTCGCCACATCGCCGGATGCAGACAGGCGAAGCGTCATCCGCTTGGCCCGGTCATTTTCCCTGACTTCCACAGGCAGAAGCCTGCCATCAATTTCGACATCGAAATTCCGGTTGCGTTTTTGCAATTGCCTGAAAAATGACATGCTCATTGAAACTCTTTAAATGATTCCTGCCCAAACGAAAACGGGAGCCTTGCAGCTCCCGTTCGTTTGACTGTTTCGTAAAGATCAGTCCTTGGACAGATCCCCACCGGACTTGCGACCCCGGGGCGGTTTTGATCGACGCGCTTTCATGAATGCATCGAACTCCTCGGCATCGCGGGCCTTTCTGAGGTCACGCTGGTAATCATCAAATTCCTTGCGTGTCTCATCCAGCTTCCGGCGCTCTTCTTCCAGGCGCGCAAGCTCTGCTTCGCGCCAGTCATCAAAGGCAACATTGCCGGAACGGGCGGTTTCGGAGCGTCCGCGAGTGGCATTTGAAAATCCGTCAAATACACGATCGGTTGCCCGGTTTACATCGGTTTTGAAGTCTTCCAGACGATCGCCCCAGAGAATATAGGCAAGCATGGCCAAGCCGAGCGGCCAGAATACCATGAAGCCAAGAACCATCAGGGCAATTGTTGCCGGTGTCCATGCCGGGCGGATCAGCGGCGCGCGTGTAGCACTGTTTGTCATCAACACATCCCTCGTAAAAATGCGGGGCCAAAGGCCCGGTACAGGCAGTTCGTCAGCCTGTTTCATGTACTTTCATATGGGTATCGACAGCCAGGTTTGCAAGAAACCGGAAGCAGGAAACAGGCTCAGCTGGCCGCTGAAATCTCTTCCGCAATGTCCAGCGCAACATGCCTTGGATCATCAGCTGCAGTGATCGGTCGGCCAATTACGAGATGGCTTGCCCCGGCTGAAATTGCGTCTCCCGGAGTCATGATGCGCTTCTGGTCACCAGCATCGCTTCCAGCAGGACGGATGCCAGGCGTGACGACCGTCATCTCCGGTCCCACAATCTCGCGGATGGCCGGAGCTTCGAGTGCAGAGGCAACAATGCCTCCCATACCGGCTTCACTGGCATCGGCCGCCCTTTTGAGAACAAGCTCCCGGGCGCTGTCCACATATCCGGCCGCCTTCAAGTCGGCGTCATCCATTGAGGTTAGTACAGTGACGCCCAGTAGACAAAGGTTGCTTCCCCTTGCCGCCTCAACAGCCGCTCTCATCGCCTTGGGATAGGCGTGGATCGTTGTCATTGCCACACCCATTTTCGCTATGTTCTCGACGCCACGCGCTACCGTGTTGTCAATATCAAGCAATTTCATGTCGAGGAAAACCTTCTTGCCCCGGTCATGCAACTCACGAATAAATCCAAGGCCGTTTGCAAATGCAAGCTGGTGTCCAACCTTGTAGAAGGTGACGCTGTCGCCCAGTTTCTCGACCATCGCTTCGGCCTCCATCACTGTCGGCATGTCAAGCGGTACGATCAGCCTGTCTTTCGGAGTGAGGTCGGCGGAAGCAACAGTCATCAGATGGCTTTCATGTAGGAGGTTTTTTCGATCAGAGCCTTGCACGCGTCAGAAAACAGTCCTGCCGTGCGTTCATTTTCAAGGCGTTCATCTTCATCAAATGCCGATGCAGCGCCTCCCACGGCTACCTGCTCACTCAGGACCAGAACGCCCAGCCGGACCAGAATATCCCGAAGATGATAGAGCATGGTCATACCACCCATCGCACCAGGCGAAGCGGCTGCAATCACAGCCACCTTGCCACGGTAAGGAATAATGTCACGCTCCCCGTCACTGGATACACGCGAAATCCAGTCAATTGTGTTTTTCAACAAGGGTGACAGGGAACCGTTATATTCCGGCCCAACGATGAAAAAGCCGTCATGGGCATCAAAGAGTTTTGCGAGCCTGATGGCATTTTCAGGAACACCCTCCGACACTTCAAGGTCAGCATTGTAGATTGGCAGCGGGTAATCCTCGAGGGATATGCGTGTTACCTCACAATCCCCAAGCGAGAGTTCGCGCGTTGCAGCCCCTGCGAGCCTGGTATTGAAGGAGCCGGAACGGATTGACCCTGCGAGAACAAGTATTTTCGGTTGGCGCATTTGTAAACTCCAGCCCGACCGAACAGGCTTTAGTATGGAAATTACTGAACATCCCGGCGGTAAATCCAGATACCTGCAGGCGGAAAGTTCCGGTAGATACGCCCTGATTTTTCAACCGTGAATTTACCGGGAACGGCTTCAACGGGTGGTTTGGGGCCATAGGATATCTGGATGAATGGTCCGTTTGGCATGATCATTTCAAGGCACTGGTCAATCATGCTGATCCTGCGCGGCATTGATACATTCAGCAAGGGAACAGCGCCAATTACGCCTGCATATGTGTCAAACTCAACGTGCTTCAAGGTCTCTGCAAGATTGAATGCATCACCATTTACAAAATTCACGCCCGGAAACTGCTCAACAAGATGGTTGTAGAATGCCGGGCTGTATTCAACGCTGACCAGTTTTTCGGAAGGCAGGCCCCGATTCAGAATTTGCTTGGTGATCACACCTGTTCCAGGCCCGAGTTCAAGAACGGGAAGGCCTGTTTCAATCGGTAGCAGGCCCGCCATGTGGCGGGCAGTAACCTCACTTGTCGGCTTTACCGCGCCCACGGCAGCAGGGTTTTTTATCCAGCCACGGATGAACCTGTAGTCCTCTTTCAGCTGCTGGACGAAATTGCTGCTGTTAAAATCCCGGGAAATCATCTTCATTATCTCGTTATTGAATGAATAAAAGGCTGAAACAGTGGTGATTGCATGGCTACCAACCGTGTATCCACCAGTAAATATCCATTATTCACCCAATCCATCAAGAAAGCGCTTCATGCGCGAGAGAAATCCGGTTGATTGCGGCGAATTCTCTTCCGATGAAATCTGTTCAAACTCCTCCAGCAATTCGCGCTGGCGGCGGCTGAGATTTTGCGGGGTTTCCGTTGCCACCTGTATATAGAGGTCGCCGTGATCACTTGACCGCATAATCGGCATGCCTTTGCCGCGAAGGCGGAACTGCTTGCCTGTTTGTGTTCCTTCCGGAACCTTGACCCGGGATTTGGTGCCATCAAGACAGGCCACCTCAACCTGGCCGCCAAGCGCGGCTGCAGTCATGGAAATCGGGATCTTGCAGAAAAGATCGGCACCGTCCCTCTGGAAAAATTCGTGCGGACGCACAGAAAGGAAAATGTAAAGATCGCCGGAAGGGCCACCGCGACTGCCTGCTTCACCCTCTCCGCCCAGACGAATACGCACACCATCCTCAATGCCAGCCGGGATATCGACACTGAGTGTGCGTTCCATCGTAACACGGCCCTGGCCATGACAATCGCTACAGGGATCAGATATCACTTCCCCACGGCCCTGACATTCCGGGCAGGTCCGCTCTATGGAGAAAAACCCCTGGGAAGCACGGACGCGGCCATTTCCGCCACACATGTTACAAGTTACAGGCGATGAACCCGGCTTGGCGCCGGAACCCGAACAGGTTTCACACGTGACTGCAGTCGGCACACTGATTTCCGCCGTCTTGCCGCCATATGCGTCTTCAAGGCTGACTTCCATGTTGTAACGCAGGTCAGCACCGCGTTCACGACCACCGGACCGTGCGCCGCCCCTGCGGCCACCACCCATCATTTCGCCGAATATATCTTCAAAAATATCCGAGAAACCGCCTGCGGCACCACCGAAACCGGCATTGCCAAAGCCGCCGGCGCCTCCGCCCTGCTCAAAGGCAGCATGCCCGAAACGGTCGTAGGCGCCCCGCTTCTGGGGGTCCTTCAGAACCTCGTAGGCCTCATTGATTTCCTTGAATTTCTTTTCTGCGGCCGGGTCATCCGGATTTCTGTCCGGGTGATGTTTCATGGCCATCTTGCGGAAGGCGCTTTTCAGCTCCTTCTCGTCTGCTCCCCGCTCAACACCGAGAAGCTCGTAATAATCCGTTTTGGACATGACACCCCTTCCTGGAAGAATACCTCCGACACGGGCTGGTGTCGGAGGTGATGCTTATCATAGGGGTCTTAAGCAGACTTCTTGCTGTCTTCGTCGTCGTCAATTTCCTCGAAATCGGCGTCAACCACGTCTTCATCCTTGGCAGCATCCGCTGCGGCATCAGCTTCCGCCGCATCGTTCTGGGCTGCTTCGTACATGGCCTGTCCCAGTTTCATGGAAGCCGTGGCAAGGGCCTCGGATTTCGCCTTGATTTCATCAGGGTCTGCATCATCGTTTTCGAGCGTCTCCTTCAAGCCGGAAACAGCTAGCTCGATTTCATTGCGGTCTTCTTCAGAAACCTTGTCGCCATATTCCTCAAGAGATTTCTCTGCAGAATGAATGAGCGACTCGGCCTGGTTGCGGGCTTCAACAGATTCACGGCGTTTCTTGTCCGCATCTGCATTGGATTCCGCATCCTTGACCATTTGATCGATTTCCTCATCGGACAAACCGCCTGAAGCCTTGATCGAAATCTGCTGCTCCTTGCCGGTACCCTTGTCCTTGGCGGAAACGTTCACGATACCGTTCGCATCAATGTCGAACGTTACCTCGACTTGCGGAACGCCACGCGGAGCCGGCGGGATACCAACCAGATCAAACTGGCCAAGCATCTTGTTGTCGGCAGCCATTTCACGTTCGCCCTGTGCAACGCGGATTGTCACAGCACTCTGATTGTCTTCAGCAGTCGAGAACACCTGTGACTTGTTGGTCGGGATTGTCGTGTTCCGGTCAATCAGACGGGTAAAGACACCGCCAAGTGTTTCAATGCCGAGTGACAATGGTGTCACGTCAAGCAAAAGCACATCCTTGACATCACCCTGAAGAACACCGGCCTGGATGGCAGCGCCCATGGCAACCACTTCATCCGGGTTTACGCCCTTGTGCGGCTCCTTGCCGAAGAACTCCTTGACGGTTTCCTGGACTTTCGGCATGCGGGTCATGCCGCCAACCAGAACAACTTCGTCGATTTCAGCCGCTTTCATGCCGGCGTCTTTCAAGGCGTCCTGCATCGGCTTGACCGTACGCTTGACCAGATCGGAGACAAGCGACTCGAATTTGGCGCGTGTCAGCTTCATGGTCATGTGTTTTGGGCCGGAAGCATCGGCAGTGATGAACGGCAGGTTGATTTCAGTCTGTGAAGAGGATGACAATTCAATCTTTGCCTTTTCCGCAGCTTCCTTCAGGCGCTGGAGAGCCATCTTGTCAGCCTTGAGGTCTATTGAATTTTCCTTTTTGAACTCGGCAGCAAGATAATCGACCAGAACCATGTCGAAATCCTCACCACCAAGGAAGGTGTCACCATTGGTGGATTTCACCTCGAAAACACCGTCACCGATTTCCAGGACGGAAACATCGAACGTACCACCACCAAGGTCATAAACCGCGATGGTCTTGCCGTCGTTTTTCTCCATGCCGTAGGAAAGCGCTGCAGCAGTTGGCTCGTTGATGATCCGAAGAACCTCGAGACCGGCAATCTTTCCGGCATCCTTTGTTGCCTGACGCTGCGCATCATTAAAATAGGCAGGAACCGTGATTACGGCCTGCGTAACCTTCTCGCCCAGATAGGCTTCAGCTGTTTCCTTCATTTTCTGGAGAATCATTGCCGAAATCTGTGACGGGGAATATTTCTCGCCTTTTGCTTCCACCCAGGCATCGCCATTGTCACCCTTGACGATGTTGTAGGGAACAAGCTTCTGGTCTTTCTTGACCGTCTTGTCTTCAAAGCGGCGTCCGATCAGGCGCTTGACAGCAAACAGCGTGTCTTTCGGATTGGTTACTGCCTGACGTTTGGCCGGCTGGCCAACAAGACGTTCGCCATCATCACCAAATGCAACCATGGAAGGTGTTGTGCGTGCACCTTCGGAATTTTCAATTACCTTAGCTTCCTTGCCATCCATGACGGCGACACAGGAATTTGTCGTACCCAGATCGATACCAATTACTTTTGCCATTTTATGCTCCTTGACCAGCGAACTGAACGGACCCTGACGGCATCCAACGGCAAATCATGATTTACCATCCAGAACCCGGTTAAACTGGAAGTTTTCTACCCATGCGACCCAAGTCTCCCGGACCTGATACCGCGGTTATCGGCTATATAAGAAGAAGCCATTCATACTACAAGGGACTTGGCGGACGAAAAAGACAGATAAAACCCCGAAAACGTTCATGAAGCCGCTGGCGGACCAGAACGCCAACGATGCATTCCACTCCTGCCCGACCCCTTTGTGTTTCGTCTGGCCAAACGGTTTGACCCGGTTTATCGTCGAGAAACAGTAATATGATTGAGCATTTCAACAGGAACTCCGATAGCCAAACCCATGAAACTGCAAATTGATGGTGTTCGTTATCTGCCGGGCCTTTTAAGCCGAGGAACCCAGGAAATGCTTCTCGACCAGATCCGCTCTGTAACGACAGCTGCCCCGCTGTTTGTTCCGCGCATGCCCCGGACAGGCAAAGAAATGTCTGTGCGCATGACCAATTGCGGGCCGCTTGGATGGGTTACAGACAAAACGGAAGGCTATCGCTACCAGAAAAGCCATCCCGAAACAGGCAAGGACTGGCCTCCCATTCCTGACTTGCTGCTGGATCTTTGGAAAACACATTCGGATTTTCCAAAACCTCCACAGGCATGCCTTGTCAATTATTATGAGCCTGCGGCGAAAATGGGCCTGCATCAGGATCGGGATGAAGAAATGTTTGAAGCCCCGGTCCTTTCCGTTTCTCTTGGGGATACATGCCTGTTTCGGATCGGTGGCGAAAATCGCAAGGACCCGACAAAATCCCTCAAACTTGCCAGTGGCGACGTAATCCTTCTTGAAGGTGCAGCAAGACTGGCTTTCCACGGGGTTGACCGGATATATCCCGCAACATCAACCTTGTTGAAGAGGCCCGGGCGAATTAACCTGACCCTGCGACGGGTAAGTCGTTAAAACCAGTATTTACCGCGAGCAGATGAAATCCGCACGGGATGCCTTGATCAACTTGCTTAAAGCCATTGAGCGACAATTGTCTTCGGTCCAGGTTTCGAAAAAGGTACCAGGCATCTCGCGAAAAAAGTAGCTATACATATGTGCAGTTTTAAGGCTTGCCTGCATGCTGATGCCAACCACTATGATGATCAAAATGCGGATCAGGCTTTCTCTCAATTGGTTCAGCTTTAAAATGGATGTGGGGAAACAAAAGATCGCAAAGCTTGCCACAAATGGCCACAAATCAGCACGATAGCGCAAGGTAATTGTACCATAGCTTAGCGTCAAAATAGCTGCAGTGCCTGTTGCAACCAGCAAAATCCATCGATCACCAACACCAATGATTGCTGGTGAATGGCCAGCCCCTGCAAGTATAATTGCAAACCAGGCAAGCCAAAGAAAAACAATGCCTGTTCGCGGACCTTCGATCCGAATGTAACCAAGGTAAGGCTTGATCAGAGCATTGTAAGCATCGCCCAAACGGTTCGAAATTTCAGCCCCCACAAGGTACCAGGGCGGATCAAATGCATAGACCGTCAAGTTTGGCAAAATACGCTTTGCGTTGAACTTCCCATGCGCGACGAATGCTTTTGCTCGTTCACTGTTTCCAACCGACTCACCCCGCCAGAAAGTCGTACCATATTGCAACTCACTTTTTTCAAAGCTACCGTGCGTTATAGATGCATTGCCGAATTTCAGTGCGTTGATCCCGATATAAGTGAATCCCGATATTCCGAGAATCCCCATTGCAACCATGACCGGCAGAAGTTGTGCCCGCCATGCGCGATACAATCCAACGGCGGCAAGAAGACAACACCCAATATACAGACCTACTGCAAGATTGGGGCGCGCATGCACGGTAACAGCAGCCATAAGCGCCATAATTATAATGGCGCGCGCCACCGGCATATTGAAATAGTGATACCTAATGAAGACAAAAACAAAGACGGCAGCAGCAGCATACGCAACGCTGATTGCTTCATGGTAAAATGCAATATTGGATGACAACAATATTCCCGGACTCGCGAACCAGACCAGAAGGGAAAGTATCAGTGACCCGGCTTTGCTTTTTGAAAAGCCTTCTATTTTCGTTTTAGCGACTTGATGAAAAGCAAGATGATAAAATATCGTGCCGATTATCGACCAAAGAAACACAGAAAACGATGCATATAAAATGCCTGTTGGCTCAATAAGCCACCCAAAAAGGAACCGGGTAAGCAATGGTGCCATCCCGTGATAGAGAAAACCTGTTCCATCAGGCAGATAATGGCCTTCGTATTCTAATATGATGGCTTTGACATCAAGCCGCCCTTCAAGAATTGCAAGATAGTAATGATCATAAATATCTGCGCCGTACGGGGGGTATTCCGGACCTGGCATGATCTGAAATGCAAAAACTGCATATATGATCAAGCCAGCAAGACCTGTTGCCAATGAAACCCGGTCAGCAGGCGCAAGTCCCCAACCAGTCTCCGAGCTGGAATCGGTAAAGCGAGACCTTTCCCGAACAAGATCACTCATTGCATGCCTTGGTATTATTTGCTGTTTCTAATGAATGTCTTGGCTTTTTCCGGTTCACAAAAAACCCTGAAATAAAAAAGAGAACATCACCGCCCAGTGTAGTCATCCGAGACATGAGAACTGCCAACAGAATTTGGGGTGTTGGAGCAAAACTGGCAAGCAATAGTGTCAATATCGCTTCTCGCACACCCAACCCTGCAGGAGCACCTGGCGTAACAAGTCCAACCAGCCAGGCAACAACAAATGCGCCAGTGAAAAATGCAACTGAGGAAGGGTCTGCTACTACGTCAGCAATAATTATGAAAATAAAAGCGAAACATACTCCCGTGCCTAAAAGAAACAACAGGTAGCAAGTAATTGCATTCAAAAAATTTTGACCAAAATGCCTTGTTGCAAGATACAGCAATAGCAGAATCGGGAGAATGAAAACCGCCAGTTTCATCCACCAGGGAAGAGACGGCACCAGATAAGGAAGTATCAGAGGCAGGCACATAACACCGCCAGCGACAAGTGTGGCCAACTCTATTAATGTCGATTTTGCGAGCGTTGTGTGCGAGACCCCGCTTCCTTTTGCTAGAACATGGCGGCCAGCAAATTGGAAAATATTTCCGGGTACGTATTTTGCCAATTGAGAAATTGCATAAATTCTGATGCCGGATGTGCTTTTCACTGTAGCACCAAGTCCATCAAGAATTTTCAACCATCCAAATGCAAGCAGCAGGTTCAAGTTGGCATAGATTATGGATACGAAAAAACACACAATCCATGTTTCTGCGGGAATCGCATGATCGTTCAGGTCACCCCAATAGACAAAGAACTGCCTAACAACAAAGAGACATGCAGCTGCGAACAGAGCGCCACCGGCGATCTTACTGCAAATCCAAAACCATGAAGGTGCTTTTATCTGGTCGACTACTTCCATTTGCAATGCAGCATGGTCCACGGGATTGGCGACAAGACCTGCTGAATCTCAAAGTAGTTTCCGACAAGGCTGGATATGCCGCTTTTTGACCAATGTTGAAGGTGACCGGGCGTATTGCCCAATTGTGTGATGTATTTGCCTCGCAGCATATTGAGCATCCGCCACAAGGGCTCGCGCGGCACAGAGATTATCAAATCTTTGCCGCCCAGTCTTGAAAGCGTTTGCAGGGCAAGCTCGGGCTCTTCCAAGTGCTCCAGCACCTCACAACAGACAATCAAGTCGGCACTGTCGATTGCGGGATCGAGATCATATATGCTTTTGACGTGAAATCGGCCAGGATCAACTGCGGCAGAACTTGCATTGGCCTTGGCAAGTTCGATGACATCGGCGGAGAAATCGGAACCGCGCACGTTGATGCCTGCTGAAAGCCATTGCAAGGCCCAGTATCCTTCACCACATCCGACTTCATGGATGGATTTGGGTGATGCGGCATTAACCAGTCTGGACAAGCTGGCATCAAAACCATTCATCAAATGTTTCACAATTGGATTTTGTGAACCGTACTTGTTGTAAGTATTGCCAATGGCAATGCCATTATCCAGCTTTCCGCCTGCTATTAGCATCTTCCTTGATCCTTTGTTGAAGTTCATGCCGCGTCTTTATTACTTCCGGCACCTCCAACTTGCTGCTTTTGTCACCATGTACTGAAAGCAAGTCACTGAAGACCAGTTGCCGGAAGCGAATTTCTTCTGACAATCTGCGGTTTGCAGATATGAGATCTGCAAGGAGAGCAGCGAGGCCTGACTGAAACCCTACGGTCAATAACACACCTGCCAAAATCAGGGATTGTACCATGCCATCACCGGAACCGGTCAGATAATGATAGGTGAATCGCATTCCGATCAAAGTTCCGACCAACAGGCTTGCTGCTGCAAACCATCCCAAAACCTTTGCCGGACGGTATATGAAAAATATCCGAAGAATGGTCACCATCGAGCGCTTGACATAAGATGCGATGCTTTTGACCAGTCTGGATTCTCTCAGATCCTCATTCGTGCGGATCGGTACGGAAATAATCGCCATGTTCTTCTGGCCAGCCTGAATGATGGTCTCAAGCGTATAAGTGTACTCATTGAACACCATCAAACGCTGGGCAGCTTCTCGAGAAAAGGCCCGGAACCCACTTGGCGCGTCAGCAACTTCCGTGCGGCTGGTCGCACGAACGACTAAACTTCCGAACTTCTGAAGAAACTTTTTTACAGGTGAAAAATGGATCGTCTCTGCGATTGGACGCGCGCCAATTACAATCTCTACATTGCCGTCAGTTATGGGTTTTGTCAGTAAGGGAATATCAAACGCACAATATTGATTGTCAGCGTCAGTGTTAACAATTACGTCTGCACCCTGCTCCAGACCGGCATTGATCCCGGACATGAATGCATAGGCCAATCCACGATTTTGCGTATGCCGTACAATGTGATCGACGCCATGCTTCTTTGCTACCTTGATGGTCTCGTCTGTGCTGCCATCGTCAATTATAAGCCATTCGACCTTGTCAAAACCCTCCACCTCACGCGGCAGGTCGGCCAGCGTTACCGGCAGGCTTTCTTCCTCATTGTAGCAGGGGATTTGAATAATAAGTTTTTTCATTCAGACTCGGCATTGGCCATGTAGGTTATCAGAGGAACAATTTCTGATTTACCGTAGTCATCAATGTTTAATAAACCCTTGTGGTCTACAGCCACTCACGGATTTACAATTTCCTGAGTGCAACCTTTTCGACCAGGTGGCTGGCACCCTTTTTCAGGATCAGGTCAGCACGGGGGCGGGTCGGACGAATGTTTTCCCGAAGGTTGACAAGGTTGATGCGGGCCCACAGTCCTTGCGCGGCCTTGAGGGCATCCTCTTCACTCGCCAGATAATAACGGTGAAAGAAAGAAGCCGGATCACTGAAAGCCGTTTCGCGCAGCCGCATGAAGCGTGAAATGTACCATTCCTCGACAAATCGCTCCTCGGCATCGACATAGATGGAAAAGTCGAAAAAGTCCGAAACCAGGGGAATGCTGGTTCCCTCAAGCGGAGCTTCACGTGACTGAAGCACATTGATCCCCTCGAATATCAGGATATCGGGGCGGTCAATATAAATGTATTCGTCCGGTATCACATCATACTTGAAGTGGGAGTAGACAGGGGCTGCCACGTGTTTGACCCCGGCCTTGATGTTTGAAAGAAAGCGCAGAACGGCCGCCACATCATAGCTTTCGGGAAATCCCTTGCGTTCCATCAACCCTTCCTGCTGAAGCATGGCATTCGGCTTCAGGAAACCGTCTGTTGTAACCAGCGCAACCTTCGGACTGGATGGCCAGCGCGCCAGTACCTCTTTCAGAATCCTGGCCGTTGTCGATTTTCCAACCGCAACCGATCCGGCAATGCCGATGATGAATGGTGTCTTGTTGCCTATAAAATTGAGAAACTTGCGCCGTTGCTCGAACAGGGCCTGGGCAGATTCAACATGGCTGGAAAGCAGCCGGGAGAGCGAAAGGTATATGCGCTGCACCTCATCGAGCGAAACCGGATCGTTCATGGAGCGCAGTCGCCGTACTTCATCTTCGGTCAGGGTGAGCGGCGTATCTGCACGAAACGCCTCCCAGTCGGGTACCGAAAACATCCTGTAGGGGGAGACATACTTGCCACTGCCATCCTGATCGACCGTATCCCAGAATGCCTGGTCCACATCGATATTCAGGCCAAGGTTTTTGCCAGAAGCAATCACATCGTGCACCGGTTTCACCTGTCTGCCTTTTCCTGAAGCCCGGATTGACGTGTCCGGCGGGAAAGCTCACTCATCACGTCTTCCAGCAAGACGCCTTCGGATTTCAGCAACACGAGCAGATGATAAAGCAGGTCGGCTGCCTCATTGCGCAACCCGGTCTTGTCGCCAGCGACCGCAGCTATCACGGTCTCCACTGCCTCCTCCCCGACCTTCTGCGCACATTTCGCAGTACCGTCGGTCAAGAGCGTACTTGTATAGGAAACCTCCGCACTCGACCGGGTGCGGGAATCGATAATCTGTTGCAGATCAGTCAATGAAAACGCGTTCATCACAGTTCCATGTATCGGATCGGTATCAAATCTTAATTCTAACCGGAATACCGGCTTCTAGCATATGGCTTTTCGCCTCGGCAATTGTGTGGGTACCGAAATGGAAAATGGACGCTGCAAGTACAGCACTGGCATGGCCTTCCTTTACACCTTCAACCAGATGATCAAGCGTTCCCACACCACCCGAGGCAATAACCGGGACAGAAACCGCATCGGCGATAGCACGGGTCAGCGGCAGGTTGTATCCCGCCTTTGTTCCGTCCCGGTCCATGGACGTCAGAAGAATTTCACCCGCACCCTTTTCCACCACCAGCCTGGCAAACTCGACCGCATCAATGCCGGTAGCGTTCCGGCCACCATGGGTGAAAATCTCCCACCGGTCCGGTCCGTCTTCTGAAACTGCCTGCTTTGCGTCAATGGCTACCACAATGCACTGGTTGCCGAACTTGTCTGCCGCCTCGGCAACAAAATCCGGATTGTTTACTGCCGTTGTATTGATGGATACCTTGTCGGCACCCGCAAGCAGCAGCTTGCGAATATCCGCAACGGTACGCACACCGCCACCCACCGTAAGCGGCATGAAACAACGTTCAGCCGTTCGGGATATCATGTCAAAGGTCGCATCCCGACCTTCTGAGGAAGCCGTAATATCGAGAAAGGTAAGTTCGTCAGCGCCAGCTGCATCATAGGCGATTGCAGCCTCAACAGGGTCACCGGCATCCACCAGGTCGACAAAGTTCACTCCCTTGACCACACGGCCCCCAGCCACGTCCAGACACGGGATTATTCGAACCTTGAGCGTCATCGGTTCAATACCTTCAGTGCTTCTGCCGCATCCAGACGACCGTCATACAGGGCCCGGCCGGTAATCGCTCCTTCAAGCACTGCACATTCAGGGGAAGCAAGTTTCCTGACATCGTCAATTGATGCCAGACCTCCCGAGGCAATCACGGGAATTGCCACTGAATCTGCAAGCTCGATGGTTGAGCTCCAGTTGATGCCTGCAAGAATACCGTCCCGGTCAATGTCGGTATAGACAATAGCTGAAACACCGGCACCCTCGAACTGCTTCGCCAGTTCTATAACGCCAAGTTCAGAGGCTTCCGCCCAACCTTCAACTGCAACCTTGCCGCCCCTGGCATCGATACCTACTGCAATTTTTCCGGGAAACTCACGGCAAGCCTCCTTGACCAGATCCGGATTGCGCACAGCAACAGTTCCCAGAATGACGCGGGCAATTCCCTTCTCGAGCCAGTTGGCAACATGTGCGAGGGAACGAATTCCGCCGCCAAGCTGAACCGGATTGCTCGTGGCAGACAAAATTGCCTCAACAGCATCGCCATTCACGCTTTCACCTTCAAATGCTCCGTTGAGATCCACAACATGAAGCCATTGAAAGCCCTGACGCTCAAATGCAATTGCCTGTGCCGCCGGATCACTATTGTAAACCGTTGCCTGGTTCATGTCGCCAAGCTTCAACCGGACACATTCTCCGTCTTTGAGGTCAATGGCAGGAAACAGGATTCCGGTCATGCGTTCCACCTTAGAAAATTGGTAATAAGGGCAAGACCCAGTCGTTGACTTTTCTCGGGGTGGAACTGGGTTCCGACAAGATTGTCGCGACCAACCATTGCCGTAACGGGCCCACCATAATCCGTTGTGGCAATGCACTGCGCTTCATCTTCACACCTGAGATGATAAGAATGCACAAAATAGGCGTGCAGACCTTCCGGCCCTGTCTCAATACCGTCCAGCAGGGGGTGGGGTTTCCGGATATCCAATGTGTTCCAGCCGATTTGGGGAATCTTCAGGTCCTCATTATCCGGTGTCATCTCAACCACATCGCCCGGGACCCATCCCAATCCGTCTGTTACCTGTTTTTCCAGACCGCGACCGGCCATCAGCTGCATGCCGACACAAATTCCCAAAAACGGACGAGCCTTTTCAACAACGGCCTCCTGCAAGGCGCCGACCATACCCGGCACACCATCCAGGCCGGCACGGCAATCCGCATAGGCACCAACACCGGGCAAGACAATACGGTCCGCAGCCAGAACCTGTTCAGGTTTGTCTGTAACATCACAGACAGCATCTATACCGGCTTCACGAGCCGCGCGCTCAAAAGCCTTTTGTGCGGACCGCAGGTTTCCGGACCCGTAATCGATAATTGCTACTTTCATTTTACTTATTCCGGAAAAAGGCCAGGATTGGTATTCGCAACATGGGAACGAAAGGGCTGGCGATGCATGCTGACGGGCTTTGTGGTGGTTTCAGCATGTTGCAATGAACCGGATGTTGCCCAGCGGATCTCAGCATCTTCAACGGATTGCGCCTCCACGATACCTGCAAAGCGCCAGCCAAGGCGTTCAAGTCTTGCGCTCACCAACTCTTGCCCCTCCAGCAACAAGTACAGCCCGGGCAAGGCGGAAAGATACAGCCAGGCAAGATGCGGGGTCCAGGACAAAAACAGCAATACCAGCGCCGAAAAGACCAGATAGGCCAGAAGTGCAAGCCACAGCCGGTGATATGCAAGCCACACAACAGGCATTATCAAGGCCCAGGGAGACTTGCTGTCCGGTACCAGCCGGAAGTCTGAAGCAGCGTGTTGCGAGCTTTCTTCCGGCGGCAAATATATGCTGTAGACTGTCATGGCGATGTCATACCGCCAGCATGCTCATGAGACAAGATGGCCAGACAGGGGAATCCCTCATTATTGGTCAGAGCGAGCCTTTTGTCGAAGGAATCCGGTCGGCCTGACGCGGATCGATTTCCATTGCGGCCCGCAGTACCCTGGCCACAGCCTTGAAGCAAGTCTCGGCGATATGGTGGTTGTTGTCACCATAATGGTTTGTCACATGAAGCGTGATCCCGGCATGCTGGGAAAAGGCCTGAAAAAATTCACGGAACAGTTCGGTATCAAAGTCACCAACTTTGGGTGCTGAAAACCGGACATCCCAGACAAGGTAGGGTCGGCCGGATACATCAACCGTTGCCCGGGTCAGGGTTTCATCCATAGCAAGATCAATCGAGGCATAGCGGGTGATGCCCTTGCGGTCGCCAAGAGCCTTGGCCACCGCCTGACCCAGCACGATTCCCGTGTCCTCGGTCGTGTGGTGTGCATCAATATGGTGGTCGCCCCTGGCCCGTACTTTCATGTCAATCAACGAATGGCGGGAAAGCTGGTCAATCATGTGATCGAGAAACCCGGCCCCCGTGCTGATGTCATATTCACCTGTTCCGTCAATATTGATTTCAGCGGAAATGTCGGTTTCGGCGGTCTTGCGGCTGATTTCTGCCTTGCGCATGCGCTGGACTCCGTTGTTTTTCAGCTTTCCCATACCAGTACAGGGTTACAAAAGCTATAATTCCGGCGCCCGTATACAGGCCCGTCGAATATGAAAAGTTTGAAACCGGGAAATGACTGCTTACATAAGGCCGACAATCAAAACCAGCCAGGGGCGGCGCCAGCCGTAAACCATGTCCAAACTACCATCCATGCATGCAACAACGATTGTAACCGTTCGAAAAGGGGGCAAGGTTGTTATCGCCGGGGACGGCCAGGTCAGCCTTGGCCAGACCGTGATCAAGGGCAATGCGCGAAAAATCCGCCGGATCGGAAAGGACAAGGAAGTCATAACCGGATTTGCCGGTGCAACGGCTGATGCGTTCACCTTGCTGGAAAGACTGGAAAAAAAACTTGAGCAATACCCAGGCCAGTTGATGCGCGCATCTGTTGAGTTGGCAAAGGACTGGCGAACCGACAAATACCTCCGAAACCTTGAAGCCATGATGCTGGTCGCCGACAAGAGTGTGACTTTGTGCATTACAGGCAATGGTGATGTACTGGAACCGGAACAGGGTGTCATGGCAATCGGTTCTGGCGGCAATTTTGCCCTTTCCGCAGCAAAAGCGCTGGTCGACACAGATTACAGTGCAGAAGAAATCGCCACACGCGCGATGAAAATTGCTGCTGAAATCTGTGTTTACACCAATGGCAACATGATTCTCGAAAGCCTCGACGAAGAAAGCTAGTTCTTTTCTCGAGCTACTTTCCTGTTACCCACACATTCACGAAGCGACCACTACATGACCCATTTTTCTCCCCGCGAAATCGTATCCGAGCTGGACCGCTATATTATCGGCCAGAAGGACGCCAAACGCGCCGTTTCGATCGCACTCAGAAACCGCTGGCGACGCCAACAACTCGAAGGCACGATGCGCGACGAAGTGATGCCGAAAAACATCCTGATGATCGGGCCAACCGGTGTCGGCAAGACCGAAATTTCGCGCCGCCTTGCGAAAATGGCCGGAGCCCCCTTTATCAAGGTCGAGGCCACAAAATTTACCGAAGTGGGATATGTCGGCCGCGATGTGGAGCAAATTGTTCGTGACCTGCTTGAAGCGGGTATCAGCCTGACGCGCGAGAAAAAGCGTGAGGCAGTCAAGGCAAAAGCCCATCTGGCCGCAGAAGAGCGGGTACTCGATGCACTGGTGGGTGAAAATGCCAGCCCGGCCACGCGGCAATCCTTCCGTGAAAAAGTGCGAAACGGTGAACTCGACAACAAGGAAATTGAAATCGAGGTCGCCGATTCCTCAAGCCCGCTTGGCGACATGGAAATACCCGGCATGCCGGGTGCCAGTGTCGGTGTACTCAATCTGAGTGACATGTTTGGCAAGGCCATGGGCGGACGGACAAAAAAACGCAAGACCACCGTTGCCGAATCCTACGATATCCTGATCACAGACGAGTCCGACAAGATGCTTGATGACGAGCAGATTGTGGCTGAGGCAATCCATGCGGTCGAAAACAACGGTATCGTGTTTCTGGACGAGATTGACAAGATTGCCGTCAGCGACAGGCAATCCGGGGCCGGGGTATCGCGCGAAGGCGTGCAGCGAGATCTGCTGCCGCTCATCGAGGGAACCGTTGTCGCCACGAAGCATGGTCAGGTCAAGACCGATCACATCCTGTTCATAGCTTCGGGTGCCTTTCACGTCTCCAAGCCATCCGACCTGCTGCCCGAACTGCAAGGGCGTCTGCCGATACGCGTCGAGCTGAGAGCTCTGGACAAGGAAGATTTCCGGCGCATCCTGATTGAACCGGAAGCAAGCCTCATAAAACAGTATGTTGCCCTGATGAAAACCGAAGGGGTTACGCTGGAGTTTAGCGATGATGCAGTCGAT
This sequence comes from Rhizobiaceae bacterium, assembly GCA_017643495.1. GTDB lineage: Bacteria > Pseudomonadota > Alphaproteobacteria > Rhizobiales > Rhizobiaceae > JAALLB01. The sequence continues at coordinate 545,430 of JAEPNK010000001.1, read as the reverse complement.
GCACTGGCCGAGATTTCAGTCGACCTCAATGCAACGATCGAGAATATTGGTGCAAGACGGTTGCAAACGGTCATGGAGCGGGTGCTGGATGAAATATCCTACACTGCTCCTGACCTTGGCGATGAAACCGTCAAGATTGATGCTGAGTATGTGAACAAGCATCTTGGTGAACTTGCCCAGGATATCGATCTCAGCCGCTATATCCTGTAAGCCAAGCAGCAGGCAGGGAGATGCCTGCACGACACAGTAAATTCTCGACTCATCACCGGGATTCGTGCAGGTTACGGACTGAACCCATTCGCCTGTTCCGGAGTATCAGATCGTGAAACCTTACCGCGCATTCATTCTGGCCACTCTTGCCTTGCTCGCCTTTTCTGTTGTGACGGAAGCCCGGGCACTTACCAAAGTGCCACCAGGAAACCGAAGCGCAACGCAACCTGGCGTACCCTATGGCTCAGTGTCACGGACCCGGGCCACCAATGGCAGTTTTCAGGCCAAATACGAGAAAATCCGGGACCTGATCGCGTCGGACAAAAAACTTCAGTCAAAGATCAAGGCTGCTGCCCGGCAATTTGGCATCAAACCCATACACATGGTCGGCGCAATCGTCGGTGAGCATACCTATAATGTCGATGCCCTTGACCGGATGCAAACCTATTACGTCAAGGCGATTTCGTATTTCAAATCGGATATTGAGTTCAAATACGGCTCCGAAAACGTAATGAAATTTGTAAAGAGGCCGGAGTTTGCAGCCTGTTCATCAATGCAGGATTCTTACGATTTGTGGGAATGCCGGGAGGATGTCTGGGAAACCAGTTTCCGGGGCAAAACCACGGGCGGCACATCCTGGCCCAACAACCGGTTCGGAGCCGTTTTCTTCCAGCCGTTTTATGCCGGGCAGACATTCGGGTTGGGCCAAATCAACCCTCTGACAGCGCTCCGTGTAACCGATCTTGTCTCCCGCGTCACCGGCAAGCGAAAACTGAAAGCCCGCAAAGCCAATGAAGTCTACAAGAACATCATGGACCCGGATACTTCCCTTGTTTACATCGCAGCCGTACTCCGGACTTCGATAGATGCCTACAAGGCAGCAGGCTATGACATTTCCGACAATCCGGGAATAACCGCTACACTGTACAATCTGGGAGATGTGCGAAGCCGGGCTGCGGCCACGCGAGCAAAAGGGGCAATGCCCAGTGAAAACTATTATGGCTGGCTGATAAACGAAAAACAGGGCGAACTGGAAGCAATTATCCGGTAGCTGTGTTGTGCGTGCGGCGTTCTATTTCGCTGACAAGTTCTTCACAATCCTTCTCGCTGAGGTGACCAATTTTTTCTGCAAGCAGATTGGCAAGGCTGGTGGCCTGGGCCGAAAGGGACTTGGTATCCACCACAACGCGGGTATGCGATGAAAACGCGAGCTTCTGCAATGCGTCTGCATCATCCCAGATAATGTTGAAATACCCGATCACACGCTGGACAAGTTGCCAGCTTGGCTGCCCACGATGACCATGTTCAAGTGCAGAAAGATATGCTGCAGAAACGCCGATTCCTTCTGCCATTTCCTTTTGGGTCACCCCCTTTTCACGGCGCATTTCCCGCAGTTTCAACCCGAAAGGTGTCATCGTTCCCCGGCCCTTGGATTGCGGACACGAACATAAAGCGCACCGCTGCCACCATGTGAAACATGGGCTTCACTGAAACCGGATGCAATGGCCCGGAACTCCGGCTCTGCCAGCCATCTGGGAACTGCCTGTCGCAATATTCCCTCACCCCGAACACCCTTTCCTGTAATCACCAGAATGGTGCGGTTTCCCAATGTATGGGCTGTCGACAAATAGCGGAAAAGACGGGCATGGGCTTCAGCCTGTGTCATTCCGTGGAGATCTATCCTGCCATCTATCGCAAGTCTTCCCTTGGCAATTTTTCGTGCTGTAGAAGCATCCAGCCGGTCAGGTTTGGGAGCAAGGGAAATCCGGATGGCTGGTTCCGGCACATGAGGTTTTACGATACGTGAGGGACCGCGCACCGGGGCGGGTCTCGGCTTGTGCATTTCTCCCACTGCCTGCTTGAATTTCGCGGAAGCCCGATCACTGTGAAGCGGTTTAACAGACTTCTTGACCTGCTCCCAGAGTTCCCGATCTTCCTTGCGCCTTCTGCTCATTCATCCATGCCCTTGCCCTTGGGCCTGAAAACCACAAATCTTGTCCGGTGCCGAACGCTTCCGGCAAGAATACCAGCCTCTTTTCCCGAACCAAGAAAAATGTCACCGCGTTCCGGGCCCACAATTGCGGATCCGGTATCCTGGGCAATCATCAACCGGCGCCATGGTTTTTCCTGGGAAGGCAACGGGATTTCCGTTGATAACCACACAGGGGTTCCATAAGCATGCCGTGATTTGTCTACAGCGAGACTTCGACCGGGCGTCAACTGGACGCCTGCAGCTGCGACGGGACCAAACGCCGGATCGTGATTTTCCAGCTCGGCAAAGAATATGTAGGAACGGTTTTCATGCAACAGGGCAAGCGCGCGATCCATGTCGGCTTCCAGCCATTGCCGGATGTTTACCATGTTTGCCTCATCGACCGTCATTACTCCCCGCGTGACCAACTTTCTGCCGATCGACGTATATGGGTGCCCTGACTTGCCGGCATAGGAAATCCGGGCTGATGTGCCGTCATCAAGAAGCAGACGGGCAGATCCCTGAACATGGATATAAAAGGCCTCAACGGCGGAGCGAACCCAGAAAAGTTCAAGCCCCAAACCTGCCAACGCACCTGCATCTATTGCATGCCGGTCAGGAAACTCTTCAAAACCATCCACCGTCTTGCGGGCCCACTCAAGGGAAGGGTCAAGATTGCCAGCCCTTGTTTCTTCAGGCAGGCGAACCAGATCTGGTGGTTTTGCGTACAGGGGATAAGGAAAGTCATGGCTGCGCTCTCGCGAAGCCTCTACTTCGGGCTCGAAATAGGCCGTTACAAACCCTTTGCGCGCCGAATATTCCCAGAGATCGAAATTGTCCTCGAAAAACTTCCGGGCGGCACTGCCCCCAGGCACCTTGTTGTCCAGCGAGAGCGCCCTGTTTGCAATTTCCAGGAGGCTGGAATCAGGCGATACGCCCTTGCGGCTCACAAACGACCGGTTCGCAAACCCTCTCGCCGACATCCTGAAACAAGACAGGGCGGCGGCATGATCATCGGCTTCCCAGCCATCCAGACTGTCAAACGGGAGCCGTTTCCATTCCGGCAAGGCCGATCAACCTTCGGCTTCGGTTGCAACCAGTTTCCAGTTCGGATCACTCGACCCGGTATCACGGGCAAATGTCCAGATATCCGTTACCCGGACAATATCTTTCTCATCACCCTCTATCAGGCTGCCATCCTTGTCATGGGTAGAAGAAACAATCTGCGACTTGAAACGGACCGTGACATGGGCCTCGCTGTCTTTCATTTCAGCTGCAGTGATCTCGGAACTGTCAATGCCCACAAATTTTGAACGAACTGTTTCTCCCCGGCTGTTTCGATCATCAATGACAGAGCCGAAACCTTCATACACTTCACCGGAAAGCAGATTGCGCAAGGTAGCCTTGTCGCCGGACGCGAAAGCATCAACAATCATCTCGTAGGCCATGTCGGCACCACCCAGGAATTCCCTGGGGCTGAATGACGGGTCATTGCTGAGAACTGCCTTGAGACCCTTGTTCAGCTTGGTGCGGGGCTTGGCAATATCATCAATTTCAGCCAGACGTGGGTCCTTGTCTTCCACATCAACGCCGGTTCGGGTTGGCAGTTTGACCACATTGTCGTTTGAGGCTGATTCATCGCGACGGGCTGCACGCTCTTTTTTCTCTCGCAGGTAATCCGGCGGCTCCTGGTGACCTGTTCGCTGTCCGAGAACAGATCGCAGCTTCAACAGTACCGCGATGGCCACAACGATTACGATTATGGTGTTGATATCAAGGGATTCCATGGCTTCGCCGGTATTACTTTCAAAAAAGAGTCAGTGAATTAGATATAAGGGTTACGCCCTTGCTTGCAAAGACCGCCATTCAAATTGCCGCCTTGCATGCCTACATAGACCGAAATGCAATTGCATGAATACCCAAACGCAACCATAACTCCAATGATCATGGAACGCCTATGCCTTTCGGACTGATACCATTTATTCTGCTTGTTATTCCAGTGCTTGAAATTGCCGTGTTTATCCTGATAGGCGGCGAGATTGGCATTCTGGCAACACTGGGCATGATACTTTTCACCGCGATACTGGGCTCGATATTGTTGCGGGTTCAAGGATTTGCCACGCTTAACCGCATTCAGGCGCAAACCGCCAACAATCAGGTGCCCGGACGTGAACTAGTCAACGGTGTGATGATCCTGGTTGCAGGTGTTTTGTTGCTGACACCGGGGTTTGTAACGGACTCGATCGGATTTTTGCTTTTTTTCCCACCCTTCAGACAATTCTTGTGGAGCACAATCGCTTCGCGTGTTGTCGTGAAAACCCACTCCACCTTCACAAATTACCAGAGCGGACAGGCATCGCCCCGGCGCGATGATGGTGTTGTTGATCTCGATCCGTCGGAATTCAGTGAAAAACCCAATCCGGACAGCCCGTGGCACCAGAATGACAAGGACTGAAAACAATAAACGATGGTCTTATTCTTGTGATCAGTGACCTGACATGTTAGCCAAATGCAACCTCACGCGCAGATACGCGCTTTTTCTATGAAACTGCTGAAACAGGTTTACCAACATGGCCAAAGACACCACCCCGAAGGATGGCACAGCTGCCGGTGGCGAAGAACAAGCATCGCCAACCATGAACATCCTAGCGCAATATGTAAAAGATCTTTCCTTTGAAAATCCACATGCGCCCGGCTCCCTGCGTCCTCGTGAAAAGTCTCCAGAAATCAACATCAACATCAATGTGAACCCGACACCACTGTCGGAAACCGATTTTGAGGTTGAACTCAAGCTCGATGCTACCGCAAAGGACGGAGAAGAGGTCCTCTTCAAGGCAGATCTTGTATATGCTGGCGTTTTCCGGTTGACGGGCATGCAGCAAGACATGCTTCAGATGGCGGTGCTGATCGAGTGTCCGCGACTGCTCTTCCCGTTTGCCCGCCAGATCATGGCTGATGCGACGCGCAATGGCAGCTTCCCGCCACTAATGATTGATCCGGTTGATTTTGCAGCCCTCTTTCAGCAGCGCATGGCACAGGCCAATCAGGAAAAAGCCAACGCCTGAACACGCTTGCAAATGCAGACCCCGAAAAGACCGGCTTGTGCCGGTCTTTTTTATCTTCTCACATGCTGCGGAAAGACTTGAAATCCGATACAGGATCAGGAGGCTGGCTTAAGCAATTTTTTCCACATCGCATCTTCACCAATTTTCTCAACAAACTCGGTATGGCGGGCAATGTCTTCCGAGCTCAGCCTGGAAGGAAGCGGCTTCGGACGCTGGGCACTTATCTCAAGACCCTCCTTGTCGAGTCTCGGAGCCGCATCATCCCGCCCGGCACCGCCAGGTTCAAGAACCATGCTTGTCTGTCGTCCACCAAGAAGTTCGATATAAACATCGGCAAGGATTTCGGAATCGAGCAGTGCGCCGTGCTTTTCGCGATGTGAATTGTCGATACCGTAACGCGAACACAAGGCATCGAGTGAATTCTGGGCACCCGGATGTTTCCGACGTGCCATCTGGAGTGTATCGATCACCCGCGACTGGGCGAGGGGCGGATGACCTTGCCTTGCCAGTTCGGCATTCAAAAAACCGATATCGAAAGAGGCATTGTGAGCGACAAGCATGCCTTCACCAAAGAAGGCCAGGAAGCTATCGGCAACTTCTGAAAATGTGGGCTTGTCCAGCAATTGCTCGTTGCTGATGCCGTGTATCCGCAAGGCATCGGGGTGCACCTCGCGCCCTTCCGGATTGAGATATTGGTGAAATACCTTTCCGGTCGGAAACCGGTTTACGAGTTCAACGGCACCAATTTCGATAACCCGGTCGCCGTCTTGCGGACTAAGACCAGTGGTTTCTGTATCAAATACGATTTCTCGGACAGCTTCAGACATGGTGCCACTCTATTCGTATCAATCAGGTGTGTCGCCGGACCTGGCCCGGCTTACACAGATTTTCCAGCCTGATGCAGTTCGGCGATAATGTGCTGAACCTGATGGTGGGCCGCTTCCATGCCCTGATCCGTATCAATCAGAAAATCTGCCCGTTTACGTTTTTCGGAATCGGGAACCTGACGCGCCAGAATTGCCTCGAATTTTTCCGGATTCATGTCCGGACGGGACAATACACGCTGTCTTTGTGTTTCAGCAGATGCTGTCACCACGATAATCCAGTCAACCAGACTGTCACCACCGGTTTCAAAGAGAAGCGGAATATCCAGAATGACCAGGGGCTCTTCGTTCTTTCGATGGGTAGCAAGAAACTCGTCACGTTTTGCAGCAACCAGTGGATGAACGATTGATTCAAGCTTTTTCATCGCCTCCGGCTTGCCAACCACATGCTTGGCAAGCATGGAACGGTCCACCCGGCCGTTTGTCACCGTTCCCGGAAATTCGGCTTCGATTTTGTCTGCTGCCTCGCCCTCATAGAGGGCGTGAACAACGGCATCCGCGTCATGCACGGGCACACCACGCTCAATGAACATGGCAGCAGTTGTAGATTTACCCATCCCGATCGACCCTGTAAGGCCGGCAATAATCATTCATCTGCCTCCAGAATGTGTTGTCTCAACCCGGTTGTTACCCGGGGTTTTATACCGAACCAGATTTCAAAACCGGGCGCTGCCTGGTGAAGCAGCATGCCAAGTCCGTCCACGGTTTGCAGCCCGCAACGCATTGCCTCCCTGAGAAAGGGAGTTTCCAGCGGGGTATATACGATGTCGGAAACAATGGCAGATTTGCGCACCTTATCCAATGAAGGCAGGGCAAGGCGGGAAGTATCCGGTTTTCCGGCCATTCCAATCGATGTTGTGTTGACCAAAAGGTCGGCTTCAGCCAGAAGTTCTGAAATTGCATCCCAGCCATGTGCCTGACAGCGCCCGCCAAACCGGTCAGACAAGGACTGGGCCCGTGAAAGTGTGCGATTGACGATGTGTACCTGTTTGTACTCGGCTTCCAAAACAGCGTGAATCACAGCTCTGGAGGCACCACCTGCACCAAAAATGACGGCAGTTTCTCCCCTTCGCCAAGCCGGTGCAAAATCATCAAGATTGCCGGAAAATCCGAAAGCATCCGTATTGCTGCCGTGCAGCTTGCCATCACGCAACCAGACAGTATTGACGGCACCGATCATTTCGGCAGCTTCATCGCGTTCATCGACAAGCTGAAAGGCTGCTTCCTTGTGTGGAATGGTAACATTGCCTCCGACAAATGTGTCCGCGGAAGGTTTTTCATTTAGGGCTTCAAGAAACCGGGGTAAGTTTTCCGGACTGAGTTCGAGGGCTTCATAAGAGCCTTGGACCGAATGGTGTTGCAACCAGTAGCCGTGCAATTTCGGGGACTTTGAATGCCTGACAGGGAATCCGGCAACGAAGGCGCGGATTGTCATTCCATGATTTCCAGTTTGCGCATTTGTGCAAGGAGCGGGAGCAGCGGAAGCCCCATGATGGAAAAGAAATCTCCCTCTATCTTGTCAAACAATTGAACGCCCAACCCTTCAATCTGGTATGCGCCGACGCTCGATAGTACAACATCACCGGCAGCGGCCAGGTGTCTACCCACAAAACCGGGATCAAGATCGCGGAAGGTTATGGTACTGACTGCCGTATGTTGCCAGATCACCTCGCCATCACAAACGATCACAACGGCACAACTCAGTTCGTGGCTCTTGCCGGAAAGGGCGAGCAACCGGCGGCGGGCCGCTTCCATGTCCTCCGGCTTGTGAAGAAGTTCGCCATTGAGCGATAGCGTCTGGTCACTGCCAATTACATGACTGCCGGGATGACGCTTAGAAACTTCCGTTGCCTTGGCAATGGCAAGCACCATCGCGATATCACCCCCGTCCATACCGGATTCCGTCAGGGGTTCTTCCACTGCCCGTTCATCGATTTCCGCCGGAACCTGCCTGAAAGCGATTCCCGCGTTTTCCAGTATTTGCGCACGGATCGCGCTTCCCGAGGCCAGGATTACTTCACTCATTCGATCACCCGTAGAATTTGTATTTCAGTTGTGCCTTTGTTCAGTTATCTGGCATTTCCTGTGCAGCCGTTCCATCAATAGCTTCGTTTCTGGCTGCAAGATGTTTTGCCCGCAAGGCAAGGACAGCAGCAGCTGTTTCCTCGATTGACTTTCGGGACACGTCAATTGATGGCCAGCCATGTTTGTTGCAAAGTCTTCTTGCAGCTGCAAGTTCCTCGGCAATTGAAGCACGGTCCGCATAACCTGATGAATAATTGCCGGCATTGAGTTCAAGAAGACGGTTCTGTCGAACCTGCTGGATACGGTCTGTTGACGCTATCAAGGTCACAATCAGGGGCTTTTTGGCACTGAAAACCTGTGAAGGAAGATCAACACCCGGGACGAGGGGGATATTCGCGGTTTTCACTCCACGATTGGCTAGGTAAATGCTGGTCGGTGTTTTCGAAGTCCTGCTTATGCCTATCAGTACAATATCGGCTTCTTCGATATCTTCGGGGATTACGCCGTCATCATGCAACATGGTGAAGTTCAGGGCGTCAATTCGCTGGAAGTACTCGCTGTCTAGCGCATGTTGTGCACCCACGACCCGCTTGGTTGGTTTACCGAGATAGGATTGGAAAGTCTGGAAAATCGGCTCAAGCACAGAAACCACGGGTACGCCGAGCTCCTTGCAACTGGTTTCAAGGATTTCGGAAATTTCCTGATTTGCAATCGTGTAAAGCACAATGCCCGGATGGTTTTCAATTTCGCGAATAACCGTTTCAAGATGACGCTGGTTTCTCACCATCGGGTGAATATGTTCGATAGCCTGGGTTGAATTGTACTGGGAAGATACTGCACGGGCGGCAGCGATCAGTGTTTCGCCTGTTGAGTCGGAAATCAGGTGCAGGTGGAAATTGGCTCTTTTGTTCAAGACCGGCGCACCTTTCCATGGCGAAAACGGAGGATTACTGGTTGCAGCATATTGTGCATGAGTGTGGATAAAATCCGCATCGACGCGCCTAACCTGAAACTATGCCCGCTCTCCCGAAACTTACGCACAAGTACAAACCTGTATACGAAGTTTCATCGAGGCTGTGAATAACGGGGAGTAATACAGTTTTCAAAAATTATGCACAATCTGTTCACAGCACATCCAAGAATTATAACTTCTCTTAGTCATTGAAAATATTGGCTCTTTAAAATGTTGTTTAGCAGATTCTTCAATCAGGATTTTTTACCGGTTGGATTCATGGATAAGTGAGCCAAATGTGAATGACTTGTGAAAGAACGTTAATCCCCGTAGTTCACAGAGTCTAATAAGAATCAAAAACTTCCATAGAAGTTCCTTTTTTACCCGTGTTGTGGAGAAACTGGTTTGAGAAAAGTGATGAAGGTTCTGGCAGGAGAAAAACTTGCCGTACCACCAATCTGGCTGATGAGACAGGCCGGACGATATCTGCCTGAGTACAAGGAAACCAGAAAACAGGCAGGTGGGTTTCTTGATCTTTGTTACAACCCGGAACTTGCAATTGAAGTGACATTGCAGCCGATCAGGCGGTTTGGCTTTGATGCAGCAATCCTGTTTTCGGACATCCTTGTCATTCCTGATGCCCTGGGAAGACAGGTTGCATTCAGGGAAGGGGAAGGACCGGTTCTTGATCCGATTGATGCAAACGGAATTTCAAACCTGCAAAGTGACAATGTGCTGGATCATCTTGCACCAGTACTTGAAACGGTTTCAGGCCTGCGAAACGAATTGCCGGATGAAACCACGCTGATTGGTTTTTGCGGAGCTCCATGGACTGTGGCAACTTACATGATTGCCGGAAGGGGTACACCTGACCAGGCACCTGCCAGGCTTTTTGCCTTGAGCCAGCCTGCTGTTTTCGAGAAGCTGATTGATATCCTTGTCGAGGCATCTTCGGAATATCTGGTTGCGCAACTGAAGGCGGGTGCTGATGCGGTTCAGATCTTTGATTCTTGGGCAGGCATTCTTGGCGGTGACCAGTTTGAGAAATGGTGCCTTGGCCCGGTTTCAAGAATTGTTGCCAATGTACAGTCGGAAGTGCCTGGAGCAAGGATTATCGGTTTCCCGAAAGGATGTGGAACGCAATACAATACATACCGGGAACGGACCGGCGTTGACTGTATCGGGCTTGACTGGAGTGTGCCGGAAGAACAGGCGAGAATGCTGCAACAGGGAGGGCCGGTTCAGGGCATGCTTGATCCGCTGAGGCTGATTGCTGGTGGAGATGCCCTTAATGATGGGGTCGACGCGATACTCGACAATCTCGGTTCGGGGCCACTAATTTTCAATCTTGGTCATGGCATTACACCGCAAACACCGATCGCTCATGTGGAACAGCTTGTTGAAAGGGTCAGGAAGGGACGCTGATGTATGAATGGGTCAAAGCGCTTCACATAATCTCGGTTATCAGCTGGATGGCCGGTCAATTGTATTTGCCGCGCCTGCTCATTTATCATTTCGATGCAGAGACTGGATCGGTTCAGTCAGAAACATTCAAGCTTATGGAGCGGCGGCTTCTCAGGATTATCATGACGCCGGCCATGCTGGCGACGTGGATATTCGGTTTGTGGCTGGTTGTATTGATCGATGCACACCAGGAAGGCTGGTTTGCTGCGAAATTCTTTCTTGTCATCCTGATGTCAGCATTTCACGGTTTTCAGGCAAGATGGGTTCGCGAGTTCCGTGAGGACAAACGTTTGCGTTCTGCAAGGTTTTACCGAATCGCCAATGAAGGACCGACCCTGTTGATGATTGCGATCGTAATTCTGGTTGTTGTGAAACCTTTTTGAATGCCGATCATTTGGCCCTTGAAGGGGGTTCATGCAATTTTTCTTGAGTAAGACAGAATTTGAGTATAGTTTTGCGCCAACCTACCTGAACATCCCGTATAGAATCATGTTTCCGGGATGCCTTTCATTATCACAGTTTGGAAAGCCGACTTCATGGAACAGATGAAGCTCCAAGAGCTAAATTCTAAAAGCCCAACCGATCTGATTGCCTTTGCGGAAAGCGTTGAAGTTGAAAACGCCAGTACCATGCGCAAACAGGAACTGATGTTCGCGATTTTGAAAAATCTCGCAGAGCAGGACGTGGAAATTATTGGCGAAGGTGTTGTCGAAATATTGCAGGACGGCTTTGGTTTCCTGCGCTCTGCAACCGCCAATTACCTGCCGGGCCCAGATGACATTTACATTTCTCCTTCTCAAATCAGGCGATTTTCCCTGAAGACAGGAGATACTGTCCAGGGCCCTATTCGCAGCCCCAAAGACGGGGAACGGTATTTTGCGCTTCTCAAGGTTGATACGATCAATTTTGAGGATCCGGAAAAAATTCGGCACAAGATCCATTTTGACAACCTCACGCCACTTTATCCGGAATCACGGTTCCGCATGGAACTTGATGATCCGACCAAGAAGGACCTGTCCGGTCGGGTGATCGACCTGGTTGCGCCATTGGGCAAGGGTCAGCGTGGCTTGATTGTTGCTCCGCCACGGACCGGTAAAACCGTTCTTTTGCAAAACATTGCGCATTCGATCACAGCCAATCATCCGGAAAGCTATCTGATTGTACTGCTCATTGATGAGCGTCCGGAAGAAGTGACAGACATGCAACGCTCAGTGAAGGGTGAAGTGGTTTCTTCAACCTTTGACGAACCTGCTTCCAGACACGTCCAAGTAGCTGAAATGGTTATAGAAAAAGCAAAAAGGCTCGTTGAGCACGGACGTGATGTTGTAATCCTTCTGGATTCGATCACACGTCTTGGGCGTGCGTACAACACCACGGTTCCTTCCTCGGGCAAGGTGTTGACGGGTGGTGTTGATGCGAATGCATTGCAACGGCCCAAGCGCTTCTTTGGTGCTGCCAGAAATATTGAGGAAGGCGGATCTCTGACAATTGTTGCTACTGCGCTTATCGATACGGGAAGCCGCATGGACGAAGTGATTTTCGAGGAATTCAAGGGTACGGGCAACTCGGAAATTGTTCTGGACAGAAAAGTCGCGGACAAACGGGTGTTCCCGGCAATGGACATTCTGAAATCGGGTACACGCAAGGAAGACTTGCTGGTACCGAAGGAAGATCTTCAGAAGGTTTTTGTACTTCGCCGGATTCTTTCATCCATGGGTACAACAGATGCCATCGAATTCCTGATCGACAAGTTGAAGCAGACAAAAACCAACAGCGATTTCTTCGACAACATGAATACGTGATGTATTTTGCATCAAGGTCGGTTTGCTGCCTGGAAGAGTAGGTCTTCCAGCTCGTTGGTTGAGCCTGTCGGCAAGCTGCAGGTTTTGTGCTGGCAGACGATTGCTGAAGCTTTTCCGGGCTTTTCCGAAACAGTGTTTTCATAAAGCGGTACGTTGCTACCCTCTGTGATCGTGCGTGATACAATCGGAAAATCCTGTACAGCCCTGTACAATTCTTTCCCGGTTTCAGTATCAAACTCCGAGATCGAGATGTGGACATGATGGAAGAGGGTATCCTGTCCGTTCATGAAACCTGCCATGCCATAGGGGCTTGATTTGGAGATTGCATAGAGGTTTTTTGCCAAAGCTTCTGCCTTTTGCAGTGAACTGGTCTCATCAGCCAGATGGCTGTGGCGAACCAAAGCTTCGAGCAATTGGGAAGCTCCTGCGGGATTTGCCTCATCCTGGTCACATCTAGGACGTGTGATCAGGTCGTTGATCCGCTCAGAGGTAAGGAAGAAACCGCCTTTGCCATCGGCATGCTCCCGGTCAAGAATATCAAGCCATTGTGAAACGGTTTCGAGATATTTTTTCTTTTGCGTGATTTCATACAATGAGAGACCGGCATTTATCATCGCTGCATAGTCTGTGGTATTTGCCGGAAATACTGAAACACCCTCTCTCCATGAGTGATTTAACCAAGGGGTATTCTGGCTTGATTCGCATATGAAATGAAAAGCCGTGACAGCTGCTTCGAGCCAGTCTTGACGGTCAAACAGGGTTGCTGCTTCTGCAAGGGCACGGATCATGTATCCGTTCCAGTCTGTGAGAACCTTGTCATCAGTACCGGGACGAATGCGCTTGTTTCTTGCGGCAAGCAATTTCTCGCGTGCTGGTTCCAGCATCGATTCGGTTTCGTAACTATCATCAGACTGGCCCAGACGGTTCAGGATATTGACACCCTCCCAGTTACCTTCTGATGATACATTGTAGGAAGATGAAAATGCGTCATGCTCTTCACCGAGCAGGGTTTGGATCTCGTGATTACTCCAGACATAGAACTTCCCTTCAATGCCCTCACTGTCGGCATCCAGGCTTGAATAGAACGCTCCCTCGGGAGAAAGCATTTCAGTGCTCACCCATTGGACGGTCTGCTCGATTCGGTTTCGAAACATTTGATTGCCGCTTAATTTGAAAGCGCAGGTGAGATGGTGCAGAAAATGGGCGTTATCGTAGAGCATTTTTTCAAAATGCGGGACCAACCACTTCTCGTCGACAGTGTATCGGGCGATACCACCGGCAAGGTGATCATAGATGCCGCCCCTGCACATTTGCTCCATGGTATGGAGAAATGCTTTTCCCGCCTTACTGTCGGCCTTGGTGCCGGCCTGTCTTGCCCAGCATTCAAGGATTGGGGAATTTGGGAATTTCTGGGTGCCTTTCAGGCCGCCATTGTGTTCGTCATATATATCCAGTGTGCGCTTGGCAAAATCGGTTATCAGCTCGGGAAATGGCTCGTCGTCAGGCATGGGTGGTTGATTCAGTTTTACCAGATGATCCTGCAATGCCTGACTGTTCCGGGCAATTTCAGCCGCGCCCGAATGATAGGCATTGGCAAGATGTTCAAGTACCTGGCTGAACGATGGTAACCCGTGTTTGGGTTCAGGAGGGAAATAGGTTCCGCCCCAATAGGGTATTGCATCTGGCGTGAGGAACATGGTGAGCGGCCATCCCCCCTGCTGCCCGGTGGCATGGAGAGCCGCCATGTAGAGTTGATCCACATCGGGACGCTCTTCACGGTCAACCTTTATGTTGATGAAGAGCTCGTTCATGAGGTTGGCGGTATTGGCATCCTCGAAGCTTTCATGCGCCATCACGTGGCACCAGTGGCAGGCAGCATAGCCGATTGAAAGCAGGATGGGCTTTTGCAATTCCCTGGCATGGGCAAGCACTTCCGGGCTCCACTCCTGCCAGTGTACGGGATTGTCGGCATGCTGTCTGAGGTATGGGCTTGAAGCTTCGCCAAGCCGGTTGCTTTGAAAGTTGTATGGAGTCATAGAACGGCTTTGCATGTTTGTGTGCGCATTACGCTAACCTATCGCTGTTGTCCGGATAAACCAATGGAAGCAGAAAGAAAGACTATTGTTGCCCTGTCCAGCGGGATGCTTCCCAGCGGTGTAGCTGTCATAAGGATATCAGGTCCGGAGGTTGCCTCGATTGCAAACTCGATGCTGGGCGATCTTCCCGGATCGCGAGAGGCTGTTCTCAAACAAATCTGCCATCCGGAAACAGGGGAAGTGCTGGATAACGGCATTGTATTGCATTTTGACGGCCCCCGTAGTTTCACCGGCGAAGACTGTCTGGAATATCAGGTTCATGGCGGGAAAGCTGTTGTATCTGCCATTCTCGATGCCTTGCTGGTGCATAAGGGGGTGCGTATTGCCGAAGCCGGTGAATTTTCCCGGCGGGCCTTTGAAAATGGTCGTATGGATCTGACTGAAGCTGAAGGAATAGCTGACCTCATCGTTTCCGAGACCGAGTCGCAAAGACGGCTTGCATTGTCTCAAAGCATGGGTGAGCTGAGGAAGTTATACGATGACTGGCGAAAACGCCTGATACACTTGCGGGCCATGATCGAAGCGGAACTGGATTTTTCCGAAGAAGAGGACGTGCCGAAGGATATATCCGCTGCCGGCTTTTCGCAGATTGGGGGTGTTTCACGTGAAATACACCAACATCTTTCAGACAATCGCGCAGGGGAGATTGTTCGGGAAGGATTTAAAGTAGCCCTGATGGGGAAACCGAATGCGGGCAAGTCCAGTCTGCTGAATGCATTGGCGCGTCGTGACGTGGCTATTGTAACGGAGGAGGAAGGTACGACCCGTGATGTAATTGATGTGCATCTGGATATTGATGGTCATGCGGTAATTGTTTCCGATACTGCAGGAATCCGCGAATCAGGCAATCGCATTGAACAAGAGGGAATACGCAGGGCAAGACAGCGCGGAGAGAGCGCCGATCTTGTTATCTGGCTTGGCCATCCTGACGAAGTTTTGCCGTCCGATATCGTCAATCTGGAAAATCTAGTTCACATGATTTCCAAAGATGATGATGGTCTTCGCACTGAAGGCACATCATTTTCAAGTCGAACAGGATACGGGATGGACAGCCTGCTGGAAATGATATCCGGAAGGGTCCAATCCAGTATTGGAAATATCGAATCCGGATTGATCACCCGCGCTAGGCACAGGGCATTGCTTGAATCGTGTTACGAACACTTGATCCTTGCAATGCGTGAGAATATGGATATTGAATTGCGCGCGGAAAATCTGCGGCTTGCCAGTGATGAAATTGGCAGAATTACAGGCCGGATCGATGTGGAAGATCTGCTTGATGTAATATTCTCGGAGTTTTGCGTGGGTAAATGATTCACGTGAAACAGAAATGACCCCGTTTCACGTGAAACAAAGCGTAACTTCAACTCCTGCAGGGCTGAGTGGATAAGAATATGCCTGATTCTCGAACTTATGATGTCATAGTTGTCGGTGGAGGCCATGCCGGATGCGAAGCTGCCGCGGCTGCAGCACGGTTTGGTGCGCGTACTGCCTTGGTGACACACAAGCGGGACACGATTGGTGTGATGTCGTGCAATCCGGCGATTGGCGGTCTGGGAAAAGGTCATCTGGTTCGGGAAGTTGATGCACTTGACGGATTGATGGGCAGGGTGGCTGACAGGGGTGGAATCCAGTTCAGGCTTTTGAACAGGCGCAAGGGACCTGCTGTACGCGGGCCCCGCGCCCAGGCCGATCGCAAACTCTATCGCGAAGCGATGCAGGAGGAGATTGCAAGTGTTCAGGGGTTAGAAGTTGTTGAAGCGGCCGTAGAGGACCTCGAGGTTAATAACGACCGGGTGACGGGCGTTGTGCTTGCCGATGGTACGGTTTTGTCTTGCGGCGCTGTTGTGTTGACAACGGGTACTTTCCTCAGGGGGCTTATTCATATCGGGGACCGGATGATACCGGCCGGCCGGATGGGCGAGGATCCCAGCAATGGACTTTCCGTTACACTGGAAAGGGCAAAATTCAGACTGGCACGACTGAAAACCGGAACGCCACCGCGACTTGATACCGCGACGATTGACTGGGCGAGCCTGCAAATGCAGCCGGGGGATGATATCCCAGTTCCTTTTTCGAGCATGACTGCCGCAATAACAAATCCGCAAATATCGTGCGGGATTACCCGGACAACGCCTGAGGGGCACAAGATCATTCAGGACAATGTCAAGCGGTCAGCCATGTATTCCGGCCAGATTGACGGAATAGGCCCGCGCTATTGTCCTTCCATTGAGGACAAGATCGTAAAGTTTGGCGAGCGGGACGGGCATCAGATTTTCATAGAGCCGGAAGGGCTGGAAGACCGGACTGTCTATCCAAACGGCATTTCAACTTCCATGCCGGAAGATGTGCAGAAGGCTTTTTTGAAAACAATACCAGGGCTCGAACGAGCCGTGATTCTGCAGCCCGGTTATGCAATCGAATATGATCATGTCGATCCCCGCGAATTGAAACCAAGCCTTGAAAGTCGCAGGATCGCCGGGTTTTTCCTTGCCGGTCAGATCAATGGCACCACCGGTTACGAAGAAGCTGCCGGCCAAGGGCTTGTTGCCGGTCTTAATGCGGCCAGGCTTGTTGCCGGTATGGATGAGACCGTTTTCAGTCGGACTGAAAGCTATCTGGGTGTGATGATTGATGATCTGGTCACACGAGGGGTAAGCGAACCTTACCGCATGTTCACATCGAGAGCAGAATATCGTTTGTCGTTAAGGGCGGACAATGCCGATGACCGGCTTACACCGCTGGGTATTGAAGCAGGTATTGTGGGTAGCGCGCGCGCGACATTTTTCAACAAGCGACAAACAGAGAAAGCGCTGGCACGGCAAAAACTGCAAAGCTTGACGATTACGCCGAATGAGGCCGGGAAAGCCGGCCTTAAGGTGAATGAGGACGGTGTTCGCCGCTCGGCATATGATCTGCTTTCCTACAATGACGTCAATATCAAAACGCTTTGTGTCATCTGGCCCGAGCTTTCACAATTTCCTGATGAAGTTATCGAGCCTTTGGAGATTGAGGCAACTTATGCCGTCTATTTGAAACGGCAGGAAGCTGATGCAATGCTGGTTCGCAAGGATGAAGAAAAGCGTATTCCGGAAGGCTTTCCGTTTGATGAGTTGCCCGGCCTTTCGAATGAGCTGAAGCACAAGTTGATGGAAGTGCGTCCTGTGAGTATTGGCCAGGCTGCGCGCATTGACGGAATGAC
Organism: Rhizobiaceae bacterium; assembly: GCA_017643495.1. GTDB lineage: Bacteria > Pseudomonadota > Alphaproteobacteria > Rhizobiales > Rhizobiaceae > JAALLB01. The sequence goes on along the minus strand of JAEPNK010000001.1, from coordinate 527,761 downwards.
GCCTGCTGCCCTTACCTTGTTGCTGACAAGAATTGCAAAATATACTCACAGGCAAAAAGAAACTCCGTCAGGACCGGATTCACAAAGCAGGGTCATCTGATGCATGGCAATAAGCATTCCGCTTTTGAATTTGTCCGGCGGATATACCCTGTTTCACGTGAAACATTTGAGCGTTTAGAGCTTTTTGTCGACCGTCTTCAAACATGGCAGAAAAAAACAAATCTGATTGCACCATCCACTCTGGATGAAATCTGGACCAGACATGTCTCTGACAGCATACAGTGTCTGGCAATCAAGCCCGATGCTTCCCGATGGGTGGATATCGGTAGTGGTGGTGGTTTTCCCGGCCTTGTAATTGCAGCAGTTCTGGTTGGGCAGGAAGATGCGTCAATCACTTTGGTGGAAAGCAATCAGAAAAAATGCGCTTTTCTTCGGCAGGTAATCCGCCAGATGGGCAGTGAGGCCCGCGTTGTATCATCACGAATTGAAGTAGCAGCGTGGGATATTGAAACCCCGCAGGTTGTCACAGCCCGGGCACTCGCCGAACTTCCACTGCTTCTGGAACTGTCGGCGCCGTGGCTGAGCGATGGGGCTGTCGGGCTCTTCCACAAAGGTCGTGAATATCGTCAGGAAGTGGCAAAATGCAATGGAACGTGGTCTTTCGATCTGGTAGAGCATGAGAGCAGGGTTTCGCCTGACTCCGTTCTGCTGGAAGTGCGAAACCTGAAACCCGAAACAAAGCAGCGCTGAAACCCATGCCTCGCGTCATTACCATTGCAAACCAGAAAGGCGGCGTCGGCAAGACGACGACAGCGATCAATCTCGCTACAGCGCTGGCTGCCATTGGCAAGAATGCCCTGGTTGTTGACCTTGACCCGCAAGGCAATGCGAGTACCGGTCTTGGTATTGATCGGGACGACCGCAATGTTTCTACCTATGATCTGCTGACCGGTGAAGCGAGGCTGGCTGAAGCGATCATGCCGACTGCGGTCCCGAGGCTTTATCTGGCTCCATCCACACTGGATTTGTTGGGGGTTGAGATGGAAATCTCCGGCCAGCCTGACCGGGCATACAAGTTGAAGAAAGCAATTGCGGATTACAGGAACCCGGAACTGGAGCTCGACTATATTCTTATCGATTGCCCACCATCCCTGAATCTGTTGACCCTGAATTCCCTTGCAGCAGCCGATTCCATTCTTGTGCCTCTTCAATGTGAGTTTTTTGCCCTGGAAGGTCTTAGCCAACTATTGCAGACCGTTGACCAGGTCAGGGAGAACCTCAATCCGGATTTGCACATTCATGGCGTGGTCATGACCATGTTTGACAAGCGCAATAATCTGGCAAGCCAGGTAGTCGAGGATGTTCGTGAATTTCTGGGCGAGAAGGTCTATGATACGGTTATTCCCAGAAATGTCCGGATATCGGAAGCGCCCTCCTACGGAAAACCGGTATTGCTCTATGATCTGCAATGTCCGGGAAGCCAAGCCTATCTTGAACTGGCTGCAGAAGTAATCAAGCGGGAAAAGAAGCTGATGGCAGCCTGATCAACCAGGTGCGCCATTTTCCCAACGATTGATTCGGCAGTGTAATAAACAATGATGAGTAAAACCGATGTCGGATGAAAATTCCAAAAAACGCCTTGGTCGCGGACTTGCTGCACTCATGGGGGATCTCGACAAACCCCTCCCTTCCGGCGGAGGTACTTCTGACAACGCTGGCAGCTCCCCTTCCGGAAAGGATGAACCTGCGGAAATTGTCCGGGGTGAACGCATCGTACCGATTGAGAAAATCAGGGCGAACCCCAACAATCCGCGCAGGCATTTTTCTGACAGTGACTTGCAGGAACTGACCGACTCGATTCGCGAGCATGGTATCGTCCAGCCGATTCTGGTGCGTCCTGTCAGGGGAGAAGATCTGGGCGGTGCTGAATATGAGATCATTGCAGGTGAGCGCCGTTGGCGTTCTGCACAACGGGCTGCTCTTCATTCCGTGCCGATTGTCATTCGCGAAGTCGGGGACAAGCAGGCGCTGGAACTTGCGATCATCGAGAATGTCCAGCGGGCTGACCTCAATTCACTTGAAGAGGCCCAGGGCTATCAGCAACTGATTGATGAATACGATTACAGCCAAAATGACCTGGCCCAGGTTATCGGCAAGAGCCGGTCCCATGTTGCAAATACGTTGCGCCTATTGAAATTGCCTCCTTCCGTGCAGAAACTTGTCAGCAATGGAGAGCTTTCAGCCGGTCATGCGCGAACGCTGGTAACAGCTGACGATCCGGAAGGTCTTGCAAGGCGAATCCTTGCCGAAGGGTTGTCAGTACGTCAGGCAGAAGCGCTTGCCCAAAACCCATCCGAACAGGCCGGAAAACCTGTAGCAGGCTCGCGCAAAACTGAAAAATCTGCCGACATTCGCTCTTTCGAACAGCGAATAGAAGAAGCGCTTGGCCTGAAAATAGACCTTCGCCACAAGGATAGCGGAAAGGGCGAATTGCGCATTCAATACAAGTCTCTCGAGCAGCTGGACGAACTGGAACGAAGACTTGGTAAGTCTTTATAAATCAACTACTTAAGAGATTTCAATCGCTCTGCTTCCATGGCAATTGCAAGAAGTGCGGTGCCGGCAAGTGCCTCACCGGCACTGTCGTTTGCGCGGGCATCAAGCATTGCCTTGTCGATGCGAGTGAGGGCCCTGCCTATTCTGCTGCCGGGCCAAATGCTTAACGCGGCAATTACCTTGTCTTTTCGGGAGAAATGAACTGGCGGCCTGAGTCCGGCAATGACAGCTCCCGGATTTTGGCGGTGTTTTTCTATCTTTGCCCTTGCTCCCTGAAGCATCTGGAAATGTCTGAGCGTCGCGGCAAGAATCATGTCCGGGCGATTGCCGGACTGCAACGCCTTGGGCAAAATTTTCTGAAGCCTGGCAATCTGGCCGGTTGCTGCTGCATCCACCACATCATCAATAACCAGTCTCGAAGCATCGCCGACAATTTCTTCAACTGCCGCCATCGTCACCTTGTCTGTACCGTGGCAATAAAGTGCGAGTTTCGCCAATTCGCCACGCGAGATCATGCGGTTTTCGCCCAGCATTGCTTTCAATGACTGTCTGGTTTCGCGATCGACTGTCAGACCATGTTGCACAAGCTCTTCGTCGATGAGCTGGTCGATGGCAGCATCATTGTCCTGGTAACAGGGTATGCACAGTGCAGCCGGATGTTTTTCGAGGTTTTTCCTGAGTGCAGCAGATTTTGCGAGTTCTCCGGCTTCTATCAGAATGATCGAATCCTCGGGAGGTGTTTCCAGTACAGGTTTTATTGCCTTGAGCAAATCCCGTCGCGTCGTCCCGGAAATCCTGATCAGGCGTTTGCCACCAAACATGCCTATGGTGTGCGCTTCGTCAGCTATGCGGGCAGAATCGCTGGCCGCATCATCTGCATCCATCCGGAAAAGGGCAAAAGGGTCGGCGAGGTCTACCCCCGATTTTTCGGCTATTCGATCGGCCCTTTCACTCACAAGACCGGCATCGGGTCCATATAACAAGATTACCGGCCGTGAAAATTCCGGCGCACTAATGAAACGGTCAATTTCCCTTGGCTTCAGGCTTGCCATGATGTTGCCTGCCGAAAGACATGGTTACACAGCCTGGATAACAGGCAGGAGAAACCAGCTTGTTGCATTCCGTTCAGCTGAATTTCTCCATATCGGCAGCTATCGCAAGTCGCAGTGCTTCCGCAGCTTCCCGTGCTGCCCTGTCTTCTGCATCCCTTTCTGCGCGTTCATTGGCAAATACCTGCCCCGTCCGGTCATAGGATGCCTTGGCTTGTCTGCTGCCTGTAGCAATCGACTTTCCTGTCGTCTTGTCAATCAGGTCATAACTGACGCTAACCGTTACAATACCGGCCGAAGAATCCTGTATGGCAGGATCATTGATCGCAGCAAGAACGTTGTTGTTGTATTTCACACGGATGCGGGCTTCATGGGTTTTTTGCGGGCTTGGATTTCCGCCGGTGAAAAGGAAAACCAGATGGTTTCGAACCTGCTGGCCGACCCGGTTATAGGCTTGCGAAACCTCGATCGCCGAGAGTTTGCTGCCTGAAGCACCATACGTATTGCTGCCCGGACCGTGAAGCGGCTGAAACTGGCAGGCTGACAGGAACAAAAGCCCGGACAACACCGCCAAAACACGAAATCCCGCACTGGCAACAATCGGTGTGAAACTAAACAACGACATTCACAATTCTCTTTGGTACGACGATGATTTTCCTGGGCTGCCGCCCTTCAAGATGTTTCATTACCACATCAAGGGCCAGAGTTGCAGCCTCAATTTCCCCGGCGTCCGCATTAGCAGAAATTTCAAGGTCTGCCCGCTTCTTGCCGTTGATCTGTACTGGCAATGTAATGACGTCATCCGTTGCCAGTGCAGGATCGAATTCTGGCCAGTGTGTTTCTGCAACCAGCGTGTCATGACCGAGTGCTTTCCAGCATTCTTCAGCAAGGTGCGGCATGACGGGGGCAAAACATTGCACCAGAACCTGAATTCCTTCCTTCATTGCGGCCATCATCTGGCGACTGGTGGGAGCATTGCCTTCGTTTTTGACGGAAGAAAGTGAATTGAGGAACTCGTATATCCTGGCGATGGCACGATTGAATGCCAGTTTTTCGATATCCTCGCCAACCGCTTTCAGGGTTTTATGGGTTACCTTGCGTATGGCAATTGCATCAGGATCAGAGTTATCCTGCACAGGCAGCGCTACATCCTTGAGGGTGTCTGTCCAGTTGTTGACCAGACGCCAGAGACGCTGGATAAAGCGATGGGCTCCTTCAGCACCGGCATCCGTCCACTCTACATCACGCTCAGGCGGTGAATCAGAAAGCATGAACCAGCGCGCTGTGTCCGCTCCATAAGTTTCAATGATATCAGCCGGATCAACCGTATTGCGTTTGGATTTCGACATTTTTTCAATGCCGCCAATGCGTACATCTTCACCGGTTTCGGCATGTCTGGCACTGCGGTCATTTCCCTCACCGCTGAGTATGATCTCCGATGGCTGAAGCCACTGACCGTCCTTGCGCTGATAGGTTTCATGAACCACCATTCCCTGGGTAAACAGGCCACGGAACGGCTCTTTGATTTCCATGTGACCGGTAATGGACATTGCCCGGGCAAAGAAGCGGGAATAGAGCAAGTGAAGGATGGCGTGTTCAATACCGCCTATGTACTGGTCAACAGGTAACCAGCGATTGGCGAGTGCAGGGACGGTCGGTTTGTCATTGTGGGGTGTTATGAAGCGGGCAAAATACCAGGATGAATCCACAAACGTGTCCATGGTGTCTGTTTCACGAAGGGCAGGTTTGCCACAGGCCGGACAATCGGTATTGCGCCAAGTGGGGTGGCGGTCCAGTGGATTTCCCGGTGTATCGAAGCTTACATCGTCTGGCAGTTTTACAGGAAGATTTTCGGCTTTTTCCGGAACCACACCGCAGGCTTCGCAATGAACAACCGGTATCGGGCAGCCCCAGTAGCGCTGGCGTGAAATACCCCAGTCGCGCAGGCGGTATTGCACCTGGCCTTCGCCAGTTTTTTGCTCTTCTGCCCAGTCAATGGTTGCATCGATGGCTTCCTGTCCCGTTGCCACTTCAACACCTGCCGGCTGGTTGATCCATTTGACCGTTTCAGATTTCTGCGGGACGAAAGGTTCGGTTGCGACGAATTCATCCGCGTCCTGTTCACAGTCCTGCGGGACAAAGGTGGCAATGATCGGAAGGCCATATTTGCTGGCGAAGTCATGGTCCCGCTGGTCATGTGCCGGACAACCGAAAATCGCGCCGGTTCCGTAATCCATCAAAATGAAATTTGCGACATAGACCGGCAAGGTCCGGCTGTCATCCAGCGGGTGTCGTACTTTCAGACCTGTATCAAACCCAAGTTTTTCCGCCCGTTCGAGTTCTTCAGCGGAGGTGCCGGACTTGCGAACATCAGAGCTGAACTTCGCCAGATCCCCGTTTTCCTTTGCCAGGGCAAGGGCAAGCGGATGCTCCGGTGCAATCGCCATGAAACTTGCACCGGCCAGCGTGTCCGGGCGGGTGGTGTAGATATCAAACCCGTCAAACTCGCCAAATGCCTCGACGAGATCGAACTTCATTTGCAAACCACGGCTTTTGCCGATCCAGTTTGCCTGCATCAGGCGGACTTTTGCCGGCCAGCCGTCAAGGGTGTCCAGCGCCTCGAGCAGTTCCTCGCTGAAATCGGATATCCGGAAAAACCACTGGGTAAGCTCACGTTGCTCGACTTCGGCGCCGGAACGCCATCCCCTCCCGTCAATTACCTGCTCATTGGCAAGTACGGTCATGTCTACCGGGTCCCAATTGACCTTTGCATTCTTGCGATAGACAAGACCTGCTTCCAGAAAATCGAGAAACAGTTTTTGCTGCTGTGCGTAATAATCCACATCGCAGGTTGCGAACTCACGTGACCAGTCCAGCGCCAGGCCCATGCTCTTAAGCTGGTCGCGCATGGCGGCGATATTGTCGTAGGTCCAGCCCTTGGGGTGGGTCTTGTTCTGCATTGCCGCATTTTCAGCAGGCATTCCAAATGCATCCCAGCCCATCGGATGGAGCACTTCATAACCCTTTGCCCGCTTGTATCGGGCGATCACGTCACCCATTGTGTAATTCCGGACGTGTCCCATATGGATCCGGCCGGATGGATAGGGAAACATTTCCAGCACGTAATAGGCCGGTTTTCCGTCATCGGAATCCGTGTCTATTTCGAATAGTTTCCTTTCATCCCATGCTTTTTGCCAGCGGGGTTCCGCTTCACGGGGATTGTAACGTTCAGTGGTCATGAGTGATGGTTTCTGTTTGAAAACAAGTGCGTCTGGGTTATGTGTCCGGGAACCTTCACCAGAATTTGGGGAAGGGGTCAACTGTGACGTGAGGTGAAACCGATATGGAAAAAGCCGATCCCGGTTCCAACTATCTGCAAGTACTTGCCGATATTGAGCAGCATGCAGATTCGCACGGGTGCGAGATACCCTCCCTGATCACCGTAAGCAAGACATTTGACGCCGACACAATCCGCCCGGTTATCGATGCCGGTTGCCGGATCTTTGGTGAAAACCGGGTGCAGGAGGCCCAGGGAAAATGGCCGGAACTGAAGTCGGAAACGCCTGACATCGAACTTCACCTGATTGGCCCGTTACAATCAAACAAGACCAGCGATGCTGTGGCGCTGTTTGATTGCATCCAGACCATTGACCGGGAGAAGATTGCCCGGTCGATTGCCCGTGAAATGAAGAGACAGGAAAAGCAGCTGAAGCTCTTTGTTCAGATCAATACCGGATCGGAAGCCCAGAAAGCAGGCATTGATCCTCTAGAAGGAGTTGATTTCGTCCAGTTCTGCCGCGATGAAGCCGGTCTGGAAATTGAAGGACTGATGTGCATTCCCCCGTTTGATGAAAATCCCGGCCCGCACTTTGCATTGTTGCGCAAGCTTGCTCGGGAGGCAGGTTTGCCCTCGCTTTCAATGGGAATGTCGGGTGATTACCTTACCGCGACGGAGTTTGGCGCGACCCATGTGCGGGTTGGAAGCGCAATTTTTGGCGCGCGCTAAGAAATAATCCGGTCCGCATTTGCTGCAAACAATACCGTATATCACGGGTGAATGTGCATGGTGGTAAAGGTCGAGAGAACCGGAAGCAGCCGCCGCATTTCATCGGGATCAATTGCCACACATCCCTCTGTCGGCCCCCTGTTCTCGCGGGTCTGGTGAAAGAAGATTGCACTTCCTGCATTGCGTTTGCGGGGAAGAATATTGTGATCCATTACAATGCAAATGTCATAAAGGCGGTCGTCCCGCATCATTTTTTCATGACTGGCGGAAAAAGGCAGTTTGACGAAGCGGTTGTAATTGGCATTGGCCGGATCATCACACCAGCCGCTTTCCCTGTTGATCCTGCTCATGGGCAGCATTGATGGCAACAAACCAACGCCGGATTTTCTGAAAAACCCGAACAGCAGGTTATAACTGCCGGATGGCGTGACGCCATCGCCCTCCCGCTTGAGCGGATGTATGCCGGAACGGCCCAAACAGCAATGTATCGTGCGACCGGCCGCGCTTAACAGCCCCTGATGGGGCAGTCCACCCGGACGGTGGCGAACATGTATATGGTCAAGCATTGGTCGGTTGGGCCTGTTGGCAGAATTCACGTTTTCCATCAATTAATCACATGAATGTGTTTCTCATTGCAATTGCCTTACAATCGAAGACAATACGCCTAGATATTCGCTTTCTAAACAAAACAAGGTGTTAAAATGGCTGCCCGTAATATTCTCATTGTAGATGATGATGATGATCTGCGTGATGCACTGGTAGAACAACTGGCTCTTTATGACGAGTTTACGGTTGTGACTGAATCAAGTGCCACAAAAGGGGTCAACCGGGCACGCTCTGAACATGTTGACCTTTTGGTCATGGATGTGGGCCTTCCCGACATGGATGGGCGGGAAGCAGTCAAGCTTCTTCGCAAGGGCGGTTTCAAGGCGCCTATCCTTATGCTGACCGGGCACGATACGGATTCCGACACCATCCTCGGGCTGGAAGCGGGGGCTAATGACTATGTTACCAAACCTTTCCGGTTTGCCGTTTTGCTTGCGCGCATGCGGGCCCAGTTGCGTACCCACGAACAAAGCGAGGATGCCGTCTTTTCTGTCGGGCAATATACGTTCAGGCCATCCCAGAAACTGCTCACGGAAGAGGATGGCAACAAGGTTCGTCTGACGGAAAAGGAAACGGCGATTGTCAAATACCTTTATCGGGCAGAACAGAAGGTTATTGGTCGTGATGAATTGCTTGCAGAGGTCTGGGGTTACAATTCCGGTGTAACCACCCACACACTCGAGACGCACATTTACCGGTTGAGACAGAAAATCGAAACCGACCCCTCAAATGCACGTTTGCTTGTAACCGAGGGCGGGGGGTATAAACTGCTTCCGTGACCAGGATGCCCGGCGCGTTCGTTTGAGAGGTAGCCGGGCAATTGCTGCATGACAGCATGCCCCAGATGTCATTGACCGGATTGCGGAGGTTTTTTTGTCGCTTGAGCAGGATATAAATGCCCTTCAACAAGTCGAGTTGCTGTCCGGCTTTGACCGGGATCATCTCCGGTTGCTGGCATTTGGCAGTCAGCAACTCTCCTTTTCGAAGGGATATGACATATTCTATGAGGGGCAAAAGAGTGACAGCGGCTATCTTGTGCTGTCCGGCCTGATATCTGTCAGTATCCGGCAGGATGGTGAACCGGTTCACAAGGCTGACCACGGTCCCGGCGCAATGCTTGGAGAACTGGCCCTGATTTCCGAAACCGTCCGGACCTATACGGCAACGGTCAAGGAAAACTGCAGTCTTCTCAAGATTCCCCGAACCACCATGCATCGTGTCTTGTCCGAGTATCCTGACCTCGCCATTGATCTGCACCGCCGGATTTCAAGAGATGTGAGCAAGTTTCTCCGGCAATTACCTGAAATCCAGGCAAAGCTTTCAGGCTGATTTTCCCAGTGATGACCGGTTCGCTGGCCGGTCAGTCGAGATCAAAAACCGCGATGCAGGGTACGTGATCGGACGGTTTTTCCCAGCCCCGCGCGTCCCGGATTATTGTGATATCCGACAGGCTGGCGGCCAGTTCAGCCGATGACCAGATATGGTCGAGACGTCGACCCTTGTCTGATGCATCCCAGTCGCGCGCCCGATAGCTCCACCAGCTGAACAGCTTTTCATCGACAGGGATCTTCGCACGTACAAGATCGTGCCAGTTTCCCTGATCGCGTATGCGGTCAAGAAATTCTGTTTCCACAGGCGTATGGCTGACAACTTTCAGCAATTGCTTGTGTGACCACACATCATTCTCATGGGGTGCAATATTGAGATCGCCCACAAGGATGTTGTCCATGCCGTTGGCGTTTGCCGAAAGTTCCAGCATTTCTTCCAGAAACTGCAATTTGTGGGCAAATTTCGGATTGATTGCCGGATCGGGCTCATCACCCCCTGCAGGAACATAAAAATTGTGAATGCAAAGCGGTTTTCCGCCCGCTTTCGTGATTGTTGCCAGGTGACGTGTATCGCCCATGCCGCAATAATCCCGACTTGAATATTCAACAAAGGGCCGGCGGGATATGGTGGCCACTCCGTGGTAACCCTTCTGTCCGTGGACAGCGATGTGCTCATACCCAAGTTTTCGAATGTTCTTGTAGGGAAACTGGTCATTCTGACACTTGATTTCCTGCAAGCAGAGTATGTCGGGCTGATGTTCGGAGAGAAATTGTTCTACTATCCCGATCCGCAGGCGAACCGAGTTGATATTCCAGGTGGCAATTTTCAGGGGCATGGGAATTCCGGATCGTTTTCTGGCAAACTAACCGAGAAGCGGTTTGGGTGAAACCCTCAGCAGTTCATCGCAAACAGGAATTTTTCTGAATACCTTATCCTGACGCAGGATAGCGGACAATCCGGGTCACGGTTGTGTCTTGCGGCGGTTTTTGGAGCGATTCGATATCTTGAACAAATCATCGGAAAGGGAAATATTCTTTTCGACGTTGAGGATCAGGACAGATGTCTCCTTGCCCTGCGCATCCTTTACCGTCCATTGCCGCAGGTCTTCGCTGACAGGATCAAACAGAAGGGTAATTTCTGCATCCCCGAAGACAGTTTTGTCGCCCATAACAACCGTTGTCATGTCATTGCTGGTCTGCACTGAGCGAATGGACTTGTCATCAATATCGATCCGGTTACTCAACAGAAGGCTGAGCGGTGTCTTGTCGAGCGGATAATAATTCCATGTTTTCAGCTTGGCGTTACGAACTGCCAGTGTCTTGCCGTTTGAAATCAGCAGCAAGGGTGAAGGGTCTTCATAATCAAGGCGAAGTTTTCCGGGGCGTTCTATGTAAAATGTACCGCCTGTCTGTTCGCCCTTCGGGCCAAACTGCACAAATTCACCCTTCATCGTTGGTACATTGCGAAAATGGTTGCTGATTGCAGAAATTGCCTTTGTTCGCTCGTTTGCCAGTGCAGGCTTTTCAACTCCGCTGAAAGAGGTTCCCAGAGACATCAGTCCGGCGACAAGACCAAGTGATGCAAGATAAAGTGCCGACCTGCGGGTAATTGCTTTTGAATGGGACAAAAATCGTCTCCGTATGTTGCTTTTCAGGCCGTGATATCCGTCATTCATGGCGGCACTGTGATCCATGTCAAGCCGACCCATCAACCGTTTTCGTTTGTTTGCTTTATATGGTTTCGTTTGGATCCGGCACAAGGATTTCACGTTTTCCGGCATGATTGGCGGCAGAGATAAGCCCCTCTTCCTCCATGCGTTCAATCAGTGATGCAGCCCTGTTGTATCCGATGGACAAACGTCGCTGAATATAACTGGTTGAAACCTTTCTGTCTGACAGAACGATGGCAACCGCCTGATCGTAAATGTCATTTGAATCAGCCAATCCGCCACCACCTTCAGTGCCCGCAGCTGTTTGTCCGGCGGTTTCCTCGTCTTCCTCGGTAACGGAATCAAGGTATTGCGGTATGCCCTGGGTTTTCAGATGGTTCACGACCTGATCCACTTCGTCATCTCCGACAAAGGGACCGTGGACACGCTGAATGCGACCGCCACCAGCCATGTAAAGCATGTCGCCCATGCCGAGCAGCTGCTCGGCGCCCTGTTCGCCAAGGATCGTGCGCGAATCGATCTTTGAAGTCACCTGGAAGGATATCCTTGTCGGGAAATTTGCCTTGATCGTACCGGTAATGACATCGACAGACGGACGCTGCGTTGCCATGATGACGTGAATACCGGCTGCCCGTGCCATTTGTGCCAGACGCTGGACCGTTCCCTCAATATCCTTGCCGGCGACCATCATCAGATCGGCCATCTCGTCAATTATCACGACGATGTACGGCATTGGTTCGAGCTCAAGATGCTCGGTCTCATAGATTGCCTCACCCGTATCCTGGTCATAGCCAGTCTGGATGGTCCGGCTTATGGTTTCCTTTTTACGGCCAGCTTCGGCAACCCGGTTGTTGAAACCGTCAATGTTGCGGACGCCGATCTTGGACATTTTCTTGTACCGGTCTTCCATCTCCCGAACGGTCCATTTCAGTGCAACAACAGCTTTCTTTGGATCGGTTACAACTGGTGTTAGAAGATGGGGGATTCCGTCATAGATGGACAATTCCAGCATTTTCGGGTCGATCATGATCATTTTCACCTTGTCGGGACCAAACCGGTACAGGATTGAAAGGATCATGGTGTTGATGGCAACGGACTTGCCCGAGCCGGTGGTACCGGCAACAAGAAGGTGTGGCATCTTTGCAAGGTCGGCAATGGTCGGTTCGCCGCCAATGGTCTTGCCGAGTATGAGCGGCAGTTTTGCCTTGGACTTTTCGTAGGTCTCACTTGCCAGTATTTCCCGCAGATACACGGTTTCACGGTTCGCATTCGGCAACTCGATTCCGATTGCGTTGCGACCGGGAACAACAGCCACGCGTGCGGCAATCGCACTCATCGAGCGGGCAATGTCATCCGCAAGGCCAATGACCCGCGAGGATTTAATGCCGGGAGCAGGCTCGAGTTCGTAAAGTGTTACAACCGGGCCTGGGTGAACCTTGATGATCTCACCCTTGACGCCAAAGTCTTCAAGAACACCTTCAAGCAATCTTGCATTCTGTTCCAGTGCTTCTTCCGTCAACTGCTTGCCGGTTGCCCTTGCCGGCACATTCTGCAGCATGTGCAATCCAGGAAGTTCGAAATCATCCGAATCAATCAGTGATGGCTGGGATTCGCGTACAACCCGACCGGATTGTTTCGGAGGCGGCGCCATTTGCTGAACCCGTGTATCAGCTGCCGGGGGCGGCGTCATTTCTTGCGGGTTTGCTGTTGGCGGAGGAGATTGTGGTGCCCAGTCATCGTCCGGTTCAGCGCGGTTGTCATGGCTGGTATATACGTTTTCACCGTAGGCAGGATTGTGAAGTTGCTCGGCAGGGTAAGCCGGTTGTGCTTCGGGACTATTCGGATCTGCCATATGAGGTTCTGCAGCAGGCCGGGTGAAATCTTCCAATCCGTCATCGGGTATGCGGGTGAGGGCTTCCCGAAGATTCTGTATCTTTCCGAATGCAGCTGCAACCAGACCCGGGCGATACCTTTCCGGTGTGGAAGAGGCAGCAAAATCGGCTTCCTGCTGGCGGGCACGACGGGCGTGGTAACGCATGCGAAGGCTGAAATAGTAATGACTGAGGGCACCCAGCAACCAATTGGGTTCGTCTACATCTTCGTCTGCGAGTTCGTCTGCAATATCTTCATCAATCGTCAGATCCGGATTTCTGTCACCGGCCAGCAGGGCAGCGGCCTTCACGTTGAACCAGATGGTAAGGCAGGCAAAAACCGTTGCGTACAAGGCTGCAGGCCATCCTGACACCGGACCGGTCAGCAGTGCAGGGAGCTTTAGTGTGAAATCTCCAACGACACCACCCAGAGCGACCGGAATTGGCCAGTCCTGTGGTGTTGGCAGGCAGGAAAACGTTGCTGCTGTTGCCACCATGGATAACAACCAGAAAACCAGTCTGGACTTGAGAGGTGGCAAAGGGCGCTGAAGCAGGTTTGTCCATCCCCACAGGGCAGGAGCCACCAGTGCAACGGCAGATGCCAATCCGAGAAACTGCATGGCCATATCTGCAAAAACGGCGCCGGGATAACCCAGCATGTTGGAAATTGCACCACCGCTTGCATAGGAAAGGCTCGGGTCCGACACAGTCCATGTAGAGAGACTGGCAAATGCCATGCCAACCAGGGCAAGCAGGCCAAGCCCGGTCAGCACTGAAAACTGGCTGCCAATTCCCTCTCGCACGGTTGGGTTGAGGCGTTGTGGTTCGATATCAGAGATTTGCATCCGTCACTCCAGACATGCTCCTGCAACCGCCATCCGAATAACTGGCGGCAGGTGGTCATTATGCTTGTCTGTGAATCTAGGACGTGAAGGTTAATTGGCTGTTAACTATGACAACCAGACTGAATTAGCAGATCCCCGTCAACCGCCGGATACACCGGTTTTCACGTATTCACCATCGCGTTCGCGAATAAGGCCTTCCTGGGCAACCGATGCAACGAGCTGGCCATCTCTCGTATAGATGCTTCCCCGGGTAAACCCCCTTGCTCCGGAAGTATTCGGACTGTCCTGGCTGTATAGGTGCCATTCTTCCATGTTCATGGGCCTGTGGAACCACATGGAGTGGTCCAGGCTTGCGACCTGGAGTTTGGGATCAAAAACAGCCCGGCCATGTACAAAAAGGGAGGTGTCAAGCAGGGTCATGTCTGATGCATAAGCAAGAACGGCCTGCTGGACAGCAGGGTCAGCGGGCAGTTTGCCGGTTGCCCGGAACCAGACATTTTGCTCGGGATCGAGCTTTTTGTCCGAGATGTAGTGTTCAAGGGTAATCGGCCGCAATTCGATAGGCCTCGCCCGTTCCCAATAGCGGCGAACCCCTTCCGGGGCACGATCAATGAACTGGTCGGCAAGCTGTTTTTCACTTGGCAGGTCTTCGGGCGCTGCCACTTGTGGCATTTCAAGAAAGTGCTCAAGCCCCGGCTCAACCACCTGAAAGGAAGCAGACATCGAGAAAATTGCCTTGCCATGCTGAATTGCAACCACGCGTCTTGTGGTGAAGCTCCTGCCATCGCGGATTCTGTCCACTTCATAGAGGATTGGAACAGAAGGATCTCCGGGCCGCATGAAATACCCGTGAAGGGAGTGAACCACCCGTTCTTCGTCAACGGTTCGCTGGGCGGCAACAAGTGCCTGCCCGATGACCTGTCCGCCAAACACACGCTGCCATCCTACATCGGGGCTTTCGCCACGATAGATGTTCTGTTCTATGCGCTCCAGATCAAGTATGTCGAGAAGTGTTGCTACCGCATCGGACATCAGGTCCAGTCTCCTTTGAACAATGGTTGCCTGCCAGGGCATGGCTGTGTCATTTAATGGCCGATAATCGAATGTGAGACAACATGGCTCTGGAAGTTTTGTCATTGCCCCTCCATGTATATGATAGCGAAACGGAGGAAAGAGACCATGGCCAAAAAACCTAGCCCGCCCCTTCCTGACCATGTCGATGTTCTTGTGGCGGGTGGTGGATATGTGGGTTTGTCATGCGCTGTGGCAATCAGGCATTCTGCTCCCCATCTCCGTGTTGCAGTCATGGATCCTGCGCCTGAGGAGAATATCGAGAGGGATGAGCGGGCTTCGGCAATCGCAGCTGATGCAAGCCGCATGCTTGACCTGTTGGGACTATGGCAAGAACTGGTGGCTGATGGGCAGCCGATAAGTGAAATGATCGTCACTGACAGCAGGACAGACGATATCACGCGACCGGTATTCCTGACATTTGCCAATGACCGGGAAGACGGAGAAGCGCCCTTTGCCTACATGATTGAAAACCGCTCGCTGGTAAAGGCGCTGCGGGCGAAGGCTGACAGGGACGGCGTTATACGCATTTCCGGTGACGGCGTTACCGGGTTTGAGGATACAGGTGCGGCCATGACAGTCAGCACTCTGTCAGGCAATGTCATTGACACCCGCCTGCTTGTCGCTTGCGATGGCGTTCGTTCTCGATTGCGCGACCTTGCTGGGATAAAGACGGTTCACTGGCCTTATGACCAGAAAGGCATTGTCTGTACCGTAGAACATGAACGTCCGCACGAGGGACGTGCGGAAGAGCATTTCCTGCCAGCCGGACCGTTCGCCATCCTGCCCCTGAAAGGCAACCGTTCTTCGCTTGTCTGGACTGAAAGGAGCCGGGATGCGGACCGCCTTCTCGCCCAGGACGAGATGGTATTTGAAATGGAGCTTGAGCAAAGGTTCGGCCACAAGCTTGGCGCTGTTTCCGTGGTCAGCAAGGTGCAGGCATTTCCACTTGGGCTGAGACTGGCGCGGGATTTTGTAAAACCAAGATTTGCCCTGGCTGGTGACGCGGCTCATGGCATCCATCCGATTGCTGGACAGGGCCTGAATCTCGGGTTCAAGGATGCGGCCGCACTTGCCGAAACCATTGTCGAGGCCGATCGGCTGGGAGAGGATTTCGGCAGTATTGAAGTTCTTGAGCGCTACCAGATGTGGCGCCGTTTTGACACCGTGCAAATGGGTGTGATGACAGACGTATTGAACCGGCTGTTTTCAAACGACAACCCGCTGCTGCGGGGTTTGCGTGATGTAGGGCTCGGCATGGTGGACCGGATGCCATTCATGAAGCGTTATTTCATTGACCAGGCTTCAGGCAAAAACAATACTTCCCCAAAACTCCTTCGCGGTGAAGCCATCTGACAACCGGGATAATGATACCGGACAAAGTTTTCAGAGAATCAATAACTGCGCCTATTTGAGTTCGGCAATTTCCTGCTCATCAAGTTCCCTGGCTTCGGAAACAATCATGACAGGTATGCCGTCCCGCACCGGATAGGCCAGTCTTGCCTGTTTTGATACCAGTTCCGCGTTTTCCTCGTCATAGACGAGCCTCCCCCGGGTCAGAGGACAGGAAAGCAGGTCGAGCAGTTTTGGATCAGGGGTCATGGTGTCAATTGGTTCGGGGCCTCAATTCATGCGTCCGGGGGTGCTGTCCGGGCAACCCGTCATGTGGAATTCTGAAATGGCAACCAGTTTTTCGGCCCGTTCCCGCAAGTCGCGCGCTTCGAGCAATGCCTGTTTTTCGGCCGGATCATAGGGGCTCATCATGCATAGAGCATTTACCAGGGTACGGTCATCGGCCTCCATGACCATGCTCCAGTCCGCATCAATATTATTGGCAGACAGGTATTTGCGGAACGCGGCAATCACCGCATCGCGATCAATGGCTTCTTCTTGCGGCTGCGGACGGAGGTCTTCTTCGAAAGGTTCTATTCTGCATTGCCTGTACGTACTGTCGACGATCATTTCTTCGGTCATGGAAAAACGGCATATACCGGCGAGATTGATCAGATATCTGCCATCACCGGTTTCCTGAAATGCAGTCATTCTGCCAAGACAGCCAACCTCACAGAGCATGGGCGTTACATCGTCATGCAGCATTCGGCCCTTGAGGCAGGGTTGGATCATGCCAATGAGACGTTCTCCGGCAATGGCGTCCTCAATCATGTCAAGGTAACGGGGTTCGAAAATGTTGAGTGGCATGTGGCCACCCGGCAGCAGCAACGCTCCGGTAAGCGGAAAAACAGGAATTGTCTCCGATATGTCGGATGCCTGTCTGTACTGCCTGTTTCCTGCTTTCATGACTAACCTCACCACACAAGCCTGACATGGTGCCTTTGTCCGGATTCTCAATAGTGTACACGAAATTGCCACAGGCCCGGCAAACTCGTCATACTTGCCAGACCCCGGTTTGAAATCCCGGTCAAAATATCAGGAAAACAGCATGGAGGAGAGTTTGCGCCGTGCTGTTACTGTAGCTTCGTCAGTCATGCCCCAGGCCTCGAAAAACTGAAGAAGCTGCACGCGGGCTGCGTCCTCGTTCCAGCCGGGTTGGCGGCGGATTATTTCAAGCAGGTGATCGGCGGCTTCCTCACGACGGTTGGCGGCATTGAGTGCAACCGCCAGTTCCAGACGCTTGTCATGATCTTGTGGTGCTGCTTCGACGGCCTGTTCAAGTCCGGAAGTGTCGCCCAGTGCTTCTGCCTGCTCTGCCAGTTCCATCGCTGTTTGCAGACCGGAAATCTCTGCATCCTGCATTTGGTTTTCATCAAGGCCAGCCAGAACGCCCTTCACACCTTCCATGTTTCCCTGCTCAAGGTAAATCCGGCCAATTCCGGCCCTTGCCTTGAGGTTTTGCGGCTCAACGGAGAGTATCTGGCCGTAAATCTGGCTTGCTTCCGCCGCATGTCCCGCTTCTGCCATTTCTGCAGCCTTCTCAAGCATCAGGTCAATTTGGGACGGCTCATCATTGTTACCGGCAATGCGGGCAATGAACTCGCGAATCTCGCCTTCCGCCTTGGCACCCATGAAGCCGTCGACGGGCTTGCCGTTCACAAAGGCAAACACTGCCGGAATCGATTGTACTCCCATCTGGCCGGCGACTTCCGGATGTTCGTCAATGTTCATTTTGACCAGCTTGACCTTGCCGCGGGTTGCGGCAACCGCAGCTTCAAGTGCCGGTGCAAGCTGTTTGCATGGACCACACCAGGGCGCCCAGAAATCGACCAGAACGGGAGTTTCGGCAGAAGCCTGTACAACTTCCGTCATGAATTCCGCAGTCGTGATATCCTTTACCGGAGCGGGAGAACCTTGCGGAGAAGCCATGCCGGCTTGTGCGGTACCCTGATTTTGGCCGCCAAAGGTTACATTTGCAGATTGTCCGCCGCCATAGCCCGAACCCGGGCCAAAACCGTAATCGTCGTTACTCATGCATCTTGCTCCGTTTGTGAAACCTGGATGATTGCGGGGGGATGCCCTACCTGTTCCAGGAAATCCAGCAGGTTTTCACGAGAAATGGTGGTTGTCATCTCGTTCGTCAATGGATGACAGTTGATGAGTTCATATCGCAGCAAGGCTTCGTCGATGACAACCTTCACCCTGTTATCCTTATCATTGACCGGGGCAAATGCAGTGACCGATCCCGGCTTGACACCGAGCAGTTCCATGAGATCTTCAGGCTTTCCGAACGATACCCGCCCTTTCGCACCAATGAGACCATGAACAGAGTTGAGTTTGATTGATGCAACACCTTCGGCAACAATCAGGAAATAGTTGCCCTTTTTGTCCTTGAGAAACAGGTTCTTTGTGTGCCCGCCCGGAATTTCCTGCTTTATCTTGGCCGATTCCTCAACGGTGAACACTGCTTCATGCTGATGGGTGGTTGTTTCATATCCAAGCTCGTCAAGCCTGGAAAGTAGCTGGTCTGGTGTCAGTGGCATCATTCGTTCCCGTATCGTGTCGGGACGGACCCTAAAGTCACCCCTGTTCAAGATCAACTGTCTTGAAAGGGGTGGTTTCGGGCTGCAAGACGATTCCGGATAGCCAGCTGCATTTAATGGCTTGCAATTCGAAAACTCTTGCGTCATATACGGCTCCTGAAAGCGTATACCCTTTTCGTTTTCACACATATTCGCCAGTTGAGCGGGCGTAGCTCAGGGGTAGAGCATCACCTTGCCAAGGTGAGGGTCGTGAGTTCGAATCTCATCGCCCGCTCCAGTTTTCATGACATTGCTATTTCCGGCTTAGGCTCATTGCCCACGGCTTCAGGATTTCTTGCGGTCATCAACAATGCCCATGCTGGCAGTTGCCCCTTCTCCTAGTTTGACCGATGCAAACGGACCGCCATGGCACATATGACCCGGGTCCTGCGGGTCCAGACGCGGTTCCTTTGCAAGTATTTCTTCGGCGAACTGTTCGGCATTGTCTTTCGGACGGTAACCGAGAAAACTTGCGTTTGAATTGTCAACAGGCGCCCGGTCATTGTTGGAGACGCCATAGACAATGCTGAATCCGGTGACGGGTGTCTCTATCGCGCGGATGACAAGCTGCACAAGGTCGTCATAGGACAACCACGATCCCAGTGCCCTGGCATTGGTGACCTGGGCGCAGGACAAAATGCGCATGTGAACGCTCTCAATTCCGCGTTTTTCCCAGTACATCCGGCCAAGATCTTCAGCGAAACATTTGGCAAGGCCATAGAAAGTGTCCGGTCTGTGAGGGACGTCTGTACCGATGAATTCGTTCTTCGGATACATTCCGACGGCATGGATCGATGAAGCGTAGACCACCCGTCGCGCGCCATGACGGAAAGCAGCTTCCCAGACATTGTATGCTCCGATGAAATTCGGCCCCAGCAGTTCTTCAAACGGCCCCTCATCGACGATGGCTCCGAAGTGGACGACCATGTCAGCCCCCTCGATTACTTCCATCATGGCGTCAAGGCTTGCAAGGTCTGCCCTTATGTAGGTTTCGCCTTCGTACAGCTTGCCGATATCATCGGCAATGTCGGTAGATACAAGGCTGTCAGCCAGTTTCGACAGGGGTTCACGCAGATAGGAGCCAAGACGGCCGGCTGCACCGGTGAGGACAAGTTTCATCAGATTACTGCCTTTTCCTTGAAGGGTTCGTTTTTCATGATTCGGTCGAAGCCGAAAGGTGAGAGATCCAGCGAGCGGTATTCACCATGCGATATCCATTCTGCAATGCCTCGGCCCATTGCCGGGGACTGTTGTAGCCCGTGGCCTGAAAAACCGTTTGCAAAAATGAAGTTCCGAACCTCGGGATGGGGTCCGATGATCGCGTTCTGGTCAAGCGTGTTGTAGGCATAGTGGCCGACCCACATATTGGTCAGTTTTATGGCCTCGAATTGGGGAATGCGCGTTGCAATCAGGGGCCATACATGGTTTTCCCACAGCGAATGGTCAGCGTTGAAATCATCGTAGCCGACCGCCGGATCGCCCTCTCCCGTTATGCTTGGCGGACAACCGGCCAGATAATAGCGCCCGTCGGAACGGACATGAACACCGGACGGATCTATCGTCAGCGGAAGGTCCTTTTCGAGAGGTTTCTCAGCGTCGAAAATGTAGGTGTAACGCTTGCGCGGCTCGACCGGTATCTCGATGCCGGCCATGCGGGAGGTAAGCACTGCCCGTGGCCCGGAGCAGTTAATCACCGTGCCACAGCTTATTCTCTCGCCGGTCGCCAGCGTGACCGCGTTGACAGTGCTGCGGTCATCATCAAGCTCCATGCCAACGACTTCATTGGTGCAATATTCGGCGCCTTTCTCGCGGGCGAGGCGTTTCCACCAGTCAAAAAGCGAGTTGCCATCAAAATAGCCCTCGTTCACCGGGTTGTGGTTCCCGGCAATGATGTCGTCGAGCTGGTAAAACGGATATTCGGCAGTGATTTGGTCCCTACTCATGTGCCGGGTGCCAGCACCCAGCCTGCTCTGTATTGCCTGTGATTCCTTCAGATGTGCGGCGAATTCAGGTGTGTCGGCAAGATAGAGATAGCCATAAGACTGGATAGGAATATCGGGGATGCGTTCATCGCCTCCCAGGGCTTCACGGAAATTGCGGACAAACTCGGCAGCAAACTGTGAAATGCGAATGTTTATTTCTGCAGAAAATTGCTGGCGCATGCAGGAATTGGTGTGGGTTGTTGAGCAGAATTCATAGCTTGGATCGCGCTCGACAACGAGGATGGTGCCATCAAAATTCTCATTGTTTGTGAGCCACCAGGCAATAGACGAGCCATAAATGGCGCCGCCCACAATAACGACATCGTAAGAGTTTTGATGCGGTGTCGCGAATTGTTGCTTCATGCAGTGTCCTTCCCGTAACCCGTTTGGAGAGGAAGCTTCGTATTGTCAATTGCTTTCAAGCTTGTCACGAACCTGAATCCTTTGTAAGACCCTCGAAACTGCAAATGCGGATAGTCACAAATGGAAAAATTCAAAACGCTCAGCGCCGTGGCAGCACCTCTGCCGATCATCAATATCGATACCGACATGATCATCCCGAAGGATTACCTCAAGACGATCAAGCGGACCGGGCTGGGTGAAGGGCTTTTTGCTGAGATGCGGTTCCAGGAGGATGGTTCGCCAAATCCGGATTTCGTGCTGAACAAGCCTGCCTATACTGCAGCAGAGATACTGGTTGCCGGTGACAATTTCGGTTGCGGCTCGTCCCGTGAACATGCTCCCTGGGCATTGCTCGACTTTGGTATACGCTGCGTGATTTCAACAAGCTTTGCCGATATTTTCTACAATAACTGCTTCAAGAACGGTATCCTGCCGATCAAGGTCAGCCAGGAAGAGCTAGACAAACTGATGGATGATGCGGAACGCGGCTCCAATGCAAAGCTGACCGTTGATCTTGAAGCCCAAACCATATCCGGCCCGGATGGCGGACTGATATCGTTTGACATTGATCCTGATCGCAAGCATCGCCTTCTGGAAGGCATAGATGATATCGGTGAAACGCTGGCGAAAGTCTCGGAAATCGATGCATTCGAGGAACGCAATGCCGAAGCCCGCCCCTGGGCCTGACAATATCCAGCCCTGTTTATTTCGAAGAAAGTAGTCTCATGCCAGCTCGAAAAATTTTCCTTTTGCCCGGTGACGGAATCGGACCGGAAACAACCGCCGAAGTGACCAAAATCATGGACTGGATGAATGCCAGTCTTTCCAGCGGTTTTGAAGTGGAAAGCGGTCTTGTTGGCGGTGCTGCCTATGACGAGCACGGTGAAGCGGTTTCCGATGCCGACATGGAAAAGGCGCTTGCAGCCGATGCTGTTCTGTTTGGTGCGGTAGGCGGTCCGAAATGGGATGATGTCCCATATGAGAAGCGCCCCGAAGCAGGATTGCTGCGCTTGAGAAAGGACCTTGCCCTGTTTGCAAACCTGCGGCCTGCGATCTGCTATCCGGCACTTGCCGATTCTTCTTCACTGCGGAAGGACGTCGTCGAGGGTTTGGACATCCTGATCGTTCGTGAACTTACAGGCGGCGTCTATTTCGGTGAGCCCAAAACGATTACCGATATCGGCAATGGCCAGAAGCGTGCGATTGATACCCAGGTTTATGACACTTATGAAATCGAGCGGATTTCGGGCGTTGCATTTGAATTGGCGCGTACCCGCAGCAATCGCGTTTGCTCCATGGAAAAACGTAATGTCATGAAATCCGGCGTCTTGTGGAACGAGGTTGTTTCCCAGACGCACAAGGCAAACTATTCAGATGTCGAACTGACACACATGCTGGCTGATGCAGGTGGCATGCAACTTGTTCGCTGGCCGAAGCAGTTTGACGTGATTGTAACGGATAACCTGTTCGGTGACATGTTGTCGGATGTGGCCGCCATGCTGACCGGTTCGCTGGGCATGTTGCCATCCGCCTCACTCGGTGCACCGGATGGTGTGACAGGAAAACGCAAGGCAATGTATGAGCCTGTGCATGGCTCTGCCCCGGATATTGCCGGACAGGGAATTGCCAATCCGATCGCGATGATTGCTTCCTTTGCAATGATGTTGCGCTATTCATTCGAGATGATTGACGAGGCAAACGCCGTTGAAAAGGCAATTGCCAATGTTCTGGACAAGGGCATTCGTACCGGTGATATCTGGACTGAAGGTGCGCAAAAGGTTTCCACCGCCGAAATGGGCGACGCCGTGCTTGCCGAGGTGCAGGCATTGCTTGGCTGAATGACGGGTTTGGGTGAATGACAGAATGAATCTTGTCGGGTGGTTCTGCTCTCTTGAAGGGGAGTGGAACCTGATGCGCAAGATTTCTGACGGTTCCGATTTTCATGGCACCGGAATTTTCACCAGAGATCAGGATGATTGCCTGAAATTACAGGAAAAGGGCGTCATGCGCCTGGGGAGCGGAGAGGTTTTTTCCGCGAGCCGGATTTGGGTTTGGTCTCTCGAATTGCCTGCAACCCTGAAGATTTTTTACCCTGAAACCCCCAGACGCCTTTATCATGGTGTCAATTTGTCAGGGGGCAGCGGAAGCTGGAATGGTTGCGCATCGCACCTTTGTGGAGATGATGTCTATGAGGGCTGGTATGAATTTTCAGGCAATCGCCTGTCGATCCAGCATCATGTACGTGGCCCGGCGAAGTCTTACCAAATGGAAGCGGTTTATCAGCGAAGGGATGTCGGGTTTCCTGAAAGCTCGCCCCGAACACCATGAAAAGCGGGCAAATCCTGACCGCAGATGAATTTGCGAACCAGGGTATCGGCCACGTCACGTGCAATTTGGTTTGCATTTCCGTTTGCACGGGCATCTACATAACCGACAATGCATGACCCGGGCTTTTCAGTTGTGCCAACTGATGAGATGACGAGGACGTTTCCAAGATATTTCTTGCTTACCGCACCCGTATCGGGATCCATGTTTTCAATGAACCAGCGCAAAATTGTAGCGTAGGGTTTGCCGTTTTCAAGGCGCCATTCAATCGTGTCATTGATCCGGTTGAATTGGCCGAAACTCTCCCACCCGGTTTTGATATTCCCCTGAAAGCCGTAGCGCACCTGCTGGCGCAGATCTCCTTCCGAAAAATGGACAGGCCATTGGCGATAGCCAGTACATACTGCCCTACCGCCCTGTTCATGGGTTTCCGTGAACTTGCAGTCCTTTTCGAGGTCCAGTTTTGTATAGACGCTTTGCGGATTCGCACTTGTTGCAACCGGGGCAGCAAGAAACAGCATTCCGGCTGCGAGCAGGGTTTTGAGCGCCTGTTTCATCAGTCTAGCCCACCAATGCGGGTGCAAGGCTGGTCAGTATCAGTGTTCTCAGGAAAAGCAGGGCAAACAGCACGATAATTGGCGAAATGTCTATTCCTCCCAGATTCGGCAGGAAGCGCCGAATAGGCCTGTAAACAGGTTCGGTGATCGCATACAGGAAGCTGCCGATCTGGTTTACAAACTGGTTTGATGAGTTGATGACATTGAAGGCATACAGCCAGGAAAAGATCGCGGAAATCACCACGATCCACCAATAGAAGTCGAGTATGGCCACCAGAGTTGTGATTACGGCAGTCATTCATGTCTCCTGTATGCTTGTTGGCCTGTTATCAAGGTGGATGTTTTAACCGGTCTTGCCAGCGTTACCAATCCACAGGTGAAGAAAATCTTCAAGCCATTTCCGCACCGGCGGATCGTGGCGGATGCGCCCTTCAAGATGTTCTTGCCTGCTCTGCGCGCCTGGCAGGGTGAACCGTCTCCATGCCTTTGTCGTCCAGCGATTCATCATCCAGTGATTGACTTCGGAATGAAACTGTACGCCCCAGGCATTTTCTCCATACCGGTATGCCTGGTTGGGGTATTGCTCGCCCGTGGCAAGAAGGGTTGCGTCTGTTGGCAGGGTAAAGCCTTCGCGATGCCACTGGTAAACATGACCGGGCCAGTCGATCAATTGTGCACCCTCATTGGTTGGGCGAATTGGATAATAACCGATTTCCACCTCCTCGCGTTCGTGCCCGGTGACATGACCACCCAGATGCTTGGAAAGTATTTGTGCACCAAGACAGATACCGAAGAACGGCTTGTTTTCCCGTAGAGGCACATCCATCCAGTCTATTTCCCGTTTGATGAAATCGTCCGGGTCATTGGCGCTCATCGGCCCGCCAAACATCACAGCACCGGCATATTGCTCCAATGTTTCGGGAAGTGGTTCGCCGAGGGCCGGCCTGCAGGTGACAATATGATACCCCATCCGCTCAAGATGCATGCCGACCCGGCCGGTTACTGAACCTTCCTGATGAAGAATTGCCAGTATACGCGGCTTTTTCAGGCTGGTGCTGGATAGATCAGTCAAGATGGGCTTTCTTCTTCCTTGTTCTGCCGTTTCCACACACTTTGCTTCAACAGCATTCGATCACGGGAATCGACGCCAAGAAGCTCCGCAACCCGCCAGACAACATTGTCTTCAAGTTCGTGGATTACACCATCTGCGAAAACCATTTCCCACAAATTCTCGATGATTGAGGTTCGGTCTTCATAAGACAGGCCACGTTTGAGTACGCTTGTGAATGCATAAAGGTCAATTGCTTCCTGCTCGGCCTCTTTTGCTTCACTCAGCAGGTTTTGAAGCTGGTTTTCCGCGAGTTCAAACTGGTTGCCCAGAATCTCCGCGAGCCGTATTCGTTCATTTTCACGAACAACCCCATCCACTGCGATGACATGATACATGAGGGCAGCTTCTGCGAGCTGCTTGCGGTCATGCAGAAAGGTTTCCGGTTCCGGAGTCTCGATTGCGTCCCGGATGAAGTTTTTCAGTGCTTCAAGCATGCTGCCTATCTAGTTTTGGCAAGGGAAAATTCAACGGATTTCTGGAAACTGGCTGATGATGGTTAC
The DNA here is from genome assembly GCA_017643495.1 of Rhizobiaceae bacterium. GTDB lineage: Bacteria > Pseudomonadota > Alphaproteobacteria > Rhizobiales > Rhizobiaceae > JAALLB01. The sequence goes on along the minus strand of JAEPNK010000001.1, from coordinate 501,908 downwards.
ATGTGAAGCGGTTTTGAAAAAGTCGCAAGCGCCGCCTCCCGTACAACTTCCGACAGGGTCGGGTGAGCGTGGCAAGTACGGGCCAGATCCTCTGATGAGCCACCAAATTCCATCAGGACGGCTGCTTCATGGATCATGTCACCGGCGCCAAAACCGACAATGTGAACACCAAGTACCCGATCGGTTTCCTTGTCAGCAAGAAATTTCACGAACCCGTCCGTCTGGTTCATGGCCCGTGCCCGTCCATTGGCACTGAACGGGAACTTTCCGGAAGCATAGCTTACGCCAGCCTCCTTGAGCTCTTCTTCGGTTTTCCCCACACTTGCCACTTCAGGCATGGTGTAGACCACACCGGGAATGACATCATAATTTACATGCCCGGCCTGACCGGCGATGGATTCGGCCACTGCGACACCTTCATCTTCCGCCTTGTGGGCGAGCATTGGTCCGTCGGTTACATCGCCAATTGCCCAGATACCGTCCATGCTGGTTTTCCAGTGACTGGTTTTGACGCGGCCCTTGTCCATATCGAGACCCAGTTTTTCAAGGCCGAGCCCGTCCGTATAGGGGCGACGACCGGTGGAAATGAGAACAATATCGGCTTCAAGTGTCTGTTCGTCACCACCCTTTACAGGTTCGAATGTAACAGAAGCTCCCTTGCCGGTTTTTGATACGCCGGTGACTTTTGACGAGAGATGGAATTTCATGCCCTGTTTTCCAAGCATTCGCTGAAATTGCTTGGAAACGTCCTTGTCCATCGGGCCGAGAATCTTGTCGAGATATTCAACGACCGTGACTTCCGCGCCAAGGCGGTTCCATACCGATCCCATTTCCAGGCCGATGACACCGCCGCCAACAACGATCATTTTTTTCGGAACCTGTGAAAGTTCCAGTGCGCCTGTCGAGGAAACAATGGTTTTCTCGTCGATGTCGATATCAAGTCCGGGTACGCCGGCAATGTCCGACCCGGTGGCAATCACGATGTTTTTGGTCGCGAGTTCTTCTGTCTTTCCCTTGTCATTCGTAACCGTCACCTTGCCCGCAGAAGGGATGCTGCCGGTGCCGATATAGGTATCCACCTTGTTCTTCTTGAGCAGAAACTCAACGCCGTCGACATTTGCCTTAACGGTCTTGTCCTTGTGTTCCATCATTTTTTTGAGGTTGAGTTTGGTCTTGCCTACTTCAACACCAAATTCCTCAAGGCCGTGTTCAGCTTCGGCAAACATTTCCGATGCATGAAGCAGCGCCTTGGAGGGTATGCATCCGATGTTCAGACAGGTGCCGCCAAAGGTAGGATTCTTTTCGATAATGGCGGTTTTCAATCCCAATTGTCCGCATTTGATCGCGCAAACATAGCCCCCCGGGCCGGAGCCAATTATTACGACGTCATATTCCATATCCAGTACTCCCGTCTGGTTCGTTATTTTCTGGTCAGCCGTTCACTTGCCTGGCCATTACTCCAGGTGCCTGAAAGGTTGCCGTCCAGATCTATTGTGTAGATCACAGGTGCAGAATTGCCCCAGTTCACGACCAGAACATTTCCCACGAAACTGCCCTGCCCCTTGTAAACCCGATTTCCAACGTTCCATGTGAAATTTGCCACGTTGTCGATAACGGCTATTTCCAATGCGCCGGAATATGCCGAGCCATCAGGGTTGCGGCCGCGAACATCGTAACTGCCTGCAAGCGATGCCGCAGAAACTTCCTGTTTCACCTGGGCCTGCACCTGCGGTGCCATCACCAGCGCGGTCGCTGGCCACAAGAGCGAAACAAAAACCAGAATGATGTTTAGCCGGCCCATTTATCTGCCTCCCGTTATATTCATCGAGTCGCCTGTGACATAGGAGGCTTCTTCGCTCATAAGCCACAAAATCCCCCTGGCAACCTCATCGGCCGTGCCGCCGCGCTTCATGGGTACCAGGTGTTGCAGCTTCTCAACCCGGTCAGGTTGTCCGCCACTTGCATGGATGTCGGTTTCAATCAGGCCGGGACGAACTGCGTTCACACGAATACCTTCGTCAGCCACCTCAAGCGCGAGACCCTTGGTGAACGTATCTATTGCCGCTTTTGTCGCTGCGTAATCCACATACTGGCTCGGGGCTGCGAGATAGGCTGCGGCAGAAGACAGGTTGACAATACTGCCACCATTACCGCCACGTTTTGTCGACATTCTCCGGACTGCCTCGCGGGCGCAAAGAATGGCGCCGACCAGATTAATGGCCACCATTTTTTCAAGACGTTCCCGGGTATAATCGGCAACGTCCTGTGCTTCGGCAACAATGCCGGCATTGTTGATCAGGCCTTTCAGCGAGCCCATTTCGGCTGCTGCATCAAACAGTGCCAGAATGTCCTCTTCATGCGCGACATCAGCACGGATTGCCTTGGCAGGCATGCCGGCTTTCTCAATATCGGCCACGACAGCACTGGCAGCGTCCGGGTTGGATATATAGGAAAAGCATACGGCATAGCCAGCCTTTGCTGCCAGCCGCGCACAAGCTGCGCCTATACCCCGGCTGCCGCCTGTTATGATGCAAACCCTGTTCATGTCGGTCATGTCACCAGACCAAGCAACGGCCATGCCAGCATGATGATGCCCACCATTGAAACCAGCCATGCGATTGTCCGAAGAAAGGGAATGGCGATGACGTATAGCGGGACGTAGACAACACGGCCCCAGAAATAGAGTTGTACGGCTGTTATGGCCAGGGTGCTGCGTTCCATCATGCCTGCTGAAACCGCAACTTCGGTAATCAGAACCAGACTTGCGAAAACCGGAAATGTTTCCAGCATGTTGTAATAGGCACGCTCAAAGCGCCCGCCTATACCCGTGGTCAGTACCTCGTCGTCCCGCGAGCCGGCTGCGCCCATCAGTCCATTGGCAAACATTCCGGCCGTGGACTGCAACACCATCTGGATAATAACCAGAAAGACAGCGAATATCAGATATTGCAGTTCAATGGACATGGTGGTTTCTCCGGGTCAGTTTGCTGTGGTTTGATTTTGCCTGTCAGAGATCCAGTACCAGCCTTTCCGGATCTTCGAGGCTTTCCTTTACGCGCACCAGGAAAGTAACAGCCTCTTTGCCGTCCACGATACGGTGATCGTAGGAAAGGGCAAGATACATCATGGGACGGATCGTAATTTCTCCGTCCACGACTACCGGGCGCTGGTCAATCTTGTGCATGCCAAGAATACCGGATTGAGGGGCATTGAGAATGGGTGTTGACATCAGGGAGCCGTAGACACCGCCATTTGAGATGGTGAAGGTTCCACCTTGCATGTCTGCCATGGAAAGGTCTCCATCGCGGGCCTTGCGTCCGAGATTGCCAATTTCCTTCTCGACTTCTGCAATCGACATCTGGTCTGCATCGCGCACTACAGGCACAACCAACCCCTTGTCAGTGCCGACAGCTACGCCAATGTGGCAGAAATTTTTATAAACGATCTCGTTGCCATCGATTTCTGCGTTGACTGCCGGAATTTCGGCGAGCGCATGACAAACCGCTTTCGTGAAGAAGCCCATGAAGCCAAGTTTGACACCGTGTTTCTTCTCGAACAGTTCCTTGTATTTCTTGCGCATTTCCATGACAGCTGTCATGTCCACCTCGTTGAAGGTGGTCAGCATGGCTGCGGTATTTTGTGCATCCTTTAGGCGGCGCGCTATGGTCTGGCGCAGGCGGGTCATTTTCACCCGCTCCTCACGAGGCTTGTCATCCGGAATGGTTCTTGCGGAAGCCGCCGGAGCTGCCTCGGATGCAGTTGGGGTTCTTGCTGCCTGAGCATCGTGCTTGAGTACCTGGCCACGTTTGCCGCTTCCCTCAACAGATGCCGGATCAATCCCCTTTTCAGCCAGTATTTTCTGTGCCGCAGGGGAAGGTGGCATGTTGCCGTCACCTTGCGATTTGCCCTTGGGCTCTTCTGTCTTTGCGGGTGGCGTTGCGCTTGCAGTGCCGCCTTCCTCAATGCGGGCCAGAATTGCACCGACTTCAACCGTATCGCCGGTTTCCGCAACGATTTCCTTTACCACACCGGCAACCGGAGACATGACTTCCTGTGCCGCCTTGTCGGTTTCCAGTTCAACCAGGGCTTCATCCACGGCAACTGCATCACCCACTTTCTTGAACCATTCGCCGACACCGGCTTCGGTTACGGATTCGCCGCCACTGGGAACCGGAATATCGACAATTTTTCCTGTTCCCCCGGAAGTGTCGGCGGATTGCGGGGCAGGTGATGGGGGTGTGTCGCCAGAGGCAGATTCAGCCTTTTTGGCGTTTCCGGAACCTTCACCAATCATACCGAGAAGTGCTCCGACCTCGACGGTTTCACCTTCCTTGACGGCGATGTCGCCCAACACACCAGCCTGAGGTGCCGGTACTTCAACAGAGACCTTGTCGGTTTCCAGCTCAACAACCGGTTCATCGGCGGAAACCTCATCGCCGGGTTTCTTGAGCCACTGGCCCACTGTTGCTTCAGTGACGGATTCGCCAAGGGTTGGTACCCGAATTTCGCCTGACATTTGATGTTCTCTTCCGCTTTTGAATGGATGGTGTTCTTGGGTTCCGGTCGGTCCTAACCGCCGAGAGCGTCTTCAAGGAAGGCTTCAAGTTCCTGCAGGTGCTTGGACATGAGGCCTGTGGCTGGTGATGCTGCCGCAGGGCGGCCTGCATATCTTGCGCGGGGGTGTTTTGCTTCAATATGTGCAAATACCCATTCAAGATAAGGTTCGATAAAGGACCAGTAACCCATGTTCTTGGGCTCTTCCTGACACCATACCCATTCCGCGTTCTTGAAGCGGCTGAGTTCCGTGATCAGGGCCTTGGCCGGGAAGGGGTAAAGCTGTTCTATGCGCAGCAGGTAAATATCATCGATTTCCCGTTTTTCCCGTTCATCAAGCAGATCGTAGTAAACCTTGCCCGAACACAGGATGACCCGGCGGATTTTCCTGTCGTCGACAAGCTTCGGTCCCTGGTAGGTCTCTGTTTCGGCCTCGTCCCACAGGAGACGGTGGAAAGAGGAATCTCCCGTGAAGTCACTGATTGTCGACACTGCCCGCTTGTGTCTGAGAAGTGATTTTGGGGTAAACAGGACCAGGGGTTTCCGGAAGTCCCGACTCAATTGCCTGCGCAGGATATGGTAGTAGTTGGCTGGCGTGGTGCAATTGGCAACCTGCATGTTGTCCTGTGCACATAGCTGCAGGAAACGTTCCGGCCGGGCGGATGAGTGCTCGGGCCCCTGACCTTCATAGCCGTGCGGCAGCAACATGACCAGGCCGGACATGCGGAGCCATTTGCTTTCGCCTGATGAAATGAACTGGTCGATCACGACTTGCGCACCATTGACGAAATCGCCGAACTGGCCTTCCCAGATTGTCAGCGCATTCGGCCGGGTCAGCGAGTAGCCGTATTCATAGCCAAGCACGGCTTCCTCGGAGAGCATGGAGTTGATGACATCATACTCTTCCTGGTCCGGAGCAATGTTGTTGAGCGGCGTGTAGCGTTCTTCGGTTTCCTGGTCATAGAGAACGGAGTGGCGTTGGGAAAAGGTGCCGCGTTCGACATCCTGACCGGACAGGCGAACGTAATGCCCGTCTGCCACCATTGTGCCGAAGGCCAAAGCCTCGCCCATGCCCCAGTCGATGTTTTCACCCGTATCAATCATCTTGCGGCGCGTATCCATGAGCCGCTTGATTGTCTTGTGGGCAGTAAACCCTTCGGGAACGGTTGTGATTTTGCGACCGATCTCTTCCAGGTATTCCTGTGAAACGGCGGTGTTTCCGCGGCGTCGCTCGTCCTCGTTATCGGCTTCCTTCAGACCGGACCAGGCACCATCAAGCCAGTCTGCCCGGTTTGGCTTGTAGCTCTGACCTGCCTCGAACTCATCTTCCAGGAAAGAGCGCCATTCACTGCGCATGGCTTCGTAATCTTCCTGGCTGATCACACCCTGCTCGATCAGTTTGTCACTGTAGATCTTGCAGGTCGTGGGGTGTGAACGAATGGCCTTGTACATTTTCGGCTGGGTAAAGGCCGGTTCATCGCCTTCATTGTGGCCAAACCGGCGATAGCAGAACATGTCGATGATGACCGGCTTGTGGAACAGCTGCCTGAACTCGGTTGCCACTTTCGCGGCGAAGGTTACCGCTTCAGGGTCATCACCGTTCACATGGAAAATCGGTGCCTCGATCATTTTCGCAACATCCGACGGATAGGGCGAAGAACGCGAGAAACGCGGATTGGTGGTGAAGCCGATCTGGTTGTTGATGATGAAATGGACCGAGCCGCCGGTGCGATGTCCTTTCAGGCCGGAAAGACCGAAGCATTCGGCAACCACGCCCTGCCCCGCAAAGGCTGCATCGCCATGAAGAAGCAGAGGCATTACTGTGTCACGCGGCCTTGAGCCCCGTTCGTTCTTTTCCTCGAACTTGTCCTGTTTGGCGCGTGCCTTTCCCAGAACAACCGGGTTCACAATTTCAAGGTGTGAGGGGTTGGCAGTAAGCGACAAGTGCACTTCATTGCCGTCAAATTCACGATCGGATGAGGCGCCAAGATGATATTTCACGTCGCCGGAGCCTTCCACTTCGTCCGGCTTGAAGGAGCCGCCCTTGAATTCGTGGAAGATGGCGCGATGGGGCTTGCCCATCACGTTGGCCAGAACATTAAGGCGGCCGCGGTGGGCCATGCCGAGAATGATTTCCTTCATTCCCATCTGGCCACCACGCTTGATGATTTGTTCCAGTGCGGGTACCAGCGATTCCCCGCCATCAAGGCCAAAACGTTTTGTGCCCTTGTATTTCACATCAATAAACTGTTCGAAGCCTTCTGCCTCGATCAGTTTTCGCAGGATGGCTTTTTTGCCTTCCATGGTGAATGCAATGCCCTTGTCGGGCCCTTCGATGCGCTCCTGAAGCCAGCCCTTTTCCTGCGGGTTGGAAATATGCATGAACTCAATGCCAATGGTGGAGCAATAGGTTCTTTGCAGGATTTCCAGCATTTCCGGAATTGTTGCAAACTCGAGCCCGAGCATGTGGTCGATGAAGATTTTCCGGTCATAATCGGCTTCGGTAAACCCGTATGCCGAGGGATGCAGCTCGTTATAGGTCTCATGCTCGCTGGCAATGCCCAGCGGGTCGAGATTGGCATGGAGGTGCCCACGCATCCGATAGGCGCGGATCATCATGATGGCTGAAACGGAATCACGCGTTGCCCGCTGAACGTGTTCGCCGTCGAGATCAATCTCGCCGCTATCAGCCTTTGCTTTCAGCCGATCGCCAATATGGCGTTCGATTTCACCCCAGTTTCCGTCCAGCGCGGATACCAGTTCGCCATTTGCATGAATTGGCCAATTGTCCCGCTCCCAGGATGCGCCCCGGGCGTTTTTCAAAACGTCCCCTGCATCATCCTTCAGTTCGCCAAAGAACTGGCGCCAGTCTTCGCTGAGCGAGGACGGGTCTTCCTGATAGCGGGCATGCATCTCCTCGATATAGTCGGCATTGCCGCCATAGAGAAAAGATGTGTTGGCAAATTCTTCGTTGGAGGTTTTCTCTGCCATGGGTCCTGACCGGTGCTGTTGGCTCTTTAATTGTAAATGCGGCCACGAGGGCCGCATTTGATTGTGTTATTTGAGGTTCGGTGCAATGCCCTGGCAGGCCTCACACAGTTCGGCGACTGCGCCAACCGAGGTGTCGAACATTTTCTGTTCGCTCTTGTTGAGATCAATCTCGATAACCCGCTCCACGCCGTTCGACCCGATGACTACCGGGACGCCGACATACATGTCGCTAACGCCGTATTCACCATTCAGTGCTGCAGCACATGGCAGAACGCGCTTTTTGTCTTTCAGGTAGCTCTCCGCCATGCTGATGGCCGAGGCAGCCGGTGCATAATATGCGGAGCCTGTTTTGAGCAGTGAAACAATTTCACCACCGCCCTTGCGGGTGCGGTCGACGATCTCGTTCAGGCGATCCTTGGTAAGCCAGCCCATTTTCACCAGATCGGTCAGGGGAATGCCGGCGACAGTTGAATAGCGGGTCAGCGGGACCATCGTGTCCCCATGGCCGCCAAGCACGAATGCGGTTACATCCTCGACAGAGACATCAAATTCCTGCGCAAGGAAGTAGCGGAAGCGCGAGGAATCGAGGACGCCAGCCATGCCCACGACCTTGTTTTGCGGGAGACCGGAAAACTTCTGCAAGGCCCAAACCATGGCATCGAGAGGATTGGTGATGCAGATCACAAAGGAATCGGGGGCATATTTCTTGATGCCGGCCCCAACCTGTTCCATCACCTTCAGGTTGATGCCCAAAAGGTCATCACGACTCATGCCCGGTTTGCGTGGTACACCGGCAGTGATAATGCAAACATCGGCGCCTTCAATCGCTTCATAGCTCTGGGTACCTGAAAGGTTTGAATCAAACCCGTCAACCGGTGAGGATTCAGCAATGTCGAGTGCCTTTCCTTCCGGAATGCCCTCTGCAATGTCAAACAGGACGACGTCGCCCAGTTCCTTCATTGCGGCCAGGTGAGCCAGCGTTCCGCCAATCATGCCGGAACCAATCAATGCGATCTTGTTGCGCGCCATTAAACTTCCCTTTACGTAATAGTAAGAATTCTTGCTTTTCAAGTGTTTTCGAATGCATCACGCTAGGTTTTAGCCAAAAAACACGTCAGATGCAAAGTCACAATTTACATGAGATTTTCATGAAATAGGGGCTTACGTAAACGTCAATTACTTTCATCGCCATCAGTGAGCCCGGCAATATAGTCACGAGATTGCATTTCGTGGAGCCGGGAGGCGGTGCGTTTGAATTCAAATGCCTCAGTTCCTGACGTCGCCGTATAGAGTTTGTCCGGTTCAGTCGCGGCTGAAATCACTACCCGGACATGATTGTCATAAAGCGTATCTATCAGGAGGATGAAACGTTTTGCTGCATTGTGCTGGTCGCGACCCATTTGCGGTACATCTTCAATAAAAACCGTGTGGTACCGGCGTGCCAGTGCCAGATAATCAAGGGCGCTGCGGGCTTCACGGCACAGCTTGTCGAACGAAAGACGCGCTGCCCCGGATGCGGTCAGGGGGACTGCAAGTTCCCGGCCCTTGATAGAAAGCGTCTCCGGTTCACCACTCTCCTTGCCGGTCAACAGTTTCCAGCTTGCATCCATGGCCTGTCTGGACTGCAATCCCAGAGGTGTGTGATAGACGGGCGCCTGATCAAGTTTTTCAAGACGATAGTCAGTACGGGCCGACAATTCGAATGTTTCGACATTCTCCTTGAGGATGTCGATGAAGCGCAGGAAAATCTGCCGGTTCAGCCCGTTGCGATAGAGGTTTTCCGGTTCGACATTGGAAGTTGCAACGATCGTGACACCTTCGGCAAACAGGGTTTCGAACAAACGTCCGAGTATCATTGCATCAGCAATGTCGGTGACTGTGAATTCATCAAAACACAAGACCGCCGCTTCCTGGGCAAGCTCCCTGCCAACGACCGGAACGGGGTCCTCGTCGCGGCTGCGACCTGCCTCAAATTCCTGGCGCTGGTGGTGAATACGTTCCTGCGCGTCGGTCATGAAATCATTGAAATGGGCACGCCGTTTGCGCTGGTTGGGGATGTGTTCGAAAAACATGTCCATGATCATGGACTTGCCGCGTCCAACATCGCCCCAGATATAGGCACCCTTTACGGGATCTGTTCCGCTATTGCGGCCAAACAGCCATCCCAGTGAACTGGATTTGCGCGACAGGCGTTTGCGGCCAAGATCGACAAGCAGACTGTCCAGAATGGTGATCAGTTCCAATTGTGCCGGATCGGCATCAATCTCACCTTGTTCAACTCGCCGGTCATAAGTCTGTCTGAGCTTTCCCGGCGTTCCGGCTTCAATCTGCATCGTTACGCCAAGGAAATTTCATCAAACGGAATGGTAGAGGGTTCAGCGGCTAAAAGTTACAGGCTTGCCGGAGCTTGTGCGTCCGGCATAGCGTTCACTGCCAGCACGACCCAAACTTGCCACCTGTGATCCGTTGCTGTCAATCAGAACGACTTGAGCGCCCTTGATATCCCATGCTGTTACACTGCTCAGTTCAGGAGAATTACAGCGCAATGTGGTTGCGCGATAGCCACCGGACCATTGGGTGAAGGAAAGGATTGCACGACAGCCGGCACTGTCTGAATTGACATTCCATGCGCCCGCAAGCGGTTCATGGGTCAGGGGTTCCTGCTGTGCCGGTTGCGGATCGAGGCTTGCCGTGTCCACCGTGCCCGGTGCTTCTGGTGCACCGGATGAATCCGTGCCGTTGGCAAGTGCTTCCGGGTCAGCAGGGTTTGTTTGCTGATTGGGATCAAGTGGTTGTGGCTGACCCAGGGGATCCAATTGTCCCGACTGTACATTTCCTGACGGCACCGACGGCAAAGCCTGTGGCGGTCGTTGTGTTGAAACACCGCTCAGGGCGTTGGAAGAGCGGGTGCAACCGCTTGCTGCCAGTGCCACGAACACCAACACGATGGAAGTTTGACGAAACATGCAATACCCCTACACCATTCAAACGGTAACGATAGAAAGCGAATCCGTTTGAATTATGACTTCCTGCCTTTAAGGCAAGGTTAACGCTTCGTAAACTGTCGGGGGCCCGGGTGGTTCCATTTATTGCCGTGCGGCCGGGTTGAAAATGCAGATCATGCAATACAGGCAACGGGTTCAATACCACCACAATCCTGTGCTCAAAATGGCTGTGTCCGTTACAAAATAGGCAAAAAATTGCCGGAATGGCCGTTTCTTGCACGTAATCGGGGTGTGAGTTAATTATTGTTGAAGTTGTAATTCAAGCAACTCTTGGGAGGAGAAATCATGAGAGCTTTGAAGATTACTGCGATTGCAGCCAGCCTGCTTGTGTCCACTGCAATTGGTGCGCATGCCGCCTGTGATGACGGGGAAACCGTCATCAAGTTCAGCCATGTCACCAATACGGACAAGCATCCAAAGGGTATTGCCGCAACCCTTCTTGCCAAACGCGTCAATGAAGAAATGAACGGCAAGGCGTGCATGGAGGTTTACCCCAATTCCACGCTCTACGACGACAACAAGGTACTCGAAGCCCTGTTGAATGGTGATGTGCAGCTTGCCGCGCCTTCGCTTTCCAAATTCGAGAAGTTTACAAAGAAGTTCCGGATCTTTGATCTGCCGTTCATGTTTGCCAACATTGATGCGGTTGATGCATTCCAGGGATCGGACGCTGGCCAGGCTCTGAAAGACTCAATGGTCAAGCGGGGCCTCAAGGGGTTGGCCTTCTGGCACAATGGCATGAAGCAGATGTCTGCTTCCAAACCGCTGATCAAGCCGGAAGATGCAGAAGGTCTGAAATTTCGTGTCCAGGCTTCGGACGTACTTGTAGCCCAGTTCGAGCAACTGGGAGCCAGCCCTCAGAAAATGTCATTCAAGGAAGTCTATGGCGGCCTTCAGACCAAGGTTATCGACGGTCAGGAGAACACCTGGTCCAACATATACGGCAAAAAGTTCTTTGAGGTTCAGGACGGTATTACCGAAACGAACCATGGAATCATCGACTACCTTGTCGTGACTTCGGATGAATGGTGGAACGGCCTTGATGCTGATGTACGCGACCAGCTTGCTACCATTCTCAAGGAAGTGACCGAGGCGCGAAACAAGGAATCATTCAACGTAAACCAGCAGAACCGGGCCAAAATTGTTGAATCCGGCGGTACGGTACGTGAGTTGACCCCTGAACAGCGCCAGGCATGGGTTGATGCACTCAAGCCTGTATGGGCCAAGTTCGAGGGCGATATCGGCAAAGACCTGATTGATGCCGCTCAAGCTACCAACTAGTCGTGTTTCTGCCCGGCTTTTCCTGATTGCCGGGCAGCATTCCTGACCAACAGCGCCCTTGCCCCGGAGGCCGGGATGAGCAAGGGCGTTTTTGTATCGGAAGCCGTCCATGCAAAATGATTCCAATTCTTTCATTAACGGCATTGAAGAGACGTTCATCGCCGTAACGCTCGGGTTAATGACACTCGTCACCTTTGCCAACGTCATTGCCCGCTATGTTTTCAACGACAACATCCTGTGGGGACTGGAAGTCACGGTTTTCCTGTTTGCCTGGCTGGTGCTGATCGGAGCCGCTTATGGGGTCAAGAAAAACTTCCATATCGGTGTTGATGTGGTCGTCAATGCCTTGCCGGTCACCATACGGCGCCCTGTCAGCCTTGCTGCTGCTGCAGCCTGTGTGCTGTTTGCCGTTCTGCTTTTTGCCGGTTCATGGAACTACTGGGCTCCTTTTGCCGGAATCCGGCCCTTGCCGGTTTTCTACAATGATTTCATTGCGACCCCCATGGGGCTTGAGCCGGTCGAGTATCGTTGGCGACCGCAGGCCTTTTACGAAACCGATGATGTTCCGGTACCCTTTTTCCTGACCTGGATAAAGGATGTTTTCAATGAAGGCGAAGCATATGAAAAGCTTCCGCGGTTCATACCATACATGGCATTGCCGATTGGCACCGGGCTTTTGTTGTTCCGTTTCGTCCAGGCATCAATGCGGATCGTCAGGGGTGAGCAATCCATGCTGATTGCCAGCCACGAAGCGGAGGAAATGATGGAGGAAGCCGCCCTCGAAAATGACCAGACGAAAGGAAATGGCTGATGTCCGTCCTTCTTCTTTTCGGGATGGTGATCGGACTGATGCTGATTGGCGTTCCGATTGCCATATCTCTTGGCCTGTCCAGCATCATCTTTCTTCTGATCTATTCCGATGGTTCGCTTGCCTCGATCGCGCAAACACTGTTTTCGGCGTTTGACGGCCATTACACGCTGTTGGCCATTCCGTTTTTCATTCTTGCTTCGAGCTTCATGTCGACCGGTGGTGTTGCCAGGCGGATCATCCGGTTTGCAATTGCCTGTGTAGGCCATTTCTCCGGTGGTCTTGCCATTGCTTCTGTCTTTGCCTGCATGATGTTTGCCGCGCTTTCCGGTTCCTCTCCAGCCACCGTTGTGGCGATTGGTTCCATTGTCATCGCAGGCATGCGCGAGGTGGGATACAAGAAAGAGTTCGCTGCCGGTGTAATATGCAATGCCGGTACACTGGGCATTCTTATTCCGCCATCCATCGTGATGGTGGTTTATGCAGCTGCCACGGACGTTTCGGTAGGGCGGATGTTCCTCGCGGGCGTCTTTCCGGGCATTCTTGCCGGTCTGATGCTCATGATGGGCATTTTTGTATGGGCCAAGGTCAAGGGGCTACCCTCGCAACCTTTTGCAGGATTCCGCGAGATATTTTCATCCGGCAAGGATGCGTTCTGGGGGTTGTTCCTCATCATTATCATTCTTGGCGGAATTTACGGTGGAATTTTTACGCCCACGGAAGCAGCTGCAGTTGCTGCAATGTATGCCTTTTTCATTGCCAATTTCGTTTACCGGGACATGGGTCCGCTGGCGACAGCAGGAGATGAGCGTAACAAGTCCCTGCTGCGGGCTCCCCAGGCACTGGTAACCGCATGGTTCCATCCTGATACCCGCAAGACACTGTTTGAAGCAGGCAAGCTTACCATCATGCTCCTTTTCATCATCGCAAACGCGCTGATTTTGAAGCATGTCCTGACGGAAGAGCAAATTCCTCAGGCTATTACCGAAGCAATGCTGGCAGCTGGTCTTGGTCCGATCATGTTCCTGATTGTGGTCAATATAATCCTGTTGCTTGGCGGACAGTTCATGGAGCCGTCAGGCTTGTTGATTATCGTTGCACCGTTGGTGTTCCCGATTGCCACAGAGCTTGGCATCGACCCGATTCACCTTGGTATCATCATGGTTGTGAACATGGAGATCGGCATGATTACGCCACCGGTAGGGCTGAACCTTTTTGTAACTGCCGGCGTTGCAGGGATGTCTGTTACCAATGTGGTGAAAGCGGCTGCACCATGGGTTTGCATCATGTTCGTTTTCCTGATCCTGGTAACCTATGTGCCGATCATTTCGACATGGCTTCCAACGATCATGATGGGTCCGGAAATAATCACCCGGTAAACCGGAGGCATGAATAACTGACCGGCGGCAAAGGAGTTTGTCGCGGTTTCCATTTGTGTAATTAATGCTGATACCCTGATTGCGAGAGATCAGTCGGCAAGCCGTTTCTTGATACGACTGAGACCCACAGGAGTGATACCAAGATAGCGGGCAATCTCGTTCTGCGTAACAAGCGTGAATATCTCGGGAGAAGTGTCGCGCAACCGTTTGTACCTTTCCTCGGCAGTGAGACAAAGCAGTTCATACTCGCGCATCTCCTTCTTCATCCCGAATGCCAGCAGGAAATCCAGAATTTCCCCCGCTATTCCGGGATCGGCCCTGCTTGCCTCATTCAGTTTTCTGAATGGGACTGCCGAAACAATGGAAGGCTTGAGGCAGACTAGGCTGAATGTGCTGGCTTTTCCTGCCCAGGCAGAAACGAGGCTGCCGATATTGTCGCCAGGCATGATGAAGGACTTGATATTCTCCTTGCCGTCAGCTGACAGGTAATAAGCTTTGAGCAGTCCGCTTTTGACCTTGTATATTGACTGGTCATGTTCACCCTGACGGAACAGGTGGTCACCTGCCTTCTTTGTGATGACGGTTCCGTTCTCGGCAATAAATTCATCCAGCTTCATGCGTTTTAACCCGGGTTAATTTCAACATCTGTTGCCGGGGCTAGTTTGTACGAGATTAGAATTCGAACCAGCCTCCAGGGAAGAGATAATGAAAACTGCCGGCAAGCATATAGTCATAACCGGTGGTACATCGGGTATCGGACTGGAACTGCTGAGGCAACTCCAGGCGAACAATGAAGTTACGATCATTGCCCGTCAGTCCTGCAAACTGGATAAGGTACGCAATACCTATGACCGGATACGCATTCACGAGGTTGATCTCGCAAATTTGAAGCAAGTGGAAGAGCTGGCTGCCGCCATGGCCGCAGCAGGCAGAAAAATCGATATTCTGATCAACAATGCAGCCGTTCAATACACACCGCAGTTTCTGGATGATGACTTTCAAATTGAAACGATCAGGCGTGAAATCGATACCAATTTCACATCAGTCTGCATACTGACCTTTCACCTGCTGCCCTCGCTTCTTCAATCCGCACCTTCTATCATTCTGAATGTCAATTCCGGCCTGGCGATCGCCCCCAAAACAGACTCTGCAATTTATTGCGCTACCAAGAGTGCGCTCAACGCTTTTTCACAGTCCCTTGCCTATCAGCTGGAGGGCACGAATGTTTGTGTGAAACAGGCGTTTCTGCCTTTGGTTGACACGGAGATGACCCGTGGCAGAGGCGCCGGTAAAATGCCGGCAAAGGAAGCCGCGGCAAAAATCGTACAGGGATTGGACAGCCCTGCGGCGGTCATTGATATCGGAAAAGTCAAACTTCTGCGCACGGTTAACCGTCTGTCGCCCGGTCTGGCAAGAAAAATCATGAAGGCGGGTTAGTATAATGAAGCCGCTTCTGCGTATCATGTTTATTCTTGCCTCGGTCTTTGCCGTTACGTTCATCCTGGGACAGGTGATGGGCATTCTGACGGTTGAAAATGTCAGGCGCTGGCTGGAGTGGGCGCAAATGCTCGATCCGGGCTGGGTGGCTCTTACTGTGATTATCCTGCTATTGCTTGATCTCTTTGTTGCAGTCCCAACGCTCACAATTACAATCCTTGCGGGCTTTTTTCTGGGTTTTCCGGCAGGAGCCCTGGTCGCGTTTGCCGGCATGATGCTGGCGGCCCTGTGCGGATTTGCGATCAGCAGAACATGGGGCGATGCTGCAATTTCAGTGTTGCTGAGTAATGAAAAAGACCGCTTGGAAATGGCCGAAGCTTTTTGCAAAAGCGGACCAACCATGATTGTCCTGTCGCGTGCAGCGCCAATCATTCCGGAAGTGACTGCCTGCATGGCTGGTGCTACGGGGATGCAGTTCCACCGTTATTGCCTGTACTTCACAATGGGCACTTTGCCCTATGTCCTGATTGCCTCATATGCAGGCTCCATCAGTTCACCGGACAGCCCCCAGCCAGCCATATACACTGCATTGACCCTATATGCTGTATTGTGGTCCGGATGGTACATGTTTCAGCGCAGATCCCGGCGCGACGCCCGAGACTGACATTGCCGGTTCAACTCGTTGTAATGGACCCGGGTACTGGTTAGCCGGGTTTTCGGCATCCCTGTCTCAAGCAGGCTCGGGGTGTTCCTGGTATTGTGGTGCATCGTCGCCGATTTCCAGCCAGTCCGGCTTGTCAGAAACAAACTCATGAAACCGGTTTTTTATGCCCGGATCACTGTCAAGCAGATTGGCAGGTATCGGAAAACTGTCTTCCGCAGATAGAATTTCACCCAGCGAACTGCCACAGGTCCTGCAAAAACAGCGTGTATACTTGTAGGGAGCGGTCGGTTTGAAACGCTGGATATTGTCTTTGCCTTCAATCCATTTGAGATCATCTTTTCGGACAAACACGAGCGTACTTGCACCAAGTTTTCGACATCTCGTGCAATGACAGGTTCCCATCATTGAGGGTTTTGCGAGCAGCTCAAACCGAACCGCACCACAACAACAGCTTGCCTTGATCATTGTTCTTTTCTCCCGCCATGAATCATTGCCAGAAAGAGAACATTAGTAGAACATTTGATTGGTGGCAATTGAATTTCTTGCGGTCACTCATTGTGGCCGTGAGCTTTCAGGTCAGTTGGCTGCGCCTGATGTAAACTTTTCAAGTGCGCCGGTCATCTGTTCAAATGCCTTGTCTGCTCCCGTGATGGCGTAGCGCGTCTTCAGGGCTTCCGGATCCAGATACCCGATTTTTGTCTGACCGTTCTCGTCCCAGATCAGAACGCGGACCGGTAGGTCAAGACCGGCCCGGATATTGCCCTGCATGACCGGTGTACCAATGGCGGGCGCTCCGAACATTATCATGGTTGCCGGGGGCAATTCGAGTCCGGCCTTCTTTGCACCGGCTGAGTGATCGATCCGTGCGAACAGCTTTGGCGGCGCCTTCTCGATGATTTTGACAAGCTTGTCTGCAGTCTCTTCAACCGAATGCTTGCTGTTCTTTACGATCCATCCGGTTTCATCGGCCTGTCCTGCAAGCGCTGTTCCACCAAGGACAAGGGCGGTTGCGAGTGAAAGAATGAAAGAGATCGTTCGTGACATTGGTTGCTCTCCCTGCAAATCAGTTTTCCTGAACAGGGAACCTCCGAACCCTGATGGAGTTCCCTTGACGAACAATATTAAAGAAGAAACAGGCACAAATACCCGTCCTGTCGGTCACAGTTGCGTGTTCCAATGATGATTACGAAACATTAGATTGAAAAGGAGATTGAAAGGGCGTGAAGGAGGAGTTGACGACATGCAGATATTCGAACACCCGGATTTTGACAATCACGAGAAAATCCTGTTCTGCACAGACCGAAAAACCGGCCTGAAGGGCATCATAGCCATACATTCAACCGCACTTGGGTCGGCAGCTGGCGGCTGCCGTATGTACCCGTATGAGTCCACGCAGGAAGCACTGACCGATGTTTTACGCCTGTCGCGGGGTATGAGTTACAAGAATGCCGTTGCTGGATTACCGCTTGGTGGAGGAAAATGTGTAATCATTGCTGATTCCCATTCATCCAGGAAACCGGAATTGTTGCGGGCCTTTTCCAGGCATGTACAAGACCTTGGCGGGCAGTACTGGACTGCAATCGACATCGGTGTCAGCCCCGAAGACGCTGATATTCTTGCTGAAAACTGCGACTATGTTTTTTGCCGGGCCAGTCATTACGAGGAAGGCTTCAGCCCTGCATCCTTCACGGCACTGGGCGGTTTTGTTGGCATCCAGGCGGTTTCGGATCACCTTTGGAACCGCAGGGACCTTAAAGGTGTGCGGGTCGCAATTCAGGGTCTGGGGGGAACCGGTGCTGACCTGGCGCACCGCCTCAACCAGGCTGGTGCCGAGCTCGTTGTTGCTGATGTACGCGAACAGCCGGTACGTGAAGCGGTTGAGAAATATGGCGCGCAGCCCGTTTCTCCCGAGACGGTACATGCACAGGAAGTGGATGTATTTGCCCCTTGTGCGATGGGCGCGATCATCAATGATAAAAGTTTGCCTGAAATCAGGGCGCAGGCAATTTGCGGCCTTGCCAACAACCAGCTTGAAAAGCCTGAACATGGGGCAATCCTGCAGAAGCGCGGCATTACCTATGTACCCGACTATGTTGTGAACGCGGGTGGTGTCATTGGCGGTTCAGCCCTGATTTTCGAAACACCCTCCCGGGAAAGGTCCATTGCCCGGATTGAGGGACTGTTCGACACGATCAAGTCAATTCTTGAACAGTCTGCAAAAGAAGGACGACCAACATCGGAAATTGCCGACGCAATGGCGCTGGCCAGAATAGATATGCCTTCCGCTTCCTGAACCTGCAGCACCGTCAGCCATGAGGCGGCGTTAGGCCGGAAATACAAACCGTATTCAGGCTTGAGCTTCGGGGTCTTGCAAATCTGTCTGGATCCATTCCCGGCTGAGATGGATGTCAATGCTCTGGAGCGGACCAGTGCCGCAATTCTTGTATTTGTGCGGAACATTGGCGGGGCCCATTACAACGTCACCTTCTTCCACCTCAAAACTTTTGTCTCCTACCTTGAAGCGGGCCCGGCCCTTGGTGATGATGAACAACTCGTCATAGGGATGAACATGCCAGTCCGGCCCCTTCCCGGGCTCATCTGCAGAAACAAAAATCATGAAAGCACCGGTATCGAGTGCATCGGCAGATATGCTGCCTTTCCAGTCGCCGCCCCTCAGTGCGCCATCCGCAGCCTTGATGACCACGCCTTCGCGTGGTGATTTCTTTTCCGGTCGTATATCCGGGGCCATGTGCGATTCCTCCAAATCCTGGTCAAAAGAGGCAATCATGGATGGCGATTCCGGCATGCGCAAGACCGGCCGAAACTGTTTCAGACAGGATAAAACCGTCTAGACGCGGCGCTCGACCATCATTTTCTTGATTTCCGCAATGGCCTTTGCCGGATTGAGGTCCTTCGGACAAGCCTGCGCACAGTTCATGATGGTGTGGCAGCGATAGAGGCGGAACGGATCTTCCAGATCATCCAGTCGTTCACCGGTTGCCTCGTCACGGCTGTCGATAAGCCAGCGATAGGCTTGCAGCAGGACTGCCGGCCCCAGATACCGGTCACCATTCCACCAGTAAGACGGGCATGATGTCGAGCAGCATGCACAAAGAATGCACTCATAAAGGCCGTCCAGTTTTTCACGGTCTGCCTCGGATTGAAGCCATTCGGTGCGCGGTTCGTTTGACACGGTTTGCAGCCAGGGCTGTATGGAGCGGTGCTGCGCGTAGAAATTGTTCATGTCAGGAACAAGGTCCTTGACCACTTTCATGTGCGGCAGGGGATACACTTTCACGGCACCGTCAACTTCATCCGATCCCTTGGTGCACGCGAGTGTATTGGTTCCGTCAATGTTCATTGCACAGGAACCGCAAATCCCTTCACGACAGGAACGACGCAGGGTCAATGTCGGATCAATATTGTTCTTGATCCAGAGCAGACCATCCAGAACCATTGGGCCACAATCGTCCATGTTGACATAGTATGTGTCGATGGACGGATTTTCGCCCGTGTCCGGATTCCACCGGTAAATCCGGTATTCACGCAGATTTGTGGCACCTTCCGGTTTTGGCCAAGTCTTGCCTTCGGTAATTTGTGAATTCTTGGGAAGAGCGAGTTCAACCATTATCCAAGCCTTTGTCTTTTTTCATACCCGCAGCAGGGTCTTTTGAATGGGTCCACAGGTGAAACTGGGCAGCCACCAGAAACCAGAGGAAAGTTACTGTTGCGATAATTGCGCAATTGACGAGTGAGTAGGAGTTGAAAACACCACCGGTTTCCACGACCCAGACAAAACCGCCGACCTGCAAGATCACCACTGCTGCGAGAACCAGGTAGAGGTTCGGCAGAAAGCGGCCGATCAGGTAGCAAAGGCCAACCGAAATTGCGAGCGTGAAAACGAGTGCCTGTTCCATGTGCCCTAGTAAACCCGTTCCTTTGGCTCAATCCTCTTGAGATCAATCCCGCCCTCATTATGCGAGAGAAGGGGATCGGTTTTAACGCCACGGTAGGTAAGGGTTACCTTGCCGTTTTCATCAACCGTTGAAAGCGTGTGCTTGCGCCACTTCTTGTCATCCCGTTTCTTGTAATCTTCATGTGCATGGGCACCCCGGCTCTCTTTGCGGGCTTCCGCGCTGTAAACGGTGGTGATCGCACATGCCATGAGGTTTTCAAGTTCCAGCGTCTCGACAAGATCGGAATTCCAGATCATGGAACGGTCTGTGACCTTGATGTCAGGAAGCTTTTTCCAGGCTTCATCCATGCGCTCACAGCCCTGTTTGAGGGTTTCATCCGTACGGAAAACTGCCGCATCTTCCTGCATTATCCGCTGCATCTCGTCGCGAATGCCGGCTGTGGGAGCGGCGCCGTTCGCATGACGCAGGCGATCAAAGCGTTCCATGACCTTCTCGCATGATTCAGCATTAGGGGTTGGAATGGAGCTGTTTCTGTCAACAGTCTTCCCTGCCCGGATTGCAGCGGCACGCCCAAAGACCACGAGGTCGATCAGGGAGTTGGAGCCAAGACGGTTGGCGCCATGGACCGAGGTGGAGGCAGCTTCTCCCACCGCCATGAGACCGGGGGCGATCCGGTCGGGATCATCCTTGGTGGGGGCGAGGACCTCACCCCAGTAATTGGTCGGAATACCACCCATGTTGTAGTGGACTGTCGGAAGAACCGGGATCGGTTCACGGTTGACGTCGACACCGGCAAAGATACGGGCTGATTCGGAAATACCCGGCAGACGCTGGGCAAGGGTTTCCGGAGGCAGATGGTTCAGGTGCAGGTGTATGTGGTCGCCCTTGGCACCAACACCCCTTCCTTCGCGGATTTCCATGGTCATGCAGCGTGAAACCACATCACGGGACGCAAGATCCTTGTAGGTGGGGGCGTAGCGTTCCATGAAGCGTTCGCCTTCAGAGTTTGTGAGATAACCACCTTCGCCCCGGGCACCTTCGGTAATCAGGCAGCCTGCCCCGTAAATACCGGTTGGGTGAAACTGGACAAACTCCATGTCCTGAAGTGGCAGACCTGCCCTTGCAACCATTGCATTGCCGTCGCCGGTGCATGTGTGGGCGGAAGTGGCAGAGAAATATGCCCGTCCGTAACCACCTGTGGCAAGGACCACCATCTTGGCGTTGAACCGGTGGATGGTGCCATCATCGAGGTTCCATGCAATCACTCCGGTACAGGTGCCATCCGGTGTCATGATCAGGTCAATGGCGAAATACTCGATATAGAATTCGGCATTGTGACGCAGGGATTGGCCATAAAGTGTGTGCAGAATTGCATGGCCCGTGCGGTCAGCCGCGGCACAGGTCCGCTGTACCGGCGGGCCCTCGCCAAACTCGGTCGTGTGTCCGCCAAACGGGCGCTGATAGATTTTACCATCCTCGGTGCGGGAGAAAGGAACACCGTAATGTTCAAGCTCATAAACCGCTTCAGGGGCCTCGCGTGCCAGATATTCCATCGCGTCGAGGTCGCCGAGCCAGTCTGACCCCTTGACGGTATCATAGAGATGCCATTGCCAGTGATCAGGCCCCATATTGCCAAGCGATGCAGCAATGCCGCCCTGGGCAGCAACCGTGTGGGAACGGGTCGGAAAAACCTTGGTTACACAGGCGGTGGAAAGGCCCTGTTCAGCCATGCCGAGCGTTGCCCTGAGGCCGGCCCCGCCGGCGCCCACGACCACCACATCATGGTAATGATCGACAAATTCATAGGTCTTTCCGTTTGCGGAAGCGCCATTTGCCTTGCCGTTTGCTTTCTTCGAACCTGCCAAGTTAGCCTCCAAACCCGAGTTTCAGAACGGCGAATGCGCTGGCCAGCGCGACTGCCGTGCAAAAGAAAATGTTCAGTACAACGAGGGTGATTTTCGCCCCTTCGCCATGGACATAGTCCTCAATGATTACCTGCATGCCCAACTTCATGTGAAAGCAAACGGAGAAAATGACCGCCAGCAATCCGAGTGCCACAAGCGGTGATGAAAGGGTTGCAACCACTTCGCCGTGGCTTTTGCCATTCAAATAAACGACAAGCCAGATGAAAAAGATTATCAGTGGGACATTGGCCAGTGCTGTCAGTCGCTGGCGCCAGAAATGGTCGGTACCCTCTTTTGCAGATCCAAGCCCGCGCACCTTGCCGAGTGGTGTCCTCATATCCATGACTGTAATCTCCTATCGGACTGCGTAGGCGATGATCCAGATGAGGATAGTCGCACTGATTGAAAAGCCCCATGTGGCCCATGCAAGTTTTGTCGAGAAATGCTTGTCGAAACCGCGACCCGTGTCCCACATGAAGTGGCGCAGTCCGCCTGCGAGGTGGTGCATCAGCGCCCAAGTGTAGCCGAACAGAACTATCTGGCCCGGTATGGAGCCATATATGCTATTGGCGAATTCAAAATATTGCGGTGAGACAGCTGCGGAAAAAATCCACCAGACAAAAAGAAGCGTCCCGAAGTAAAGGGCGGCTCCGGTTATCCGGTGCATGATGGAGGCGACCATGGTTGGGATCAGCCTGTATACGGAGAGGTGTGGCGAAAGCGGACGTCGGTCCTGCAGCTCGACATTAGCCATTGTTAAATCCTTGCGTTTTTCAAGCGCCGTTCCGGGCTTGCGGTACAAACCCCCTGTACCTTTGAAAACCTACATAGAACGAGCAGTCGGGATCGTCAAAGTCTGTAACGCATTTGAAACATGATGGGTAGCGTGAATATCGCCGCAGGCCTTCCCATTCTGCACATAATGGCTGTATTCTTGCGATGCTGCAGTCACTTGCTCTCTTGCGACCGGATTTTCCACCTTGCTATCTGTCTTTTTCACCGTCTTCCCCGTTTTCTTCATTCTTGGTGCCAGTTATCTCATCGGAAGGTTCAAATACCTTCCTGACAGTGTGGCTGATGCGCTCAATGCATATGCGCTGCGTGTCGGCGTGCCGGTGCTATTGTTTCTGGCCATGTACCGACTGGATTTCAGCAAGGCCTTCCAGGTGCCGATGCTTGTGAGTTTCTATACCGGTGCGGTGACCTGCTTCATTCTCGGTATCGTGCTCTCACGCATTTTCTGGAAACGGCGCCCCGGGGAATCGGTTGCGGTCGGGTTTTGTGCCGTGTTCTCCAATTCGGTGCTGATCGGTATTCCGGTCGTACAGCTTGCATTTGGCGACGCCATTCTCGCGCCCGTGTTTGGCATCATCGCACTTCATGCTTCATCACTTTATACGCTTGGCATGGTCACGATGGAGTTTGCGCGTCAGGACGGGCGGGGCTTTGGGGAGACAGTACGGGCTGCAATGTCCGCCGTAATGGCCAATCCCCTGATGTTCGGAATATTGACCGGTATTGCACTGAACCTGACCGGCCTGGAGTTGTTCATTCCTCTGGAGCGGGCACTGGACATGATCCGGGTCACTGCAATTCCCGTATCGCTGGTTGGCATCGGCATTGTTCTCAACCGCTACCGAATCAGTTCTGAACTGTCTGAAGCCCTGATGGTTTCGGTGTTGTCCTTGTTCATTCATCCGCTGATAGCATTTGTGCTGAGTTATCATGTCTTCGGTCTCGACATGCTGTTTGTTCAGGCCGCAACTGTTCTTGCTGCCATGCCTCCAGGGATGAATGTCTATATTTTTGCCAATCTCTACAAACGGGCGCAGGGTTTGTCCGCTTCTGTACTGGTTATCGCAAACATTCTTTCGGTGTTCACGATTTCAGGCTGGTTGTTGTTCATGCAGAGCCTGTGAACGTGTACTTGGAATGACAACTATCGGCGTTTCAGCACGACAATGTCGTGAATTGCCTCATAATGCGGATAGGGAAGCTCCAGAACCAGTTTGTGTGGAGAGACCACGGCAAGACAGCCGGCCTGGTCACGTTCCGGGCCATTCCCATAGGGTGTTGTTGTTTCATCCTGGTAACGAAGCGTACCCGCATAGGCAAACCCGTTTCCCGAAGCGATGAGCCTGCCGTAAAACTGTTGTGATCCGGTTGTCTTTTCAATGATGAGGCCGTCCTTGCCGGAATGAATTTCACAACGGAAGGCCTGGTAGGCAACCAGTGGAGGAAGGCCGCCCAGCTTGATGATCGAACAGCCATAGCTCCCGACAAGGCGGTCAGCAGCATGTTTTGGCCGTTCTTCATCCTTGTCAGGATACAGGTCTACCAATGCTTCAGACAGTTTTTTCCGGTCTGCTGTCCGGTCAGAGGATACGGCAAGGGCAAGCCCGCGTGTTCTGCTTTCGACCAGTTGCGAAAACCGCCATGCATCCTTTTCCGTAAACAGGTCGGCAGGCGGCTTGGCAGTATTACATGCGGCCACAGCGGGAAATGAAAAAGCGGCAGCGACCAAGGTCGCTACCGCTTTCAGGATTGTTCGTTTGGATTTCATCAGGCTGTCCCTACTGTTTCTGCCTGCAGTAATCCCGGTTCATTTCCAGTCTCGGATATCCACAAAGTGGCCGGCAATGGCTGCAGCTCCTGCCATGGAAGGAGATACCAGATGGGTTCTGCCCTTGAAGCCCTGCCTGCCTTCGAAGTTGCGGTTGGATGTGGAGGCGCAGCGTTCTTCCGGTTTCAGGCGGTCATCGTTCATTGCCAGGCACATGGAGCAACCCGGTTCCCGCCAGTCAAAACCGGCCTCGATGAAAACCTTGTCGAGGCCTTCAGCTTCCGCCTGCTCCTTTACCAGTCCCGACCCGGGAACGATCATTGCATCGACCCGCTCTGAGACTTTGCGGCCCTTGACGACATCGGCAACTGCGCGAAGGTCTTCAATCCGGCCATTGGTGCATGAGCCGATAAAGACACGATCAATCTCGATATCGGTAATTTTTGTACCGGGTGTCAGCCCCATATATTCAAGTGCGCGTTTTTTCGAGGCACGTTTGGTTTCGTCCTCGATATCGGCAGGGTCAGGAACCGTTCCGCTGACAGAAATCACGTCTTCTGGTGAAGAACCCCATGAAACAATCGGGGGAAGGTTGGCTGCATCAAGTTCGATCACACGATCAAAATGGGCACCTTCATCCGTATGAAGGGTTTTCCAGTATTCCACAGCCATGTCAAAGGCCGCACCTTGCGGTGCCTTTGGCTTGCCCTTGATATATTCGAAAGTTTTTTCATCCGGTGCAATCAGGCCTGCCCGCGCACCACCTTCGATTGTCATGTTGCAGACGGTCATCCGTCCTTCCATGGACAATGCTTCAATTGCCTTGCCAGCGAATTCGATAACATGGCCTGTTCCACCGGCAGTTCCTATTTCACCGATGATTGCGAGAATGATGTCCTTCGCGGTAACGCCCGACGGAAGCTCCCCGTTGACCCGGACGAGCATGTTTTTTGCCTTGGACTGTATGAGTGTCTGCGTTGCCAGAACATGCTCGACCTCGGAGGTTCCAATGCCGTGTGCCAGTGCGCCGAATGCACCATGCGTGGAGGTGTGGCTGTCACCGCAGACGATGGTCATGCCCGGCAGCGTAAAGCCCTGTTCCGGCCCGATAATGTGTACGATACCCTGACGTTTGTCAGCTTCGGAATAGTATTCGATGCCGAAATCGGCAGCATTTTTTGCCAGCGCCTCAACCTGGATGCGGCTTTCCTCGTTCTCGATACCCTTGACCCGGTCAGGAGTTGTCGGAACATTATGGTCGACCACAGCCAGGGTCTTTTGGGGCGCACGTACCTTCCGGTCTGCCAGACGGAGTCCCTCGAATGCCTGTGGGCTTGTTACTTCGTGAACAAGGTGACGATCAATATAGATCAGTGATGTTCCGTCCGGGTTTGAGGATACCAGATGTTCGTCCCAGATCTTGTCGTAGAGGGTTTTTGCCATGATGATGGTGTCCGTCCTGCCAGATATATTTGAAAAATTCCAGACTGATATGCACCCGCAAAAGCGGGGCGTCAAGAAAGATGCAGCATCACCGGTGAGCGGAGAACCGTACCAATGCATTCCCTGTGTGACTGGCGAATGGTGTCCTGGCCCCTGTTTTCAGCCAGCAGCGGTCTGGATTGCCGAATTTCCGGTCGGACGCAACCGGGCTATTGCCCGGAGCGTATTCTGTTCAGGGTTTTTGCCATTATCGCATCGCGACCATAGACGTCACGGCGAAAATGGATGGAACCGTCCTTGTTTACCCAAGCGGTGAGGTAAGCGACATGAACGGGCAATTGCTTGTCGAGTTTGACAACCGTGCGTTTGCGGGAATTGACAACCTGGTCTATCCGCGCCCGGCTCCAACCCTGCTCGCCGAGCAGGATTTCCGCAAACCGGAACGGGTTTTTCAGGCGCAGGCATCCATGGCTGAAAAATCGTGAGGCGTTATTGAATTTGGATTTTGAAGGCGTGTCATGGATATAAACATTGTGTTTGTTGGGGAACATGAATTTCACCCGGCCCAGTGCATTCCGGTCACCGGGACGCTGACGTATGCGAACCGGAAAATTGGAGCGCGAATAAGCATGCCACGGTACGGCTGATGCGTTGATCACCTGTCCGCCACGCAATACTTCATAGCCTTGTGACGCATATGCATGCGGGTTCTGCTTCAGTTTGGGAAGAAGTTCCCGCGTTGCAATGGAATAGGGCACATTCCAGTAAGGGTTAAATTCGATATATTCCATCGTGTCTGTAAAAACCGGTGTCCGGTGATATGGCAGGCCTACCTGGATAATCTCCGCATAAATGGTTTTGCCATTTTTGACGACCTTGACCACCTGGTCTGCGAGATTGGCAAAAATGTAATGCTGGCCATAGTCGTTTTGCATCCAGCGCCGCCGTTCGAGATTGTATTCCATTATTGCAATCCGGTCCTCAACGGAAAGATTGATCTCCTTGAGCGTGTTCGGTCCGATCACACCATCAATCTCCAATCCGTGACGTTCCTGGAAAAGTTTTACAGCCTCAACAATCGGCCCTTCATACAATCCGGTATCCTGTGGTGTGCCCTCCGGAGCGTATTCGCCCGTGACAACCAGTCTTTTGCGAAGAATATCGACCCGAGCATCCGTCATTCCCGGCTTGATCACTTCGCCCTCGGGAATAACGGGCCAGCCCCCAGTTGCAGCAATCCGGCGATAGTCACGCATTGCATTGCGCAAACGGTCATAGCGTGGTGTTCGGGGAGCGAGGAGCCGCAAATACGGGATGATGTATTCGGTTTTGCGCGCACCGTTCAAAATTTCATTGGCTGATACCCGGTCCGGATAGATTACGTTCTCACTGGTAACCGTTGCCGGATCTACCCGCCCTGCGTTCAGGTGTTGTGCATAGGCTACTAGGGCAACCGAAAGTTCCACCTCGAAACCGGCAGGATCAACGAAAGGGGTTTGGGAAATCCGTTCGGACAGTGCATCAACCCCGTAATCGGATTGGCGCAATCCATGCTCCGCAGCGCGACCGATTGCTTCAATAACCTGATGCGCTTTTTGGGTCGGGGTTCCGTCTTCTGTCCAGATTGGCAAAAATCCGTGCATTTCATAATGTTCGCGAATTGCAGAAAGCCGCTGGCGCGCTGTTTGCGACGCGGCGCTGCCGGTCTCGCTGTCGATTGCTGCGGCTATGCCATTGTCAGGAGTAGGGGCAGGTGTTGTTTCGGTATTGTTATTGTCAAGCGCCGGAACTTCCTCGGCGCTTACGGCATGGGAAAGGACGGAAAACAAAAGGCCCGACACGGTTATCAATGTGACAAGCCGGCTATACAGCGCTGGCAACATGATCGGTCCTCCTTCCGGTACGATACAACCATGCTAGCAAAGCACGGCATTTACCGGAAGCACCTTTCACGCACATGCTTTCAGGGTGTTGCAGACCGTTCAGGTTTTCCGCAGTCTGACAATGCGTTGGCGGATACCAAGAGGGAGGGAATAAAACGTGTTCTTGAGCGTGTTTCGCAAGCGAAGACGATCAAATCCCGCCATCATCCTGCCCTTTCCGGTCAACGGAAAACGAACGTCCTGCAGGGGAATTTGCCGGTTCGAAAGGCTGTCCTTGCTGGGGTTCGGGGCAGAAAGCAGATCAAAGGCCTTGTAGCCGTTTTCGATCGCGTGACGTATCGTATACATGTCCATGACTGTACCAACGCCATATGTATGAAAAGCCAGATCCCGCGCCGTTACATAGCTGTAAAGAACGCCGTCGCCCTGAAGCATCAGGTCGCAAGCCACCAGTTCCCCGTCGAGCCGCAATTCGCTTGCCAGCGTTGGTTCGCCGACCCCGTCTGTTTGACAGAATGCAAGAAGATGGCGTTTCATTTCACGGCCGTTGAAATTTCCTCCCAACACACCGTTTTCCACGAACCATTCGCGTTTCCACTCACATATTGTCGCGAAAACAGACTTCATTGTTTCCTCGGTTACCGGTGATACGCTGCAGGTCACCTGCCCAAGTTTTTCAAAGGCCTGCATTTTCCTGCGCAAGCTTCTTCGGGTGCTTTTCGAACGTGTTGCCAGATAGTCATCAAGTGAGCCGAGACCTTCCAGTTCGATAACCGAAGAGTATTCAAGCTCGGCGGGCATACTGTTCGCTTCGTCTGCCAGAGTAATAAGGGGATGATTTTCCGGGACGCTGTTCATTTGCAACAGGTCCCATTTGCCAGCAGCATACAAACCGTCAAGAAGTGCCGAGAAAGCCTGTGTGATACTTGTCCCATTACGAACCAGTGGCAGCGAATATTCTGCATCGGCACCGGTAAGCGTTTCCAGGGCCATTCCCCCCAAGGTCCGCTTTTCCGCCAATGGCATGAGCATTGAAAGCTGATCACCATGCCAGACTGCAACTATCACAGGCCGGACATTATCATGTGCCTTTAACCAGTTGATACACCAGGAAGCAGACTGGAAAAATGTCAGTGGCCCGGCAACTTCCTTGCTGAGAAGTCGCCATGCATTTGCAATTTCAGCGGTTCCGGTCGGGCCTTCAAAAACTTCCATGCGAAGCTGGCAGATTTCATCGGGTGTGTTTTCCGGTTTTGTTGTCATTCCTGCCTCATGCTGGTCGGGGCGAGACTTGTCGCATGTGTTTTCAATCAGGCAGATTGTAGCAGCGGGTGCTTAAAAAACCCTGTACCGGAATGCAAAACGGCCTGCACAATGTGCAGGCCGTTCATCAAACAGTATAAAAGCGCAGGCTTATTCTTCGGTTTTTGCTTCTTCCGCCGCTTTTGCCTTGGCGGCATCCTCGGCAGCCTTTTCCTGGGCCAGCGCTTCTGCTGCAGCAATCTTTTCAGCCTCGATACGGGCCTTTTCTTCAAGCATTGCCTGACGCTCTGCATCGTTCAGCTTCTTCGCGCGAATGCCTGTATTCTCAACGATCCGCGCAGATTTTCCGCGACGGTTGCGCAGGTAATACAGTTTGGCGCGGCGAACTTTACCGCGGCGAACCACTTCGACGCCCTCAACCAGCGGGGAATAGACGGGGAAGCTACGTTCCACGCCTTCACCATAGGATATCTTGCGAACGGTAAAGTTCTCGTTCAGGCCGCCACCCTGACGGGCAATGCAAACGCCTTCGTATGCCTGGACGCGTGTCCGCTGCCCTTCTGTCACGCGTACAAGTACCCGTACGGTGTCGCCCGGTTCGAAATCGGGCAGTTTGCGTTTTTCTTCAATGGAGGCTGCTTGCTCGGCTTCGAGCTGCTGGATAATGTTCATGTTTCCAATCTTTCGGTTTCAGGTCCGGCCAGGGGTGATCAGGGTCGCCTTTGCCCAACGCATTGTTCTTTTTTAAAAAGCCAGAGCGGCACCGGACGGGTTTTTCAAGCGGCTGTCCGCAGAACCCGATCCGGCCGGAATATATCCAGGCCGATGAGCATTTTTCCGTATTCTTCGGAAATTTGACGG
The DNA here is from genome assembly GCA_017643495.1 of Rhizobiaceae bacterium. Lineage (GTDB taxonomy): Bacteria > Pseudomonadota > Alphaproteobacteria > Rhizobiales > Rhizobiaceae > JAALLB01. Next base: position 471,955 of record JAEPNK010000001.1, on the reverse strand, counting down.
TCACATAGACGAAAAGCGCCGGTTTGTCGAGTGTTTCGGCAAGGCTTTTTCGGATTGCCGGAGATTTTCACCTTTTCGGGCACGACCGCAATTTCAGCACGGTGTTGTGGCGATGTTCAGCCTGCAAAGGCAATAAGCCTTCCGCAAATAAGCGCGCTGGTCCAAAACAGGATTGAAACCAGACCGATGGTTCTCAGGGTAGCGGAGGACCGTTGTTCAAGTGCGCCGTACCAGTGTACCGACAAGGCAAAAACAGTTCCGGCAAAAATGATTGCAAGTTTCAGCTGGAAGATGCCGAGTTGTACATATTCCGTTGCCCTTGTGGCGAACAACAAAAAGCCAGTTACCATCGCCATGGCCAGTCCGCTTGCTGCGAGCCTGGGTACGGTTTCAAGCAGCGGGGCAAGCGGGACGCGCTTCCACATGCCCATCAGCCTCAGGTCGAGCAGTAGGATTGATCCATAAAGTATAGCTATTGAGGCTATGTGGGTTGCATTGACAGTAGCATAACCCCAGCGTGAAAACCGGATTGAGCGGGAAAGCGGTAATTCTGCCAGCCATTCAAGCCCTGCTTCCACGCCTTAGTCGCGCTCCGGGTAGAGCGCATGTTCCTTGTCACCAATGAAGATGCGTTCGGCTTTCATGACGCGATCATCAATATCGGATGAAGGCTCCCCGACAAAGCGCATTTCCTTGCCGGGTGCAAAGTCGGTCTCACCAAGTCCGGCCCGTTCGTTTCGCCAGGGCTGTCCCACTTCGACTTTCCAGATCTCTCCATCGGCATCAACGGTTACGACGCCATGCGGCAGGCCGAGTTCGGCAGAAACGATCACTCCTTCCAGTTCGATGTTGCCGCCAGTCGTCCATGACCAGCCATGATGAGCCAGAGCGATGCCGTTTACAGCGAGCAGGCAGGTGGCAATTATTGCAATTCTGACAAAGACAGCAGTGTTCTTGAGCATCCGGATTCCCTTCACGTTTTGCGAATACATCTAGTGCAGGCAAGAACGGCAACAATATGGATTATACGATGCCTCTCAGAGCCACTCGTGAAAGGTTATCAAATTGCCCCAGGGGTCGAGAATGGCAAACTCGGTGCTGCCCCAGGGTTTCTTTTCAAGGTGTCCCTTAGGGTGGATCATGTCCGTATTGCGGTATTTTTCCCACAATGCTTCTACGCCACTGACCATGATGCGGCAGGAATGCGTGCCTGCAATGAAACTTTCGGCACCAGACTGTACTGGCACCCCCTTTTGCCGTTCGCGCCAGCTTTCATCATTGGCCAGCCAGAGATGAAGCTCGACTGCCTGCCACCGCATCACGGCATAGCCGCCCTCATCACGGTATATGCATTCAAATCCCAGTCGTTCCCGGTAGAAGTCGACACCCTGGCCAAGGTTTGTAACGGGCAGGGCAGGAATGATTTCCCTGGCTCTTGGGTCGGACCCGGGAATTTTTTCTGCAAGATCGGGGCGGCGTTCTGCCGTCAGGCGTTCGGACTGTTCGCGTTGCCATTTTTCAATGGCACCGTGGTTGCCGCTGGTCAGAACCGGTGGAATTTCACGCTCTTCCCATATCTGGGGGCGTGTGTAATGCGGATGTTCGAGCAGGCCGTTCTCGAAACTCTCATGTGTGCCTGACTGGTCATTGCCCATGACACCTGGAAGAAGTCGTATGACCGCATCAAGCAATACCAGTGCGGCAGGTTCACCTCCCGACAGGATGTAGTCGCCGATTGAGATTTCGGTCAGGTTACGGGCACCAATGACGCGCTCATCAACCCCTTCGAACCGCCCGCACACAATCACCAGTCCTTCGCCTTGCGAGAATTCACGGACCATGGTTTGGGTCAGGGGTTTGCCGCGTGGTGACATGAGCAGGCGCGGGCGGTTGTCGGCAGCTCCCGAAACACTGTCGATCGCATTTGCAAGCACATCCGGTTTCAGCACCATCCCTGCGCCGCCACCGGCAGGTGTGTCATCGACATTCCTGTGTTTGCCGGTTCCAAATTCGCGGAGGTGGCAGGTTTCAATCGAGCAATCTCCACGTTCCAGCGCATTGCCTGCAAGCGACATCCCGAGTGGTCCCGGAAACATTTCCGGATACAGGGTAATGATTGATGCACGGAAGGTCATTTCTCGTTTTCTCCGTCCTCGCGTCCGCTCACTTCGGGGGGTGGAATGATTGTGATCAGCCCGGATTCAAAATCAATTTCAGGAACGGTTTGCGATGTGAAGGGCAGGTAAAAACTTGCCCCTTTATCGGGGCGTATTTCCAACATGTCGTCTGCACCGAAATTGGGTACTTCGACAATCTCGCCAATGACTGAACCATTGCGGTTGATTGCCTGCATTCCGATCAGGTCCGAGATGTAAAACTCGTTGTCATCGGGAGGAGGAAGCTTTTCGCGGTCCACAAACAGGCTGAGCCCGGTAAGGGCTTCTGCTTCGCCCCGGGTGTTGACGCCTTCAAACTTGACGACAAGCATGTGCTTTTGCGGGCGCATGCGCTTTATCCTGAACTTGCGGCCGTCTGCTGTTTCCAGCTTGCCATACCGGTCCAGCATGTCCGGTTCACCAAAAGGTTTTACACGCACTTCACCCTTGATGCCGTGTGCAGCACCAATTTCGGCAAGCAGTATCTTTTTTTCAGCCATTGGCAGATCCGGACAACAAAACGGGCAGCCAAATGATATTGGCTGCCCGTTGCAATAACACAAGCAGGTTTTGCTTATTCCTCGGTTTTTGCTTCCTCGGCAGGAGCTTCTTCCGCAGGAGCCTCGGCTTCTGCCTTGGCTTCTTCTTCAGCAGCGGCTGCTGCTTCGCGTGCTTCCTGTTCCTTGGCTTCCTTCTCGGCAATGCGCTCTTGCGCCTTCTTGCCCGGCTTTGCCTTGTTCGGGTTGTTGCGGGCTTCGCGTTTCAGCAAGCCGGCGGCATCCAGAAAACGCATGACGCGGTCAGTGGGTGTTGCGCCCTGGTCAAGCCAGTGTTTGACACGATCCGTATCCATGATGATGCGTTGCTCGCTGTCTTTGGGAAGCAGCGGGTTGAATGTGCCGAGTTTTTCAATGAAGCGGCCGTCACGCGGCGCGCGAACATCTGCGACAACGATTGAATAAAATGGGCGTTTCTTCGAACCGCCGCGGGATAGCCTGATTTTGGTAGCCATGTTGTTTCCTTTTTCGAGATTTGGATATCAGGTGTGACGGAAGATCAGCCTGTGCGCTCCGCGCAGACTTCCTTCCGATTCGAGAACAGCCCCCATACGCTTGGCCAGCGCAATCGAGGGTGTATTGTCAGGGTGGATAAAGCTCATCAGTGGCGGCCATCCAAAGGTCCGGTATGCCCATTCCTTTGCGGCCATCGCCGCCTCCGTTGCAAAACCCTTGCCTTCGTGGCCGGCAAAGAGACCCCATGTGAGTTCCGGCTCCTGAATGTCCTTCGGAAACCAGATGCCTGCATAGCCGATGACCCGGTCATCGGTTTTTTGTGAAACTGCAAATGTGCCGTAACCGCTCAACACCCATTCCCCACAGATCGCTGCAAGCGCGTTCCAGGCGGTGTGTTCATCGGAGGCCCCGCCGATCGAGTACCGGTTGCGCTCCGCATCCGCACGAAAATCAGCATAGGCGGGGAAATCCGATTTCCGCCAACCGCGCAACTTGAGTCTGTCCGTGGTCAGTTCGGGTGTCATTGAACTATTTCCGGGCCTGTTTGTGATGCTGGATGACTTCGGCAATGATGAAATTGAGAAGTTTCTCCGCAAAATCGGGATCGAGGTTTGATTCCCTGGAAAGGGAACGCAGGCGAGCCACCTGCTTCTTTTCCCGTTCCGGATCGGAAGGCGGCAACTCATGGCTTGCCTTCAGTTCACCGACCGCTTTTGTAATGCGGAAACGTTCTGCAAGAATGTGGATCAGCGCTGCATCAAGATTGTCGATGGAGCCGCGATGCTGGGCGAGCTTTTCTTCAGGTGTCATTTTTTCTTGCCTCCAAACGGGTTCTTTCCTCCACCAAGACCGCCACCGGGCAGCTTTACGCCCATCTTCTGGGCCATGGCCTCAATTTCCTTGGGATCCATTTTGGACAAGTCGGGCATGCCTGCACCGCCCATACCGCCGGGCAGCCCGCCCGGCAGACCCGGCATTCCACCACCACCGCCGGTCAGCTTGTTCATCATGCCGCCGCCCATCATCGAGCCGAGGCCGCCCATCATGCCGCCTTTGCCCTTGCCCATTTTGCGCATCATGTCGCCCATCTGGCGGTGCATTTTCAAAAGCTGGTTGATTTCCTGAACGCTGGTGCCGCTACCGGCGGCAACCCGTTTCTTGCGGCTGGCATTGAGTACTTTCGGCGCTTTTCTTTCCTTGCGCGTCATTGAGGAGATGATTGCCTGCTGGCGCTTGAAGATCGAATCGTCGAGACCGGCCTGGGCGATTTGTTTTTTCATCTTCCCGATGCCCGGCATCATGCTCATGATGCCGCCCATTCCGCCGAGGTTTTTCATCTGGTCTAGCTGGTCAGACAGGTCATCGAGCGTGAACTCGCCCTTCTGCATCCGCTTGGCCATGGCCGCGGCTTTTTCCTGGTCGATTGTTTCCGATGCCTTTTCGACAAGTGAAACAATGTCGCCCATGCCGAGAATGCGGTCAGCAATCCGGCCTGGATGGAAATCTTCAAGCGCTTCCATCTTTTCGCCGGTACCGATCAGCTTGATCGGTTTGCCGGTAACCGCTCGCATGGAAAGTGCGGCACCACCGCGACCATCACCATCGATGCGGGTCAGTACGATACCGGTAATGCCGACGCGGCTGTCGAAATTCTGGGCAAGGTTGACTGCATCCTGACCGGTGAGGGAATCAACTACGAGCAGGATTTCATGCGGATTGCCTGCGGCCTTGATGTCGGCCATCTCGACCATTAGCGGCTCATCAATGTGTGTGCGGCCGGCTGTGTCGAGAATGACCACATCATAGCCACCGAGCTTGGCCGCCTGTTGCGCGCGTCCGGCAATCTCGACCGGTGACTGGCCCTCAATCACCGGCAAGGTTTCAACCCCGGTCTGGATACCAAGCTGGCGAAGCTGCTCCTGTGCCGCTGGCCGCTTTACGTCAAGCGAGGCCATCAGAACCTTCTTCTTTTGCTTCTCTGTCAGCCGTTTGGCGATTTTGGCCGTCGTTGTTGTCTTGCCGGATCCCTGCAAGCCAACCATCATCAGTGTTACCGGTGGTGCAGCATGCAGACTGATCGGCTCGGCATCCGAGCCCAGCATCGCAACCAGTTCATCATGGACGATCTTGACGACCATCTGGCCCGGCGTCACGGATTTGACGACTTCAGCTCCGACTGCCTTTTCCCGGACCTTTTCGGTAAACTCCCTGACAACCTCCAGCGCGACATCGGCCTCAATGAGCGCGCGGCGGATTTCCCGCAGGGCAGCCGAAACATCCTTTTCCGACAGGGCACCGCGTTTGGTCAGCCCCTCGAAAATTCCGCTCAAGCGATCCGATAATGATTCAAACATCTGTATGTCCCGTTTTCTGAATGGATTATCCAGTCAGAATGTAGTGTCCCGAGCATCAAGCGCCAAAACCGAAATTCGAATTGCGGCTTGCATAAGCAGCCGCAAAGCAAAAAACCATCCGGGGGCGCAACGCGCTGCCGGATGTTTGCCTCCTGGAACTCTTTATACCTTTTCGGGTCCAGGTCAGCGTTTCAGTAAGTGGTCTCATGTACGAGATGGACGCGATAAACAGGAAATGTCAGGTAAAGTCAAGCAATTTGACCTTAAAGACGGGTTGCGGATCAGCCCATGCAGTCATGGTGCGTCCATGCGCCTCTTGGCTTGCATCTTGGCAAATCCGTTATGATCGGGCGATTGTCATGTGCCTGTAGATTGCGGGCAGGTAGTCCATCTGGAAAGGAACATCGATGCGGCCGACACTGAGGCAGCTACAATATCTCGTTGCGGTTTCGGAAACCGGACGTTTCAATCTGGCTGCCCGGCGCATGAATGTTTCACAGCCAAGCCTGTCAGCCCAGATAGCCGACATGGAAATAGAACTGGGCACCACACTGGTTGAGCGGGGCCGCCATGGTGCTGTCATGACGCCGGCCGGTGAACAGGTGGTGCGCCGCGCCCGGCAGATATTGCACCTTGTTGAAGAGTTGCGAAGCATGCATGCAGGCGGCCCGAACACGCTTTCCGGGCATATCAGGCTTGGGGTCATCCCTTCGATCGGGCCCTATCTTCTGCCGAATGCCACACGATCATTGCATGAAATGTTTCCGGAACTGAGGTTGAGCGTGCATGAAGGCCGGACCGTCGACATTGACGGCAATCTTCGCAACGGGCGTCTGGACTTGCTTATATCGACGGCTGAAGACCATCCCGATTGCAGTTTTTCACCTCTGTTCAAGGAGCATTTGTGGATCTGCGTACCGCCGGATGCCCCGCTTGCAAACTCCAGAAGGCCGGTCAGGCTTCGTGATCTCAAGGGACATTCGCTTCTCAGCCTTGAGCACGGCCATCACATGAACCTGGCAATCCATGATCTGGCACGCCAATCCGGCGCTTTTGTCAGTACGGAATATGAAGGTACAAGTCTGGATGCCATCCGGCAGATGGCTGCAATGGGCGCAGGCATTGCTGTGTTGCCAAGCCTTTATGCGCTGGTTGAAGCGAAGCGGGACAGTGCGCTGGTTGTCCGGCGTATTGATCACCGGAAGGCTGAAAGGGACATTTCACTTATCTGGCGGGACACATCGCCAATGAGGGATCAATATGAGCAACTGGCTGATGTGTTGCGCCAGTCTGCAAACAGTCTTCTCAGTCAGGCAACAGACCAATGACAGGAACCAAATAGCCGCAAGCAGATCCTGCTTTTCCTGTTTCGAAGTTACGCAGACTGGTTTATCTGTTCAGGACCATGCAGTTTTTCCGGCACCAAGAAACAAGACATTTCGCAACGGCACTTTTGCTGCTGCCCCTGCTTGTATTTTCGTTCTTCTCTGTCGGAACCATGCCCGATTTCTCAAAACAGGGCATGGAGATCGTCATCTGCTCGGGGGATGGTCTCAAGACCATTGTGGTTCCGGGCAGCGAACAGAACAAGCATGACGGCCAGGATTGCAGTTGGTCTGCCTATTTTCACATGGCAGACACGGGAAGCGGCTTTGCGCCGGTTCTTCCGGCGTGTCATGCAAATGGTGGGCATGTCCATGTAATTCAGGACCAAGCCCAGCGTGTCTGCAAACGCCGGACCAGGCTTGCACGGGCTCCCCCTCTACCTGTTTGAATTTCGACAAATTACAGAAATACAAATCAGGAGTGAGAAATGATCTCAGCCAGAAACGGCAACGCGTCCGATGATGCAAACGTGCCGGAAAACACAAACAAACTGTATCTTGCGGCATGGCGCTGGCATTTTTATGCGGGCATCTTCGTCATCCCGTTTTTTGCAATTCTTGCCATTACCGGCATGTCCATGACCTGGATTGCCCATGTGGACGGTCGCGATGGAGAGCACATTGCAGTCATGCCACAGGAAACAGCGCTGCCGGTTTCGGAGCAGGCTGCAGCTGCTGTTGCTGCCGTACCCAGCGGAACGCTGAAGCAATATGTGGCGCCCCGCGCCCGAGACCTTGCTGCGATTTTTCGGGTCGACACTACTGAAGCTGTAACGATGGTTGCAGTCGATCCCTATTCCGGGACAGTGCTCAATGAATACCCGCGCCGAAGCGGCTGGTACGATTTTCTTGATAATGTGCATGGCGACCTGCTTCTCGGAGTTACAGGCGACCGGATGCTGGAAATTGCTGCCTCGCTGGGCATGGTGCTGATTGCCACCGGCCTTTACATGTGGTGGCCACGCGGCGGAGGGTTTCGCAGTGTGCTGCTTCCAAGGCTAGCCGGTGGAGGGCGCAACATGTGGAAGTCATTGCATGGGGTATTGGGTTTCTGGCTTTCGATCTTTCTGGTTTTCTTCCTGATAACAGGGCTTTCGTGGGCGGGCATCTGGGGGGAAAAGATCATGCAGGCATGGAACCAGTTTCCGGCTGAAAAATGGGACAATGTACCCCTGTCGAACGACACCCATGCCAGCATGAATCACGGCCCGAAAGAGGTTCCCTGGGCTCTGGAACAGACACCCATGCCGGCCTCGGGAAGTGATGCAGGCACAAAAGCCATGGAAGCGGGCGCACGCATCAGCATTGACAGTGTTGACGCCCTAGCCAGAAAAGTCGGGTTCGAGGGCCGGTACCAGCTCAACCTGCCGTCTGGTGAAACAGGTGTCTGGACCATGAGCAGGGATTCCATGAGTACAGACAGTACGAACCCGCTTTCGGACCGGACGGTGCATGTTGACCGGTATACGGGAAACATACTGGCGGATGTGCGATTTGCCGATTATTCGCTTGCGGGCAAGGCAATGGCAGTAGGGACCGCGCTTCACATGGGTACACTTGGCTTGTGGAGTGTGCTGGCCAACTCCCTGATCTGCCTCTCAGTGTTGTTTTTGTGCGTGAGCAGCCTTGTGATGTGGTGGAAGCGGCGTCCTTCGGGAAGTTTGAGGCTTGCTGCACCTCCCCTGCCCCGTGACATGCCCTTGTGGCAAGGCGCTGCCCTGGTCGGACTTGCTGTCTCGCTGGCATTTCCAATGGCAGGCATCACGCTGTTGGTTGTGATGACACTCGACCATCTCATAATCTCGCGCATACCGGCGCTCAAACGCGCCCTTTCCTGACGAGGATTCCGGTTGGATGACAGGTTCATTCAGCCGGAATTTCCTGGCAGCTCAGCCCTCATTTCGGACAAAACTTTCCAGGCTGTCTATTGCAGCAATAACATTCGGCGCGAAGTCGCCAATGTCTGCTTCAGTGAGTTTGCCGTGTTTGTCTGCCAAAACATTCATGGCATCCGCCCCGTCATAATCACAAACACAGAGCCGCAAGCGAAGGTTTTCCGGCGCTTCCCCGAATGCGGTTCCCGGCAAGGTGACCAGTCCGTGTTGTTCAACAAGCAAGCTGGCAAGGGCGGGCGAGTCTGCGGGAAATTTCGAATATTCATCCCGCCCTGCAGATTGAAATCCGGGCCAGAGATAAAATCCACCCTGAGGCATGGGTACATCAAGGCCGAATGACTTCAACCTTCTTGCGGCGTAGCGGGCAATGACTGCATGTATGGTTGTCGAATCCGTCACATATTGCTCGATGTCTTCATGGCCGCGATAAGCTTCAATAGAGGCAATCTGTACTGGTGCTGCAACACAGGACCAGGTTTCGCTTGCGATGCCAACGAGCGTTTCGAACAATCCCTGCATGCGCTTCGGAACCGTACCAAGGCCAAGTCGCCAGCCGCCAAGCGACAGATGTTTTGAAAGTCCGGTTGTAACAATTGTATGGTCCGGAGCGTAGCGCGAGACAGACCGGTATTTTCCGTCGAAGGAAAGCCGTCCGTATATTTCATCAGCAATGATGACAATGTTCTCCCGCATGCAGATTTCGGCAATTTCCTCCAACACCGGTTCGGGCATGGTGAGTCCGGTCGGGTTGTTCGGATAATTGAGCAGAATTTTTGTTGGATTGAGGCCGTTTTGACGGGCCCCGGTAATTGCTGTTTCAAGCATTTCACCGGTGATGACCATGCCGTCATCGCCCAGTAATGTTTGCAAGGGTATGGTGCGTTGCCCCAGCATTTTGGCCTGTGGTGCATAACTTACCCAGGAGGGAACAGGCAGGAGAAGGTCTCCGGCAATGGCCATTTGTGCTGCATAGAGGACAAGTTTGCTGCCGGGTGCAATCAACACATCAAATGCTTCCGGGTCAGTGCCGAGATGGCGGGCCTGATGGTGCCTCACGGCATCCCGCAATTCCGGCAGGCCGGCAACGGGAAGGTAGGATTTTTCACCAGCCGACGCCTCAAGCGCCTCAACCATGCGGGCAGGGGCGGGGAAGGGCGCCTGACCGAACCCCATATGTCGCACCGGACGCTGTTCGGCGCGCAACTTTTTCACCATCTCGTCTGCCGCAAGGGTTGGTGAAAAGGCAACCGTCTGCATCAGGGTGAGATCGAAAGTCATGTCCGGTTCTCCATATGAAAAAACTACCTTAAACCGGAACTGTTTTGCCTTGAAGTGTGATTGCCTGATGCATGAGAAGAATATGCAAGGTTGGCGCGTCGAAGATAAAGCAACGGATCGCGGGTCTCTCCCAATGGGAAAGGCCCGCGATGGATAATGTATTCAGTCAATCTTGCCCGGCAGGCTCAAGTCTCCCGATGCAATGTCGAATATGTCTGTAACGCAAAGCAGCGGTGCATGGATGTTTTCGTTTACGCGCAATGCAGAGGTTACCCCGTCATAGGCAACATTTTTCAGGTCGATTTCTGCAGAAAACGGCACAGTCACAGCAATTTCCGGTCCGTCAAAGCGGGGGGTGTAGCCCGGACTGTCGATGAAAATCGGCAAACCCGGCCAGGTAGCCGGCATTTTTGGCGTTTCACCTTCGGGAATGTCGCGAACGGCAAGGGCATTGTTCCCGCAGGCAGCGGTTGGGGTGAGGACAACCCAGTGACTGTGCCAACGTGCGCCGTCATTTTCCAGGTTTCCGTCTCCATTCTCATCGAAAAGCGGTGTGTCGTCGAAGTCCGGATGGCTGGTTGCAGCAAGTGCAAGAATGCCTGTCTTGCCTTCAAAGCCGACAGCAGCCGGGTCCAGTGAGGTTGGCCATACATAGGAGAAAACTCCGGCCCCACCAAGGCTGCCATTCGGTTGGGGCATGGTTGCGCCAGCCTTTCCGCCGGTTGTCATGTGAAAGGTTATGCGGTTGTCCTTGCGATGCGCGTGGGCGGCAAGAATGTCAAACGAGGCGGTGATACCTGTTTTTTGCGCCGAACGTATGGCGGTTTCCTGATTGGTGGCGTGGCTCTCGTCTGCAAATGCCGCTTCTGCAAGCAAACAGCCAAGTGCTGCAATTAGGGATGGTTTTATCATGTTCTGACTCCTGGTTGATGGTCCAGGCATATTAGTAGCGAGTCGAAACTATTGCAAGATGGTTTCGACTCGAATATAATTTCTTCATGAATACAGCAGATACAATCACTGCCTTGCTCAACCGGCTTTCGCGAGTCGATGCCAGCGATTGGCGTTCACCGGGAATGAATGCTGCGCAGGCAGCTGTTCTCGATTACCTGTCGAGGGCAAACAGGTTTTCCCGTTCTCCGTCACATGTTGCGGACTACCTTGGCACCACTCGCGGAACCATGTCGCAAAGTCTCAAATCGCTGGTGCAGAAGGGGCTGGTTTCAGAAAAACGGTCGGAAACCGACAAGCGGTCAATTTCCTACCATCTCACGGATAAGGGAGGAAGGACTGTCAGGGATGGCCGGCCGAACCCGGGAATTGGCGATCTTTCACTGGCAGAAGCAAGAATGCTGGAGCAATTGTTGCGTCGGCTGCTTCAGGCGCGTGTGGCTGAGCGGGGATTTCGACCTTTTGGAATTTGCAAAGACTGCATTCATCACGAACAGGATGGATCAAAGCGATATTGCCGACTGCTCGGTGTAAACTTGCAGCCTGAGGAAGCTCTACAGATATGTCATGAACAGGAGCCCGCATGAGTGATCTTGCCGTGAACGGTATTTATGTCGGAAAGGCTGACACGAGATGGTTGGACAAGCCGAAATCGGCGATTGGCAAACAGGCGGTTGACAGGCGGCTAAGTCTGGAAATTGACGGATTTGTAACGGACGAACAGGCCGACCTCTCGGTACATGGCGGCATGGACAAGGCTGTTCATCATTATCCCGGAGAACATTATGCAACCTGGCGCGGGGAACTGGAGCGCGATGACCTCTTTCCGGGCGGATTTGGTGAAAATATCAGCACGCAGGACATTGCGGAAGACACTGCATGCATCGGAGATGTCTTTCGGCTTGGCACCGCGACTGTTCAAATCAGCCAGGGGCGACAGCCCTGCTGGAAGCTGAATGCCCATACCCGGGAACCGCGCATGGCATACCTGTTTCAGAAAACGGGCAGGACCGGCTGGTATTACAGGGTGCTTGAAACAGGCACGGTCAAGGCCGGAGACCGGATCGGGTTGCTTGAACGCACCAATCCCGACTGGACAGTGGCGCGGGTAACTTTTGCCCGCCTGACGCGCCGCATCAGTGAAGAAGACGCCCGTTGCCTGGCTTCCTTGACCAGTCTTGCTGAAGGGTGGAGAAAAGCGTTTGAGCGCATGGCGGAAGGTGACCGGAGAGAAGATACCAGCGCACGGCTTGGAACAGGCTGAAGTTTCAGCGGCCCTTCCACTCCGGCTTTCTTTTTTCGGAAAAGGCTTTGGGACCTTCCACTGCATCTTCGGATGCATAAACTTCCTTGTGCAGTTCCCATGCGGCTTTCAGGCCTTCGGCACGGCCAAGATTCATGGTGGCGTGAACGCTGCCCTTTGCCGCCTTTACCGAAAGCGGAGCGCCGGCAATGATGCTGCTTGCCAATTGATGCGCTCTTGTCCGCACAGCATCAGGCGTTTCCTCGACATAATTTGTAAAACCGTAATGATGCAGTTTTTCTATCGGCATCAGTTCACCGGTCAGCACGATTTCCATCAATATGGGTTGCGGCAGCATGTAGAGTGCCGGCGCTGCCCACGGTGAGCCGCGCCCAACCTTGACTTCGGTTATGCCCGCCTTGCTGCCGGCAAGGCCGATACGGAGATCGCAATTGAGTGACAGCATCATGCCGCCAGCCATCAGCGAGCCTGTCATGGCTGCGATCACCGGTTTTTTCATTGCGCGCAGCGTATCGTTCTGGGGCTCGGGAAATATCTGCAGGATGTCAATCCCCTGTTCGGCCTTTACCCGGGCCGCCTCTTTGAGGTCCATGCCCGCGCAAAATACCCCGCAATCGGCAGACGTAAGGATTGCAACACGGATTGCCTCGCTGCCCTCTATCTCGTTCCAGCAATCGATCAATCCGCTTGCCGTTGCCATGTCTAGCGCATTCTTTGCTGCAGGACGGTTTATTGTAACTGTGGCTATGCCGTCTTCGCTGACGTCGAACAGAACGCTTTCGGTCATCGCCTGTCTCCAGTGCTGTTTTCCCGGAACCGGTTCAGTCCGCCGGAATGCATGACCCGGCCCATCAGCGTGCCACCCAGTATCTCTTCGGCAAACCGGGCTGCCTCGATCAGTTTTTCAAGGTCGATGCCGGTTTCAAGACCGAGTTCGTGACAGAGAAATACAGCATCCTCCGTGCACACATTGCCTGCCGCACGGGTGGAGCCATGTCCGGCGAAAGGGCAGCCGCCCAGTCCTGCAACAGAACTTTCAAACAGGTCAACGCCTTCCTCAAGGGCTGCATGCAGATTGGCAATTCCCAGTCCCCGGGTGTCGTGAATGTGCATGCATATGCGTGCAGAAGGGGCAATTTCCCGGGCCGCATTCACCATGCGTTTGACGGCTTCGGGCGTTGCCCAGCCCATTGTATCGGCAATTATGAGATTGGGGACAGGAATTTCCTCTTCCTCGCTCATTGCAACGATATGGCGGAACAGGTCGTGGACATGTTCGGGCGGCACCTCACCCTGCATGTTGCAGCCAAAGGCTGCCATCACATACGCGCCTTCAATGGCGTGTCCTGCATCACGATAAACCGAAATCCAGTCCCGCTGGCGGTCTCGCATTTCCTCAGCAGAGGCATTGTTGTTATGTCTGGCGAAGGCATCAGACGCATAGAAGAACAGCCGCGCATCAATATGCACATCCCTGGCGGCCAGGGCTTGCCGAAAACCCTTTTCGTTGAGCCAAAGGGCGGTGTAGTTCACGCCTTCCTTGCGATTGATCCTGTCAAAAAGCAGGGCTGTGTCCGCCATTTGCGGGACGTATTTCGGGCTGACAAAGGAACCGACCTGAATGTGCCTGAGGCCGGTTTCACTAAGACGGTCAATCAGTTCTGCCCGCTGCTCTATTGGATAAACCGTTTTCTCGATCTGAAATCCCTCGCGCGGGCCCTCTTCACGAAATTCAACCTTTTTTGGATAGCCAGACATGTATAACCTCCGAACACCAGCGAGAACCTATGCCATTCCCTATCCGCTAACAACAGGACAGTGCGTTGAACCGAAGACAATTTTTCAGGTGGCCACGACCGGAATCTCTCACAACGCTGAAAAGAGGAGTTGGGCGGAAGAGATCTGGCAACGGGGCGAACCCCTATTACAACGGCCCTGTTTCCGATCATTTTGACGGGAGGATGTTTTTCAATCCTGACGGAGTGGAGCCGGGATCGTTTGCCGATCTTCTCAGATGGCAATTTGGATCCAGGCGGGCAAAGTGGCCAAAGGACTACCCAAGTCCATACAGGCAGGCAGTGCCCCGTACCCGTGTCACGGGTTCCGGGATTACTGTCACAATGGTGGGGCATGCGACCTTGCTGATCCAGACCCAGGCCCTCAATTTTCTTACCGACCCGGTATGGTCAGCAAGGGCAAGTCCGTTCAGCTTTGCCGGACCGAAAAGGGTGAACAGACCAGGCATCGATCTTGATGACCTCCCTCCGGTTGATCACGTGCTGCTGACACATAACCATTACGATCATCTGGATCTGGCAACGCTGGGCAAGATCGTCGAAAAGCACAATTCAAACATCATCACGCCATTGGGCAATGACAGGATTATCCGGAAAAGCCTGCCCCATGCCCGTTTGACAACCGGTGACTGGGGCGATGTGGTTGAACTGGATAATGTGAATGTGCATGTTGAGCCGGTTCACCACTGGTCTGCGCGGGGATTTCGAGACAGGCGAATGGCGCTCTGGGCCGCATTCCTTCTTGAGACCCCGGATCACCGCATCTATCACATCGGTGATACCGGATATCATTCAGGGCGCAACTATGCTGCCTTGCGAGAAAAACACGGCCCTGTCGACCTTGCGATCCTGCCGGTCGGTGCCTATGAGCCCCGCTGGTTCATGAAGGGCCAACACCAGAACCCGGAAGAAGCCGTTCTCGGGCATCTCGCACTGGCTGCAAAATCCAGCATCGGACATCACTGGGGAACCTTTCAGCTTACCAATGAGGAAATCGACGCGCCGATTGTCGCGCTTGAGGAGGCCAGAAAGAAATACGGGATTGCTGAAGACACATTCATGGCCATGCGGCCGGGACAGATCTGGCAAGCTTGAAGCGCACAACCCGGGCTGTCGCAATCATGCTTATCCTTTGCAATTGCAGGCAATCGGGACTATTTGAATGCCCATGAGCAATAACCGGGTCCCTTTCGTCAAAATGAACGGCGCCGGCAACCAGATCGTGGTTGCCGACATGCGCGGTCATGAGACGTTTGTTTCACCACAGGCGGCCATTGCCCTGTCATCGGATCCGGCCACCAGGTTTGACCAGGTGATGGAGGTCCGGGACAGCGACAGCGAGGGTGTCGATGCGGTTGTCCGTATCCTGAACAGCGACGGGTCGGAAGCGGAAGCCTGCGGAAACGGAACCCGCTGCGTGGTTTCATGGCTCAATCGGCAATCACCCAGAGAGCAGTTTGTTTTCCGTACCCGTGCCGGAATACTGAACGCCCGTTACGTTAGCGAAACGAATATCACTGTCGATATGGGCATCCCGAAATTCGGTTGGGACGAAATCCCTCTGGAAGAAGAATTTGGCGATACGACGGGTATCGAGCTGCAAGTCGGCCCAATAGATGATCCGATTCTTCACACGCCAAGTGTGGCGAACATGGGCAATCCGCATTGTGTTTTCTGGGCGGACCGTGATGTGAACGGATACAATCTCGAGCAAATCGGCGCTTTGCTGGTCTATCATCCGATGTTTCCGGAAGGTGCCAACATTTCAATTGCAGAGGTCAAATCCCGCGATCATGTGATCCTGCGCACCTATGAACGTGGCGTTGGAATTACCCAAGCTTGCGGATCGGCTGCATGCGCGACCCTTGTCTGTGCTGTTCGCAAGGGTCTTACAGACCGAAAGGCGCTTGTTACACTGCCGGGGGGAGAGCTTGAAATCGAGTGGGATGACCGAGACCATGTATTGATGACAGGTCCGGCCGAGTTCGAGTTTTCCGGCATGTTCGATCCTGAAACCGGTGTTACCTCGCGCGAGGACGCGTGATGGGTAATCCTGGAACCAGCCACATCCGGGCACGGGAAAAAGGCAACCATTCAACGGAAGAAGTTGGCGAAAGCATCGAGGTTCTCACCTTTGGTTGCCGTTTGAATGCCTACGAATCCGAAGTGATGTTGCGCAAGGCACGTGAGGCGGGTCTTGACTCGCTCCCTGACGGGGCGGTTCTGGTCAATACTTGCGCGGTGACCGGTGAGGCTGTCCGTCAAGCTAAACAGGCGATCCGACGTGCCAGACGCGACAATCCCGGTGCCCGCATCATTGTTTCAGGCTGTGCGGCACAGACAGAGCCAGCGAGTTTCGGCGGGATGGATGAGGTCGATCTGGTTATCGGTAATGAGGAAAAACTGCATTCCCAGCCTTACAGGGCGTTGCCTGACTTTGGTGTGAATGACACGGAGAAAGTCCGGGTCAACGATATCATGGCGGTAACCGAATCCGCGCCCCACATGGTCGATTGTATCGGCGGGCACAGCCGGGCTTTCGTGCAGGTGCAAAACGGCTGCGATCACCGTTGTACTTTTTGCATTATTCCCTATGGCCGCGGCAATTCAAGGTCAGCACCCATGGGCGCCGTGGTGGAGCAGGTCCGAAAACTTGTAGACAACGGTTATCTCGAGGTTGTTTTGACCGGTGTGGACACGACCTCTTACGGAGGCGATCTGCCGGGGAAACCGACACTTGGCACACTTGTCCAGAAAATCCTCAGGCAGGTGCCGGATTTGCCCCGGCTCAGGCTTTCCTCCATCGACTCAATCGAGGTTGATGAACCGCTGATGGAGGCAATTGCTTCGGAACAACGTTTCATGCCGCATTTGCATCTGTCGCTTCAGCATGGGGATGATTTGATCCTCAAGCGCATGAAGCGACGCCATCTTCGTGATGATTCAATCGAGTTTTGCAATTCGGTCCGCAACCTGCGCCCTGACATCGTGTTTGGTGCTGACATGATTGCCGGTTTCCCGACGGAAACCGAAGCAATGTTTGAGAACTCCCTGTCGGTCGTCGATGAATGCGGACTGGATTTCCTGCATGTTTTCCCGTTTTCGCCGCGACCACAGACACCGGCTGCAAAGATGCCACAACTGGACAGGTCGACAATAAAAGAGCGTGCCGCCCGTTTGAGGGAAAAAGGCGAGGCCGCCTATCGTTCGCATCTCGACCGGGTTGCAAGCGGCGTACATTCGGTGCTGGTCGAACGGGGGGGAATCGGACGAACACCACAATTTACGACGGTGCTGACGGGTGACCAGGTTCAGGGTAGTGTGGTTGATATGCGAATTGAGGGCCATGACGGCAAACACCTGTTGGGCAAACCGGCAGAAGACAGGCAGGCCTTCCGGCAGGCTGGATAAGGAAACGGGGCAAAGTTGGCTGAAGAAAACAAACCCGGATTGCTGAAACGCATGTTCTCGTTCGGCTTTGGCAAGAAAAAAGCCGAGGCTGAAGAGGCGGCGCTAGCCGAAGAAAAGGCTCGCGAAGCAGCAGAAGCGGAAGAAAAAGCAAGGCAGGAAGCTGCGGCCAAGGCAAGCGAACAGGCGGCTGCAGAGGAAAAGGCCAGGAAAGAAAAAGAAGCTTTGGCAAAAGCTGAAGTCGAACGCCATGCCGCTGAACAGGCTGCGATCGAAGCCGAACGCAAGTCGGCAGAAGCAAAACGCAAAGCGGAGGAAGAGGCTCAGGCAGCCAGGGAAGCAGAAGCGGCAGCCCGCAAGCTGGCCGAGGAAAAAGCTGCCGCTGAAGAACAGGCCAGAAAACTGGCTGAGGAGGAGGCGGCCAAGGAGAAAGAACGCCAAGAAGCCGCTGCCACCAAAGCCAAACAGGAGGCCGAGGAAAAACAGAAACAGGAAGCGGCAGAACTTGCCAAGGCTGAAGAGCAGGCACGGCTTGCGGCCGAGGAGGAAGAGCACGCCAAACAGGCAGTTGCGAAGGCCGCGCCTGCGCCTGCTGATGACATGGCATTGGCCGGTAACGATGAACAGCAAGGGCAACCGGACCTATCCGGTACGCCTGCAACCGGAACAGCACAACCGGTCATTGATGACGATGTTTCTGGTCAACAGGAAAATGAACGTCGCCAGAGCTGGTTTCTTAGGCTTCGCAAGGGGCTTTCAAGATCATCTTCTGCCCTTGGCGAAAACATCACATCGGTATTTACCAAAAAGCGACTTGATGAGGACACGCTGCAGGACCTTGAAGACATTCTCATTCAGGCGGATCTCGGGGTTGAGACCGCCATGAATGTGACAGATGCACTGGCCAGCCAACGCATGGGCAAGGATGTGACAGACGAGGAAGTGCGGCTTGTGATGGCACAGGAGATTGCACAGGTTCTCGAGCCGGTTGCACAACCGCTTGAACTTGACCTTGAACATCAGCCTCACGTCATTCTGGTGGTGGGCGTCAATGGTTCGGGCAAAACCACGACCATCGGTAAAATCAGCCAGAAGCTTTATGATGCCGGTTTTTCAACATTGCTGGTAGCGGGGGACACGTTTCGGGCTGCCGCGATTGAGCAACTGCATATCTGGGGTGAGCGTACACAGGCGCCTGTCATGTCACGAGAACACGGGGCAGATGCTGCCGGTCTTGCATATGACGCCTATCTTGAGGCAAAGGAGCAGCGTCGCGACGTTATGTTGATGGATACGGCCGGTCGTCTTCAGAACCGCAAGGAACTGATGGATGAGCTGGAGAAGATCATCCGGGTTTTGAAGAAACATGATCCGGCGGCACCCCACACCGTCCTTCTGACGCTAGATGCGACAACGGGGCAGAATGCACTCAACCAAGTCGAGATTTTCAAGGATGTGGCTGGCGTAAACGGACTCGTCATGACCAAGCTTGATGGTACCGCAAGGGGAGGCATTCTGGTTTCCATTGCTGCCAGGCACAAGCTGCCGGTCTATTTTCTCGGAGTTGGCGAGCAGGTCGAGGATCTGGAGCCATTTGAAGCTGAAATGTTTGCGCGATCAATCGCAGGTCTGGAGTAACAATGTCCGAAACCGAAAAGAAACCGATTGGACAGGGCGTCAAACTGGCGCTGGAAATGGGACCGCTGGTCGTTTTTTTCCTTGCCAATACCTACGGTGAACAGTTGGCTGAAGCCTATCCCCTGTTGCTGCAACTGGGCGGAAAGATTTTCATCGGAACCGCCTTCTTCATGGTGGCGATGGCAATTTCGCTGAGCCTTACATGGATGCTGGAACGCAGGATTGCGGTGATGCCGCTGGTAACGGCAGTGATGGTGTTCGTCTTCGGGGGGCTGACGCTCTATCTTCAGGATGAAACCTTCATCAAGGTGAAGCCGACCATTGTAAACATTCTGTTCGGCAGCACGATCCTGATCGCCCTTTACGTGTTCAAGATGCCACTCATGAAATTGCTGTTTGACGGACCGTTTCGACTGGACGATGAGGGCTGGACCAAACTTTCTTTTCGCTGGGGTTGCTACTTCCTGTTTCTGGCATTGGTGAACGAAATTGTCTGGCGCAATTTTTCAAACGATTTCTGGGTGAACTTCAAGGTTTGGGCGACCATGCCGATGACACTTATCTTCATGATGTTCCAGTATCCGGTAATGGTGCGGCACGGGATCGAAGAAGAGGCTGGCGAACATGAAAGCTGAAAACCGGCTGGCCAGTTACGGCACACTGGCGCCCGGTGGCGAGAACCATCACCAGCTTGACGGTGTCAGCGGGCACTGGCGAAAGGGCGTGGTGCGTGGCAGACGTATGGTGGCCGACAAGGGAGTATGGACGGGATTTCCTGCTTTCGTGCCGGATGAAAACGGTGACGAGACCGAAGTCCAGATCTTCGAATCTTCCATGCTGCCCGATATCTGGGCCAAGCTTGATGCATTTGAAGGTGAGATGTATCGGCGTACAGTCACACGGGCAATGATTGACGGAGAAGAAGTCGAAGTTTCAATTTATGCGTTCAAGGCTTCAGAGGTTGCCTGAACCAGATTGAAAACCGGCAGTCTGTTCAAGCGGATTGGAAAACGGGATCCGTGTCCTGTTCTGCTCCATTTCCCGATCATGGCGCAATGCCCAGTGAACTGTGGGAAATGCGAGTTTGTCCCAGGGAATTTGCTCCCATTTGAACAGATTGACTTCAAGGCTTTCCCGCCCCGGCGAAAAATCCGGACTGTTAAATGTTGACCGATAAAAAAGCTGAACCTGCGAGAGGTGTGGAACGGTATAGACAGCCAGCAGACCATTCAGTGACAGGTCCGCATTGGCCTCTTCGCGTGCTTCCCGCCTGGCGCCATCTTCAGGTGTTTCACCAAGTTCCAGATATCCGGCAGGTATGGTCCATAAACCATATTGCGGCTCAATCGCCCGCCGACAGAGCAAAATCCTGTCATCATGTCTGGCAACAGAGCCAACCACGATTTTCGGGTTTTCATAACTGACAAAGCTGCAATGATTGCAGACCTGGCGGGAATGGTGATCTCCATCCGGTGCCGAGCTTGAAAAGGAAGGTTGTAGTCTTGCTGCCATGGCTGGCCTGTGGATCAGGATTTAAGCTGATCTTCAAGTAGCGGCAGGATCCGGTTTCTCAAGGCCTTGTCGCTGATTGGCCCTACATGTTTGTAAAAAATACGGCCATTGCGATCTACCAGAAAGGTTTCAGGAACTCCGTACACGCCCCACTCTATTGAAGCCCGGCCGTTGCGGTCGACGCCGACTGAGTCATACGGATTGCCAAGTTCTTCGAGAAAAGCGCGTGCATTTCGGGTGGCATCCTTGTGATTGATGCCGATAACCTGCCAGCGATCATCATTGGCCAAGGACATGATTTGCGGATGTTCCTGACGGCATGGGACGCACCATGATGCAAACACGTTAACGACACTCAGCTTGCCTGCAAACATTTCCGGGACCATGCCCGGTACGGGTTTTCCCGCGGTTTCCAATCCGTCGAGTGGTGGCAGGGCCAGTGCCGGTACCGGCTTGTCAAGAAGGGCCGAAGGCAGGGCAGATATGTCCCGGTCCTCTGTAGTCAGCAGCATGTAAAACATTCCGGCCAGTCCGAGGAAAACAACCAGGGGCAGGAAGGCCAGCCAAGATTTCGATCCGGGTGAATGCTTTTTTCCGGTCATTGCGGTCTGTTCACGTCTGTGTCGCTTTCTCGAATCCTTCGCTCCAGCTTTTCCAGTTCATGGCGTCTTCTGGCATGGGTGAGGATGATGTAAGCGGCAAGCAGGGCAAGGCCTGCAAAACTGACAAGGTAGGCGGGTATGATGAAGGCTGCATGCTCACCGAACATCACGCTTCATCCTCGTGCAATAGGGTTGCCTTGCTGCTGTTCCTGCGTGCCGCCTGTCGCTTGATGCTGCGAATACGTCTTGCAAGCACCTCGTTGCGCATTGTCATGATATGCAGGGTGAAAAAGATCGCCATATAGGCTGCAGCCATCACCAGAAGTGGATAAAGAAACTCTGCCGACATGGCCGGGCGGTCAAAGCGGGAAACGCTTGCCGGCTGGTGGAGCGTATTCCACCAATCTACTGAAAATTTTATGACAGGTATGATGACAAAGCCGGTCAGTGTCATGATCGCAACCGGTTGGGCAGCTTCTGCCGGTTCTTCAAAGGCCTTGGAAAGCGCAATCAGCCCCAGATAGATGATCAGCAGAATGAGTACCGATGTCATGCGAGCATCCCATTCCCACCATGTCCCCCACATGGGTTTACCCCAAAGAGAGCCTGTTGCCAGCGCCAGAAAGGTGAATACCGCGCCAAGTGGTGCTGCAGAGCGCAAGGATACATCGGCCATGGGATGTCTCCATACTATGGTGCCGATAGCCGAGATCGCCATTATCGTATAGGTCATCATTGCAAGCCAGGCAGCCGGTACGTGAATGAACATTATCAGTACCGTGTAGCCCTGCTGATAGTCTTCCGGTGCGTTGAACGACAGGTAGAGGCCCAGTAGCAGCAGGAGAATTGCAACAGTGCCCATCACCGGGACGGCACGATTGGCGAAGCCCATGAAGCGGCCCGGATTGGCAAGGCTCCATACACCCGATATTTTTTGCGTGTCTGCGGTCATGGTCGTCATATGGCCCGTTTCTCGGCCGGTAGTCAGTCGGCAGAATGACGCAGCATTATTGCCGCGGCAAGAGGTCCTAACACGGAAGTGAACAGGGTGACAGCGCACAGGAACAACAGTGGAGCCGTGAACGGGGCCGTTTCTTCTAGTGCGCCCCGGATGGCTGAAATGCCGAATATCAACACCGGTATGACCAGTGGCAAGACCAGCACTGATATCAGCATGCCGCCCCTTGGCAATCTGACAGCCACAGCCGCTCCCGCCGTGCCAATGAATGCGATCGCCGGTGTTCCGACAAGAAGCGTGCCTGCCGTTGCCAGAATACCCTGAAAGGAAAGGTTGAGCATGATACCGAAAACGGGTGTTGCAAGAACCAGGGGCAGGCCTGTTACAAGCCAGTGCGCCAGTGCTTTCACAAACATTGTCAGGGCAAGCGGATGGGTTTGCATTACCAGAATGTCGAGGCTGCCGTCTTCGCGATCCTGTGCAAACAACCTGTCGAGGTCGAGGAGGCTTGCCAACAACGCCCCGATCCACAGAATTGCCGGTGCCAGTGTGGACAGCAAGGCATTGTCAGGTCCGATGGCAAACGGAAATACAGAAATCACGGCCAGAAAGAAAAGCAGTCCGGTGAGGCTGCCACCGTTGGAGTGCAATGAAAGACGAATGTCACGAGACAGGAGTGCCAGCATGGGTCTAGCCAGTCCCTGCTAGCTGGCAACGGCTCAATGCTTGCTGGAAGAAGAAGGAAAATCTTGCCGTCAAGCTGCAAACTCCAGTCGCCGGGTGGCATTTATACCGAGATCAAGATGGGTCGCCGCAACAAGAATGCCACCACTTTCTGCAAAGGCTTTTACCAACCCGGTGAAGGTGGCGACCGAGGGTGCATCGAGACCGGAAGTTGGCTCGTCAAGTATCCATACAGGCCTGTCAGAAACCAGCAGTCTGGCAATTGCGACGCGCCTTTTCTGGCCTGCTGAAAGATAGTGGAAGGGAAGATCGGCAGTATGCAAGAGGTCAACTTCTTCCAGTGCTTCCTCAACAGCAAGATGGGGGTGGCCATTGAACCTGCGCCAGAAGTCGAGATTGTCGTGAACGGTCAAGCCGCTCTTCATTGCGTTTTGGTGCCCAAGGTAATGACAATATTCACGAACCGGTCCCTCGAATGGTTTCCCCGTTTCGTCGGCCAGTTTGACCGAGCCTGATGCAAGGGGCAGTAATCCGGCCATTCCGCGCAGGGCGGTTGATTTTCCGGAGCCGTTTTCACCGGTAATGACCAGCGCTTCCCCGGCGGCGAGTTCAAATCCGATGCCGGAGACAATCGGCTCGCCTCCCCGTTCGAGGGTCATGTTGTCAACTGTCAGTTTCATTGCAACTGTTTACCTGCAATGCAGCCCACGGCAAAGCCCTGATTTCAGGCCGGTTTGCTGCAATGCCTGTTCAACGATGGCGTGTGCCGTCATACTTTAGAATCATTATAAACCCTTCACATTGTTGCTGTTTGATCTTATACATTGGCCAAGCTGGCGCGTTCATCCGCAGCCGTACGAACAATTCCAAACTTCGGGAAAGATTTGTCCATGCTGAACTCCCTAGACAGCTTCAAATGCAAAACCACAATGACCGTCAATGGCAAGGAATTCACGTATTACTCCCTTGCGAAAGCGGAAGAAAACGGGTTGGCGGGGATCTCGCGACTGCCGTTTTCCCTGAAGGTGCTGCTGGAGAACCTGTTGCGCTTTGAAGACGGGCGTTCGGTGACGGCAGACAGTATCAAGGCTGTTGCCGAATGGCTGAACAATACAGGTTCGGCGGAAACAGAGATTGCCTATCGCCCGGCAAGGGTTCTCATGCAGGATTTTACAGGTGTTCCGGCGGTTGTTGATCTTGCCGCAATGCGCGATGCAACCAAAAACCTTGGTGGCGAGACATCTGCCATCAACCCGCAAGTGCCTTGTGACCTTGTTATCGACCATTCTGTCATGGTCGACTTTTTCGCCAATGACAAAGCCTTCACCATGAATGTGGATCGTGAATACGAACGCAATGGCGAACGCTATACCTTCCTGAAATGGGGGCAGCAGGCATTTGACAATTTCCGCGTTGTGCCTCCCGGAACCGGGATTTGTCACCAGGTAAACCTGGAGAACCTCGCCCAGACAGTCTGGACGAAAGATATTGATGGCAAGACTGTTGCCTATCCTGATACGCTGGTCGGTACGGATTCGCATACAACGATGGTGAACGGCCTTTCCGTTCTGGGTTGGGGTGTCGGCGGTATCGAGGCCGAGGCTGCCATGCTGGGCCAGCCGATCACGATGCTTGTTCCCGAAGTTATCGGCTTCCGTCTTGATGGCAAGCTGCCGGAGGGCACGACTGCCACCGACCTTGTGCTGACGGTTGTTGAAATGCTGAGGCAGAAAGGCGTTGTCGGGAAATTTGTCGAGTTCTACGGTTCCGGGCTATCCAATCTTTCCCTCGAAGACCAGGCAACCATTGCCAACATGGCTCCGGAATATGGTGCAACCTGCGGTTTCTTCCCTGTTGATGATGATACAATTGAATACCTGAAATCCACGGGCCGCACCGATGACCGTGTTGCCCTTGTCGAGGCCTATGCAAAGGTGCAGGGCATGTGGCGTGCTGACGATACGCCGGATCCGGTTTTCTCCTCGACACTTCAACTTGATCTTGCAGATGTGGTGCCATCCATTTCCGGCCCCAAACGACCGCAGGACCGTGTCACACTTGCCGGTGCCGACAAGGCTTTTGCGGACGCTGCCAAAACTATCAAATCCGGGGATATCAACGGCAAGGGCGATGAGAAACGTTATGAGGTTGAAGGAGAGGAATACAGGATTGACGATGGCGATGTCGTCATTGCAGCGATCACATCCTGCACGAACACTTCAAACCCGTCCGTAATGATCGGTGCAGGTTTGCTCGCACGCAATGCGCGCGAGAAAGGCCTGACAGTGAAGCCCTGGGTCAAGACGTCCCTTGCTCCGGGATCGCAAATCGTGACCGATTATCTGGAAAAAGCCGAGTTGCAGGATGACCTCGATGCACTCGGTTTCAATCTGGTTGGTTATGGTTGTACCACCTGTATCGGCAATTCAGGCCCGTTGCCCGAACCGATTTCCAAGGCGATCAATGAAAATGACGTGTTGGCTTGTTCCGTTCTTTCGGGCAACCGCAATTTCGAGGGCCGGGTAAGCCCCGATTGTCGCGCCAATTACCTTGCATCGCCACCACTGGTTGTTGCCTATGCGATTGCCGGTTCGATGCATGTCGACATTACCAGTGACCCGCTTGGGCAGGACGCAGACGGTAATGATGTCTACCTGAAGGACATCTGGCCGTCGTCGAATGAAATTGCGGAACTGATCCGCACTTCAATCAATGAAGACATGTTTCGCGAGCGTTATGGCGATGTGTTCAAGGGCGATGAAGGCTGGCAGAAAATCGAGGTTTCCGGCGGCGAAACCTATGACTGGTCATCCCAGTCAACCTATGTGCAGAACCCGCCATATTTTGAAGGCATGACGATGGAACCGGCTCCGATCGAGGATATCAACAATGCCCGGATTCTTGGACTTTTCTCGGATTCGATCACGACGGACCACATTTCTCCGGCAGGGTCGTTCAAGGCGGAAACGCCTGCAGGCCAATATCTGACGGATCGTCAGGTTCGCCCGATTGACTTCAATTCTTACGGTTCACGCCGTGGTAACCATGAAATCATGATGCGCGGTACATTCGCGAATATCCGCATCAAGAACCAGATGCTGGAGAATGTGGAAGGCGGATATTCACGCCACTATCCATCCGGTGAACAAGGCTCAATGTATGATGTCGCCATGCGCTATCAGGAAGAGGGTGTTCCACTGGTGGTTTTCGCCGGCAAGGAATACGGAACCGGTTCTTCCCGAGACTGGGCAGCAAAGGGTACGCGTCTGCTCGGTGTCAAAGCAGTCATCACGGAAAGTTTCGAACGGATTCACCGTTCCAACCTGATCGGTATGGGTGTGTTGCCATTGGTATTCCAGAATGGTGACAGTTGGGACAGTCTGGGAATGAAGGGAGACGAGCAGGTTTCCATTCAGGGCCTGGCTGATGTGAAGCCGCGCCAGACGATTGAAGCAGAAATCACGTATGGTGACGGCTCAAAGAAAACAATCGAATTGCTGGTTCGCGTTGATACCGAGGATGAGCTTGACTATTACCGTGCGGGCGGAATCCTGCATTACGTTCTGCGCAACCTCAATCGTGAAGCTGCCTGATCTGGTGTTCACAGATGATTACAAGAAAGGCCGCCTGTCTTGCAGGCGGCTTTTTTCTTGGCGTAAACTATGGCAATGCCTTTCGGTCAATCTGGATGAACCTTCAGCACACCGAGTTGTGAGTGGCAATTGAAGAAGTCTCCGGGTTATTTGTTGTCCTGTGCAGGTGGCCGGGCACATGTATAAACGGGAACGCGAAGTTGATTTGTTCCTTTCCGGCTTGCCGTTGAAGAGAAAAATTTATGCAAAAATGTTTCATTGCCAGCATGTTTAGCCTGATTGCCTTTGCTGTTCAGGGAGCAACAGGATACTCAGCGGAAATACGTCATCCCAAAGCTGTGGTGGAAATGTTTACCAGCCAGGGGTGTCACTCCTGTCCTCCTGCTGACAGGATAATGGCTAAGTTTGCCCGCGAGGACCAGATCCTCGCATTGAGTTGGCATGTGGACTACTGGGATTATCTTGGCTGGAAGGACACGTTTGCCTCCAAGTCCAATACAAAACGCCAGTATGCCTATGCGCGAAGCCTCGAAGAGCAGCAGGTTTATACCCCGCAAGCCGTTGTCAATGGACGGACCCATGTGGTCGGCTCAAAAGAAGCGGAAATACGCAAGGTCATCGAATATTTTTCAAATGATGATCGCGGTATGTTGGTGCCGATTGAGGCCCGGATTGATGGCGATACACTGAAAGTTTCGGTCAGCAATGATGATATGGCTCATCAGGCGACACTCTACATGGTGTTTTTCAACAGACACCATGATGTGACGATCAAGCGTGGCGAGAACAGCGGGAAAACACTTACCTATCACAATGTGGTTCATGATACGCAGGCGCTTGGCATGGTGGGCGAAGACGGGCTGAAGGTCGATTACCCTGTTGCCGAGATGAAGAAGCTCGGTTTTGATGCCTGCGCCCTTCTTCTGCAAAAGAACAATGAAGCGGGGGACCCGGGAGCCATCCTGGGCGCTGCCGTGATTGCGGGCCTTTGAAGGATACTTTGTAGCTGCAAGAAAAAACCGGATACGGCAAGGCCGCATCCGGTTAAACAATATTGCCGCCCATTTTTGTTGAGTGGTCCGGCGTGGAACTCCGGGGGCTGGGGGGGCTGAAAACCGGGTAAGTTTCCAAGCCGGACCATCTGAGGCAACAAGGAAAGTCTCGTCTCAAAAGAAGTTCAGATCAGGGAAAGATTTGGACTTTTTTGTGGTTTTGAACTTCCGGAAAAGAATAACAAAATATAAAATGAGACTGGAATTACCAATTATGAGGTGGTGGTTCTATCTGCCCTGCAGGTTTCCCTTGCAAAAAAGAATCGCCAGGACCATGATCGTTTCATGGAGCAATCAAACGTCATTCCGTTCCCAAATCCCAGCACGCAAAAAACCAGAAAAGCAGAGGATCGCGTCTCTTTTGACAGGCATGATCTGGGCCTTTTGCTGCAGTGCTACAGCAAACGTGTCGGTACCGGAGAATGGCGTGATTATGCCATCGATATGCTCAAAGACCGGGCCGTGTTTTCAATATTCAAACGGGCCAGTGACGTTCCGCTTTACACGATTGAAAAACAGCCAAAACTGCAGCGCCGGCAAGGGCAATGGTCAGTGGTCAATGCAACAGGGCATGTGCTAAAACGAGGACATGACCTGCGGCACGTTCTCAGGGTGCTTGAACCAAAACCAGAACCGGTTTCCTTCTGAGTGAGGGTCGGCTTGTAACAGCCAGTTATTACGGACTTTCAGCAAGCAGGCTTATCTGTCCGGGCGCAAGAAAAGCGCTGACATAATGTCCGACAGTTTCTTTTTTGCCGTTTTGAACTTTTTGTGCAGGAAGCTGATGCGATACAGTTGTCCACCCATGTTTGCTGCGATGCCGCGCAGTGTGGCTGCATCTTTCTGCTGATCAATCATGCCAGTGTCTATCCGGGAGGCAATCTCTTCCAGCCTGGCTGCTTGCGATGCATTCATCCGGTTGATGTTGTTGCTGATCGAGGAAACCAGAACATTTACCTGATTTGCATTGATTGCATACGATCCAAGTTTGTCTGATCCCCCGGCATTCTGGTTGACTTCCTCGAATTCTTCAATCCGGACATGCTCTTCCTGATCCAGAAAACCGTTTATCTCTTCTATGAGCGGTGAAATGCGTGAAGCGACCTGTTCATAGGTATCACGCTTGATGCAGGGTCTTTCGGCCCCGATATCAGGCAATTGTCTAACCAGTGAATCGCTGATGAAACTGGTGTTGCCTGCAAAGTGCGTGTTGAATGCCCTTTGGATTTCATACTCGGCCAGTGAAAGTGAACGGTTGATGATCCGGTTTTCAGGATAGGAAAGGGAATTGAGAATTTGAGCCGATTTCGGACCAAAGACCTGCCTGAAAAAGTCCTCGACCATGTGTTCGCGATGAACAGAATAATTCCTGACAGTGATTTCAGTCTTGTTGTTTCTGGCAGTATTCAGCCACCAAAGCAGGCGAGAATAAGGATTGGTTTTCGCGCCCTGCAGAAATGTATTCAGGTCTTCGGTCCTGTTGCCACGCTTGACTCCCTGCCCCCAGACGGATGTCAGGAGTTCAAATGTGTTTCTGGTGTATAGAATGATCCTGGTGTCCACATTCCGCGACAGCAGATGTTGTTCGAGCCGATCATCACGGGCGAGTTTGTGAAACAGGTTTTCACTTGAAATGAGGGTGTCGCTGTTTACCTGGAAAGAGCGTTCAAACAGCAGGTGACCATTGCCCGAAGTGACCAGTCCTTTCGATGCATTCCGGAAATTCTCGTCTTTCGGGTAGGAAAGGCCGTTTTCAGACAGCACTTTCCGGTTCCTTGCGAGAATGGACTGGAGATAACTGGTGCCGGTCTTGCCATGTCCCAGATGGCAGATGAGGGTCGCTCTTTTTGTGCTCATAAGCCTAGTGAAAGAAGTATTGTCTGGCTGCAAGACCGGCGTGATCCGGTCCGGAATCTTGCGCATATGACCGACAGTTTTGCAACCAGCTGTGCCCGGCTCCCATCAGACATAAAAAAACGGCGCCCCGGAGGACGCCGCAAATTTCTCTAGGCTGCTTGATGTTACTCGCGGTTGCCGAGGAACTGAAGCAGGAACATGAACATGTTGATGAAGTTGAGATAGAGGCTCAACGCACCCATCAGCGTCTGGCGCGCCATTACTTCGGCGTGACCGGCCACCATGTCATATTCATTCTTGAGGCGCTGCGTATCATAGGCGGTAAGACCTGCGAAGATCAGGACACCAATGACCGAAATCGCGAATTGTAGCGCGCTTGAAGCCAGGAAAAGGTTCACGATCGAGGCGATGATCAAACCGATCAGGCCCATGACCAGGAAAGAGCCCATTCCGGACAAGTTCCGTTTGGTGGTGTAACCGTAAAGGCTAAGACCGCCAAAGGCTGCAGCAGTCACGAAGAAGGTCTGGACGATGCTTCCGCCTGTAAAGACCATGAATATCCATGATATGGAAACACCCATGACCGCAGAGAAGGCCCAGAAAATCATTTGGGCCGTTCCTGTGCTCAGGCGGTTGATGCCAAAGGACAGGACCATGACAAAAGCCAGCGGCGCAAACATGATCACGTAGCGAAGCGGGCTGTTGTACAGCGCGTTGGCGACTGCCGGGTTGTTGGCGGCGAAATAGGCAGTGCCAAGGGCGGCAATACCCGTCACAGCCAGGGCAAGCGCCATGTAGTTGTAAATGCCAAGCATGTAGGAACGCAGGCCGGCATCATACTCGACGCCTGCGGCGCTTGTTGCGCGGCCGTAGTTCACCTGGTTTTCATTATAGTCAGCCATGTAACGTTGTGCTCCTCATAAGTCTGACAAACTTTTCCACGGGTTTGTGGAAATCTTGCAGACAATATGAGCATTAATTCCGACAATCTCAAGACTAAGTAGTCCGAAAAGGACCGTCGCAAGCCGCTGAATGAACGATTCTGGTTAATTTGCCGATAGGAAAAAACTATCGAATTCGTCTGCAAGCTGTCGTTTTAGGCAATCTCTTCATTGTGATTGAAGAAAAGGGGCCTTGATCATGATTGGCTACAATTCCCTGAGGACTGGTGCCGCTTTTTGCCCGAGAATACGCCAAGTGCCCAGCAATCCCAGAATAATGGTGAAGGCAAGGGCGGCAATCAGGGTTGCTGCTGCAACGCCTGGCAGCATGGTGAAGCGGAAATCCATGATAACCGAGATTACAAACCATGCTGCAAGGCTGCCTGCGAGCAGCGCAAACACGGCTGTTGCAAGCCCCAGCAGGCTGTATTCGGTGACCATCATGGTGATCAATGTTTTGCGTGTTCCACCAAGGGTTTTCAGAACCACTGCATCATGAACCCTCTCGCGGTTGCCGCTAGCAAGGGCTCCGGCCAGGACGAGAACGGATGTCAGCAGTGCAACAAGGGCAGCTGCACGGATGGCCGTTGAAAGCTGACCGATCAATGTATTCACCGTATCCAGTGCATCGCGAATCCGTACTGCCGTCACTGCGGGGTAGTCTGCTGCCAGCGTGCGCAGGAGGAGGGCATCATCAAAACCGCTACCGGTTCGGTCTGCGGTCAGCGTTGCAAGCCATGAATGCGGAGCGCCCGCAAATGTGTTTGGAGAAAACACAAAGACAAAATTGATGCCAAGTGTTTCCCATTGAACTTCACGGAAGGAAGCTATGGTTGCGGTAATTTCCCGGCCAAGAACATTGACGGTGATTTCATCGCCAATGGAGAGGTCAAGTTCAACGGCCTCTTCCGCGCTCACCGATACAAGTGGCGGTCCCTGGTAACCGGGTTCCCACCACTGGCCTTGCGAGAGGGTGGAGTTCTCCGGCATGTTCTTGGCGTACGTTATGCCGCGATCACCGCGCAATACCCATTCGCCACCATTTGGCGTTTCATATTCTCCTGCAGGAATGCCTTTCAGGCTGACAACCCGTCCGCGCAACATTGGAACAGCAATTATCTTGCCATCCGGAGAGGCTTCAAGAAGCGTTTCGCGGAATCCATCCATTTCAGTATTCTGGATGTCGACAAAAAAGAAATCCGGGGCTTCATTGGAAAGATTGCTTGATACCTGAAGTCGCAGGTTGCCATCGATGGTTGCGAGCGCCACAAGCAGCGACAGGCCCAGACCCAGCGAGAGAATTACCGAGGAGGTCAGCGAGCCGGGTCGATGAATGTTGGCAATCGCCATGCGGGTTGCCGGTTTTCCGGGTGAGGGTACGCGTTTTGCAATGTCCTTTACTGCAAGTCCGACAGTCATGAGGATAACGAAGGCGACCGCAATTGCCGAAATGAATACGGTTGCGACGAACTGGTTTTCAGAAAGGAAGATTGCCGAGCCTACGAGCAAGGCAATGCACAAGGCCAAAACCGCAAGATATGCGAACCGGGGCAGGCGACCACCAGACTGGTAGGCAGAGGCACGGAACAGGTCGGTTGCCTGTATGTCGCGGGAGACGGCGAGCGGCCAGATTGCGAAAATCAATGCGGTCAAGATGCCGAACAGGATACCGGGAAGAAGGGCTTCGGGAAAAACAAGATTACCATCTGGTATCGGCAGAAGGCCGGAAAGTGCGCTGCGGGCTGCATAGGGCATTGCAATGCCAAGCAACAACCCGGCTGCAATGCCAGCCAGGGTGATGATCATGATCTGGATCAGGTACAGATTGAAGATCAATCGTCCGGGTGCGCCAAGGCTTTTCAATGTGGCGATCACAGGCCGCTTTGTCTCCAGATATGCGCGCGTTGCGTTTGCCACGCCCACACCACCCACTATCAGAGAGGTAAGGCCGACCAGTGTCAGGAACTGGGAAAAGCGCTCGACGCTGCGGGAAAGTGCAGGGGCCGCATTTTCACGGCTGCGAACACGCCAGGCTTCGGAAGGAAAGCGTTCTTCCAGGTTTTCAGCAAATCGGCTGACGCCGGATGCCGAACTGTCCTGCAGGCGGATTTTGTAATGATTCCGCAACAGCGAGCCTGGTTGTATAAGTCCTGTACGGCTCAGCCCCTCACGTGACATGATCAGGCGCGGCCCGAAGCCGATACCGTCTCCAAGCTTGTCCGGTTCGTGAACAATCGTGCCCGCCACGGTAAAGTTTGCGCTCCCAACCTCAATCGTTGCACCGGTCTCTATTTGCAGTCTTTCAAGCAGAAGCGGCTCGACCCAAACCTGTTCGGGTCCCGGACCTGACAAAGAAGATCCCGATATGTCAAAATTGCCGTAGAGTGGATATGCGCCGTCAATAGCCTTGAGTTCAACGAGGGTCTGGTCGCTTCCGTCGCCAAGACGGGCCATCGCCCGCATTGTGGTCATGACGGTTATGGTACCCTGACTTTTGAAAAAGGCGAGTTGCTCGCTGTTTGCTTCCCGCTGGACCAGCGATACCGAAACATCACCACCCAGAATCGCCTGTCCCTCAACCGCTATGCCCTGGGTTATGGCTCTCGCCACTGAATTGACGCCGCTGATTGCAGCAACGCCCAGCGCTATACAGCCCAGAAAAATATAGAATCCGCGAAGTCCCCCACGCATTTCACGCAGGGCAAACCGAAGTGACAATGCCAGTTCTTTTGCAAGACCGCCTTCACGCATTGACAGCTTCCGCTTGTGCCGTGTTTTCACCGATACGTCCGGAGCGGACAGGCACGGTCCGGTCACAACGGGCCGCAAGAGAGGGGTCATGGGTTACAAGAACCAGCGTCAAACCCTTTTGCTTCTGTCGTTCAAAAAGAAGGTCTGCGATCTGTCGGCCCGTTTCACCGTCAAGGTTTCCGGTCGGCTCATCAGCGATAAGCACGGCAGGTTCCGGGGCCAGGGCTCTTGCCATTGCAACGCGCTGCTGTTCGCCACCTGACAATTGTCCGGGATAGTGGTTCAGCCTGTCACCCAGTCCCACAGCTTCAAGTTCGGCCCTTGCCCGTTCCATCGCATTGTTTGCACCGGCAAGCTCAAGTGGAACTGCAACATTTTCCAGTGCTGTCATGTTGGGGATCAGGTGGAAAGACTGAAAAACAATCCCGACATTCCTTCCGCGAAAGGCTGCGAGTTCGTCTTCATCCATGCCGGTAATGTCGGTTCCACGAATGCTGACCTTGCCGGAATCCACTCGTTCGAGGCCGGCGATTACCATCAGTAGCGTTGATTTTCCCGAGCCGGAAGGACCCACAATACCTGTCGAAGTGCCTGCCGGAATTTCAAGGTTCACACCTTTCAGCACATGGACGCTTGAGGCTGCTTGCCCGAGTGTCAAATGAAGGTCTTCAAGAAAAATTGCGGGCGGAAGTGCTTGTGTCACGCTTGATCATATCCAGATAAGTAAGCAGGATCGCTGATAGCCATATGGGGTCGGAATTTTAAAATGAAACAGGTTTTTGCCTCACTTGCCTTGCTGGTACCGGTTTTTTTGCTGCCCGTCATTCCCGTATCGGCGCAGGTTAATACGTGTGAACCGAAGAAGATTGTTGTCTTGGGGGACAGTCTGGTGGCCGGATACGGTTTGGCGCCCGGCGAAGCTTTTCCTGAAAAACTGCAGGAAATGCTGGTGGAGAACGGCTACAGCGTCGAAATTGTCAATGCAGGGGTTTCCGGTGATACGAGTACGGCCGGACTGGCAAGACTGGACTGGTCTGTCGGTGATGATGCTGATGCCGTAATCGTCGAACTGGGCGCAAATGATGCGCTGCGCGGCATTTCACCACAGCTTACGGGTGACAATCTGGAGGCAATTGTTTCGCGGCTCAAAGAGCGGGATATCGAGGTGGTGCTGGCAGGAATGCTTGCTCCACCCAATATGGGTTCTGCATATGCAGACAAGTTCAACCCGATTTATCCTGACCTTGCAGGAGAATACGATTTGCTGCTCTACCCGTTTTTTCTGGACGGGGTTGCAGCGAATGAGGCGCTGAACCAGGATGATGGCATGCACCCGACAGCGGACGGGGTGAAACTGATTGTGGAACGGTTTTTTCCGCTGGCCGAAGCGATGATGAAATCACTTTGCACCCAGCCATCGTGAAAAATTTCAACAGCTTTGTTTGTCGTTCCGTTAGCCTCGGACGAGGTTTGGACATTAGACTGTTGGAAGACAGATTCGCAGACTTCAAAGATTGGAAAGTCGATGCCCAGATTATTTGTCGCCCTTGACGTTCCCCCGTCCATTGCCGCGCATGTCTCCTTTCTGCAAGGAGGCTTGTTTGGTGCACGCTGGATCGACAAGGAAAATTTCCATATCACCCTGAGGTTCATCGGGGATATTGAACGGCCGATGGCACGTGAACTTGCAGCCCAGCTCGAGCGCGTGAAAACAGAACCTTTCATGCTGGAGCTTGCAGGTCTTGATGTTTTCGGGAACGCAAAGCCGCATTCACTGTTTGCCGGTGTCGAGCGCAATGCCAGTCTTTATGAACTGCAGGCAGCAATTGAACGGATCTGCCAGCGGGTGGGTCTGCCGCCGGATCCGCGAAAATTCACTCCGCACCTGACGCTTGCGCGGGTTCGCGGGCTGAAACCGCAGGCCATAGCAAATTACCTTTCCGGGAACGGGCTTTTCCGGACTGCCCCCTTTTCAGTGGATCATTTCACGCTCTATTCTTCCCGCAATTCGGTAGGTGGAGGTCCGTACCTTGCGGAAGAGACCTACAGGCTGGTGACAAGGGAGAGTGTTCATGCCTGAGAAAATGTCTGATGCACAGACAGATGAAGCCCTTGCCGAACTGGATGGATGGACGAGGGTGGAGGGACGTGATGCGATCTTCCGGTCTTACAAGTTCGCCAGTTTCAACGAGGCATTCGGCTTCATGTCGCGAGTAGCCCTTGCTGCCGAAAAACTTGATCACCATCCCGAGTGGTTCAATGTCTACAACAAGGTTGATGTGACACTTGCAACCCATGATGCGGACGGGATAACGGAGCTTGATATCAAGCTTGCACAAAAGATGAACCGGATTGCCGGTTCCTGATTTTTCTTGATTGCAGCCTTTCTTGCTCCCATGTGTATCATGGAGTGAATGCAATGAAAAAAGCCGTAATTGACGAAATTCTTGAACCCGGGACACCTGACAAGGTTCTTGAGCGTGAGCAGCGCGTACGTGATGGTTTTTGGGAAAAACTGAAGAAAACCGCCGGGAAGCTGCCTTTTGTCGAGGATGTCGTTGCTGGGTATTATTGCGCGCTTGACCCCAAAACACCGTTCAAGGTTCGCGGTACACTGCTTGCGGCGCTGGCCTATTTCATCATGCCTGTTGACCTAGTGCCCGATTTCATTGTGGGCCTGGGATTGTCGGACGACATAACGGTCTTGACCATTGTCATTGCGCGCATACGTGAGCACATGACGGAAGCGCACCGCGAAGCCGCCAGAAAGGCGCTGCAAACGCATGATGTTACGGACCAGGAAAGATGATCGTGGACAAGACGGACCATTTTGACTAGGTCCTCTTGCAATCAACATACAAGTTGCAGGCAAGGGGTGTGATTTAATGCGTGGCTATTTCGGCATTGGCGTGGAAGGAATTTCCAAACCGCTGAATTTCGGCAATCTGGCCCGCTCGGCCCATGGCTTTGGCGCAAGCTTCATTTTCACGGTGCAAGCCGCCAGTGCGATCGGTCGTCCCGGGTCCGATACCACCAAGAGCCGTGACCACCTGCCTTGGTATTCCTATGAAAATGTCAGTGACATGCGGTTGCCTGATGATTGCCGTCTTGTCGGGGTCGAGTTGACGCCGGATGCCGTTGAGTTGCCAAGCTTCCGGCATCCGGCAAAGGCTGCTTATGTACTTGGCCCAGAAGGTGGTTCGCTGTCACCTGAAATGATCGGGCAGTGCGAATTCATCGTAAAAATACCGATGAATTTCTGTATCAACGTCGCGATGGCCGGTGCAATTGTGATGTATGACCGGATGCATTCATTGGGCCGTTTTGCCGAACGGCCAATCGCCGCCGGCGGCCCCAAAGAGCTGTTGAAACCGCATGTCCATGGCAAGAAACTTTATTCTGGTGGCACGCGGCTTCCGTGATCACGGAATCGCAATGGCTGAATCCGGATTCGTGATTCGGTGAACGTGGCATTGCCTTGTTTTTGCCTTTTGTTCAGCTATCCTGCCGACAATGCGCGGCAGAACATTCAAGCTGGCGCAGGGGCTTAGGGTGAAATCCATAATTTTTTATGGAATCTGTTCACTTTTTGATAACCTATGTTAACGCATATTAAGCTCAAACCATGGGCGATAACAGATATGGCGCTGAGCATGCGCCATTATCAAAAACACTAACGGGACTGGCAATGAGAATGAATTTCAGGATTGTTCTTGCTGGTGCGGCAACAGCAGCAATCATACTCGGCAATCTCACCAGCGTGGCGAACGCACAGACGCCTACGCGAATCAAGCAGCACAATGCATGGGGCGCCTATTCCCATAACGGGGCGCAGGGCAAGGTTTGTTACGTTCTGTCAATTCCGACACAAAAGGAACCGTCAGACCGTGACCATGGCGATGTGTTTTTCATGCTTGCCAAGCATCCCGGACAGAGCGTCAGTTTCGAACCGCAGTTTACGGTTGGCTATCCGTTTGCAGACAATTCCAAGGTTACCCTGAACATTGACGGCAAGGAATTTGCCATGTTCACGAAGGGAAGCAATGCCTGGATGGAAAACCCGTCAGAAGAATCAACGGTTGTTGCTGCAATGCGTGCCGGGAGCAAGATGACAGTCTCCGGCAAGTCCCGCCGTGGCACTGAAACGAGCTATACCTATTCGCTCTCCGGTGTAACCGCCTCCCTGCAGGAAATGCAAAGCTGCAAGTAAGCATACATGACATTCCGGCATGCCGCTTTCGGGTGTTGCCGGGAAGTGGTGCTTTTCGCCCGGTCATGTGGTAAGGGCATCGCATGGCAGTATCTCTCGATTTAACTCATCCCCAGACACGCGCTGAAACAGATGCGCTTGTTGCCAAAACGCCTTTGCGGCCTTCTCTTGTCGGTCTTTCCCGCGAGGAGATGGGCGATGCATTGCGGGAAGCCGGCGTGGCCGAAAAACAGATCCGCATGCGGGTAAGCCAGCTTTGGCACTGGTTGTATATTCGGGGCGTTTCAGACTTTTCGGAGATGAAGAACCTGTCAAAGGATTTCCGGCAGATACTGGCGGACCGTTTTGATATCGCGCGGCCGAAAATCATCGAGGAACAGGTTTCAAACGACGGCACACGAAAGTGGCTGTTGCAGTTTCCCTCCATGGGTGCGGGAAAACCGGTCGAGGTTGAAACTGTCTACATACCAGAAGAGGGCCGGGGAACCTTGTGCATTTCTTCGCAAGTTGGCTGCACGCTCACCTGTTCCTTTTGCCATACAGGTACCC
Organism: Rhizobiaceae bacterium; assembly: GCA_017643495.1. Taxonomy (GTDB): domain Bacteria; phylum Pseudomonadota; class Alphaproteobacteria; order Rhizobiales; family Rhizobiaceae; genus JAALLB01. The sequence goes on along the minus strand of JAEPNK010000001.1, from coordinate 434,108 downwards.
AGAAGCTTGTTCGCAATCTGACAGCTGGTGAAATTCTCGCCCAGTTGCTGGTGGCGCGTGACCGTTTGGGAGACTTTCCCGATGCCGATACCCCTCAGGGAGCAATCGTGCCGCTTGAAGGCAGGAAGGTCTCAAACATTGTCATGATGGGTATGGGGGAGCCGCTATACAATTTCGATCATGTCAAAAAGGCATTGTTGATTGCAACCGACGGAGACGGGCTTTCCCTGTCCAGGCGAAGGGTTACGCTGTCAACTTCCGGTGTGGTGCCCAATATCCAGAGAACCGGGGACGAGATAGGCGTCATGCTCGCCATTTCGCTGCATGCGGTCACGGATGAATTACGTGACGAACTGGTGCCGATCAACAAGAAATACCCCTTGAAGGACTTGATGGATGCTTGCCGGAATTATCCCGGCCTCAGCAATGCAAAACGTATCACGTTCGAATATGTCATGCTGAAAGGTGTCAATGACTCACTTGAGGATGCCAAGGGACTGGTCCGGCTTCTCAAGGGTATCCCGGCAAAGATCAACCTTATCCCGTTCAATCCGTGGCCCGGATCGGTTTACGAATGTTCGGACTGGGAGCAGATCGAGAAGTTTGCCGACTTCATCAATGCAAACGGTTATGCGTCGCCGATACGCACTCCGCGTGGTCGCGATATTCTTGCCGCTTGCGGGCAGCTCAAATCCGAATCGGAACGGTTGCGCAAAAGCGAACGGCTTGCACTCGAAGCAATGATGATTGCCGGCCACGGAGAGTGACTTGAGCCTTCTTGTATCCGCCTTTGTCCGGTTGCTGACCATCCTTGTTGCACTGGGAATTGCCTTGCTTGCCGCAGGTCTGCTTTTCGGGTTCGGGCTTGCTTCGGGGATTTATCCGGATGTCACTGTGGATGGCCGCGAAACAGCTGAAGGCGGAGATATCGAATATGCCATTCTGGCAATTGCAGCGATTGGTTTCGGGGCAATTGCCTCCTTTGAGTTGGCCGGTCTGGTCGGCATTCCGCTGATACTAGTCATTCTGGCGACGGAACTGATGCGATGGCGCGGGCTGGTGACCCATCTTGTTCTTGGTGGAGTTGTCGCACTGTTTGCCATGGTCACCCATTTGCCGGAGGGGGTTACACCAAAGGAAGGCACCATCATTGTAACGCTCGCTGCCGGTTTCATCGCAGCTTTCTTTTATTGGCTTGTTGCCGGCAGAAGTGCCGGCAAATGGCTTGGCCCTGAAAAGCCGAGAAACAAGGCCTGAACACCTCCATAGCTTCTAGAAAGTTGCTGACCTGGCTGCCCTGTCAGGCTGCTGTCAGGTGTTCGCAAAGTATCAGTGTCCCGAGCCCAATCAGTGCAAAACCTCCCAGGGCCTCCGCGGCCTTTCCGAATCGTTGCCCCAGATATCTGCCGAGCATCAGTCCGATGGAGCTCATCAGCATGGTTGTAAGCCCGATCATCATGGCTATGACAATGATATCTGCATCGAGCAGCGCAAGTGACATGCCAACGGCCATTGCATCCAGCGAAGTGCCTATGGCGGTTACGATGATCACCCAGAAAGTCATGGTTCCGGGAACACCATGCCCGTCACTGGCTGCAAGAGAATGCCGGGTCATGTGAAGACCGACGGCGGCCAGAAGGGCAAATGCAATCCAGTGGTCGATCGCTGCAACATATTGGCTGGCTGCAACTCCGATTGCCCAACCAACAAGGGGTGTGACAGCTTCGATCGCGCCGAAAACCGCACCGGTCCTGATTGCAGTGGAAAAGGATGGTTTGGCCAGATTGGCCCCCTTCCCCATGCAGGCAATAAATGCGTCGATGGACATGGAAAAGGCCAGGATACTGATGGATACAGCAGACACAGACAAATTCTCCCAAGATTATCCCATGCCCGGAATTGCAGGCAAGCATGGTGGCGAAAGAAGAATGCGTAGAGGTCAGGGCAACAACTCAGCGCGTCGATGCCTGCTAGATAAACAAAATATTTTGAAAAATCAAGTAAAATCAATAACTTATAATGCGTCTCATTTGCATATGCTCATTGCGGTATCCGGCTATTCATCTTTTGAAGGTCAGGTGCCCTGTTTCGGAATCCGGTTTAGATGATTTGTATTCAGCCGCGCTCAGTGAGAAGCATCCGGATTGCGAAAGCTGAAAAAATGCCGGCAAACAGCCAGTCAATAAAGCGGGTCACTTTGCGATTTTTCTTCAGGCTGGCGGCGATGTGATCGACTGCAATGATCATCAGGGAACAGCACACGCAGGCGAACAGGATAAAATACAGGCCGAGGAAAATGATTTTCCCCATTGCGTTCGAATCGCCTGGTGTAATGAACTGTGGCAGGAAGGTAATGAAGAACAGGACGATCTTCGGATTCATCAGATTGATGCCAATGCCTGTCAGCCAGTTACCGAACAAAGTTGTTTGTCTGGTTTTTTCACTTTTCAGTGTAAAGGCGGATCCGTTTCTTATGGCATCCACGGCCAGCCACAAAAGGTAGAGTGCACCAACAATTTTCAGGGCCAGAAAGGCCTTTGGGGAAGCTGCCAGAAGCGCTGAAATTCCGAAAGCTGCGAGCAGGGTGTGGATGACAATACCGGTTACCGCACCGAACATGGCTGCGAGACCTGCTGCGCGACCCTGGCCCAGGGCACGTCCAAGAAACAGTGTCATGTCAGGGCCAGGTGTAATCGTCAGGACAAAGGATGCCAGGGTGAAAGCCGCAAGCACCGGAAGAGATGGCAAAAACTCCATGGGTTGTCTCCTTTTCAGACGATGGCAATTGCTGGCGGCCAAAGGCAGTTCAGAAACCTTGCGCAGTTTGCAATAATCGCTACATTGCCCGAAATTTCAACGGCGGCAACCCGTTTCCTGACCGAACGCGGGAACTGGCCGCATCTCCCACAAGGTTACATGCCCATGACAATTTCCAAAGACAAGGTCAACAAGGTTGTACTCGCCTATTCCGGCGGGCTGGATACATCAATCATCCTGAAATGGCTGCAAACGGAATATGATGCGGAAGTGGTTACCTTCACTGCCGATCTCGGGCAGGGCGAGGAACTGGAGCCGGCACGCAAGAAAGCGGAAATGCTGGGCATCAAGGAGATTTTCGTTGAGGATGTTCGTGAGGAATTCGTAAGCGACTTTGTCTTCCCGATGTTCCGGGCCAATACGGTCTATGAAGGGGTGTACTTGTTGGGCACCTCGATTGCCCGCCCCCTGATTTCCAAGCGTCTTGTCGAGATTGCCCGTGAAACGGGTGCAGACGCGATTGCTCACGGGGCAACAGGCAAGGGCAATGACCAGGTGCGGTTTGAGCTTTCAGCTTATGCGCTGGACCCTAATATCAAGGTAATCGCGCCTTGGCGTGACTGGTCTTTCAAGTCGCGGACAGACCTCATCAATTTTGCCATGGAGCACCAGATTCCTGTACCCAAGGACAAGCATGGGGAAGCACCATTTTCCGTCGATGCCAACCTGTTGCACTCGTCTTCGGAAGGCAAGGTTCTTGAAGACCCTGCTGTCGGCCCGGAAGAATATGTGTTCCAGCGCACCATCTCGCCAATGGATGCACCGGATCAGCCAGTCGATGTCGAGATCGAATTCGAGAAGGGTGATGCTATCGGCTTGAACGGCAAGCGCATGTCGCCAGCCACACTGCTGGCTGAACTCAACCGGCTTGGCCACGACAATGGTATTGGCAGGCTTGATCTGGTCGAGAACCGCTTTGTCGGCATGAAATCACGAGGCATTTACGAAACCCCGGGGGGAACGATCCTTTTGTCCGCCCACCGTGCGATGGAATCAATCACACTCGACCGTGGCGCGGCGCATCTCAAGGATGAACTGATGCCACGTTACGCAGAGTTGATCTATAACGGTTTCTGGTTCTCGCCGGAACGTGAAATGCTGCAGGCAGCCATTGACCATTCCCAGTCGCGTGTCGAAGGCAAGGTGATGCTGCAGCTCTACAAGGGCAACGTAATTGTTGTCGGGCGCGACAGCGACCAGTCGCTGTATTCAGAAGAACTGGTGACCTTTGAAGATGACCAGGGGGCCTATGACCAGAAGGATGCGGCCGGCTTTATCCGGCTGAATGCCTTGCGGCTGCGCACACTGGCTGCCAGAAACGCGCGCTGATAACCGGGGTTCCGGCAGGGTTTGGAGACAGAAAACATGCCAGGCCGGATTTCTAACAAGGCTGACCCCGCTGGGAAACCCTTTCCGGCAGGAGCGAATACACAGGGATCACGGCTTCACCGTTACAGGGTGTGGTCACTGTTCGCCCTGATCATTGCTGTTCTTGTCGGTTCGGTTGCCTACTGGCTCTATTCACGCGATCAGGGCCCGGTAGTGCTCAGCGTCGGAGCGGGGCCTTACCGCTCCGATTCCCACGAATTGATGAAAGAGGTGGCCGATGTTGTTGCGCGACACTCGGACACCATTCGACTGAAGGTGATCGCCACCAGTGATTCCAGTCGCAATATCTCTCTGCTGAATGCGGACAAGGTGGACATGGCCACCATCCGCTCGGATACACCGGTCGTGAATGCAGTGCGGATGGTGGCGGATCTCTTTCCCGACTATTTCCAGATCATAACAAGGCGTGACCGCGGCATAGATACTGTGCCGGATCTTGGCGGAAAGCGGATTGCCATTCCCCGCTTTGGAACGGACGAGTTCCGCTCGTTCTGGATTGTCGGAGACCATTATGACCTGCCGATCGAGAAGATGGACTGGAAGGTAATGCAGTTTGGGGCAGCGTCCCAGGCCCTCCTGTCTGGTAAGGTCGATGCCCTTTTCACAGTACGTTCACTGCGTGACCGGCTTCTCATCAACCTGTTCGAGGATGCCGAACTGAAGGGGATCGGACTGGATTTTCTCAGCATTGACCAAGCGCCGGCCATGGCGCTCAAGCGACCGTTCCTTCGGGTTGGCGAAGTGCCGCTTGGCGCATTTGCCGGCAGCAGCCCGACCCCTGCGGATAATACGCAGGTTCCGACGGTGGAACGTATTCTGGTAACCCGGAAGGATGTGCCGGATGAGGCAGTAAGGGAATTGACCCGAATTCTTTTTGAGCACCGGCTAGATCTGGTTATCCGGTTTGCCCTTGCCTCTGCCATAAGCGAACCGGATGCCGGACGCGGGTTGAATGTTCCCCTGCATGACGGGGCGCAGCAATATTTTGACCGTAACGAGCCGTCCTTTTTGCAGGAGAATGCAGAGCCGCTCGCGCTTGGTGTAACACTGTTTGCAATGCTTCTTTCCGGATTGCTTGCCTTGCGTTCAAGACTTGTTTCGTCCCAGAAAAACCGGATGGACAGCTATAACTACGTCCTGCTTGAAATCGCCCAGAATGCAAGGCAGGCCGGTTCGATGGCTGAAATTGGCAGCATTCGCGAGCAGATGTTTGATCTGCTCGAAAGCGTCGTCAAGGCGCTGGATACGGATGACGTGACGGAAGAGGGGTTTCAGTCCTTTTCCTTCCTCTGGGAATCCGTGCGTGAAATTCTCAATGAGCGAAGCAGGGAAATTGCAGGGGAGAGCTCGTCAAAAGGCGGAAAGAAGAAGGCCACCGCAAGCCGCTAACGCCAGAACCGTGATAACGCTCCAGTGACGGGCAAGCATGAAATAGCCTGACATGAGTGCCAGAACCAGCACCCTCCAGTCCAGCGTGGCCGGATCAGGAACAAGCAGTCTTGCCGGACCGGCCGAGACTTCATTCATTCCGGTAAACAAGACATGAAGTGAAAACCAGACTGACAGATTGAGAATAACGCCGACTACAGCAGCGGTTATCGCAGACAATGCACCGCGAAGGCCCGGCTGTGCCGAAAGATGTTCAATGTAAGGGCTGCCTGCAAAAATCCAAAGAAAACAAGGGGCAAAGGTGACCCATAGGGTGACAAGGGCGCCTGCAACTGCCAGAGGCATACCGCCAGCACCATGGGCGGCGATGAACCCGACAAACTCTGTAACGAGAATCAGCGGACCCGGGGTTGTTTCCGCCAGCCCAAGCCCGTCCATCATCTGGGCAGTTGTCAGCCAGCCAAATCCGTCAACCACATCCTGGGCCATGTATGCAAGTACCGCATAGGCTCCTCCAAATGTTACGACGGCCAGTTTGGAAAAGAAAACCGCGATTGATACCAGAATGCTCTCGGGTGCAACCAGCCACAATAAAAGCACCGGTGCCCACCAGATTATCAGCCAGCCAGCGACTGTCCTGATCGTGGCGGTAAATGGTGTCCGGGGCGTGGCTGTTGTGACCGTTTCCGCTTCAGAATTGCGCGCCTGATAATATCCGTAGAGCGCGGCAGCCAGAACAATCAACGGGTAGGGCAGTTCCAGGAAGAATATTCCGACAAAGGCAAGGGCGGCAATCACATAATGCGCCGGCAGGTTCAAGGCGCGCCTTGAAACCTTCATCAAGGCTTCAATAACGATCACCAAAACTGCCGCCTTGACCCCGAGAAAAAGTGCGCTGACAAGCGGTACATCTCCGAAAAGGGCATATACCGACGCAAGTGCCAGAATGACTGCTGCACCGGGCAGTACGAACGCCAACCCGGCTATCAGCCCACCCCTGGTTCCGTGCAGGCGCCATCCTGCATAGGTTGCCAGTTGCATTGCTTCGGGGCCGGGCAGCAACATGCAGAAGTTCAGCGCATTGAGGAATTGTCGTTCGGTCAGCCAGGATTTTTCCTCAACCAGTATCCGGTGCATGAGCGCAATCTGCGCGGCAGGGCCGCCAAAGGACAAGATTCCGATTTTCCACCATATCCTGCTGGATTCAGCCAGGGTCGGAACGTCTCCAGACAGTTCGCTTGACGATTCCTGAATATTCATGCCATGTCTCCAGACAGGGTTTGCCATGTGACAATACACAATCCCGGATTTACGAAATCTGGATGAAATCAACCTTCATGATAGCCGGATTGCGAGATTTTTGTTGAGATTTCCGTTCGCTAGCTGTGGGGAATGGCCAGAATCCAAGCCTGTAACGTACATGAAGCCCCTCCCGGTTTTGGTATGCAAAAACCCGGAAAGGGTGTCAATTTCAGTTCAAAACCCGGAAAATTTCAGTTTTTCCCTTTTGGTAAACAAAAAGTAAACGTACACTGGCGATATGTACAGTGTCATTGCCGAAACCAGACGGGCGCAGCCGGAAGATGCCGGTCGTATTGCCGATGTCCATGCCAGTTCATGGCAGAATGCCTATGCGGGTATTGTGCCGCATGGTGCACTTGCGCGCATGATCAACCGCAGGGGGCGGGACTGGTGGGCGACGGCGATCCGCAAATCTACCATCATTCTGGTGATCGAGGTGGATGACACAATTGCCGGTTATGCGACGCTTGGGCCAAACAGGGTAAGCACCTTTCCGCTGGAAGGTGAAATATATGAAATCTACGTCCAGCCTGAATATCAGGGCATTGGTATCGGTACCCGGCTGTTCAGCGATGCAAGGTCTGAACTGAAACGGCGCGGATACAAGGGAACAGCCGTGTGGGTTCTTGCAGACAACGGGCCGGCAATCTCCTTTTATGAAAATGCTGGCGGCCGGGCGATTGCCAAGGGATCTGAGCATTTTGACCAGAAGCGCCTCGACAAGATCGCTTACGCTTGGGACTGACGGTCGTCATCCATACCATCCGATATTGACTCTTGCGCCAAACGGCGTATACCCGCCGCGACAGACACTAACGGCAAGATCCATGTTTTTCAGTGATAACAACATTCCGGTAACAGCGCCCGCCCTGATGGCGGCGGTGTTTGTGTCTGCCACAACCACAAAAGTGAAGAAGTCCACAACGAAGACGAAAACCGTCTGACCGCTCTCGCTTTTGCCCGTTTTGCTCTCCCGGGGAAAGCCGGGAGCCACGGCAAAGGCCATTCAGCCGGTGCCGGTCAAGAGAGAGCAAGACGAAAGGTTTGAATACCATGGGATACAAAATCGCAATCATCGGCGCGACCGGCAATGTGGGGCGCGAGATGCTCGACATTCTGTTTGAACGGGGGTTTCCCGCCGATACGGTAGTGCCGCTTGCGTCGCGCCGCAGCCAGGGTACGGAAGTTTCCTACGGAGATTCCAAGCTGAAGGTGAAGGCCCTTGATACCCATGACTTTTCTGACACGGACATTGCCCTCATGTCTGCCGGTGGCAAAACGTCTCTTGAGTGGTCACCAAAGATTGCTGCGCAGGGATGTGTCGTTATCGATAACTCCTCCGCTTTCCGCTATGACCAGGATGTGCCACTGATTGTTCCCGAGGTGAATGCTGATGCCATTGAGGGTTTTACAAAGAAAAACATAATTGCAAACCCGAACTGTTCCACGGCGCAACTTGTTGTGGCCCTCAAGCCGCTGCATGACCGGGCAAAAATCAAACGGGTGGTTGTATCAACCTATCAATCCGTTTCCGGCGCGGGCAAGGATGCGATGGACGAATTGTTCAACCAGACACGAGCTGTCTTTGTTGCTGACCCGGTCGAGAGTGAGGTGTTCCAGAAACGTATCGCGTTCAACGTCATTCCCCATATCGATGTGTTCATGGAAGACGGCTACACCAAAGAAGAATGGAAAGTGCTGGCTGAAACGAAGAAGATGCTGGACAAGAATATCAAGGTAACCTGTACAGCTGTTCGGGTTCCGGTTTTTGTTGGCCACGCGGAAGCCGTCAATATCGAGTTTGAGAATGAACTGTCCGCGGATGAAGCAAGGGAAATCCTGCGCGAAGCACCGGGTTGCCTGGTTGTCGACAATCCGGGCGAGGAAACCTATGTGACACCGGTTGAATGTGCTGGTGAGGATGCAACCTACATTTCCCGTATCCGCGAGGATGCAACGATCGAAAACGGTCTCAACATGTGGGTGGTCTCCGACAACCTGCGCAAGGGTGCCGCGCTGAACACGGTGCAGATCGCAGAACTTCTCGTTAACCGGGGACTTCTGAAATCCAGACAAGCTGCGTAATCCGGAAAACCTCTTCAGGTGCCTGCGGGCCTTGAAGAGGTAACCGCGGTTGTCGGCAATTGCGTTGCGCCAATGACCGCGATTTCCTGGCTTGTACCAATTCCCTCGATATCCTGTTCAATGAGTTGTGGCTGCAGGTTGCCGTCATAGCCTTCTTCCAGCGCACGATTCCATACTGTCCTTGAAACTATGCACTTTGAGCCAAGTGCCTTGTTATGTTTTTCAAGCTTTGCAGACATGTTTACAGGCGCGCCGATAACAGTCATTTCCAGACGGTTTTCCTGGCCAACTGCGCCGAATGAAACTTCTCCGGCAGCAACACCAATACCAATCTCCCTGACACCTGCCTGACAGAGGAAGGGTTCTTCCTCGCCCCATTTTTCATGATCCGCCAGTATAGCCTCTACTGCTTCAACGGCATTTCTGGCATGTGTGATGGCGGGGTCGTCAAGGCCGATCGTGGCCATGATGCCGTCGCCCATGAACTTGTCTATGATTGCGCCGTGTTGCTTGAGAACAGGAACCAGCCTTCCCTGGTAACGTGAAAGTATCTGCATGACTTCCGACGGTTCGCGGTTTGCCGCCAGGGTCGAAAAGCCGCGAATATCAATATTGATGATTGCTGCGGTACGCCGCTCTCCCTTGCCTGCTTCAAGTGCCTGCTTGCTGGAACGGATACCCCTGGCAACGGAAGCATCGAAAAACCTGGAAAAATCCTTGGCTGCGGCTTCCTCGGTTACGGCAGTGATAAGCAAGTTGCTTGAACTGTTCACCACAAGTGTGAGAACCGCAGTGACGGCAAGGATGGAAATGATCTTGTCAACTTCAGCACCAATCAGAATTGAATTGGATGTCAGGTACTGCACATAGGAACGGGTGATCATGGTGTTTTCAGGCTCGATATTGGTGACGTAGAGCACCACAAGCAGCCAGCCTGTCGCCCCAACAAACCCTGCGGCTGCAACATATTTCCACTCGAGCCTCAAGGCGCGGAGCGAGATGAAAATAAAGACATAGAGCAGAGTCGGGGCTTTCAGGATGAACGAGGCAGGTTGTTCATACTGGATATGAAAACTCACGATCAGCAGATACAGCAGAGAGAAATCAAGCAGGATCGAGCCATATACAGACCAGTCGGGCAATTCCGTGCGAATGGACCAGACAAGCCCGACAAGCGAGAAAACGACATAGGCGGCAAGGACATAGGGCACCGGCTGGAACGCGGCCTGTTGCCCGGTTTTTGTGGCCAGACCGTAGAGAACCGAGAACATCAACACAATGGCCAGCTGTATGATGCGCACGAGGATCTCATTGGCGCGCTCGCGTGCCCGCAATGTTTCCCGGACCCGGTCTGGCAGGGATTTCAGATCGCGAGATGTGAGAAAATGTTCGCTGATATATTCTCTGAACTTCACCGGATAAAGCTTGCCTCTTCTGATGCCGGATACATAGCACAAGTGTCACCATGGCAGGTATCACTTCATGATGATATCCCGGAGAGAAATGTTCCCTTTTTGTTCTTGACAGACAAAGATTCTGCTTTAATCTTCTGCATGAGGGGAGCTTTGTCATGGTCTCACGGGTACACACTATCGCTTTCAGGGGCATTGAGGCTTTGCCCGTTGATGTTCAGGTCATGGTTGCCCCCGGAAAGTTTCACTTCTCAATTGTCGGCTTGCCGGACAAGGCAGTTGCCGAAAGCCGCGAGCGGGTGCAGGCTGCCCTTCACGCTTCGGGCCTGTCATTGCCCATCAAACGGGTAACCGTCAATCTGGCGCCTGCCGACCTGCCAAAGGAGGGGAGCCATTATGACCTGCCGATTGCACTCGGTTTGATGGCTGCCCTGGGGGCTATCCCTTCCGATGCACTAGATGGCTTTGTCGTGATGGGAGAACTTTCCCTCGACGGCTCGCTCGCACCAGTGTCGGGTGCCCTTCCTGCTGCCATAGGGGCCAACGCACAGGGCAAGGGCCTGATTTGCCCCAAGGTCTGTGGCAGCGAGGCTGCTTGGGCAGACCGGGACATGGAGATATTGTCACCGGCGAGCCTGGTTTCACTGGCCAATCATTTTCGTGGAACCCAGGTTTTGACCAGGCCCGTGCCCGCTGTCGAACAAGCCAGAACCGTTCTGCCAGACATGGCTGATATCATGGGACAGGAAACCGCAAGAAGGGCGCTTGAAATTGCCGCTGCCGGAGGTCACAACCTGCTCATGGTAGGTCCGCCCGGTTCAGGGAAATCCATGCTGGCAGCACGGCTGCCCGGAATTTTACCAGACCTTACGCCTGCAGAGCTGCTTGAAATTTCAATGGTTTCATCCATAGCAGGCGAGCTTTCAAACGGACAACTTACCAACCGTCGCCCTTTTCGCGCGCCCCACCATTCCGCATCGATGGCGGCAATGGTTGGAGGTGGTGTAAAGGCGCGGCCGGGAGAAGTCTCGCTTGCCCATAACGGCATTCTTTTCCTTGACGAGTTCCCCGAGTTTTCACCACAGGTTCTGGACAGTTTGCGCCAGCCGATCGAAACGGGTGAGACCTCGATCGCCCGGGCCAATCACCGAATTACCTATCCGTCGCGATTTCAGCTTGTTGCAGCGATGAATCCCTGTCGTTGCGGGATGGCCGGTGAACCGGGCTACACCTGCAAGCGAGGAGACCGGTGTGCCGCCGATTACCAGGCCCGCATTTCCGGACCGTTGATAGACCGGATTGATCTCAGGGTAGAGGTTCCGGCAGTCAGTGCTGCTGACATGATAGGCCGTCGTGCAAGCGAGAATTCAGCAATCGTTGCGGACCGCGTTGCACAGGCAAGAAAACTGCAGGCCGAACGGTTTTCGCAGATGGGTGTTGCTTGCCGAACCAACGCACAGGCTTCCGCTTCACTGGCTGAAACAATTGGAGCGCCGGATGCAGGAGGAGAGCGTCTTCTGAGAGAAGTTGCAGAGAGCCTGAAATTTTCTGCACGGGCATATCATCGTATTTTGAAAGTTGCCCGCACGATTGCTGATCTCGATGGGTCCCAAACAGTGGGACGTGTACATCTTGCCGAAGCAATCGCCTACCGAAGCGCCGGAGAACGTCTTTCGGTTGCTGCCTGATAGATGATCGGATCCGGCAGGTTTTTGCGATGCCCGGACATGGGCTTTACCCAATCTAAATCTAGTTTTGCAAAGCTTGCCCAAAGCCAATCCGGCTTTCCTGAAGGGAATGTCTGCGCCAATGCATGCGGAAAGAAGATATGCACCGGGTGAAATCCGTCGCCGTGCCCAGGCAATGCAGTCTGATGGCAAGTCCGGTGTGTCTGGCCGCGACAATGTGATTGACCGGCGTGAAAATGCAGTGGCGGCGTTGCCGGCCAAGCATTCGTCACCTGACAGAAATAGCCAGAAAAGCAAGGCTGCTTCTCCAAACAAAAAAGACAACAGGTTTTCTCGGAGTATTCAGCTTTGCCTGACAATTGCAGGTGTGATGGTGTCACTCGGTGGTGCTGTCTTGTCAGAAGGGTGGGTGCAATTCCTGTTATTTGTCCTGCTCGCAAGTATCCTGCTTGTTTCATACCTTGTGTCGCGACACGAAATCAGGCGGGAAAGGCTCTCTGGTAAGAGCCATGCCGCAGGCCACGATGCGGAAGTGGAAGAATTGCAGGATCGTGTCTGGGAATTGCGGGAGAGTGAAGAAAGGTATCGCAGTCTTGCCGAGGCATTCGGTGACCTGATGATGCTTCGTGATGGACAGGGCCGGGTCTCCCATATCAATGAAAGTTTCGCCCGTACTTTCCAGCTTTCCGCAGAGCAGATGATCGGCCAGTTTTTCGAGCCGCGGTTTCTTGAGGAAATACACCGTACGGATACAGACAACCATAACATCGCCAACATGTTGCAGTTGCGAGAGGTCAAACTCCAGGTTCGTGATACAGAACGATGGTTTGCCTGGCTCGATCTTCCGGTTCGCAATGACCAGACTGGCGAAACCTCCCTTCGAACCATGGCACGCGACATAACGCGACAAAAACAGATTGAGAGAGATTTGCGGGATGCAAGCGAACGGGCAGAGGCTGCCAGTCAGGCCAAGTCCCGTTTTCTTGCCAATGTTTCCCATGAAATGCGCACACCGCTGAACGGTATTCTTGGAATGTCGGGCCTGCTTGGCGATACGTCGCTGACAGCGGAACAGAACAGTTATGTTGAAGCTGTTAGGGATTCGGGTTCAGCCCTTCTGACGCTGATCGAGGACATACTCGACATGTCGGTGGTGGAAGCCGGCAAGATCGAACTGAAGCCTTCCGAGATCAATCCGGGGCGATTGTCTGAAAATGTTTGCGAATTGCTGGCGTCCCGTGCCCACGCAAAATCAATTTCCATTTCTTCCCGTATTGCTCCCGGTGTTCCTGAATATGTGGAAGCAGACGGAAACCGTTTGCGCCAGGTGTTGATCAACCTGGTTGGAAATGCTGTCAAGTTTACGCAATCTGGCGGGGTTCATCTGGAAGTTTCGTGTCCGGCAGAACAAGTGGAAGGTACCAATCTGGTGGCTTTGCAGTTTACTGTTCGGGATAGTGGGCCGGGTATTGACCCCGCTGACCAGAAACTGATTTTTGAGGAATTTGCGCAGGCTGACCAGAAGAGTACGCGTGAGCATGGCGGCGCTGGACTTGGACTGGCAATTTCCCGCAGTATTGTTGCGGCGATGGGCGGTGAAATATCCCTGTCAAGCATTCCGGAAAAGGGCTCGGAGTTTTCATTTGTGATTGATGTTCCCCTTGTTTCAAGAAGGGATGAAAACAGGGAAAGCAACCTGTTGGAGGGCAGGCAGGTTTTCTTGCTGGGAGGCAGCCCTTTTGAGCAACATATGCTCAGTGGATATGTCGCGGACCAGTCCGGCATTGCCACAAGCATGGAAAGCATTTCAGAACTTCAGAAACAGCAGATTGCATCCGGAAATATTCTGCTGATTGACCAGGATGTTGTTTTAGCCGGTAATAAAACTAAGGCAGGTGATGCAAGCGAAACCTTCCGGGATGAAGATGGCTTGCAGCAAGTGTTGCGTTTTCCGGAAACGCGCAAAATCATTTTGGTTGAACCGGAAGAGCGGGAGCATCTCAAGGAATATCTTGAAAACGGGTTTGATGGATATCTGATCAAGCCCGTGCGCAGGGCTTCGTTCATCAATGTAGTAACCGGTCGTGAGCGTGGCGGGCCTGAAGAAAAACTGGCGGCAACCGGTTCTGTGACTAATAATCCGTCGGCAATGCTGACAGAGAGCAAGCGTATCCTTCTGGCAGAAGACAATGATATCAATGCGCTGTTAGCCCGTACAATACTTGAAAAAGCAGGTCATGTTGTTACCCGTGCGCATAACGGGGCAGAGGCGGTTTCCTTGTGGCTCGAGCGGCTTGATAACGAAGCTTTCGAGGTGATATTGATGGATTTGCAGATGCCTGTCATGGACGGGCTTGATGCCCTGAGGGAGATCCGCGCCCGCGAGAAGAATATTGGCGAAGAAAAAGTGCCCGTATACATACTGACAGCCGATGAACAACAGGATACACGCATCGCAACAGACAGGGCAGGCGCTGACGGGTTTTTGACTAAGCCGCTGGAGCCATCCCGATTGCTTGACGTTGTTGTTCAAGGGAAGGTTGACATGTAATTGTCGTACATTCCCATTATCCAAGGCTGATCATATCTCTGACCTTGAACGGTTTTAAGACTTCCTGCCATGAACATAGCAATCCCAGTCCAAGAAGACACTCCTGCCAGCTTGGCGGAAATATCGGGCAACATTGGTACGCTTTCCACCCGTCTTGCTGTCACCGGCAATGAGATACGGGAAGCCCAACGTGTTCGATACAAGGTCTTTTGTGAAGAAATGTCTGCACGGAAAAACCCTGCACGATTTCTTACGCGGCGTGAAAAGGATGCCCATGACAAGGTTTGCGACCATTTGCTTGTGATCGACAAGCCGGTTGGCAGTGTGTCCAGAATTGTTGGTACCCAGCGCTTTTTTGTCAAATCGGCACTGGAGAAAAAGCCACCTTTCTATTCGCAACCCGAGTTCGATCTTGAAGCATTGGCGGAAAAGTTTCCGCAGCAGCGTTTCATGGAGCTTGGCCGCTCCTGCATACTGCCTGCTTACCGCGAAAAACGAACAATGGAACTCATGTGGCACGGTACATGGGCCTATGCACTGAAGCAAAAAGCCGATGTGATGGTGGGGTGTGCATCCTTCCAGGCGAACAATTTCGAGAAAATCGGACCAGGACTTGGATTTCTTGGGGAACATGCGCTTTGCCAGCCGGAGTGGGACACACCTGCACTTGGCAGGAATGCCGTACCGTTGCGGCAATTCACGATGGGCGAAGTGACTCAAAAACGGGCCCTTGCCAGTCTTCCTCCTCTCATCAAGGGATATTTGAGGCTGGGTGCGAAGTTTGCCAGCCACGCCGTCCCTGATCCCGACTTTGGCACCATAGACATTCTTGTCGTGCTACCGGTATCTGCCATTAATCCGCGCTATGTGAATTATTACGGAGCTGATGCCAGTCGTCATCGCGGTTTGGCGAATCCTGACTGAACTTTTATAGGGAAATTGCGGGATACTGTGGATGGCGGGCGAGCATTTTCGCTAGTTCTTGCGTCTGTTCGCTGTTTCGGGAATCGTAAGGGCTTGCGATACAGGCAGGCTTGATGACAGCAGAAACCACAAAAAAGCGCGGACCGGACACGGTGCAGAGCGGCGCAACGCCGATGATGCAGCAGTATATAGAAATCAAGGCAGTCAATCCCGATTCCCTGCTTTTCTACCGCATGGGCGATTTTTACGAGTTGTTTTTTGATGATGCGGAAGAAGCTTCCCGTGCGCTTGGCATAACGCTTACCAAACGAGGCAAGTATCTGGGTGAAGACATACCCATGTGCGGCGTGCCTGTTCATGCCGCCGAAGATTATCTCCAGAAACTGATTGCCAAAGGGTATCGTGTTGCGGTTTGCGAACAAACGGAAGACCCGGCGGAAGCAAAAAAGCGCGGCTCGAAGGCAGTGGTTCAGCGCGAGGTTGTTCGCCTGGTAACGCCTGGTACAATTACCGAGGAAAAACTTCTTGAGGCGTCTGTTTCAAATCATCTGGCAACGCTTGCGAGAGTGAAAACCGGTGAAGACGGATCAGAACTTGCGCTATCCTGGGTGGATATTTCGACCGGAGATTTCCGGGTCACGGCGATCACCAGAGAAACTGTCAGCGCAACGCTTGCCCGGATTGAGGCACGCGAACTTGTTCTCTCCGAAACACTGTACCATGACGAAGGCTTTCGGGCGCTGCTCGATCTTGACGAACGGTCCATTACCCTTGAGGCGCCACCATTTTTTGACAGCCAAAGGGCAGGTGAGCGACTGAAAAGCTATTTTGGCGTGAAGTCGCTTGACGGTTTCGGCAGTTTTACGCGTGCCGAGGTTGCTGCTGCAGGTGCCATTCTGGCCTATGTCGAGAAAACCCAGATTGGGGAGCGTCCCCGTTTGCAGAGGCCTCTGCGTGAAGATGCCGGCGAAACACTGTTCATCGATGCAGCCACAAGGGCAAACCTGGAGCTTACACAGACGCTTGGCGGAAGCAGGCAGGGCTCTCTTTTCAGTGCGATAAACCGCACTGCCAGTGCAGCCGGATCACGCCTGCTCATGGCAAGGATGATGAGCCCCCTCAAACAACCGAACGCTATCGGGAAACGACAGGACAGCATCTCTTTCCTGATGGACAATCCCGGCCTTCGTGGTGAGATGACGGAGATTGTCCGGCGTATGCCGGACATGGCCCGCGCGCTCCAGCGCCTCTCTCTCAATCGCGGCGGCCCTCGCGACCTTTCTGCAATTCGCAGTGGCATGAATGTGGCTTTTGAACTTGGCTCCATGCTCGCGCAGTTCGACAATCTGCCAGACGAATTCATTCGCGCGGGCGAAAAAGTCTGCAAACTGTCCCGAAATCTCCTGGAGCAGTTGGAGGCGGTGCTTGCAGATGAATTGCCCCTACTTGCACGTGATGGGGGCCTGGTGCGCGAAGGCGCAAACGGCGAACTGGATGAGTTGCGCAAGTTAAGGGATGAAAGTCGACGAGTAATCGCCGGCATGCAAGCGCAGTATGCCGAAGAAACCGGAGTTAAATCGCTTAAAATCCGGCACAACAATGTCCTTGGTTATTTCATTGAAGTCACGGCATTGAATGCAGCCAGCCTGACCGAGGGCGAGGCCAAGAGCCGGTTCATCCATCGCCAGACCCTTGCAAATGCGATGCGGTTCACGACAACAGAACTGGCAGACCTTGAAAGCCGGATTGCCAATGCTGCGGGAAGGGCGCTTGAAATCGAGCTGCAGGTCTTTGCTGAACTTGTTGCTGCTGTTCTCGATGAAACCGGCGGAATTTCAGGGGCAGCGGATGCCGTGGCGGTACTGGATGTAGCGCAGGCAATGGCAACACTTGCTGATGTCCATGGCTATTGTCGCCCGCGGGTTGATGAAAGCCTGGGATTTGATGTGGTGGGCGGTCGTCATCCGGTTATCGAACAGGTCCTGCAAAAAGAGGGGCAAAATCCGTTTGTTGCGAATGATTGCAGTATCGGCGCGCAGACCGTTGAAGACGGGGGAGGGTTATGGCTGCTGACCGGGCCAAACATGGGCGGCAAGTCAACATTCCTTCGCCAAAATGCGATTATCATCATCCTTGCACAAATGGGGGCTTATGTGCCGGCGACCACTGCCCATGTGGGTATAGTGGACCGGTTGTTCAGCCGGGTGGGGGCTGCTGATGATCTTGCCCGAGGGCGCTCCACCTTCATGGTTGAAATGGTAGAAACGGCGGCCATCCTCAATCAGGCCGGGCCACGTTCGTTTGTCATTCTTGATGAGATTGGAAGGGGTACTGCGACATTTGACGGGCTTTCAATCGCATGGGCGGCAATCGAGCATTTGCATGAGCAAAACCGTTGCCGGACACTTTTTGCCACGCATTATCACGAGCTGACTTCTCTTTCCGAACCGCTATCGAGACTTTCTAATGTCACGATGAAGGTGCGTGAATGGGAAGGTGACGTGGTTTTCCTTCACGAAGTGGTGGCAGGGACAGCTGACCGCTCTTACGGCATTCAGGTGGCGAGACTTGCCGGTTTGCCGGAAGCCGTCATTGTGCGTGCGCGCACCGTTCTGGAGCAGCTAGAGAATACGGAACGTGAGAATCCCGCCCGAACGCTGATTGATGATTTGCCGCTATTTTCTGCAAGTGCCAGTCTTCAAACTACCCAGAAGCAGGGCAACAGCGCGCTTGACGAAGCTGTTTCTGCCCTTTCACCGGATGAATTGACGCCGCGTGAAGCGCTCGACAAACTTTACGAACTCAAGGCGCTACTCAAAAAGTAGAGGCTGGGTAAATACGTCAGAAAAGCCCAAACCCCTTCTTTTTCCCGTCAGCAATCTTGTCCGGATGTACTCCCGGATCATCGGGCCTGCGTTTGAGCGGAAATTCATCAGATTCATCATCGTGATTTTCCGGCTTTTTATTCTTTGAATGCTCCGCAACGGTAGCAGGTTCCCCCTGGCCGGTTTTTGTATTGGGTGCATTGTTTGAATTTGCCGGGTCCGCCATTTCCGGACTGGCTGTAGCCGTCGATGTGTTGGCAGGAGACGTTTCAGTCGCCGTTGCTTCTTTCGGCCTTGTATCGGAATCTGGTTTTTCTTTCTGCGTTTCGCCGGTCGCGCCAGTTACATTCTGGCTTTCTTCCCCATGATCTGGGTCTGTCTCGCTTTGCAACGCTTTTTCGGCTATCGCTGCGGCAGCAGGTGAAACCACGGAGTGTTTGCTCGAAGTGGTGCCTTCTATTGTCAGTTCCGCATCATTATCGGGCTCAGGCTCTATCGCTGGTGATGCAGGAGCAGGCATATCCTGTACAGGCTTGGCCAGTTCCTGCAATTCCTCGGAGGAAATGACCGGGACTTCAAGCTTGCCGATGTTTTCAACCGGAACTTTCCATTCAAATGCATCCACTTCGCCGGTAATCGGTGAAACCGGCATCCACTCTTCGGAAACATGGCCGTCGGCAACCCATTTCGGGTCGGGCTGGGCCCGGACGGCACGCGACAGCCAGTCACGCATGCGGCCCTGATCTCCGTGTTCACCCTCCTCAATGTCTGCCATCAAAAGACATGCCCGCTCTGAAGGCCGGGTCGTGAGTACCGGCTTCAATGCATCACGTGCTTCCTGCCATTCCTGGGCATCAATTGCGGCAATGGCCAGCGCCATGCAGCTTTCGGGATGGTTTGGTTTGAGGCCGGCAAGCTTGCGCGCGCGTTTCAGGCGATCCTGAACAGAATCTCCGGGACGGACAACTGAGTAAGCCTGGGCCAGTTCAGGATGCGGCAGTTTTTTCCAGGTTGTTTCAATAACCCTGCTTGCGCCCTTGATATCTCCCAGGCGTGAAGCAGCACTGGAACAAGTGACTGCGGCCGGAACCAGATCAGGGGCCAGTTTGTGCGCCTGTTTTGCAAGGCTTCGGGCATTTTCCGGATCGGCGGCTTCCTGATCCATGGCCTTTGCGGTCAACAGTACGGCCCGTTGGCGTTTTGCCTTTTCACGCTCAATCAGGCCAGCCGCCCGGTTTGCATCAAGCGTGATGATCGCTGCATCCCAGTCCCCGTCACCAGCTTGGTAGGACAATTTGGCGTTGCCTGCCCAGGGAAGGGAGGGAGCCAGTCGAACGGCTTCTTCGGCATAATGCTTGGCGGCTGCAGGTTCCCCCTGGCGCTCTGCTTCGAGAAACAGACCACGCAATGCCACCAGCTTTGTATCCTCGTTTTCCAGCATTTTCTGGAAATTTCGCCGTGCGTCGTCACGCTTCCCTTCCAGAAGGGCTGTTTGGGTGGCCAGCAGGGCAACAAGCGGTTCCTCGCCCAGCAGTTTCCCGCTTTCCTTGGATGCAGTCCTTGCCATATCCAGATCACCGGAGCTTGCGGCAATAAGACCACGGGAAAGCGCCTTGTAACCGCGGTCCCGGCGGCGGTTTTCAAAAAACCGGGAGAGAAAAACCGGCATGCCGAAAATACCCCTGAGCAAACCGGTGACCAGCATGACTAGGGCGATGAGCAGAATCATTACGGCAATGGCCAGTGTCAGCGGAATGCCGAATTCATTGCCGGTTTCTCCTGTCATTTGCATGGAAAGCCAATCCCACTTGACGAAAATTGTGCCCGGATTGTCTGCAACCCAGGCGAAAAGGAAACCTATGCCAAGGACGAGCAGGAGAAAGAATAGTATGCGAAACATGTTCAAGATTCCTCGGCGGGTTTATCCGGCTGATGACGGCTCTTTTTGTGAAAGTGCATTATAAAGCTGAAAGGCTTCGAGGCGACGGTCAAGCTTTTCCTGCCATTCCTGGTATCTGGTTGCTGTTTCTGGCGGCAATGTATTCCATTCGTCCCTGGCGGCCTGCAACTCATCATTTTCGACGTTGGCGCGGACCCGGGACAGTATTGCCGCAACGCTGTCGCCTTCACGCGGGCCGCTGGACCGGACCGTGACCAGACTTCTGGCATTCGCCCACAATTTGTCGGTTATGGATGCATCTGATGAAGCGGTCTCGGGGTTCTGGACTTCCTGCTCAATTGCACGCAACTCGCTTGTCAGCGTTTCCGTGGAAGGAATCCCTTGGCGGTCGAGTTCAGCCAGACGTCTGGTTTCCTCTGTTACGCCGCCCAAAGCCTCAAGGGAAGAAACCGGGGTGAAAAGGGACCGGCCATTCTGGAGTGCGGAACCAAGACTGTTAAGTGCTACAGTCCTTGCAACTTTGCTGTTTACGCGAATTGTCTCGATCTCTTTATCCAGCCTGGTTGCCATGTCGGACACGGCACTGATTTCTCCACCGTTCTTGTCGAGCGATTCTCGTAACGAAGCAATGTCAGCCTTGACTGTTTCGATAGCGGAACGAACAGGAGCGAGGTCAGGTTGGGTAATTGCAGCCAGTTGCTTGCCGAGGTCTGCAATTTTGGCATTCACGGCAGCAAGCGCAACAGCCGGGCTGCCATCCTGCGATATGCTGTCTCCCGAAATGGTTTCGGAAAGATCGGCAACAACGGTGGAGAGACTTTCGACTTCCTGTTCAAGCTTGCCAACCCGTTCGGTGTCAGGAGTGTTTTCTGCACCTGCCAGGCTTGTTTCCAGTTCGGCAATTTTCTGTTCCAGCCTGGCAATGCCGACGCTGTCAGTTGCTGCCGTATTGTTATTGCTGGCTGCAAGTTCATCAATCCGGGCATTGATCAGGTCCATATCCTCACGGGTAATGGCCGTTTTGGAATCATTGCTCTCGTAAAGGGTGCCGACAAGCGGAATGCGTGAAGCACCATCGAACTGACCGATAATGCCAAGCCCCACAATTGCAGCCGCCGCGCCTGCCAACGCAGAGACCACTCCTGAAAAAATTCCTCCAGAACGGGTTTCACCAGATGCCGTCTTTCCGGATGATGGCGGTTGTTGTGCGCCGGATCCGGATGCCTTGTCAGGATTCTCAGCAGTTTTTGTGCTTGCGGATTGTTTATCAGACGTAGCGGTAGACGGACTTTTAGAGGGGCCGGTTGAGGCGGTTGGAGACTTGTTGTCCTGATCTGTGTTTTTTGCCGTGTTGCCAGTCGAACTCGTGGCAGGCTTCGCACCTGACCCTGCAGGTTTGGAAGTTGATGACTTGCTGCCAGCACGACTTGCGGATGAACTGCGTGTCGCGGAAGCAGCATCGCGACCAAATTTGGCAGATTGCTGACCCTGTGTCTCTTTGGCAGCGCTGCCAGAGATCTCCTTGGCGTCCAGATCGATTGTTGTAGGTTTCGCAGCTGTTCGTCCGCGTTTCTGCGTGCTGGTTCCAGGCTTTTTCGTGTCTGCCATTGTGTTTCCCTGTCGCCCCGCCCCTTAACAGTTTCACGCTAACGGCGGAAAATTGAATAAAGCCGTGTCATGGACCGGCTTGCCCGGCAGCCTGACACCTTCCCAAGATATGTAGCATAGCCTCCTCGTTTGCAACGGGCGTGACAAGGGTTTCGTTCCACGAAAGGCCACGCAACGGGCTTGCTGCATTTTCGGAAATGGCCACCAAAGTTATGGAATTCAGCCTTTCCTCCACCCTTTCAAGCATGATCTGACGCGCCAGAACATGTGAACTGCGCCTTGAATAGGTAAAAACTGCATGTGGCATATTTTTCTCGATAACCTTCATCAATGACCCTGGCTCAAGGTGTCTTTCGGCCACTTGATAAATTTCGGCATGCTTGACCGTTATCCCGTCCTTTATGAGGGCGCCGGCCATGTCAAAAGAGCGATCATGTGTGGTGAAATAGAGTAAGGTCACGCTGGCTGCCGGATAATGCTGCGCGATCAGCGATGCCAGCGTTTTCCCTCCGCCTTCTGCATGGAAAACGGAAACAAATCCAAGTGCGTTGGCGGCTTCAGCTGTTTTTCTCCCGACACAGAAAGCAGGTGTTTCAGGGGATGGCGGCGACCATCCCCGAAGTTTCAGGATTTCGCAGGCATTAGCGCTTGTGAAAATGTAGCCGTCAGGAGTTTCCGGCGGAATTTCCATGCCGGTGTCACGAAGCTCGAATAATGGAAAGCAAACGGCTTCATGCGAATTTTCCTGCAAGTATTCTGCAGTCCGACTTGCCGCCGGTTCAGCACGAGTGACCAGCACGCGCATTACTACTGCCAGTCCTCGAAGAACCGGTCACCGGCCTGTTTTCGCAAGAAGTTCCCCATTTCCTTGCCGAGTTCGATATTGTCACCGGCAGTACCTTCCAGCCGGTGCTCGTGAAATTCACTGCCATCCGGCTTGAGTATGATGCCATGCAAGGCCAGCCTGTTTCCGTCCAGCGTTGCATGGGCTCCGATCGGAGTACGACACGAGCCGTCCAGGACTTCGAGAAATGCCCGTTCAGCCAGCAGTGTGATCTCGGTTTCACGATTGTTCAGGGGAGCAAGCAATTCCCGGATTGCCTTATTGTCTGTCCGGGTTTCAACGGTGATTGCCCCTTGGCCGGGAGCGGGCGGGAAATCATCAAGGGGGAGCCGGGAGGTGATTGCATCGCCAAGGCCGAGGCGGTTCAAACCAGCACAGGCAAGCAGGGTGGCATCTGCCACGCCCTGTTTCAGTTTTTCGATTCGTGTCGGGACATTTCCACGGTACATGACCATCTTGAAGTCAGGCCGTTTGCGCAACATCAAGGCGCGTCGCCTGAGGGATGCGGAGCCAATAACAGCGCCAACCGGCAATTCGTCGAGGTTTGTTGCCTTGAAAGAGATGAAGGCATCTGCAACTTCTTCGCGCTCTGGATAACAGACAAGGTCCAGACCTTCCGGCAATGCGGTTGGCATGTCCTTGGCCGAATGAACGGCAAGGTCAATATCCCCGGAAAGCAGTTTCTGCTCGATCTCCATCGTGAACAAACCCTTGCCGCCAATCTCGGAAAGGGGCCGGTTGTCTTTCTGGCTTCGGTCGCCGGCCGTGGAAACCACCTCGATTTCTGCCTGCAGGTCTTGATGAGTAGCCTCAAGAAGCTTTTTCATGTATTCCGCTTGCACAAGCGCCAGTTTGCTGCCTCGTGTGCCAATGCGGACAAGTTGCGCTGCCATATTGGGAACCGGTCTCGTAATGGGTGAAAAACTGCTGGTATTTACAGGTAAAAGCAGAGGGCTTGCAAGGCAGCGCTTTCAGGTCTCTGTGTGCGGGGAGCGCGGGGAGCAATGAGAGTTCTCGGCATAGAAACCAGTTGCGATGAAACATCTGCCGCAGTCGTGGAGCGCGACGAGGATGGGAGTGGCAGTATATTGTCCAATGTCATTCTCAGCCAGATAAACGAGCATGCGGCGTTTGGTGGCGTGGTTCCTGAAATTGCTGCGCGAGCCCATCTTTCCGCAATGGACCATATCGTTCGTTCGGCCCTGGATGAAGCAGGGCTTGGCCTTGATTCAATTGACGGTATTGCAGCTACGGCAGGGCCGGGCCTGACAGGCGGGTTGATGGTAGGAATGATGACTGCCAAAGCCATTTCTGCGGCGCGGGATATTCCGTTCATCGGCATCAATCATCTAGAGGGACATGCCCTGACTGCGCGCCTGAGTGACAATGTGGCTTATCCGTATCTCTTGTTGCTCGTATCGGGCGGTCACACCCAGATATTGTGTGTACGCGGTTTGGGGGACTATGAACGATGGGCAACAACCATTGATGATGCAGTGGGTGAAGCATTTGACAAGACGGCCAAGCTTCTCGGTCTGGGGTTTCCGGGTGGACCGGCAGTTGAACAGGCTGCCCGCAACGGAAATGCCGAGCGGTTTGCCTTTCCAAGGGCCCTGCAGGGACAAGACACACTCAACATGTCCTTTTCCGGACTGAAGACCGCGATAAGGCGGGAGGCAGAAAGTCTGGCCCCCCTTCATGAAGAGGACATTGCGGATCTCTGCGCTTCAGTTCAACTGGCGATTGCCGATGTGCTTGCCGACCGGTGTTCAAGGGCAATGGACAGGTTTGCCAGAGAAGCCGGTGGGGGCGATGGCTCAATGACTTTGGTGGTGGCTGGGGGAGTGGCTGCGAACAGCCTGATTCGTTCCAGCCTGGATACGGTTTGCAATGATGCGGGGTGGCGTCTTGTGGCACCGCCAGCAAGATTGTGTACAGACAATGCTGCCATGATTGCGTGGGCGGGCCTGGAACGGTTAGAGCGCAATGAACGATCACCATTGGATTTGGCAGTGCGTTCAAGATGGCCACTGGATAATGAGGCAATCGCACTGGTTGGCTCGGGGCGTCGGGGGCAGAAAGTATGAGCCGCAAAATTTTAGTGATCGGAGCAGGTGCCTGGGGCACGGCGCTGGCCTGTGTTGCTGCCCGGGCCGGACACGATACCATTCTGTGGGGGCGCAACGCAGAAGCCATTGAAGCCTTGTCACAGACCCGGATGAACTCCCGGTATCTCGGTGATCTCAAAATTGCAGATGAAATCCGTGTTACTCCCGATTTTTCAGAAGCGGTTGCCGGGCGGGAGATGATCCTGCTCTGTGTTCCGACACAAACCCTTTCTGCAGTCCTTGAAAATGTTGCCAGCCTGGCAGGCGAAGCTTCCCTTGTTTCATGCTGCAAGGGAATTGACCAAAAGAGCGGGGAATTGCCTGCCAACCTGGTTCGCCAACGCATGCCGGGTGCAAAAACAGGTGTGCTTTCGGGCCCCAGTTTTGCCAGTGATGTTGTGCGCAACCTGCCAACGGCTGTAACAGTGGCCAGCCGTGACGAACCATTTGCCTCGGAACTTGCACTTACCCTGTCTGCGGGAAATTTCCGTTGTTACGCATCTTCCGATATGCGTGGTGTCGAGCTTGGCGGAGCGCTCAAAAATGTGCTTGCTCTTGCCGTGGGAGCAGCACGGGGCATGGAGTTGGGAGCTTCTGCCGAAGCTGCGCTTGTTGCGCGCGGATTTGCGGAAATCCGGCGGATAGCCACCGCTTTGGGAGCCAGTGCCGATACGCTTCAGGGCTTGTCGGGGCTGGGAGACCTGGTGTTGACCTGTTCGAGTACGCAGTCTCGCAACTTCTCGTATGGCATGGCCATGGGGCAAGCAGCCAGTCTGGAAGGGTTGCCACTTGCGGAAGGTGCCCATACGGCAGGTGTTGCATTGCGTCTTGCCCGCGAACATGATGTTGATGTGCCGATCATCGAAGCGGTGGTCAATGTATTGGAAAAACGCGTTACCGCGAGAGAAGCCGTCCAGTCGCTGTTGACGCGCCCGCTCAAGCGCGAAAACTAGATAACCGGAAAGCGAGACAGGGAGTATTTGCATGCAATACTGGCTCTTCAAGTCAGAACCGTTCAAATGGTCATGGGAACAGCAAAAAGCCAAGGGGAAAGTCGGCGAGGAATGGGACGGTATCCGCAACTATCAGGCACGCAACAACATGCGGGAAATGAAGGTCGGGGACAGGGGCTTTTTTTACCACTCCAATGAAGGGCTTGATGTTGTAGGGATTGTTGAGATTTCTGCAGAAAGTGCACCGGATTCCACAACGGATGATGAACGTTGGGATTGCGTTCACATACGTGCGCTTGCCGACATGCCGCGTTCGGTGACCCTGAAAGAAGTCAAAGCCAATGAAAAACTGGCAGACATGTCACTGGTCACGTCCATGAGGCTTTCTGTGCAACCGGTAAAGGAAGATGAGTGGATGGAAGTTTGCCGGATGGGCGGACTGGACGGCAAAACACTGAAACCGCTTTGAAGGGCAGGTTTTCAGGGATGTTGAGCTTTTGAGCCCGTTGACCCTCACAAACCGTCAGGCCCGTCAGGTGATTCTGCACCTTCAGGGCTTAACACGACCGCACCACAAGGCATTCGGTTCCGGTGAACTGGCAGGTCTGGTGGAGCAGCTTGGTTTTGTTCAGCAGGATTCAATCCGCTGGATGGAACGGGCACATCACATGACCCTGTTTGCCAGAAACCGGACTTACCGGCCAAGGCAGTTGGAGAAACTCCATGAGGCCGGTGAACTGTTTGAGAACTGGACACATGATGCTTCCCTGATCCCTTCGCAGTTCTGGCGTTACTGGAAACACCGGTTTGCGAGGAGTGAAGCGCGGTTGCGCCAGAAATTCACCAAATGGCAGGGCAGCGGTTTTATTGATCATGTCGATGCGCTTCGTGAAAAGATCCGAAAAGAAGGCGTGCTCAAGGCCCGTGATCTGGAAAAACCCGCAGGTACAAAGCTCGACATGTGGCAATGGCATGATGGGAAAGCGGCGCTCGAATTCATGTGGCGGACGGGACAGCTTGCCGTTCCGAAGCGTGAAGCTTTTCAGAAAACGTATGACCTGTCAGAGCGGGTGATTCCGTCCGGCAATTTCAATGCAACTTGCAGCCATGAGGCCTTTGTCGACTGGGCGTGCCGCTCGGCAATCACCCGACTGGGTTTTGGTTCTGCGAAGGATATCGCATCATATTGGGAGTTGTTGACGCTTGCCGAAGTAAAGGACTGGCTAGCTGAAAATGCAGACCGACATACGGTCATGGTAGAAGTCGAGGCTGTGGGAAAACAGCGGCCACGAACCCTTTATGCAAGGCAGGACATAGAAGATGTGGTTGGTACATCGGCTCCTGTGCCGGATATCATGCGCCTGCTTTCGCCGTTTGATCCGGTTATCCGTGACCGCAGGCGCTTGTCCTGGCTTTTCGGTTTTGATTACACGATTGAAATCTATGTACCGCCGGAGAAACGCAAATACGGATATTATGTTTTCCCTCTGCTTGATCGTGATCGCCTGATTGGTCGTATTGATTGCCAGGCACGCCGTGCAGAGGACTGTATCCACGTTACGCGGCTCTGGCTTGAGCCGAAAATCCGCTGGTCTGCAACACGCCAGGCAAGACTTGAATCCGAGCTGATCCGTCAGCAGAGATTATGCAATGTGACACAAACCGTCTTTGCGCCTGACTGGCTTGCGGTTGGAAGCTAGCCTGTCTTCTCGCTTGGCTTGCCGATTTCATGGCCGGACAGGCCCTTGTGAAGGTGAACCATCAGGCTGGCTGCAAAAACCGGCGCAAACAGGTTTATCAGGGGAATTGATATAACGCCTGCAATGACCAGACCGGCGAGAAACACCTCAAAAGAGTGTTTCTTGCGAAAGGCGTTGGCTTCCGCCTCCGTACGAAAGCGCATGGCTGCGAACTGGAAGAATTCACGGCCCAGCAGATAGCCGTTGACCACGAAAAAGACGATCACCCCAAAGCCGAAGAACACTACAAGTATCAGTGCTGCAAGGTTGATCAGGATGACGAGTGCTGTGAATTTTATCGCCAGCCAGATTGACGGTCCGATTGGCAAAGCATTGCCCCGTGGCTGATGGGCATAATGCGTTTCTTCAACATGTTCTGCAATTTCATCAAGAAACAGACCGGCGAAAATGGCTGTCGTGGGGGCCAGAAGAAACCCTGCGCCGACCACAAGACCAGCACCAAGCAACCACAAAATGATTGTTGTCACCCACGGCCAGCCTGCAAGAAACGGGAACAGGTAAGTCGAGACAAGCATCTCCAGACCGATCCACATGCCGATGAACAAAAGGATGGTCAGGCCGAGCGATTTCCACACCACGCTTCTGAAGCGGGGCTTGAAGATTTCCCTTGCCGACAGTCGGGCGGCTTCAATTATCAAACTGCATACTCCGGTTGTTCTGTATGTCCAGAAATAGGGAGCGACTGATTTGACTGCAAGTTTTGTCCTGCTCCCTTTCCTTTTTGCGGATCGGCGGTTATTGAGGCGCAAAGAAACCGGGAAGCGGAAATGAGTGAAACCAGATTTGACGTGCTAACCATCGGCAATGCGATTGTCGATATCATTGCCAAGGCCGAAGATGATTTTCTTGTACAGGAAAACATTATCAAGGGTGCCATGAACCTGATTGATGCCGAACGTGCGGAGCATCTTTATGAGGTCATGGGTCCGGCAATCGAGGCTTCCGGTGGCAGTGCAGGCAATACGGCGGCTGGTATTGCGAGTCTGGGTGGCAAGGCTGCCTTTATTGGCAAGGTTGCCGAAGATCATCTTGGCAAAGTGTTTACTCATGACATAAGGGCGATAGGCGTTCATTTTGATACAGAGTTTCTGGTTGATGCGGAACCGACAGCACGATCCATGATTTTCGTCACGCCGGATGGCGAACGGTCAATGAATACCTATCTTGGTGCCTGTACCCGACTTGCCAGTCCGGATATGGATGCGGATGTGATTGCAGGTTCGAAGATCACTTATTTTGAAGGGTATCTTTGGGACCCGCCCGAAGCTAAAGCCGCAATCCGTGAGGCGGCCAAGATTGCCCATGAGCATGAACGGCTGACCTCAATTTCCCTGTCTGACCCGTTTTGTGTGGATCGTTACCGGGATGAGTTCCTTGACCTCATCAAGGGCGGAACAGTTGATATTGTCTTTGCCAATGATGCGGAGGCAAAATCCCTGTACCAGACATCTGATCTGGCTACTGCGATCAATGCACTGCGCGAAGACAGTCACCTTTCGGTTGTCACCAAGGGTGCCGATGGATGCGTGGTTGTTACACGCGAGAAGACAATCGAGGTGGATGCATTCCCGCTTGACGAACTTGTCGATACTACCGGGGCCGGAGACCTTTTTGCAGCCGGATTCCTGCATGGCCTGACCAGCGGCCGCGAGATTGACGATTGCGCGCGACTGGGTTGTCTTGCTGCAAGCGAAGTCATCCAGCATGTTGGTCCGCGACCGCAGGTTTCATTGAAACAGCTTGCGGAGCAAGAGGGGCTCTAATCCTGCTTACGGAAACGGAAGTGCATGAATGTTTGCGGAGGGATTGCGGATGCTTTCTGCATCGGTTTCCAGCATCAGTTCATCGCTTCCGCGGCGGGTAGACTGCGTCAGGATTTCCAGAACGGACGCTGTTGTTTTTTCCAGGGCTTGCTGTGGTGAGCGGCCTTGCAGTTGATGGCCCAGATAGATGGACGAGGTCAGGTCGCCTGGCCCCTTTGGCGGGCTTTCAAGCTCTTCATGACTGGCAAGCCAATTGCCATCGGGATGATGGAGAAGGTTGCCGATGGTGCCGGGTTCAGGGCCGGGGCAGGATGTTGCCAAAACCAATTCGGGCCCAAGTTTTCTTGCTGCCCTGGCAGCGTCTTCAGGCGATTTGGAGGCTGGCAATCCGGTCAGCCATTCAAGTTCATGCACATTGGGTGTGGCGATATCGGCAAGCGGCAGCAGTTGATCACGTATTGCGTGAGCAATTTTCTCTGACACATACAGGCTCCCGAGATCACCAATCACGGGGTCGCAGAGGAATTGCAGACCGGGATTTGCGCCTTTCACCTTTGTGACCAGGCTGGCAATCTGGCTTACCTGATCTTCATTGGCCAGATAGCCGGACAGGATGGCGCTGACTTCGGAAAGCCACGGTGCTTTAGCTATATCATCGAGAAATGCACCGAACTCCTTTTCATCCGGTACTATCGCCGTCGCCGGACCATGTCCGGGGTGCCAGGGCAACATGATGGTTGGCACTGCCCAGACCGGCACGGAAAGGGTTTCCAGTGCAAAAACGGCGGCACGGTTTCCCACTGAACCGCGTGCCACATGGGACGAAATGACAATGACTGCGTTTTTCATTGCTTGCTCAGA
Source organism: Rhizobiaceae bacterium (assembly GCA_017643495.1). GTDB lineage: Bacteria > Pseudomonadota > Alphaproteobacteria > Rhizobiales > Rhizobiaceae > JAALLB01. Next base: position 403,929 of record JAEPNK010000001.1, on the reverse strand, counting down.
CTTTCAATACATAGATCTGCAACAGGTAGACTACGAGAATCACGAAAGCGATAAGCCCCAATGTTCGTCCGATGCGGGTGCCCCACAGCTCGGCCCATTCATTCTGCTCTGCGTCATCGGCCCGAAAATGCTGCGCAAGGTCATCGGTTACACGTTTCATCGATGACAGGCCGATGGTTTCCGATTCCTGTTTTACACGCTTGAGGATCTTGTCGGGATCTTCCTGGGGGGGAAGATGTTTGTTCGGGTCGTTGTTTTCTTTGCTGGCCATCTGTGTGCTTTCGGGTTTGCGTATCAAGTCTGGCAAACAGTTGGAAAGACTGCAATAGTGTTGCCGGGGCATCAAACTGATACGGGATCAAAAAATGCAGGATATTGAAAGCGGTCCGGGCAATGCTGACCGGAAAGGCATCTGGGGCTGGATGTTTTTCGACTGGGCTGCCCAGCCGTTCTTCACCGTTGTTACAACGTTTGTTTTTGGTCCCTATATCGTTTCGCGCATGGTTGATGACCCAACCAGTGGACAAACGGCGTGGGCGACAGGAATTGCTGTCGCGGGATTTATTATTGCCATCCTTTCCCCAATTCTGGGCTCAATCGCGGACAAGAGCGGTCCCCGCAAGCCCTGGATTGCATTTTTTGCCTTCTTCAAGGTTGTTGCACTTTTTCTGCTTTGGTTTGCAGCTCCCGGCTCAAATGTCGTGTGGGTGCTTGGCCTGTTCATCATGGCAACGGTCGCGGCCGAGTTTTCCATTGTGTTCAATGATTCAATGATGTCCTACATCGTTGCGAAGAAGGATATCGGACGGGTTTCCAATACAGCATGGGGTCTTGGTTACCTTGGCGGCATGATTGTTCTCATTCTGGTCTTGCTGTTTCTTGCAGGCAGTCCGTCAACCGGCCTGACCATCCTCGGCATTGAGCCCTTGTTCGGCCTGGACCCCATGCAGTCTGAAGGTGACCGGGCTGCTGCTCCGCTGGCGGCGCTTTGGTATCTGGTATTTGTCTTGCCGATGTTTCTTTTTACGCCGGACAAGAACGCGAAGGTACTCAGTGCTGCCAAGGCGGTCACAGCCGGCCTGAAGGAATTGGGAGGCACGATACGTGATGTCAGGCAGAAGCCTGGAATTTTTTCATTCCTGATTGCCCGCATGATCTATCAGGACGGTGTTGCCGCCCTGTTGGCACTTGGAGGCGCTTTTGCGGCTGGCATGTTCCAGTGGGAAACAATGGAGCTGGGGCTGTTCGGCATAATTCTGAATATTGTTGCCATACCAAGCTGTATTGTTGCCGGACGGCTGGACTCCGTATTCGGATCGAAACGCGTCGTCATGTTCTCGATTCTGCTGCTGATACTTGCAACCATCGGCATTATTTCTACCGGGCCCGGATTTACCCTTTTCGGGCTGGTTGAGTTCCAGACTACTGAAGCTAACGGTCTGTTCTCGACCCCGGCGGAAATGTCCTACATCATATTCGGCTTGTTGATCGGTATTGCCTTTGGCCCCGCCCAAGCCTCTTCGCGCTCTTATCTTGCCCGCAGTGTTCCGACACATGAAACCGGCCGGTATTTCGGGCTTTATGCGCTTGCGGGCCGTGCGACGAGTTTTGCCGCGCCGGCCATGGTGGCAATTGTGACCGCTTCAACGGGTTCGGAAAGAATGGGCATGGCTGTCATCATCCTGTTCTTCATTGTAGGTGCGTTCCTGCTTGCAGCCACACCTTACCCGGCAGCGGATACCGAGCCGAACCGCTGATACAGGTGATCAATGACGGAAATGACGGGTGCCGGTAAACACCATTGCAATGCCGGCTTCATCGGCTGCGGCAACAACTTCTTCGTCACGCATTGAACCGCCGGGCTGGATAACAGCTGTGGCACCAGCCTCAATTGCGGACAACAAGCCATCGGCAAACGGAAAGAAAGCGTCTGAAGCCACAACACTGCCCATGGTTTTCGGTTCCGGCCAACCAGCGGCTTCGGCGGCATCGATTGCCTTGCGCGCAGCAATCCGGGACGAATCAACCCGGCTCATCTGGCCGGCGCCTATACCGACGGTTGCTCCATCACGTGCATAAACAATCGCATTGGACTTGACGTGTTTGGCCACACGGAAAGCAAACCGCATGTCTGCCATTTGTGCCTGATCCGGCTGCTTTTTCGTAACGACCTTCAATTCAAGGTCTTCGACAATCCGGTTGTCCCGCCCCTGCGCAAGCAGGCCTCCGGCAACCGTTTTGACTGAAAGACCGGGTGCTGAAGGGTCGGGGAGCCCACCGGTAACCAGCAATCGCAGGTTCTTTTTCGCCGCAATGATTTGACGGGCTTCTTCATCTGCGTCAGGCGCGATAATCACCTCGGTGAAAATACCCGACATGGCGGTTGCTGCTGCTGCATCCAGCGGGCGGTTAAGTGCTATGATTCCGCCGAATGCCGAAACGGGATCGCAGGAAAGTGCGTTTTTGTAAGCTTCTTCGAGGTTGTCTGCCAGCGCTACACCACACGGATTTGCATGTTTGATGATTGCAACTGCAGCACTGTCTGCAGGATTGAATTCAGCGACCAGTTCAAAGGCGGCATCGGTGTCATTGATGTTGTTGTACGAAAGCTGTTTGCCCTGCAATTGTATTGCCGTGGCAACTCCAGGGCGCTGTTCGCCTGTCTTGTAGAAACCGGCTTGCTGATGCGGGTTTTCGCCATAACGCATTTCCTGCGTAAGTGTCCCGACTACAGCCCTGTGCAGGGGCATTCCTGTTCCGGTTTCATCGGCAAACCAGTTGGAGATTGCTGCATCATACGCAGCGGTCCGCGCAAAGGCCTTGTGCGCCAATCGCTTGCGCAAGTTGAGGCTGGTTTTCCCGTGTGATGATTCCAGTTGTTCCAGAACCTCTTGATAGTCTCCGGGATCGGTGATGACTGTAACGAAACCGTGGTTCTTGGCGCTCGCACGTATCATTGCCGGGCCGCCGATATCGATGTTTTCAACGGCAGCATCGTAACCGGCCCCTGCGGCTATGGTCTCTTCAAATGGATAGAGGTTGATAACGGCCATGTCGATTTCGCCGATCTTCTGGTCAGCCATCGCTTTCTGGTGTTCTTTATCCGTACGTACAGCAAGCAGGCCTCCATGGACTGCCGGATGGAGCGTTTTTACCCTTCCATCCATGATTTCAGGAAACCCGGTCAGGTCGGAAACATCCCGCACAGCAATGCCAGCCTCCGCAATTGCCTTGGCTGTCCCCCCTGTTGAGACAAGTTCAATACCCATGTTGTTGAGGGCTTTGGCGAACTCGATTATTCCCGTTTTGTCGGAGACAGAGATCAACGCCCGTTTCACTTCGACAATGTCCGGAATGGAATGGGACTTCGGATTTACTGACATGATGGTTTCCCGGTTTTCCTGAAAGGTGCAGGGTAATGAAGCTCAGGCGTTTTGGAGACGCTGCAACACCCATTGAATTTCCGGTGTTTTAGCAACTCTTGCACGAATGACAATCTGCCAGGTGGGAACTGACCCGGCTATTCCAGCAAAAAAAACGCTCTCTTCAAGGGAGACATCGAAATCAGGCGCCGAGAATATCCATTCTTCACCGCTTCTCGTCTGGAGCAGACATGAACTGCCATCACTGGTTCTGCTGGCCTTGATTTCCGGAGCGAGGTGGAAATGCAGGGTACAGGCATCCTTCGTCGTGTTGCGAAGGTCGCCCTTGGTGGCGGTTGAGAACCAGTCATTGCCACTGAGGCGTTGCCCGTTTTCATCGAGAATGAGATTGCGCTGGTGGCGGATGCCGAAATCACGGACATACCCGTGATGGGCTGCGCTGATGGCGCTGTAATCACTTCCGTCATCCCGTGCGGACTCGGTCTTCAGATTGGCTGAATAGACCTGCCCTCCCAGATACCTGCCAAAAGTGCCGGAAGCTTCAAACTTGCATGAAGAACTGTCGTTGAGCACTGCTGTTGAATGGGCTGCACTTGAACGCCATGCAGGCTTCTCCCTGCTCGTGGCAAACCTTGGCGAACCGCAATTGGTTATGATGCATTCTGGCCCGAAGGAAAATTCAAAGGACAGGCAGCCTGCATGGGCTTCGGTGGAAAGCTCGCCTTTCGGCGTATCTCCCGTGTCCATGAGCAACACAGCCTCTCCGATTGCCATGCGCTGATAACCGGAATGAACCGCATCAAGCAAAGGTGCTCCTGCGACATCGTCAAGGCGCATGATTGCTGCAAGAAGATCCTGCTCGACATAACCGGTGCCATTGAACCTTGCCAGATGACCGTCGCCCAACCGGAAATACCGCAGGGCGGGAACCATGCGATCCAAGGCTTGCATCATGCCGGCAGGCAGTTCGTGCTGGGACGCCAGTATTGCGTGCTTGAGGGGCAGCAGAAGGAGCAACGTATCAACAATGCTGGCCGGGTTCCTTGATATATGCCCTCCGTCTGGCCAAATCTGGTGATCGAGAACCTGTCCCAATCTGGTGCGCGTGTGCTCCAGTGAATTCGCCTGCCCCTCCAGGCAAACGGATGCGTAGGCGAGCGCGATGTAGGTGTAAAGCCGGGGCATGCCATCAGCCGCCGTTGCCACCTCACGCAGAAGAAACCGGACATGGGCACCCAGCGATCTCATGAATTGACGGTAAAAATCGTGCTCGGCATTGGAGGTGATAAGCACGGAATTGCAAAGCCAGGCGATCAGGCGGCGAGATGCGGTTTCTAAATTCCAGACTGTCGGACTGGTTGACTTGCGATGCAGGTCGATCCAGTCACCAATCAGTACCCGCGCATGGGTTGGCGAAAGCTGGTCGGTGCTGGCCGAGAGGTGCCGTAACCATTCGAAAGCGTGCAACTCCCTGTCCCATGCTTCGCCCTGGGACCCGATTATGAACGGGCTTTTGCCTCCGGTTTCCACCAGCTTGCCACCGAGTACATAACGGCCATGATAGAATTCCAGCGCCAGCATGGGGTCTGCGGTACGTATGTCGGTCGGGGCAAGTACAATCCGCTCCGGGATCAGTGACGAAAAGCCCATGAGTGAGGTTGATACCGTGTTTAAAACCCGTATCGTCCGCCGATAACCCTTGCTGATCGCAAGGCCGGCCAGTTGTGGTTTGTCGAGAACTGACATTACGTCTTGCACAGCCTTTGCCCTTCTCTACAGGGCTTGTCAGGAAAATCTGGCGCGATTGCACATAATTGGCAAGCTGATCAACAAACTATGCACGGGTTTTGATTGTCAGACGGCAGGCAAAGAAACCGTCAATGCCGCCTGACGCAATGGGATCTGTATCACCGGGTGGGGCAACTTGCATGTATTGTGGCAAGGTGCGCAGTGCACCCTGACCGTTGATTGCCATTTCCAGACCGGGAATTTCTTCTGCCAAAATCGGTGAAAGTTCTATGCGGTCGCAAGTTTCCAAAAGACGCGCCAGGAGGTTTTCGCCTTCCTGTTTGAACAGGGAGCAGTTGGAAAAAACCAGGTTCCCGCCGGGTTTCACAAAGTCGATTGCCTTTTTGACGAGTCTGAACTGCAATTCTGCAAGTTCCCGGACTTCGTCTGCCGAGCGGGTCCAGATGACATCGGGATGTCGCCGGATCGTGCCGGTTGATGAGCAGGGAGCATCAAGCAGAACAGCATCAAAGCGTTCTTCTGGCTGCCATTCGAGAATGTCTGCCTCGACCAGTTTTGCAGTGAAATTCAACCTGTTCAGGTTTTTTTCAAGCCGTGAGAGGCGGGGCCTGGAAATATCAATCGCTGTCACGTCATAGCCGAAATTGCACAATTGCGCAGTCTTGCCGCCCGGGGCTGCGCACAATTCAAGTACCTGTGCTCCCGGCCCGGCATCGATCAACCGGGCAGGCAAGGCTGCTGCAGCATCCTGTACCCACCATTCTCCATCTGCAAAGCCGGGCATCGTTTCCACGGGAACGCTGGAAGGAAGGCGAACCGAACCGGTTGGCAACAGAATGCCATCGAGCTTTTCAGCCCATTTCGCGGGATTTGACTTGACGGTGATGTCCATCATCGCTTCCCGCGACACATAACTTGAAATTCCTGCGGCCTTTTCCTTTCCGTAATCCCGCCTGAGAGCCTGCTCGAACCATTTGGGAAAGGGGGACATGTTATCAGTGCGTGTGGCTATTTTTTCCTTTTCCCGTGTGGCCCGCCTGAGGACAGCATTGGCAAGTGCGCGAAAGCGAGTGGTTCGCTCGTCATTTCCTATCGCGCTTACGGCAAGATCAACAGCGGCGCGGTCAGGCAGGTCCAGATACAGGATTTGTGCAAGGGCGACATGCAACATGTGGTGCAGAAAGCGGGCACGCTTGGGGGGCGGGCGGTCCCACAACCGGTTCAGGGTTTCCTGGATTGCCTTGCGGTTTCGCAAGGCTGTAACAGCTATCGCCCTGGCAAGTGACCGGTCCCGTGGTTCAAGAGACAGAAATGAGCGGACACCATGTTCCCTGTCGCAAAGTGCGTCGAGATTTCTGCCGTCATCCACAACCCTCGTGACCAGTGATGTGGCGACAAGGCGTGCCGCCATTCCGGGTTTTGTGCTTACGTCTTCGAGTTCATCCTTGCCTTGAACTTTGCGGGAAGGCCTTGATGGACGTTTTCCAGATCTGCTTCCGGATTTTTTGCGATTGTTTGATTTTGCAGGCCGGCTGCCATCCTGGGCACATGTCACTTGGGACGCCCCCAAGGCATTCCGTCACCGTGACCGGGCTCGGCCTGGTTGCGGTTTCGGGTAGCGGCTTCCTCTTCAATATATCCGTCTTCCCGGTTCCACTCCTGCGCCAGTGCTTCCAGTGCGCGTATACGGTTTTCCGTATCCGGGTGGGTCGAGAAAAGACTGTCACGCTTGTATTGGCCAAGCGGATTGATGATGAACATGTGGGCTGTTGCTGGATTGGCTTCGGCACTACGGTTCGGAATGCGCGCGGCGCCACGGGCGATCTTGTCAAGCGCGCTGGCAAGCCATTCGGGGTTGCCACAAATTTCCGCCCCCCTGCGATCGGCAGCATATTCCCGGGTACGGCTGATAGCCATCTGGACCAGCGTTGCAGCAAAAGGTGCGATCAGCATGGCGGCCAGTGTTCCAAGAATACCAATGCCGCCGCGATCCCGTCCGCCGCCGAAGAACATTCCGAAATTCGCCAGCATGGAAATGGCGCCTGCAAAGGTTGCGGTGACCGTCATGGTCAGCGTGTCGCGATTCTGGATGTGAGCAAGTTCATGTGCCATCACACCCGCAACTTCTTCCATAGTCAGTGTTTCCAGCAAGCCAGTGCTGGCTGCAACGGCTGCATTCTCGGGATTGCGGCCGGTAGCAAATGCATTGGGTTGTTCGCTCTTGATGATGTACACGGCAGGCATTGGCAGTTCTGCTGCCTCCGCCAGGCGACGAACAATTTCAAAAAACTCCGGTGCATTGCTCTCATCGATTTCGACAGCATTGTGCATTTTCAGTACCATCTTGTCGGAGTTCCAGTAACTGAAAAAATTCATGATTACCGCGATGACGAATGCGATCAGCATGCCGGACTGACCGCCAATCAGATAGCCAACGCCCATAAACAGCGCTGTCATGAAAGCCAGCAGCATCGCTGTGCGCATAATGTTCATTGCAAGACCCTCTCAAGACCCGATGCATTATTGCCCATTGGGCATAATTGCCTATATTTGCCCGATATGGGACTACATCTCAACGGGTGCAAGTCTCCAACACTTTTCTCATACCCGGGATACCAGAAATCATGGCCGCAAACGATAATCGTGCAGACCTTCCCCAAGTTGCCAAACGTGCCCTGGAAGAAGCGCGGTTGCGACGTGAGAAACAAAAAGTACTGGAAGAATCCGAACCACCACGGCCAAAGGAGATACTGGGCAGGGACGGTCCCGATCCGGTACGGTTCGGGGACTGGGAAAAGGATGGTATTATCAGCGACTTCTGATTGTGTTTCAAAAACGTGTCGCAGCCCCAATTTTTAACGCTTCCTTTACGATAACGCCCGGAAAGCGCATTTGATATCAAGCCGGGATGGGTTTTAACCGGCCCGGCAATCCACAAACTCCCAGTTTGGCATTGCACTTGCATCACTCCAGAAAAATCTACTGGAGAAATGCAAATGTCCCTTATCAAGAGATTCACAAGCCGGCTGAAATCCTTTGGAAACGCGCAGGGTGGCAGTGTCATGGCGATGACCGCAATACTTGTACCTGCGGTTTTTCTCTCGGCGGGGGCTGCGTTTGATGTTACCCGGATGTTCCAAACCCGTTCGCACATGAACAATGCACTTGATGCTGCCATTCTTCTTGCCGGCAACAACCTGTCACGCGGAATGCCCGTCAATGCCCGCTTCAGACGGGAGTTCGAGCAGGCATTTGAGGCAAATTTCCAAGGAAGAAACGGAACTCTTCCACCTTACAAGATCACAAGTTTCAATGCGAGTTCGGTGACCGGCGAGATCAGCGCACGGGTTGAATCATCCATTGATGCATCCATTACGAGATTGGCGGGCTATGAAACACTCGATATCGCATCCGAAAGTACGGCTGTATTCAAGCAGGTCAAAACCGAAGTTGCCATGATGCTTGACATAACCGGCTCAATGGGCGGACAAAAAATCAGGGATCTGAAAACTGCAGCAAATTCTGCACTCAATATCCTGCTGTCTGACCAGAACAAGCGGGTTACCCGCGTCGGGCTGGTGCCATATGCATCATCGGTCAATCTCGGCCGCAAAGCGCGTATCGTGACCAGGGGTAATGACCTTCTGGCAACGGCCGGGGCCGGTGTTTCATTCATCAGCAACAATGTGCCGACGAATGATTGCGTCACGGAGCGTGGCGGCCGGGAAGCAGCGACGGATGCCCATTACCGCAATGCGCCGCTTGGCTCGGATTTTCGTACTGTCAACGGCATTACATCTGGTACGCGCCTGAAGTGCCCTGTTTCACGTATACAGCCCATGACGAACCGGAAAGCCCGTCTCAAGCGGGAGATCAACCGGATGTCTGCTGATGGATACACGGCGGGGCATATCGGCGTTGCGTGGAGCTACTATATGCTTTCGGAAAAATGGAAGAATTTCTGGCCTTCAGAATCCCGTCCAAGCGCCTATTCCGATGAAGTGAAGAAAATAGCAATCGTCATGACCGATGGCGAGTTCAATACGGCATATGATGGTGTAACCAAAAATCCGTTCGGGTCCCAAAAAACAAAGTCGTCAAAACTGGCCCGTGATATCTGTGAAAACATGAAGGCTGCAAAGAAGGGCAATCCGGGGATCACGATTTACTCGGTCGCATTCGATGCGCCAAAGGATGCCCGGGAATTGCTTAGGGATTGCGCAAGTGAAGATACCCATGCCGAAACGTTTTATTATGAAGCGCAGAACGGGCAGGAACTTACTGATGCCTTCAGGGCAATTGCAAACAGCATCCAGAAATTGAGGCTTACGCGATAGGGGTTGCAGAAAAAGCGGCGCACTTTCCGAGCCATGCATTCTGCGCATGGCTCTTATGCCAAATTGAGACTCCCGCCGGGCGCTTCTTTTGACTATATGTCCGTCAACAGCAAGACATTGCTGACCATAACAAGCCGAAACATACTCCTCCTCCCATGTTCGGTTTGCTGGCCGGAGACCCTCCTCTTTTTGATCCGGCCTCTTTTAATGATGCTCGCCAGATCCTCCTCCCCTGGCGAGCATTATTATTTTCAACTTCCGTAAAACACGTCCTGACTTTCATTCCTTCGGCATTTGGCGTGCCACAAAATGAAAAGGGCCGCCCTGTGTCAGGGACGACCCTTCGCGATTCTTAATTCCGGCTAAATCCTTAAATTGTGACAATTACCTTGTATGAAGGTTGCTCCAACGCAAAGCTCTTGCCACCGGAATTCTCCAGAAACCTCAAATCACTCGACATCAGATCACCTCCTTTCGCTAGTTGAACACAACATAAATTTGTGGTCGGAAGCGGCCGAGGTCAAGTGATTTATGATTTATATTTCGTTAATTCCTAACCAAATATTCACCATTTCAAACTAATGGTGCCTACTTTCTGTTCTGGCGATTCTCAACAAGATCGTCGACCACACCAGGGTCTGCCAGGGTGGAAGTGTCTCCTAGATTGGAAAAATCATCCTCTGCAATCTTGCGCAGTATGCGGCGCATGATCTTGCCGGACCGGGTCTTGGGAAGGCCAGGTGCCCACTGGATTGCATCGGGTGAAGCCACAGGGCCGATTTCCTTGCGTACATGGTTTCTCAGTTCGGTACGCAGTTCATCTGTAGGCTCTACGCCATTCATAAGGGTTACATAGCAATAAATGCCTTGGCCCTTGATATCGTGCGGGAAGCCAACGACCGCTGATTCTGAAACAGCAGGGTGCAGTACAAGGGCGGATTCAACTTCCGCCGTTCCCATGCGGTGTCCGGAGACATTGATCACATCATCAACCCGCCCGGTAATCCAATAATAACCGTCTTCATCGCGACGGCATCCGTCACCGGAAAAATATTTGCCTTTATAGGTTGAAAAATAGGTCTGTACGAAGCGCTCGTGATCGCCGTAGACCGTACGCATCTGTCCGGGCCATGAGTCGATGATGCAAAGATTGCCGTCAGCAGCACCTTCAACTGGTTTTCCGTCATTGTCGACCAGTTGCGGCTGAACACCAAAGAAGGGCAGGGTCGCCGAACCCGGTTTCATCGGTGTGGCCCCGGGCAGTGGCGTGATCATGTGACCGCCGGTTTCTGTTTGCCACCATGTATCAACAATCGGGCAGCGGCCCTCACCTACAACGTTGAAGTACCATTCCCAGGCTTCCGGGTTGATCGGTTCACCCACCGTCCCCAGAATTCGCAATGATTTACGCGAAGTGGATGTTACCGGATCGTCTCCATGCTGCATCAAGGCCCGGATTGCAGTTGGTGCCGTATAGAACTGGTTGACCTTGTGCTTGTCACAGACTTCCCAGAAACGGGCATTGGTCGGGTAATTGGGTACACCCTCGAACATCAGTGTGATTGCACCGTTCGCAAGCGGTCCATAAACAATATAGGAATGGCCGGTGACCCAACCGACATCAGCCGTACACCAGTAGATATCACCTTCCTGGTAATCGAAGACATACTGGTGTGTCATCGCAGCCCAGACCAGATAACCGCCGGTCGTGTGAAGCACACCTTTTGGCTTTCCGGTCGAGCCGGATGTGTAGAGAATGAACAGGGGATCTTCAGCACCCATTTCTTCCGGGGGGCAGTCCGTGGAAGCTGCCGAGCAAACATCTTCGTACCAGACGTCACGCCCGTCGACCCAGTTTATGTCTGAGCCGGTGCGCTTGACGACGATGATGCTTTTGACTTTCTGGCCCTGCTTTTCGGCAATATCGCATGCAGCATCGGTATTTGCCTTGAGCGGGATTTTCTTGCCTCCGCGAATGCCTTCATCAGCGGTTATGACAAAATCCGACTGGCAATCAACTATCCGGCCTGCCAGGGCATCGGGCGAAAACCCGCCAAACACGATTGAATGCACTGCGCCAATCCGTGCGCACGCCAACATGGCATAGGCAGCTTCAGGCACCATCGGCATGTAAAGGGTAACACGGTCACCCTTTTTCACGCCCAGATCCTTCATGGCGTTCGAAAGGCGGCAGACCTGCTCGTGCAGTTCCTTGTAGGTTATGTGCTTGTCATCTGTCGGTTCATCCCCTTCCCAGATGATTGCTGTCTGGTCACCACGTTCTTCCAGATGACGGTCCACACAGTTTTCACAAACATTGAGCGTACCGTCTTCATACCACTTGATGGAAACGTCAGGATATTCAAAACTTGTGTTCTTGACCTTGGTGTAAGGCTTGATCCAGTCGAGACGCTTTCCCTCGTCTCCCCAAAAACCTTCCGGATCGGAAACCGACCGCTCGTACATTTCCTTGTACTTGTCCGCATCGATATGCGCATTAGCGGTTGCCTCCCGGATTACAGGGTAGGTCTTTGCTTCTTCTGACATTGATTTTCTCCTCCGGCACCGGAAAACCTATCCGGTATCTCACGTTATTCCGAGCGTTATTAACCACAGCATGAAGCATTGGTCTATTCAACCATCGAAGGGTGGCAAAACAGCATGGAGCGGTCGGCAGGATAATTAAAATCTTAACGAATTTATACCAGTCTCAAGGCATTCCGTTTGTACTGAGTAGGAATGTGTGATGTTCCCGAGAAGAAAAGCTGCCATTTTGGCAGTTTGTGCGCCATTGGTTCTTACAGGCTGTGCCGGTGGGCTCGACAGGTTCTTCGAGTTTTTTGAACCAGCCAAGATCCACTGGGGCGATACCAGTTGGTGTGTTCCGCTTTCACTGAAAATCGCAATTACAAAGGTTGCCAAGCGCTATGGTTCCGTGCGGGTGCATTCCACCCATAGATGGCCCCTTGAGAATGCGCGCAAGGGTGGCAAGAAGAAATCCTATCACCTGACATGCCGTGCCGTTGATTTTTCAGTAAGGGGCGGCTCGCCATCAGAGATCAAGCGATACCTTGTTTCCATGCCCCAGGTTGGCGGGTACAGCTATTACCCCCGAGGCAATTTTTTCCATATTGATACCGGCCCGCGCCGGACATGGTGAAACAGGGATGTGAACGTCAGGCTTCATTCAGGAGGATTTTGTCCTCCATGAATTCGCTGATGGTTTGCGCCTGATCCGCCGCTTCATCCCTCAGCCAGGCAAGAAAATTGAGTACTTTCGGTTTTTCCAGTGCCTGGTGGGGGCAGCAGAAATAGAAACCGCCCTTGGCGCTGATCGCTTCACGAAATGGCGCGACGAGGCGCCCGGCACGAATTTCCCGATAGGCAAAGCCGATGCGGGCCATGACAATTCCGGCACCATCCACAGCCGCCTCTATGCAATGATCGGCATGGTTGAAATGCATGCCACGTTCAGCATCAATACCGGTATATCCGACAGCAGTCAGCCATGTACTCCACAAGCTCATTCCGAGAAATTTCAGGGATTCATCGTGAATCAGCGGGATCTTTTCAAACAGGCTTTCATCTGCCGGACCATCCAGCGACTGCAACAAGGCTGGTGAGATGAGTGGAATTGAAATTTCGTCAAACAGGGATTCGACATACAGTCCCGGATAATCCCCTGCACCGAACCGGATGACCGCATCCACATCTTCACGATCAAAATCGGTAAGGGCCAGATTGGCTGATAGTCGGAAATCAATTTCGCTGTTCTGTTCCAGATAGGAATGCAATCTTGGTGCGAGCCACTTGGCCGAGAATGCCGGCCCTGTGCTGATTGTCAGTATCCGGTCATCGGAATTGTCATTCAGCAAACCGAAAGCCTGTTCGAGCCGGTCAAATGCTTCTGCAATGTCGGGCGCGATTTTCCGACCTTCCCGGGTCAGTTCGACAGAGCGGTTCAGGCGGCGGAACAGCTTGATGCCAAGATAATCCTCCAATTGCCGGATCTGGTACGAAAGCGCTGAAGGCGTCACGCCAAGTTCCTCGGCGGCAGCTTGAAATTGCATATGCCTGCAAGCGGTTTCAAAGGCCCTGACAGCATTGAGAGGTGGTATTTTTCTCATATCGCTTCAAATTTTTTGAATTGAAGAGAAAGAAATACGCGTTTGTAAAATATATGTCGAGAAATTATTTTGAAGACAGAAATGAAAGGAGTACGAATAATGATACATTCACGCACTGCATATCGCGCTCCTGCCGGAGATTTTCCGTCCAGGAACTCGATTGATTTTGATCGCAGGGTACGCGAGGGGCTCAGAAATGCTCCGGAAGAGCGGGCAAAGGCTATCAAGGAATTCTGGCAGTGGGTCGTGCGCGGCTTTCACTGAGCCAAGATTCCCATCCGCTGATTTTCCTCACCAACCCCGATCAGCGGTTGCAGGCAGCAGGTTACGAAGCGCTACCCTCCCCCAGCGCTTCGTCTGTCAACTTTATACAAGGTTGAACCTTCCTGCCTGAAGCCGATAGCCCGCCAAATTGTTCATGGCGGGCTTCGTGCTATTCAGGTTCCGCTGCCGGTACCCCCGTTTGATCCGGAACTGTCGAAGCCTGTATCGCCACCTTCACCGCCAACAGAGTTGTTTCCGTTGTTTCCTCCGGCACATGTATTGATGCGCAGGCGGTATCCAGGATCAAGCCGTCCCTGGTTGCTGACAAAGGGAAAATACTTTGCCATGTCGAAAGCACTGAAAATTCCGCGGCTGGGTTGTATCGGATCGGAAATCTCACCATCCCGGTCTACAACAACAAAATCGCATTTGCGCCTGAGTGTGCGACAATCATTCCGGCGGTTGCATATTTCAACAACACCATCCAGCACCATCAGGTAGGTGCGGCCGCGCCAATGACGAAAATCAAATGCAGTGCCACGCAAGCCCAGCGCGCCAATCGGTGTGATGATCTTGAAAGCTGAAGAATTACTCTTGCCACTGATGAAACGGGTAGCCCCACTGCTCGCCTTGAGTACGACCTTGCGAAAGCTGGAAGTGTTCGGGTTATAGACCAGTTCATCCAGCAGAAGATTGCTGTCCGGCCCGATTACCAGCTTTGTGCCGTCTAGAAATTCAAAGTGACCCAACCCGCTACGATTGGTTCGAATCCGTTCGTTTGCATGTATGCTGGAGCCTTGCTGGATGGACCGGTCTGCGTCACCTGTGACGGAGGTTTCAATGGTTTCCGCTGCACCGATCACGGTTTGAGCGGCAACCGGGGCAGGCCCGACCAGCATGGGGATAGCGAGGCAGGCTGCGATTGCCAATCTGTTCATACAGAACTCCAATCAGACTGTTTTCCATCAACGGCCCCAGCGCATATTATCTTCATTTTTGCCGGTTTGAAAAGCCCTGCAGGCTCAAAGCACCGTCAGGATATCGTCCAGCTGTTTCTTGCGCTTTGCTGCTGCCGGTACAGTTGCGTCTTCTGCAGCGTGGCCAACCGCGATGATCATGACAGGCTTCTCCCTGGCTGGTCGTCCTGTCAACTCGTTCAGAAACTTCATCGGGTTTGGTGTATGCGTAAGGGTGGAAAGGCCTGCATGGTGTAGGGCTGCGATCAGGAACCCGGTTGCTATGCCGACACTCTCGTTCACATAATAATGTTTGTAACGGCTTCCGTCTTCGTGCTCGCCATAGCGTTGGGCAAAGACAACAATCAGCCAGGGAGCTACCTCCAGATGCGGCTTGCTGGCATCCGTACCAATCGGTTCAAGTGCGCTGATCCATTCGTCCCCACCGCCGCCTTCATAGAAATCCTTCTCTTCTGCCTCGGCAGCGGCCCGAAAAGCTGCCTTAACATCCGGCCTTGAAACGGCAACAAAATGCCAGGGTTGCTGGTTTGCCCCGCTTGGTGCGCGACCCGCGGTTGCAATGCAATTCTCGATGACTTGCCTCGAAACAGGCCGGTCCGAAAAATCCCGGACCGTATGGCGTTTGGCCATATGCTCAAGGAAGGTGCTGCTCTCTTCCAGCATTCTGTCATCAGGCAAGGATATCCTGTCGGGGAGCGACAGTGGTTCATAGCTCTGCACTGTTTTCATCACACACCCATCCAGCCAATGATTGCACCTTGCAGCACAAAAACAACCAGCCAATAGCCTCCGTCAATCAGTGTCAGGTCCCAGCCATTATCCTGGAACCGGTGATTGACTGCCATTGGAGCGAGTGTGAAGCCGACCCATGCAAACAAAGCGGAAACAATCCCTGATGACACGGTAAGCGGACCCATGTGTCCGATCAGTCCGGCAAGTACATATGCGATCACAAACTGGGCAATCAGTGCGATGATGTAAATCTTGGGTTCGCCTTTTGGCTCCCCGGTCATCCCGACGGCTTTCATCCATGGTTTGGCCAGCGCTCCATACCAGGCTGCACCGGCAACCATTCCGGATATCGCAGCCAGCAGGATAGCGAGGTAATTCATGCCTTCGAATGTCATATCGGTATCTCCTGATCGACTATTGGAACAATGGGTGCGGGAATATCGCAGGTCTTTTCCCTGGATTTGCAAAGGTCTGCGATAATGCAGGCTTCGCAACGCGGTTTGCGGGCAACGCATGTATAGCGGCCATGCAGGATCAGCCAGTGATGGGCGTGGTAGAGAAACTCTTCGGGAATAATGCGCATAAGGATGGTTTCCACGTCATCGGGTGTCTTAGCCGGTGCCAGCCTCATCCGGTTTCCGAGTCTGAGAATGTGTGTATCGACGGCCATGGTTGGGATGCCGAAAGCCATGGAAAGAACCACGTTAGCGGTTTTGCGCCCTACCCCGGGGAGGGTTACCAGTTCTTCCCGGGTTTGCGGCACCTCACCGCCAAAGTCATCAACCAGTTTCCTGCTGAGGGCGATCACGTTTCGCGCCTTGTTCCGCCACAGGCCTATCGTACGGATATGTTCACCGACCTTTTCCTCCCCCAAGGCAAGCATTTTCTGTGGTGTGTCTGCTACCTTGAACAGATCCTTTGTGGCGCGGTTAACCCCAATATCTGTTGCCTGGGCGGATAGCGCAACGGCTACAACAAGGGTGAAAGGATTGACGTGCATCAGTTCGCCCTTCGGGGCAGGGCGCTCTTGGCGAAAACGGGAAAAAATCTCAACGAGCTCCTCGCGGGAATAGGCAGAGCGGGGCAAGCGTTTTTTGGTCTTGCGGACCGGCTTTCCTTTTGTGGTGTCAGGCATGCGGCTTTTTGGACCTGTTCAAACTTCAGCGATGTTCTATTTTATAGACATGAACGAAACAGGTCACCATACGGATAACACGGTTTCCAGGCCGGAATTTGTGGCGGAACTGACGCCATACCGTTCACTGGGTCGAACGGGCTTTCTGATCCTGATGCTGTTTGTTGCCGTTACCTGTTTTGTTTCCGGCATCATGTTCATGATGATGGGCGCTTGGCCAATACTTGTTTTCTTTGCATTCAATGCATTCATTGTCTGGCTCGCGTTCCGGTTGAACTACCGCTCAGGGCGTATACGGGAACGGGTGTCCGTGGCCCGGGACAGGCTGGTCGTCCAGAAGTTTGATCCGGTCGGCCGAATGAAGGAACACGTGTTCAATCCCTTCTGGACGCGGTTTGAAGTGGAGCGCCATGAGGAAATCGGCATAACATCCATGCGTCTTCGCAGTCGCAATGAACATCTGGATATCGGCTCTTTTCTCAATCCGGATGACAGGGAGAGTTTTTCAACGGCATTTGCCCGTGCAATTGCCCGCATAAGAAACTGAACCTTCAATCTGGAAACACATGCGCAAGTTTCGGGTGGCGGCCTTTGGATGGCGGCAGTAAGTTCAGGACATGAGACACGAACTACATTCACCATCGGCTTTGCGGTACAGCGGGCCAGCACCTATGCCAGAAGCCGACCCGGCGATGAGCCGGGACGGGGATTATGCCCAAGTCCGCAGGGCTGTCGAGTTTCTCTCGTTAAACTGGAATGACCAGCCATCACTTGAAGAACTGGCCGAGTATCTCGGCTTGGGCGTGACGGCTACCCAGAAACTCTTTACGCGCTGGGCCGGCTTGTCACCAAAGGCATTCAGTCAGGCAGTTACACTGGATCATGCGAAGCGCCTGCTTCGGGATGAGGAATTGCCAATCCTCGACGCAACTTTTGAACTTGGCCTGTCTTCACCATCGCGCCTGCATGATCTCTTTGTAACCCATGAAGCGATGCCGCCTGGTATATGGAAGCTGAAAGGGGGCGGGCTTGATATTTCCTACGGGTTTCACGCATGCCCGTTTGGTCAAGCCCTTGTGATGGTAACCGGTGAAGGCGAAAAAGCCACGCTTGTCGGCCTCGCATTTTGCGATACGGGTGAAGAAAAGCTTGCCTTGGAAGACATGCAGGGACGGTGGCCAAATGCCCGATATACAGAAAATCTTGCAATCACGGGACAGTTTGCAAAACGAATATTCGATCCTGCCCACTGGTCGCCAGAAACCCCATTGAGGGTAACGCTTATCGGTACGGATTTTCAGATCAGGGTCTGGGATACACTACTTGGCATTCCGCTTGGCAAGGCAAAGACCTATTCAGACATCGCCACACATATCGAGAAACCGAAAGCCGTTCGTGCTGTCGGGGCAGCTGTCGGCCGCAATCCGATTTCATTTGTTGTTCCGTGCCATCGGGCACTTGGAAAATCGGGGGCACTCACTGGCTATCATTGGGGATTGACCCGCAAACGTGCGATGCTTGGCTGGGAAGCAGGTGTTGCAGGCTGACATTCGAGATCTGGACCCCATATCTTTCGTGCGCAGAAGCAGACACGGAAAGTATGGATGAGCGAACATCAGCAGCTTGAACAACGAGATGGCCTCCCCGAAGCCTTGCGCGTGTTATACGAGGTGTTTCCCCGTGAGAGCTGGCAAACCCATGAGAATTTTGAAGGGCTGGTCCGTTTTTGGCTTGAACGGCATGTATTGTTCCGGAATTTCATGAAGACGCTGCAACAGGATGCAGAAAGCATGCTTGCAAAGTCCATCGATGAGACAGTTTACCGACACAGGCTGTCTCAATTGGGCAATGCCTTTATTACTCAATTGCATGGCCATCATCATGTCGAGGATCATCATTATTTCCCGGAACTTCGAAAAATCGATGACCGTATTTCTCGTGGTTTTGACATTCTTGATGCGGATCACCACGAGCTGGACGGAATGATCGAGCAGTTTGGTACGTCAGCAAATGCCGTCTTGAAGTCGGACGGTCCCCCTGCCTTGCATGACACTACCGGGAGGTTTGTCGATTTACTGGATAGATTTGACCACTTTTTGAACCGTCATCTGGTCGACGAGGAAGAACTTATTGTTCCTGTCTTGCTCAAAAACGGTACAGAAAGATTTGGGTGAAAAACAAAACAGGCTGCTGTAATCAGACATTTACCGTTCGATCTTGAGTGTAACCGTACCTCTCACCACGGGAAGCGTTTCATCATCCTGCCAACAGACAACATCGACAACGCAGAGGCGGCGGCTGGTACGCACAATCCTGCACCGCGCGTAAAGATCGGCGTCCTTGGTGACACGGAGATAATCAACCGAACTTGAACTTGCAAAAACCGCCAGGGGCGGTTGACCGTCAGTTTCAATGGTTTTTACGGCTTCATGCTCGGCACACAGCTCTATAAAGGAGCCGCTCACCCCGCCATGAAGCGAACGTATCCAGATGTTTCCCAAATGGTGTTCGGCGAAGGCAAGCCGATAACAGCCGTCTTCCTCTGCCGTTTCAACCTGAAGCCACTCTGCAAGTTTGCTCGCTGGCGCACTCATCCCGTTTTCTCCCGGATAGACCGGGTAGCTGTGCCGATCATGAAAGTCCCGATGGCAGTGGAAACAAGGCGTCCGTCTTTAACCCTTCGTATGTTTCCGGAGACATATGCGATGCCGTTTTCTTCGCCATCATAGACTGTATTGCAAACGAGTGGTTCGCCGACTCGTGGCGAAAACAGATGATTCACATTCAGTTTTACGGTGGCGATTGGCTGCGCCTTTTTCAGTTCGCCAATGGCGCAGGAGCCCATGGCGGTATCAAGAAGAAGAGTGGCAAAGCCCGTATGTATGCGTTCGCCATCCTGTCCGGCAAAAGCAGCAGGCGCTTCGACATGAATTTCGAGGCGCTGTTTGTCCGGCACAACAAACCGCATGTCAAAGACGGATGTCAGCGGGTGTTTTTCCGAGAACAGCAGTTGGGCCGGGTGTACGGGTTCGTTCATCCGGAAATGTCCAGGACTTCCTTGGTGGCGACGGTTGTATCGGCATTCAGCTTGTAAACCAGTGGAACCCCGGTGGCGAGATTGAGGCCGAGAATTTCTTCCGTATTCATCCGGTCAAGAACCATGACGAGAGAACGCAGGGAATTGCCATGGGCTGCGACAAGCACAGTCTTGCCACTCATAACCTGGGGCAGAATCTCGTTCATGTAGTAAGGCCAGACCCGCGCACCGGTATCTTTCAGGCTTTCACCATCTTCGCCCGGTGGCGGAGTATCATAGGAGCGACGCCAGATATGGACCTGTTCCTCTCCCCATTTCTCCCGGGCATCATCCTTGTTCAATCCGGCAAGATCGCCATAGTTGCGTTCGTTGAGTGCCTGGTCGTGAATGGTCTCGAGATCCGGCTGCTCTACTGCATCGAGAATGTGTTTGCAGGTTTTTTCAGCCCGCTGCAGCACGCTGGTGAAAGCGATGTCGAATTTCATTTTCCGTTCTGCCAATACCCTGCCTGCGGCCTTTGCCTCAGCATGGCCCTGTTCTGTCAGGTCGGGATCACGCCAACCGGTAAACAGGTTCTTGAGGTTCCATTCACTTTGACCGTGGCGAACGAGGACTAGGGTACCTGACATGAATTTTCTTCCCGATTTAGCTGGATTTGATTAAAGGCCGAGCACATCACGCATGGAATACAGGCCATGCGGTTTTCCACGGGCCCAAAGGGCCGCATGAAGTGCGCCGGTTGCGAAAAGCGATCTGTCCTGTGCTGCATGGGACAGTTCAATACGTTCACCAGCGCCTGCAAAAATCACTGAGTGTTCCCCGATAACAGAACCGCCCCGCAGGGTTGCAAAGCCGATTGTTCCGTCTTCCCTTGCGCCGGTTATCCCGTCACGGCTGCGTACACTGTTTTCTGCCAGCGGAATTTCGCGTCCCCTTGCTGCTGCCTCACCAAGCAGCAATGCTGTGCCGGAAGGCGCATCGACCTTGTGCTTGTGGTGCATCTCGAGAACCTCAATGTCGAAATCACCGGCTGACAATGAAGCGGCGGCCTTTTCAACCAGGACCGAAAGCAGGTTTATTCCCAGGCTCATGTTGCCAGACTTGACGATTGTGGCGTTGTGAGCTGCCTTTGCAATGGCATCATCTTCCTTGGCTGTGCAGCCGGTTGTACCTATGATCTGGATACAATCATGTTCGGCACACAGTTCCGCCAGCCGAACAGAGCTTTTCGGGCTGGTAAAATCAATCACCGCTTCAGCGCTGGCGAGTGCGCTTTCCAGATCATCACTGATGGTGATGCCGTTCTCGCCAGTGCCGGCTAGTGTGCCCGAATCTTTTCCAAGTGCCGGAGACCCGTCCCGCTCGACTGCTGCAGCAAGTATTGTGTTTTCACGTTCGTCTATGGCGCGGATGATTGCCTGGCCCATGCGCCCTGCTGCTCCCATCACGGCCAGCTTCATCGTGCTCATACCGGTTACCTGTCTGTTTGTTTCAGGATGCTGTTTTACGCTCTGACGACCGATTTGCAACTGTTCCTGTGCCTATGCCGTGCAGTCGGGCATAGGTGCCGGTCTTTTTGCGCATCAGGCTGGAATGGGTGCCTTCCTGTGTTACGCGGCCGTTCTCAATCACAAATATCCGGTCTGCATTGCGAATGGTGGAAAGCCGGTGGGCAATGACAATGGTTGTCCTGCCTTTCACAAGCTGCTCGAGGGCTCGTTGAACGAGTAGCTCCGATTCATTGTCGAGCGCAGAAGTGGCTTCATCCAGCAACAGAACCGGTGCATCGCGAAGAAAGGCCCGTGCAATGGAAAGACGCTGGCGCTGGCCACCGGAAAGGTTCCCGCCAAGTTCGCCTACCGCCGTGTCATATCCCTGCGGCTGTTCGAGAACGAACTGGTGTGCCTGGGCAAGCTTTGCCGCCTCGTAAACTTCTTCGTCGCTGGCATCGGGCCTGCCGTAACGAATGTTTTCCATGATACTGCCCTCGAACAGCATCGGTTGTTGTGAAACATAGGCGATGTTTGTGCGCAAAGAACTTGCTGTAACATCGGCAATATCATGTTCGTCAATCAGGATCCGGCCGCTGGCGGGATCGAAAAAGCGTTGGGCAAGCATGATCAGGGTTGATTTGCCACCACCAGACGGACCGACAAGTGCGATTGTCTTGCCTGCCGGTGCGGTGATTGAAACATCATCCAGAACAGGTTCTCCATCCGTGTATGAAAAGCGGATGTTTTCAAACCGCAACTCACCTGTTGTTACTTCCAAGTCTGATGCGCCGGGCTTGTCTGCCTGGCGAGGCGGCAAGTCAAGCACTTCGTAAAGCATGCGTGCATTGACCAGCGAACGCTCAAAGGCAACCCGGAAGCTGGCAAGTTTGCGTGCCGGTTCATAGGCAAGCATTGCTGCGGTCAGAAAGGAAAAGAGTGCGCCCGGGTCATGACCTTCCAGGGCAACGCGGTAACCGCCGAATGCCACAACGCCGGCGATCGCAAAGCCGGCCAGTATTTCGGTTGGCGGTTTGGTTTTGGCATTGAGCTGGACGATGCGGTTTGAACGAATTTCGGCTTGTTGGGTCAGGGTACGCATCTTGTCCATCATCTGGTCTTCCATTGTGAAGGCCTTGACGATTTCCATTCCCTGGGAGTTTTCGATGAGTGCAGAATTTACACGGGCATTGAGATCCACTTCCTGCCTTGCAACCTTGCGGATGCGCCGTACGTAGCGGGACATGATATAGGCTATGACCGGCATCACCGCGAGTGAAACAATCGACATGAACCAGTCCTGGATCACCATGACGGCGATCAGGGCGATCAGAGTGAACAGGTCACGGACAAAAACAATCACGACATCGTTCATCATCGTGCGCATGCCAAGAATGTTCTGGTTGATCTGGCCAATCAGGTATGCGGACCGGTTTGACTTGTGGAACTGGATGCCGAGTTTCAGCAAGTGCTGGAAAATCCGGCGCTGGTACCGGGCGACAATGCTGTTGCCGATCTTGCCAAGAATGTACATGTAGCCATAGGTGGCAAAACCGCGAATTGTGAACACAACAAAGATTGCGAGAGCAATGGTGTATGCTGCTTGCAGGTCCTGACGAACGAACACGTCATTTGTAATGTTCTTGATGATGTATGCTGTAAACGCTGTGCTTGCAGCGACCAGGCCCAATAGCAGGCCGGCGATGAGGTACTGCCGGAAATAGATGCGCCAGTTTTCCCGAATCACACGCTTAACGATAGCTTGTGCTTCATCGAGTATCAGGGGAGTGTCGGTCTTGATCGCCAATAAATCGTCCAGCCAGTTTTGCAGGTCTCGGATTAAGCCGAGTACATACAGCGCGGCCGGTTGTTTTGCAAAGCCGGAGTTGGTCAGCAGGGCTCGAGGTCGCAGCCTGTTGCAATTTTGCCCGCCTGGATGATTCTGGCGGTAATACCGCCATGTCCGCGCACTGATGCGTATCCGCCATTGCCCAATGCTTCCTCCATTCTCGAGCAGGGCGCGCAGATTCCCGTACCCTCCAGAACTGCATCCCCAATACGGAACCGTCGCTGACGCAGGCCAAGCAGGTTTATACGGCTTATCACCAGGTTGCGCCTCAGCATGGCGGGATCAATGTGCAAATGGCCGGCAAGTGCCGCAATAACCGGCAGGTGCTCCTGCTGGATCAGGGTAAGTGCCCGTTTGCCACCGGTCTGGTTGTGATCGCCTTCAAGCCCGTAATCGGTAATCATTGCAGTGTTGCGTGATATCATCTCCGTCCGGCGGTCAGGGCGGATACCAATCCATTCCAGCCTTCCTGGCTGTGCGTATCGTGATACCAGTTCTGAAATCGTTTCCATGTGGCGGTTCAGTAGAGCAGGTCAGTAATGGGGTGGTTTGGTATTCTCAACAGGATTTTCTGAAGCTTCCTCCAAAGCAAGAAACCTGTTTTCAAACTGCGCCAGTTTTCTTTCAAGCGCTTCAATATGCTTCCATTGGGCCAGGACTTCGGCTGAAAGTTCGTCATTCGCCATGCCCAAATGGGCGATGGTTTCCTCAAGCTTCATGATGCGCTCATTTGGTGTTGTCATGCCGCGCTCCAAATTAATTGTGATCAAGGGTTGATACTACCCTTCTTGCCTTCCAGCAAAGCATTCCACTAGGATTTTGGAAGATTTGCCGGGAGGAATACAATGGCATTCGGAAGAAACAAGATTCTTGCAGTTCTGGCAGTGGTCGCTGGTGCAGTCATGCTGTCAGCCGCAACAGCCAACGCCGCGACCAGTGCAAAGGCAGTGGAAATCCGCGGAGAAGTAATCGACACCTGGTGCTACTTTTCCGGCGTCATGGGGGGAGAGGATGCCGTTGTGGGCACGGCACATCATACCTGTGCGCTGTGGTGTGCAGCGGGTGGTATTCCGGTTGGCGTGCTGACTGAAGATGGCGACGTCTACATGGTGCTCAAGATTGAAGGGGAGGATCCGCTGGCCCAGTCGGATGCCGTGATGGAAATCCAGAGCGATGTGATTACCGCCAAGGGACTGCACTATGTTCGTGATGGTGTGAATTACCTGGTGGTTGAGGAGGTTGTCGCCAATGACGGCATCACCAACACCAATCATCTGGACTACGGTCCGGTCCCGCCAAATTCGTTCCCCAAGCCGAAGAACTGAGGAGGCTGTCATGAAAACGCGAACGCGACAAGCAATCGGCCTTGTTCTTGGAGCTTCGGCATTGGCATTTGCATCCGCCTCTCTTGCAGAGGATTTCTCTAGCGGCAGTCAGGCCAAGGAGTTCGGGTTGACCGAAGAAACCAAGGCGATGTTTTCCGGCAAAGTGGTTGATATTGCCTGTGAGCTAACCGGTGATTGCGTCGATGCTTGCGGGAATGGCAACCGTAATCTGGGAATTATCCGTGATGCCGACAACAAGCTGGTCATGGTGCTCAAAAATGCCCAGTTTGCGTTCAATGGACCAGCTTATGATCTCGTCGCTTTCTGCAACAAGGAGGTCGATGTGGACGGGCTGATGGTCGGTGATCCCGAATATTACAACACCCAGTTCTACATGGTTCAGTTCATTCGTGAAAAAGGTGCAGCCCAATGGACCAAGGCCAACCGCTGGACGGCCGGATGGAAAGCACGAAACCCGGATGTGGCAGAAGGAAAGGGACCCTGGTACCGGCGCGATCTACGTGTTCAAAAACAAATTGATGCGGACGGGTATTTCGGTCTTGGAGAGAAAGTCGATGCCGAATACCGAAATTCCCTACAATAGGAGATCATCGATGTCTCATGTCATGAAGCATGTCCGGTTGCGCCTTGCCTGTACCGGCGTTGCATTGGCGATGTCTGGCTCCGCCAGTCTGGCCCATGACGGGGTTGAGCACAAATCGCTGGATGAAGCCCTGCAACACCAGGAGGAAACCTCGCCGGATACAGCAGGATTTCCAGAGGTGAAGGGGGGTGATTTCGATCTGGTCGACCATCATGGCAATCGCCGTACTTCGGTTGATCCGGAAGGCAAATTCCAGCTTGTGTTCTTTGGTTATGCCAATTGCAAGGCGATCTGTTCGGTTGCGCTGCCAAGGATGGCTGCAGCAGTTGACATTCTGGCAGACCAGGAAATCGAGATTAGCCCGCTTCTGATAACGGTTGACCCCGAACGTGACACGGTGGAGACAATGGGTGAAGCACTGGCCTATCATCATCCTGAAATGATCGGGCTGACGGGTACGCAGGAGGCACTGGCAATTGCCTATGAGGCGTTCAAAGTCGAGAAGTCACTGGTTTATGAGCATCCTGAGGAAGGTCCGATTTATGCTCATGGCTCCTTTATTTACCTGATTGGTCCGGACGGTACGTTCAAGACATTGATGCCGCCGATCCTCGGGCCTGAACGAATTGCGGAAGTAACCCGGAAATATGTGGAAGGACGCAAGTCCTGACGAAGATCGGTAAAAACTGACCTGTTTTCTTACAAAATTATTAGCAAGGCGTTAACCTTGCGTTAACGAACGCGGCTTCAAACTACGCTGGGATATTTATGTCCAAAAGAAAGTTGAAACCATGCTTGCCAAGAAAAGTACCCCGATTACCGAAGGCAGTGCTGCTCCGGTGGCAATGCCAAGTGAAGCCGAATTGCTGCAACAGCTGGTATATGCTCCAGCGGATGCGGTTGAGGTTGGCAAACAACTGCCTGAACTCCAAAGGGCCCGTATTGCACAATTTTGCTACAACAGGGTTCACATGCGCGAACTGGGCCTGCGCCTCGCCAGTACATGTGATCTGATGAGCCTGAAAGCAGCCTTCGGGCGCGGTGGTGAAGTTGTCTACAAACAATCCCGGGATGTAGAGAAAACCCTCTCTGCACTGAAAAACACTCCCGGGAACCAAAGCCCCAAGCCGGTCAGCCTGAAAGGCACGATTACCGGTTAACCTGACCAACCTCCGTCAATGATGTGCGGCTGACCGGTGGTGAAGGCGCTTTCATCTGATGCGAGGTATACAACAAGGGCGGCGATCTCTTCTGCCTTTGCTATGCGACCCATGGGTTGACGGGCCACGAAAGCCTTCATGGCAGCCTCATAATCCCCGGTCGCTTTCAACCGCTCATGAAGAGACGGGCTTTCTACCGTACCAGGACAAATGCAATTGCAGCGGACGCCCGTTGTAATGTAATCCCGTGCGACTGATTTCGTGATGCCGATGACCGCTGCCTTTGATGCACCATACACAAACCGGTTGGGTGCTCCGATTACGGATGAAACAGCAGATGACATGTTGATGATCGAGCCAGTGCCCCGGTCAATCATTGCGGGCAGGCAGGCCCGGATCATGTCAAACATTGCGCGAACATTCAGGTTGAAGGCAAAGTCCCATTCCTCATCCGTACAATCGAGGATCGTTCCGTGATGAACAAAGCCTGCACAATTGAACAGTATGTCGGGATTGGCACGGGCAACAGCTTCCTGAATCGTGTCGCGTTTCAGTACATCAAGAACTGAAGTCTCCAGACTGCCGTCTGCATCCTGTTTCAGCTCCGCCAGGGTTTCCTCATTGATATCGGTGGCAAAGACCTGGGCACCTTCCTTTGCCATGGCCAGTGCCGCGGCCCTTCCAATGCCTTGCCCTGCGGCGGTTACAAGTGCCCGTTTGCCGGAAAGTCTGCCTGTCATCTGTTTCCTCCCTCAAAAAACATATCAATATGCCGGTAAAACTGTTGAATGACAAAGCAGGAGTGGAGCGTTACAACAAGCCCCTGAGTATCAAAATGCGAGTTCACCTCGCCAAGTTGCCTGGGAGGAATCAGTGTCGGACGTCTGGGAAATCCACGCCTTAAAATATGCCGAACGCAACGAGCGTACGCGCAATGACAGCTTCATGATGGATCCCCATCACCAGACACAGCATGACATGGATTACTATGTCTGGCTTTTGTCGAACGGAGAGCGGTCAATTCTTGTCGATACCGGTTACGACCGTAACGAGGCAGAAGCGCGCAACAGGCCGATAGAACAGGCACCAGCAGAAATGCTGGAAGCGTTTGGATATCCGGCGTCCCGCATTGACGAGATTATCCTGACTCACCTTCATTATGACCATGCCGGCTCACTCAAGGATTTCCCGCAGGCACGGCTTCATGTCCAGGCAGAAGAGATGCAATTCGCGACAGGCCCCTGCATGTGCCATGAGCATACCCGGATGCCGTTTACCGGGGAGCATGTATGCGACATGGTCCGCTCGCTATATCAGGGGCGGGTCAGTTTTTGCGAGGGAAGCAGGGAGATAGCCCCGGGTGTCGAATGTCATCTGGTGGGTGGGCACAGCCGCGGATTGCAATGTGTCCGCGTCAGGACAAGGCGCGGCTGGGTAGTTCTGGCATCCGATGCAAGCCACTATTACGAAAATTATCGCAAGGGAAAGCCGTTCCCCATTGTTGTCGATCTGGAGAACATGATGCGCGGTTATGACCGGCTGCGTGAACTCGCTGACAGTGATGACCATATCATTCCGGGGCACGACCCGCTGGTCCGGGCGATTTATCCTTCCGTTACGGCAGGTGATGACCGCATTGTGCTGCTTCATGCAGACCCCCAGACCCCGGAGGTTTCCGCGTGACCTATTCTACCATCAAGTATTCGGAAGACGGGCCGGTTGGCACATTGACACTGAACAGGCCGGATGACGGCAACATGTTCACGCCCGAAATGTGTCATGAAATTCGTGACTGTATCAACGAAGTCCGGCTCGAAACCCGGACACGGGTGCTTGTCATTACCGGGGCGGGCGAGAAATTTTTCTGTATTGGCGGCCGCAAGGAGGGACTGGAAGACACCCACCTGTATGCCGGGGTTTTGCCAACCCTTGAAATGTATGAGGCAATTGACCGGTTGCAAAAACCCGTCATTGCCAGTGTAAACGGTTACGCAGTGGGAGGAGGAAACGTGTTGCAGGTGGTTTGTGACATGACCATTGCCAAGGAAAGCGCGGTTTTCAGACAGGTCGGTCCGATGATGGGCTCTTTCGATGCAGGCTACGGTACCTGGTATCTGGAAGACCTCGTGGGCAAGAAGAAAGCCAAGGAGATGTGGTATTGCAACCCGAAAATATCCGCCCGGGAAGCACTGGAGATCGGATTGGTCAATCGTGTCGTGCCCGATGATCAGCTTGCTGAAAAAACCCGGGAGTTTGCGCTGGAAGTTGCAGACAGGGGAGCATTTGCGCTGGCTTCGATCAAGGCTGCCTTCAATGCCCGTCATGGTGGTGTCAGCGGTTTGGGCAGGATCTCGCACGATCTGTTGCTGCGACAATACCTTGATACTGAAGAATCGGAAGAACTTGGAAAGGCGTTTGCCGAACGCCGGTCTCCGGACCCGTCAAAGTTTGGCAGGTAACTCAGGCAGGCACTGCCAGAAAATCCTTGTGTCCAACCATCAGTGTTGCCTCTCCATTCTCAATAAGGCGAAGCCGTTCCAGAAACCAGGTCTTGAAGGATGCTTCCTGCACTGGTTCGGTTTCAATCGCGGCCATCGCCCATCCTTCAAGAAGCATTTTCTGAAATTCCTTGTGGTTGGCTGTTCCCTCCCAGTCCGAACGGGCTGATGTGACCTGGTAACCCGCTTGTTCAAACAGGCGTATGGCTGTATCGGCAGCTGCCGGTCCGAGCGCCGGTCCAAAACCCTTGTCTGTTTGCTGGTGACGGTTGAATGCACTGATGACTTCACCATCCCGTTTCAGTTCGGGCTTGCACATTGCCCGCCCGTCATAGGTAAGGGCAGCATAGAACGGGAGTTTGCGGCTTGCGACTTGTGAAACCAACTGTTCCAGCCAGTCAAGTGAAACGAGGTCAAGAAACGCCGATGTGGTTATTACATCTGCCGGTTTGCTGAAAAGCGGATCCAGAGAGTGCGAGAGGTCGGCAATGGTAAAGGCTGTTTCACTGCCGCCGGCTTCATTACGCGCCAGATCCATGAGCGCATCGTCATTGTCTGTCAGGTGCCATTGGACATCATCCCCCAGAAAAGGGCGCATGGCGCGGATGGTTGAGCCTGTTCCGCTGCCAATATCAGTAATCCTTGCAGGGTTTTTTCCAGCGAGTTGTTCTGCGAGTTTTCGGGCAATCTTCTTGCTGCGCGCGGCATGATCTACCGGCTCCCGCAAGGCAAGCCATTCACTTGAAAAACTCATGACAGGTCCTCCAGGAGTTTGGCAAAACGAGTGGCTGATTCCTGCCAAGTAGGGAATCCGGGTTCTGCCTGGAGGCAATTCTGCGAATACCTGCTGCGCAGGTCATGATCGGTGATCATGCGCTCCATTGCTGCAGCGAGTTCGTCTGTATTGCCGGGTTCAACGAGCAAGCCACACACATCAGGCACCGTTTCAGGTATTGCACCCGCGGTTGTGCCGATCACCGGAATGCCACGGACAATCGCTTCTGCATAAACCATTCCATATCCCTCATGCAGAGAAGGCAGCACGAAAATGTCTGCTGATAAATAGGCTTTTTCGATTTCTTCGGTGTCGACAGGACCGTGAAAGACAATCCGGTCGGCCAGTTCAAGATCGCGAATGCGGGTGTCTAGTTCCGTGAACAGGCTGTTGTCGGATGTTATGAGGCCAATGCAGTCAAGGCGCCAGTCCAGATGGCGAAGTTTTGCAAGTGCCTCAATCAGATAGCGATGACCTTTCCGCTCTATGACCGAGCCAATGCATAGCAGATTTGGTGTTCCATCCGTACTGCCCCTTGCCGGGTTGCTTCGTTCAACGCCTGGCAGAACGGTGTGGATACGCTTTTCATCGAAAGCAAAAATTTCCCTGACTGCCCGCGCTGTAGCGGGACTTGGGGTTATGACTCCTGAACAATGGGAAAGCCCTGATTTTTCACTGATTTTGAGTTGATCTGCGAGGCGGTCGGTCAACCCGTTTTCCAGGCAAAGCGGATGATGGATAAGGGCAATTACCGGCATCTTTCCCGATAATGCGGAAGCGAATTCGGGCATGGCCCCGCCAGCCAGACCGTCAATCACGGCAATGTCTCCGGTGAGTTCCGGCATTCGTGCCAATGCCTTTGCCCGGTCTGTTTCATCAGGGAAAGGGAAATTTCCTTCCAGACTGACGAGCTTGACAGCAATGCCGGCAGCCTTCCACTGCCGGAGAATTTCCCGGTCATACCGGTAACCACCGGTTGGCAGGTTGATATCACCTGGAATTATGAAAAGGATTTCCATCCGGGTGATCAGAGCTTGCCTTCGTACCAGGCGCGGGCGACATGGCTTTCAGAAAGGGTTACCCGTATTGCTTCAAGTTCCTCCGGTTTGCGGCCAAGCCCGCCTTCACGTGCAGTTTTGGCAAGTACTTCAAAAATGTGCCTTGTCAGGAATTCTGTTGTGGTGTTCTCACCGGCAAACTGGGGCAATTCATCAAGGTTTGCATAATTGATCGGTTGCAATGCCGATTTCAGGGCTTCATGCGCTGCGCCAATGTCGATCACCACATTGTTTTCATCCAGAGTTTCAGAAATGAAACAAGCGTCAACGACGAAGGTTGCACCGTGCATGGCCTGGGCAGGCCCGAAAAACTCTCCCTTGAAGGAATGGGCGATCATGATGTGGTCGCGAACTTCAACTGCGTGCAAGTGACTTTCTCCCTTAACCGGTTTTGTATTCAGGTCGTATTCCTGTAGCGGACAAGCTGGCAAAGAACATCGGCCCTGTCAGCAAATATCCCGGGAAGATGGGTCGGCAGGTCCTCAAAATCAATTGCCGGTTCAAGCAATGCATCAAGTCTTGTGTCTTTCAGATATGCCAATGCCTGTTGCATGCGTTGCTGGTGGGAAACCCGGTTGCGGCGTGTGGCGCTGACGTGACCAACCTGACTTGAAATGATGCGAAGTCTTCCGGAATGGAAATTTCCACCCAGTTTCAAGTCTACGGAGCGCTCACCGTACCAGCTCATTTCCACAATGGTTGCTTCAAAGGCGGCCAAATCCAGTGCCAGTTGCAAACCTTCCTGGGAGGCGCTGGTATTGAAAACCCGGTCCGGTGGCGGAAGGTTTCCTTCCGCGGCATCAGCCGTGGTCATGAACTCAAGTCCCAAATGCCCTGTCACTTTTTGTTTCAGGGGATTGATATCGATCACGATTGGTCTGGTGCCCGTCATTCTTGCAATGATGAAGGCAGTCAGCAGACCAACGACACCTGCTCCAATGACACATGTATTGCCGCTATCGGGAAGTTCTGAATCCCAGACGGCATTGAGTGCAGTTTCGGCATTTGCAGCAAGCACCGCACGGTGCAGCGCCAGACCATCTGGTATGGGATGACAAAAGCCGGTATCGGCAACAAAGAGATCCTGGTGCGGGTGCAGGCAGAATACCCGGTCACCCGGTGAATACCCCCCCGATTCAGGGCCTGTTGCCACTATTTCACCGACTGCTGCATAACCGTAAGAGACGGGGTAGGTGAAGCTGCCTTGCTGATGGGGACAGCGCATTCGGTGATGTTCGCAAACAGGGACAAGGCCGTTAAACACGAGACTTTCTGTGCCCCGGCTGATGCCGCTGTACAGTGTCTGTACGAGAACCTGCCCCCGTCCGGGTTGCTGGACAGTGCACTGCTCGAGAGTTGCCGTTCTGGCTGCTGTGTAGGTCAGTCGTTTAACGGTCATTTGCTCACGTTAACGTGTAAATCCGTTTCTGGTTATTCAGACACAATTCATGTTGCCTTCAATATAGCAGTGAACCATATGAGCCGAACTGCCTCAAATAAGCCCAAAAGGCTGGCAAGTGTCGCTTTGTCAATTGTAACAGTAAACAGCTTACAGGATTTTTACATGAGTATTCGTCAGCGCAGGACAGTCTTTGGCGGTCTTGTCGGTATTTCCATCGTGTTGCTGCTGGCGATAATGGGCTACACATTTTCCGTAGACGGAATCAATTTGCCTGAAGCTGTCTTCATGACCTGTTTTGCGGTAACGCTTCCCTGGACCACGATAGGTTTCTGGAATGCTGTTGCAGGTTTTGTACTGATGCGTGGGTCAGATGATCCTGCTGGACATGTATTTCCGCAAAGCCGGGAAATAACCGGTAGCGAGCCGATTACCACATCGACGGCACTTGCCATGTGCATCCGCAACGAGGACGTGGACCAGGTTCACCGGAATATCAGTGCCATAATGGCGCGTCTATGTGCATCCGGTTATGCCGACCGGTTTCACGTATACATTCTGAGCGACAGTTACATGCCCGACATTGTTCGCGAGGAAGAAGCCGTTTTCGACCGGCTCCGGCTTGAATGGGCAGGGCGGATGCCGGTCACATATCGCCGTCGCGAGAGCAATCCCGGTTTCAAGGCAGGCAATATTCGTGATTTTTGTGAAAGATGGGGACATCAGCATGACTTCATGCTGACACTGGATGCAGACAGTGTGATGGCCGGATCCAGCATCCTGAAACTGGTTCGCATCATGCAGAAGCATGGCGAACTCGGTATTGTGCAGAGCCTTGCAGTCGGTTTGCCTTCAGCCAGCGCCTTTGCCCGTGTTTTCCAGTTCGGCATGCGAATGGGAATGCGCTCTTTCACACTTGGCAGTGCCTGGTGGCAGGCAGATTGCGGGCCCTATTGGGGGCATAATGCACTTATTCGCATGAAACCTTTCATGGAATACTGCCATCTACCAAAACTGGAGGGTAACGGACCGCTCTCGGGCTGGATACTCAGCCATGACCAGGTTGAAGCTGTCTACATGCGCCGGGCCGGTTATGAGTGCCGTGTGCTGGCTGAGGAAACCGGATCCTTCGAGGAAAACCCTCCGCACATACTGGAATTCATTCGCCGGGACCTGCGCTGGTGTCATGGCAACATGCAGTATTTCCGGCTCCTGGCGGAACCCGGCCTTCGTTTCATGAGCCGCGTTCAGCTTCTATTGGCCATCTTGATGTTTATCGGAGCGCCAGCCTGGATGTTGCTTGTCACCATAGGTACGACAGCTTTTGTATTTCCCGACATCATCTCGTTTTCGATGAAGCCGCTTGGTTCTGCATATCTGCTTTTCGGTATTGTGATGACCATGGTTTTTGCTCCGAAAATTTCGTCCCTGCTTGACGTATTGCTGAATCCCCGGTCACGCAGGGAATTTGGAGGAGCCCCGGCAATTATTCTGGGCGCTGCGGTGGAGGTGATTTTCTCCATGATGCTTGCGCCGATCATGGCAGTCGCCAATACGATTTTTCTCGTAAAACTGTTTGTGTTCAGAAAGGCAAAAGGCTGGGTCCAGCAATCCCGTCATGCCCATTCACTGCCACTCCGAACAACAGCCATGCATTTGTGGCCCCAGACGCTCTTTGGACTTGTTGGCCTCACAGCTGTATTCAGCGTCGATAATTTTTCTTATGGCTGGTTCCTGTTCGCGGCCCCGGTTTTCATTGGCCCTGCTTTTGCCATTCCATTCGCGGTAAGCAGTTCCTTCACGCCACTTGGACGCTTTGCAGCGCGACACGGACTGTGGCAATTGCCGGAAGAGGAAATGCCCCCTGTGATTGTGCGTGCCCTTGGCCTGCCTGCCATCACGGCACGTGGTGAAGCCGAGCAATTCAACGAGGCTTACCGCCCGTTGAGTACCGAACAATTGATTGACATGGATCTCGAATTCGACACGATCAGGAGAGCCTAGGGTGCTGCGCATTTCAGCAAGGCCCGTTTACTTCAAAATGGCTGTAGCGTGAACCTGACAACGCTCGAAAACAATTGGCAGCAAACAACCGGTTGTTTTCATGGGTGCAATTGACCGTCTGTTATCGAACAGCAGGCAAGCCTGGCGCTATTTCTTCGCGCTTGTCATTGACTTGCTCATCCAGTCGTTCCTTTTCCTGCTTCAACTGGGTTGTTTCGAAGGATTTTTCCCTGAGCGCCTTCCGGTGTTTGCCCTGGCTGATCCAGGTAAGCGTGCTGCCAAGCAGCATGCCTGCAATGATTGCAAGGAACAAGAAGACAAAGAACGGCAGCGAAATCGAAATTGCAGGGGTCTCAAGGCTGGTCGGGTCCAGGCTCAAGGTTACGCTTTGCCGGTTTGCAACAGAAAGCAGAACAAGAATGATGGCGATCGGAAGCAGTATCACCAGATTGGAAAATTTGCGCATCTCTATCTCCAGTTAAAAGCTGTTCCGCTTACCGGTTGAGGCGCTCACGCAATTCCTTGCCGGTCTTGAAAAACGGAACCCATTTTTCCTCGACACTAACCTTTTCACCGGTCTTTGGGTTCCTTGCAACGCGTGCCGGGCGGTTTTTAACCGAGAAGGCACCAAAACCGCGCAATTCGACCCGGTTTCCTTCCGCCAAGGCATGGGTAATCTCGTCAAGGATGGAATTGACGACATTTTCTACGTCGCGGTGATAAAGATGAGGGTTTTTGTCAGCAATCATTTGAACGAGTTCTGACTTGATCATGATTTTTCTCCCACCCGGGCTTTACCGGGGGCTCCCAACACTCGCGGAACCCTGCCAAATTGATACCAAACCGTCAAGCAATAGCCGCTCCCGAATTGCTTTCTCCATTGCTGCCGCTTCGGCAGGTTCGAGATTCAGGCCGATAATACGGGCAACACGATGCAGGGCGGCAGGATTGTCAAACAGGCTGTCGCCCGGACGTTTGGGCTTGTAGGTTACCGTTTTCAGTTCGGTATCAAGCCCTTTTTCCTTTTTGAGCCAGTCAACTGCAACTTCCTCTCCGCCAATGGCGTCGACAAGCCCGTTTTCCAGGCTCTGGCTTCCGGTGAAAATGCTGCCATCCGCAAGTTGCCGGACCTGAGCCTCGTTCATGTTCCGGCGTTCGACGACAATATCAATGAACCATTGATAGGAATCCTGCACCAGCCGGTCAATCATCGCTACAGCTTCATCGCTGGTGGGCTGGAACGGGGATGGTTCAGCCTTGAGCTTGCCGGATTTTACAGCCTTGACCTCTACACCGATCTTGTCGAGCAATTCCGACGCATCAGCATATTGAAACAGCACGCCGATAGAGCCCACAATGGAGGACCGGCGGGCAACGATGTGGTCAGTCGCAGAAGCAATCATGTATCCGGCTGATGCGGCCAGTGTGCCGACCGAGGTCACAACAGGCTTCTTTTCAGCCAATTCCCGTACAGCTTCGAAAAGGGCTTCTCCGCCAACAGTTGATCCGCCGGGTGAGGAAATGTTCAAGACAACGCCCTTCACCTTGTCATTCTTGCCGACTTTTTCCAGTAGTTTGAGCATGGGTTTGTCATTTGTGATGACCCCACTGATCTCGATGCGGGCAATGTGATCCCGGCTGGCAGGGGAAAGTGCTGTTTCGCGCACCGCATAGCCAATAATGGCAAGCAGGCTTGTTCCCAGAATGATGAAAGTTGCAATTCGCCAGAAACTTACCTTGCGACGAAGGCGGCGGCGATCGATGATCTCGTCGGCAGTGATGGACACGAATGGATCCTCATTTTGAGTTTGAAAGAAACTATCAGTGACCTGCGATTGCAGCAAGGCAATTAGAGCGAATAGAGCTCGCCATATTTTGTTTTCAGATAGGTGATGAGCGGGTCGGCTGAAGCAGGCTTCCCGATTGCTTCACAGACCAGTTCGGGAGCAGCCAGCATACGGCCCTTGGAATGGATTTTCTCCCTCAACCAATCAAGTATTGGCCCTGTGTTGCCACTGGCTACAAGCTTGTCCCGATCGGGGACAGCCTTGTTGATTGCCTCATCAAGACAGGCTGAATAAATATTTCCGAGACTGTATGTCGGGAAGTAGCCAAACAGGCCGACAGACCAGTGGATGTCTTGCAGGACACCCTTGTTCACATCTTCAACCCGCAACCCGAAATATTGCGCAAACAGCGTGTTCCACGCCTCTTCAAGGCCTGCAGTTTCGAGCTTGCCGGCAATGAGATCGCGTTCAAGTTCAAATCTCATGAGGACATGCAGATTGTAATGTACCTCGTCCGCTTCGGTTCGAATGAACCCAGGCTCGACGCGATTGACGGTTCGGTAGAAACTGTCTGCGTCAGCGATTTCCATGTCCGGGAAGATGTTCTTCATTGCCGGAAAAAGCCATTCGGCAAAAGGCCGGGAACGGGCGACCTGGTTTTCCCACAGGCGGGATTGGCTTTCGTGAACGCCCATTGAACAATAATCGGCACCGGGAAGGAACGGGTCGGACAGGCCTTGCGAATATAATGCATGGCCCACTTCGTGAATCGTCGAATAGAGGCAATCAAGGGGATCCGATTCATCTATTCGCGTTGTAATGCGGCAATCATCGCCAGTGCCTGAACTGAAGGGGTGATTGGAAAGGTCAATGCGTCCGGCAGCAAAATCATAACCGAGTTTCTCTGCCACCTGGCGGGCCAGCGAAAGTTGACCTTGTCTTTCGTAATGACCTGCCAAGGCAGGTGGTTGTGGCTTCTCGCTGATTTGTTGCCGCAGGCTAACAAGTGGCTCGCGAAGGCTTTCCAGCAAGGGGACAAGGTCGGCGGTGCGGGCACCGGGTTCAAACTGGTCCAGCAGCGCGTCATATGGAGACATCTCTCCGTTGGCCAGGTAAGCGGCTTCTTCGCGTTTCAGTGAGACAAGCTTGTCAAGAGCAGGAATAAAATGGGCAAACGAACGCTTTTGTCTTGCCTCGGCCCAGCACACCTGGCCGGCTGATGCTGCACGGGCTATTTCCTGTGCCAGGGCAGGGGGAATCCGGGTGGCTTGTTCATAGGCGCGCTGTGCCTGTACAACATTGGCCCGGTCCTTGTCGCCCAGTTTGTTCCAGTCGATTGCGCCTATCCATTCCGGTATGCGCGGGTCGCTTTTGTGGGCATGGATAACAGCCGCTACAGCACCGGACTGTTCTGCCCGCTGCGCAGAACCCTTTGCAGGCATCATGGTTTCTTGGTCCCATGAAATGAGCGCGGAAACCTGTTCCAGTGCAGCAGTTTTCCTGAGATGGTCCAAAAGCAGCGGTAATGACATGGTGTCGCGTCCGTTCATCAGGGTTTGTGGTCAGTTGGAAACTGTCCGGAAAATGACACTAACATCAGGTCCGGATATCGAGATCATCTTCCATATAGGTTCTGATAATTTCTTCGAAACCCTCCTCTGCCGTGAAGCCAAGCCTTTTTGCCCTTTCTGCGGAAAAGTCTCTCGGCCAGCCCTCGACAATACGCATGATGTTCTCGTCAAACCCGGGCTTGATGTGCTTCACGATATCATCACCGGCCAGTTTGCGAAGCGCCTCGATCTGTTCTGCCACCGTGCATGAAACGCCGGGCAGGTTGAGGCTTAGCCGGTTTTCCAGAAGACTGGTATCCAGCGTCATTGCATGAACAAGAAAACCTGCCGCAGCCCGGGGGGATGCAAGCCAGTGCCGAACCGTATCGGGTACCGGAAGAACTGCATCCATGCCGTTTAGAGGTTCACGAATGATACCGGAGAAAAAGGATGAGGCAGCCAGGTTCGGTTTGCCCGGCCTTACGCAAATTGTCGGCAAACGGATCGAGAAACCATCCAGATATCCCTTTCTGGAATAATCTGCGACCAACAATTCGCCAACCACCTTTTGCGCGCCGTAGGAAGTTTGTGGAGTGCATAGAAAATCATCGGGAATTTGCTCGGGATATGGTGGTCCGAAAACGGCAATGGATGAAGTGAAGACGAGACGGGGTACGTAGGTTCCCCCGCTTTCAACATGTTCTGCCCTCAGTGCTTCCAGCAATTGCCAGGTGCCGTGACCGTTAATGTCCCACCCTTTTTGAAAATCGTTTTCTGCCTCGCCGGAAACAATTGCAGCGAGATGAAATATGACGTCAGGGCGAAGGGAGGCAAGTTTCCGGACTTCAGCCTGGTCGGCAAAGTTTCCTGTAAGTACTCTGGTCTGAAACCCATGGTCTTCGATGAACGCTGTCCGGGGTTCAACACGGTCGTGCAATATGACTTCAGTGACAGGATTTTTGCCGGAGTGGCTCTTGGCAAGTGCGGAATGCAGCTTTTCGCCGATCATACCTGCACCACCGATTATCAGGACTTTCATATGCTTACCTCTTGCTGGCCTCCTGCTGGCCGGCCAATCTGGCACTGGCATTCCGCAATGTCCATCGGTTGTCTTGCATGTTTGCCGAAACATCAGTTGTGTCCTTGCATGGGGCA
Source organism: Rhizobiaceae bacterium (assembly GCA_017643495.1). Lineage (GTDB taxonomy): Bacteria > Pseudomonadota > Alphaproteobacteria > Rhizobiales > Rhizobiaceae > JAALLB01. Next base: position 365,534 of record JAEPNK010000001.1, on the reverse strand, counting down.
TCATCCACCGCAAGGCAGGAGAAAACGGGCATGTTTGTTCTGAAAGAAAACAGCTGCAACTGTTTGGTACCTCTCGCCGGTATCAAACCTTCTTTTTAGGAAGAATGATGTATTGAATAAATAACTGAAATATATACTTTTTTAGAAACTGCAATCATAGCCCAGAAACTTAAGATGTACCTTTTTTGGTCAAAGTAATGTACCTTATTTGTCCTGCCAGCTATTCATGCACTCCTTGGTCTTTGTGTGGCCTCAGGAGTCCCAGAATTGACTCAGGAGCGCCGTTTGTAACTTTTGCTGCTCCTTGGGTGCGGATGGCTTCCTGCCGCTGTACGGCTCTCTGAGGGGCTTCTGGCTGCTTGCGGGTGCATTAGTGTTTCTTGCGGTCAGAAACATGAGGTTCGTGATTTTATATCACGACGAAAAATAAAGCTGCATATTAGGGAGGAGTACGCCCAATAGGACTATCATCCTATCGTTGCAAAACTGTTATCAAGGCGCTCTGCGTCATGACGACCGTGTGGACGCATTGGCAATGATGGTGGCGAACTTTATTGACATGATGACCCAGGATGCCGCCAAGTCGGCTGAAAGGCAGCAAGAAGAAGAGTACCGGAAGTGGATAGACAGCTTCCATCAGAATGACATTGTTGAATGGGGTGGTGGAGGGTCATCACAAAGAACCCGATATTCGTTCAACAAAAACGTCTAAATCAATTAAAGCTTCATATTACGGGCGAAGCCCTTTGAGATATATCTATAAGATAACTATAGGGTATCCTAGAGTTCCCTCGCAGTGAGTTTCAGTTGCTTGAGGTTGCTCCAGCCACTCACTTCCTAGTTTGAAATGGTGGGGTGGGTGGAGGTTTTTTCTCTATAGCAGATCAGTCGAAAAGTGGCTCAAATCAATTAAAGCTTCATCTTACCCAATGGGTGAGACTAAATGGGACACTATAAGATCACATAGAGATAACTGTCGGTCACTCACTGTGTCCCATATCTTGGTTAGCAGTAGCTCACTCCACCCACATCACATCGAAGTCTATTGCTTGGGGTATCAGCCCCATGCCGATCATAGCCCAGCCCTCCTTGCAAGCATCCCAATCGTTGTCTGCATCTGCAAGCATTATCAAGACCACTTCGTCTGCCTGATTGTAGAACTTGATTTTCATTTTGTGTCCTTTGATTTGTGAACTGAAACGCAATGCTTGCATATTTCAGTAAGCAAAAAAACAGATACAGTAGAAGAGGTTTCACTGCCGCAAACACTGCTCCAGCGAAGCGAGCGAAACACCAACTCATGCCAGTTTCTAAGGGTGTGTTGGTTGACAATGTGGAGCCTTTTCAGAGGTCAACCAAACCTGCCTCACTGTCTGACTACAGAGCGGCTTTCTGCTTTCAGACCCCACACATCATCCGTGGTTACTAACGTGTCTCCTGAGGCAACTGTGAGCCTCCTAGGGGCATTGCTGATGTCCTGCCGGAGGCGCTCACCTCCAATCCAACACCCATCGCCTACACAACAGGCACCAAAACAAAATCCAAGGCAAATTTATGAACAATTCCCACAACCCAAACTGGGTCCCGCAAGAAGACGGGACATATCTTCCCTCCGAAACACTCATTGCAGCAGTACGAGAGAACCCTGAGAAGTTTCCCCATGCGGTAGAAGACTTCGCCGTATTGTCTGGTAAGTCAGAGGAGGAGGTGCGAGGTATCATCGACAACCGCCCCATGTCTGATCAACTACCGGTTATAGGCCATGCCGCTGATGTGGCCGTGAACCTATACCAAGGCTTGGGCCACGCTGGTACTGCTCTTACTGAGAAGCAAGCCGACCTAGCTCGCACTCTAGGTCTTAATGGTCTTGCTGACTTCCTCCACGAGGATACAGAGGCCTCACGAGAAAAGAATGCTCAGATCGACCCAAAGTTTGATACAGAAGTAGGGGTCGGTGAGGCGCTTACTGAAGGCCTCGGCCAAGCTGCCCCCGCTATCGGCGCCACGCTTGCAACTGGTGGAGGTATGTTGGCCGCTGGTGCTGTTGGTGCCGGTGTCTCTTATGTAACCTTCGAAGATGAAGATAATCTGGTCCAACTGACTAACGACATAAGCGGCGGCTCAATGCCGGACTTCCTTATCATCAGGTCAGAAGACAACCACGAAACCAAGCGTATTAAAGGCCTTGCCGGCCACTTGATTTCTGAGTTTGCAATGATTGGTGCCGGTAAGCTCGTTGCCAAAGTCTATCACGCCATAAAGGGCGGGGACGCTGCGACAATCCAAGACGCCTTGGAAGCTACATCAAAAGAGGCCGGAATTCCCCTCAAGGACATTCAGGTAAACCCAGAGTTATCCGTGAGAACTGGCCGCGAACGTCTCACAGAGTTTGTTCAAACCACTCAATCCCAACGCATGGTTGGAAAGATTGATCTGGAGCAGGAGAAGTTTGCCAGAGCAAAGACCGCCAATGAAGTCTCTGTTGAAACTCGAAACGAAATCAAGTCGCAGATGCTTCCAGCCGCTGTTGACGTTACCACCCCCACACCCAACAAAGTTGGCAAGAGGCTTGCTGAGGAGGTTCCATTGTCCAAGGCGATGGTGAACGACTTCGCAAGTAATGCAATGCGCACGTTCGACGAAACGCTCTCAAATGCAGCCTCAAAGAATAGTGGGGTTACTCCTGAGTTGGCAGATATTCGGAGTAAGTCACGGCCAGAGTTTGTTGCCCGGTCTGGTGAAGTTTTACAGGCCCTCACACAGGAGCAATATGATGACGCCTTGGACCTTATCAAGAACTTCAGTCCCAGTAACTCCTCTGTTCCGGCAAGGTATACTGCCCTGTGGCAGGATGCGGTAGCCAAGGAGGCCCTGAAAGCCATTGAAGACCGTTTTGACAACATTCTCGTGGCGATCAGAAAGGACCCCAGCCTCAGAACAAAGGAAGTTTGGCAGGAACTGTCTGGTGATCTTTATGATGCGAAGTTGAAACTTGCTGAGTTCTATCGAGAAAGCGGTAGTGCTTTGGGTTCCGGTCTTCGAAACAGGCGGCTGGACTTGAACCCTGGAACTAACGAAAAGGGCCTCAAGGAAGCCCCAGAGGTTATTCAGGAGGAGCTTGATAAGGTTCTCGATGAACTAGGGTACAACCTATACTCCACCCGATCAGAGTTCACTATGGCGGTCTCTAAGAAGCTTCATGACATGGGCATCAATCCGCTTGCTGTCATCTCTGGTATCGACGAGATGTTTGAAGAGTTCGACAGAATACGTCAGGGGACGATTGCTTCCCTGTCTGACAACCGTATTGCGAAGCTGACCAAAGAACAGCGTGAAGTTTACGAGCAGAGTGTCACCAAGATGGTCCACGATCTGCACTCCTCAGCGTTGCTCGGCCAACCTTCAACAACCGGTTTGGAAATTCTGTCCAACTTGTCCAACAACATCCTGCACCCTGTCCTTAGGGTTGCTGGGTCTAATGGCTTCAAAGACATCGGTCCCAACATGGCAAGGGGTCTTAGAGAGTACGCTGGTTATACTGCCGGGTGGAACCAGTCTTGGAGCATTTTCAAACGAGCTTTGGTAGCCGGGAGATCGGTCACAGATGACTTTGATATCCTTGATGGCGCTCATGCTGGACGGTTGGATTATGAGAGACTTGCAAAGGAAGGGAAGTGGGGGAAATACACCGCTACCCGCCTCTGGAAGTTCGCTGCTGATGTGTCCATTGCCTCAAGTGAACAGCAGAAAGCCATGAGAGCGTTTGGTGTTGCTTATGCCGATGGATACGAGATGGCTGTCAAGGCCGGTAAGTCTCTCGCTGAGGCCAAGAAGTTTGCTCAAGATTGGGCCGCTGCATCGTTTGATGACAATGGTCAGCTTATCAATCTAGCGGTAAAGCTCGATATCCAGAGGTCATCTTGGCAAGCTCCGTTTGATACTCGGTATAAGACTGGCTGGTTTGCTCAAGGACTGGACAATCTGAGAAACTCACCAAGTCCCCTTGTGTCCATCCCTGCAAGAGCAACCATTCCGTTCTTCAGAACTCTGGTTAACATCGGCTCTGATGCATTCCAGTCCATCGCGCCTCCAGCGTCAGCCATACGGGCGTTCAGAAATGTTCCCAAGGCCGGTCCCTTTGTCACCAACGGACTTAAGTTCGTTGATGATTTCAACGGAACTAATGGTGTCCAGGCACAACTCCGCGCTCAAGGACGCCAACGACTTGGTATGCTGGCGTTTGGCGGCACTATAGCTGCAATACAAGCGGGTCATATCCAGATTACACCACCCGGTGGGTTTGAAAGGTGGGATGAAAAGCTTGCCAAGTGGGAGAATGTTCCCGGTAGCTCGCTGATCATCGGCGACACCATAGTTGATCTGACAAGGTTGTTACCCTTCTCCGCTCCCTTTCTGCTGGCAGGGGTGGTGAATGATCAAACAAGGCAACACGCAATGGAGATAAAAGATGGTGAGTATGTTGGTCCACCCAATGGGCCAGAGATGCTTGGTATCTATGGAAGCTCCCTGATGCTCATGACCTACTCGCTCATGTCTGATGCATCCAGTATGCGTGGTGTGGGTGAGTTGTTTGACGCAATCAATGGCGTGATATCCGAAGGTAACCCCAAGGGTGTCGCCCGGCTGTCAGAGAACTACGTCAAGCAGTTCATGCCCGGCCTCCCAAAGGTAATCGGTAAGAACCTTGACGGAGATGATGACATGTATCGTGGTGAAGGCTTCCTTGAAGAGGCTTTGGCTTCTGCTGGATTTGCAGTGGGCTACAAGCGCCTCGACTTCCTTGGTCATCCCCTAAGGGACCTATACCGTGGTTTGGACCCGTACAATTCCAAGCCAACCAAAATCAACAAGGACCCGTTGTATGGGGAGTATGCGAAGCTGATCGGTGATGCCGGTCTCAGCATGGCGTTACCCACTCCTGATCGTGTCTTTGACGATGCATTCTGGAGAAACTTGGGTGTTACCAAGGGCGTTGGTCTTGACGGGCTGTTCCATGATGTTCTGCACGGCAAGCCGCACTCCTTAACCAAGCTTGAGACGAAGGATGGGAGAGATGCATATGCGGTTTATCGGGCGATGGTCTATGAAGGTGTGGCGGCGCAAGACCTGTCCAAGTCCACATCCAGTTTTGGTGATCGTTTCAGCTTGGGGTCGATAGATATCTTCAAGGGTGAGAACATGGAGGCGGCATTACGCCGACTTACCTCACACCCCGACTATAACCGGATGACCCCTCAGGGAAAATCCAAGGTCTGGAAAGCTGTATTCTCAGTCTACAAGAAAGCTGCAAAGGACTACGTTAAAGAACACGTAGAGGTCTCGCCTGAACTGTTCGAGGGGTCCAAGTATGGTTCCCCCATAGATGCCCTCACGAGCATTGGGGAGACCAGAAAGCTTGGCAAGGCGAGTGCTGTCGAAAACCAAAAGACAAAAGGCTCGCCTGATCGTGTCAGTTCGAACCTCGACGAGATATTCTCGTTCTAAAAGACATTGCCGGGCGTGGTGTTGTATTCGCCCGGTATATCAATTCTCCCTTTCCTCAAGTCATCGCCTTGGTTGAGGCAAGGGGGCCTCTGCTTGGGATGTTGAGCATTACTGCTCCGTCCCGAGTGAGGAAATGTTTTGCAACAAAAACGCTTGCGTTCGTGTGACCACATTTTTCCCAATCTCATTACAAAGGATATAAAGCCATGAGCAGAAATCCAAAGCACCTTGTAGGTCCCGTACACTATCGACTAGCTGAGGTTGAGAAGCTTCTGGACCGCCTGTCCCGTAGTGAACTCACAGACAACAATCAGGCTCTCACAGAGAAGCTTAAGAGCTACCGACTAGAGCTAGTGACTTGGCTATACAGGTTCGGACACGTAACACCCTCCACCCGCATCATTCACCCGGATACCGGAGAGACTAGGCGCTGTGACGTTTGGTCAAAATGGCTGGAAGGCTCTTACAATCTGGTCAGCAACCGTCTTAATCAAGGGTGGAACCTCAAAGAGGCTCTTGAGAAACCCAATGACAATACTCGAACAACGGTTCCGAGACTTTGGGGTGAGCATCACGACCCAGAAGCCCGGCTTGCCATGTTGCGATAGAGAAGGCTATTCGAACTCATTGCTCATATCTTGATAGTCATTAGTGTATTATTGAAAGCAGAGTTTGGGGGGGGGCTATGCCAAACATAAATCTACGTTGCATTATTGCTTTGGTGTTATTGCTGACATGTCCGTTTTTGATAGAGGAAAGCTTGGCTAGAGAACTGGAATGCGGAAGTGTAAAAGGCTTGTCTTTGGACAGCCCAATGAACTTTTGTATCAAAGATAAAATCTATGTCGCTGCTGTCGGCCATATCTCAGAGAACACGCACAACGATCTTCTAAACTTCCTAAATGCTTCGGTGAACAAAGGTTATGAGATACACAGCATAACCTTTCATAGCCTCGGCGGAACAATGCTCTCTGGTATGTTGATGGGAGCCTTTATCCGAGAAGTTAAACTAGACACACATGTTGGTAAGGGTTCGGTATGCGCCTCCGCCTGTTTTCTGGCTTTCATCGGAGGCTGGTCAAGAAAAGTTACTCACGATGGGAAAATAGGCAATCACCAAATGAGTTACTCCACTAGCACTCAAGGAGATATCCAAGCTATTCAGGACATGATTGGTATACTCTCAGAGTATCATAAGTCCCTTAACGTAAGCCCACTTGCGGTCACCGCTGCGATGACAAGACGTTCAAATGAGATGTACTGGTATTCTCCCAAAGAGCAAAAGGAGTGGGGTGTTGTTACAACCCGATAGTCGCGCACATTTTTGAACATCACTATTAAAACGACATTTAGAATTGTTGGAAAAGATGAAAATAGAAGACCGTGTTGTTGAAGCGATAGAGGCCGGTATTGAGGGTAAATGGGAGATGGGTATGACACTCATATGCCCTGCGATAGAAGCAACGGCTAGAAAAAAATTATCAAAGCAAGCAATGACAAACCGAGAATTTAAGTCATTTGTAAGAGACAATTATTTTATCATTGAGGCGTTCATTGGTGCTGGGTTGAATTTGCAGGAAACAAAGTTTCCCAATGTAGTTCTCGACACGGACAGAGGTAGAGTTCTCGAAGCTCCTGATTTTGCAGACATAGTGTATCATGCATTTAGATGCGCCTTGGAGCATGGTCATGAGATCGCAGACAAGTTTGCTTTCACAACGAGCCACTCTCAAGGCGTTAGTAAATGGGTGATTGGTATGCGGGATGGCCGTATTCATGTGCCTGATAAAACTCTATGGGCGCTCATTGCTTGCGTTATTTTTTCAGAGGCCAATGCCGATTTGTCTACAAATACGTCATACTATCTGAATTGGGGAGGTGCTCCGGCGGGTCGTGAACCTCCTTATCGGTTTGATGTGGATGTTTTTTGGGGCGGCGAACACCAAGTTAAACGTTTCTTGAAATCAAAAAACTTGATCAGGGTGGCAGTCAATCCTCAATAGAGTGGACATTTTTACCAAAAATCTGTGAGCCTGTTTTCCTAGTTAGTGTTTCTCTTATCTCCCCCATAGGGGGTGAGCCAGGGTCTGTAAAAGCAGCCTACCTATACCCATGCATTTATGACCACCCTTCGTTGACCTGATGGGCAACACTTGTCTTCATTATTGTTTGAAATTTGGTGAGCAGAGTTCTTCAGGACAAGCGGAGTAATGGCAGGTGGTATCAATCTGCCCGAGCGAACTCGCGGCTCTCCTGAAGGTCTAGTTCAACGCAGTAGTAGAGAAAATGACATGCACAACCACCGTTGACATTTGTCAATTCGTGACTCAGGGTGTCTTAAAGCAACCGGAGAACGTCATGAAACGCTATGTTATCTACTGTCGCGTCAGTACCAAGGAGCAGGGGAAGAGCGGGTTGGGGTTGGAGGCTCAGAGGCGCGACATCGACCTATACCTCCAGAACTTCTCAAGTGTACCCTATGAGATTGTGGGTGAGTTTGTGGACGTGTTGTCTGGCAGGGATAATGACAGGCCCGAGTTACAAGCCGCACTCGCCTTGGTTAAGTCATCTAAGGCTGAGCTGTTGATGGCAAAGCTGGACCGTCTAAGCCGCAAGGTTTCTTTCATTGCCAGCTTGATTGAAGACAAGAGTGTCGCGTTGCGCGTTGCGTCCATGCCCTATGCCGACAAGTTTCAACTCCACATCTACGCCGCTCTAGCGGAGCAGGAGAGGGATTTCATCTCAGCGCGTACCAAAGCTGCCCTACAGGCCGCAAAGGAGCGTGGGGTGAAGCTAGGGGGCCTGAGAGACAAGACGATGAAGCGTAATGTTGCGATACAGCAGAAGGCTGACAGGGAAGCCGAAAAGCTGATGAAGGTGATAGGTCCACTTAGGCGAGCTGGACACACTCTTGCATCCATTGCCAATACGCTCAATCAGAACGGTGTCTCAGCCGCCCGTGGTGGGGCTTGGAGCGCCAAGCAGGTATCGAGGGTATTAGAAAGGGTTGAACCCACAGTTTAATCATTTGAGATCAAATTCTTGCCCAAGTTTTTACCAAGCATGTTGGTACAACCGTCTGAGTCGATTTCATGAATAATGTTCTCCCCCTCTGCATTCTTTGCAAGGAACCTATTCCAACAAGAACCAAACCTGAGCACATCCTGCTTAATGCGCTCGGTGGGCGTAAAACTGTCTCTAAAATTATCTGCCCTAACTGCAATCACCTTATGGGCATTGGGCCAGATAACGATTTGGCAGAAAGCACCAAATACATCCGGAATATGTGTAACATGACTTGTGGGGATGGTGACCCTGCTCCTCAAATAAGGGGGCATAGGGGGCCAAGCGACCTCAACCTTAATCTCAATCCGGGTATGCAGATAAAGGCCGCCTCCAAGAATGCACTCGAAATTTCTTTTGAAGATGACGGAGTAACGGTCAAAATCATTGCGTTCTCGGAACAGGAAGCGGAAAGGCTTGCAGATGCGGCTGCAAGGAAAATTGCCAAGTGGATAGGCATTCGGAACGGCGATGACATTGCGAAAATGAAAGCTGAAATTCTAGAAAACAGGCGCTCTCATTACGAACCAGCTCCGAAAATTGTAGGGGATATCGAATTTGGAAAAGGTGAGGCCGTGCGATCAAAAGCAAAAGCTTGTCTTGTGCTTCTAGGGCATGCCATGGGAAACGAACACGCGCTAAGCATGAAGTATGATAAAATTCGATCATTCGTCTTGGATGGAAAGCTAAGTGGATATAAGCCTGAAGACTTTGTGATCTTGGATAGTCGCCCTCTTCCCGAAGGTATTCCCGAAAAGTATGGAACGCATCCTAATCTGGTATGTGTTGCAGGTAAGGAGCATGGTCCAGTTTGCGGATATTTTCGGCTTTACGGTTCGATTGGTTGGCAATTGAAACTCAGTTGCGAACCCACAGGATATGAAGGGGTTACCTGCTTGGTGTCGAACCCTTTTAACCCCATAAGCTGGGATGTCCTGCATAACGATCATTCTCCCTTGTCTAGCAGATGGGTCAGCAAAAACTTGTTTGCCGAAGAGTTTGATTTTGGAGCCGTTACAACCAAACTTGACGAAATAGTCCGATATGCCGGAACGGTTTCTAAGGACCTTTGGTTACTAAATCTTGTCAAGCAAGGGCTTGATGAAGCGGGATGCAAAGAAGGTGATGTAATAACAGAAGAACAGTTGGCGCATTTAGCGCGGTTTGTTTCTGTGCCGTTGGTTTCATTGATGACAAGAAAAAGTGTGCCGAAATTCTGAGTTCAAGCCCCAAGCTGAATAAGAGTTGCGTCCTCAATCGCATCTTGCATAGCCTTTAGCCTCTCCAAGTTACTCCCGTAGATGCTTCCTATACCCCCAGAGTTTCTCCCAAAGATCATCTCTTGCAAGTGGTCGTTCACACCCGCCTTTATCATTGCGTCTTTGGCGTTGTGGCGTAATGAGTAAACCACCTTCTGTTTGTCTGTCGTGATCTTCCTGACGTGCTTCATCAGGGCAGCGGATGCGTTGGTTGCTCCGTTGTATTTGGCGTATCCGGGAAATAGGTGCTCAGCCCCATCAGGGAGGGCTTTAAGAGCCTCCTGAGTGGCCTCCAGCGCCAATCCGACCAATGGAACCAGTCTGCGTGAAGCGGCTCCCTTGTCGACCCCACGAACAGCATTGGGTGTGATGTTTAGGTGCGGTACCTCGTGGTCAAGTACGATCTCCGAGATACTTATGCCGCTCACCTCCTCCAAGCGGCACCCAGTACCCCACAAGATGACCCAAAGCCTCCTCAGGTCTTCGCCAGCGTGAGTTTGGATGCGTTTCCAGATGCTGTCCAGTTCACTCTCTGTGAAGGGTTGGCGTTTGTCGCGAGCAACGCTTGTGTCTTTTACGGTAATCTTTGTGAACGGGTTGCTGATGTTCAACTCAAGCTCAGTGATTGCGTGGTTGATAACCGCTTTGAGTGTGCTCAGCCTACGGGTAACGGTGGAGCTTATGTGTGTAGCCAGAAGAGACTTCACAAACTCTCTAGCCGCTGGTCTCCTGATCTCGCTAAGCTTTGTGTTCTTGCCGAAGTAATCTTCTGCAATGCCGATAATCTTGTTTGTGTTGTTCCGTAGTCGGCGGAAGGTGTGTTTTCCTTCCTGTTCTTTCGCTTCCAAGTAGGATTTCTTGGCGTCGCCCAGGGTTATGTCAGGAGGTTCAGGGAAGCTCCCGCTCAAAGCTCTTATCAGCAACAGGTCGGCAGGAGGTATTTGTGAGGCTGGTTGTCCCTCGTACTTCTCTGCAAGGGCATCAGCTTCTTGTTCAAAGGGGGAGGAGACAACCTCCTTCTCCTCTCCACTAACTGGGTCAATCAAAGTCTGTTCAGCTTGCAGGTCTGATGGGCTGTATATGCCTCGTTCCTTCAGGCGCTCCATGAGGAGTTTGTAAGCTTCAAATTCACTCTCAGGCTCTCTATTGCCGCCTTGAACAGTTTCCAGAAGCTTCTCAGCTTTTTCATGAACCTTGGAGTAGTTCCTAGCCACTTCCTGTTCGTTTCTGCCAAGCGGGAGCACGATTTCATTTTTTCCAAGAGCGTCTCGAAGTTCTCTTGGTACCGCTCTCCTATACCGAAAGCGTTTCCCACGTGGTTGGATATAAGGTAGTTTCAGAGACATAAATGTACCTCTTGATGTACCTTTTTATGTACCCAAAAGTTGCCTTATACAAGCAAAATCAACGTTTTCAATGAGATGGGATGTGGTGATGGTACCTCTCGCCGGAATCGAACCGGCACTCCCGAAGGAACGGGATTTTGAATCCCGCGCGTCTACCAATTCCGCCAGAGAGGCATCTTCAAACGATCAGGTAGCTGATGCGCGCGACTATAATCAGCGATCAGATAGGGTCAACACAATTTCTTGCCCGCTGATGTGTTTATTGACTTTACAGACCGGCATTGGCACGGCACACAGCAGGCCAGCCGTAAAGAACGGAAGCGACAGACATGATTCGCAAACTATATGACTGGGTGTTTCAGCTCGCAGCACACAAAAGTGCAAACTGGGCTTTGGCAATTGTCTCCTTTGTGGAAAGTTCTGTTTTCCCGATTCCGCCCGATGTTCTGTTGATACCGATGGTGTTGGCGAAGCGGCACAAATGGATTTTCTATGCCGCACTTTGTACCGTTGCATCTGTGGCGGGTGCCTATCTGGGCTATTTTATCGGTGCTGTCTTGTATGAGACGATTGGCGAACCTGTTCTTGCATTCTACGGCAAGGCAGATTCTTTCGAGAAAGTGAGCGCCTGGTACAATGAATGGGGCGGCTGGGGCGTCCTGTTTGCAGCCATAACCCCGTTTCCCTACAAGGTTCTGACCATTTTTTCCGGTGCCACCGGCCTTGACCTTGTAACTTTCACACTGGTCAGCATTGTGGGAAGGGGGCTGCGTTTCTTCCTGGTTTCCTGGCTGTTACAGGCTTATGGCTTGCCCGTGCGCGAGTTCATCGAAAAACGGCTTGGACTAATGTTCACGATCGGAATGATCTTGCTGATTGGTGGATTTGCCGCGGTGAAACTGGTTTTCTGAGCGTGTATCACTGAATTGGCTGCTTGCCGATACGCTAAACCCGAACGGAGCTGACATGTTTACCAACCCGGTCCCGAAACATCACCTGAAGTTTTATGCCCTTGTGCTGATTGGCATGATTGCCGTTATCGCATCTGCCCTGGCATTTCAGCACATTGGCGGATACCAGCCGTGCAAGCTTTGTCTGGGCCAGCGTGAGCCATGGTATGTCGGCATACCCATTGCGTTTTTGGCGATTGTTTCACTGGTGCTCAACTGGTCTCCGGTAGCTACCCGTGGCTTGATGGCAGTAGCAGGTCTTGTAATGCTCTATTCGCTTGTATTGGCAGTGCACCATGCGGGCGTTGAATGGGCCTGGTGGGAAGGCCCCAACGATTGCGGTGCAGTTTCAGGTGGTCTTGCCAACAACACAAATGACCTTCTCAAACAACTTGAAGAAAGTGTCGGACCGTCGTGTACAGAAGCAACACTGCGGGTTCTGGGGCTCTCTTTTGCGGGATGGAATGCGCTTGCAAGCATCGCAATTGCAACCCTTTCCCTGTTTGTTGCATTTCGCAAGTCATGAGCTGATGATGCAATTTCTGCATCAAGGGTTATTGATCCGGCAAACCGGTGCCACATTTAACAGGGGCAAATGAGGATTCCATGAACAGGTCAATAGAAACCGGCAAGGCACCCGGCCCCATGTCCAGATACAGCCAAGCTGTAGAAACCCCGGCTGATGTGCGAATGCTTCATGTTTCAGGCCAGGTCGGTGTTACACTTTCCGGTGACTTGCCAGAAAGTGTCGAGCGACAGAACGAGCTGGCATGGGACAATATATTCGCGATACTGGCAGAAGCGGAAATGGGGAAGGAAGACATTGTTGATGTTCTGGCTATCGTGACAGATCATGCCGATGTAGCCGTCTATCGCGATGTCCGTGACCGAAAACTTGACGGACACTCCTGTGCTTCGACCCTGCTCGTGTGCGGCCTTGCTGATCCGGCGTGGAAAGTCGAAATTGCTGTCAGGGCGGCAGCCAGCAGGGATAACGCGGAATGAAGCGATTCAGCATTGCCACCTTGCTTGCCAGCCTTTTCGTGGCAATCATGATACCCCTTGGGGTCTTTCTCGTCTTTCTGGTGGCGCAGCTTCAATACAATGAAAAAGTAGTCCTTGAGCGGAGGACCTTGCGTGATGCGGTAGCCATTTCCAAGGCGATTGAGCCGGTGATAGGCGAAATGTCGACCGTGCTTACGCTTGTTGCATCCGCAAGGGAGTTACAGACCGGAGACCTGGAAGAATTCCATCGCCGAATTCAGTTCGAACTGCGCACGACCGGCAATTACATCATCGCTGCCGACAAGAACGGCCAACAATTGCTCAATACCAGGGTCGAATATGACAGCGACCTGGGTGTCATCTCCGACATGGATGGCCTGCGAAACGCCCTTCAAGCCAACAACATGCAAATTTCCAATGTCTTTTTGGGAAAAGTCAGCCAGAAATGGGTTTTCAATGTCCTGAAACCTATTGAAGTTGACAACCCTTCCGATGTGCGTGTTGTCATCACGACCAAGAATGCCGATGATCTTGAGCCGGTTTTCGATGTCATGGTTCTGCCTCCGCTTTGGAGTGCGGTGGTGATTGATGAAACGGGGCGTGTGATCGCCTCTGCAGATCCCGAGAAATTCAAGCCCGGCGACCTCATCCAGCTACCCGGGAAAACAAACCATGGTGACATGCTACAAAAAGCCGGATTGAGAACGGTTGACGTGTCACTGGCAAAGGAACAACTGATCGGATTTTCCCGGATTGACGGCACCAATTGGAAGAGCCTGGTGTTCGGTCCGGTACGCAGTGCGCAGAGTTCCATTCTTGCCACCTGGTACTGGCTGGTGATTGGCGTCACAGTTTTTGCCGCCGTTCTGGCAGCCATCCTGTATGTTTTTTCGAGAAACCTGAATATTTCGATCCGCAAGATTGCGAGCATGGCAAGGGATGTCGGGGCCGGTGAAATCGTTTCACCGATTGATACCAGGATTGCAGAACTTGATTTCGTTGCCAAAACCCTTTCGGGCGCTTCTTTTGACCGGAGTCAGAAGGAAGACACGATACGTGTTGTCATGCAGGAGCTTTCACATCGTACGAAAAACCTCATAGCCGTGGTTTTGTCGATGGTCAGACAGACATCCAAGCGTGCCCGTACGACTGAAGCCATGACAGCCTCCATAACAGAAAGGATCATGGGTCTTGGCCATTCCATCGATCTGTTGACCGCGAAGGACTGGGGGGCGGTCAAGCTCTCGGACCTTATTGAGAAACAATTGGCAAGTTTCGGCAAGGTAGGAAGAACCGTTGTGCTTGAGGGAGAGGACATTTTCCTTCGGCCTGAAGCTGTGCAGCATCTGGGGATGGCGCTTCATGAACTGGCAACCAATACCTTCAAGTATGGTGCGCTCAGCAAGCCGACTGGCAAGGTGAACATTTCCTGGGAAACCTATGACCGGGTGACTGATGATGAAGACGATCCCCGTTCCGAAAAGATGCTGCGATTGACATGGCGTGAAATCGGCGGTCCTCCTGCCTCTGAACCGGAACAGAAAGGCTTCGGAACCCAAATCCTGAACCGTTACATGGAAAGTGCTTTTGCCGGGCAAACGAAGCTGGTCTATGCGGATGACGGTTTCAGTTGGGTACTTGAAGGGCCGTTCGCCAAGTTCTCGGGAGAAAAAAGACCGGCCAGCGCATACTGACCGGTTGCGAACCCGGGTCGGTTTCTGCAGGAACCAATCAATTCTGAGTACATTTTAAAGGTAGGTTCCCTAGCCAAAGGAGATGTACGCACCATGAATCTTCAAGACAAGACCAGCATCCTTATCGCAAGCGGCGAGATCGCCAAGCTTTTCCGTGCGAACGGAAATGGCGAAAATTACTCTCTTGAGCATGTGAAGGACCTGGTGCCCGGCCACTTGGCTGATGACGGGCCGGCTGGAAAAAGCCCGCCTGATGAAAGTGACAAGGAGCTCAACGAGGCGACCTTTTCAAAGCACCTTGCAAACTATCTTTACCACTCGGTGCATTCAGGAAAAATCAAGTCGCTGGTTCTGGTGGCTGATCCCGATTCATTGGGCGAAATACGCCCGCTTCTGCACAAGGAAGTGGAGAATGTCCTCAAAGCTGACTTGGCAAAAACCCTCATCAACAGTCCGGTTGATGACATTGAGAAAGCCCTGAAAGCAGCATAGCCGCGGCTTTCTCAAGGCTCCAGTTCGGTGTCCCAGTAAAGGAAATCCATCCAGCTTTCGTGAAGATAGTTGGGTGGAAATTTCCGACCGTTTTTGTGCAGGTGTTCAACGTTTGGCACAAAGGGTTTTTGACGGGGAAACATGTCTGCTTCTTTCGGCATTTTGTTGCCTTTGCGCAGATTGCAGGGCGAACAAGCCGCGCAAACATTTGTCCAGCTGGTTATTCCCCCCTTGGAACGCGGTATTACGTGGTCGAATGTAAGTTCACCGGTGCTGCCGCAATACTGGCATGAAAATTCATCACGCAGGAAAACATTGAAGCGGGTAAACGCTGGTGTTGAACTGGGCCTGACATAATTCTTCAGGCTGACCACACTTGGCAGAGCCATTTTGAAGGAAGGACTTGAAACCGCGAATTCGTATTCGGCTACAATGTTTACCCGGTCAAGAAAAACCGCCTTGATCGCGTCCTGCCAGGACCAGAGAGACAAAGGGTAGTAACTGAGCGGCCTGAAGTCTGCGTTCAGGACAAGCGCCGGATGGGCATCCGGCGAAACGGCGATCGTCATACGCATCTCCCTGTGTGGGAATCACACATTTCGCAGGATCTGATCATGCGCAAATATGTGACAAACGAATTACGAACGGGATTTTTCGTGTCGATAACAGTTCTGAACTCGGTTCTCCTTTTCAGTCCTTGAAACCTTGGGTTTTGTCACTCCTGTCTGGTGCATGCCGGTCATGCCCGAAATTTCATACAACAGCCTGTTTAAGCTGCTTCCTTTTCTCATAGTATGTCCAAAAAAGTCGCGTGGCTACTCCTCTGTGCGGTGTCCACAGAAGAGCAATTTTGCGCAATTCCGGTTCGCTGGGGCGGGTGTCCATTTCAAAGGCGTCACGAACGGCTTCACGAATGGCAAGGTCGCCTGCTGCGAAGATGTCCGGATGGCCGGCCGACAGCAGCAGGTAGACTTCCGCAGTCCATGGCCCGATGCCTTTCAGCTTGGTAAGTTGTGCCAATGCCTCTTGTGGTGGCAGCTTGCCCAGTTCGTCAAGATCCAGCCTGCCTGCCAGTATTTCTCCAGCAAGCAGTTTCAAGGTTGCCTGTTTTGCCCGGGTCAGCCCGATGCGGATCCATGTTTCTTGACCCGCATCAAGAAAGCGGCGTGGTGATACGGGGGAGATTTCGTCAAGAAAGCGCAAATAGATTGCAGCGGCGCTGGCGGTTGATACGTGTTGGGAAATAATGATGCGGGCAAGTCCGGCAAAGCCCGGTGGCTGAAGTCGCAGTGGCAAGTTGCCTGCAATTTCAGCGACTGAAGCAAGCCTCGGGTCTATTTCCAACAGTTGTTCCAGATGAAAGGCAATATCGTCATCTGAGCTTATCGGCCCTGCCATGCAAATTTCTCCATTTCCGATCCCTTGCTGCTCATAACACATGTTTGTGGGAGACAGCCGGGTTTGGTATCAGCATTGTTATTACATGAGCTGATTCTTGTGCGGTTGTTGATCATGCCAGTTACCTTGGTTTTCCCCGAAACATTATGGGAGGCGCTTCTCATGGCGGTGCCGTTGTTTACGGTGCTGCTGGGAGCAGGCTTTCTTGTCTTTCCTGGCCGTGGGTTGGCGTTGCTAGGGTTGGAGCCCCGGGAAAATAGCCCTGATGCCGTAGGCGAGGGAAGGGCAAGTTTTGCCGGAGTGCTTCTGGCGTTCGGGCTTTGCGGCCTGTTGCTTCAGGAACCAAAGGCGCTGCAACCGGGTATCAATACTGCGCTGGGCTGTGCCTGGATATTTGCCGCTGCAGGGTACCTGCTTCAGGCCTCTTTGGCCCGATCAGTGGCTGTTTTTGACGTCATAAGAGTATGTTTAGCGGCAGTAGCGGGAATTTTTTTGCTGGTAACTGCAGACATGGTTGGCTTTGGATTGGCGTTCCCGGCAGACGGCAAGCAGAGGCTGATCATGCTCGTTGCCATAATAACCTTGTTGCTTGGATTGGCTGCATTGATCGTCCCGCATGGCATTCTTCGTGTCATGCGGCTTAAGCCAAGGGCTGGAGCGGCAGGGAGCGGGGCAGAGCCACGCGGCATACTGGCAGGCTTTTACATTGCGGCCGGCCTTGGCGCTTTGGTTGTTCGGGAACCCATGGTTTCCGTCTTGTGGTTGCAGCTGTTGCTCGGTTTCTTGTGGCTGTTTACTGGCCTCGGCAGAATTCTGGCAATGTTTCTCGATCCCCGTTTTCTTGGGGGCGTGACCCGCTACAATGTTGCGGCAGTCGTGCTTGAGCTTGCCGCCGGCCTTTCGGTCATGGGTCTGGTTCTCGGGTTTTTCTGAGTTTTTGGCGTGAAGCTTAGCCTTTAGGTGCATGCGACAAAGACTCCGCAACTATTTTTAAGCAGTGATGTTGCGGGGTAAAAAAGCCTGTGCTAGTTGGTCAGCGGCCGAAAGTCAGGCTTTGGGTCTGTTTTGGGCTACAAATTTGTAGAAGATCAATTAACCGGGTGAATTCCGTGCAGGTCACAGACTGCAGGAGATCGTCCGGCATATGTCGGAAAAGAATATTTCAGTGGCCAATTCCGAATCGATGACTTCCGGAGTGACAATGCGGTATGCCTCCGCATTGTTCGAACTTGCCGTTTCCGAAAACAAGATTACAGCAGTAGAGAAAGACCTTGGCCGTTTCCAGCAATTGCTGGATGGCAGCAAGGACCTTGCCCAGCTTGTAAATTCCCCTGTTTTCTCCGCAGATGAACAGTATAGTGGTATTGACGCCATACTGACCAAGGCAAAAATTACCGGTCTCGTTGGCAATTTTGTTCGTGCTGTAACCCGAAACCGCCGCCTGTTTGCCATGCCCGGCATGCTGGCTGCATTTCGAAAGCTTGCAGCAGAGCATCGTGGCGAGGTGACGGCTGAGGTAACTGTCGCGAAAGAACTGACAGCTGCCCAGACCAAAGAATTGAAGACAACGCTGAAAGGCGTTGTTGGCAAGGACGTTGCAATCAACGCAACTGTCGATCCGTCGATCCTCGGCGGAATTATCGTGAAAGTCGGATCCAGACAGATTGATACATCAATCAAGACCCGTCTTTCTTCCCTTAAGCTTGCACTCAAAGAGGTTGGCTAACAATGGATATTAGCGCTGCGGAAGTCTCCGCAATTCTCAAGGACCAGATCAAGAATTTCGGCAAGGAAGCAGAAGTTTCCGAAGTTGGCCAGGTTCTTTCCGTTGGTGACGGTATTGCCCGCGTATACGGGTTGGACAATGTGCAGGCAGGTGAGCTTGTGGAATTTCCCGGCGGCATTGCCGGCATGGCCCTCAACTTGGAGACCGATAATGTCGGTGTCGTGCTTTTCGGTGATGACCGTGGCATCCGGGAAGGGGACACTGTAAAGCGGACCGGTTCAATTGTTGACGTGCCGATTGGTCCGGAGCTTCTTGGCCGTGTTGTTGATGCGCTGGGTAACCCGATTGACGGCAAGGGGCCGATCAAGGCCAAGCAGCGTGCCCGTGTGGATGTAAAGGCGCCAGGCATCATGCCTCGCAAATCCGTGCATGAGCCAATGGCTACCGGCCTCAAGGCTATCGATGCGCTGATCCCGATCGGCCGTGGCCAGCGGGAGCTTGTGATTGGTGACCGCCAGACCGGCAAGACTGCCATCATTCTCGATACTTTCCTCAACCAGAAGCCGGCCCATGATGAAGGTCGCGACAATGACAAGCTTTTCTGTGTCTATGTTGCTGTCGGCCAGAAGCGTTCAACGGTTGCCCAGTTCGTGAAAGTGCTCGAAGAGCGCGGCGCAATGGAGTATTCCATTGTTATTGCCGCCACGGCTTCCGATCCCGCGCCAATGCAGTTCCTGGCGCCGTTTGCAGGTTGTGCAATGGGTGAGTATTTCCGTGACAACGGCATGCATGCCCTGATTGGTTACGATGACCTTTCCAAGCAGGCTGTGGCCTATCGCCAGATGTCACTTCTGCTTCGTCGCCCGCCTGGACGTGAAGCTTATCCCGGTGACGTTTTCTACCTTCACTCCCGTCTTCTTGAGCGTTCAGCCAAGCTGAATGACAGCATGGGTGCAGGCTCGTTGACTGCCCTTCCAGTCATTGAGACGCAGGGTAACGATGTGTCCGCCTTTATTCCTACCAACGTGATTTCGATCACGGATGGTCAGATCTTCCTTGAAACAGACCTGTTCTTCCAGGGTATCCGTCCTGCCGTTAACGTCGGCCTGTCTGTTTCCCGTGTGGGTTCTGCGGCGCAGATCAAGGCAATGAAGCAGGTTGCGGGTTCGATCAAGGGTGAGCTTGCCCAGTATCGTGAAATGGCCGCATTCGCGCAGTTCGGTTCAGACCTCGATGCGGCTACGCAACGACTTCTCAACCGCGGGTCGCGTCTGACAGAACTTCTCAAGCAGCCCCAGTTCTCTCCGCTTAAAACGGAAGAGCAGGTTGCTGTAATCTTTGCCGGCGTGAACGGTTATCTCGACGGTTTGGCCCTTGATAAGGTCGGCCCGTTTGAGCAAGGCCTTCTCGCGGTCATGAGAAACGAGCACAAGGATATTCTTGATGCGATTGCTGAAAAGAAAGCCCTTGATGACGATATCACTGAGCGGCTGAAAGCTGCCATCGACGCTTACGCGAAAAACTTCTCGTAAGCGAACGGCAATCTAGAAGGGAAACCTGACAGGAACCGATATGGCAAGTCTGAAGGATCTCAGGAACCGCATAGCCTCGGTCAAGGCTACGCAAAAGATTACCAAGGCGATGCAGATGGTCGCTGCAGCGAAGTTGCGCAAGGCGCAATCAGCCGCTGAAGCTGCGCGTCCGTATTCCGAGCGCATGGCCAAGGTATTGGCAAATATTTCGTCGGCCATGGACGGGCGTGATGACGCGCCCGTACTGATGACGGGAACCGGGAAGGACGATACGCATCTTCTCGTGGTTGCCACTGCTGAGCGAGGACTTTGTGGCGGCTTCAATTCGTCGATTGCTAGGCTGGCCCGTGACCGCGCCCGCAAGCTGCTTGCCGAAGGCAAGACCGTCAAGATTCTTTGTGTTGGCAAGAAAGGCTTTGATGCTCTGAAAATGGAGTTTCGCGAGCTTATCATCGACACGATTTCCTTCCGGGAAGTGAAGAATGTAGGGTTTGCTGAAGCCCAGCAGGTTGCCGACAAGGTGCTTGGAATGTTTGGTGAGGGCGAGTTTGACGTCTGCACGATATTCTATTCCGAGTTCAAGTCGGTCATCAGCCAGATACCGACCGCACAGCAAATTATTCCTGCCAATGTCTCTGCAGAAGAGACCGAAGAAGAAGCCGGTGCGAGTGTCAATTACGAGTATGAGCCGGGCGAGGCTGAAATTCTCGATGACCTGTTGCCGCGTAATATTGCAGTGCAGATTTTCCGCGCAATTCTGGAGAATGCGGCTTCTGAGCAAGGTGCGCGCATGTCTGCCATGGACAATGCGACACGAAATGCGGGTGAAATGATCGACAAGCTGACACTGAGCTTCAACCGTCAGCGTCAGGCTCAGATTACCAAAGAACTGATTGAAATTATTTCGGGCGCGGAAGCGCTGTGATAGGATGTTGAAGGGATTTATAAAAATTTACTTCGGAATCGGTTCAGTGCTTGGTTTGCTGAATGGCCTTTCGTATATCTTCATGCCTTGGAAATTGGCTTTTGATGGATGTTATGGATTGGTTGGATTTGTCACTGCGCAGTTTTGGGGTGTAGTTCTGAGCTTTATCGGATTCGTAACTAAGTTATTTTTGTGGCCTTATGGCTTATACAATACTTATGTTTACGATCTTGGTTATTTGAAATGGATTTTTACAGGATTTTTTGCCGGATGTAATTCGGCGTAACTCTATGAGGTTATAAGCAATGGCGAAAGCAGCATCATCGGCATCGGCCAAGAAAGCGCCTGCCAGAAAAACAGCAGCCAAGCGTGCACCGGCCAAGAAGGCTTCTGCAGCAAAGGGTGCAACAGGCAAGATCGCCCAGGTCATTGGCGCGGTTGTTGACGTTCAGTTTACGGACCATCTGCCGGAAATCCTGAACGCATTGGAAACCGACAATAACGGGCAGCGTTTGGTTCTGGAAGTTGCGCAGCATCTTGGTGAAAACACGGTTCGTGCCATTGCCATGGACTCAACCGAGGGTCTTGTGCGTGGCCAGGAAGTAGTTGACACCGGTGCTCCTATTTCGGTTCCTGTCGGGGATGAAACTCTTGGCCGGATCATGAACGTGATTGGTGAGCCGGTGGATGATGCCGGTCCGATCAAGACCAAATCAACCCGTGCCATTCACGCCCAGGCTCCTGAATATGTGGAACAGTCAACAGAATCTGAAATCCTGGTAACAGGGATCAAGGTTGTGGACCTGCTTGCACCATACGCGAAAGGCGGCAAGATCGGCCTCTTCGGTGGTGCCGGCGTTGGCAAGACCGTTCTCATCATGGAATTGATCAACAACATCGCCAAGGCCCACGGTGGTTATTCGGTATTTGCCGGAGTGGGTGAGCGTACCCGTGAAGGGAACGACCTTTACTGGGAAATGGTTGAATCCGGCGTGAACAAGGAAGGCGGCGGCGAAGGCTCCAAGGCCGCACTCGTTTACGGTCAGATGAACGAGCCGCCAGGAGCCCGTGCCCGTGTTGCCCTTTCCGGTCTGACGATTGCCGAGGAATTCCGCGACCGTGGTCAGGATGTTCTGTTCTTCGTCGACAATATTTTCCGCTTTACACAGGCGGGTTCAGAGGTGTCCGCGCTTCTGGGCCGTATTCCTTCTGCGGTGGGTTATCAGCCTACGCTTGCTACCGACATGGGTGCAATGCAGGAGCGCATTACGACAACAACCAAAGGTTCGATCACTTCTGTGCAAGCCATTTACGTGCCTGCGGATGACTTGACCGACCCGGCGCCAGCGACCTCGTTTGCGCACCTTGATGCGACAACGGTTCTTAACCGTTCAATCGCTGAAAAAGGTATTTATCCGGCTGTTGACCCGCTTGACTCCACGTCACGCATGCTTGACCCGATGATTGTTGGTGAAGAGCATTACGATGTCGCCCGTAAGGTGCAGGAAGTGCTTCAGCGCTACAAGGCCTTGCAGGACATCATTGCGATTCTCGGCATGGACGAGCTGTCAGAAGAGGACAAGTTGTCGGTCGCACGCGCACGCAAGATCGAGCGCTTCCTGTCCCAGCCGTTCTTTGTTGCGGAAGTCTTTACCGGGTCGCCCGGAAAGCTGGTTTCCCTCGAAGACACCATTTCAGGCTTCAAGGGTCTGGTTGAAGGTGAATACGACCATCTGCCGGAAGCTGCATTCTACATGGTTGGCTCAATGGACGAGGCCATGGAGAAGGCACAAAAACTGGCTGCTGAAGCTGCCTGATATTGAAAGAACATGCGCTTCGCTTCCACATTGAGGCGGAGCGCTCTTGAGGCTTGAGGATAACGGAAATGTCATTCCAATTCGAACTGGTTGCACCCGAAGCGCTGATCCTGTCCGGTGAGGCTGAACAGGTGGTTGTTCCTGGCGTCGAAGGCTATTTTACCGTTCTGGCCGATCATGCACCCTTCATGTCAACCGTGAAGCCCGGCATCATTGACGTGCAACTAGAAGACGGAACAAAGAAATCCGTTTTTGTTCGTGGTGGATTTGCTGACGTGTCGCCCGATGGTTTGACCGTTCTGGCTGAGCATGCTGTTTTTGTCGATGATTTCGATCTTGAAGCACACGAGAAAGAAATTGAGGAAGCAAGAGAGGCGCATGCCAAGGCTGAGCCTCATGAGCGTGAAGAAGCTGCGAACCTTTTGGCAGATCTTGAAGACAGCCTGACGGCTATCCGTCATGCCAAGGGACTTGTTCATTAATTGCCTGCAAGGCAATGATTTTTTGAATTCCAATTCTGCAAGTTACTGATGGTTGATTGTTGGCCCGCTGCATTTTTTGTGGCGGGTTTTTGGCATTCCAATACCTCTTTTGGCGTTTGTATTTTCACGGTTGGCTTCAAGTGAAAGTGATGCAAAAATTGCACTGGTATAGAATATTTTTAGCAGCAGACTGCAGCATCAAAACGTTTTACTACTTTCTTACAGCTTCCGGTCACGGGAAAATGAGCACTCCCAAAAGGCTCAATATCCACGTATCTCCTCCAAGTAACGCGACCCTGTGACCGGAAGCTGACCAATTCCCCAAATAATCCTCAGCCGTTATATCAGAACCTCGTTCCGCTGGTTTGATACCTTGTTACCTGTTTGTCATGCCGGATTGATATGTGAATTCCGTCATAATAGCTGCAGGTAAAACCAATGGAAAAACAAACACATCACAATCTCTCATTCGACCAATTCGATGAGAAGATGAACCCGCGCCCCGAGTATAGCGAGTTTGACGGCGTGGTAGAAAAAGCGATTGCAAGAAGAGGGTTCTTGCAAGGTATTCTGGCTGTGGGAGCCGGTACCTTTGTTGCCGGTATGGCGACACAAGGTGTCCGGGTTGCTGCGGCAGCCGACCGTTTCGGCTTCAAGGCGGTGGAAGCCAACAGTCTGGATACAATTACTGTTCCTGAAGGATACAAATGGGAGGTTCTGGCAAAGTGGGGAGACCCGCTGTTTGAAAACTCGATACCGTTTGATGAAGAAAGCCGCGGTACTTCCGAAAGCCAGGCACTGGCCATCGGGGATAACAATGATGGCATGGATTTTTTCTCGAAAGCAGGGCGGAATGTCTTTGTAGTAAACAATGAATATGTGAACCGCGATATCATTTTCGGCAATCGTGAGTCGGGTAAACCGGAAACCGATGATGATGTGCTTAAAGGCAAGCTTGGTCATGGCGTCACGGTGATGGAAATCAGCCGCAACAATGGAAAGTGGGAAGTCGTAAAAGGCTCCAACCTTAACCGCCGGATAACGCCTGACACTGAAATGGTACTTACCGGACCTGCAGCAGGGCACGATTTGTTGAAGACATCCGCTGATCCAGAAGGCAGAACTGCTCTTGGTACCTGGAACAATTGCGGAAATGGTCGCACGCCTTGGGGTACGTATCTCGCCTGCGAAGAAAACTTCAATGGATACTTCTCATCAAGCGAGGAGAATTTCGAGAAAACTGCGGACCAAAAACGTTACGGTCTTTCCAATGAAGACTGGGGTTATGGCTGGTCACGTATTGATGACCGGTTTGACATGGCAAAGGAGCCCAATGAACCCAATCGTGCCGGGTATGTCGTGGAAATCAATCCGTTTGATCCTGCGTCAAAACCAAGAAAACTTACAGCGCTTGGGCGCTTCAAGCATGAAAATGCAGAAGTGGTGCTCGCATCAAACGGGCAGGTTGTTGTCTACATGGGCGATGATGAGCGCGGGGAGTTTATCTACCGGTTTGTAAGCTCCGGCAAGTTCTCGGCGGGCGGTGACAATTCCTCCCTGCTGGAGGATGGCAAGCTTTATGCAGCAAAATTCAATGACGATCAGACCGGAGAGTGGCGGGAATTGAACCCGGAAACCACGGGCATGGCTTCACAGGCCGAGGTGTGTGTTCGTACACGCCAGGCAGCGTCAGCCGTTCAGGCCACGACCATGGACCGGCCGGAGTGGGTTGCAAGCAATCCGAACAAGGCTGAAGTGTATTGTGCTTTGACCAACAACAAGAACCGGGGCATCAAACCAAATGCAGGGGGTGATGCAACACCTGCTGCAGGACCGAACCCGCGACCTGCCAACAATTACGGACAGATCGTGAGATGGGTTCCGGAAAATGGTGATCACTTGTCCGACAAGTTTGCATGGGACTTGTTTGTTTTGGCTGGGAATCCGGGTGTTCACTCCGATGCGCTTGCCGGTTCTGCCAATGTTACACCAGCCAACATGTTTAACTCACCTGACGGTATTTCATTCGACAGTAATGGCTTCCTCTGGATCCAGACAGACGGAAAATATTCCAATGAAGGTGATTTTGCAGGCATGGGCAATAACCAGATGCTTGTCGGGGATACGGAAACAGGAGAAATCCGCCGCTTCCTGGTCGGCCCAAAGGAATGTGAGGTTACCGGAGCAGCCTGGAGCCCGGATCGGCGCTCCATGTTTGTTGGCATTCAGCACCCTGGAGAAGACGGAAACAGCCATTGGCCAGATGGCGGCAATTCGGTTCCCAAGTCCGCAATCATTATTGTCGAAAGAGAAGATGGCGGCTTGATGGGTTGATACCAATCAGTCATTCCGGTGAATGACTGGATGATCAAACACCAAGAGGGGCGTTCGTAACGCCCCTTTTTCTTGCGCTTCTGTCCCCCCTTTCCAGACATCCAAACGTCATGAAAGCGATGGCAAACTGACACAGGAATGCAGTCGTTCTGTCAAAAGCCTGCTGTAGGCAGGGGTGGCAATATTTGCCCTATACAGGAGAGGATTTATGAAAATCAGTGCTGCACTTTCCCGTCGCCGTTTTGTAGCTGCGACAGGCGCTACCGGTTTGCTGGCCGCATCCGGTCTTGCCATGCCAACCATTTCCAGAGCTTCATCACGCCCGGTATTTACTCACGGCGTACAATCAGGTGATGTCGATACATCAAGCGGGGTCGTATGGACACGGGTTGACCGCCCCGCTCAGGTCCATTTCGAAATTTCCACTACTGAAAGTTTCAAGAATTCGACGAAGCTTCCGCCATTGAACGCGTTGCCAGGTTCCGACTTCTCCGTGAAACGCCTGCTTGATGACCTTGCTGCGGACCAGACCGTGTTCTATCGCCTGCAAGCTCACGATCTTGGTGACGTCAATGCAGTTTCCGAGCCATTGACAGGCCAGTTCAAGACAGCCCCTACATCACGTCGCGACATTCGGTTTGCGTGGTCAGGGGACACTGCAGGTCAGGGATGGGGCATTGATGATCAGGGAATGGCCACCTATGCCACTATGAACATGCACGAACCCGATTTTTTCATTCATTCCGGTGACACGATCTACGCAGACGGACCAATGCAGGATGAGGTGGATCTGAAAGACGGTACCGTATGGAAGAACCGCGTCCTGATCGATGAAAAGAGAAAAGTGGCCGAGACACTTGATGAGTTCCGTGGCCAGTGGAAATACAATCTCATGGATGAGCATTTGCGTAGCATGAACGCATCTGTTCCAACCTTTTTCCAATGGGATGATCATGAAGTGGTCAACAACTGGTCGTCGGCAAAGGACCTCTTGTCTGATGACAGGTATACAGAAAAATCGATCCACGTATTGCAGGCGCGAGCGGCTCAGGCATTTCATGAAATGACGCCGATCCGCTACACGCCGGCAGAGCCGGGTCGTGTCTATCGCAAGATTGCATACGGACCACTTCTTGATGTCTTCTTCCTGGATCTTCGTTCCTATCGCGGCCCCAATTCCGACGGATTGGCAACGGAAGGTGACAAGACAAGGCTGCTTGGCGCACAACAGATTGCATGGCTCAAGCGGGAGCTTGCAAACTCGAAAGCCACCTGGAAGGTCATTGCCTCCGACATGCCGATCGGTCTTGTTGTCGGCAACCCCTCGAAAGGTGACGGAGAAGCAGTGGCAAACGGTGAAAACGGCTCGCCAAAGGGTCGTGAACTCGAGTTTGCAGACCTGTTGCGCTTCATCAAGTCTGCCGGCATCGATAATACTGTATGGTTCACCGCTGATGTTCATTACACAGCCGCCCATTATTACGATCCGAACAAGGCACAATTCCAGGATTTCAATCCGTTCTGGGAATTCGTGTCAGGCCCGCTTCATGCCGGAACCTTCGGACCAAATGCACTCGACAAGACATTCGGGCCGGAAATCAAGTATGTGAAGGCACCTACCGAGGAACAGGGTGTGAACCTGCCGCCTTCAATGGGTCTGCAGTTCTTCGGGCTGGTGGATATTGATGGTGATACAGAACAGATGACTGTACGGCTGATGGACCGTGCCGACGAGGAATTGTACAGCATCACGCTTGACCCGAAGCGTACTGCCTGAATCCCGGTCTTCAATAACAGCTCATCCCGCAGATTGCGGGGTGAGGCCTGCTTGTCACTCAGGTATCTTCACGTACATCCTTGCGGTCACGTACTGCCATGAGAGTGGCAGTCATGCTGGCGACCAGTTTCTCGTCGCCGCCATCTGGCTGAGCGTAGGCCCGGCCCTCGCAGACGCTGAGTGTTCGGCCATTCTTGACAACATCAGCTGCAAACCTGAAACGGCTGCCTGCTGCAGGTGCCATCAGGTTGGTCTTGAACTCAACTGTCAGTACGGCGGAACTTTCATCCATCAATGAAAAGGCAGCATAACCACAGGCGCTATCAAGTCCGGTGGTTATTATTCCGGCATGAATGAAACCGTGTTGCTGGGTCAGCTGTGCCGAAAAAGGCATCGCCAGCACCACGTGTCCCGGTTTGACACTTACGATACTGATACCAAGTGTCTTCATGGCCTCTTGTTTGGCGAAGCTTGAACGTACGCGATCCGTGAAATTTGCAGTGCGCGGCTCAAAAGCCGGGAACGAGCTCAATCCCGCAACTCACGCCGCAAAATCTTGCCAACATTGGTTTTGGGCAATTCGTCACGGAACTCCACATGAACGGGTCTTTTGTAGTTCGTCAGGCCCTTTTTGCACCAGTCCTTGACGTCCTGTTCAGACAAGCTGTCAGAAGACCTTACGACAAAGAGTTTTACCACTTCCCCGGAATGCTCATCCGGAACGCCAACCGCTGCAGCTTCCACAATGTCCTCATGGGCAACTGCATATTCCTCAATCTCGTTGGGATAGACATTGAAGCCGGAAACAAGAATCATGTCTTTCTTCCGGTCGACAATCTTGACCTGCCCCTTTTCGTTCATGAAGCCCATGTCACCCGACTTGAAAAAGCCGTCCTTGGTCATGACTTGTGCCGTTTCCTTGGGGCGGTTCCAGTAACCGGTCATGACTTGCGGGCCGCGGATACAGATTTCACCCACTTCACCGAGCTTCACGTCTTTTCCGTCATCGTCGCGAATGGCGATGTCTGTCGAGGGGAGAGGCAGTCCGATTGTACCGGTGAAGCCTGAAATGTTGAACGGGTTGGCGGTGGCCACCGGCGATGTCTCCGACAATCCGTAACCTTCTGCAATGTCACAACCTGTAACCTGTTTCCAGCGTTCTGCAACCGGTTGCTGGACCGCCATGCCGCCGCCAAGAGTGAGCCGAAGTGCGCTGAAATCAAGTTTGCGGAAATCGCTATTGTTCAAAAGCGCATTGAACAGCGTGTTGAGGCCCGGAAGAACATTGAACTGCCATTTGCCCAGTTCCTTCACAAAACCTGGAATATCACGCGGGTTGGGAATCAACACATTGTGAGCGCCCTGACGCATGCCCATGATCATGTTCACGGTCAGCGCAAAGATATGATAGAGCGGCAGGGCACAGATATAGAGCGGGTTGGGCGCAACCTCTATTGCCTTGAGCCATTCGTCATTCTGGGCAGCATTGGAAAGAACATTGCTGTTGGAAAGGGCAGCACCCTTCGAGACGCCGGTTGTGCCACCGGTATACTGAAGGAAGGCGATGTCATCATGGCCGGTTTGTTCGGGTGTGAAACTGCCCGTGTTTTCCATAACCGA
This sequence comes from Rhizobiaceae bacterium, assembly GCA_017643495.1. GTDB lineage: Bacteria > Pseudomonadota > Alphaproteobacteria > Rhizobiales > Rhizobiaceae > JAALLB01. The sequence continues at coordinate 336,609 of JAEPNK010000001.1, read as the reverse complement.
TTTGAAGGAATGATGGCCGGGAAGATTGTATCCGGGCACCATTTTTTTCACTTTCCGAACGACGAAATTGACGATCATCCCCTTGAGGGTTCCGAGCATGTCACCCATGCTGGTCACCACGACATGCTCAACACCAACCTTGTCTTTCACCGCTTCGTATGTGTGGGCAAAATTTTCAACGACGAACAGTGCTTTCGCGCCGGAATCATTCAGCTGGTGCTCAAGTTCGCGGGGAGTGTAAAGCGGGTTCACATTAACGACCGTCATGCCGGCCCGAAGAATTGCAGGAAGAATGACCGTGTACTGGAGGATGTTCGGCATCATGATGGCGACACGATCACCTTTCTGCAGTCCGCTTGACTGCAGCCATGCCCCAACGCGGTTGGAATACTCGGATATGTCCGAGTAAGTCAGGGTCTTTCCCATGCAGGTAAAGGCCGGTCGCGAAGCGTTTTCCTTGCAACTTTCAGTGATCAGATCAGCAACGGAACTGTATTTCAGTGGTGCAATTTCGTGGGCAACTCCCTTCGGATAGGAGTCGAGCCAAACCCGGTCAATTTTCTTCTTTGCCATATTATCCCTCCCTGAGCCCCAAACTCTCTCCCGGGGCTGTAACGTTCGGTGAATGTATGGTTGACTGACGTTTACGTCAATCAGTTATCTGTTGTTTGCTTGCAGATTACAGATTGAAATTCACTGCCATTCGCTGCTGGGTATAGGCTTTATCCGATTGCTGGCTTGTTGTCGGCCATTGGGCTTTCCTTGAGGCGCAAGGTTATCAGGAAGCCCAGGGTAACAACCACGAGGATTGCAGAAAATGCAATTCTGTAATCAGATGATGTGTAGACCCGGTTCCCGTCTTGAATCGATCCACTCCACAAAAGATCAAGGATGTAGCCGATGACAGGTTGCAGCAAAGCACCGGAAGCAACTGTCATGGAGTTGACAATACCGGTCACCGAACCAGAAATGGTTGCAGGGTTTCGTTCACGCGCAAGTGCAAACGTCACGGACATTGCAGAACCGAAAAGCCCCATGCCAATGAGCAGCAATACGGTAATCCATAGCGGCGGTGTCTCAAGGAACACAAGCAGCGCGACACACAAGACAAGCAGTGCTCCGGTGCCGACCAGTATTGCCTTTCTCTTTTTTATGCGATCCGAGAACCAGCCAAAGAACGGCGCTCCAACAGCCCAGCCCATCAACAGCAATGAAACGAGTGTTGCAGCGCGTGAAGGCAGCAATTCGTAGGTTGTTACAAGATAGGGGGTGGCCCACAAGGTTCCCAGAGCAAGCATCGGCCCGGACATTGCTGATGCCACGAAAGCAACTTTCCAGACTTCCAGAGTGGATGCTGCGCGCCAGAGCCCTGCCCAGACAGATGACCATTTCTGTGGTTTTTCCCCTGTTCGCTTCAGCAATCCCGGCGGTTCATTGGCAACGAAAAGAAAAAGGGCTGCGGCAAGTGCAAAGCTGAACAGGCCCATGCCCCACATTGCATTGCGCCAACCATGGGTCTCGACAAACAGGGAAAGCGGGCCGGACGCAAAAATTCCGCTCAACATGCCGAAAAACATCACAAGTCCTGAAAGAAAGGCAAAACGTTCTGGTGGAAACCATTTGCCAGCGATCGCCAGTGTGCCCAAAAACCCGACAGCAGAGCCAATGCCGATCAGCAATCTTGCCGAGTATGCAACCGTGAGGGTTTCGGCGGTTGCAAACATGATTGAGCCAATGCCACCGGTCGAGATTGCAACGGACAGGAGAATTCTTGGGCCTAAACGGTCAATCAGCGGTCCGAGGAAAACCTGCATTGCCACATACGGGTAGAAATACAGGGAAGTCAGCGTTCCCAGCAAGGCAGCACCGATTGCGAAATCGCTCATCAGGCCTGACACCATTACACTGGGCGCTACGCGATGAAAAAATGCGTAGCCGAATGCCAGTGCGGAAAGTGTCCAGACGAACCATGCCCGCCTGCCACCAAGATGTGACAGGGTTGCGGAGGAAGCTGCGTCGTCGCTCAATCAGTCAATCCAAGTCGTTGCGCATGCCAGGCGAGATGATCATTCATGAAGGTCGAAATGAAATAATAGGAATGATCATATCCGTCCTGCATTCTCAGGGTAAGATCAATACCGGTTTCATCGCAGGCTTTTTTCAAAAGACCGGGACGAATTCCGCTTTCGAGAAACTGGTCTGCGGTTCCGACATCGACCAGCAATTCGGGCAACCGTGAACCACTGTTTATCAGGGCTACCGTGTCATATGCCTGCCACGTCTCGCGGTTGGTCCCGAGAAAGCGGCTGAATGCATATTCTCCCCACTCTATCTGCGAAGGTGCGCACATTGGTGCAAAGGCGGAAACAGACTTGTACTTGCCCGGGTTTCGCAGCGCGAGAACCATGGCCCCGTGTCCACCCATGGAGTGGCCGAAAACCGATTGGCGATCCATGTCGGCATTGAAGTTCTGTGAAACAAGTTCCGGCAGTTCTCCGGTTACATAGGAGTACATGTTGTAATGTGTGGCGTAAGGCGCTTCAGTCGCGTCCAGATAATATCCGGCAGCCTGCCCGAAATAGTATTGCTCATCATCGGGAACATTGTCGCCACGCGGTGAAGTGTCAGGGCAAACGATGATGAGGCCAAGTTCGGCAGCGATCTGCCGAAACTCGCCCTTTTCAGTGACATTGGCATGGGTGCAAGTCAGGCCGGAAAGGTAATAAAGAACCGGACAGGATTGTGTGTCTGCCTGGGGAGGCGAGAACACGGAGAATGTCATGTCACAATTACATGCACTGGAGGTGTGGGTATATACGCCCTGGACCCCGCCATGGGACCGGTTGAGGCTCACCGTCTTCATCTGGCAGTGGTCCCCGAATCCATGGCCTGCAACCTGTCCAGTGACTGTGCGAGCACATCAATCATGTTGCCTGTTGTCTCGTGCTGTTCACGCAATCGGTCAAGTTGTTGCCTGAAGCTTGAAATTTCTTCCTGCACATTTTCAAAAGTCGGGGATTCGCCAATTCCGTGAAGCAGCCAGGAAGGGCTGACACTCAGTACACCGGCTATCATTGTCAGCTTGTTCGCGCGTGGTTCATCGCGGTCACTTTCCCAGTTTTCATAGGTTTCCAGTGTAACGCCAATCTTTTCGGCTGTTTCGGCTGTTTCCATGCCAAGTGCTTCGCGGGCCCGGCTAATTCTGCCGCCCAGTGTGTCATGGTCGCGATGTTGTTCGAGGATGTGTTCGGAATTCATGTATTCGGTCTACCGTTCTGAGTTTCGGATTGAAAGTACTAATCTGTGCAGACCATCGAGAAAAGCCGAACGGTCTGCTTTGGAGAAAGCGGCATTGTAAGTCTGGACCTGATTGGCCTCTCGCAAATGTTGGTTCAAGCCGCGTACTGCGAGAGCCACGCCGATATTGGCGTCATCGAAGAGCCGCCCATCAGGTCTTATGACCCGTGCGCCCTTTGCCAGCGATCGGCTGGCGAGCGGAATGTCGGCTGTGATGCAGATATCCTTATCAGATATGTTATCGGCAATCCAGTCATCGGCAGCATCCGCTCCCTGAGACACAATACGGATCTCGACAAGGGGGTTTCTGGACGGTCGCAACCCGCCATTTGCGACAAAAACCACTTTCAGACCGTGCCGTTCGCTGACACGGATTGTCTCTTCCTTTACCGGGCAGGCATCTGCATCGACATAAATAATGGTCAAGATTGTCCTCTTTTGCCTTTTGGGAGGAACGGAATGTTCCGGAACCAAATCCCGCTTTGCGTGTTCTTGTTCAATATTAATAGCGTATTAGCACAGGAGACATGACATGCCTGATTCAGAACCAACAGTCATAAATACCGGAGAACGCAGTAGCGGTGCCGGATGGTTTGTTGCCATTTTGCTGCTTCTGGTCATCGCCGGAGGTGGCTTCTATCTGTACAATGGTGGCTTTGGAGGCGAGAAGAAGGCAATTGACGTGGAAGTGACACTTCCCGATGCCACGCCAAAAACCGAATAGTGGTTAGCAGACACTGCACCAGGAGTGCAGTGGTCAGTCGGACAATGCCAGCCGCATTCCCAGAAATGTGAATGTGGCGGCAAATGTTCTTCGAAACCACAACATCACTCTTGGCCGACTGATCACGTAATGACGCGCCAGTGAAGCGCAAATGCCGTAAGCGACAAAAATAATCATGGTCAAGGCCATGAATACAGCTGCCAGTATCAGCATTTCCCGTGTGTGCGATGCTGTTCCATGCGTCAGGAATTGGGGCAGAAATGCCATGAAAAAGAATGACAGCTTTGGATTGAGTATGTTGAGCATGGTGCCGTTAAGCGCCGTTCTGAACATGGAAACAGGTTTTTGATCCGCTGTAACCGACAGGGTGCTGCCATCCCTCAACATGTTCCATGCCATGAAGAACAGGTAGGCAACTCCGAGATATTTGATGACCTGGAAAGCAATCGCACTCGTGTGCAGGACAGCTGACAGCCCCAGCACACCTGCGAGGGCAGCTGGCAATATACCGATTGTACAGCCAATCGCCGCAAAAATGCTGGCTCGCCATCCCCTGCCCAGTCCGATGGCTATCATGTAGATAACGCCGGTTCCTGGAAGCAAGACCACTACTGTTGATGTCAAAAGGAATTCAAGGCTCATGCTTGATGCTTTCTGTATGGAAGCCGGCTGATCACCCGGGTGGTAGCTGACAGCGTGTCAGCTCAAATCCGGCTGTTCCCTCGTGTTTCAGTTTGATGTTCTGGCCGTTGACCATTTCTATTATCAAACGGCTCGGGTTTGTTTCGCCCTCCGCACTACAGGAGGCATCAAGCGTAACCGGATTGATTTGCGGTGTCTCGGCAGATATCTCACAAACTTCCTCGAAAGTCCGGACGGTTTCCAGGGTTATGACGGCAAATCCGTCATAAACATCCTGGTCTATCTGCGCGCAACCTTTCGCATTACTGGCCCAAACTCCGGTGTATGGGATTTTGGTTTCGTTCCGGTTGATCCGGGCGGCTTGTATTGTATCCGGCAGGAGCGTGTCGCGAGACGAGAGAACAGCTTCAGGATTGTCCGGCGTTACGCGGGCTTCACCGGACTGTTCTGTGTCAGATAGTGTTTCAGACTGGGCAGACACAGGCACTTCAGCTTCCGGAGTTTTCTTTTCTGCTTTTTTGGGTTCTGCTGGTGCAGGTTTCTTGCCGACTGCATCACCCTTTTCAGCAGTTTTGCTGACCGCAGGCTTTTCTTCTGTCTTTGCAGCCTCCTGTTCGGCGGTGCAGCCAACAATGCCCAGTAGAATGACAGACAAAATCATTTTGGTCGGAAGTTCAACAGAAGCCATTGAGTATTCCAGTCTGGTGTTGGTTCCAGCCTGCCACTTGCCTGCACTGGCAATGGCAGGAGGAGAATTGCTGTTTACGTCAGAACTTGACCACCCCGCGAATGCTCTCGCCTTTTCGCATCAGGTCAAACCCATTGTTGATTTCATCTAGTCCCATTGTGTGGGTAATCATCGGGTCAATCTGGATTTTGCCATCCATGTACCAATCAACGATCTTGGGCACATCCGTACGCCCCTTTGCACCACCAAATGCAGTGCCGCGCCAATTGCGCCCTGTCACCAGTTGGAACGGGCGGGTCGAAATTTCCTGACCGGCACCAGCGACCCCGATAATGATCGAGGTGCCCCAGCCCTTGTGACAGCACTCAAGGGCATCACGCATCACATTTACATTGCCGATACACTCGAATGAATAATCGGCCCCGCCGTTGGTGAGGTCAACGAGATACGGCACGAGATCGCCTTCAACCTCTTTTGGGTTGACAAAATGGGTCATGCCGAACTTTTCGCCCCATTCCTTGCGGTCCGGGTTGATGTCAACGCCCACAATCATGTTTGCCCCTGCCAAGCGGGCGCCCTGGATAACATTGAGGCCAATGCCGCCGAGGCCGAAAACAACGACATTGTCGCCCGGGGCAACTTTTGCCGTATTTATGACTGCACCAATTCCGGTGGTAACCCCGCAACCGATGTAACAGATTGATTCAAACGGTGCGTCTTCACGGACTTTTGCAAGTGCAATCTCTGGAACAACTGTATGATTGGAGAAGGTGGATGTTCCCATGTAATGGAACGCTTTTTCGCCTTTGATGGAAAAGCGCGATGTGCCATCCGGCATGACGCCTTGGCCCTGGGTGGTGCGAATTTTCTGGCAAAGATTGGTCTTGCCTGATGTGCAGTAATCGCATTCGCGGCATTCGGGTGTATAAAGCGGAATAACATGATCACCCTTCTTGAGGGTGGTAACACCGGGGCCTGTGTCCACCACGACACCTGCGCCTTCATGCCCGAGTATTGCCGGGAAAAGACCTTCCGGATCGGCGCCTGAAAGTGTGAATTCGTCCGTGTGGCAAATTCCTGTTGCCCTCATTTCAACGAGCACTTCACCTTCCTTGGGGCCTTCCAGCTCCACATCGCAAATCTCTAGGGGCTTGCCGGCTTCAAAGGCAACAGCGGCGCGGGTTTTCATGGGCATCCTCCTGCTTTCTGTACTCGGTGCAAACTATCTGAAATCGCAAAAGTTGCAATGATCAGAGGCCGCCGTTTTTATGTGACTGAACCGTCAGACTGGTACAATTGTTCAACTCTGGAGAGCATTTTCCACCGAGATGCCGACGCTGGCCAGGTTCTTCTCCGTGAAGGGCGTTGAGCCGAGCATGATGCCAACCGACGGCTCGCCTGTTGGTATTGTGAGAGCACACAGGCCGAACATGTTGCCAAATCGCGTGTTTCGTAATGCCAGCAAGTTGGTTTTCTGGAACAGGTCGATATCACCAAGCAGCTTTTCCTTGTTAGGCGGTGTGATGCAGACAGTTGGAGATAGGACAGCATCATATCCTGCAACCCGCTCATTGTAAGCCTTGCGCAGTGTTTCCATTTTTTTCCAGGCGTGTTGGTATTCTTCCCTTGTGAGGTGTTTGCCGGAGAGAAAGCGGTTTTCAACCGGCTCGAATACCACACCAGGATTATCCGTGATTTCCTTGCCCCATGATTGCCAGGCTTCATATGGAAAGAGAACGGGTCCAAGGGGCAGGATTTCCTCGTATTGGTCGATCTCGCCGTAGTCAATTTTCACACCGGCAGAAGCAAGTTTCTCAATCGCCGATTTGAATCCGCGTTCTGTTTTTTCGTCCAGCCCGTCCAGAACGATGGTCCGGTTTACCAGGAACCGGCATTCAGATAGCGGCTTTGCTTCCGGCATGACAGGTTCCAGCCCGGCAAGTATGGCAGTCATCAGCCATGCATCCTCAACCGAACGGCACAGCGGACCAGCTGTGTCAAATCCGGGGCACAGTGCGATCACCCCATCATTGGGTATGAGGCCGGATGTCGTCTTCAGCCCAACGAGATCATTCCAGGCAGAGGGGATGCGTACCGACCCGCCGGTATCAGAACCGATGCCAATTGGCACAAGGTCATTGGCAACGGAAGCGGCTGCTCCGGAAGAAGAGCCGCCGGGGGCAAGACTGTCACCATGAATATTGGGAGCCGTTTGTGCATTCGGATTGATACCAAGTCCCGAGAAGGCAAGCTCTGAAGTGTGGGTCTTGCCGGTACACACCAGACCTGCTGCCGAGGCTCTTGCGATGACCAGACAATCCTCTTGCGGGATACGTCCCTTCAGGAGTGGCGTACCTGCTTCGGTTGCAATGCCGGCAGTATCAAACAGGTCCTTCCAGGAGATGGGTACACCATCGAGGGGACTTGCGAGTGTCCCTGTCTTCTGGCGCTTGCGGGAATCTTCTGCTTCAGCCATTGCGCGTTCGTCGCTTATGACTGTGTAAATCCGCTTGCGTTCGGGGTGGGTATTGATTGCGTCAAGAGTTTCGCTGGCAAGTTCAACAGGGTCAAGCTTTCCACTTGCTATCAGTCTGCCCAGTTCAGCGGCGGTTGTTTTCATTTGGTGTATTCCTGAGATGGAGGATTGCAATCGGGTGTAACGTACCAACCGGCCGAGTTCACAGCAGAATGCCTTTCTTGGCAAGATTGCGGATCTCGCTTTCCGTGAAGCCTGCACCGGACAGGATACTTTCAGATTCCGTACCGGTGTTTGAGGCAGGTGGGGGAAGACTGGTTTGCGTGCGGCTGAAGCGCGGGGCAGGGCTGGTTTGCCGCAAACCCTGGCGTGTTACGAATGTGTTGCGGGCTTGATTGTGCGGGTGTTTTTCAGCTTCATCGAAATCCAGCACGGGTGCGACACAGGCATCTGATCCTTCGAAAAGGGATGCCCATTCATCCCGGCTTTTCGACGCGAACAGGGCTTCGAACACGGCATGCATTTCCGGCCAGTGTCTCTTGTCATTCTGGGTTCCGCGATAGGCCGGATCGAGACCGGCGATTTCCAGAAACCGGGCAAAGAATTTTGGCTCAATGCACCCTACGGACAGGTATTTGCCATCCGAGCATTCATAACAGCGATAGTAGGGGGCTCCGCCGTCTATGAAATTGTCTTCGCGTTCTCGTGTCCAGTTTCCGGATGCAAGCATTGACTGGACAAGGCCCATCATGGCGGGCACTCCGTCAATCATGGCTGCATCGACCACCTGCCCCTTGCCGGAGATGCTTCGTTCGATAATGGCTGCAAGGATGCCCATGACAAGAAACATTGACCCGCCGCCATAATCAGCCACAAGGTTTAACGGAGGTACGGGTGGCTCGCCGCGCTTTCCCATTGCATTCAGGGCTCCTGTAAGCGCCAGATAGTTGAGGTCATGCCCAGCTGTTTGTGCCCAAGGTCCCTCCTGTCCCCAGCCGGTCATGCGTGCGTACACCAGGCGGGGATTTGCTTCCAGAGCGGTATCGGGCCCCAGTCCAAGCCGTTCCATGACGCCGGGGCGAAAGCCTTCAATAAGGATATCGGTGCTGGCGATTACTTTCAGTGCTGCCGCCACCCCTTCCGGTTCTTTGAGGTTCAGTGCGATCGACTTTTTGCCGCGACGGTTGATGTCCGCTGAAAGGTCTTCGCCCGCAGAACGGTCGATTACGGTTACAGCCGCACCGAGATCAGCCAGTAACTGGCCGGCGAGCGGAGCCGGTCCAATACCTGCCATTTCAATGATTGTAAGATTGTCGAGTGGTCCGGGCATGGGCGATTATTTTTGCAGCAACAAACGCAGGCCAAGTGCACCCAGGACAATTGCGGCAGTCCGGTCCAGATAGCGTTTGGCTGCAAGATACTGGCGACTGATCGCGGGGGTACTCATTACAAGTGCAATCGCTGTTTGGCAGAGCATTTCAACCATCAGGTGATTGCCGATAATGAAAGCCTTTTCGGCGAGGTTGAGGTTTGGCGGGAAGATTACGACAAGTACGGCAGCAGCGAACAGAACCGATTTCGGATTTGCAAGATTGACCAGCATGCCTTCGAGAAACAGGCGGCCGGTTTGCGCGCTTTGTGCCCTTTCCAGCCTGTGATCTGCACTGCGCCAGGTTTTCCAGGCAAGATAGAGCAGATAGGCGGCGCCAGCGGCTTTGGCCGTTGTGTAAACCCATGGGAAGAGCTTGAAGACGCCATCAAGGCCAAAGAGCGCCATTGCTGTCCAGACTGCCGCCATTGTGCCAAGGCCCAAGCCAACCCTGATACCTGCCGTGCGCCCGTGAACAAGACTGGTGCGTATGAGCATCAGCATTGACGGCCCGGGGCTGGCGATGGCAACCAACAAGGCAATATTGAAGGCCAGAACCAGTTCCCAGGTCATCGCCATTTCCTCACATGTTGATGGCCTTCGTCTCGAGGAACTCCTCAAGACCGAAGGCGCCGTTTTCCTTGCCGTTGCCGGATTGTTTGTACCCGCCGAAGGGCACATCATAATCCGCTGCTGCCCCGTTGACGTTCACGCTGCCAACGCGAAGCCTGCTTGCTACCCGCCGCACCCTCTCGGTGTCGGATGAGTGGATAAAGCCTGACAAGCCGTAAACCGTGTCATTTGCAATCCGGATACCTTCATCTTCCGTTTCAAATGGAATGAGGGCAATTACCGGGCCAAAAACCTCTTCGCGTGCAATTGTCATGTCATTGTCAACATCCGCGAAAACAGTCGGGCGGATGTAATACCCCTTGTTCAAGTGCGCAGGGCGGCCGGTTCCGCCACAAACCAGTGTAGCCCCTTCGTCGATCCCTGCCTGTATCAATCGCTGGATGTGCTCAAACTGCTTGCTGTTGACGACCGGGCCAAGGTGTTCACCCTCCTTCATCGGGTCATCGACTTCCAGGGCGTTGACCACGTTTTTCACGCGCTCGACCATTTCGGGATAGACGGACTTTTCAATGATCAGCCGTGAAGGGGCGTCGCAGGACTGGCCATTATTGATGAAACAGTCGGCAATAGCGGCATTCGCTGCATTGTCGAGGTCTGCATCGGCAAACACCAGGTTCGGCGATTTGCCACCCAGTTCCAGTGCAACGCGCTTAACGGTATCTGCTGCGGCTTTGGAAATTGCAATCCCGGCTCGCGTCGAACCGGTAAAGGAAACCATGTGAATGCCGGGATGGGTGGAAATTGCTTCACCAACACCCGGCCCGTCTCCGTTGACAAGATTGAAAACGCCGGGTGGGCAGCCTGCCTCGTCGATGATTTCGGCCAGAAGGAGAGCGGAAAGGGGAGACATTTCACTTGGCTTGAGTATCGAGGTGCATCCGGCAGCAATTGCTGGCGCGACCTTGACGATCACCTGGTTTATCGGCCAGTTCCATGGCGTGATCAAACCGACCACGCCAACGGGTTCATCAACCAGTATGGAGCCCCCGCGCATGGATGGTCGCTCGAATTCATGCGCCGCAAGTGCCTCCATGACTGCTTCAAGATGCCCATCCCCGCATGGTGCCTGTACTTCTCGGGAAAACGTGATGGATGTACCCATTTCAAGTGCCATCAGCCGGGCAAATTCATCCGATCTCTTTTTGTAGAGCTCCGTGATTTTCCGAAGCAGTTCGATACGGTCTTCAACGCTTGACCAGCCCCAGCTTTCAAATGCTGAAGTTGCCGCCGAAACGGCCTTGTCCACATCGGCAGCGGTTCCAAGGGCAATGGTGGCAACCGGTTCTTCCGTTCCGGGATGGATAACATCGAAACCGGTTGCACCCGGTTCGGGCTCAACCCACTTGCCGTTTATGTAAAATTGCCTGTGACGATCCATCTTGTTCCTGTCCCGAGAAAACGATTCCGCCACACCTTGTACAAGAAGGTGCTGCAGGTCCAGCATGAATCGCCGATAGTTTTTGAAGGCAGGCCTTCCCCGCGAGCAACAGGAAGGACGAAAACTCCAATTTTTCTTGACTTTTGGGGAGGGTCGGGGCTATATCCGCGCGAGCAGCGAAGACGAAGGTCGACGCTAGACATTCTAACTCCCTATCGGAAGACTGAAAAAAGATGGCCCGCGGGCGGCTTTAGCCTGACGAGAGCCTTGTGGAACACTGGAAGGAAACAAAGATGTTCGCAGTCGTAAAAACCGGTGGCAAGCAATATCGCGTTGTTGCCGAAGACGTATTGAAAGTTGAAAAACTGGCAGGTGAAGCCGGTGATTTCGTTGAGCTCAACCAAGTGCTGATGGTTGGTGAAGGTGACGATGTCACGCTTGGAGCGCCTACCGTCGATGGCGCCATTGTCTCTGCCGAGATCATTGAGCAGGGTCGTGACCGCAAGGTTATTGCCTTCAAGAAGCGCCGTCGCCAGAATTCACGCCGCACCATCGGCCACCGGCAACACCAGACAAAGCTGCGGATCGCCGAGATTTTGACAGATGGCAAGAAGCCTTCGAAAAAATCGACAGTAACGAAGGACGCTGCTGCCAAGAAAGAAGCTCCTGCGAAGGCAGCTCCCAAGAAAGCAGAAGCCAAGAAAGATGCTCCAAAGAAAGAGAGCAAGGCTGAAGCAGGCAGTGCTGCACCTCTCTTTACTGCACCTGCAGGGGAGGCTGACAAGCTGACCGACATAAAGGGAATTGGCCCGGTTGCAGAAAAGCAACTCAAGGAACAGGGTATCACGACCTTTGCGCAGATCGCGAAATTGACCGACAAGGAAGTTGCGCGTATTGATGAAAACATGCCATTCAGCGCCGATCAGATTTCTGACTGGCGTGACCAGGCAAAAGAATTGGCCAAGTAAGCCGACCTTTAGGAGATAACGACATGGCTCACAAAAAAGCAGGCGGCTCATCCCGAAACGGTCGCGATTCCGCCGGACGCCGTCTTGGCGTCAAGAAATTCGGTAACGAAGAAGTTTTGGCAGGCAACATCATTTGCCGCCAGCGTGGTACAAAGTGGCACCCCGGCCAGAATGTAGGCATGGGAAAAGACCACACCATCTTCGCTGTTGTTAACGGTACAGTGAATTTCCAGAAAAAAGGCAATGGCCGGACCTATATCAACGTTGTCCCGGCAGAAGCCGCCGAATAGCCGGCAAATTCAAAGCCGGTGTCTGACCCCCGGCCAAAACACATTACAGGCTGTTCTGGAGGGGAGCTGACACCAGCTTCCCTTTTTGATTTTTACGCGAGGAAAAGCACAATGCTCAAGCAGGAGACAGGCAGCTCTGAAGGCCTCGGTATTGCGTGTGAAATACTGACCACAAAAGATCTTGTACTTCGTCCTCCCAGGAAAGAGGATGCAGCAGACATTGCCAGCCTTGCCAACAATATCAATGTGGCAAGCATGCTCGCTTCAATGCCTTATCCGTATTTCGATACGCATGCAGAAGAATTCATCGAAAAGATTTCGAATCCTTCCGTAACCGATTGTCACTATGCAATCACGCATGCTGAAACCGGGGCAGTGATGGGCATTTGTTCCCTTCATGGTCCGGGTCACTCGCACGGGCTGCCCTATGTTGGCTATTGGCTCGGTGAAGAATTCTGGGGCAACGGATATGCCACCCAGGCTGCAAGAGGACTGATTGACCTTTTCTTCAAGGCCGGCACCCGGGATGCCCTGATTTTTTCTGTGCTGACTGTGAATGCCCCGTCACGTCGTGTTATTGAAAAATGCGGCGCATCATTGTGGAAAGAGGAACAACTCTATTCGGAGTTCTTCCGTGCTGACCGGACAGTCCAGCATTACCGCATAACACGCGAGAGCTGGATGGGGGCGGTAAGCTCCTGAGGTGATGCCTGATCGGAATAACGGACCCAAGACATGAAATTTCTGGATCAGGTCAAGGTTTACATACGATCCGGTGATGGCGGAGCCGGATCACTGTCTTTTCGCCGCGAAAAGTACATTGCCATGGGCGGCCCGGATGGCGGTGATGGTGGCAAGGGTGGCGATGTCTGGGTTGAGGCTGTTGAAGGCCTCAACACCCTGATTGATTATCGTTACCAACAGCACTTCAAGGCAAAGACCGGCCATCATGGACAGGGTCGAAACATGCATGGCGCAAATGCAGAGCCGATCACCCTGAAAGTGCCGGTGGGGACCCAGGTTTTTGAAGAAGACAACGAGACCCTGATTACCGACCTTGACGAGGTCGGGGAACGCTATCTGTTGGCGAAGGGAGGCAATGGCGGTTTTGGCAATGCCCATTTCAAGTCTTCGACCAACCAGGCTCCCCGCCGTGCCAATCCGGGGCTTGAGGGAAGCGAGCGCTGGATTTGGCTGCGTCTCAAACTGATTGCCGATGCGGGTCTGGTTGGGCTGCCGAATGCCGGAAAATCCACATTTCTTGCCAGTGTTACGGCTGCCAAGCCCAAAATTGCCGACTATCCCTTTACGACCATTCACCCCAATCTGGGTGTCGCAAAGATAGACAGTCGTGAATTTGTTATTGCCGATATTCCCGGTCTCATTGAAGGAGCCCATGAAGGTGTGGGGATCGGGGACCGTTTCCTTGGCCATATCGAACGCACCCGGGTACTGCTTCATCTGGTTTCAGCCCAGGAGGCTGATGTAGTTGAGGCCTACAATACGGTGCGAGCGGAACTTGAGGCATATGGCAAAGGGCTTGAAGACAAACTTGAAGTACTTGCGCTCAGCCAATGCGATACCGTTCCAGAGGAAGAGCGGAATGAGAAACTGAAGCTTCTCTCAAAGGTCGGCAACCAGACTGCTTTGGCGCTTTCCTCTGCTACCAGGGAAGGGGTTGAGGAAACCCTGCGGGCAATGATTTCCCATGTCGAAACGGCCAGGGAAGCCGATGCCCCCGAAAAAGAAGCCGAACCGGGTGACTGGCTGGACCTGTGATGAACGCCGTCAGCCCCATTCCAAAACGTATTGTCATCAAGGTTGGTTCTGCACTTCTGGTCGACCGGAAAACAGGTCTCAAGCGGGCATGGCTTGATGCGTTGTGTGCCGATATTGACATGTTGCGCGCCCGCGGCAGTGAAGTATTGCTTGTTTCATCGGGTGCAATTGCCTTGGGGCGGGGCAAGCTGGGCCTGCCGAATCGGATACTCAAGCTTGAGGAAAGTCAGGCAGCAGCAGCGACCGGCCAGATACTGCTTTCCAGGGCCTATAGCGAAGCACTTGGCCAGTATGGGCATCACTGTGGCCAGGTCTTGCTGACCCTTGGAGACACCGAAGAACGCAGGCGCTACATCAATGCCCGAGAAACCATTTCCACCCTGTTGCGGCTTGGCGTGGTACCGATTGTCAATGAAAATGACACTGTAGCGACCAGTGAAATCCGTTATGGGGACAATGACCGTCTGGCAGCACGTGTTGCGACAATGATAGCGGCAGACCTTCTGATACTTCTGTCTGATGTGGACGGTTTTTATTCCGGCATCCCGGGAAAGGATGCCAATGCGAAACGGTTCGATAGCGTTGAGGAAATTACGCCGGAAATCGAAGCCATGGCGGGTGATGCAGGCACCGAACTTTCCCGTGGCGGCATGGTCACAAAACTTGAAGCAGGCAAGATAGCAACCTCGGCAGGAACTGCCATGGTCATCACTTCCGGCAAGGCAATGAACCCGGTGCAAAAACTGTTTGAAGGCGGCGATGCCACATGGTTTCAGGCCAAGGACAATCCCGTTACAGCCCGCAAGAAGTGGATTTCCGGGCAGATCGAAATGACCGGTGGACTCGTTATCGACAATGGCGCGGAAAAAGCCCTGAACAGTGGCAAGAGCCTGCTTCCGGCTGGTGTTGTATCCGTTCAGGGAGAGTTTTCCCGCGGGGATGTTGTACGGGTATGCTCTGAAGCAGGTGAAATGCTTGGTTGCGGGATTGTTTCCTACGATGCGACCGATGCAGCAAGGATTGCAGGTTGCCGGTCCGATAAGGTACAAGAAATTCTCGGGTTTGAGGCGCGGGGAGCGATGATCCATCGTGACAATCTCGTAATTCGCACGAACACACCCAGACATGGGCCAGAAACGGAGTTCAGTGATGCTTGACAGGGTAAGTAACAGCGCTGATGTGCATGACATCATGCTGGCACTGGGCAAGAAAGCCAAAGCTGCAGCGAAGGTTCTGGCGACGGCAGACGGTTCACGCAAAAACCAGGCGCTTGAAGCGATGGCGGAATGTTTGTGGGCTGAACGGGACAACGTCCTGTCTGAAAATGAAAAAGACATGGTTGCCGCCCGGGCTGGCGACATGGCACAGGCTTTCCAGGACCGATTGCAACTCGACGAGAGCAGAATAAAAGCGATGATGGCCGGGTTGCAGGACATCGCTGCGCTTGATAATCCGGTTGGCGCTGTGATGGCAGAATGGGATCGCCCGAACGGTCTTCATATTGAGCGTGTGCGGACGCCGCTGGGTGTTATCGGGGTGATTTTCGAATCCCGTCCGAACGTTACCGCGGATGCAGGGGGCCTGTGCCTGAAATCCGGCAATGCGGTTATTCTGCGTGGTGGATCCGATAGCTATCACACGTCCCGTGCGATACATGCCTGTCTTGTGCAAGGGCTGGAGAAAGCCGGGTTGCCGGGAGATGCGATCCAGATCGTGCCAACCACGGACCGGGCAGCTGTCGGTGAGATGTTGTCAGGTCTTGGCGGCAATCTTGATGTGATTGTGCCGCGGGGAGGGCGCAGTCTTGTCGAGCGGGTGCAGGCAGAGGCGCGTGTCCCGGTTTTCGCCCATCTCGAGGGTCTGTGTCACGTTTACATCGACAAGTCTGCAGACTTGCAGGTGGCTATTGATGTAACGGTCAATTCCAAGATGCGCCGCACCGGCATATGCGGCGCTGCGGAAACATTGCTGCTTGATAAAGCTGCGAAGGACACGCATCTCAAACCCATTCTCGAAGCATTGCGTACGGCAAAATGTGAAATCAGGGCAGACGGAACCATTGTCGGTATTTTTCCCGATGCATCAGAGGCCAGTGAAATGGACTGGAAAACCGAGTATCTGGATTCAATCATATCCGTGAAGCTGGTTGACGGGGTCGATGGTGCAATCGAGCATATTTCAAACTATTCATCCGGACATACAGAAAGCATCATTGCCGAGGATGCGGATAGTGTCGACAAATTCATGGCTGAAATAGATTCCGCCATTTTGCTGCACAATGCCTCGACACAGTTTGCAGATGGTGGCGAGTTCGGTATGGGGGCGGAAATCGGCATTGCCACGGGAAAGATGCATGCACGGGGGCCTGTCGGTGTTGAGCAGTTGACGAGTTTCAAGTACCGCGTTCGTGGTAACGGACAGACCCGGCCCTGACCGGACGGCAGCTTTCCAGAATGACCGTTTCCAATACCCTACAGGATGCAATGCGGATTCCTTCTGCCGGAGACGGTGCGCGGATCGGACTTTTTGGTGGTTCGTTCAATCCCCCGCACGAGGGGCATCTCAACTTGTGCCATCTGGCACTCAAGCGCCTCAAACTGGACCAGATCTGGTGGATGGTGACGCCCGGCAATCCCCTGAAGGATGTTTCCGCCTTGCCTGAACTGGCCGAGCGCGTCGCCTTGTGCCGGGCCATGGTGCGTCATCCCGATATCAAGATCACGGCTTTCGAGGCTGCTCACCGGATACGTTATACAGCGGACACTGTTGCGGTATTGACCCGCCTCAGGCCAAGGCTGAAGTTTGTCTGGTTGATGGGAGCCGACAATCTGGCCAATTTTCATGAATGGCAGGATTGGTGGAAAATTGCGCACAGTTTGCCAATTGCGGTGATTGACAGGCCGGGCTCCACCCTTGCCTACCGGTCGGCACGGGCAGCGCTTGCCCTTTCGAGATATCGTGTTGACGAGGCGGATGCCAGTCTGCTTGCGGACATGAAGGCACCGGCTTGGACTTTCCTGCACGGTCCGCGTAGCCCTTTGTCATCAACCTGGTTGAGAGCACAGGCCGAAAAGAACGGGTCGGCCGGCAAGAAGGCCCGGTAACCATTTGTTAACCAAACAGTCTTGATACTTACACACAATCAGCCCTATTCTGGTTGTGCGCACAATTTGGTACAGAAATTGTGCGAAACGTGGTATGGAGTAAGGTGCAGCAGGCGTGAATGCCTGCTTAACCGGCAATCGTGCCAAACCGAAACTGCATAGCGAGGGAACCCTGAATACAGCAATGCAGACAGAAGGTACCGGAAGCGGCGCCTCGAACAGGACAGAGAAGACCGCTATTGCAGCAGTTGCCGATGTTCTAGAAACCGTGACGAGCAGCCTGGAAGATTCCAAGGCAGAAGAAATCATCACCATCGACATCCAGGACAAGACAGCAATTGCCGATTACATGGTGATTGCTTCAGGGCGTTCACACCGTCATGTCAGTGCCGTTGCCGACCAGCTTCTTCGCAAGCTGAAGGAAACCAAGGTGCCGGCAAAGGTTGAAGGCCTTGAAAGTGCCGATTGGGTGTTGATCGATGTTGGTGATGTCATCGTGCATCTTTTCAGACCGGAAGTGCGTGAGTTCTACGCGCTTGAAAAGATGTGGCAGATGCCTTCTTCCGACGAGAGGCACTAGACAGGCGCTTGTACGATGCGGCTAGCGATTCTTGCGGTCGGCCGGATGAAGGCCGGTCCGGAGCGGGAACTTTATGATCGCTATCATCAGCGAATCAGCAGATCGGGAGGTAACCTGCATCTGCAAGGTCCCGACCTTGTTGAGACAGCGGAAAGCAGGGCTCGCGATGCAATTGCACGAAGAAACGCGGAGGCGGAAAGCCTGATTGCTTCCACAGGAAATGCGCCAAGAATCATTTTGCTCGATGAAAACGGCAAGGATCTGGACAGTCGCGCTTTTGCCGCATTGATTCGCGAGGAGCAGGATGCGGGTACTGACACCCTGTCCTTTGCACTTGGCGGACCTGACGGGCATGGTGATGCCTTACGTGCCAAGAGTTTCAGAAAACTTCGTTTTGGTTCCTTCACATGGCCGCATCAAATGGCGCGTATCATGCTTGCAGAGCAAATCTACAGGGCGATTACCATATTGTCGGGGCATCCGTACCATCGCGACTGAGTTGGATCGCGATCGATTCTTTCAGCGAATTGCCAATTCGGGTAAGCTCCAAGCCTGAAGGAGAATCAGTTTGTTTTCCGGGCAGGGTTCCAGCAAATGGTTGTTTGCAAATCGGTTGGGGCAGGTCTTGTGCCTGTCGCTGGCCTTGCTTGTGCCGTCCTATGCCCAGGAACTTGTTGAACAGCGTGACCGGACGGCGCTTGAACTTCGGCAATTGCAGGAAGAGATCGCTCTAAGTGAACAGCGCAAGCAGGAGTTGGCGGCCGAGATCAGTCAACTGGCCAAGGACAGGGAGACAGTCAACCGTAACCTGATTGAAACTTCCAGCAATGCGCGCCGTCTTGAAAAACGAGTGTCCAAAGCTGAAGCGCGTCTTTCGCAGCTTCGCAAGGAACAAGACCAGGTGCGTGGTTACCTGAACAACAAGAAGGCGCTGCTTGCAGAAGTGCTGGGTGCATTGCAGCGCATGGGACGCAAGCCGCCCCCTGCATTGCTGGTCACGCCAGAGGATGCGCTTTCTTCTGTGCGCTCTGCAATCCTTCTGGGTTCGGTCATTCCGGAAGTGCGCGCCGAAACCCGTGTTCTGATTGGTCAGTTACAGGAACTGGTGCGAATATCGGACGATATCGATCTCCAAAGAACAGCGCTCAGAAACGACCTGGAAGGACTTGCGCAAGACCAGGAAAGACTCAATTTGCTGCTTGCAGAAAAGCGCAAGCTTGCCGGAAAGACCCAGGCAGAGCTTGCTGCGGAAAGTGCCCGCGCTGCTGAGCTTGCAGCCAAGGCTACGTCCCTGAATGACCTGATATCGGATCTTGAGGCCGAAATAGAGAGTGCCCGCGAAGCGGCTGAGGCAGCGCGGTTGGCCGAAATCGAACGCAAGAAACGCGAAGAAAGCCGTACGGCTGCGGTTCGCAAGTTCGAGGAGAACAACCCCTTTTCTGATCCGGGGCGCATTGCGCCAGCGCTTCCTTTTTCTGAGGCAAAAGGATTGCTGCCCCTGCCGGCTGAAGGTGAAACGGTTGCGCAATTCGGTCAAGATGATGGTGCAGGTGACCAGACCAGCGGCCTTTCCCTGGCTACCCGTGAGAATGCGCGCATTTCTTCCCCGGCGGATGGCTGGATTGTCTATGCGGGTCCCTTTCGTTCCTATGGTCAACTATTGATCATCAATGCAGGACAGGGTTATCATGTCGTATTGGCGGGGATGGAGAAAATAAACGTACAACCTGGGCAATTTGTACTTGTTGGCGAGCCTCTGGGCGTGATGGGTTCACAAAGAATTGCGAGCGCTGGTGTCGTAGACGTTTCCACAACAAAGCCAATTTTGTATGTTGAGTTCCGCAAGGATGGGAAATCAATTGATCCGGCCCCGTGGTGGTCGGGCAACAAATCAGAGAGAGCAACAAATGGTTCGTAGGCTTGTACTAATCATGGTGGGTGCCGTTTTGGGTGCCGTGACTGCCTTGACAGTCATATCAGGCATCAAACCTTCCAATACCGCACAGGCAGCCGGTGTCGGGACGTATCGCCAGTTGAGCATTTTCGGAGATATTTTCGAGCGGGTTCGTGCATCTTACGTTACCGAGCCGGAAGAAGAGGAATTGATCGAGAGTGCAATCAACGGCATGCTTACCTCGCTTGATCCTCACTCAAGCTATCTGAATGCGAAAGATTTTTCCGACATGCGTGTGCAAACACGCGGTGAGTTCGGCGGCCTTGGCATTGAAGTCACAATGGAAAATGAACTGGTCAAGGTTGTTTCTCCGATTGAAGACACGCCTGCTGCCAATGCCGGTGTATTGGCGGGAGATCTCATTTCCAAAATCGATGGCGAGGATATTCGCGGCATCACGCTTCAGCAGGCTGTCGAGAAAATGCGCGGTGAGATCAATACGCCGATCGTTCTGACAATTGTCAGGGAAGGTGCCGACAAGCCACTGGACATCACGATTATCCGCGATGTTATCAAGGTCCGTTCTGTCCGCTGGAGGATTGAGGACGAGGATATCGGGTTTATCGATATCAATGCATTCAACGAACAAACCTTCCAGGGCCTTGAAACGGCAATCGACCGAATCAAGGAACAGGTTCCGGAGGATCAGCTCAAGGGTTATATCGTGGACTTGCGTCTCAACCCGGGCGGTTTGCTTGATCAGGCAATCAGTGTTTCCGACACATTTCTTGATCGCGGGCTTATCGTTTCCACCCGTGGGCGCAATCCGGAAGAGACCCGCCGTCACGCTGCACGTGCAGGTGACCTCACAGGTGGAAAGCCACTTATTGTCCTGATCAACGGCGGATCAGCCAGTGCTTCCGAAATTGTTGCCGGGGCATTGCAGGACCACAAGCGTGCAACCGTAGTGGGTACGCGTTCATTCGGCAAAGGTTCGGTCCAGACGATCATTCCGCTTGGTTCAAACGGTGCCTTGCGGCTGACGACTGCGCTTTACTACACTCCGGCCGACCGTTCCATTCAGGGAAAAGGTATCGAGCCTGATATCAGGATCGACCAGCCACTACCCGAAGAACTGGTGGGTCGTGTGCAGGCACGCGGCGAAAGTCAGCTCAAGGGACACATTGTCGGCAATGAGGAAGACGACAAGGGATCGGGGTCCATCGCTTATGTGCCACCTGATCCGAAGGATGATGTACAGCTTGTCTATGCAAAAGACCTTTTGAAGGGCACCAAGACTGACGAGGCGTTCCCTCCTGATCCCGAGAAGGCGGTGCCAACCCAGAACTGACCGCCAGTCCCGGTGATGTACTCAGCATTCATTAGCAAGGGGAAGCCAGACTTCCCCTTGTTTGACTCTCGCACCAGGTGGCAACTGAAAAACTTGTCTGACCACGATGAAACCCGATAGCGAATTCAACAGACCCCTGAAAGCCAGGGACGCGGCCAAGGGCAGCAATTTCTGGCGATCGATTGGCTGGGGAGTGTTGGTATTTCTTATCCTGGGGCTGCCGCTTTTTCACTTTTATGACGGATTTGCCAAAGTTGCACAGCTCCTGACACCGGAAAAACCGGCACCGCAGATTGTGGTCGTGGAAAAAGAAGTTGCGCAAACTGCACAAAAGGAACCGGATTCTGCCAATCAGGTCAGTGGGAGCAAGGAACCATCCGAGCCGGACGCTGGTGATTCATCCCGGGTTGAGCGGGAAGGCCGTGTTATACGCATAAAGCCCAGGCAAGTGGAGCCTGAACAGGCGCCGGTACGAAGGCAAGAGCAGGCTCAGGCCCACCTTCCCGATCCGCAGCTTGTTGAGCGTGGTGCTACCGGCGTGATCCCGAAAAAGTCTGCTGATGGCCTGAGGGCGATGGATGTTTACTCACGCCAGCCTGATACAGAGGGTAATTTCGGCGTTGCAAGGGTGGTAATCGTCATTGGCGGGCTCGGTATCAGCCAGACCAGCACTCAACGGGCGATTGAAAGCCTTCCGCCCGGTGTGACACTTGCCTTTGCGCCTTATGGAAACAGTCTCACGAGATGGATGCAGCAGGCCCGCAAGGCAGGTCACGAGTTGTTGCTGCAGGTACCCATGGAACCGATCGGGTACCCGAACAACAATCCGGGAAGACATACACTGAGATCCGATGTTGACCTTCAGGAAAACCTTGCCAACCTGCATTGGGCGATGAGCAGGATTACCAATTATGTGGGCATTACAAACTATCTTGGAGGTCGCTTGATGAGCGAACCCGCTGCATTGTCTCCGATTTTTTCGGAGATTGCCGATCGCGGGTTACTCTTTTTCGATGACGGTTCTGTCAAGAATTCCGTCGCCAAAGGTGTGTCGCTCAAGGCACTGCTGCCCTATGCAAGAGGTGAAATAATGCTCGACAATGTTCGGTCCCGCTCTTCAATTGGCGAGAAGCTGGATGCGCTTGCTGCCCAGGCAAAGAGGACAGGATTGGCAATCGGAGTGGGAAATGCCTTCCCGGACACGATTGCCATGGTTTCGGAATTTGCGCGTCGGGCAAGGGAGAATGGCATTGAAATCACCCCCCTGTCAGCTGTGGTGAAGGACCCTTCCAGGTGAAAAAAGTAAAAGCCGAAGACCTTCCTTACCGGCCTTGTGTCGGCATCATGCTCTTCAACAATAAGGGCAAGGTTTGGGCTGGCCGGCGCATGCCCAATACCGAGACATTTGGCAAGACAGCATATCTTTGGCAAATGCCCCAAGGTGGCATCGACAGGGACGAAGACCCGCTAAAGGCCGCCAAACGCGAATTGTGGGAGGAAACCGGGATTACCTCTGCAAGCTTTCTGGCCGAGAGTGAGGGATGGCTTGATTATGACCTTCCGGACGAGCTGATCGGTTTTGCGTTGAAAGGCAAGTATCGCGGGCAGACCCAGAAATGGTTTGCCTTTCGCTTTGAAGGCGATGAAAGCGAGATCAACATCACCCATCCCCCCGACGGATCGGAACAGGAATTTGACAAGTGGTCATGGAAAGACATGCATGAACTGCCGGACCTGATTGTATCCTTCAAGCGGGACATTTATCTTCGGGTTGTCGAAGAATTCAAGCATTTGTCCGGCAGCAATAGCGCTGCTTCCTGAGCTATAACGGCTTGTCGCCAGTTACCGGCAGGGAGTCCTCACTGTTCATCCTTGGAGTATCGGCCGAAGTTCGGAGCCTCGGTGTCCTGTCCGATTTCAACGATTGACCGGCGAATATCCCGGGTCCGGGTAAACAGGTCAAACAGCATTTCCCCGTCTCCCTTCCGGATGGCACGCCTGAGAGAACTCAAGTCTTCCGAAAACCGCCCCAGTGTTTCCAGTACCGCATCCTTGTTGTGAAGGAAGATGTCTCGCCACATGGTCGGATCGGAAGCAGCGATCCGGGTAAAGTCCCGAAAGCCGGAGGCCGAGAACTTGATCACTTCAGAGCGGGTTTCGGTTTCAAGGTCATTGGCCGTTCCCACGATGTTGTAGGCTATGAGGTGTGGCAAATGTGAAGTGATTGCCAGTACCAGGTCATGGTGGCGGGCGGTCATGATCTCGACATCGCTGCCGCACTTTTCCCAGAAACGCTGTAGTTTCTTGACCGCTTCAGGGTCGCTGTTTTCATCCGGGGTCAGAATGCACCAGCGTTCCTCGAAAAGAGAGGCGAAGCCAGAATCAGGGCCGGAAAATTCAGTCCCGGCAATCGGGTGGCCTGGAATAAGGTGAACGGTCTCCGGGAGATTTGGCTTCATCTGGTCAAGCACGGTCTGTTTGACCGACCCAACATCCGAGACAATGGCCCCTTCGGCAAGGACCGGGGCAATCGTTTTGGCAACATGTTCGCAAGCTCCTACCGGCGTGCAGACAATAACAAGATCTGCTCCCCGGGCTGCCTCGGCAGCATCCAGAAAATACTCATTTCCAAGATTGAGTTTCCGTGCACGCTCCAGTGTTTCGGGACTTCGGGTTGATATGGCAATTTCCTGCGCCAGCCCTTCGCGGCGCATGACGTGGGATAGTGATGACCCGATCAGGCCGATACCCACAAGGGCAACTCGATTGAACATCAGTCCAAAAACTCTTTCAGGTGCTTGAGAACGCCAAGATTGGCTTCTGCGGAACCAATTGACATGCGAAGTGCATTGGGAAAACCGTATCCACCAACTGCACGGAGAACAAAACCGCGTTCCGTAAGATAAGTGTCCGCTTCGGCGGCGGTTTTGCCGGCTGTTTTCGGGAAATGGACCAACAGGAAGTTTCCGACAGAAGGAGTGACTTTCAGTCCCAGTTCCTCAAACCCCTCGGTCAGTCTCGTTTGCCATTCCTCATTGTGCAATACGGAGCGCTCGACATGTCCCCGGTCCTGAATGGCTGCAGCCCCGGCGGCAATTGCTGCAGAGTTCATGTTGAATGGCCCGCGAATGCGGTTGAGTATATCAAGCAGTTTCCTGGGGCCATATGCCCAACCAATCCGCAATGCTGCAAGCCCGTGGATTTTCGAAAAGGTCCGGGTCATGACGACATTAGAGCTTTCGGAAACTAGTTCCAGCCCGGATTCATAATCATTGCGGCGTACATATTCGGCATACGCCGCATCCAGGACAAGTATCACATTGCCGGGCAGGTTGGCGTGCAACCTCTTGACCTCATTTGCCGGCAAGTAAGTTCCTGTCGGGTTGTTGGGATTGGCAATGAATACAATCCGGGTGCGATCAGTGACGGCCTCCAGAATGCGGTCGACATCCGTGCGACAATCAGTTTCCCGGACTACTACCGGCTTTGCACCTGCACCAAGCGTGAGAATGCGGTAGAGAAGAAAACCGTGCTCGGTGAAAATTGCCTCGTCACCCGGTGCCAGGAATGCATTGGCAAGCATTGAAAGAATTTCATCGGAGCCGTTGCCACAGATGATGTTCTCCGGATTAAGCCCGTGCCGTGCGGCGATTGCCTCACGCAATGCAGTAGCCTGGCCGTCCGGATAATCCTGAAGGCGGTTCCCGATCCCGGCAAGCGCTTCAAGCGCGGAAGGGCTTGGCCCCAGAGGACTTTCATTGGATGACAGTTTGTGGGGCGTTACCCCTGCCGGAACTTTTGATTTTCCCGGTACATACATGTCGATTTCCAGAATGCCGGGTTTTGGTTGGGGTTCCTGCACTTGATTGTTCACGGCCTTGCTCCGAAAAGTCACATGTTCTTGTTCACAAGCCTTGGGTTTTATTGAATGCGTTTTTGAAAAGCAAAGAAAGAATTTTCAGGCCTGGTCACGGTTGGAGCGAGAAGTCCCCTGCGGGACCAGTACCGGCACAACAGCCCGGCGCTTTGCACGTGCTGTAACCGGGATTCCCTGGAAAAGCCGTTTCGTCGCCGTTACGCATATTACACCAGAGAAAACCGGCCAGAATCTGCGTCCCAACCGTTCAAAGCCTCCGCGTGTCCGCAGTACGAAATCGCGTTTGCTTGGTGGGAAATGCAGGGCGTCTGACCACTTTTCTGGAGTAAACCGGTTGTTGCGCAGCAGTGTGTTCAACTGGCTCCGGCTGTAAGGCCTGCCGGTGCCGAAGGGCGTGTGCTCAAACCTTGCCCATACGCCACGCCGGTTCGGAATAACGATCACAAGGGTTCCTCCCGGGGAAAGGACCCGCCATGCCTCGCCAATACATTCATCCGCACTTTCAGCCTGTTCCAGAAAATGGACCATGAGAATGCGATCGACAGAAGCGTCTCTCAACGGCAATTCGTCATCATACACGAGTGCTGTCGCCGATGCCGAAGGAGAAGGCCATTGCAGGGCACCCTGGCCTGCCTGCATCATGGCGACACTTCGTTCTGCATCCGTTGAAAACCGGTCCATCCACGGCAAGGGAAAGCCAAGACCCAGAAAGATTTCGTCAGAAGAGGGATTCCAGATTGACGAAAGTGCCATTGCAATGGAATGACTTGCGGCAAGTCCCAGTTTCGACGCATAAAATTCGCGCAATTCGACAGCATCCATGATCATGGGGCGACCTTAACGCCAAGCTGGAAACATGACAAACAACCATTATCTTTAGTGAAAGACAACGACGGGAGCATGAAGATGAGCGAATTGGAATTTTACCAGTTTCCCTGCCTTAGCGACAATTATGGTGTGCTGGTACATGACCCGGACAGCGGTGATACAGCAGCGATAGATGTGCCGGATGCCGGTACCGTACAGGCTGCACTTGACGAGAAGGGGTGGAAGCTGACCCATGTGCTGGTTACCCATCATCATTTCGACCACACCCAGGGTATCGAGGAACTGAAGTCGGCAAGCGGATGCAAGGTCATTGGCCCGCAAGCCGAGAAAGCAAAGATACCCACGCTTGATGAAACGGTATCGGATGGAGACCGGTTCGGGTTTGGCGGGGACATGGTGGATGTCATCTCGACGCCCGGGCATACGCTTGGCATGATCAACTTCCATTTCCGTGAAAGTAGAGTGGTGTTTACCGGAGACACGCTTTTCGCGATGGGATGTGGCCGGATTTTTGAAGGCGATGCACAAATGATGTGGGATTCACTTTGCAAACTTGCCGGGTTGCCTGCCGAAACTGTGGTTTATTGCGGTCATGAATACACGCTGGCAAATGCCAAGTTTGCACTTACCGTAGATCCCGGCAATGATGCCCTGCAGAAACGGGCGGAAGAAGTTGCCGCATTGCGTGCTGCGGGAAAACCAACCTTGCCAACAACCATAGGGACGGAGCTTGCGACGAACCCGTTTCTGCGGGCTGCAAACAGTGAAATCCGCTCACATCTCGCGATGAAATCGGAAAGTGATGCCAAGGTTTTTGCCGAAATCAGGCACCGCAAGGATAATGCCTGACACCGATTCTGCAGAACCGGATGGTGGAGATTTCACTTGCGGTTCACAAATGTCGTCTAGCAAAGCCGGATCATGAGGCATAAAACGGGAAATGATGCCAGTCAGATGAATATGGGCAATCATGCAATGGATACGATGATCAAACCGCAATACCTCGCCGGGGCACTCCCGCGAAAGATTACAACCGGTGTAAGTGTGGGTGGCGTGACCGTAGGAGGTGGCGCGCCGATTGTTGTCCAGTCCATGACAAATACCGATACTGCCGACATTGATGCGACTGTTGCGCAGGTGGCGGCGCTACATACAGCAGGGTCAGAGCTTGTCCGTATCACGGTTGACCGTGACGAGGCTGCTGCCGCTGTTCCGCGTATCAGGGACAGGTTGGCCAGGTTGGGTATCGATGTACCCCTGATCGGCGATTTTCATTACATCGGGCACAAGCTGCTCGCTGATCATCCCGACTGCGCAGAAGCCTTGGCAAAATACCGGATCAATCCCGGCAATGTCGGCTTCAAGGAAAAGAAGGACCGGCAATTCGGCCAGATTATTGAAATGGCCCTGAAACATGACAAGCCTGTAAGGATAGGGGTCAACTGGGGTTCTCTTGACCAGGCCCTGCTTACCGAGTTGATGGATCGCAACCAGGATGAAGGTTCTCCTCTTACAGCGATAGAGGTTACCCGGGAGGCAATGGTACAATCAGCCTTGCTATCAGCCAATCTGGCGAACGAACTTGGTATGGACAATGACAAGATCATCCTTTCGGTCAAAGTCAGTCAGGTTCAGGATCTCGTTGCGGTATATTGCGCCCTGGCCGAACGCAGCAATCATGCCCTCCATCTCGGACTGACAGAGGCGGGCATGGGTACCAAGGGCATTGTCGCCTCGTCGGCGGCAATGGGTATCCTGTTGCAGCAAGGAATTGGGGATACGGTTCGCATATCGCTAACACCCGAACCCGGCGGCGACCGGACGCGTGAGGTGCAGGTTGCCCAGGAATTGCTGCAGACCATGGGATTTCGTTCATTTCTGCCGATTGTTGCTGCCTGTCCGGGCTGTGGTCGAACGACGTCAACGGTTTTTCAGGAGTTGGCAAGCGACATCCAGAACCAGATCAGGCGGGACATGCCTGAATGGAAAAAGAAGTATCCGGGGGTTGAGGAACTGAAAGTGGCGGTCATGGGATGCATCGTTAACGGGCCTGGAGAATCCAAACATGCCGATATCGGCATTTCCCTGCCGGGCACTGGGGAGACGCCTGCAGCGCCTGTCTTCATTGACGGAAAGAAAGCCCGTACACTTCGTGGCGACAATATAGCTGAAGAATTCCAGCGTCTGGTTCACGAATATGTGGAACAACGGTACGGGGAAGGGTGATGTCAATTGCTGCGATAGCCGTTTTTGCTGCGGCACTGTTCCTGACTGCGCTTGCTCCCGGCTCGATGGTCATGACAATGACATCCAGGGTCATCGCCCGTGGCTGGCGGGATGTTCTGCCGTTCATCATTGCAATGTGGTTCGGGGAACTCGTGTGGCTGAGCGCAGCACTTGGCGGTCTTTCCGTGCTGGCAGCAACCTTCCAGGAAGTTTTCACCGTGCTGAAATATCTCGGGGTATGTTACCTGCTGTGGCTGGCATGGAGAACATGGCAAGCCCAACCGGCTGAAAACACTGTAGACATACCCAAACGCGGCTCTGCGTTTGGCATGTTCGCCGGTGGATTGATTATTTCCCTGTCCGGCCCCGAAATCATGGTTTTTTACCTGGCATTGCTGCCGTCACTTGTGGATTTGCAGGCCGTGACCGTTCAGTTGTGGCTGACGCTTGTGGCCGTTGCGCTGTTCGTGATCATGCTGGCAGATGCGTTCTGGATCACTGTGGCAATGTTTGGCCGCAGGATGCTCAAGACGCAGCGGGCAATGCGGATCATGGGGCGGATAAGTGCAGGAGCAATTGCCACGGCTGCCGGAGTGGTTGCAACCCGGTAAATCGTGATTACCAGCCTGCTGCGTGTCCGTCCTTGCGTGGGTCTGAACCGGCGGTCAAAATCCCGTTCTCCTGATCCAGACGGATTATCTGGCCTCCACCATGAACAATGCCGCTGCGGCAGGCATGGCCGAGTTTCTCAAGCCCTGACTTGATGTCGGGTGCATATCCGTCTTCGAGTTCCAGTGTACCTTTCGCATCCCAGAAAATCCGGGGATCATCCAGCGCCTGTTGCGGATCCATGCCGTAATCAAGCATGTTGGAGAGTACATGCGCATGACCCATGGCCTGGTACGGCCCTCCCATGACACCAAAGGAATGGGTTACCGCATTGCCCTTTTTGACCATGGCCGGAATGATTGTGTGTAGTGGCCTTTTTGAAGGGCCGATAGCATTTGCGTGACCCGGTATCAGATTGAAACCGCTGCCCCGGTTCTGGAGGGAGATCCCGGTTTTTTCTGTCACGATGCCGGAGCCGAAGCCGCTGAACAGCGAGTTGATGAAGGAAACGGCCATACCGTCACGATCAACAATTGAAAGGTAGACCGTATCGGAGCCTGCCGGATCCGGCAGGGCAATATCATTGTTGTGACGGGTCGGATCAAACAACCTTGAAAGGGCGTCAATATGGCTGTCTGAAAGCAGGGTTTCAACAGAGTATGCCATTGTTTCGGGGTCTGAAAGATGGGCATCCCGGGCGGCATATCCTATACGGCCGCATTCCATTTCCAGATGCGCACGGGCAAGTGACGCCGGATCATCGCTGGCGGGACCCAGCTTGTCGAGAAGCTTGACAATAGTCAGCGCTGCAAGGCCTTGCCCGTTGGGTGGAATTTCATAAAGGGTATGGTCACGATAATCAGTTGAAATAAGTTCGACCCAGTCAGCACTGACCGCAGAAAGGTCGTCTTCACTCAACAGGCCACCTGCATTCCGCACCGTTTTGACAATATCTCCGGCAATCTCGCCCTGATAAAAGGCGTCACTTCCGCCTTCTGCGATCTTGCGCAATGTCTTGCCAAGGGCAGGGACCTTCCACACCGATCCGGTTTGCGGAGCAGTGCCATTGTCCAGATAGTGCTTTGTCGCCCCGGCATTTGCAGAAAGTTTTTCAACGAGACCTGCCCAGTCGGAAGCCACACGTTGGGCAACCACCATGCCTTGTTCAGCATAACTGATAGCATCGGCAAAAAGCCTTGCAAAATCCATCGTGCCAAATTTCTGGTGAAGCGTCTCCCATGCCTTTACAGCGCCGGGCGCGGTGATTGCATGAGGAGACTGGACGGGAATTGATGTCATTCCCTGATCAAGCAATAGTTCGAGTGACATTTCTGCCGGGGACCGGCCGGATCCGTTTAGCCCGTGAAGCGTGCCGTCCGGTTCTCCGACGATCGCAAAACAGTCCCCGCCAATTCCTGTCATGTGCGGTTCGATAACACACAGAACTGCGGCTGCCGCTATTGCTGCATCGACTGCATTGCCGCCCTCCTTGAGTATTGTCATGGCGCTTGTTGTCGCCATTCCGTGGGATGTGGCCACGGCTGCATTTTGAGCGTGAATGGGTGAACGGCCGGGAAATGCAAAGTTTCTGGTCAAGGGATGTCCTTGTTTTGTTGTGATTTTCGAGAAAATGCTGTTCGAAAGTGGCAATAGTGCTGGCCTTCACATTAGGCTATCAAGGAGGCTGAAATCAATGAGGAGAATATCATGGCAACCCTGTCCCTGAGCCGCGCCAACCGCATCATTTCATCAGCCCTTCGCCATTCTGCAGACAAGGGCTTCAAGCCTCTTGCTGTTGTTGTGCTCGATGCTGGTGGAAACATGAAGGCTTTCCAGTCCCAGGACGGTGCTTCTAAAAACCGTTTTGAAGTTGCACGCGGAAAGGCAAATGGTGCCCTGGCTGTAGGTGTCGGTTCCCGCTGGCTCAATGCCCAGGCTGCTGACCGCCCCCATTTTCTGGCAGGTCTGGCTTCTGTCGTCCCGGGAGGCGTTGTTCCGGTTGCTGGCGGTGTGCTTGTCAAAACGGCAAAAGGCGAGACAATTGCTGCTGTGGGCATTTCCGGTGATACGTCAGATGCGGATGAAGCGTGTGCAGTGGCAGGTATCGAGGCAGTCGGACTGGTTGCAGACACGGGTGCCTGAAAATTTGGACAAGACGCGACGATGGCGGTTTCTAGTAACCGCCGTCGCCCAGTGTGACATCGCGCGTTGCCGAGCGTATTGATACCGAGAATCCGGCCAGGACGTCGATCAGGGCTATAACCATCAGCATGAAGAATACGGAATGAGCTGCCCCCGGGACCAGTAGAAACTCGACCAGATAGGCAATGAACACGAAAGTCGAGAGTAAATGGTCGACAATGGAATTTGCGTTGATACGTGTTGCCTTGATGATCTCAAAAAACAGCAGGAACAATGCCACACAGATCATCAGGTCGCCCAGCGTCATGGTCCAGGCCTGATTTGAAATCATGTTCAGGGTGAAGACTTCCTGGTTCCACCGGTCAATCCCGCCCAGAAAGATCTGGATGTTGTAGACAATGAAGGGAACGATCAGCAGGGGCACATTTGTGAGCACGAAATTTCCTCGTCATTTGCGGTGTTGTTTTGCGGGATTAAACCAAAAAAAAGGCCGACATGAAATGCCGGCCTCTCTAAATCTGTCAGACTGAATTACACAGAATCCTTGGGCTCAAGGATTTGGCGCCCCCGGTACATGCCGGAT
Organism: Rhizobiaceae bacterium; assembly: GCA_017643495.1. Classification (GTDB taxonomy): domain Bacteria; phylum Pseudomonadota; class Alphaproteobacteria; order Rhizobiales; family Rhizobiaceae; genus JAALLB01. Next base: position 305,171 of record JAEPNK010000001.1, on the reverse strand, counting down.
TTCAGGTCAATGTGGTGCGGACGGCGCAGTTCGCCGGAATCCTTGTCTTCCACATAAGCCTTGGCTTTCAGTGCAGTGTTAGAACGGCGAAAACCGCGCTTCATGCGTGAAATCTTACTCTTTGGTACAGCCATGATGCACTCTCCAAATATCATACAAAAAAGGCTCCTGGAAACGATATTCAACTATCGCAAGAGCCTCAAAACATCTCATTGCCAGTGTCTATACAGATTCTGAATGCGTTTGGCCAGAAGAAATTGGCATTAACCTGTCAGCGCTTCAAAGGGATCAGGAAGAAAGGCACTTAACATACTCACCCGATGCCCTGGCGCGCTTGCGGACAATCGCGGCGACATGATTCATGTTGCGGGTCGGCTTGGCAGCGTTGCGCTTTTTCGGGTTGGGCAATGTAACTGCGAGCAACGAAGAATGACGCGGACCGATGTTGGTTGCGCTGCGGCCAAAATAGTTTTGCGCTGCCAGCTCCACACCGAAAATGCCTTTGTCCCATTCTGCCGTGTTCAGGTAGATTTCCATTATCCGTTTTTTCGAAAGAATCCGGTCGGCAATCATTGCCAGGGGGACTTCAAGACCTTTGCGGATATAGGAGCGACCGTTCCAAAGGAAAAGGTTCTTGACCATTTGCATGGTGATAGTGCTGGCTCCGCGTGTTTTCTCGCCGTCAATCGCATCTTCGATGACCTTGTTGAGTGCCTCCCAGTCAATGCCGTTATGGGCGCAAAACTTGCCGTCCTCCGAAACCAGGATGCTCTGATACAGGACCGGAGACATGTCTTCTATGTCAACCCATTCCCGCTGCATGCCGTGCCCGAACACCCCTTCCCGGACCATGTGTGCGGAAACCGGATGGATGAATTCCAGACGATAGATTGCCAACAAAAAGAGTGGTGCAAGCAGAATCAAAACAATCACGAAAAAAAAGAAACGAAACAAGCGCCTGATACGGCTTCGTTTCCGTCCGACGGACTTCTTTCCTGCCTCAGCCGTGGCGTTTTTTCCGGATTTGCGCCCTGAGCCGTCATTTTGCTTTGCTGCCATGAATATTTCTAACCAGAAAACCGGCAGCAAGGAAAGCAGTGTCTTGCTTGACCACATGGCCATGAAGTGCGACGAGGGCGAAAACAATTGGATAAACCTTGATGCCTGATTTTGACAGCCTGCTTTTCGCACATGCCTCACGTGTTGGTGAAACACTTGAAGCATTGCTTGGAGAGCGATCATCCGGTGCGGAGGTGATGCGTCCGCCCCGACTGATGGAGGCAATGCGATATTCGGTTCTTTCCGGAGGCAAACGTATCAGGCCGTTTTTCCTGATGGAGTGTGCCAGGCTTTTTGATGTGGATCCTGCAGTTTCAGTGAGGGCTGCTGCAGCACTCGAATGCATCCACTGTTATTCGCTGGTCCATGATGATCTGCCTGCCATGGATGATGATGACCTGCGTCGGGGCAAGCCAACGACACATGTCGCCTATGATGAGGCAATGGCAATTCTTGCAGGGGACGGTCTTCTGACCATGGCCTTTGACATCATTGCGCATCCTGATACCCATCCGGACGCGGAAGTCAGGTCCAGACTGGTTGGGTTATTTGCCCAAAATGCCGGTGCAGGCGGTATGGTTGGGGGTCAGGTTCTTGACATTGCTGCAGAGAGCAAGGCCCTGACTGAGCCGGAAATCCTGCAATTGCAGGCGATGAAAACAGGTGCCCTTATTCGCTGTGCCTGTGAGTCCGGAGCAATCCTTGGCGAAGCAAGTCCGGAAGAACAGGCCATACTGTTGGAATATGGTCATCTTGCGGGACAGGCATTCCAGCTTGCCGATGACATTCTTGACGTGACGTCTGATCAGCAAACGATGGGCAAGAAAACGGCCAAGGATGCAATCGCGGGAAAAGGCACGCTGGTTTCACTGCTTGGGCTGGATGCAAGCCGAAAGCGGGCACGTGAGCTGCTTGAACAGGCAATTGCCACGCTCGAGCCGTTTGGTCAGCGCGCTTCAGTGCTCATTGATGTGGCACGGTTTACGGTTGAGCGAAAAAACTGAAATTAACGGAAAGCACCTTCGTGAAGACTAGTCAGTTGGTTGCCCCGTGTCTTCAATTTCGCGAAGCCTGTGCTGAACATGCTCGATCATCGCATCGGAAACCACACGGATGCGTTGCAGCTTCGCATAATCTTCGTGAACGATGTACCAGAATGTCCTTGTAAAAGAGATTTCCTCCGGAAGTACCTTTACCAGTTCGGGGAATTTTTCGGCCATGAAGTCATGAATGATGCAAACACCGGCATCTGCGAGGGTTGCTTCAAGCTGCAGGTGTACGCTGGTTGAAGTAAGATGAGGCTTGATGTCCGGCCCCAGTAGCGGAATGTAATCCAGTTCCTTGTCGTAGATCAGGTCCGGTACATATCCGATACCCCGGATCTTCTTCAGATCCTTGATCTTGTTTATTGGTGGTGAGGCGTTGAGGTAATTTTTCGTGCCGTAAAGGTGAAGCGTGTAATCGGCAATCTTGCGGTATTTGAGCCTGCCGGAAGTTGGTGCAGACACTGCGATGGCAAAGTCGGCCTCACGTTTGGACAGCGAAAATGTACGCGGCATGGCGACGATCTGCAGTTCCAGCCTGGGGTGTTCCCGGCACAATTGGGCGGCACATTCGGCAAGCAGTGTGGTTGCCAAGCCCTCGGGAGCGCCGACCCTGACAACGCCGGACACATTGTCAGCCGCGCCGCCAAGCTCGGTCTGGGCAGTAATGACGCTTGTTTCGATGGATTCGGCAATGTTGACGAGGTTCTGCCCTTCGTCGGTAAGCGAGTAACCCTGCGGGCTACGGTCAAAGAGATGGGTTTTCAGCGCCTGCTCCAGAGACTTGATCCGGCGTCCGACAGTGGCATGGTCAACACCCAGCTGTTGCCCGGCAAGGCTGAGGCGCCCCGTACGTGCGACTGCAAGAAAGAATCTGTAATCGTCCCAGTTCAAACCAATTCCGCTTTGCGTTAGAGTGAACACAGCTTCGTGCATAAATGCACAATGGCAGCGGAATTTACAATATTGAACGGTAAAAAATCAAGGTGCTATATACGCCTGAACCATAGCCGGAGGAGACAAGTGATGAAAACTGTTCCACATTATATCGGAGGAAAGCGCGTAGAAGGAACGTCAGGACGTTCTGCCGACGTGTTCAACCCTGCAACCGGCGAGGTGCAGGCGCAGGTGCCGCTTGCCAGCAAGTCGGAGCTTGATGCTGCCATCGAAAACGCCAAGGCTGCCCAGCCCGCGTGGGCGGCAATGAACCCGCAAAAGCGTGCGCGGGTGATGATGAAATTCGTCGACCTGCTTCATCGTGACATGGACAAGCTGGCCGAGGCGCTTTCCGCCGAGCATGGCAAAACGTTCCCGGATGCGAAGGGTGATGTGATCCGCGGCCTTGAAGTTGCGGAATTCTGCATTGGCGCACCGCATCTTCTGAAAGGCGAGTTCACGGAGGGTGCCGGTTCTGGTATCGATATTCATTCCGTACGCCAGCCGCTTGGTGTCTGCGCCGGAATTACGCCGTTCAACTTCCCGGCCATGATCCCGATGTGGAAGTTCTGTCCGGCGATTGTTTGCGGCAATGCTTTCATCCTCAAGCCTTCCGAACGTGATCCTTCCGTTCCGCTCATGCTTGCGGAACTGATGACCGAAGCCGGCCTGCCGGACGGTATTTTGAATGTGGTTCATGGCGACAAGGAAGCCGTGGATGGAATTCTTGACCATGAGGACATCATGGCAGTCGGGTTTGTGGGTTCCACTGCGATTGCCGAGTATGTTTACACCCGTGGCTGTGCCGCAGGTAAGCGTGTTCAGTGCTTCGGTGGTGCGAAAAACCACATGATCATCATGCCGGATGCCGACATGGATCAGGCAGTTGATGCCCTGATCGGTTCCGGTTACGGAGCAGCCGGCGAGCGTTGCATGGCGATTTCTGTTGCCGTTCCTGTCGGTGAAGAGACAGCAGACAAGCTCGTTGAAAAGCTTGCGCCTCGCGTTGAAAGCCTCAAGATTGCTCCCTACACGGCAGGTGATGACGTGGATTTCGGCCCGTTGGTGACCCAGGACGCCTATAACAGGGTGAAGGGTTATGTGGATGCGGGCGTCAAGGAAGGTGCAAGCCTGGTTGTCGATGGCCGTGATTTCTCACTGCAAGGCTATGAAGACGGTTACTTCATGGGTGCCTGCCTGTTTGACAATGTGACCAAGGACATGTCGATCTACAAGGAAGAGATTTTCGGACCTGTCCTGTCTACTGTCCGGGCAAAAACATATGAGGAAGCACTCGACCTTGCCATGAGCCACGAATATGGCAACGGTGTTGCGATCTTTACCCGTGACGGCGATACAGCGCGCGATTTTTCCTCACGTATCAATATCGGGATGGTCGGTGTCAATGTGCCGATCCCGGTGCCGCTTGCCTATTACACATTTGGCGGCTGGAAGCGTTCCGGTTTCGGCGATCTGAACCAGCATGGTCCGGATGCATTCCGCTTCTATACACGGACCAAGACCGTTACCTCACGCTGGCCTTCTGGTACAAAGGAAGGTGCGGAGTTCGTCATTCCGACAATGAACTGACCGGCTTGCAGCGCTTCCTAGGGTCGACTGATCCCGGCCCGGCGGGCGTCCAACAAGGCTGGTCGCATGGCTTTGCGACCGGCGAAAATGGAGGGTGAGTTATGGATTTTGCACTTACGGAAGAACAGAATGCCATCTATGACATGGCGTTTTCCTTTGGTCAGGAAAATATTGCCCCCAAGGCAATCGAGTGGGACGAAACAGGACATTTTCCAAAAGATGTTGTTCGTTCCGTCGGTGAGCTTGGCATGGCCGGCATTTACGTCAGGGAGGATGTCGGCGGGTCCGGCCTGTCACGACTCGATGCGACGCTGATTTTCGAAGCACTCGCCTATGCTTGTCCTTCGATCGGCTCTTTCATCTCGATCCACAACATGTGCGCATGGATGGTTGATTCCTTCGGGACGGAGGAGCAGCGACAGAAATGGCTTCCGAAAATGACATCCATGGAAACCATCTGCTCCTATTGCCTTACCGAGCCAGGTTCGGGGTCTGATGCTGCGGCTCTGAAAACAAAGGCGGAAAAAGACGGAAACGGCTGGAAACTGAACGGCGCAAAAGCTTTCATCTCCGGCGGTGATACTTCCGACCTTTATCTGGCCATGGTCCGGACAGGCAATCAGGGCCCCGGTGGTGTCTCTGCGGTTCTCGTTGAAAACCCGAGCGACGGTCTGTCGTTCGGCGCAAATGAACGTAAAATGGGATGGCGCGCCCAGCCGACTGCACAAGTGCAGTTTGATGATTGCAAGATCCCTGCCGACCATTTGCTTGGTGAAGAGGGGGCGGGTTTCAAATATGCGATGGCGGGGCTCGATGGTGGACGCCTCAACATTGCCGCGTCTGCCCTCGGAGCTGCGCAATTCGCGCTCGACAAAACTGTTCAATACATGAAAGAGCGCAAGGCATTCGGCAAGCCGATAGCCGATTTCCAGGCGCTTCAGTTCCGCCTTGCCGACATGGAGACGGAACTTCAGGCATCACGCGTGTTTTTGCGTCAGGCAGCATGGAAGCTTGACCACAAAACGCCGGATGCAACACGATACTGCGCCATGGCCAAGAGACTGGTCACAGACCTTTCCTTCCGGGTGGCCAATGACGCCCTCCAGCTTCATGGCGGCTATGGGTATCTCGCCGATTACGGTATTGAAAAGGTTGTCCGCGACCTAAGGGTGCACCAGATTCTCGAAGGGACCAACGAGATCATGAGAATGATCATTTCCCGTGACATGTTGAAAGAGGCCTGATCTGTCGATGTCTGATGACATCCATATTCGCATAACCGGAAATGCAGGACGCATCACCCTGACGCGGCCTGATGCACTCAATGCAATGACGTATGACATGTGTCTTGCAATTGGTGAGGCGCTTGAGCGCTGGCGCAATGACCAGAATGTCAAACTCGTTGTCATAGACGCAGAGGGTTCCAAGAGTTTTTGTGCCGGTGGTGACATTGCGGAACTCTACCGGACCGGCCGGGCGGGTGACTATGAATATGGCCGGAAATTCTGGCGTGACGAATATCGCATCAATGCGAAGATAAAGCGCTACCCCAAGCCTTATGTTGCCTTGATGGATGGCATTGTGATGGGAGGTGGTGTCGGAATTTCGGCCCATGGCTCCCACCGGATCGTTACGAAAAATACTATGTTTGCGATGCCCGAATGCGGCATCGGGCTTGTTCCGGATGTTGGCGGAAACTGGCTTCTGTCACGTGCCCCCGGACTTTCAGGGGAATATCTGGCGACCACTGGCGCACGGCTCGGGGCCGCAGATTGTATTCATGCAGGAATAGCAGATACATACATTCCCGATGACAGCCTGGGGGAGCTTGTTAAGCGTCTGGAAACAGATGGCGATCTTTCTGCAATCACAGAATTGGCGGAGATGGCGCCGGATGGCGAGCTTGCAGCCAATCAGGACAAAATAGACACGTATTTCCGTTCAGGTGACATGGCGGCCATTGTTGCAAAGCTTGAGGCTTCAGATGGTGAGTGGGAGAAATCTGCAGCCAAGCTTGTCAGGCGAAACTGTCCGCTCTCGGTTGCCTGTGCAGCAGAAATCGTCAAACGCTCCCGCAATGCGGCGACCATTGAAGAAGTGCTGGCGCTCGAATATCGTTTTACCTGGCGTTCCATGGAGACGGGCGATTTTCTTGAAGGGATTCGTGCGCAGATTATCGACAAGGACCGTAGTCCGAACTGGAACCCGGCCCGGCTTGAAGCAATAGACAAACCTGCCGTAGAGGCAATGCTTGCTCCCCTGGGAAAGTATGAACTGGATTTTCCGTCCTGAGTTGGCGGATTTATGATGAGGAGTTTTTCGGAATGGCAGTAATTGGTTTTATCGGTCTCGGCAATATGGGTTTGCCGATGGCTGCCAACCTTGTGAAGGCAGGGCATGAGGTCCTCGGGTTTGATGCGGTTCCGGATGTTCTGCAACATGCAAAGGACGCAAAGATCATCACTTGTGCGGCCGCCAAAGATGCTGCGGATGAAGCAGAAATTGTCGTGACCATGCTTCCGAACGGCGAAATCGTGAATGCCGTTCTGGATGAAATCCTGCCGGTAATGGATCCCGGCACTCTTCTGATTGATTGTTCCACCATCGATGTACAAAGTGCCAAAACGCTTCATGCACGAGCTGCTGAAGCAGGCATTATGAGCATTGATTGCCCTGTTTCCGGAGGGATTGCCGGGGCTGCTGCTGGTACTCTTACTTTCATGATCGGCGGTTCAGAAGAAGCCTGCAAGAAGGCGGAGCCCGTCTTGGATGTTATGGGTGCGCGTCAGGTAAGATGCGGTGATGGTGGTGCCGGGCAGGCTGCAAAAATCTGTAATAACATGCTGCTTGCAACCACGATGATTGGCGTTGGCGAAGCCTTTTCACTTGGAAAAAAACTCGGGCTGGAAGCAGAAGCGCTTTACGATGTCATGTCGACGTCTTCGGGGTCCTGTTGGTCAATCAATACCTATTGCCCTGTGCCTGGCGTTGGTCCCCAATCCCCTGCCGACAATGATTTCAAACCCGGTTTCGCGACCTCGCTGATGATCAAGGATACAACGCTTGCCCAAACGGCGGCAGCTGAGTGCGGGCAGGCAACGCCGATGGGGTACAATGCCCTTGAACTTTACAAACAGTTTCTGGCTGATGAACCTGCGGACCTTGATTTTTCCGGGATTATCACGTGGCTTGAAAATGCAGAAAGGGGATAGTCATGTCTGACGTAGTCCTTACCGAAAAGCGTGGCAAGGTTGGCCTTATCACCATAAACCGCCCGGATGCCCTGAACGCGGTCAATGCGGATGTCATGGACGGGCTGATTTCTGCTGCGGCAACATTTGATGCCGATGATGCGATAGGCTGCATTGTCATTACCGGTTCCGGAAAGGCGTTTGTTGCTGGTGCCGATATCAAGGAAATGCAGGAAAAATCCTACATGGACATGTTTCTGGCAGACAAGCAGTCGGAATGGGACGGCTTTGCCGGGACACGCAAGCCAATGATTGCTGCGGTTAACGGTTTTGCCCTCGGCGGTGGCTGTGAGCTTGCCATGATGTGCGACATGATTTTTGCATCGGAAAAGGCAAAGTTCGGCCAGCCTGAAATAAAACTGGGTGTCATACCGGGTTGGGGCGGTTCCCAGCGTCTTGCAAGAGCTGTGGGCAAGGCCAAGGCCATGGACCTGATTCTGACAGGCAGGATGATGGACGCCGAAGAGGCTGAGCGCAGTGGCCTGGTTGCCCGGGTGTATCCGGCTGATGACCTGCTTGACGAAACACTGAAGGCTGCAAGTGAAATTGCAAACTTCTCGATGCCGTCACTGATGCTGGGCAAGGAGGCGGTAAACCGCGCTTTCGAAACAACCCTGCAGGAAGGCATCAATTTCGAGCGGCGCGTTTTCTATTCTTTGTTTGCCACCGAAGACAAGCGCGAGGGCATGGCTGCCTTCAGCGAAAAACGCAATCCGGATTTCAAAAACCGATAATCTGCCTGGAGGGGGAACATGCAGGACGTACTCAAGGAACTCGAAGACCGTCGCGCCCAAGCCATGCTGGGCGGCGGGCAGAAACGCATAGACAGCCAGCACGCAAAAGGCAAGCTGACGGCCCGCGAACGGATTGAACTGTTGCTCGATGAAGGCTCGTTCGAAGAGTATGACATGTTTGTCGCTCACCGCTGCACGGAATTCGGCATGGACGAGATCAAGTATCCGGGTGACGGGGTTGTCACCGGATGGGGCACGGTCAATGGCCGGATGATCTATGTCTACAGCCAGGACTTCACGGTTTTTGGAGGCTCGCTTTCCGAGACGCATGCCAAAAAGATCATCAAGATCATGGAAATGGCGATGAAGAACGGCGCACCGATCATCGGCATCAATGATTCCGGTGGCGCCCGCATCCAGGAAGGCGTGGCTTCGCTCGGCGGCTATGCAGACGTTTTCCAGATGAACACGCTGGCAAGTGGCGTGGTGCCACAAATTTCCATGATCATGGGGCCATGCGCGGGTGGCGCGGTTTATTCCCCCGCCATGACCGACTTCATTTTCATGGTACGGGATTCTTCCTACATGTTTGTAACCGGTCCGGATGTCGTGAAGACCGTAACCAATGAGGTGGTCTCTGCAGAGGAACTTGGTGGGGCCAAAACCCACACAAGCAAGTCTTCCGTGGCTGATGATGCATTTGACAATGACGTGGAAGCAATGGCTGCGCTTCGCAGGTTCATTGATTTCCTGCCGCTCAACAATAGGGAAAAGCCACCGGTTCTCCCTTTCTACGGCAAGCTTGACGAGCCGGATTATTCACTCGACACACTGATCCCGGACAATCCCAACAAGCCTTATGATATCAAGGAGCTGGTCTACAAGATTGCCGATGAGGGTGATTTTTTCGAAACCCAGCCAGATTATGCGAAGAACATCGTTACCGGATTTGTCCGCATTGAGGGGTCGACGGTTGGTGTTGTTGCCAACCAGCCGCTGGTGCTTGCAGGCGTTCTCGACATTGCCTCGTCCCGCAAGGCGGCACGGTTCGTCCGGTTCTGTGACTGTTTCAACATTCCGATCCTGACCCTTGTTGATGTGCCCGGATTCCTGCCCGGTACGGCACAGGAATATGGTGGTGTTATCAAGCACGGTGCGAAACTGCTCTTTGCCTATGGCGAAGCGACTGTGCCGAAAGTGACCCTGATTACCCGCAAGGCTTATGGTGGAGCTTATGACGTAATGGCTTCCAAACATTTGCGGGGCGATGTCAACTATGCCTGGCCGTCGGCAGAAATTGCCGTGATGGGTGCCAAGGGCGCCACTGAAATTCTCTACCGTTCGGAACTTGGCGATCCGGACAAGATTGCCAAGCGCACGAAGGATTATGAAGACCGGTTTGCGAATCCGTTCGTGGCAGCCGAAATGGGCTTCATCGATGATGTGATCAAGCCGCACAATACCCGTAAGCGCATTGCTCGCGCTTTCGCCTCCCTGCGGAACAAGGATCTGCAGAATCCATGGAAAAAACACGACAACATTCCGTTGTGAGGTTATGGCGATGTTCAAGAAAATACTGATAGCCAATCGCGGTGAAATCGCTTGCCGTGTCATCAAGACAGCCCGTGCAATGGGCATCAAGACGGTTGCCGTGTATTCCGATGCGGATGCGGGAGCGCTGCATGTCGAAATGGCGGATGAAGCTATTCATATCGGCCCGCCGCCCGCAGCTGAATCCTATATTGTCATCGACAAGATCCTTGATGCGATCAAGCAATCGGGTGCCGAAGCTGTGCATCCGGGTTACGGGTTTCTTTCTGAAAACCCGAAATTTGCCGATGCACTCGACAAGGCAGGCATTGCATTCATCGGGCCGCCGAAAGGTGCGATTGAGGCGATGGGTGACAAGATCACCTCAAAGAAGCTGGCGGATGAGGCGGGTGTCTCCACTGTGCCGGGCCACATGGGCCTGATTGAAGACGCAGACGAGGCCGTGAAAATTTCCAAAGAAATTGGCTATCCGGTGATGATCAAGGCATCTGCCGGTGGGGGCGGGAAGGGCATGCGGATTGCCTGGAACGAGGAGGAAGCGCGGGAAGGTTTCCAGTCTTCAAAGAATGAGGCCAAATCCTCGTTTGGTGACGACCGCATCTTCATCGAGAAGTTTGTCACCCAGCCCCGTCACATCGAAATCCAGGTGCTTGGCGACAAACACGGCAACTGTATTTATCTGGGCGAACGGGAATGTTCGATCCAGCGCCGCAACCAGAAGGTTATCGAGGAAGCGCCGTCGCCGTTTCTTGACGAGAAAACCCGCAAGGCGATGGGTGAGCAGGCAGTCGCGCTGGCAAAGGCTGTTGATTACTGTTCTGCGGGAACCGTTGAGTTCATCGTTGATGGTGACAGGAATTTCTACTTCCTTGAAATGAATACACGTCTCCAGGTGGAGCACCCTGTTACCGAACTGATTACCGGTATTGATCTGGTCGAGCAGATGATCCGGGTTGCCAATGATGAAAAACTTTCGATTACCCAGGGCGATGTAAAACTCAATGGGTGGGCGATTGAATCCCGGCTTTATGCCGAAGATCCTTATCGCAATTTCCTGCCGTCAATCGGCAGGCTGACGCGCTACCGTCCTCCCGAGGAGGGAGAGCGTGATGACGGGACTGTCGTGCGCAACGATACCGGTGTCTTTGAAGGTGGCGAGATTTCGATGTTCTACGATCCGATGATTGCCAAGCTCTGTACATGGGGTGAGGACCGGATTACGGCAATTGATGCAATGCGTGTGGCACTGGACAGTTTCGAGGTTGAAGGTATCGGGCACAATCTGCCGTTTCTTTCTGCGGTCATGGATCATGAGAAATTCCGTTCCGGGAACATCACAACCGCCTTCATTGCCGAGGAGTATCCGGAAGGATTTTCCGGTGTTGAGCTTGATGATGATGCCCTTGAGAAAACAGCAGTTTCAGCAAGCGTTCTGAACATGATTGCACAATTGCGCCGAACCCGCATTTCCGGAACGATAAGAAACCACAAGCGCAAGGTCGGTAAAAAGTGGGTGATCGTGATCGGCGACCGGCAGTTCCCGGTAAGGCTGAAAAAGCTGCGCAATGAGGGTGCAACAGTCAAGGTTGGTGACAGGAAGTACGAGGTGGAAACCGAATGGCGTCCTGGCGACATGCTGGCCCGTGTCTGCATCGACGAAGAGGTGTTGTCCCTGAAGGTGGCATCAACGCATACCGGTTTCCGGACCCGTTGGCGTGGAGCGGACATGGATGTGAAGGTCCTGACCCCGAAGGAAGCGGAATATCTTGCGATCATGCCGGAAAAGGAAGTCGCCGATACATCCAACATGTTGTTGTGTCCGATGCCGGGGCTGATTGTGTCAATCCATGTGTCGCAGGGAGATGAGGTCCAGGAGGGGCAGGCCCTTGCAACGGTTGAAGCCATGAAAATGGAAAACATCTTGAGAGCCGAGAAGAAATGCAAGGTTGCCAAGATCAATGTCGGGGCCGGTGACAACCTTGCCCTGGATGAAGTGATCATGGAATTCGAATAGGCTAAGAATTTATTCCTTGAAATAATGTTCCTGTTTTGTTCTTATGTATCTGAAAGGATGCAAGGGCATGAAACAGGCACGGCTGAATTTTGAGAGTGAATTTTCGGGTGCCGAATTGGTGCCGGAACCCGATCTTTCGCGAATCCGGGTCAATTATCTTTTTCTCGACATGAATTCCTATTTCGCCTCTGTGGCGCAGCAGGAAGAGCCTCGCCTGCGGGGAAGGCCGGTTGGTATCGTTACCGTGGACAAACCGGGTGCTGCATGCATTGCGGCAAGTTATGAAGCAAAACGCTTTGGTATCGGGGTCGGGACACGGCGGGCAGAGGCGCGAGAGCTTTGTCCCGATATCGAGTTTCGTGAAGCGCAACATGATCTTTATGTTGACTATCACCACCGGATAATCGAGGCAATCGAGCGTGTTCACCCGATTCAGAAAGCACATTCTGTCGACGAGTTTGCCATACAATTACTTGGCTCTGCCCGTGAATTTGAAACAGCAAAAGTGCTTGGCGAATCAATGCGCCGCAGTATCCTGAAACGTGTCGGGCCAGCCATGCGTTGCTCGATTGGTCTGGGGTCCAGCAAACTTCTTGCCAAGATGGCTGGCGAGATGAAAAAACCGGATGGCTTTGACTGGCTTACGCCGGAAGTGATGCCCGACAAGCTTTCCGGTTTCCCGCTTGGCGCCTTGCCGGGAATCGGCAACCGCATGGAGAAGCGACTGATCAGTGCAGGAATCAGCACAATCCCCCAACTCTATGCATTGCAGCCGAAACATGCGCGTAAACTCTGGAACAGTGTCACTGGTGAGCGATTTCTTCTGGCTCTGCAAGGGCATGACATTCCTGACCCGGAAACACACTCGCATTCGCTGGGGCATGGTCAAATTCTTTCAAGTGCCAACCGTAACCCGGAAGGAGCAAGGCTCGTTGCGCGCCGCCTCCTGATCAAGGCTGCAACACGCCTGCGGCGTGGAGGCCATTTCGCAACCAGCATTCATGTTTCCGGAAAGTGCGACCGGCTTGGCAAGCGTGCGTGTTCCGTCACGATCAGAGCCACACAGGACAGTTTTGAGCTTCTCAAGCATTTTTCGCATTTGTGGGAACGTCTCTGCCTGGAGAAACCGTTATCGGTCGGAGTAATGCTTGGCAGGCTGACGGACCGGGCCAGCCATACGGCAGACCTGTTTGAAACAAGGGAAACTTCCGGGGTGAGCAATCTTCGCGAGAAGCTTTGTTCAATGGTTGATGAGCTTAACCAGAAATTCGGTCAGGACACCGTGATTTATGGCGAGCGTCCCCGTGAGATCACGAAATTCACGGGGGCGAAAATTGCTTTCGGCCGCATTCCCGGGAAGGAAGAATTCAGGGACTGAGTTGTTCGAAGGAGGAGGGCGTACCAGCCGGATTGAAATCACTGCTGCAAAAGCCCTGACAAGCGCCGGGGTAAGGTGTTTTAACCGTCCTTCTGCATTTCCTGCTGTCGCATCGGCATCCGGTCTATGGTTTCGACCAGTTCATCAATTGAGACGGGTTCGGTACTTTTCAATTTTACTTCTCCGTCCTTGCCGACGAGAACAACCATGAATTCTCCGGGCAAAAACTCCAGTCTCAAGGTGCTTGCCGGTGTTTTCTCCGTATCGACCAGCACGGCAACATCACGCTCCTCAAGTGCTGGCCTCGCTCCTTCCAGAATTTTGATCTGTTTGGAATATTTGCGATGGGTGTCACGGCTGGTGAAGACGATAAGGGGTCTTTTCTCGCCCTTGTATGCGGAAATGTCCTGGGCAAAGCTTGCCTGGTGGGCAAAAGCAAAAATGCACATTGATAAGGATGATATGAGCAGCAGGACAGTTTTCATAATGTTCCGTCGATTGTTATAGTACCCAAGAGGAACTGATAAAGCCGCAAATGGTTCCGTTTGGAAGACGATCCAAACAGGCAGGACAGCAGAAAAGCTTCGGGTTTTTCTGTCGGCATTACCGGAGGACCAAGATGACGAAAAAGCCAATGAACCGTGACTGGCTGGACCTTGCATCCAGGGAGATGAAGGGCGGCAATCCTGAAGATCTGATCTGGCAGACACCGGAAGGCATCGATGTCAAACCGCTATATACCCGTGATGATCTTGAAGGACTGGAGAATATAGACAGCCTGCCCGGTTTCGAGCCGTTTTTGCGTGGTCCCAAGGCCACGATGTATGCAGGCCGGCCCTGGACCATCCGCCAGTATGCGGGGTTTTCCACGGCGGAGGAATCAAACGCATTCTACCGCAAAAACCTTGAGGGGGGGCAGAAGGGGCTCTCTGTTGCGTTCGATCTGGCGACCCACCGTGGTTATGATTCAGACCATCCGCGCGTCATTGGCGATGTCGGAAAGGCTGGTGTGGCGATTGATTCCGTGGAGGACATGAAGATCCTTTTTGACGGAATCCCGCTGGACGAGATGTCTGTTTCCATGACGATGAATGGTGCAGTTATTCCCGTGCTTGCTTCCTTTATCGTTGCCGGTGAGGAACAGGGGGTCGATCGAAAGCAGCTGTCGGGAACCATTCAGAACGATATCCTGAAAGAGTTCATGGTTCGCAATACCTACATTTACCCGCCGGAACCTTCCATGCGGATTGTGGCAGACATTATCGAGTACACCTCGAAGGAAATGCCCCGGTTCAACTCCATTTCGATTTCCGGCTATCACATGCAGGAGGCCGGAGCGAACCTCGTTCAGGAACTTGCTTATACGCTGGCGGACGGGCGTGAATATGTTCGTGCGGCCATTTCGAAAGGCCTGGATGTTGATGCTTTCGCCGGAAGGCTCTCGTTCTTCTTCTGCATTGGCATGAATTTCTTCATGGAAGCGGCGAAGCTGCGTGCTGCCCGGGTTCTGTGGTCGCGAATGATGTCGGAATTCAATCCGAAAAACCCGAAGAGCCTGATGCTTCGCACCCATTGCCAGACTTCCGGTGTATCGCTGCAGGAACAGGACCCCTACAACAACGTTGTCAGAACTGCATTTGAAGCCATGTCCGCTGTTCTGGGCGGAACCCAATCACTGCACACCAATTCGTTTGACGAAGCGATTGCGTTGCCAACTGTCACGTCAGCCCGTATTGCGCGAAACACACAGCTTATTCTTCAGCATGAAACGGGCGTTACCAATGTCGTGGATCCGCTTGCAGGATCCTATTATGTCGAAAGCCTGACGCAGAACCTGATTGATGAGGCATGGAAGCTGATCGAGGAAGTGGAGAATGCCGGAGGCATGACAAAGGCGGTTGAAGCCGGTCTTCCCAAGGCCCGCATAGAGGAATCATCGGCCGCCAAACAGGCACGGATTGACAGGGGGGAGGAAGTCATCGTTGGGGTCAACAAGTACCGGCTGGATGTGCAGGATCAGGTAGACATTCTGGAGATTGACAATGACAAGGTACGTGAAGCGCAAGTCAACCGGTTGCTACGAGTAAGAAAAACCAGGGACCAGAAGTCATGTGATGCGGCGCTGGATGCCCTGACACAGGGCGCAAAAAGCGGAAAGGGCAATATTCTTGAACTTGCCGTCGAGGCCGCCCGTTGTCGCGCAACAGTGGGCGAGATTTCTGCTGCCATGGAGCAAGCATGGGGTCGGCATGAGGCAGAGGTGAAAACCGTATCGAACATATATGGCTCAGGATTTGAGGGCGATGAAACCTATGAGGCCGTTAAGCGGGACATTTCCGAGATGGAAGGCAGTCTTGGGCGCAAGCCGCGGATCATGGTTGTGAAAATGGGCCAGGACGGACATGATCGTGGTGCCAAGGTGATTGCAACGGCATTTGAGGACATGGGGTTTGATGTGGTGGTCGGCCCGCTGTTCCAGACACCTGAGGAAGCCGCAGACATGGCAGTTGCGGAAGATGTTGATGTTGTCGGAATTTCATCCCATGCGGCAGGTCACCGAACGCTTGCTCCCATGTTGCTGGAGGAACTTGCAAAGAGGAATGCTGCCGACAAGATCGTAATTTGCGGTGGAGTGATTCCGGCCCAGGATTACGAGTTTCTGAAGGCAGCAGGTGTAACCGAGATTTATGGCCCGGGAACAAATATCCTGAAATCGGCTGGAAGCCTGATTGGTCACATCCGGGAGAAATTCCGGGGCCGGAATTACGCGGCGGAATAAGGCTCCGTCTTCAAGGCGTGCGCCAGTACATTATCAAGTTCATTCAGTGCTCGTTTGAGCAGAGGCCATGATCTGCTAGCGATTCCAGTATCGCACAGTCTTCAACCGTATCCGCATCGCACTGGCTAAGCCGTTTAAGTTCTTGCTCCAACCGTCTCAGGCGGGAAATCCTGGAGCGGACATCCTTCAAATGGCGAATGGCAATTTCATGGGCATCTCCACACGGTGTTTGAGGATGCTGGTTTAGTGCAATCAGCGCACGAATGTCATCAATTGAAAATCCGAGCTCACGGGAGTGCCGAATGAACGAAAGGCGCTGGAGTCCGTGGCTGTCATATCGCCGCTGATTACCTTCCGATCGCAATGGTGCGCTTATCAGGCCCATCTGCTCATAATACCGGATGGTGGGTACTTTCACGCCCGTTCTTCGGGAAAGATCACCTATTGAGAACATTAGAACATACCTCTTGAACCTCTAGCCGCTAGAGGGATTATGTATGCATCAGTCTGGAAAAAGGAAAGGCCCATGACTGAGAAAATCAAACTGAAGAGTGCAACAGATGTAGATGAGGGGAGTGCTTGCGGCTGCTCCGGAAACCCTACATTTGACGGGGTTGATCCCGTTTACAGGCGCATATTGTGGATTGTGATCATAATAAATGCAGGCATGTTTGCCGTGGAATTGTCGGCGGGCAAACTGGCAGGCTCCCAGGCATTGCAGGCCGATGCTCTGGATTTTCTGGGAGATGCCCTGACCTACGGCCTCAGCCTTGCCGTGATAGGAATGCAACTGAAAGTGCGTGCGATTGCAGCATTGTTGAAAGGCGTAAGCCTTCTGGCGATGGGATTATGGGTATTCGGGTCGACCATATACCAGATATTCATTCTGGGCTTGCCGAGTGCGCAAATCATGGGGGCGATTGGATTTCTCGCTCTTGCAGCAAACCTTGCAAGTGTCCTGTTGCTGATGCGCTACAAGGACGGGGATGCAAATGTGCGTTCGGTTTGGCTCTGTTCCCGCAACGATGCGATCGGCAATGTAGCAGTCATGCTTGCCAGTGTTGCTGTCTGGGTAACCGTGTCGGCATGGCCAGACCTGATTGTTGCCGTAATCATGGCCGGACTTTTCCTAAGGTCGGCTCAACTCATACTTGTTCAGGCCTGGGAAGAATACAAAACCGGAGAAGACCTCGGTGCGCTGTCAACTCATTCGCATGAGCACTGAAACAGGACGTGTCTCAGGGCCATCGTATTTTCCGGTATCTCTGAGAAAGCAATGGCCGCAGGAACCAAGTTCCCCGCGGCCATCAGTTTTTCCTACCCATATGGTGTAATGGCAACAAGTTTCAGAACTCGCCGTACGCTTCTTCGGCTGCTGCCTTGTCAGAAACGGGGGCTTCAGGATTGCCAGCAAAGAGATCAAGGATTTTGCTGGAGCCATGATCAGAATCGAACAATGAGCTTAATGCGAGATCTGACAAAGCCTTTTCTGCAACACTGCGATCATAGGCCAGTGAATCTTCCGGGGCATCTTGTGATCCGGACAGTCCAAAACGGCTGTTGCCGGTCGGCGTTTCCTCAGACCTGTAGGAATGATTGGTTGTCTGGGATTGAGCGGCGCCGGATACGGGCTGGTTGGAAGGTGTGGATGATGATCCGTTCACACCACTTTGGCCTGTTTGTCCTGACGATTGTGACGCCTGGGATTGTTGGTCAGAGTCAGAAGATTGCGAATTTGAGGACCTTGAGTTTTGTGGGGGCGGTGACCCTGCAAATGGGTTAAGGGACGAAAGCATTGATTATATCCTTTGCTACTAACTTGTGCAGCGGCTTATATAACCAGTGCATGCTAAAATAAGGTCATGGCCAGCAACGGCATTTTTCTAAAATGCGATTAAAATTAGATTGTTCAAATCTGTGCAGAAAACGCCATTGGTTTTGGGGCTGATCACACCGCTTATTAGTAGAGCGGAGGTATTTCGCCTACGGGAAACAATCCGATAATCACGGTTCCGTTTTTTACAACGACAGGCAGTTTGAATTCAGCATTCTTGCCCTGTCCTGCAAGGGCATCCAGAACACCGGATGCCTTGTCAATGTCTTCCTGTTTGTCGGGGAAAGTGAGCGCCAGTGCATCCAGCAATGCGGGTAGCTGTGAAACAGTAACCTGAAATTTTCCCGACAATCGACCCTGGGTATCAATGTTCATGGGCCCCGATATTGTTGCACTACCTCCTTCGAGGGCAGAATAATGCAGATTGTGGATTTCGCCTTTGAGCCCCTTTTGCCGGGCGATTTCGATCAAATCAGTACGCTGAAGGAGGTCGGCGTAAATGTCCTCCATACGCATGTCCAGCAAAAGGTCATAGTCAGGCCACGGGCCGGTTTCTGTCTTGGCGTTGTCAATGTTGATTGCCAGATCGACAGCATTGTCCCCGTTTCTACGTCCATGAAACTGGAAACCGTCAATGTGGCTGGTCGCAAGTTGAGGGTTTTCAGGGGCAGGGCTGATCGCAAGATCCTTACCGCTCAGGGAAATGCGTGTTGGTCCGGTGAGGCCTGCTGTCATGCTTGTTCGCATGCTAGACCACCGTGTTTGAAACCGCTGATTGCCCGGCAAGGTCAAATTTGCCGGAGCTTCTATTTCCGCGACTGCCCTGTTGGGTTGGTAGGCCTGTGCCGCGGAACGCAGGCGGCCGGTGGAAAGAGACACTCCGTTTTCAGAATCTGCGTAAACCAGGCTGTCGCAATTCAATGAGATGCGAAACGGAAAGCCGGTAATTTGCTGATTGGAGCAATCAAGTGTCTGATGATTGTCGGCCAACTTGCGCTTGACATCATCAATGACAGTTTCCACCTGACCTGCAACGAAAAACCAACCGGCAAACCAGCCGGCAACAAGCAAAAGAATAAAGGCGATGAAAAGAAAAATCCGCATTTGTGTTTTGCCTTTGAATATCAACCCGACTATTCAGGCCCGGTAAGCAATAGAGTTGATGGTTATATGAGCGATTTTTGGGTTTTTGGCTATGGTTCTTTGATCTGGAACCCCGGGTTTGAAGTTCTGGAGCGTAGAAGGGGAACGCTGTACGGTTTGCATCGTTCCCTTTGCATCCATTCATGGGTACACCGGGGAACCCGCGACAAGCCGGGCCTTGTGCTTGGTCTCGACCGGGGAGGAGCATGTGCCGGCGTCGTCATGAAAGCACCCGGAGACCAGAGAACCGAAATCATAGACTATTTGCGCGGGCGCGAACTTGTAACCGATGTCTATCTGGAATGCTGGCGCAAGGTTTTCATTCCGGACCTGGGAAGAACTGTTGATGCACTCGTATACCGCGCGGACAGAAAACACGTACAATATGCAAAGGGTCTGGACAGTGACGACCAGGCACAGATTGTGAGTTTGTCAAAGGGGCGTTCCGGTCATAACCGGGATTATGTGACCAGCACTGTCGAGGCCTTGCGCCGGGAAGGCATTCATGACGCCGGACTGGAACATGTACACAACAGGTTGATAGCCCTGACCACAACTATCTGAATACGCCTATTGCGATGCGGAATATTCCGGGTCGTTTCGGGCTTCGGAAACCAGCTCTGCGGTTTTTTCCTCGATGACATTGTGGAGATTTTCGGCAAATACTTCCGGCTCGAGCCCGGGCTGGATCACAGGAAGGAACTCCAGCACACAGGTTCCGGGGTAAAGGCGCAAGCCGCGTCTTGGCCAGAACAGCCCGGAATTGAGTGCCATTGGAATAACCGGAGAACCGATCTCCTGATACATGTGAACGATGCCGTAGCGGTAATCTGCCGGTGCGTCGACGGACTTTCGGGTTCCTTCCGGATATATGATAATCTGTCTGCCGATGGCACATTGCTCGCGAGCCTGGCTTGCCATTGATTTCAGCGCCTTGCCGCGCTGTCCCCTCTTGACTGCTATCATTCGCATTTTCATTGCAAACCAGCCAAAAAACGGCAGTAGGATCAGTTCGTGCTTCAGGACATAACTCGGGTCCTTGAGAAAAAGCAGCATTGCATAGGTTTCCCAGGTCGACTGGTGTTTGGCTGCAACGATCAGTCCGTCTTCATGTTTGAGATGTTCCAGGCCGCGAAAATCGAACTTTGTGCCAATAAGCCAGTTTTGCAGCCAGAGCGAATAAAGTGCCCAGACGCGAACCACTTTCCAGCCGTTTGCGCGTGACATCAGGAAAAATACCGGAGTCCAGAATATGAGCATAACGAAGGTGCCCAGATTGAACAGTACGGTAAAAAGAACAGACCGGAACAACATCAATTTGCCTATTTTCGATAGTTCTGAAGCGTATTCACCTGCCGGTGTACTGTCCAGCGCGATGTGAAAGCCGTCAGTCCGGCCACGAGAAACAGAACAATCACCATACCGGCATAGCCACCCCAGGAAAGTGTAAAAGTTCCGAACAATGCGCTGATCTGGTCTCCTTCAGGTGTCGCGAGACTGGCTGATGTCCAAATACTGAGTATGATGAAGAGCAGGATTGCACCCGCTGCACCAGCAGCAGCTCCTTTTAATCCGAGTAAAAGAAAGTGTCGTTGAAACTGGCTGGAGATAAAGCCGCTGTCTGCTCCAACGAAATGAAGAACCTCAACTACATCACGATTTCCCGCCATTGCTCCGCGCGTTGCAAATATCACTGTCGTGATGGTAGCTGCCATGACGAGTAAAAAAATGCCGGTTCCCACGGCGACCATGGTCATGGCCATGGTTGTCAGTCTCTCTACCCAGGCGCGGTGATCATCAAGGCTTGATCCCGGTACTTCTGCTTCCAGTTTTTCACGCATTGCCGAAAAATCAGGTTCTGTATCGCCTGTAAGTGCCACTGTCATGAGGCGGGGTACAGGCAACTCTTCCAGGTCAAGGCCGCTGCCCAGCCACGGCTCAAGGAGACGGGCTGTTTCAGCAGGATTGAGTACGGTTACCCTGGATACGCCATCAAAACCAAGGATGACCTGTGTGGCCTGACGAATGGCGCTTTCCATGTCGACCGAATCGGTAGGGCGAATCTGAACTGTGACCTCGCGCGAAATATCGCTGCGCCAGCGATCTGCACTGTTGTTCACCATCGAGACGGCACCCAGAGTGATGCAGGCAAGGAAGGTCATGATGGCGATGACGAATATCAGCGTAGTGCCGGCAATGGTTTCTCGTGGCACGATTGACCGGCCGCTGCGAAGTTTTCGTGATGGTTTACGGCGCGGGGAGGCAGGCTTGCCCGCCTTGTTGCCATTGTCGGTTTTCGCCTTGTTATCCGGTTCTGCCGGTGTTCCGGATTCAATCATAGATCTGCAACCTCCCGGAGTTTAGAACCAGGCGCCGGGCATCAAACTGGTCCATCAGGGTAAGATCGTGGGTAGCAATGACAACAGAGGTTCCGGACCGGTGAAGTTCTATGAATAGCCGGAGCAGGCGGCGTGCCAATGGCGGATCAACGTTACCGGTTGGTTCATCGGCGAGGAGAATGTCCGGCTGGTCAATCAGGGCTCGTGCAATGGCCGCGCGTTGTTTTTCCCCGCCGGAAAGTACGGGAGGGAGAACATGCATGCGTTCGCCCAGCCCCACCCAGTCCAGAAGATCAATTACATCACGGCGATAACTTGTTTCCATGTGCCCACGAACCTGCAAGGGCAATGCAACGTTCTCATAGGTGGTCAGATGGTTCAACAACCGGAAATCCTGGAAAACAACACCGATCTTCCGCCTGATTACGGGCATTTGGCAGGGTTCGATTGTCGAAGCTTCCCGCCCGAACACGCGAATCAGTCCACGGGTTGGCCGTATCGACATCAACATCAACCGAAGGAGGCTGGTTTTTCCCGCTCCTGACGGGCCGGTCAGAAACTGGAATGACTGTGGTGCAATCTGAAAGGAAAGGTCACTGAGAACTTCCCTACCAAGGCCGTATCGCAGCCCGACATTTTCAAACTTTATCAATCGAGACTACCCGCCTTGAAATAGTGCCATCCGAAACATGGTTGAAGAAGCGTTAACAGTTTTGGTTTAACAGATTCAAGAGAATCGCAAAACCGCCGTTCCTGCGGACCGCCATACCTTTCCGGAGTGCCGCTCTTGCCAGACCCAAGTCTTGCCCTTTGTCCAAATTCATGTCCTGCATGTGAATATGAACGTGGCACGCCGGGAAACCCGGTTAGCCAGGGCGGAAGCATGTGGTGCAGGGATTGCGGAACAAGTTGGCGTGATTTGGGCAAAGCTGCAAACAAGTCGGAAACGATAAACGCGCAATTGTTTCAGGTGCAACAAAATACCGGCATCGATCAGCTTTCTGCCATCAGCGGAGACATTCTGACCCGCAAAACCGGTGATGCGGTTTCTGAAAAACGTAACAGTCATGGAAGAAGGTTTGGTCTTGCGGCCATGGCTGGGTTTGTTCTGCTGGTTTGCCTGATGGCAGGCTTGTTTGCATTGAGCACCCTTGCCACAGACCCCGTGGTTGCGAAGGGTATTCATCGCGGCGGGCTATCTATATCGGGTGTTAGGCTTGAAGAAACAGTGCGCCGGAGCGGCGTTCGGATATACAAGGTGCATGGTGTCATAGAGAATACGACGGAACGGGGTCTCGCCACTCCGCGCATAGCAATCGCCTTGCTTGCTCCGGGAGGCAAAAAGCTGGTTCACTGGTACTATTCACCACCGGTTTCAACTGTTGGTGGGAAACGCAAGTTACGGTTTTCCAGTGCTGTTCAACATGATACGGCTTTCGCAGACAATGTCGAAGTGACCTTCGAATAAGTGAAAGCAATAACGGGAACATCATGCCTGTCGTCAGGGACAAGAAAATCGAGGTTCTGTTCAGTGCCGAACAGATAGAACGCCGCAACCGTGAACTGGCTGAGGAAATTGCACTCAGCGATCTCGACAACCCGCTCGTGATATCCGTGCTCAAGGGCTCGTTTGTCTTTGCAGCAGACCTGATACGGTCCCTTCACAGGGCAGGCCTGTCGCCGGAAGTCGAGTTCATATCCATTTCAAGTTATGGCTCGGGTACGGAAGCCGGTGAACCCAAGGTTTTGCGGGATATCGAAAGTGATGTCACCGGGCGCAATGTGATCCTTGTTGATGACATTCTGGAATCGGGAGGGACATTGGAATATGTCCGCGACCTGATGCATTCGCGGGGCGCCAGCAACGTTGCCCTCGTTACCCTTCTCGACAAGCGCTCGCGCAGAAAGAAGGAAATCGAGGCTGACTATGTGGGTTTTGAATGTCCGGACAAGTTTGTGGTGGGGTACGGAATGGATGTTGCCCATGCCTTCCGGGAACTCCCGTTTGTAGGAGTGGTTGTCGGAGAATAGTGTCTGGCTGCCTTGTGAGCCAACCGGACTATTCTTTGCGAAGAAGGCGCTCCAGATAGTTTTTCTCGATAAGCGGATGCTCGGGAATGGACAGTCTTTCCCGGATGGCATCGAGAACGCGGCGTGCACGCTGTGCGTCAATCTCGTTGGGCACCTGAACATTACTGCGGCTATCAGTTGCCTGCCCCTCACGATTGCGTCCAAGCGGATCGTTTGAGCGTTGACCATCGCGAACGCCTCCCTGGCCTCCCTGTTGGGCCTGTTGCTCACCGCCCTGCTGGCGGTCGCCGGCCATCTGTTGCATCATGTTTTGTGCGCCCTGCCGCAGTTGCTCCAGTGCCTGCGCCTGATCAGTTGCAGCTTCACCTGTCTGGCCCTTGCCAAGGTTCTCACCTGCCTGCCCCATTTCGTTCTGGGCATTGTTCAACTCTTCTGACGGTTCCAGGCCCAAGCCCTCCATCTGTTCACCCAGTTCACCGAGTTGCTGGCGCAAGGCTTCCTGTTGTTCACGAAGCTTTGAGAGGGCCTCAGCGAGTTGTTCCTGGGTCATCTCTCCCTGTTGCTGTCCGTTGGGGTCG
Source organism: Rhizobiaceae bacterium (assembly GCA_017643495.1). Lineage (GTDB taxonomy): Bacteria > Pseudomonadota > Alphaproteobacteria > Rhizobiales > Rhizobiaceae > JAALLB01. Next base: position 280,911 of record JAEPNK010000001.1, on the reverse strand, counting down.
CGTTGAGGCCGCATGGCCTGATCCTGCTGATCACGGTTCTGCAGGTCTTGTTGGCCGTTCGGGTTGTTTCTGCCTTGCTGTTGCTGCTGTCGTTGCATGCGATAGGTTTCGTTCATCAGGCGCTGCTGCTCCTGCATCATCTCGCTCAGCTTGTCGAGGGCCCGGTTCATCTCGTTGCCTTCGGCTTGGCGCTGCTGCTGATGTTGTCCGGCGCGTAGATTGTCCATCATGCGCTGCATTTCACTCAGAAGTTGTCTTGCAGCATCTTTTGATCCCGATTTTGCCAAGTTCTCGATCTGCTTCATCATGTTTTCCAGATCATTCTGGGTGAGCTGTTGCAACTGGTCGGGATTGAACGGATTCTGTTGTTGCGGATTGTTGCGTGCCTGCTCGGAAAGAGCCTGAAGCATTTCGTTCATGGCCTGGCGAAGCTCTTTCATGAGTTCATCAATCTCTTCGTCAGAGGCGCCATTCTCAAGAGCTTCACTAAGTTTTTCCTGGGCTTCGCGAAGTCGCCGTTCGGCTTCGCTCAAATCACCAAATTCGACGCCAAGCGCGATTTCCCACAACAAGTCCAGCGATGAACGCAGGTCATCATGGTTTTTGGCATCGACTATTCGCCGGTAAGCAATACGCATTCCGAGAAATGCGTTGGTATTGTCTATATATTCCGGCGGGCCGGACGATACGGCATCAAGCAGGTTTGCGACCCTGAATTGCTGGCGGGCGTCAAGTGCCAGAATGCGGCGCTGTTCAATCAGGGCTTGCGCCAGAGGTTTGGAAAAGCGGCGTCCGGGGAGTTGAATTTCCCTGGTCTCGCTACGCCCTTCCTGTTCGAGATCATCCCTGGCAACCAGTGTAAGGGCGACCCTGCTACCGGCCCAGGGATGCTTTGTCAGGTCGCGGTTAATCTTTGAGACCCCGGACCTGGCACGCTGGCGAGGCAGTGGAAGCCTTAGTTCGGGAGGCTCAATCAGGGGAACAGCGCCTTCGGCAACCTGTTCAAGAGAACGGATATCTGCTTCTGCACTGACGACACCATAATCATCTTTTACGGTGTATGTGAGTTCAAGTGAGCCGGACAAAGCAGCGCGGGGTTCTTCAAAAAACGCGATCTCCGGAGCCGTATCCCCGGTCAGCGATATTCCCCATTGTGCTATTTCACGGCCCTTGTGAACGAGGCGTACAACACTGTCTTCCTGAAGGGTGAGATTGAATTCAGCTTCCCCCAGAGCTTCATCAAGTTTATCGGGATTGATGTCCTTGTCATGTTGTCCGTCATTCACTGCAAGGTGCACATCGGTGTCGCCGACAAAACGCAGGACAAAATTGCTGCCGACAGGGACCTGTACGCCCGTTGGTCTGGCATCCCTGTCGTTCATGGTCAGATAGACAGGGGGCTTTCGGGTGTAGGATGGCGGATTGATCCAGGCGTCCATCCGGGTTTCAGGCCTGTTGCCTGTCTTGCTTATGCCTGACACATCAACAATGCTGCCACCAAACGGCGAGAACGAAAAGAAAAATGCTGCAAAGGCGGCTATTGGCAGCATTGCCCTTATGGCAAACGGGTCAAACCGTGAAGCCTGTGGTGCAGGGGTGCCGGAAGTCAGGTTCTCAAGCCTGGCATTCATGCGAGACTGGTGTTCACGCCAAAGAGCTGCGGAAAATCCGTCATTGTCGCCAAATGCAAGTGCATCTTCGCGAGCAGATAGGGGGCGGTGCAGGAGCCTGGAACCTGTCTCAATTCGTCGTGTGACTTCCGATCGGGTGGGAAGTTCGAACTTGCCGAGTGGCCATAGTGACAGGAAAGCTGCTATCGCGAAGGCACTACGGAACAGCCAGGTTACGAAGTCCGGCAAATGCGTATTGAGAAATTGCCAGCCACCACCCCAGGAAAATGTCAGATAGACGCAGGTGACCATGAAAAAGGGCACAAGCAACGGCCACGCTTTTTCCCAGAAAAGAAACAGCCATGCACTCGCACGTACAGGATATGTGCGGGAAAGATGCGGATTCTGGTTGTGTTCCCTTGTCAGTATACCAACCTTTCCATCTTCGGTTGGGAGAAGGGTAGCACAAAACCCGGCTATTTCGAGGCCTAGTTCACCTACTGTCAAATTTGTGATCGATGGCGGGCCGGCTTGCCGTTACAACCAGGGGGGAACACGGTCCATGGCGATCAGTGCTTCTGCATCAATGCGTGGGCGAACCACATGAAACGATGATTCGTGAACCAGAACTTCCGGCACCAGTGGCCTTGTATTGTAGGTTCCGGACTGGACAGCTCCGTAAGCGCCTGCGGAACCAATCGCATAAAGGTCACCGGGTTGCAGGGCAGGCAATGGACGATCCTTGGCGATGAAGTCTCCGGTCTCGCAAACCGGGCCAACCAGATCTCCATGTAAAGGTGCGTCGCTCAAGCGAGCCTCCTCAACCGGGATGACCTCATGCCAGGCCTCATAAAGGGTAGGGCGAATGAGATCATTCATTGCCGTATTGCCGATTATGAAAGTCTTGTCAGGTGTTTCCTTGATGTAGATCACTTCGCCAACCAGTATGCCGGCATTCCCGGCAATCATTCTGCCCGGTTCAAAGACAATTTCACATTCCAGTTTTCTGACATGTTTCTTCACGACCTGTGCATAAGCATCTGGAAGCGGTGGCGGGTTGTTGTCATTGCGGTACGGAATGCCCAAGCCGCCTCCAACATCCACATGGCTGATTGTGTGTCCGTTGCTGCGCAATTTCCCGATCAACTCACCCAATCTTGAAAATGCCGTGTCAAAAGGTTCAAGGTCGATGATCTGGCTGCCAATATGCATGTCTATGCCGCTGACTTTCAGGCCGGGAAGTCCGGCAGCAATCTCATAGGCTGCCTGTGCATCCGTCCAGGCAATGCCAAACTTGTCTCCGGCCTTGCCTGTAGAGATCTTGGCATGTGTCCTGGCGTCCACATCCGGGTTGATGCGGAGTGAGACGGGGGCCTCTACCCCTTTGGCAACAGCCCGGGCGGATAGCTGGTGCAATTCGGGAAGCGATTCCACATTGAAACAGAAAATGTTTGCATCAAGGGCTTCATCAATTTCCGAGGCTGTTTTTCCAACGCCGGAGAACATGATCTTGTCCGGTGACATGCCAGCTGCAAGGGCGCGCTTCAGTTCACCCGCTGAAACCACATCCGCACCGCATCCCAGCGCTGCGAGTGTTTTCAGCACAGCCTGGTTTGAATTGGCTTTCAGTGCGTAACAAACCTTTGCATCAATATCGCTGAAGGCCTGGGAAAAGACCGTGTAGTGGCGCACAAGTGTTGCTGTCGAATAGCAGTAAAAAGGTGTGCCCACCTCTCGTGCCACGTCGCGCAAGTCTACGTTTTCAGCGTGCAGAAAACCGTCAATATAGTGGAAATGGTTCATGGAAACTCACAAGCGGCCGGATCGTGAAAGCTTCTTCCAGCCAGATGTTCTTGTTGTGCGACGGACTGCCGGACAAACCGGCGAATGCCTGTTAAAGAAGCGGGTCGAGAACAAACGGCTTGTCCGGCCTTTCAGGTCTTTCCTGCGGTTCGCGAGCCGGGTCTGCTTCTTCATATCCGCTCAATCCGGATGGCGGTGGTTCAAGATTGCCCCGTCTTCCGCATGCGGAAACCGCAATTGCGAGCGAGAGAACGATCAGGATACCTGATGCGGGTTTTGCGATGCCAGAAAGCATGTCGGTCTCTTGTGTTGGACTGGTTGGCCCCATATTCGATAACGTGTCGCGATTGTCAAATGCCGATTGACCGATTCCGGTCACTCCGCCGCCAGCCGGTCTTTCCAGTAATTGACCTGCGAGCGGACATTCTGCGGTGCGGTTCCACCGAAACTGGTGCGACTTGCGACTGAAGCATCAACGGAAAGAACGTCATAGATTCCTTTTGTAATGCTTCCGTGTATGGACTGGAGTGCATCGAGCGGAAGTTGGTGCAATTGCTTGCCTTCGCTTTCCGCGAGTGCGACAGCCCGGCCGGTAACATGGTGGGCATCCCGGAAAGGGAGGCCTGCCTCCCGCACAAGCCAGTCTGCGAGATCGGTGGCGGTGGAAAAACCCGAACCGGCAGCAGCTTTCATGTTTTGTGTGTTGACGCGCATGTCACCAATCATTCCGATCATTGCAGCAAGGCAGAGTTCAAGCGTTTCGGCAGCATCGAACACGCCTTCCTTGTCTTCCTGCATGTCTTTTGAATAGGTGAGCGGCAAACCCTTCATGACCGTCAGAAGTCCGACCAGAGATCCGTTTACCCTGCCGATTTTGCCACGGACAAGTTCGGCTGCATCGGGATTTTTTTTCTGGGGCATGATTGATGAGCCGGTAGAAAAACGATCTGACATGGTGACAAATCCGAATTGGGGTGTCGACCATATCACGATTTCCTCTGCCAGTCGGGACAGATGCGTACCACATATGCTGGCGGCAGAAAGAAATTCCAGGGCGAAGTCCCGATCCGATACAGTGTCGAGGGAATTGCGTGTCGGTTCGCGGAAACCGAGTGAACCGGATGTTTGATGCCTGTCGATGTCAAATCCTGTCCCGGCCAGTGCTGCAGCGCCAAGCGGGCATTCATTCATCCGTTCAAGTGCGTCTGCAAAGCGGGACCGGTCCCGGGCAAGCATTTCGACATAAGCCAGACAGTGATGGCCAAATGTGACGGGTTGGGCAGATTGCAAATGGGTAAAGCCGGGCATGATGCTGTCCGCGTGTGTTTCTGCTTTTTCCAGCAAAACATTCATCAGCCTTTCTATCGAGGTGCACATGGCTTTTGCCTGTTCGCGTACCCACATGCGAAAATCCAGCGCTACCTGATCATTGCGGGAGCGTGCAGTGTGCAACCTGCCTGCCGCATCACCGACCAGTTCCCTCAGCCGGCTTTCCACATTCATGTGAATGTCTTCCAGAGCCCGGGAAAATTCAAACTCACCCCTCTCTATCTCTGACAGAATCGTGTCCAGGCCTGAGGCAATTTGACTTGCGTCATCGCTTGAAATGATGCCTCTGGTGGCCAACATTGCGGCATGCGCCTTGGAGCCTTCTATGTCCTGGATATACAGTTTTCGATCGAAATCGATTGATGCGTTGATCTCCTCCATGATGGCGTCCGGGCCAGAGGCAAAGCGACCGCCCCACATTTTGTTGCCTTGCTGACTGTCACTCATGAGCCTGTCTTTCGGGTTGGTATGTTGAAACGGAAATGATGATGCGAAACAAAGTGATGATCGGTGTGGCCGTACTTGGCCTTCTTGGTGTTGGCGTATACGTCATCCTTGCCACTTATGGCAACCAATCCGACCGACAGACTGCAGCAGAAACACAGCAGCCAAGCTGTGAACTGGCGGTGCAAAGGGGAAAAACGCTTGATCAGGCAGCTGTAGGTGAACTTGCTGCGTTCCGCGGAATTGAAGAACCGCTCGACATGAGCTTCATCGCTTTCAAGGATAGTGAGGGTGTGAACAAAACTCTTGAAGACTGGAAGGGCAAGGTTGTCCTGTTCAATCTCTGGGCAACCTGGTGTCCTCCCTGTCGGGAGGAAATGCCCTATTTCGAGGAATTGCAGAAAACAAGAGCGGGTGACAGGTTTGATGTGGTTGCGGTCAGTATCGATCTGGGTAGTGCGGAAAAACCAAAGGCCTTTTATGAACAGGTCGGGTTGACGGCACTTCCCTTTTACCAGGATTCAACAATGGAAGCGTTCCAGCAATTGCGCGAAAAGGGTGTGGCGCTGGGAATGCCGACAACGCTGATTGTCGATGAGAATTCCTGTGCGCTTGGCGTCCTGAACGGACCTGCTCACTGGGCAAGTGATGATGCGTTGACGTTGATCGATGCTGCCCTGGCTCTGAACCCTGGCTGATACCGAGCGTTTCCTGTATCGGTCAGCGGTTTCGCAAATCTGCCTTTTTTGCACTCTATCCCGACTGTGAACGGAACAGGAGAAACAAGTCATGTTGTACGCAACACTTGTCGTCATGACTGTGATGGGCTGTGGTGATGAAGCTGTGGATTGTGACTTCATCGAAGAATCGTCAAAGCAGTGGCAAAGCAAGTCTGAATGTGATGCGGCAATCCCTGATGCATTGCTGAAAAACCAGAACTACGATTATCCGGTCATCACTGCCCGTTGTGAGGCGAAGCCGGTCAAAAGTCTGCATGCAGAAGGGCTGGCCGGAAATGGCAGTCCTGATCCGGTGACCGCGAACCCAATAGAAGAAGGTCAGCAGCACGGGTTGGAAGCGCATGCAACGCCACTTCCGGAAGAGGGGGCCGGCAAGCCCAACCCAACTGCAGACAAACCAAAGCCGAAACCGGCCTTATACCGCTTCAAGGACGGATATGTCCTTGTTCGTGATGGTACTTCCGAGTTCTTTGAAAAGTTGGGCAAGGGGACGGCGAACACGGTAAAGCGGATTGACGGTGCAGTGAAGAAATCCTTCCGGGACATTGCCGAGTCAACCGACAGAACGCTTGAAAAACTCAAGGACACCTTCACACCGAAGGACTAGGTATATGGTGTCAGATGGCGGTGTACATCCTGTACCCCTCACCATACACCATCAAGGCTTCGGTGAGTGCCGTCTCTCCTTCCCAGGTACTTCTTTCGATTGCAAACAGGGCAGCGCCGGGTTGGGTTCCCATAAGCTCTGCAACCCGCTTGGTGGCGCTGAGTGCCGAAAAGGCGATATTGCCACCAGTGAAGGGGGCGTTCATGACCAGCCATTCATTGGCACTTGTCACTGAAAGATCGGCCTTGAGAATATCAGGCAAGGCATGAAAGTTGACCCAACGATCTTCCAGCAAGAAGGGTTTGCCATCCGCCAGGTGCAGAGCCTCAATCTTGAGCAATTTCGTGTCTGAAGCGATTTGCATGCGGGCGCGTACATGATCAGGTGGCGACATCTTTTTCCTGTTCAAAAGCGCATAACCATAAACCTGATTGCGTTCCTCGATCTCCTTGCGCACGATCGGGATATGCAGGATGGCCTTGCGCACCGGGTGCAGGGCCACTCGCGTACCCGCCTTGCGCTTTCTGTCGAGCAATCCGCTTTCTGCAAGCTGTCTCAGAGCCCGGTTTACGGTGGCCCTCGCACAGCCGAATTCTTCAGCAAGATCTGCCTCGCCGGGGATGAGTTCTCCCGGTTTCCAATACCGGTCCTGAATACGCTGCCGAACAATGTCATGTATTGACTGCCAGCTATGGCCCTGATCCGCCAATTAACGGTTCTCCTGCTTGAGTTTCGCGGCTGCACTGAAAGGTGAATTCTTACACCTGTCTTTACCGCAATTAATGGCCACATTTCCCGGTTTGTCGATTGCGTTGTGATTTCACCACACGATCCTCACAAGTCAGCCACCAGATCAGCCATTGTTTTTGCATAATCGGCCATGATGGGTTGACGGTTTATGTGTTGGCCATCGTGAACAAGATGGCGTCCGGCTGACCAGACATTGCTGACCATCCGGTCATCATGGGAAAACAGAAAGCCATCCAGTATCAAATCACCTGTCCGGTTCATGAAATCGGGGTGGCCGGTATCCAGAGAAAGAAGGTCCGCCCACATGCCAGGCTCAATTGAGCCGGTATTGCGACCCGCTGCCTTGGCACCGCCTGATGCTATTGCATCATAAATTCTGCGCCCGGTAGATTTTTCAGTTGTAGCGAGAGCTGCGCGGGACCGGTCTCGCAAGCGCTGGGAATATTCCAGTGTTCGCAGTTCCTCGCTAAGCGATATGCGAATATTTGAGTCTGATCCGATTGCAATCTGACCGTTTTGAGCAAGCCAGTTGACGCCATCAAATATTCCGTCTCCCAGACTCGATTCCGTAATCGGACAGAGGCCGGCAACAGCGCCGCTATCGGCAAGTGCCTGTGTCTCATGTGGCTGCATCTGGGTGCAATGGATGAGGCACCATCGATTGTCGGGGTCCGCATGATCAAGCAACCACTCAACCGGTCGCTGTCCCCAATGGGCCTGCACTTCCTCAACCTCTGCGACCTGTTCGGCCAAATGCATGTGGATTGGCCTGTTGGCCGCAAGACCGGCAAGTTTTGGAAGGGCATCAGGTCCGATTGCCCGGAGGGAATGCGGAGCAACGCCTGATGTTGCATCCGCTGGAAGGCTCCCAACGGCCTCGACCGCCCGTTCCCAAATGTTTGCAAAGCTGTCCAGGTTATTGCCGAAACGGATCTGGCCATCACCAAGCGGCCTTCCATCACATCCACCAAATTCGTAATGGACCGGCAGGAGCGTAAGACCAATACCGCTTTTCCGGCTGGCTTCAACGATCCTGTAGGAAAGTTCCGCCGCATCATCATACGGGACGCCGCCTGGTTGATGATGAAGATAATGGAATTCTACATTGGTGGCGTAGCCTGCTTCAAGCATCTCCATTTGTACAAGAGCAGTGATTGCCTCGACATGTTCCGGTCTCAACTGGTCTAGAAACCGGAACATGAGTTTGCGCCAAGTCCAGAAACTGTCGCTGCCAGCAGGCCCGCGCTGCTCTGTAAGCCCCGCCATTGCCCGCTGAAATGCATGGCTGTGAACGTTGACCGGGGCAGGGAGCAAGCACGATACCTGAATGTTCGCATCGTCAGCCGATGCATGAGGTGTCACGGCTACGATCTTTCCATCCTTGCCGACTTCAACTGCAACGTTTTGTTTCCAGCCCTCGAAAGTAAGGGCGCATTCAGCAAAAATGATCATGGGACCTCGGTATTGACTCTTTTATGTATAGACATATAAGTTAAAAACACATGATTAACAACTGTTGTTTGTACAGATGACCACTACCCTCCTGACCAATGCGGCCGTAGCCGCGATGACGCCAGAAAGTCCGTATGGCTTGATCGCAGATGGTGCCATTGCGATAGAAAATGGCCGCATTGCCTGGACTGGCGCGCGCGCTTCACTTCCTGAGCGCTGGATGAATGAAGCAGAGCATGATCTTGGCGGAAGGCTGGTAACTCCATCGCTGGTTGATTGTCATACCCATCTGGTTTTTGGCGGTAATCGCGCCCGCGAGTTCGAGATGCGTCTCGAGGGGGCAGGCTATGAAGAGATTGCCCAATCGGGCGGGGGTATTCTTTCGACTGTACAAGCGACCCGCGCTGCCAGCGAGGAAGATCTTGTCGAGGCTGCGCTGCCGCGCCTTGATGCGTTGATCTGCGAAGGTGTATCGACGATTGAGATCAAGTCCGGGTATGGCCTCGACCAATCCAGTGAACTCAAGATGTTGCGTGCGGCAAGGCAATTGGGGAAACTGCGTCCTGTGCGTGTTTTCACCAGTTATCTCGGGGCGCACGCAGTTCCGCCTGAATATTCCGGCGATGCTGACGGCTATATTGATGAGGTCTGCATCCCTGCCTTGAGAGAGGCTGAAAAACAAGGCCTTGTTGATTACGTCGACGGATTTTGCGAGCGGATCGCATTCACCCCTGCCCAGATTTCAAGAGTGTTTGACGCGGCCCGGTCACTTGAGCTTCCAGTGCGTCTGCATGCAGAGCAATTGTCCTGGCAGGGGGGTGTTGAGCTGGCTGCCCAATATGGCGCTCTTTGTGTCGATCACGTTGAATATGCGAAAGAAAGCGATGCGGCTGCAATGGCCGGTAGCGGTTCGGTTGCCACGCTGTTGCCAGGGGCGTTCTATACACTTCACGAAACGCAAGCGCCCCCGGTAGATGCATTTCGCAAGCATGGTGTGCCAATGGCTGTGGCCACGGACGCCAATCCTGGTTCCTCGCCTCTTTTCTCGCCCCTGCTGGCGATGAACATGGCTTGCACCCTGTTTGGTACGACACCTGAGGAGGCCTTGCGCGGAACTACACTTAATGCAGCACGTGCGTTGGGGCTCAAGGATACAGGAATGATTGCGCCGGGCATGAGGGCTGATCTTGCTGTCTGGAATGCGTCGCATCCGGCAGAGCTTTCCTACATGTTCGGATTCAATCTCTTGCATGAACGCTGGTTCGAAGGAGTTTTATCGTGATCAACCTAATGCCCGGTTCAACCAATCTGGCAACACTCGAGGCCATATGGCGCGACGAACTGGCCGTCCGTCTTGATCCTTCAGCCGGAGCTGCAATTCTCGATGCGTATGAGCGCGTCAAAGCGGCCGCAGCCGGGGAAGCGCCTATTTATGGCGTCAATACAGGTTTTGGAAAACTTGCCTCGATCAAGATCAAACCCGAGAACACAGCCGAGTTGCAACGAAACCTGGTCCTTTCGCATTGCTGCGGTGTTGGGGAATTGCTCGACAGGAAAACCACTCGTTTGATGATGGTTTTGAAGCTTCTTTCGCTCGGGCGCGGAGCATCCGGTGTGGCGCCTGAAACAGTTGCCATGATCGAAAACATGCTTGAAGCCGATATCACTCCGGCGGTACCTGCCCAAGGATCGGTCGGTGCATCGGGGGACCTTGCGCCGCTCGCCCATATGGCTGCTGTCATGATCGGTGAGGGCAGGGCATTGGTCAACGGCGAGATGATGAACGGTGACGAGGCTTTGGCAACCAGGGGTATCAAGCCATTGACCCTGGGTGCAAAGGAAGGCTTGGCGCTTATCAATGGCACGCAGTTTTCAACGGCTTGTGCATTGGCTGCTTTGTTTGATGGTTGGCGTCATGCCTGTACGGCAATTGCCTCGTCGGCATTGTCGACTGATGCCATAATGGGATCAACCCAACCATTGAATGCTGAAATTCATCAATTGCGTGGACAGCCTGGCCAGATAGAGGTTGCGGCTGTGATGCGGGCAATCATGGACGGGTCCGAAATCCGCGAGAGCCACCGCCATGACGACAGTCGGGTTCAGGATCCCTATTGCATCCGTTGTCAGCCCCAGGTGACAGGTGCGGCACTGGATCTTCTGCGCTTTGCAGCACGCACGCTGGAAACAGAAGCAAATGCCGCTACCGACAATCCACTGGTATTGACTGGTGAGGGCATGATCGTGTCCGGAGGCAATTTCCACGCAGAGCCCGTTGCATTCGCGGCAGACCAGATGGCTCTGGCGATTTCAGAGATTGGTGCGATTGCCCAAAGGCGAATTGCGCTTATGGTTGATCCAACACTTTCACACGACCTGCCCGCTTTCCTGACGCCTGATCCGGGTCTTAATTCCGGGCTGATGATTGCCGAGGTTTCCAGCGCAGCACTGATGAGTGAAAACAAGCATCTGGCGACACCCTGTTCAACAGATTCAACGCCGACCTCCGCCAACCAGGAAGACCATGTCAGCATGGCAGCCCATGGAGCCTTCCGGCTTTCCCGTATGAACCGGAATCTTGGCCGGATACTGGCAATTGAAGTGATGTGTGCAGCCCAGGGCGTTGAATTCCGTACACCCCTGAAAACAAGTCCGGCTCTTCTTCGTTTGCTGGAAACCTTGCGTCAAACAATGCCGTCCCTGAAAGAGGATCGCTTTCTGGCGGATGATATCGAGAATGTTTACGGCCTTGTTCAATCGGGTGCTTTTCTTGATGGCATTGACATGCCTGTCCTTGGAGAAGGTGAAAGCCGGTGAAAGCGGTCGAGATTCACAAGGGGTCGGGACCGGTTGTGCTGGGCATGCCCCATACAGGCCTTTATGTTCCAGATGAGGTGAAAGAGGCACTCAATGCGAATGGTAGGCAACTTGCCGATACGGACTGGCATATTGACCGCCTGTATGACGGGTTGTTGGGTAGCGCGAGCATCGTTCGCGCCACTTTTAGCCGTTATGTAATTGACGCGAACCGCGATCCGGAAGGCATCAGCCTGTATCCGGGGCAAAATACAACGACACTTGTGCCTCTCACCGACTTTGATGGTCGTGATATCTGGAAAAAATCACCGGGTGGTGAAGAGATCGAACAACGCCGGAAATTGTTTCATGCGGTTTATCATGAAGCACTGGCAAACGAGATTGAACGTGTCCGCCGGGAAAACGGGATTGCAATTCTTTACGACTGTCACTCTATCCGGTCGAATATTCCTTTCCTCTTTGAGGGAAAATTGCCTGATTTCAATATCGGAACGAATTCGGGAGCAACCTGCGATCCGAAGCTTGAACAGAGCGTTTCAGAAATTTGCAGTGCTGCGCATGGTTATACAACTGTAGTCAATGGCCGGTTCAAAGGCGGATGGACCACGCGCCACTACGGCAGGCCAGAGGAAGGCGTGCATGCAATCCAGATGGAACTCGCCCAATCCACTTACTTGAAAACCGAAACAGCGCCATTTGAATACGATCTGCAAAAGGCAGAGAAAATGAGAATGGTGCTTCAGCAGATACTTGAGACCCTGGACAACTTTGCCCGTTCGGCAAGTTGAAAACTGGCGGAATGGCAGTCAGCAGGGGAACAGGAAAACAGCAAGGACAGGAACATGACCAAAGAGTTGCAAAACCCGCGCCACAACCAGCGTGATGTGTATCCTCCGACAGGTAGCGAACTCAATACCAAGAGTTGGCTTACTGAAGCGCCCATGCGCATGCTCATGAACAATTTGCATCCCGAAGTTGCCGAGAACCCGCATGAACTGGTGGTGTACGGGGGGATTGGCCGGGCAGCGCGGACATGGCGGGATTTTGACCAGATTGTCGAGAGCCTGAAAAGTCTTGAAGACAACCAGACACTGCTCGTCCAGTCAGGCAAACCGGTTGGCGTGTTCCAGACGCACAAGGATGCGCCACGGGTTCTGATTGCGAATTCGAACCTCGTTCCCCACTGGGCGACATGGGATCATTTCAGCGAACTCGATAAAAAAGGCCTTGCCATGTACGGTCAGATGACGGCTGGCTCATGGATTTACATTGGCAGCCAGGGAATCGTTCAAGGAACCTACGAGACATTCATGGAGGCAGGACGCCAGCATTATGGTGGCGATCTTTCCGGACGCTGGATTCTCACTGGCGGACTGGGTGGCATGGGTGGCGCACAACCGCTTGCAGCTGTGATGGCGGGGGCTTGTTGCCTTGCTGTCGAATGTGACGAGAAAAGTGCCGACTTCCGGTTGCGAACCAGATATGTCGATGAAAAGACTCACTCGCTTGATGAAGCTCTTGAACTGATCGAGAAATGGACGAAAGCTGGCGAAGCCAAGTCGGTTGCACTTATCGGGAACGCTGCTGACATATTTCCGAAAATTTTCGAGATGGGTGTCCGTCCAGACATTGTTACTGACCAGACCTCTGCGCATGATCCGGTGAACGGATATCTTCCACAAGGATGGAGTGTTGCCGAGTGGCGCGAGAAGGCCGAAAGCGACCCGAAAGCGGTTGAGAAGGCGGCCCGGGCATCAATGAAAGTCCATGTGAAGGCGATGGTTGACTTCTGGGATGCAGGGGTTCCGACGCTCGACTATGGCAATAATATACGTCAGGTTGCTCTTGAAGAAGGGCTTGAAAATGCGTTTGCGTTTCCCGGTTTTGTGCCTGCCTATATCAGGCCGCTTTTCTGTCGGGGGGTCGGGCCGTTCCGCTGGTGCGCGCTTTCAGGTGACCCCGAGGACATTTACAAGACGGATGCCAAGGTCAAGGAACTGGTTGATGATCCGCATTTGCATAACTGGCTCGACATGGCCCGGGAGCGCATCTCGTTTCAAGGACTGCCTGCACGCATCTGCTGGGTGGGGCTTGGAGTGCGGCACAAGCTCGGGCTTGCTTTCAACGAGATGGTACGCAATGGCGAGTTGAAGGCTCCGGTCGTAATAGGAAGGGATCATCTTGATTCCGGGTCTGTTGCCTCGCCAAATCGTGAAACGGAAGCGATGAAGGATGGATCGGATGCGGTTTCCGACTGGCCGTTGCTCAACGCGTTGCTCAACACGGCTTCAGGGGCCACCTGGGTTTCCCTTCATCATGGTGGCGGTGTTGGCATGGGGTTCTCGCAGCACTCCGGGATGGTGATCTGCTGTGACGGATCGGAAGACGCGGATGCACGGATTGGACGTGTATTGTGGAATGATCCGGCTACCGGTGTCATGCGGCATGCGGATGCGGGTTATGAACTGGCTATTGAGTGTGCCCGCGAACACCAACTCGATTTGCCGGGTATCCTTTAATGCAATGAATTCTGGTGATCGGTGTCGGTGCGGTGCTTCCGGTATTTTCCAGCGATGGCAGAAGCCAGTTTGAGAGAGTGGGGTGCGACAACCAACACCATCAGCGGCACGAGAATTGTAGTGAGAATGAGCGTTTGTATCGGCAGGGAAAATGCAACCTCATAGCGTTGAAACGTCACGAGAATGCCGGTGACGATGGAATAAGCCACAATCCACGAAATGAATATCGCCGTTGCTTTCGTCATGTCTGATTTTCCATGAATTGTGTGATAAGTTCGAAGTAACCGGGCAGTATCTCTTGAAGAAGGTTTCGGGCATCGGTTGCAATCGACAGTTGATGTGCTCGCGCATCATGGGGGTCGTCGACGCGTTCAAGATGCCCTGCCGCTATCATTGCAGCGACGGTACGGTGAAGGACCGGTTTCGAAACATCGAGACGCTCAAGGATTTCGCTTTGCCGCAAGCTGTGTCGGTCCGGTTCGCGGTCGATCACGATTAGGACCAGAAACCGCAATTGCGACAGGCCATGCTTCTGAAAGTAGGCGTCCAGTTTGCGAACCAGCATGCTGGCCTTGCGCAACATCGCCAGTGCGTCGCCAATTCGCTCGGTGTTACCCGATCCGGTTTCCTCGACATAGCGCTCGATCATGCGGTGCGTTGGCAGTTCCTCAAGGAAAAACATGTATCAGGCAACGTGATGCATTGATGCGATGCGAGGTTCTTCCGCGAGCCATTCCTGATAGGCGTCGAACACAGCACTCGTGTAGGGCATGGCATAGTGCTGATCGAGCGCTGCCTTGTTCTCCCACTTTTCGAAAAGATAAAGCTTGTTTTCGTCCGGTGCCGTGAACAGTTCGAACTTGTGGCAGCCTTCTTCGGCCCTCGTTCGGTCGATTATCCCTGAAATTGCGTCCCGCGCTTCGTTGAAATGAACGGGTTTCGGGGTGATCTCTGCAAATATGTAAAGGGGCTTTGTCATTGGTTTGCTCCATTGGTTATCATGATAACTAATGACGTGAACACAAACTGTCAATCGTAGCAAATCCTCAAATTCATGCTTTCACGTTGTGAGGATGAAAAAGGCCGCGGCGGAAACCGCCGCGGCCCTGAAGCTTTGTGATCGGAAGAAGCTCAGAGAGACTTCTCGAACTCCGGCAATATGTCGAAGAGATCGCCAACGATGCCGTAATCGGCCACCTGGAAGATCGGAGCCTCCTCGTCCTTGTTGATTGCAACAATGACCTTGGAGTCCTTCATGCCTGCAAGGTGCTGGATAGCGCCGGAAATTCCGCAGGCAATATAGAGTTCCGGTGCAACCACCTTGCCTGTTTGTCCAACCTGCCAGTCGTTGGGAGCGTAACCGGCATCGACAGCTGCCCGTGATGCGCCAACGGCTGCCCCTAGCTTGTCAGCAACAGGCAGGATGACTTCCTCGAATTTTTCCGATGAACCCAAGGCGCGGCCGCCAGAAATGATGATCTTGGCCGAGGTAAGTTCGGGACGATCACTCTCAACGATTTTTTCGCCGGTAAAGGTCGAAAGCCCCGGGTCACCTGCTGCATCGATCTTCTCGACTTCAGCAGAACCATTCATCTCGACAGCGGCAAAGCCGGCAGTCCGAACGGTAATGACACGCTTGGCATCTGTTGATTGAACAGTCTGGATTGCATTGCCCGCGTAAATGGGGCGTTCGAATGTGTCTGCTGAGACGACAGCTGTGATGTCTGAAAGTTGCATGACATCAAGCAAGGCTGCCGCGCGAGGCATGATGTTTTTGCCGGAAGTCGTTGCAGCCGTGATGATGGTCTCGTAATCGCTTGCCAGGCCAACAATAAGCTCAGCCATTGGTTCTGCAAGCTGGTGTTCGTAGTGGTCTGCGTCAACAACCAGAACCTTGGCAGCACCTGCCAGCTTGGCAGCTTCCTGGGCTGCTGCGTCACAGCCCTTGCCTGCCACCAGTACATGAATGTCACCACCGATTTCGCTGGCAGCTGTCATCGCCTTGGCAGTCTGGTCGCTGAGGGATGCGTTATCGTGGTCTGCAATGAGTAGAATAGCCATTTCGTCTTCTCTCCGGATTACTTAAGCACACCGGCTTCGTTTTTCAGTTTGTCGACAAGTTCGCCAACAGTTTCAAGGATTACACCAGCTGAACGCTCTGGCGGTTCAGTCGTGTTGGTGACCTTGAGGCGAGGAGTGATATCGACCCCGTAATCATCGGGAGACTTTTCATCAAGCGGCTTTTTCTTGGCCTTCATGATGTTTGGAAGCGAGGCATAACGGGGTTCATTCAAGCGTAGGTCAGTAGTGACAATGGTTGGCATTTTCACTTCAACTGTTTGCAAACCGCCATCAACTTCACGTGTCACACTTGCGGTATCACCATTGATTTCCATGGAATTTGCAAAGGTTGCCTGGCTCCAGCCAAGGAGTGCGGAAAGCATCTGTCCTGTCTGGTTTGAGTCATCGTCAATCGCCTGTTTGCCGAGAATGACAAGGCCGGGAGATTCTTCTTCGACAACACCTTTCAGCAATTTGGCAACTGCCAGCGGTTCGACGAGTTCATCAGTCTTGATAAGGATGCCCCGGTCAGCACCCATGGCCAATGCTGTTCGGATGGTTTCCTGAGCCTGCTGTGGCCCTACAGAAACCACAACGATTTCTTCCACTGAGCCTGCTTCCTTCAGGCGAATGGCCTGTTCGACAGCAATTTCGTCAAACGGGTTCATCGACATCTTGACGTTGGCAAGCTCTACGCCTGATCCGTCAGACTTGACCCTGATCTTAACGTTATAATCAACCACCCTTTTTACGGGGACAACAATTTTCATGTCATAACCTTTCGGTGTTTCTGCGGGTTCTCAAAGAAACAAGCATTTACGATTGGACGGACCGTATGAAAATATGGCCATTTTTTTCATGCCAAATGCGTAACTTCATGTGACGTATACGTCAAGCTGCTCGTGTTCAAGCGATTCTGTTGGTTTTATTGTGGCGTTCACTAATTTTCGGGTCTGCCCCATGAGTGTGGCGAAAGATCATCTGCTGCAACCGGCTCTGCCGGTGACGGTTGTGTGGCAAGGTTTCTGTCCCACAGGGGAACACCGCGCTTTCGCATGAAGATGACAAGTATTGCGCCAATGAAGAAACCGCCAATATGGGCGGCAAAGGAAACTGCGGTATCACCGGGTGCGAGATAACTGAAAACCTGAAAGCCGATCCAGGCAGTCAAAACCCACAAGGCGCTAAGCCTGAGAGGAATTCGTCCAAAGGCAAGCACCCAGATTTTGACTTTGGGATGGAGAACGAGATAGGCGCCAATAACACCTGCGGCCGCGCCTGATGCCCCGATCAGCGGGGCTTGTGATTCCGGGAAGGTGAAGCTGTGCGTCCAGGCACCTGCGATTGCACAGGCAATGTAAAATAGGAGGAAGCGGAAATGCCCCATTGCATCCTCGACATTGTCTCCGAATACCCAAAGAAACAGCATGTTCCCAACGAGGTGCATGAAGCCAGCGTGAAAAAACGCATAAGTTACATAACTGGCCTGTTCGGGCAGTAATGCATGGCTGGGTGGCAACACGGCATAGTCGTTCACAACGGCGGGAATGAAACCAAAAGAAAGATGGATTGAATTGGCCTGGTCGACTGCTACCAGTGCCGGTGTTCCCGTGAACAGGAAAATCACAACATTTGCCGCTATGATCAGCAACGTCACATACTGAAGCCTGATATGTTTCAGGCTGTTCTGATCATGCAATGGTATGAACATTTTCCATCCACTCCCCTACAAGCCTCATGTTACCGGTTCTTGCCCGGTACCCACAAGACGTCTGATTTTCCGCCATCATTGGCATGGCGTGCAGCAACAAACAAAAAGTCGGAAAGCCTGTTCATGTAGAGCAACGATGCCTTGCTGACATTTTCGTCCTTGTTTTGCGCAAGTTCGGAAATGAGGCGTTCGGCCCGGCGACAGACTGTTCTTGATACATGAAGGTGGGCGGCGAGAACGGTTCCTCCGGGTAGTACAAATGATCTCAATGTTTCAAGGTCGGCATTCATGCCATCTATCCGGGTCTCGAGCCAAGTCACCTGGGTTTCTGTAACTCGCAGTGGTTCGTAATCGAGCGGTTCACCGTCATCGGGGGTAGCGAGATCAGCACCGAGATCAAAAAGGTCATTCTGGATGCGCGCAAGCATTTCATCCAGCACCGCATGATCACTGGTGTGAAGGCGGGCCATTCCGATTGTGGAATTGGTTTCGTCAACCGTGCCGAACGCTGAAACCCGAAGATCGGATTTGGGCCGCCGCTCTCCATTGCCCAGCCCCGTTGTGCCGTCGTCTCCGGTCCGGGTGTAGATTTTGTTCAGTATGACCATGCAGGAAACTCTCAGCCAGCTGTGAAGTAAAGTACTGCCATCACGCATACCACGGCAAGGAACTGCATGGCGATACGAAGTCTCATGAGTTTTTGGGAACGGCTGGCAGTTCCTCCCTTCGCCATGTTCATGATGCCGAGTGAAAGGACAACGGCAACAATGGCCATTCCTATAAGGGATACAATTATCAGCATTTTGAATGGTCCGTTTCTGTGGCTCTCACCCCGGTATACAGGATGAATGTGCAGATACACCATGTGTCACTTTCAACTTCCCCTTATCAGAATGTCATCCACGAGCCTTGCAGGCAGGAACCTTCTTGCCGCATTCATCAGATGTGTGGGAACCGTGACAGGGTAGTGTGCCCGCGGGCGTGGGGCATTCAGTGCATGGTCAAGCTTTTTGTAGACCGCTTCCGGGCCAAGCCGGAAACGGTTCGTGCCTCCGCGGGCATTCAGGCGTTTCAGTTCTTTCTCATAGGCTTCCTGATGGGGCGAGTTTTCCCGGTCTATGTTTTGGAAAAACTTGTCCTTCGCATTAACGGTGAAATCACTTGCGATCGGCCCTGGCTCAATGAGGCAGACGTGTATTCCGGTTCCGCGAAGTTCAAGGCGCATTGTCGAGGCCAGCCCCTCCAGCGCGAATTTTGATGCATTGTAGGCGCCACGCCATGGCGCGGTGACCCATCCGAGAATCGATGAACAATGGATGATCCGGCCCTGTCCTGCCCTTCGCATTACCGGGACACACAGGTTGGTCAATTCATGCCAGCCAAAGAAATTCGCCTCGAACTGTGCACGAAGCACATCGGTAGACAAATCTTCAACGGCACCCGGCTGGCCGTATGCACCATTGTTGAACAGGGCATCCAGTTGGCCGTCTGTCTTCTCCATCACCTTGTCAAAACACTTGTGGATCGAAGGCGTGTCGGCATACTCGAGATACAGGGCATTCAGTCCGCTCTGTTCAAGCATGGCAAGGTCTTCATCCGACCTGGCTGTGGCGAAAACCTGCCATCCGTGTTCAGCCAGACGCAATGCGCAGTATTTGCCAATCCCTGTGGAACAACCCGTTATCAGGATCGAACGCTGTTGTTTCATGAAACCCTACTCCGGCTCTTAAAGTTTTAGCGAATTCATTGTCATGATTTGAACGCCCCCGATTTAAGCTGAAAATACGGGTTCGCTGGTAGGGCATTCAACAATAGGAGCACATGATATGCTCTGGGAAATGTCTAATTCCGAATGGGTGCTCTCGTTCGGTTTCATCGGGTGCCTTACCTATATGGTGGGGTGGTTTTGCGATGGTATATTGAAGCATGGCGGTTTTGGCCATTTCGGCAACTGGCTGTTGCTGCTGATTGGTGCTTATGGGGCTATGTACGGCTATAACCTCTATGGCTACAAGATTGATATCAATCCGCTGTTTTCGCTTTCTGTTATTTCAGGCGTTACGTGTGCGTTCTTTCTCTTGGCGTGCAGTGTAAAACGGGTTTTCGAATAAGCCGCGCTCATCCAGCAGGTCTTTGATGTCGGCAGGACTGTAACCGGAGGCGCGAAGATCTGCCAGACTGGTGTCGTGTCGCGACTTTGACAGTTTCGTACCATCCTCTTCCAGCACCAGCCGGTGGTGCAAATATTCCGGTTCCGGCAAATCCAGCAGATTTTGAAGTGCACGGTGCAGTGAGGTCGCTTCATAAAGGTCTGTGCCCCGAACAATGTGACTGATTCCCTGAATGCTGTCGTCCACAACGCAACACAAATGATAACTGGCGGGAGTATCCTTTCTTGCCAGGACAGGCTTGCCCCATTTGGCTGGGTTCGCATCGACAATGCCTGCCTTGCCCTCTTTCCAAGTGATATTTTCCAGGCCCGATACCTGTTCAAGGTCGAGCCGCAAAGAGTAGGCAGCGTTTGACTGAAAAATCTGCTTCTTCTCTTCGTCACCAAGAAGATGCTCGGTTCCCGGATAGAGCGGGCTTCCGTCCGGATCATGTGGCCACTCATGTCCTGCTGCCTGCTTCTCACTCACAAGCCGCCTGATCTCGCCGCGCGTCAGGACTGAAGGAAAAACAAGCCCCATTTCATCGAGCCGGGACAGGGCTGCGTTGTATTCCCCAAAATGTTCAGACTGCCGTCGGGGTGGTTCATCCCACTCGAAGCCGATCCATTCAAGATCACGCAACATTTCTGTCTCCAGGTCAGGCGTACATCTGTTCTGGTCAATGTTTTCTATGCGCAGCAAGCTTTTCCCGTTGCATTGCCGTGCAAGTTTCAGGTTCAGCAATGCGGAGAATGCATGGCCGAGATGCAGTTTGCCGTTCGGACTTGGGGCAAAGCGAAAAACAGGGCGCGCCATTACACAAAGCTCTGGGGATCAACGTCAACCTGAACGCGGATGCTGCCACGGGCTTTAGGTGCCTGTGAAAACCACTGCCGAAGCCAGGTCTGCAGGTTGAAATTACGCGGGGAATGAACCAGCAACCTGAAACGGTAACGACCTCGCAGCATGGCAAGGGGCGCTTCTGCCGGTCCGAGAAGGCGGACATCTTGTGAAGGCGGTGCTGCCTGCCGGAGCGCACGGGCATGACTTTCGGTGTCACGGCGGTCCTGACCTGAAATGATGATGGCTGCAAGCCTCCCAAAGGGAGGAAGGGAGGAAGCTTGCCGGTTTTCCACCTCCCGTTCGTAGAACCCCTGCATGTCACCTTCCGAGATGGCATTGATGACCGGATGTTGTGGCTGGTAGCTCTGGAGCAGGCCAATACTCTGGCCACCGGCACGCCCGGCTCGTCCGGTTACCTGGTGGAGTAACTGGAATGTCCGTTCTGCGGCTCGCGGGTCACCATTCGAGAGGCCAAGATCGGCATCGACAACACCCACCAGTTTCATGTTTGGAAAATTGTGCCCCTTGGCTACAAGCTGGGTGCCGATGATGATGTCTGCCTCTCCCTTTGCAACTGCATCAAGCTCCACTCGAAGCCTTTTGACGCCACCAGCCATGTCGGACGACAACACAATGGTACGTGCGTCGGGGAACAGTTCCACAATTTCTTCTGCCAATCGTTCAACCCCCGGGCCGCAGGCAACCAGGTGATCAAGCGTTCCACATTCCGGACATGCTTCCGGCGTGGGTTGGGTTTCACCGCAATGGTGGCATTGAAGTGTTTTCCGGAACCGGTGTTCAACCAGCCATGCCGAGCAATTGTTGCACTGGAAACGGTGCCCGCAGACCCGGCACAGTGTTAGGGGTGCATATCCCCGGCGGTTCAGGAAAAGCAGGGCCTGTTCATCGTTTGATATCGTTTTTTCAATTGCTTTTGTCAGGACTGGCGAAAGAAAACGGCCCCGTGGCGGTGGGTTGCGGCGCATGTCGATCACGCCGATGTCCGGCAGGACAGCTTCGCCGAAACGGCTATCCATTCTCAGATGTGAATAGCGGTCAAGACTGGCGTTAACCCGGCTTTCTATCGAAGGTGTGGCGGAGCACAAGACAACCGGGAACTTGCCGATCTGGCCGCGAACTACCGCCATGTCCCGTGCATTGTAAAAAACCCTGTCTTCCTGTTTGTAGGCAAGGTCGTGTTCTTCATCGACAATGATGAGCCCGAGATCATGGAAAGGCAGGAACAATGCAGAGCGTGCGCCTGCCACGATTTGCAACTCGCCAGTCGTCACCTGCCGCCAGGTTTTTTCTCTCAGACGGGGAGGCATGTCGGAGTGCCACTCAGCGGGCCTGGAGCCGAACCTGCATTCAAAGCGTTCAAGAAACGAGGCAGTGAGCGCGATTTCCGGAATCAGTACAAGGGCCTGCTTTCCCCGGGCAAAACACTCAGCCAACGCTTCAAAGTAAACCTCTGTCTTCCCCGATCCGGTAACGCCTTCCAGAAGTGTGACACCTGATTGTCCTGCCCCGACTGTTTCGCGCAATTTTTCTGCCGCATTGGCCTGATCATCGGTCAAGTCTGTAAAGGCATGGTCAGGAACGGGTTTTGCCTGAACCGGTTGTGGCGGCAATTCCACATTTTCCAGAACGCCCTGTTTGACCAGACCTTTAACGACGGACGGTGTAACGCCTGCCGCGTGGGCCAATCCGGATTTCGTCCAGGCAAGCCCTCCTTGTGAAAACTCCATAAGGGCTTTTCGTGCGCCGGTCATTCGTTCAGGTTCCTGGCCGGTAAACCTCAATCCGGGCATTGCCGGTAGCGGTTCAAGGCTTGCCGGAACCCGAAGCACCATTTTCAGCACCATGCCCGGCGGACTGAGCGTATAATTTGCTACCCACTCGACAAAGCGTCTCATTTGCCCGTTCAGCCGCGGACAATCGAACCGGTGCAGCACAGGACGCAATTTTGACGGATCAATGTTGCCGTCGGTATCATCCCAGACCACGGCAGCAAGTTCACGGCTGCCCAGTGGAACCTGCACATAATCACCTGCCTGCAGATTCATGCCTTCCGGCACCGCATAGGTATAAGGTCCCTCGGCAGGGATTGGCAGAAGAACGGAAACGGTTCTGCTATGGGTCAAGCGGTCAGGATCCCAAGTTTACGGATGACGTGGCAAGCGCTTTGCTTTATGGGATATGCCGAACAGGATTTGAATAGATAGAGCAACATAAAGGGCGCTTGTGCGATGAAATTCTTTGTCGATACTGCAGATGTGGATGAAATCAGGGAACTTGCGGATACCGGCCTGCTGGACGGTGTTACCACAAACCCTTCGCTGATTCTGAAATCAGGCAGAGACATTGTGGAAGTAACAAAAGAGATCTGCAACATCGTTGACGGGCCTGTTTCTGCGGAGGTTACCGCACTCGATTATGACGGCATGATGAAGGAGGCAGCGGTGCTTTCCAAGATTGCCGACAATATCTGCATAAAGCTGCCGCTCACAATGGATGGGTTGAAAGCTTGCAAG
Organism: Rhizobiaceae bacterium; assembly: GCA_017643495.1. GTDB lineage: Bacteria > Pseudomonadota > Alphaproteobacteria > Rhizobiales > Rhizobiaceae > JAALLB01. Next base: position 257,541 of record JAEPNK010000001.1, on the reverse strand, counting down.
GCGTTGAGTTCACAAGGTCAGCAAACCAATGTGACGCTTTGTTTTTCAGCCAATCAGGCCCTGCTTGCTGCAAAAGCCGGTGCAACCTTCATTTCGCCTTTCATCGGCCGTCTCGACGACATGGGCATTGACGGCATGGAATTGATTGAGGAAATCAGGGTCATTTACGACAATTACGGGTTTGAAACGCAGATTCTTGCCGCTTCCATCCGGACGGTGAATCACGTCAAAGACTCTGCACTGGCAGGGGCCGATGTTGCCACCATTCCCCCGTCAACATTGAAGGCCTTGGTCAAGCATCCGCTGACTGACAAGGGGCTTGATGCATTTCTTGCAGACTGGGCCAAGACCGGACAGAAAATCGGATAAGGTTTCCCTAACCAGTATCCTTTAAAACCGGGAACATGAGTAATGATCCCGGTTTTTTAGTATATTGTTCTGCGGACGTGGCGCGCAAAAAAGAGGCGTGGCTTTTCTGGCTCGGGCATGAGCGACGAGTTGCAGACAAAACACTCGATGCATACGAGCGCGATCTCAGACAGTTTCTTGCCCACATGACCGGATACCTGGGAGAGCCGGTCAAACTGGCCGACCTCGCGGATTTGAAACCGGTCGACATGCGCGGGTTCATGGCAAGACGGCGTGAAGGCGGTGCCCAGGCAAGAACCCTTGGCAGAGGTTTGGCCGGAATCCGTTCATTCATACGCTTCCTTGAAAAACAGGGTCTGGCAAATTCTGCCGGCATACGGGCAGCACGCTCACCAAAACAGCCCAAGACATTGCCAAAGGCGGTTCAGGCTTCCCAGGCATTGCGATTAACCGATGACAGGGAACAGATGCAGGAAACTCCGTGGGTGGCAGCACGTGATGCTGCGGTCATGGCGCTGCTCTATGGCTGCGGATTGCGGATCGGTGAAGCCTTGGCCCTCACGCATAACGATTTGCGCAATGTGGAGGCGGGCAGCGTTCGGGTCACAGGCAAGGGGGGCGTGACAAGAGTTGTTCCTGTATTGCCCCAAGTGGTCGATGCCATACACCGTTATCTTAAACTCTGCCCGCATGTCGTAGACGATGATGAGCCCTTGTTCAGGGGAGTGAGGGGAGGCCCTTTGCAGGCTGCGATCGTGCAAAAAAACATGCGGCTGATGCGTTCGGCACTTGGCTTGCCGGAAAGTGCAACTCCTCATGCCTTGCGGCATTCCTTTGCGACCCATTTGCTGGCAGGTGGTGGCGATCTGCGAACCATTCAGGAATTGCTGGGTCATGCATCACTTTCCACAACCCAGATTTACACTTCAGTCGATACGTCACGACTGCTGGATGTTTACGAGAAAGCACATCCCCGCTCCTGATATGCATGACACGGTTACACTCTTTTAACCGAGAGGCTTAACGCAATCTCCAGTATTACCATGCGAAAGCTAGGCTGAAAGAAACCGGGATTGATCCATGAAGCCTGATAGCGTTACCGAGAAATTTCTTGTTGTGCTTGGCATAGCAAAATGCGCCCTTGTTCTGGCATTCTTTGCCAGTTTCGCAATGCTTGATCCACGACATGCCCAGGCTGACAATGTCCCTGTGTGCAGCGGCAGCAACATTGTTGAAAAAATGCAGTCAGAATCTCCCGATGTCTATGACAAGGTCAGCGCCGAGGCTGCGAAGGTTCTCAATGGCGAGAACAATTTCTGGAAAGTGGAAAGGGCCGGGTATCCGGTTTCGTATCTTTTTGGAACCATGCACATGGCCGACCCGGAAATTGCCCAACCGGGAAATAAGGTAACGGGCCTGATTGACGAAAGCGACCGGCTGGTTATTGAAGCGGTCGATGCGCTTGATCCTGTCGCCTCGCAACAGACGATGGCCAGACTTGGGCATCTAACCCTGCTGAAGGAAGGAACTTTGCGTGACCTGGTCAGGGATGATCTGGAAGACGAACTTGAAGCGTCTCTTTCCAAGCGCGGCATGCCGATTGCGCTGGCTGACAGAATGCAACCATGGCTGATTGCGACACTAATCTCGGTTCCTGTGTGTGAGATGAAACGCAAACAGGCAGGCGGCAAGGTGCTTGATTCAGAACTTGCTGCATATGCCAAGTCAAAAGGCATGGAAGTTGACGGACTTGAGACTGTAGCAGAACAGCTTACTGCCATAGCCGGCTTGCCGCAGGAGTATCATGTCTCTTCGCTTGAAGAGACCCTGGCAAATGACGTCAAGGTTGAAGACATGATCGCAACGCTCAAGTATCTATATCTGGAAGAGCGCATGGGCATGGTAATTCCATTGATGAAGGAGCTTGCACCGGTAGGTTTCTCCGGTGAAGGGGCAGCACAATTTCAGGAAGCCCTGATAACGGTACGCAACAGGACCATGTTGAAACGCGTTCTGCCAATGCTGGAATCAGACAGCAACTTTGTTGCTGTGGGTGCCCTGCATCTTCCCGGGGAAGAAGGGCTGGTCAATCTGCTGCGTCAAGAGGGGTTTGATCTGACGCCTGTCAGGTAGTGCATAATCACTCTTCCGATATTGGCTCTCGAATTTTTCGAAAAGATCGTATATTGAATCGCGATTATCCGTAACGGGGTTTTACGCGTGCGATTGGCTCGAACCATTTTCGTTTTTGTCCTGCTGGCATTTGCAACCGTGCTGAGCGGTCATGCATCAGCCCAAACGGCATCCGTCCCGTCACCGGCAGAGGAAAAGCCCCAGGTTTCGAACCCCGCTGACTGGACGCCGATCCTCGATAATGCAACCCGCGCAGTGGAACGGGAAGGTGTTACCGAGAGAGAGCTTGATCGGATCATTGCAGATACGAACCGCATTCGCGAAGATGCCAATGTTCGCATCAATGAATTGCAGCCGCGGGTTGATGAAGTCTCACAGCAACTGAGTGAACTTGGCAAGCAACCCGCCGAGGGGGAGCCAGAGGAGCCGCCCGAAGCACGTGAACGCAGGGATGCCCTTAACAGCCAGTTTGCCAAACTGGATGCGGAACTCAAGGCTGCAAAACTTGCTGCTGTACGTGCCCAGCAGTTGCAAAGGTCTGTTATTCAAAGCAGGCAGTCAAAATTCTTCCGGTCAATCAGTGTTCGTTCAAAAGGTGTTTACACGATTGATTTCTGGACGGACTTTGTCGGGGGCATTTCCGGGTATGTACACAGTTTCAACATCATAATTATTGATGGCCTGAAAATCGCGGCAAAGGAGCTGTTGGAAAACAGCTGGAAAATGGGGGTTGTGCCCTTTTTCCTGATCGCCACCATATATTTCTATGTGAGAATCCGGAGATTGCTTAGCGGCTTGGTCATTCTGGACCAATCGGATGACCCCGCATCGATCTACAAGTCCCGGTTTATCGAGTTTTGCCGAGACGGCGCGTTACCTGCGATCTGCATTTTCCTCGTTTACCGGATCTTGTGGGATTCATTTCTGCTAACACCACGACTTGGACAATTGCTGGCAAGCTTTGCGGTGATTGCGGCATTCTATGTCATGTCGATAGCAATGTTGCGCATTGTGCTCATGCCGCGTCCCGGCCGGAGCCGGATTTTGCTTGTCAATGACCTGCCGGCAAGACGCGTGGTTCTGACGCTCACGGTCGGACTGACGGTTTCTGCAATTATTGCTGTCTTCAACGCAGTGGCCATCGTTGTCGTCTCCCGCCTCTCAATTTCGGTTGGCTTGAGTTTCCTGTTCGCGATTGCAGTGGCGATCAGTTTTCTGCTGGCAATGTGGATCGTTCACAAGGACAGGAACTACACGGAATCATTAAGCGCCATTGTGGCTTATACTGCCCGTTGGCGGTTTGCGCGCGGCGTGGCAAACGTTGCTGCGATTGTCATCCTTTTCGCTGCGCTCTTTGGCTATATTGCTTTTGCGGAATTTCTCGCCCAACAGCTGATTTTCTGTCTGGTCGTGATTTGCAGCGTCTGGCTGATACTTCGGTTTGTCCATAACGTTGTCGCGCCCAGTACGGAACTTGCGCAGTTGCAAGCGGGGCAAACGCCTGACGGGGTGGCTGGTGAAAGCACAGGACAACCAAGTCAGCTGACCATTCTTGGAACGGGACTGCTGACCCTGTTTCTTTACCTTGCTGCTGCCTTGTTGCTGATGTTGCCGTGGGGATACCGGACAAGTGATTTCTTTCAGGTCTTTGAAAGAGTGTTTTTCGGTTTTGAAATTGGCGGGCTGAGGTTTTCCATATCCACAGTGCTTCTCGTTATCGCACTGTTTGTCGTCGGATACACGGTAACGGTTTCCCTCCGCAACTGGCTGAACAACAAGTTTCTGCCTGCAACTGCGATTGATATCGGGATAGCGAATTCAATCTCTACAGTGTTTGGTTATATCGGGTTTATCCTGGCGGCGATCTTTGCTGTCAGCGTAGCGGGATTTGACCTTTCAAATCTTGCCATTGTTGCCGGTGCCCTTTCCGTGGGTGTTGGTTTCGGCTTGCAGAGTATCGTTAACAATTTTGTTTCAGGTCTCATTCTACTGGCCGAGCGCCCCATCAAGGCCGGTGACTGGATTGTAACGTCGGGTGGTGAGGGTATTGTCACGAAAATTTCCGTGCGTTCCACTGAGATCGAGACATTTGACCGGTCCACCGTCATTATTCCCAATTCAACCCTCATCACGGATAATGTCACAAACTGGACCCATGAAAACAAAACAGGCCGCATAATTGTGCCTGTGGGGGTCAGCTATGACAGTGATGTTGAACAGGTGAAGGAAATCCTGCTCGAGTGTGCCAAAGAGCACCGGTTGATACTGGGCAGACCGGCGCCGGTTGTTTACTTCATGGATTTTGGTGCCAGTTCACTCGACTTCCAGTTACGCTGCTTTCTGGCGGACATCAACAATTGTCTCAGTGTTCAGAGCGAATTGCGTTTTGCAATTCTGGCTGCGTTACGCGAGGCAAATATTGAAATTCCGTTCCCTCAACGCGACCTTCACATTCGAAGCGGCATGGTTGCTGAGAACGAGATGATTTCGCAGTCGGACAGTTAATCGCCAAATATTCCGGTCAACGCCTGAGCAGTTTGCGGGCGATTTTTCTGGCTTTCCGTTCGGCCAGCAGTTCTTTCCGTATACGGCACGAATAATCACTTGCACCTTCGCCCATCCCGATGGAGAGGCTGCACACCTGACGCAGATCCGGCCACAGCCGTCGTGCTGTTGTGTTGCAAGAGTCGGCAAGGGAATCCAGGCCCTTGAAACCGGGCTCACTGGACAATGTCTGGTTCATGTGATTCATGAGGAGGTTGCCGACAGAATATGCTGCGTACTGCTCGTCATAGGCTGTTTTCCAGGGAAAATAATAGCCGCCTGAAGAAAACAACACGACCGAAGCCAGCATTCGTCCATCCGCTTTCATGGAAAAGATTTCGCACTGACCATTTGCCGCCATGGCTGAGACGCTCTCACGGGCGAAGGCGACGTCTTTCTTGCGTGCAAGCAGTGCCGTGCCCCGTTTGCCCTTCCACCCCCTGGCTTCGAGAGTTAGCAATTCTTCCATTGCGGACACTGTTTGCTGAGGGTCCGTACTGCGTTCAAAACTTGCAGGGCCGTGCTTTTCCTGCAACCGGTTCATTGCGACCCGGAACCGTTGTCGGCGTTTGCCGCTGACATGGGTTTCTTCGTAACTGGATCCTGAAACCGGGTAATATGCCCCGCGAAACCGGTTTGAAAAACGCACCAGACGGTCAGACAGTGATGGGGCATTGTACAGGGTTTCACAAAGATCACTTTCAACGGGGATTTCGTTGAAGAGGATTACAAGTGGCTCAGGGCTTGCAGGATTGGACAGGCAGTTGATCAAGGCGTCGATAATCGGTCCGGAATGCTCGCGCTCCATCAATGGCTGGCCTAGAGGGCCGTATTTTTGTGTCCATACTCTCAAAACCGGCTGCCTTGCCAACATTGTTTTCTCAAAACGTGCGGGTGCAAACATTTTGAGTATCTCGTGGTTTCCGACACGCTCACTCAAGTAGAGAAATTGCATTTCCCCATGGGCGAGATGCTCGATAGCCGGTTCCAGAATGGGCAGTTCAAAAAACGGATTGGGATGATTTTGGAGGCTGGCAAGCTCCATGACCTGCTTGCGCAAGCCTGCATGCTGCAAGGAGGAAAGCAATCCCAACGTCCAGGCTGAACTGTCAATCCCTGCATGGCTGGCCAGAATCCGCGCATCCTTCCCCCAACTGTCATCATGTATGCCCCGGATCATGTTCAGGAGCTTTTTGGGATCATCCATGTTGCTCATGCGGCGTTACCTGCAGGAGTGGAACGTTGTGGAATTATGAAAACATGTATCCCGAGCTTGCGTTTTGCCAATGCATGGAGCGCAAGACTTTCAAATGCCAGTGCGCTTGTGGTGGCTATTGCTGCACCGGCAAGCCCGAACAGGGGAATAAGCGAGAAGTTCAGCATGATGTTGACGAGCACATTCAGCGCATAGATTGATGCACATGCATTCTGCCCCCCGGCCATTACAAGCAGGGACTCGGCTGGCCCCACGCTCGAGCGCAACACGATGCCTATGGCAAGGATCCAGATCAGGTATTCACCAGATGTGAATTCACTGCCGAACAACATCAGGAAGTACTTGCCAAGAACCATCATGAGGCCTGCCAGAAGCAGTGAAGGCCAGAAAGTCCATGCAACTGTCCTTTGGACAAAGTTCTGGAACGCGACCCGGTCACCCTGCTGGTGAAATGTCGAATAACGATGACTTACGGCACCGCGTACTGCAAAATATACGAAATGCACCAGGGCCAGAATTTTCGTGCTGGCATAATAGACAGCCGTGTCTTCAGGGGTCATCAGCGCACTGACAAATATGATGTCTATGGATGTTTGCAGGATGTAAAAGCCTTCAACCAGAAACATGGGCAGGGCAATCGCCACCCAATAACCATAGCGGTATTCAGAGCGGACTTTCGGCACTTCACCGGGCAGTTTGCTGAATGCGGCAACGCACTGGTAAATTGTTGTCACGGAAGTCGAGATTATACCCGCCCACATGGCTGTAATGGCGTTCGCCTCAAAGCCCGCCAGGATCGCTATCCACATGACCACCAGTATGCCAAGAGGGCGCATGATGAAAGTCGGGAAAAATGCGACATAGGTCCAGTTGAATGCGCGGCCCACGCCATCCATGACGCCTTCAAGCGAAAGGGCGGGAAGGCAAATAAGGGCAAGGTAGGCCGGTGCTATGTAATAGGCTTTCACGACACCGGGATAGAAGTAGAGAAGGGCTGCCGCTGCCAGGCTGAACAGGGTGGTCACTACCAGTGATACAAGGACGGAAACCCGGATGGACCCACGGAGCAGGCCCGGCAGTTCTTGTGCCCGGTACTCAGAAATGAGGCGGATAACCGCAGACGGAAATCCAACGCCGGTGATGTTTCCTGCAAACAGGGCAACCACCCATACCGCTACAAATATTCCGTATTCGAATGTGCCTAGCCAGCGCGCCAGCATGACCTGGGACACAAAGGCTATTATGGCACTGGCAACCCGGATGACAAAAATGATCATGGCCATGCGCTGCGCGCGCGCATTGTCATCCGTTCCCGAAAGAACCGCATCCGCCGTGGCTGCAAGGGGCTCTGCCTTGCGGGCAAGTTTTTCCGGCAGATATCTTTCAGCCAGTCTCTTTATTTCGATACGCAATACCTTACTCCCGAACTGCTCCTGACTAGCATTTTTCGCTTAATAAAGTATTGGGATTGCTTCACGCCTGCGTTACATGTGAACGCAGAACTGAACACGCGGAGATGGCCTATGGAGCAGGAAAATGCATCAATTCTTGACTTGCGTGGTCTGAAATGTCCCTTGCCCGTGCTAAAGGCTCGCAAAGCCATGCAGCCTCTTGCTGCCGGTTCCCGCATATGGCTGGAGACCACTGATCCGCTTGCAGTGATTGATATTCCGGCTTTTTGCAATGAAAACGGCCACGAACTGCTGGCTACGGAGGATTACGGGGAGTATCAGCGCTTTCTCCTGTCCAAAGGTGATTAGCCGGGGCAAAGCCTTTCAGCGTCTGAAATCGTGCCCCGGTACGGAAAGCGGGTTTTCTGTCAGCGCCTGTCTGTCAGGCGTATCCGCTGCAAGATTTCCGCAGAACGCATCGAATGTGGTTTGGACGGGTATTTGCAATCCGTTTGCCATGATTGCAATCAGGGTTGTGTGCTCGTGCCCGTCGGGCCAGTGGTCCATGACGCCGAAATCATGAACCATGGGGCCGCTAACCTGTACCACAAGCGGTTTGTCCGGGTGTTCCCTTACCCGTACGAACCCTTTCACTCTCAACAATCCTTCGCCGATTGTGCTTGCCAAATGATGCAGCAGGCCGGCGGTTTGGGGTATGTCCAAGAGGGTTTGTGTTTCCAGTCGAACCGAGCAATACCGTTGGGCATGATCATGGGAAGCATGGGGTTTGCTTGAAGGTATGGTGCGTTCACCCGAGAAGCAGGCAGGAATGCAATCCGGATCCGACAGAATCGTCAAGTGTTCGTTTATCTGTGACACTTTCTTTCGAACGGCCTCATGACTGTTCTCGGGTAGATCTGTTTTGGAAATGTAAACCAGATCAGCGAGCGTCACCTGAAACCTGGCCTCTTCGTGTGTATCAAGAACTTCGATGCCACGCACACCATCGACAACAGTCATGACCATGGCGGGGCGATAACGATTGGCAAGCTCGGCATTGGCTGCAATGGACTGAAAAACCGGCAACGGATCTGCAATGCCGGTCGTCTCGATGACAACCTGCCTGAAAAGGCTCGTATCCAGTTCGAGAAGGGTGTCGACAAGTTCTCCCCGCACGCTGCAGCAGAGACATCCGTTGGACAGTTCCAGGATGGTATCGGAACTTTCAGTGACCAGAAGATGGTCCAGCCCGATGTCGCCAAACTCGTTCACAATCACGAGCGTATTGGCAAACTCCTCCCGCTTCAGAAGCCTGTTCAGAAGTGAGGTTTTGCCTGAACCCAGAAACCCGGTCAGGAGGATGACGGGACATTTTTCCTGTGCAGTCATTCCTTCCTTCATGGTCGGGGTGTTGGCAGGGCGATACGCCCCGTCCTCAAATTGCCAATGGCAGGGAATGGCTGAGTGTTCTCTTGATCAGGTCGTTTGGTAGGAACAGGAATGTCGGAAAGTGCTGCGATTGTAATGGATTCGCTTGCTGCCGCATCAATGTCGCCAGTACGTACTGACAGGATGTGAGTGGATTTTTTGCGTGCAGAAAGGTAGGGCGAGGAAAGTTTGGCCTGTCCGGCTCCGGGGTCGTACCGGTTTTTGCGTGCAGCTTCTGTACACAGGACTGGCCGCATGTTGCGTGGTTTTGCCGAGGTTCCTACTGGCGTATTGAAAACGGTTCCGGAAGAACGGTCTGTCATGCGAAATCCGGCATCCAGCAGTTTTGCTGCGGCAACGGCGCGGTCCGTCTGGGAATCCCTTCCAAAAACAACCGCAACCAGGGTGCGTCCGCTGCGGCGTGCAGAAGCAACCATGTTATAGCCGGATGCACACACAAACCCTGTCTTCATGCCGTTTGCGCCACTGAACCGTTCCAACAGCAGGTTATAGGAATAATGAGTATTCTGAGCCGTTCGAATGGCGACTGCGGAAAACATGTCGGCATATTGGGGAAATTCTTCAAACAGCCGGATTGAGAGAATTGCCATATCCCGGGCAGAGGTGAACTGGGAAGGGCTGTGCAGCCCGTTGGAATTTGCAAACCGGGTGTTGTTCATGCCAAGCCGCCGCGCTTCATCGTTCATCCGCCTGACAAATTCCGGAATACTTCCTGCAACTGCTTCTGCCAGTGCAAGTGATACGTCATTGGCACTCTTCACAATGACAATCTTGAGGGCATTGTCGATGCGCAATTGCACACCCTGCTTGTATCCCATGCGGCTGGGGGGCTGTTGTCTGGCTGCCTTGCTGATAACGACGGGAGATCCGTCTTCTATCTCACCATTTGCGATTGCCCTGAATGTGACATAGGCGGTCATGAGCTTCGTCAGGGATGCAGGATACCACCGGTCGTCCGCCTTGTGGGCATCCAGTATGGCACCGTTACCGGCATCAACCAGAATGTAGGGAGTGTCTGAGGCTAATGTTCTGCCCGGCCATGCGCAGAGCAGAAGAATGATTGAAAACAGGCAAGCGCAACGATACATTTGATCTCGCTAAATACAACTACACGGGTTCGGGTGGCAGAATGACACCAGTTAGAGAATCCATATACCTCAGTTTTCAGGATTTCAGATGCCGATTGTCAACCGTATGGCCGAACTTCATGACGAAATTACAGCATGGCGTCATGAGATACATGCGAACCCGGAGTTGCTTTACGAAGTACATGAAACGGCTGCTGGTGTAGCCGAAAAGCTCAGGGCATTTGGCTGTGATGAAGTAGTGACCGGTATTGGCCGGACCGGTGTTGTCGGCCTGGTCAGGGGCAGGGCTCACGAAAGTGGGCATGTGGTCGGGTTCAGGGCAGACATGGATGCTCTTCCGATCACGGAAATTACCGAGCGGCCATACAAGTCACAGCACCCGGGGCGAATGCATGCCTGCGGGCATGACGGTCACACAGCAATGTTGCTGGGTGCTGCAAAATACTTGTGCGAAACGCGCAATTTTGATGGAACAGTTGCGCTGATCTTTCAACCTGCCGAAGAAGGCGGCGCCGGTGGCAAGGCAATGGTGGATGACGGACTGATGGACCGGTTCGGTATTCGTGAAGTTTATGGCATGCACAATTTGCCCGGGCTTGAAGTGGGTTCATTTGCAATCCGGGAAGGTGCCATCATGGCAGCTACGGATGAATTCCAGATCAGGGTAAAGGGAAAGGGCTCTCATGCTGCCATGCCGCATCTCGGTATTGATCCGATTGTGTTGTCAGCAGAGATTATCAGTAATCTGCAAACCATTGTTTCCCGCACAAACTCACCGTTTGAGCCTCTGGTAGTCAGCGTCACACAATTGAATGCGGGAACTGCATTGAACATTATTCCCGAGTCCGTTGAATTTTCCGGAACCATTCGCAGCATGTCTGCGGAAGGGCGCTCAATGGCAATGGACCGCATCAAATGTATTGTCGAAGGCCTTTGTTCAGCGCACGGCGCCGAATGCGAAGTACATTTCAATTCGGGATATCCTGTAACTTTCAACCACAGTGATGAAACCGGAAAGGCGGTCAATACAGCAAAACTGGTTGCCGGAGACGGCAAAGTAGATCCCGATTATGAGCCGATGATGGGCGGAGAAGACTTTTCCTACATGCTGCTTGAACGGCCCGGCGCTTTCATTTTTGTTGGAAACGGGGATACAGCAGGGCTTCACCACCCGGCCTATGATTTCAATGACGAAGCCATTCCCTACGGTACATCCTATTGGGCAAAACTGGCTGAAACACTCATGCCAATACAATAAGCCGCTGAAAAGACAGAGATTTCTTGATGTGTGTCAGAATGCACATTTTTACAAAGAGAAAAGCCCCATATTGAATGCATCAAGAGGCAAATGTCTCTGTCCCTATGCTTTTCTCCCCATTACCCATCGTTCGAAAGTTCGGTGGGTTTTTTTTGTCAAAAACCCTATTTCCTGGTGCATCACAGCTTGAAGGTCATGTCCCGGTGGGCAATTCCGGCATCCATGTACTCTTCTCCGTATGCTTCGAAGCCGAGTTTCTCGTAAAAAGGAATTGCATCTTTCTGCGAGCTCAAGCTCACCTGACCGGCAGACTGTTCCGCTTTTGCAGTCTCAATGATGAAAGACATGATTTTCGCGCCGATGCCCGAACCTCTTGCCATTTGCGGGACACATACCCTCTGAACCTTTATTGACTCACCGATCTGGCGAAATCTTGCGGTTCCGACCGGCAGGCCGTTCTCCATGGCCAGCACATGACGGCATTGCGGGTCCTCGCCATCAAGCTCCAGATCTTCGGGAACGTTCTGTTCCTCGACAAAAACGGAACGTCTCAGGGTCAGACAGGCTTCAATATCATCATCAGAGGTTGCGAGAGCAATCCGCATGGCTTCGGTCCGTGTGTTTGAAAATTACAGGTTAGAACTTTTCGGAGTGTATTACTCGTTCCAGGCGTTTGAAATGCGTTTCTGGAGTTCCGCTACATCGCAAAGGACCAGAGCCCCACGTCCTTTTTCAAACACCCCTTCTTTCTGAAGGGCGTTCAGTTCCCGCGATACGACTTCACGGCGGGTTCCGATACGCTCGGCAAGTTCCTTTTGCGTTGGTGGAGGGCTTATGCTTCGTTGCTCGGGATTGGCAGGGCGGGGTTTGGAAAGGCGAATCAATTCAGCATACAGTCGATGCTTTGCCTGCAGGAAGGATTGTTCAGCCAAGCGCATGTTCAATTGCCGGATGCGTTGGGTGAGTACCCGGATCACAGCCAGGTTTATTTCGTCCGATGTTCGAACCAGCTCGAGAAAGACCGACTGCGGCATGACACAGATACGGGTCCGGTAAAGGGCTGTTACATTCGCGCTGCGGGTCGCGCCATCAAATGCGGAAAGCTCCCCGAAAAATTCACCAGGAGACATTTCACCGAGAATTACCTCCTTGCCGACAGAGAACCGGCTGATGACCCGTACCAGGCCGGATATCACAAAACGCACGTCAGTTGTTTCTTCATCGATATCGATGATCAATTCGTGTGCTTCATAGTCTTTCCACAAGCAACGCTTGCCGTACTGCTCGCCAATTGCGGGTTCAAGTGTAGAAAAAAGTGGGATCGTGCAAATATTGTCCATGTGGCTCCGCCCTGGCCGTTTTCCCTCACAGAAATTGTCCTGAAGACAAGTTTCAGATGCAATCCCGGAAACCATTCGTGGTAAGTAAAGCGGCCCCTGATTGCTTCCCCGGCAAGATCATTGCCCGAAACCCAAAGGAAAACAAGTGTCATATCTTTTCTCGTTCATGAGTTTGACTGATCTTGTCCTGTGCTGCTCCATCGTGATGATCGCAGCCATACTCCAGGTATCTGTCGGAATGGGTTTCGGCATGCTTGCTTCTCCGCTGATCGCACTTGTGCGGCCTGATTTTGTTCCCGGTTCGATTTTGTTGATGGGCCTGGTTGTGGCTTTTGCCGGCGCATGGCGTGAGCGATCAAACATCTCGATTGTGGAAATGAAACTTGGTGTTGTTGGCCGTGTCATTGGCAGTATCATTGCCGTGCTGTTGCTTGGAATGATCGCCAGTATCGACAGTTTTCTCGTTCTCTTCGGTACGATAATGCTTGTTGCGGTAGCCCTGTCTGCTTCCGGCATCCAGTTCGGGTTCAACAACAAAAACCTGTTTGGGCTGTCGGTTGTTTCAGGAACTATGGGTACGATTACTGCCGTAGGTGCCCCTCCGATGGCGATTATATATCATGACCGTAACCCTGCTGTCGTCAGACCTACCCTGAATGCTTTTTTCTTTGCCAATTCGCTGCTGGGACTGATCGGCCTCGTTGCTGCGGGCTGGCTTACCTGGAATGATCTTGTCGCGTCCATTGTCTTCTTTCCGGCAATGGTTCTGGGAATACTGGTTTCGGGGCCCTTCAAAGCCCTGCCATCACAAATGCTCTCAAGACTGTTGCTTGCCTTGTCGGGTATTGCCTCTGTTACATTGATTTATCGGGGGCTCGTTTAACCATCCGGTTATCTGATCTTCTTGTCTGATCTGTCTTCTCTTTGCTGTCGTACTTAACCAATTACTAAGCAGTCTTTGCAAAGGTGCATCCTTGGGGAAAGCTTTTCGGGTTGGACGGGAAGATAGGTTAATGAACTTCAGATCTCCGAAAAGGGAAGAACTGGATGGCAGACAACTGCCTGAAAGTATCTACGCGTCTGTCGTTAACTCGTTGTACCGTGATACCCAGTCACTTCTGATCGGCATCAGTTGCGCAGCGGCAGCGCCAATTATTGCCTATTTCAAGACAGATGACCCGTTTCAGCTTGTCTTTACAGGCATTTTTGTCGCCATCGGTGTCTTCCGCGTCATTCTCAGCATGTCATTTTTCAGATATTGCGAAGGCGAGCGAACGCCCGCCGGAGACCAGAAGTGGGAAAACTGGTATGCTTATGTGGGAGCGGCTTTCGTAAGCTGTCTCGGGCTTTGGTACATTGCCAGTGTTTATCGAAGCAATGATCCTTTTGTGGAAACCTTTGCCCTTGTTCTCTCAATTGCCCATCTTACAGGGCTGATTGGCAGAAATTTTTCCAGTGCCAAGGTAATCCAGTATCAAAGCATTATTCTCAGCGGATTTCTGATAACCGGTACCTTGTTGATCGGTGGTGTGTTCTATGCCGCTCTGGCTGCATTCATGGTGCCGTTTCTCATCGCCGTGCGAACCATGTGCAAGCGCTTGCGGGAGATGTTGTTCTATGCGGAGCTCAATGCGCTTGATAACCGGGTCATTGCCGACCGGTTTGATGTGGCGCTGGACAACGTTACCCATGGTCTCGCGATGTTTGATGACAAGGGGAAGGTCGTTGTTGCCAACAGCCGGTTTACCGAACTTGTAGGTCTTGGTGACTGGGAAATCATTGATTGCAATATTTCGGTGCTTACGGCAGCCCGTATACGTGGCGCTGAAGAAAACACACTTGCAGCGGAAATTGCGGACTGTCTGAAAAGCCAGGAAACCCGCCGTTTCACTTTCGAGATTGCATCCGGTCAAATCATTGAGGCCGACTTCAGTCCAATGCCGGTTGGCGGTGTTATCCTGTTGTCGGATGTTTCCGAGCGCGTGAAATCACAGCAGGCCATTCTGGAACTTGCCAATTTTGACCCGCTTACCAATTTGCCGAACCGTCGCCACTTTATTGAGGAAATTCGCTGGAGCATGCAGAACGCAAACAATGTTCTGAAACCCTGCGCGATGTTCTTTATCGATCTCGACAAGTTCAAGGAAGTGAATGACACGCTTGGCCATGCGGTGGGTGACAAACTTCTCAAAACCATTGCAGCCCGGTTGCAGGCGGTTATTCGCCCGGGCGGACTGACGTGTCGTTTCGGCGGAGATGAATTTGTAGTCATCATTCCCGGCATGACCGGACATGATGAGTGTTCTGCCTTTGCAAACCGCGTCATCACCGAGTTGAGCCTTCCTGTACTGATTGACAACAACCAGATCAATGTGGGTGCCAGTGTGGGCATTGCGATTGCTCCGGAAGATGCATCAGAGGCCGAGCTGCTGCTTCAATATGCCGATGCCGCTCTTTATGAAGCCAAGGCAAAGGGGCGCGGCACGCATGTCTTCTTCAACAATGCGCTGGGCGATGCAATTCGTGTTCGCCGGGAATTGGAGATTGATCTTGGCAAGGCAATCGAGGAAGGCACGCTCGATCTTCATTACCAGCCAATCATCAACCTGAGACGTGGCGGGGTTACGAGTTGTGAGGCCCTGGTTCGGTGGAACCATCCTGTGCATGGCCAGATTTCGCCGGCCAAGTTCATACCGATTGCCGAGGAAAGCGGCCTGATTGTTGAACTGGGCAAGTATGTTTTGCGCAAGGCAATGAAAGATTGCCTAAGTTGGCAAACGAACACGCGTGTTGCCGTCAATGTATCAACAATCCAGTTTCACAAGTCAGATGTACATTCGATTGTTTGCGGCCTTTTGTCCGAGACCGGGCTACATCCTTCGAACCTCGAGATTGAAATCACCGAGTCGGCTATGATGGACAATATCGAGGAAGTCAGCCGAACCCTTAATGCGCTCGCAGAGACAGGTGTAAGAATTTCGCTTGATGATTTTGGTACCGGGTTTTCCAACCTCAGCTATTTGCATGCCCTGCCATTCCACAAGGTGAAAATTGACCGCTGCTTCATTGAAAATGCCATGGCAAACGAGCGATCCCTTGTATTGCTGAAAGGGGTTGTGGACCTGATCAACCGCCTGCAGTTGCGGGTTGTTCTGGAAGGTATTGAGAATGAAGACCAGATCGGCCTTTTGTCAGACCAGGTCAAGGTCGATGAGGTCCAGGGCTTCCTGTTTGGCAGGCCCATGCCGTCACGGGATATTGCCACATTGCTGCACTCTCTTGATGCGCCTTCCAGAGACAGGCCGGAACTTCAAAGCGCCTGACACCCGGACTTCCGGTAACTTTTCACGTTAACTATAAACACGGAATCAGGCCCGGATTATCTCTTTAAGTCTTTCGAATTTGTTAACTTTTTGTTAACTTAGGAAGTGACAGGCGATAACTACGGGGCACGACAAAATGTTTGTTGGAGCAAATGGCGGCGAGTTTGCATCAAAACTTCTCAAATACTTGCAGGAAGTTGATTACAGACTGGCTGCAACGCGGGAAGAACGCGAAGCAATCTACAGATTGCGCTATCGTGCTTACCGTCGTGAAGACGGAATTGATGAAAATCCCGATGGCCGATTTCATGATGCCTATGATGATTTCGACAATTGCTGGCTTTTCGGCATCTACCTGGATGACGAACTGGCAAGCTCGATCCGTTTTCACGTCATAAGCCCGGAAACGCCACGTGGTCCTGCCCTCGATGTTTTCCCGGATGCCATCTGGCCAATGCTCGAAGCCGGGCAGACGGTCATTGATCCAACCCGGTTCGTCACGTGTGAAAGGGCGGCAAAACGTTATCCCGAATTGCCGTACATGACGCTTCGTGCGGCATGCATGGGGTATGAATATTTCAATGCTGATTTCGTACTGGCGACCGTGCGCAGGGAGCATCAGGCATTTTACCGCCGTGTGCTGGAAGCGGAAGTTGTTTGTGAGCCACGGCCTTATCCAAAACTGAAAAGGCCAATTTCGCTGCTCAAGGCCAATGTGAGCAAGACGCGGGAAAAAATTGCCAGGCGCTATCCGATTTTCGAATCAAGCTATACTGAACGGCGCCTGATTTTCAGCCAGCCAAATCACGTGCCCATGGGTTTTCCTCAGGCTCCGCTGCAAGCCCTGGCAAGTTAAGTCAGTAATCTCGACAGGCGCTGCGGAGCCATACTTCCAACAATTGACACTGGCCAGATCAGGTATAAAACCTATTCAGGATGAGATACCGATCAGGAGCTATTGTCATGGGTGAAACCGCAACAAAACTGGATGCAAAAAGCAATCCGTCACTGGGAAGCTTTTCCTGGGAGGACCCGTTTCTCCTTGAAGACCAGTTGGAAGAGGATGAGCGGATGATCCGCGACTCGGCACAAGCCTTTGCCGAAAGCGTCCTTATGCCCCGTGTGACCGAAGCCTATCTTGAAGAAACAGCAGCGCCCGACCTTTTCCCGTTGATGGGAGAAACCGGTTTGCTGGGTGTTACCGTACCCGAGCAATATGGTGGCATCGGTGCTGGCTATACCGCTTACGGCCTTGTCGCAAGGGAAGTGGAACGGGTGGACAGCGGCTACCGTTCAATGATGAGTGTTCAATCCTCCCTCGTCATGTACCCGATCTATGCCTATGGCAATGAAAACCAGCGAATGAAATATCTGCCGAAACTTGCGTCCGGTGAATGGATTGGCTGTTTCGGCCTTACGGAACCGGATGCAGGCTCTGATCCGGCCGGTATGAAAACGGTCGCGCGGAAAGTCGACGGCGGATATGTCATCAACGGTTCGAAAATGTGGATTTCCAATTCACCTTTTGCCGATGTGTTCGTTGTGTGGGCCAAATCCGAGGCCCATGACGGAAAAATCAGGGGGTTTGTTCTGGAAAAGGGCATGAAAGGCCTGTCTGCTCCTAAAATTGGTGGCAAATTGTCCCTGCGTGCATCAACGACCGGAGAAATTGTCATGGACAATGTCGAGGTTGGTGAGGAGCACTTGCTGCCCAATGTTTCAGGACTTAAAGGACCGTTCGGTTGTCTGAATCGCGCCCGTTACGGGATATCGTGGGGTGCCATGGGAGCTGCGGAAGATTGCTGGTTCCGTGCGCGCCAATACGGGCTGGACCGCAAACAGTTCAACAAACCGCTTGCCGGTACCCAGTTATACCAGAAAAAGCTTGCTGACATGCAGACAGAGATTGCGCTGGGCTTGCAGGCAAGTCTCCGCGTCGGACGGCTGATGGACGAGGGGCGTGCCGCGCCTGAAATGATTTCGATTGTAAAGCGGAACAATTGCGGCAAGGCCCTGGATATAGCGCGTCAGGCGCGGGACATGCATGGTGGAAACGGCATTCAGGCAGAATATCATGTGATGCGCCATGCCCAGAATCTCGAAACGGTAAACACCTATGAGGGTGCGCATGATGTTCATGCGCTTATTCTCGGACGGGCACAAACAGGTATTCAGGCATTTTTCTGATTTGACTGACACAGTACACACTGCTCATGCCAGCCGGAAGATTGTTGCCTGGGTGGCAATGCTTGTAATTGGTGGATTCTGGGGCAGTACCATTCCATTGTCAAAAACGGCAACCTCGACGGGGCACCTGCCTCTCGGGTTGATTTTCTGGCAGTTTGTGGCCGGTATCGTGCTTTTGGGTGCCTATCTTTTTGTGCGTGGCTGGCGGCCTGCATTGTCTGTCGAAAAGGTGTGGTTTTACATCATTGTTGCCCTGATCGGAACGATTTTGCCAAACGGAGCATCGTTTCTTGCCTATCCGCATCTTCCGGCAGGTGTGATGGCCATTGCGATTGCAACCGTTCCGATGTTCACATTTGTGATTGCCCTTCTCGTGAGATTGGAACGGTTTGCACTTTCAAGGTTTTTGGGTCTTGTTGTCGGTTTTGCAGCCATGGTGATGATCGCTGCTCCCGAGACGAGTTTGCCCGATCCGGCCCTGAGCGTGTTTGTACTGGTCGCCCTGATTGCGCCCCTGTGTTACGGCATGGAGGCAAATTACATTGCAGTACGCACACCGGCAGGAACAGACCCGGTGTCCACGCTGTTCATGGCCTCCTGTTTCGGTTTTTTGATCGTAACCCCACTCATGTTTGCCACCGGTCAATGGATTGACTTGTCAGGTGGATTGGGTGCGCCTGAACAGGCAATGTTTGCGGCTGCCGTGGTCCATGCAGTTACCTATGTCGGATACATATGGCTGGTAAGGTTCGGCGGTCCGGTTTTCAGTGTTCAGGTTGCTTATGCGGTCACGCTGTCCGGGCTGTTTCTCAGCATCATTTTTCTGGGTGAAGGGTATTCGGTCTGGATATGGGGTGCCCTCGTGCTGGTTATCATCGGGCTGGTCCTGGTTCAGCCAAAGCTTGAAGAGCCGGAGACTGCCCCGCAAAGTTGAAAACTGTTGGCTGCTCAGACAGCAAGGCGATCGGTTTTCTCCCAATCCGGGTTGATCCAGGGTTCCTGGTTGGAGCGCGGAAGCGAGGACTTTCCCAAAATGTGATCTGCTGCCTTCTCACCAACCATGATTGAGGGAGCGTTGAGATTCCCGTTGGTGATGCGTGGAAAAATCGAGGAATCCGCAACCCGAAGCCCTTCAACGCCGATGACGCGGCATTCTTCATCCACCACTGCCAGCGGATCATTCGCCGCTCCCATTTTGCATGTACCGCACGGATGGAATGCGCTTTCCGCATGTTCCCGAATGAACTCATCAAGCTGGGCATCAGTCTGAACACTTTCTCCCGGAGAAATTTCACGACCACGATAAGGCGCAAATGCTTCCTGTCCGAAGATTTCACGGGCCAGGCGGATGCAGTGACGGAATTCGCTCCAGTCGTCCTCATGGCTCATGTAGTTGAAAAATATGGATGGTTTGTCCGTCGCATTTGCGGAACCAAGGCGTACATGGCCCCGGGATTTTGATCGCATGGGTCCGACATGAGCCTGGAAACCGTGGTTTTTTGCTGCTGCCTTGCCATCATACCGGATTGCCACGGGCAAGAAGTGGAACTGGATATCCGGATACCGGATGCCAGCCTTCGAACGTACAAAGGCACAGGCCTCGAAATGGTTTGTGGCACCGTCGCCGGTTTTCATGAGCAGCCATTCCAGACCGATCATGGCTTTTGAAACCAGATTCATTTTTGAGTACAGGGAAACCGGCTGTGTGCATTCCTGCTGAATGTAAAGTTCCAGGTGATCCATCAGGTTGGCGCCGACACCTGGCCGGTCTGCGATCACAGGAATACCGTGCTCACGCAGATGACTGGCAGGGCCAATACCGGAAAGCATCAGAATTTTGGGCGAGTTGAAGGCCGAGGCAGCCAGAACCACTTCGCGTTTTGCCTGAATGAATTGTGTTGTTCCGCCCCTTGCGATTTCAACCCCTGTTGCCCGCCCGGACTCAATTACTACGCGTTCAGCCAATCCGTTTACAAGGGTCACATTTTTCCGCTTGAGCGCAGGCTTCAGGTAGGCATTGGCTGTGGACCAGCGACGGCCATTATGGATGGTGTGCTGGAAACGAGAGAAACCTTCCTGCTTCAGGCCATTGTAATCAGGTGTTACCCCGAAACCTGCCTGTCTTCCGGCCTCTATGAATGCATCAAACAGGGGGTTCGGCGTGTCGCCTTTCTTGACATGTAGCGGCCCTTCTGTTCCCCGTGAGCCATCTTCGTTGGTGTGCGAAGCCTCCATGCGCTTGAAATAGGGAAGGACATCTGCATATGACCAGCCCTTTGCGCCAGCCTCTTCCCAATGATCAAAGTCAGCAGCATGACCACGTACATAGACCATGCCGTTGATCGATGACGAGCCACCAACCACTTTTCCCCGGGGCGCAACAAGTCTCCGGTTTCCAAGGTGTGGTTCGGCTTCGGTTTGATAGCCCCAGTCATAGCGGCGCATGTTCATGGGATAGGAAAGTGCGGCAGGCATCTGGATAAACGGCCCCACATCGCTGCCACCAAATTCGATTATCACAACAGAATGTTTGCCGTCTTCCGATAGCCTTGAGGCCATGGCGCTACCTGCCGAGCCTGAACCAACAATCACGAAATCGGCCGATAGCTCGGGCATTACACTGTTTCCGCCAGACATCATTCAATCCTTTCGGATGCAAGCTGCCGGTCAAGAAAATCGCGGCAGGTATGAATTGCTTCATCGGCATTTGGGCCTTGCGGGCGCAGTCCGTGCCGGATGTACAGCCCGTCAATCATCGCAGAGAGACCCTGCTCGATATTTTCCGCTTCACGAGAAACGCAGAGCTGACGCAAGGCGTGAAGGATGTTGCTTCTCAGGCGGCGGGTATAAATCGTCAAAAGCCTTGCCGATGCATCTGAGGAAAGGGCCCGCATGTAAAAGACAAGCCATGCCGCGATCGTTGTTCTCGAAAACTGGTCACCCTCAAAGCTGCTTGCAATAACAGCATCAAGTCTTGCCAATGGCGTTTCGGCTTTTTGAAGCCTTGCAATCGTGCTCTTGCCGAGTTCACGCATCAGATGACGCATGGTTTCGAAGATAATCTCGTCCTTGCCGCCAAAGTAATGAAAGGCGAGGGCGGAAGACATTCCGGCCCGTGTTGCAATTTCCTTGACGGTTACTTCGGTCGAACCGTTTTCACCAATCATGTCGATTGCAGCGTTTATCAACGCTTGCCGCCTTGCGGGTTCTGTACCTGTTCTTGGCATCACATTCCTCGCTGTATCAATTATGATTTTATTATTGATTGACTGATCAGTCAATAAAAATGGAGGCAGTCTTTTCCTAAGGGGGACAGGAACACGGGTTTGGAGACAACCAGGCTCGCGGCCTGTTCAACGCTTGCTGAAAGGAATGCGGTGCATGCCTTTGCACGGTAAGTGAAGGTCGCAGTGAATATGATGCTTGAGCCTACGCCCGACGGTGGGCGATGCTGCTATTCGGCTGCCTGTAGGCTGGATTGTCCGGAAAGCCAATCACGGAAACCTGCGAGCGCGCGCGCACTCATTGCTTTCTTTTTGGCGATTGACTTGTCCTTGCCGCGCCAGCGCTTCACGCCCTCAGGCTTTTGCAAAACACCCTCTGCAAGTGGGGGAAACAGGCCAAAGTTTACATTCATTGGCTGGAATGAACGTTTTGAGCGTTCATTGCTGTTACCCTCTTCATCGTAGGAAACGTGGCCCGTAGTGATATGGTGCAGCAGGGCGCCCATGGCTGTCGTGACAGGAGGAAGCGGCAATTGTTGGCCGAGGATTTCCGCAACGGCAAATCGTGCTGCGAGAATGCCGATTGAAGCGCTCTCGATGTATCCTTCACACCCTGTAATCTGGCCGGCAAAGCGTATATCCGCCCGGTTTTTGAGGCAAAGGCGCTCATCAAGCACTTTGGGCGAGTTTAGATAAGTGTTTCTGTGAATGCCCCCCAGCCGAGCAAACTCTGCCTGCTCCAGGCCCGGGATCATGCGCAGGATTTCACCCTGGGCCCCGTATTTGAGCTTCGTCTGAAAGCCGACAATATTGTAAAGCGTGCCAAGCGCATTGTCCTGGCGCAACTGAACAACCGCATAGGGCTTTACATCCGGATTGTGTTCATTGGTCAGGCCCATCGGCTTCATCGGTCCGTGACGCAAGGTCTCTCGACCCCGCTCAGCCATGACTTCAATCGGGAGGCAGCCGTCGAAATAGGGCACGTTCTCCCATTCCTTGAATTCTGTCTTTTCTCCTGCAAGCAGGGCATCAATAAAGGCTTCGTACTGGTCCTGGTCCAGCGGACAGTTTATGTAATCCTTGCCGGTGCCTCCCGGACCGACCTTGTCATATCGGGACTGAAACCAGGCCTTGTCCAGGTTTATGGAATCGAAATGGACTATTGGGGCTATGGCATCGAAAAAAGACAATTCGTCTTCTCCGGTTGCCGTGGCTATTTCGTGAGCCAGATCCGGAGCCGTGAGCGGACCGGTGGCAATAATTGTCTGTCCCCATTCAGCGGCAGGCAGTCCGGTGACCTCCTCACGCCGGATTTCAATCCGGGGATGATTTTCGATATGCGCTGTAACGTCTTCGGAAAACCGATCCCGGTCTACAGCAAGCGCGCTTCCTGCAGGTACCTTGTGCCTGTCACCACATTGCATGATCAGCGAACCTGCGACACGCATTTCCTCATGCAGCAGTCCTACTGCATTGGTTTCTGCATCATCCGAACGGAAAGAATTGCTGCAGACCAGTTCTGCCAACCCGTCTGTGTTGTGGGCATCGGTTCCCCGCACCGGCCGCATTTCATGCAGAATTACCTGGATACCCAGTTCTGCAGCCTGCCATGCTGCCTCAGAGCCTGCCAGTCCGCCGCCAATGATGTGGAGTTTTTCAGTCAACAGCTTGTCCTTTCCATTTTGTCTATAAACATGAACAGGGTCCAAAAACAACAACACCCGCCGCGATCATCTCGCAGCAGGTGCTGTTTGTGGGCCAATCCCAGGGAGGAGAATTGGGTGGCCCTTGGGTTTTCCTGGCTGGAGGGAGGGGGAGGGCCAGAAAAACCTATGCTTATATGGGTAGTGTTTTAGCGTTTTCTAGCCGCTACGAAACGAATTTCACCACGGGTAATGCCGAGGTCATCAAGTTCGCGGTTTGAAAGAGCGCTAAGCTCGGAAACAGTGCGACGGTAGTTGCGCCATTTTCTGTATGAATTGATCAGGTCCATTGGTCTTCTCCAAGAATTTGTCTGAAGCTCATATAGAAGCTTGAAAGGCTGAAGACGAGTGCCATTTCAGAATATCAGGCATGCGGAAATTGCATTGCAGCATTAAGCATAGGTTAACGCTCCGGCAATCCTTTCCCTGGGAGCGCTTGAAAATGGCGGAAGTATCAATTCAACATGAAAATGAGAAGGAAACAGCACCTGCCGGTCAAAACCTGTCCGGTATGCAACAAGGATTTCACATGGCGCAGGAAGTGGAAGAAAAACTGGAGCGAGGTGCTGTATTGTTCTGGAAAATGCCGCGGAAACAAGCGTTCCCGTTCCTGTGGAAGGGATGATGCCATTCTGAAAGATGGCTTTTCCCGGATTTAGGGGAACATTACGCCGGAAGATATGTTTATATATTGAAACCGATTTTCAAACTGAAGGACCGAAAAGTCCATGGAGGTATTCTAATGGCCCGATCGCTCAAAAAAACTGTAGTCTCAACGATGGCAGTTGTCATGATTGCTTCGTCGGCAGCATTTGCAGCAACAAGTAACGCTCAGGCTGATCGCCGGGATTTCTGGCGTGGTGCGGCAGCTGGTGCAGTTGCAGGTGCCATTACTGGTGCAATCATTAACAAGAACCGCCGGGATCGCCGGTATTATCATCGACGGCCCCACCGCCGTACCATCGTGATTGACCGTTACGATGACAGGCACATCCGGTGGTGTTCAAGGAAGTATCGTTCCTATCATGTGCGCTCTGATACGTATCAACCGTATCACGGACCACGCCGCCGCTGTTACTCCCCTTACAATTAAGTCGGGAAGAACATGAATAGTAAACCCGCCGAAGTCGGCGGGTTTTTTTATGCGGTATTCTTGATGGTTTTTTGAAAAATTTTGACGGTTTTGTTTTGTGTGTGACGGATTGCACATCGGTTGTTTGTTGTTTTGGGTAGGTTGGTTTCATCGAAGGGCAGCGGATGCAGCAGGAGACGCAACCGGGCCACAAGACAAAGCAAGCAGCAACCAAACCCGGAGGGAAACCACAATGACCAGTTCCGCTTCAAGCTTCAAAAAAGCAACCATCACAACCCTTGCAATCGCCACCATTGCAACCGCGGCATCCTTCGCCGCTCCCCAAAACGCCCATGCCGGAAGCAAGGCCTTCTGGAGAGGTGCAGCAGCCGGTGCCGTCGCAGGCGTGGTTACCGGTGCCATCATCAACAACAACCGGCGTCACCGCCGCGTCTATGTCGAGCGACGCCATGCGCCGCGCACCGTCTATGTCCAGCGTGAAGTCGTTCACACCGGAAGTGCCCATGTCGACTGGTGCCTGAGCCGCTACCGCTCTTACGACGTGCGCTCCGATACATACCAGCCGTATAGCGGACCGCGACGCTACTGCAATTCCCCATACAACTAGGGAAAACAGTTAATGCCGGTCATGCCGCCCCTTGTGGCCGGCAAAAAGAACCCCGCTTCAATGCGAAGCGGGGTTTCTGTGTGAAGGCGCTTTTCAACTGTTCTTGAAGCCTTCGATTACGACCTTGCCCTTGGCGCTGCCTGTCTCAACAAGACGATGTGCTTCACGAAGGGTTTCCGCGTTGATTGGCGAAAGGATGGTGTCAAGTGTCGTCCTGAGGCGCCCCTTGTCGATTTCGCCGGCAATCCAGGAAAGCAGTTCGTGTTGGCGGATCATGTCAGGTGTCTGGTGCATGGAACGGGCAAACATGAATTCCCAATGCAGGCTTGCTGCCTTCATCTTCATGCCTTCCATCGGCATGGGCAGATTGGTGTCATCTATGGACACGATGCCGCCTTGCGGCCTGATCAACTCAACTGCGGTTTCCCAATGGCGCATGTCGTTGAATATAGCGATATGGTCGACATGCTCAATGCCAAGATTGCGGACCTGAGCCACCATGTCAGCATGATGGTTCACTACATGATCTGCGCCCAGTTCCTTTACCCAGTCAGAGGTTTCAGGACGTGATGCGGTTGCGATAACGACAAGTCCTGCGTGTTTGGCTAGTTGTATGCCGATGGACCCGACCCCTCCGGCTCCGCCGATGATCAGGATTGACTGGCCTGCATTGCCGCCATCGCGATCAATTCCCAATCTGTCAAAGAAGGATTCATATGCAGTGATGCTGGTCAGCGGCAGGGCTGCTGCCTGGGCATGGGAAAGGGACGCAGGCTTGAAACCGACAATCCGTTCGTCAACAAGATGAAATTCACTGTTGCTGCCCGGACGGGTAATGTCACCTGAATAAAACACCTCGTCACCAGGTTTGAAAAGCGCTACGGCATCACCAACAGCTTCGACCACGCCACTTGCATCCCATCCCAGTACGCGAGGCGGATCTTCCACCTTGCCCTCGTTTCCCCGGCCCTTGCGTACCTTGGTATCTACCGGGTTCACGGCTATTGCCCGGACCGAAACAAGAATGTCCTGACCGGCAGGCACCGGCTTTTCCAGTTCCATGTCATGAAATGCTTCCGGATATTCGACCGGCAAGTAACGGGTTAGTGCAATTGCTTTCATTTTGTTCATTTGTTTTCCTAGAGCAGGTTCAACTCAGGCAAGGAAGTTATACTTGTCTTGCTGTATTTTGAGAGATATTCAGAAGGATCAATAACTGCAAGTACGCACTTTTTTGTGCAGTAGATACAAAAAGTATACTGTAAAGGAATGAATTACAGCCATGAGGTTTGAAAGCTATGACTGCGCGCCGGGCTGCCCGGTTGAAGCAGCTTTGGAGAGAATAGGTGGCAAGTGGAAAGGGGTGGTGTTGTATCATCTGCTGGACGGGCCAAAACGCTATAATGAACTCAAACGGGAAGTGGGAAGTGTTACGCAGCGGATGCTGACGAAGCAATTACGGGAAATGGAAGACGATGGCCTTGTCGATCGCACGGTCTTCCCTGTCGTGCCGCCTCATGTTGAATACAGCCTGAGTGAACGCGGCAAAACACTTGAACCGGTATTGATGGCCTTGCGTGACTGGGGGCGACACTACACAGAACTTCAGGACCAGCCCTCCGGCCAGGCCCGGCAGTGACGCGTCCACGATATGCGAACCATCGGCAACAGCCGGTTATGGATTGAAAGGGCCGGGTTTGGTGGTGATCCCGACAGGACTCGAACCTGTTACCTACAGATTAGGAATCTGTCGCTCTATCCTGATGAGCTACGGGACCACGGGTTTTTCTTAGCCCATTCATTGCATGCCGCCAAGCCAAACAGGTGCTTGGCCGCTAATGGTTGAAAAGAAATTTTCCCGTTCTTCAGGGATGAATGCTGTAAAGACCTATATCGTCAATTTGAAAACCTCTGTCTGACGGTGACGCCGGCTCACCATCTTTCTTGAGGTTTATTTTGTATTCTTCTTCAATGGCCTTTGTAAGCCTGTTGTCTGCTTCGCCATCCGGTTCGTCAATTGCATTGATAACATCATCAATAGTTACACCGAGCTTGTCCAATCCCAGTTCGTGCCCGATTTCTTTCAACAGGCTTTCACCGCCTTCCTTGCGGCGGATTTCCTGTACAGCCAGCCGAAGGTCACGGGCAAAACTGCCGGGATCTTCATAACTTTTCATCTCAAGACCGAGCTTTTCGCCCAGCCTCTCAAAGATTTGCATTTTGATTTCGTTGGTATCCCGATAGCTCATGCTGAAGAAATTATCGGCAATTCTGGCTTCAGCCGCACTGTTGGTTGTTGCCGGGTTTTTGATCCCGGGAACGAGACTGCCTTGTACAGGTTGATTCTGTATCGATGACTGGTCCTGCGCCTGCAAGTTGGCCGTCTTTTTGAAAACAGCAAGAGCAGAAGACGTGAAAGGATTTACAGCTTGCATGACGATAACCTTGCTCGACAGGATGCGAACCCAATTGCGCTTCCCGAGTTACAAATGATCTAGGCGTCATGCATAAATCGCACCATGCCAAGTTGATAAATTGTACTTAAAATATCATTAACCTTGGAAGAGTTTGTCCGGCTTGAGAGCATTATCTTTATAATTGGCCTGCCTTGTTGCGTGATTGCGAGGCGATAAAAACTGACAAGTCCATTTCCCTGTCAATATTCATCCCGGATGGCCGGTGATGGGAAACACAGATGATTGTCGAAGCGGGAAGATGTTTTCTGACCAGCCCAAACATTGCTTCTTCCGCTTCCCGGTTCAGTGCACTGGTAGCTTCATCCAGCAGGATGATTGCCGGCTTCAGCAACAATATTCTTGCAAATACAAGGCGCTGTTTCTCACCGTTTGACAAGCCTTCGAGCGCATGGGGGCCATCCGCTTCCAGAAACCCGACACGCTTGGCAAGGCCTACCATCTCAAGCGTGGTTTTGTATTCACACGGTTGGAAGCAGAGCGAGTTTTCCGGATAGGAAAGGGCAGCCTTGATGCCATCCGGTGTGAGGTATGGCGTATGGGAAGCAAACAACAGTTTTTCCCCGGGGCGAGAAATGCGACCGTCACCATACGGCCATATGCCTGCGATTGCCCGGAGGAGGGTCGTTTTTCCGCTACCCGATGGTGCATGAATCCAGATTTTTTCTCCTGGCTCGATGCAAATGTCAGGAATGGTTGCAAGCGGGATAGCTGCGGGTGAAAACAGTGTGAAATTGCTGACCTCAATCTTCTCGCTTGCCTGTGAATGTTCAATTGATACCGGCACACCGGGCATGAGTTGCCGGTGCTCAACCATTTGCAGCAAACCATCCAGCCGTTCTGACGTTGCTACAAAATCCGCCAGGTCTCGATAGGAAAAGATGAACCAGCTCAGGGTGGTGGTGACATTGGAAAATGCTGAAGCAAGCTGCATCAGGCCACCCAGTGTAACCTCTTTAGTCAGATAGGCGGGCAGGGAAAGAAACAGTGGTATGCGCAATACGGTTTGGAAATACGGGCGGGTGAACATCCCAACCAGAAATTCCCTGCGGATGAGAGCCTGCCAGTTGTGAATAATGTTGCCGAATCTGCCCCCAAGCCGCTCTTTTTCGGCTTGCTCTCCTCCGGCACTTGCAATCTCGCTTGCATTGTCGCGGAGTTGTACAAGCGCATACCGGAATTCCGCTTCCCTGTGCTCCTGTTCAAACAGTAGGTTTTTCAAGGGCCATCCAAGAAGGTGTGTCAGAATGCTGGATACAAGAACATAAATGAACGCAAGCCAAACGAGATAATGCGGAAGTGAAAAATCAATTCCGAAGAGCGTGAAATTCAAGGCAAAGTTTGTCAGTCCCCACAAGACAGCAACATATGAAAATATGCCAACAATTCGGGTGAACAGATCGAGCGATTCATTAAGAAGGCCTGATACAAACAATCTGCAGTCTTCTGAAATTCGCTGGTCCGGATTTTCAAGCCCGGTTGGCGCCATTCCTTTGCGAAGATAAAAATAGGACCTGTTTTCGAGCCATTTTCTAGTCGTATGTATTGTCAGCCGGGTACGCCAGCGTATCAGGACATATTTGCGAAGATAATCCGATACCAGAAAACGCAATGCACTTATTCCGGTAAGCCCGAAATAAAAAGCAGTCTGATGCAATGCTTCTGAAACTTCATAGTCTTCCAGCGCATCAAAGAAACGCGCATTCCAGGCAATGAATTCAAGTGAGATCCAGATGCTGGCCAGTTCCAGCGCTATAATAATGGCCAGCAAGAAAAGCGTAACGCCGCTCCCGGGACCGGAAGCGGCGATTTTGGCAAGACGCCAGATGGTTTTGAGAGTGGCTTGCAAAACGGAGCTAGAAAGTCAGTTTGTAGCCGATTTCGAAAACCCGCCCGGCACCGGTTTGCAATTCTATCGGATTGGTGCGGGCAACCGCTGCCGAAGGGGTGGTTGTTCGGTCGGCCGCACCAAATTCAAAATAGCGCTGGTCAAAAACGTTCTTCAGTCCCAGACGGAGTTCGGAATTTTCGGTCGGCTGCCATTTTGCATAAAGGTCAAGCAGGGTATAACCGCCCGGCTTGAAACCATTGATACTGGAAACCCGGCGAACCGGCGCGACCATTGAGGTAACGGCATCAAGTGTCAGGTCATATTCCGGAATTTCATAGGTCAGGCCCAATACAGCCTTGATTGGTGGTGCAGTGTAGTCAACCGGGGCGGCGTTTGCTGTTGCCTGTTGTGTACCCTGTTGCCATGCGAATGAAAGATCGGCCCGGAAGTTGTCTGAAAAACTGTATCCTGCGGATGCTTCAATCCCGTACAGTTCCACTGATGACAGGTTTCTGTATGTATAATCGGTTGTACCCGGAATCTGGTAAAATGACTGGATGAAATCCACGTAGTCGGCATAAAAGCCATTGACTGAAAAATATCCCTGATCAAATTCCCCGCGCAGGCCGACCTCGTAATTGTCGACTGATTCAGGTCTCAGATCCGGTGCCGGTATCAGGTTGAAAAACGTTCCAGGCAGAGACGTGAAGAGCTGTTGGGCCGTCGGCATCTTGAAGCCTTGGTTAAAGGCTGCATAGACCGAGTAGTTCTCTGTAAGTTTGAGATTTGCAGAGAGGGCGAACAATATCTCCTGGCTGGAAACCTCCCGTGGTTCCGAGCCGGCAACAGGTTGGTAATCGGCATCTGGTCGCGGTTCCAGCAAGTAGGTTGCATAACGAATGCCCGGTGTGATTTCCAAAACACCGTCGAAAAACTCAATCTGGTCCTGAATATAGAAATCGGCCCGTGTTGTTGTTGCATTGGCGAAGTTGAATCCGCCCCCTCGGGTTTGGGTAACAGTTCCCGCAGTCAGGTTTCTTTCAGTATCAATTCGCTGATAATCAGTCGTTGTTATGTCCCCGTCAAAACCCCAGGTAATAACGTGATTGATGTTATTTGCGCTGAACCGCGATGTTAATTGTGCATCAAGTTCAAAGAAGTTTTCTTCGAGAGACAGGAAATCTTCTTCAACAATATTGTCCCCTGATGCATCGGTTCGTCTTTCGGTTCCGGTCCTCTCGTATCCGTTGGGTGAGTAGCTGAAGCTCCACTTCAGGTCATCAACGAATGCTCCACCGACATGCATGTCGTGTTCAATGGCAAACCTTCCGCGATACAGATCAAGCTTTCTGTCATATGCGGTGATCACGTCTCCGGTGGGCATTCCCATAAAGTCGTAGGTGGGGCCGAGAACCTGATTGTAGTCAACGTTAGTCTCGCGGGTAAGGTAATCTAGGGAAAGCTCAAACCTGTTGTCGTCATCAGGTGTGTAAACCCATTTAGCCAGACCGCGATAACTTTGCTTGTCCATGGGATCGAGTTGATTGCAGGGTGTGGCGCCGAATGTAGTGTTCCTCGGACAACCGTATATGCCGCCATCAGCGCGGGCATTGGAAAATTCGGCCTCATTCGCCCGGCTGTAATTCAGGCCGCCAAGAAAACTGAGTTCCGGTGACAATCGCTGGGCAATTGTTGCCGTTGTATTCATCTCATCATCAAGGCTGCTGTAGCTGATATCGACTTCGCCTCCGGTGTCTTTCCCGTCGGTCAGAAAATCTTCCGGATCATAGGTTTCCAGTGCAACAATACCCCCAAGTGCGTCAGATCCCCACAATACAGAGCCTGGCCCACGAACGATGTCTGCCTGTTTGGTGAAGTTGAAATCGAGGTAGTCCCTTGTGCCATCGATTATGCGTTCAGGAACCCTGGCTCCGTCAACCAGCATCTGGACCCGGTTACCCCCCACCCCACGGACTTGGAAACCGCCATAGGTGCTGAAAGGGTCGGTGCCGGTGGTTTGGCGCACTACCTCCACGCCGGGCTCACCCCGGACAAGTTCTTTCATGTCGGTTATGCCGCGGTCATCGATTTCCTCGGAGTCAATGACAGTTACATTGGCTGGCAAGTCCAGTGGTTTCCTGCCTTGCCGGTCAACAAAGATGGTGATGTTTTCGAGCGATGTGGTTTCTGTTTCTTGTGACGCTGCAAAATTGCAGGCAGTCAAAAAGGTGGTCGCGCACAAAATTGCACGCAGCGAAGCTAACGACATGATACCCCAGTCCCCTGTATGATTTTGTTATTTTAAGTAGGTGGCTCGCTGGAGGGCTGAAAAACAGGCCGCAGTCTTGCTGGCTGATGCGCAATATATTTAACTAGATAAAATTAGTCAACTTATAGCAGTGCCGACACAACGAAGCTTGTTGTGTCCATGAGACAAGTCTCATCGGGCTACACAGTAACCCTGTCCACTGCATCATAATCCAGGCGAGTTTGTCAGAAAGCGGCAATACCGGTTTGGGCACGACCCAATACAAGGGCATGAATGTCGTGCGTGCCCTCAAGTGTGTTGACTGTTTCCATGTTCATGAGATGGCGAATGACATGGTATTCATCCGATATGCCGTTTCCTCCGTGGATGTCACGGGCCATTCTGGCAATATCGAGAGCCTTGCCTGCATTGTTTCGCTTGAGAAGCGATATCATCTCCGAGCTGGCTTGGCCCTGGTCGCGCAGCCTGCTCACATGCAGGCATCCGAGCAGGCCTAGGGTGATCTCGGTTTGCATGTCTGCCAGCTTTTTCTGGATCAATTGATTGGCTGCCAGTGGCTTGCCGAACTGCTTGCGGTCGATTGCATACTGGCGAGCTGCAAACCAGCAGGCTTCTGCAGCGCCGATTGCTCCCCAGCAAATACCGAAACGGGCGTTGTTCAGGCAACCGAAGGGCGCGCTCATGCCCCTTGCATTTGGCAGACGGTTTTCTTCCGGTACAAACACGTCATCCATGTGTATCTGTCCGGTGGGTGAGGCGCGAACCGAGAATTTTCCCTCAATCTTGCTGGTTTCCAGTCCGGACATGCCGCGTTCAAGAATGAAGCCGGCAATGTGACCCTTGTCATCCTTTGCCCAGACAATCATCAAGTCGGCAATGGGGGCATGGGTAATCCATGTCTTGCTGCCGCTCAGACGGTAACCGCCATCCACTTTTCGGGCGTAGCTGCGCATTCCTCCGGGATCAGAACCATGATCAGGTTCGGTCAGGCCAAAGCAGCCGAGCAGTTCTGCGCGTGCCATTCCGGGAAGGTATTTTTCACGCTGTTCATCGGAGCCATACAAATAGATGGGCATCATGGAAAGCGTGCTTTGCACGCCAAGTGCCGACCGGAAACTGGTGTCGATACGTTCAAACTCGCGTGCGATAAGGCCGTAAGCAACGTAGCTGATACCAGCGCATCCATACCCTTCAAGGGTGGCGCCCAGAAATCCGAGTTCAGCCATTTCCTGCATCACTTCCTGATCAAAGGTTTCATGACGGTTGGACTGCAGGATCCTTGGCATCAAGCGGTTCTCGGCGTAGTTGCGCGCAGTATCCCGGATCAGGATTTCTTCCTCGGTCAAATGAGCATCAATGCGGTAGGGGTCTTCCCAGTCGAAAGGGATGCCGTGCAGTCCGGCAGCTTTCAGGGTTGCCTGGTCCGGTGATGAATTGCTCATGCTTTTTCCTGCCCTGCTGGCTGGTTCATTTCATTGTCGGGTATTCCGGAAAATTCCGGTTTCCTTTTTTGAAGGAAGGCACTGACCCCTTCCTGCTTGTCGGCGCTAGCCAGAAGGATTTGAAACCAGCGGTGTTCGTAATCAATTGCCCGCTCAAGGCTCATGTCTGTGCTCTTGGAAACCGTATCTATGACGGCACGTGTGGCAATCGGTGCTAGACGGATGATACGATCTTCCAGCCTGCTCAATTCCTGCGCGAATTCGCTTGCCTCAACCACCCAGTCCACAAGGCCAATCCGTTCAGCTTCTGTTGCGCTCACGCGTTCAGCCATCATCACCATCCGCAAGGCGCGGCCGCGACCTGTCAGGCGTGCAAGACGTGCTGTTCCGCCGTTTGCAGGCAGGATGCCAAGGCTGGTTTCAGGCAGGCCAAGCTGTGCACTGGATGATGCAAATCGCAAGTTGCAGGCAAGTGCAAGTTCCAGTCCCCCACCAAGCGCAAAACCCTCAATGGCAGCGATTGTGGGGAACGGGGAAGTTTCAAGGAGGTGGGCCAACTCCCGCCGCTTGCCGAAACTGATTTCACTCCATTGCGTCCGTTTTTGCATTTCCTGCAGGTCTGCGCCTGCTGCAAACGCCTTGCCTCCCGAGCCGGCAAGAACAAGTACCCTGGTTTCGTCAGGCAGGTTTTTCACGACTTCCAGTGTTTCGGAAATCAGCTTGTTGTTCAATGCGTTGAGAACTTTGGGGCGGTTGAATGTAATCCGGGCTCTTGGTCCGGCCTGTTCATAAATTATGGTTTCAAAATCAGTCATCCAAGGCTCCCTGTAACACGATGCAAACCTAGGAGCGGCTTAAGGATTTGGTCAAATTTATTTTGGAAAGGTGTATTATTTTAATTGTGAATATTAAGTGGCGTTGCACAAGGTCAGCAGCTGGTTTCGCAGCCATTGGTGTCCCGGATCCTTGTCCACGGAATCGTGCCAGATCATGTAAATCGGAAATTCGGGTGTGTGCACCGGTACGGTGTAGGTGCGCAACTTGAACTGGTCGGCATAAAGATAGGCAATACGCCGGGGCAAGGTGCCGATCAGGTTTGAGCTTCTCACGACAGCCGGCATGGAAAGGAAATGGGGGACAACCAGTGAGATCTTTCTCTCAAGGCCCCGTTTTGCCAATGCAAGGTCGATCATCGGCATTGATTTTCTGCGCGGCTCGATAACAACATGGGAAAGGCTGAGAAAATTGTCCATGCTGAGCTGTTCGCCAACAAGCGGGTTGTCCCAGCGAGCGAGCGTAACAAGGCTTTCTGTCAGGGCGCAGACATTGTTGAAGCCGCTTCCGCGCAGAATGAAGTAGTCAAATGCAAGATCGACAGTGCCATCCCTCAGTTCCCGGCTGAGTTCCATCGCGCTTTCTGACCGAATCCGTATCTTGATGCCGGGAGCTGCTGAATTCAGCCAGTCAATGAAGCGTGGCAAAACCACGGTTTCACCGTAATCCTCAACTGCGATAACAAACTCGCGTTCCGAATTCGCGTATTCAAAGCTTTCATTCGGGCGTAATCCACGTTCCAGCACATCGAGTGCCTGACGGATCGGCTCCCTTAGCGATTTTGCCCGTGCAGTTGGTGCCATGCCCCGTCCTTCTCGCTTGAAAAGCGGGTCACCAATCGTCTCGCGAAGCCGGGTCAAGGCGTTGGAAACAGCCGGTTGCGACAGGTTGAGCCGTTCAGCCGCCTTGGAGATGCTTCGCTCCAGATAGATTGCATCAAAAACAATCAGCAGATTGAGGTCCATGTTTCTGAGATTGGTCATTCGTACCCTTCTATTCCCATTATCAATAAAGCTTATTCTAATTAGAAATTGGACAAATACTACTCCGCTTTTCATGCTTGCAACTGAATTGATGTCGAAATCAATGCTTGGAGAAATGAATATGCGTGGAAAGGTAGCCATTGTCGGCTATGGGAGGACGCCTTACAGCCGTCTGAAACCGGGACAACCGGTCCTCAATGTTGATGAATATATTGCCTGGGCAGCCGAACTTGCGCTCGAAAAGGCAGGCATGACAAAAGCCGACTTTGATGGCCAGGGTCTTGGTGTCTCACACGCGGAAGTGGCTCATACGGTCAACTGGTCTGCTGCCACAGCAGAGAATCTCGGGATCTCACCACGCGCTCTCATACGCGGTGATCAGGGTGGTTCGTCAGCAACCTCCATGCTTATTCGTGCGGCATCCTTGATCAATGCTGGTGTCATTGACCGGGCACTGATTGTGGGCGCGGACACACCGCTCGGCATGCCTTCCGTGGCACCGGGGTTGCCTTTGTCACCAGAGCGCACACGTGGCGTATATTGGGACTTTCAGGGGCCGTTTGGGGTGATGGGGGCCACTGCCCAGTTTGCACTGGTGCTCAAGCGATACATGCACGAGCACGAGCTTTCAGTTGAACAACTTGGCAAGATTGCAGTGTCGAACCGCTATCATGCGTCCCTTCATCCGGGTGCGATCTACAGGGAGCGGTTTGATCTCAACGATTACATGGCTTCGCCGGTTCTTTCCGACCCGATCCGTCTTTTTGACTGTGTGCCGATTGTCAATGGCGGACTGGCCTATATCGTGACTTCTGCCGAGACAGCCAAAAAGGTAAGCGACCGTCCGGTCTATGTGCGTGGTTTTGGCGAGCAGAACAACCATTATCCCGGCTCACGAGTCTTTCCTGACCTGACAGAAACTGGGTTTTCCCAGTCAGCGCCGATTGCGATGGAAATGGCCGGCGTGGAACACAGCGATATCGATTTTTTCCAGCCCTATGACGATTATCCGTTCATCTCGATGATGACGATTGAGGATTGGGGGTTCTGCAAAAAGGGCCATGGCGGAAAATTCATTGAGGAACGCAATCTGCATTTTGATGGCGACTTCCCGCTTTCTACGGATGGCGGGCAATTGTCCGGTGGCCAGCCTGGAGGTGCCAATGGCGGTTTCATGCCACTTGTGGAAGGTGTCTGCCAACTAATGGGGGAGGCCGGTGAACGTCAGGTCAAGGATGCGGAAATAGGCGGGGTCTGCGGTTTTGGCGGAATACCGTACGGGCGTCCGGGACGCAGTTGCATTTCTGTTGTGTTGGGAGCGGAGGCCTGATCATGAGCATAGTACCAAACAAGCCGTTGCCGGAAATCCACGAACTGACCAAACCCTTTTGGGAGGGGGCGAAGAACGGCAAGCTTTTGATGCAGAAATGCAGCAAGTGCGGGACCGTGAATTTCCAGCCAAAACCCTGGTGTATCGAGTGCGGGTCCCGGGATATGCCCTGGACCGAGATGAAGCAAGAGGGAACCGTATATTCCTACACGGTCTCGCGCACGGTCGCGATGAATTATCCGGGATGGAAGGAAGAACTACCGGTCATCCTGTGTCTTGTCGATATTGATGACGGTGCCCGCATGTATGCGCAGGTCAAGGGAGTTGATCCCGAAGACATGAAGGTCGGAATGCGCGTCACGGCAATCTTTGAAGATATTAGCGAAGAATACGGAATACCCAAGTTCAAGCCGCTGTAGCCGTCTCGATGGCAACAGCTAATCAAATCAAGGCAACACTGGAGGAGACCAAGCCATGAGTTCGATTAACAAACGTGAAACAATGAAAGCCGCATTCAGGGCAGGGGCAGGAGTGTTTGCCCTGGCATGTGGTTCACTAACGGCAGCCTCTGTTCTGGCTCAGGACGCTGACGGCATCAGTCTCATGAGCGCGCCATTTGGTTCGGGTTCGTATGTGCTGGGTTCCGCACTTGAGGATATCTCGAAGAAAAGCGATGCGGGTGTCACGATCACACATACGGAAAGCCCCGGCTTTGTATTCAACATCAAGAAGCTGGATATGGAGCCTGAACTGAAAAAGAGCACGATTGTCGGTTCCGGCGGCGGCGTTCAGGGTTTGGCTAAGGCGGGTACCGGGCCTTTTGAAAAGAAATATGAAGGCCTCAAACTGCTCGCCAACTACAACCTGAACTCGATCTGGCTTGCTACCTTTGATGAAGGGATCACAAAGATCGAGGACCTGAAAGGCAAGAAGGTTGCTCTTGGCCGTCGTGCACAGATCAACTGGGCCTTGCAGCCGGCAGCCGTTCTCAAGGATGGTTACGGCATGGGCGAAAGTGATGTGAGCCTCTCATATGTGGGTACCAAGGAATCGGTTGCCGCATTGCTGGATGGCACAGCAGATGCAGGGGTTATCGGCGGTTATATCGACCCGGTAAGCAAGAAGATGGTTCTAAGCCCCCAGACAACCGAATTTCTGGCGGCAGGCCGCAAGGTCAATCATCTTGAGTGGGGAGCGGATGCGGTCACCAAAGCCCGCGAAGCAGGTATGTCGATGGCAAACGTGACGGTTCCTGCCGGTATTGCGGACGGTGTGGACAAGCCAATGGACGGTTTTGCTGACAGTGTTGCCTGGATGGTGTCGCCAGAGTTTCCGGAAGAAACGGCTTACCGGATTACCAAAATGGTCATCGAGAACCTTGAAAAATTTGCCGATTACCACGCAACCGGCAAACTGATGTCTCCCCAGGGAATGATCTATGGCTGGGACGAAGCCGATATTCATCCTGGTGCCCTGCGTGCCTACAAAGAAGCCGGTGTGATTGATTGATCCTCCCATGCGGGGGCGGCTTTGCCGTCATGGCAACTGGCCGTCCCCGGCTAATCCGTTTCATTGACATGCCCGTCGACACGGTTTGAAAGCAGGAAACTCGTCATGGACAGCCTGAAAGAACAATTACTGGAAAAGGCCTTGGTTATTCTGGGTCTGGCAATGTTCGCCTATCACATGATTTCCACGCAGTACCTTTTCTTCGGTACTTATGAACATCAGGCCATCCACCTTGCCTTTGTTTTCGGCCTGCTTTTCCTTGATTATGCGCGAAGGAAGGCATCTGCTGGCGGGAGTTTGTTTTACGTCCTGCTCGCAGTAACCGGCATTGTATGTGCTGGCTATGTACTCACAAATGTGGTCCATCTGGAAAATGCCTTCGGGTTTCCGACTACAACCGATTTCATTATCGGCATCATTCTGATTGTGCTGGTAGTGGAAGGCACCCGGATTGCCTGGGGTATAACATTACCGATCGTGGCAGGACTGTTTGTTGCCTATTTTATTTGGGGGCACCTGTTAAGCGGCCAATTGTATCACCGCGAGTTCAATATTGAGTATGTGGTGTCTTACCTCAGTATCGGACTGTCCGGCATTTTCGGCACCTTCCTGGGTATTTCAGCAAACCAGATATTTCTCTTCGTGGTATTTGGCGCCCTGTTGGGCGTGATCCGCGTCAACGAGTTTTTCATGGAAGCCGGCAAGATCGCGGGCAAAACCTTCCGGGGCGGACCGGGCCAGACAGCGGTGGTTTCCAGCGGTTTTATCGGCATGATTTCCGGTGCTGCAGTCGCGAATGTCGCTATTACCGGTGCTTTTACAATCCCGTATATGAAACAGGTTGGTTACAAGCCGCATCATGCCGGGGCAATTGAAGCGACGGCATCAACAGGTGGTCAACTCATGCCTCCCGTCATGGGCGCGGCTGCGTTTTTGATGGCTTCATTCCTTGGCGTTTCATACGACACGGTCATGTTGGCGGGCATTTTGCCGGCAATACTGTTCTTCTGGGGTGTGATGCTTGGTGTGCAGTTTCTCGCTGTCCGCACCAATATTGTCGCTCCAAGAGAGCCGGTAAACTACAAGCTCCTCATGCGCCGACTTCCGCTTTTCGGCATACCTCTGGGCGTGCTCGTTACCATGCTCCTGATGCAGTACAGCCCGGCAGTGGCTGCGTTCTGGGCGATTATTGTTGCGATCAGCCTTGCCTATTTGCGGAGTGAAACCCGGCCAGAATTCAAACACCTGATACGTTGTATTGTTGGCGGTGCGATCATCGGTGCCCAGATCGGTATTTCGCTTGCCGTGGTTGGCCTGATTGCCCAGACACTGATTACAACCGGACTTGGAAACAAGATTGCCGGGCTTGTAGAAATCATAGCCCAGGGGAACCTGGTGATAGGGCTGCTGATTACCATGGTGGTTTCGATTATCCTTGGATGCGGTGTCCCGACAAGTGCTGCCTATACGCTTGTGGCGATTGTGGTTATCCCGATTATCATCCGGATGGGTATCGAACCGATAGCAGCGCATTTCTTTGCATTCTACTTTGCCGTTATCTCTTCACTGACCCCGCCGGTTGCGCTTGCAGCACTGGCAGGTGCCGGTCTTGCCCGAGCTCCCTACTTCAAGACCTCCCTGTCCGCAGCAAAGCTGGCGATATCAGGATTTATCATTCCCTATCTTATCGTGTTTAACCCGCTGCTCACATTCAATCCTCAAAGCTGGGCATTTACACTGGGTACCATTATCGCAGTGCCAATCGGCATGACTGCGCTGACGGCTGCCATCTACCGATGTGGCATCGCAGTGCTTACCCCGTTTGAGCATCTGTTGGCCATTGCCACGGCAATACTGTTGCTTGGCTATTCGGTGTTCAGGCATGTCGATTCCCTGCCGATTGAATATCCGATGCTGATTGCAGGTTGTATCTCGGCAATAATGCTGGCTTTCTCCCAGTTCAGGGTGAAACAGCGGCAGGCAATGATGGCAGCCGGTTAGATGAATATCTGCGGATAGCAACACAACATCCGATTTTTCATGAAGGAAACCCAAATGACGACCAGTGATGGAAACCGTGCGGAAATCATTCAGCGACTTCTGAAGCCACAGTCAATCGCAATTGTCGGCGCCTCCGACAAGCTGGACAAGGTGAATGGTCGCCCGCTCAAACACCTCATGGATAAGGGGTATGCTGGCAGAATTCTACCGGTCAATCCAAAGTATGAGCAGATTGAGGGGCATGACTGCTACCCCACAATCTCCGATTTGCCGGAAATTCCTGATCTCACGATCATTGCCTTGCCTGCCCGGTTTGTAGCAGATGCATTGGTTGCACTTGGAGAAAAGGGCGGCAAAGCTGCAGTTATTTTCAGCTCCGGTTTTGGGGAAACCGGAGCCGAAGGCCAGGCTATGGAGACACAGCTTCAGGAAATTTCTTCAAGATTTGGCATGTGT
Source organism: Rhizobiaceae bacterium (assembly GCA_017643495.1). Classification (GTDB taxonomy): domain Bacteria; phylum Pseudomonadota; class Alphaproteobacteria; order Rhizobiales; family Rhizobiaceae; genus JAALLB01. The sequence goes on along the minus strand of JAEPNK010000001.1, from coordinate 217,487 downwards.
GTCATGGGCCCCAATTGCCTTGGCTTTATCAATGCTTTTGAGAAAGTGTATGCAACGTTCAGCCAGTATGCGGATGGTGCAACCGGAGATGGGCCTATTGCCTTTGTTACCCAGTCAGGGGCTTTCGGTACTGCAATTGCCTCACTTGTCCGCCAACGGGGGCTGGGACTTGGATATTTTATCAATACGGGTAATCAGGCAGATCTGGATTTCAGTGAACTGATGATGGGGATTGTGGAAGACCCTCGCATCAAAGTAGCTGCCGGTTATCTGGAAGGGGTGAAGGATGGTCCGGCACTTGTCCGGCTCGCCAAGCGTTGCCGTGAACTCGGTAAACCGCTGATACTGACCAAGGTTGGCAGGATGGAGTCCGGCGCCAGGGCTGCTGCTTCACATACAGGTGCACTGGCCATGAGTGATGCCGTGTTTGATGCGGTAATCAGACAGTACGGTGTTATTCGTGCGCGCAATGAAGAACAGATGCTCGATATCATGGAGGCATTCTGTCAACCGCGCAGGCCAGCAGGTAATCGAGTTGGTATTGCCACGCAGTCCGGCGGGGCTGGTGTAATGATGGCCGACCGGGCAGAGGAAGTCGGGCTTGAAATTCCGCAACTTGGGCTGGAAACACAACAACGCATACTTGATGTCATGCCGGAATATGGTGCTGCCGGCAATCCGGTTGATGTCACGGGACAGTTTGTGGCGAGGCCTGAACTCCTGAGCGAGTCTGTCGTGGCGATGCTGGATGATCCGGATGTTGATATTGCAATCGTGTGGTTGCAACTGATGACTGCGCATGTTGACAAGCTGGTCAATATTTTTGCCGATATCCAGACGCGGACAAAGAAGCCGTTTTTTGTCTGCTGGGTGGCTGCGCCTCAAGCTGCCTTGGAAGCGTTGCGCAATATGGGTATCCCGACCTATACGGCCGGTGAACGGTCAATAGAAGCGGCTGCCGCCCTGATCCGTTATTCGGAATCTGCATCGAAGACAGACGATAGTGTAATGCTCACCGGGAACGGTGAAGCCAGTGTGGGTAACGGAAATCTTCCTGCCGGTGCGCTCGATTCAGTGAGCGCCGTTGACTGGTTGACACGGGCAGGAATTCCGATGGCACCTGTCAGTCTTGCTACGAGTGAGGACAGTGCTGTTGAACTGTGGCAGAGAACTGGTGGTCCGGTTGTGCTGAAGGTTGAGTCGCCGGATATCCTTCACAAAACTGAAATTGGTGGCGTTGTTCTAAACCTGAATGGCGAATCTGAAATCCGGCAGGCCTACAATCTGCTGGTTGAAAGGGCGCGGAATGCACATCCAAAAGCTGACCTGAAAGGTATTCTTGTCCAACCCATGTCTAGCGGGCATGTAGAACTGGTTGTCGGGGTCAGCCATGATCCGGTGTTTGGCATGATCGTGATGGTCGGGCTTGGAGGTATTCTTGTCGAGGTTCTGAAGGATGTGACCTTCCGCCATGCCCCGTTTGACCGGAACGAAGCAGCCCGCATGCTGGATGAATTGAAGACCGGGGTGGTGCTTGATGGCGTCAGGGGCAAGCCGGCGGTTGATCGTGGAAAGATTGCCGATCTCCTCTCCAGACTTTCTGTCTGGGCAGCCTCGATGGAAGGGCGCTTGAGTGAACTCGATCTTAATCCGGTTCTCGTCAGTGAAGATGGTCCGGTTGTGGTGGATTGTGTGATGATACTCGATGCCAGCAGGCAGGATGTAGCAGCCTGAATTCATGTTGCGGCGTTGGAATGTAGTCAGGTAGCTACCGGGATTGGGAATGTCCTGACGTGTGGTCTACACTGCCTGCTGATGTACATAGCAGTTTTATCATCATGCATTTTGCGCACCATTTGGAAAAGAATGTCGGCAAGCGTCTTCATTTCTTCATGTTAACGATACAGACAATCCTTCGGTCTGAATAACGAACTGGTGTTTCCGTTTTGTGGTCTTTTCCAGTATAGGTTCGGGCATCTCTGACCCTTTGTGGTCTTTCCATGCGGAAACAGCCGTACAGGAGTTGTCGAATGCGCGTTGTCATGATTGGGACCGGCTATGTGGGCCTGGTTTCCGGAGCCTGTTTTGCCGATTTCGGTCACAGCGTAACCTGTGTAGACCAGGATGAAACAAAAATTTCCCGGCTGGAGCAGAACATCATGCCCATTTACGAGCCGGGTCTCGATGTGCTGGTCAAGAAGAATGTTGATGAAGGACGGCTTCAATTTACAATTGATGCGCGCGATGCTGTGGCAGCTGCCGATATCGTGTTCATCGCTGTTGGTACGCCCGCCCGGCGCGGGGACGGCCATGCCGACCTCTCCTATGTATATGCTGCAGCAGAGGAAATTGCCGGTTATGTAAAGGATTATACGGTGATCGTGAACAAGTCGACTGTGCCGGTTGGCACGGGAGACGAGGTTGAAGCGATCATCAGAAAGACAAACCCCGACGCTGATTTCGATGTTGCTTCAAATCCCGAGTTTCTGCGTGAAGGAGCGGCAATAGAGGATTTCAAGCGGCCGGACCGTATTGTGGTAGGCGCGCAATCTGACCGGGCATTTGCCTTCATGCAGGAATTGTACCGACCTCTCTATCTGAACGAAACGCCGTTATTGCGTACCGACAGAAGAACCGCAGAGCTGATCAAATATGCGGCCAATGCCTTTCTTGCCGTCAAGATCAGTTTCATCAACCAGATGTCGGATCTTTGTGATGCAGTGGGTGCCAATGTACAGCAGGTTGCCAAGGGCATGGGACTGGACAACCGGATCGGTTCGAAGTTTCTTCATGCCGGACCCGGTTATGGCGGTTCCTGCTTCCCAAAAGACACGCTGGCGCTATCAAAAACAGCACATGACAATGGTGCGCCGGTTTCGATTGTTGATACGGTGATTGAGGTAAATGACCGTCGCAAGGAAGCGATGGTCGACCGCATTATCAAGGCCTGCAAGGGATCGGTTGAAGGAAAGACAATTGCCATACTCGGTCTGACCTTCAAGCCGAATACGGATGACATGCGCGATGCACCGAGCCTGGTAATCATTCCGGGATTGCAGAAGGCAGGAGCAACGATCCGTGCCTATGATCCGGAAGGCATGGAAGAGGCAGGTAAACTGCTTTCCAATGTGGAATATGCAAGCGACGCCTATGAATGTCTGGAAGATGCGGATGCAACAGTGATTGTGACAGAGTGGAACCAGTTCCGGGCATTGGACCTTGACCGTGTAACATCTCTCATGAAGTCCCCAACCATTGTCGATTTGCGCAATATCTATCCGCTCGAGGAAGTTGGAGATATCGACTATCACTCGATCGGCCGCCCGCAAACAAAGTAATCACTGCGAGCATCCGAGCCGGTCACACGGAACGACAGGGTGTGATTGCCATACGATAAGCACAATGGACTTATATGGTATGTGCTGATCTGCCATGCGTGGTTTGCATTTGCACTGCAACCGGACGCAATGTAAGGATTTGTTTCACAAGTTGATCGCTGGCATGTCTCGAATCTGCTATTTATCCTTTCGAGATTTACAAGGGGAATTGAACTGTCTTACGGCATTTTCTGCCGCCTGAAGAACGACACTGGATACATTCGTTCCCGGGCCGTTTCATTGACAGGTTTTGCTACAAAGACAGTGGCTTTCGGGCTGGCTGCACTTCTGCTTGCGTCATGTTCGGATCTTGGCGGTGAGCAGGAAAACCCCAGCCTTACATCGAGTTGGGTGCGACCCGAAGATCCTCAGGAGGCCATAGGTGCGAAGGAACATCCCAATGTTCTGGCAACTTATGGTGGCGTTTATGAAAACGAGAAGGTTGAGCGGCTGGTTGCAGTAATTGTCGGGAAACTGGTTGCAGTTTCTGACGATCCTTCCAGGGTCTACAAGATTACGCTTCTGGATACACCGAAAGTGAATGCCTTTGCCTTGCCTGGCGGGTTTTTGTATCTGACCCGAGGTTTGTTGGCGCTGGCAAATGACTCGTCCGAGCTTGCCGCAGTCATTGCCCATGAAATGGCACATGTAACAGCCAATCACGCGATTATTCGGCAAGAGCGATTGAGTTCCAATGCGATTGCAGAGGAAGTCGTATCTGATGTGCTGGAGGACAGTTCAGCCGGGAAAGTTGCCCTTGCTGCAAACCGGATCAGGCTGTCCCAGTTTTCCCAAAACCAGGAATTGCAGGCCGATACAATCGGCATCCGGATGACGGGCAAAGCCGGTTATGACCCGTATGCGGCATCCCGTTTTCTGGAAACAATGGAAGGTTATCGCCGTTTTCTGTCGGGTAGCCCCACAACGCTCGATGCTGACAGCATCGTCTCAAACCATCCGCCAACACCCACTCGCGTACGGTATGCAATCAGACATGCTAGGAATTTCGGAGGTCCCGGCTTTGGCGAGCGTGCCCGCGAACGTTATCTGGATGGTATTGACGGTATACTGTTCGGAGATTCAAGCGAAGAAGGATTTGTTCGTGGCAGGGTATTTTCCCATGCAGGACTTGGTATCCGGTTCGAGGTTCCGGAAGGTTTTCGCATCAGTAATGAGCCGAAGGCCGTCATGATCTCCGGTCCGGGTGATCTGCTCACCCAGTTTGACGCTACAGTGCTGTCAAAACGGACCGACCTCAAAGAATATCTGCAGAGCGGTTGGGTAAAAGGACTGGTAAGCGAAACAATTCGGGAAGAAAAACTGAATGGGCTAAATGCAATTTCGGCAGTTGCCCGTGGCGAGGGGTTCCGTTTCAAAATCCAGCTGTTGCGCAAGGGCAACCAAGTGTACCGTTTTGTTACTGCAGCTCCACAAACCAATACCAATCTTGACGCCGTTTCCAGACGGATTACGGAAAGCTTCAAGCTTCTTTCAAAGTATGAAGTTTCCCAGTTGAAGCCTCATGTTATCCGTATAGTCACAGTCAAGGAAAGTGACTCGGTCCGGTCAATTGCATCTACCATGGGTGTGTCATCCAACAAGGAAGCATTGTTCCGGATGATCAATGGCATGAAGCCGGACTCGACAGTTTTGGCAGGAGAGAAAGTCAAGATCGTCGCTGAATAGATGATTGGACTTTTTCGAGCAAACAAGAATTCCACCCGATTGCAGGCCTAACTGCTACCTTTGTTTGTCAGGTGCAGTCAGACCAGTTTCGCAATTTCCGGGTTGTGTACGAGAAGAATGTCTTCAAGTTTTTTCAAGGCGCGGTTTTCAAGTTGGCGAACGCGTTCCTTGGAAATGCCAAGTTCATTGCCCAATTCTTCAAGCGTGGAGCCATCCTCACTCAACCGGCGCTTGGTTATGATCTTCATTTCCCGCTCATTGAGGACGCCCAAGGCGTTTTTCAACCATTGACTGCGTCTCTCTCCGTCAATGGATGAGCCCACGGTTTCATCAGGCAAAGGGGCTTCACTCAACAAAAAGTCCTGACGTTCGGTGCCGGTTTCTTCTTCGGTGGATACAGGAGTGTTGAGGGAAATGTCCGGTCCGCCAAGGCGGGCATCCATTGTAGCCACATCCTTTACTGACACTCCCAAAGCACCCGAAAGCTCCTTGTACAATTCCTGGCTGTTCAGTTCCCGATTACCTGCCATTATTTTGGAACGCAGGCGACGCAGGTTGAAGAACAGCGATTTTTGTCCGGAGCTGGTGCCACCGCGTACAATCGACCAGTTACGAAGGATATAGTCCTGTATCGAGGCTCTTATCCACCAAGTGGCATAGGTTGAAAAACGGACCTCGCGATGTGGGTCAAAGCGGGTTGCGGCTTCCAGCAAGCCGACATGCCCTTCCTGAACGAGGTCTGACATTGGCAAACCATATCGCCGGAATTTGGATGCCACTGCAATTACCAGCCTCATATGGGCTGAAGTTAGTTGGTGCAGGGCTTCCTGATCATCAAGCTCAACCCATCGCAACGCAAGCTCATGCTCCTCGTCGCGTTCCAGATAAGGGGCGCGGGTTGCGGCTTTCACCAACTGTTTTCCTAGAGATTCCTGATAGGCCATATGCATTTCTCCACAAAGCGAGAATGCAGGATGGGGGGATTGGTTCCGTTATTAATCAATTCAGGCAAAAAAAATCCGGGCAGGATGCCCGGATCATGAACTTTCAGATTTTCGGAAAGGCTCAGGCCGCTTCCTCTTTCTCGTCGTCTTCCGGCTTGGCGCCGCGTTTTGGACCTTTGGCAAGGTTCTTTTCGATTTCTGCAACCGCTTCCGTATGTGAAATCTTGTTCACAGCGGAAATTTCGCGTGCCATGCGATCGAGGGCAGCTTCATACAGCTGGCGCTCGGAATAAGACTGCTCAGGTTGGGTGTCTGAACGGAACAGGTCACGAACGACTTCAGCAATAAGCACCAGATCACCGGAATTGATCTTGGCTTCATATTCCTGGGCGCGACGGCTCCACATGGTGCGCTTTATCCGGGCACGGCCCTGAACTGTCTTCAGGGATTTTGAAATTCGTGCGTCATCTGAAAGCTTGCGCATGCCGGCGGATTCAATTTTCGTGATTGGCACACGCAAGGTCAGCTTGTCCTGCGCAAAGTTGATGACGAATAGCTCGAGCTTGTATCCGGCAACTTCCTGCTCTTCGATAGCGGTAATCTGGCCAACACCATGAGCGGGATAGACAATATATTCGTTTGTCTTGAACCCTTGGCGTTGTACTGCTTTTTTACCAGATGCCATATTTTACGTGCTCCCTGTACTAGTTGCTTTTTCGATCACGTATCCCGACACGTCCAAAGCCAAAACAGACGTAAGTTTGCCACTTGCAATGGCAAACGTTTGCATGTTTGGCTAGAACAAGAAAATTTTGTGATGTCCTGTCTGTTCTCAATGCACCAAATGGCTGGCAACAGGTGATTGGGAAAATTATGGGATTGCGACCGATAGTTTACGTAACCTGCAAACACTATCACAAAAATACTGAATTTTCAACCCGATGTTGACAGGCGCTGCAATGAGCGAATCACCTGTGCCGTTTGATAGCCTGCACCGATTGTCGCATCACGTGTTTTAAAATTCAGGCTTGATCGCCTTTATGACAGAATGTCGCAGACACCCTGTCTGGTGCCAATATTTGCCTAGTCGCCTTCACCAGGCTCGGGTGAAAAGTATTTTTCGAACTTTCCTTCCTCGCCATCAAATTTTTCGGCATCGGCAGGAGGTTCGCGCTTGATGGTAATATTGGGCCATTTCTCGGCATATTCTGCATTGAGTTGCAGCCATTTTTCGAGACCGGGCTCGGTATCGGGCTTGATGGCCTCTGCAGGACACTCAGGTTCGCAAACACCACAGTCAATGCATTCCTCGGGGTGAATGACCAGCATGTTGTCGCCTTCATAGAAACAGTCAACCGGACATACTTCGACGCAGTCCATGTACTTGCACTTGATGCAATTGTCGTTGACGATATAGGTCATTACATACTCCAGCCGTAGGGCCCAAAAAATTCATCATGGAGATAACGGTTTTAATAACCGGTTACAAGGCATTTGCGGCTGGCAAATTGGCGCAAGGCAGCAACTTTTTGCGTCAATCAGACAGGTCCATAGAATTGTGTTTCAGCTCAAGCAGCTTTCGGCGCTCCTGTTTGGTGGGACGCCTGCTTTTGTCACCTGGCTGTGTCAGCGTTTCATGTTTGGGCAAACGGGTTTGCGGTGGCGTCAAATCCTTGTAGCAGGTCTGCGCTTCACTGAAAGGCCCTCGCCTGTCGGGTAATGCGGTTACTTCAACTATTTTCACCTGACGCTCGAGGGCAATGGTCAGTACATCGGAAATGCGCACCTTCCTGCTAGGCGTTGTAACCTTGTCACCGCCGACGCGGACTTTTCCTGCAACCACCAGTTTCTGAGCGAGGCCGCGTGTTTTGACAAAGCGCGTATGCCACAGCCACTTGTCTATGCGTTGCGCTTCGTCAGATGGTGTCATTTCTTCCCGGTCTGGAGGTCAGCCTTCAAGGCAGCAAGTTTTGCGAACGGGGAATCAGGATCAGCCTGTTTTTCGGGTTTGGGTCCCTTCTTCCGGCTCTGCTGGTTACGGTCACCCTTGCGGTTTCCTGCAGTGAATTTCTTTTGCTTGCCCTGACCCGATTGCGGGCGCTTTGATCGTTGCCGGTTTCCCCCGCCGCCATAACGCCAGACCAGCATGGTTTTGGGTTCATCGTTTCCAGCGGCTTCTCCGGTATCGGCGTTTGTTTCCGCGGCAGGTGTTTCCTGCGCCTGGCTTGCTGCCTCTGCTGATGTTGCGGGTTCCGGAGCTTGCGTGACAGGTGCCGCTTCTTCGATCTTGGGTTCGGCAGGGGAGGAAGCATCCCCTGTTGGGTCTGTGTTTTGCTCCGCTCCGATTTCAGCTTTTTCGTGTGGTGGCTTCACTTCTGATTCCAGCCTGCGTTCAAAGCGGTATCCAAGACCCTTGAGGATCAGTTCCATATCATCATGGGTTGCACCCAAAATGGACATCATGGCAGGGGTTACATAGAAAAACCGGCCATCGATTGCGCCTTCAGGCTTTTCCGCTTCGCCAGATGGTGACCACGTCGTTGTGGGCCTGATCAGGTCTGCAAGGCGTTCCAGAATATCAATACGAACGGCCTTCTCCCCCAGAATACGGAATCCGGACCGGGTGTAAAATGCCTGTTCAAACGCAGGGTCAACCGGTGCAGACGTGCGACCGGCCGCAGAAAGTTCGGGAACCTCGACCAGCCCGGGCTTGTCCATTGCATCATTGGCCACAGCCCAAAGAATGCAAACAAGCTGGGTTGGGGCCGGTTTCAACAAGGCAGGTATGAATACATTGTAAGCACCGAATCGCACACCGTTCCGGCGCATGATCGCTCTCATGTCCTGTCCGAGATTCTTGAGGTCGTCGGCAACGTCACGGCGCGGGAGGATGCCGAGGTTTTCCACCAACTGGTAGGCCAGCCCCTTTGCTATTCCGTTCAGTTCGGTATTTGCCTCGAGATCAGCCAGTGGTTTGAGCAGGGTGTTGACATGGTTGGCAACCCAGCGGGACAGCCGTGCCGAAACCTTGTCGAGTGCAGGGCCTGTCAACTGCTCGTCTGCAAGTACAATAACGCGGGGTGCCAGAAGCTTGTCACCAGCCGCAAGCTTTCCAACCGCTTCGCCAAGCCATCTCAGCGTGCCATCATTGCCCAGGAGGATATCACTGTTCGGACTGGCTGAAAGCCGCTCGGCACGTTTCTCGATTTCGGCAGAAAGCGCCTTGCCTGCCGCATTGGTCAGCGCCTTGGCATCCTTGCCGCCGTCCGTTGGCCCGGCCACAAACCTGAAGCCCCGCAAGTGCCCAACATCATGACCTTCAACGACGACAGCTCCGTCATCCCCGATTTCAGCTTCCAGCATTCTGTTCTCTTTCAAGCGCTTCATCAGAATGCTTGTCCTGCGGTCTATGAAGCGTTTCGTCAAGGTCTCATGCAAGGCATCAGACAGTCTATCTTCTACATTTCGTGTTTTGTCGCGCCATTCTACGGCATTTTCAAGCCAATCTTCACGGTTAGACAGATACGTGCAGGTGCGAATATTTGCAATACGGGCGGATAGAGCATCAATTTCACCACGAATATTGTCACAAGCCCTGACCTGATCGGCAAACCATGCTTCATTTATTCGTCCCTCCCGGGCAAGGGAAGTAAAGACGGCAAACAGGATTTCTGCATGGGAGGCCGGTGAAATTTTTCGGTAATCCGGTGTTTTGACTACTTCCCACAGCAACCGTACCCTGTCCCGGTCTTGCGTCAAATCGCTTACTTCCGGATCACGGGCGAGCGTTTCCAGTGCAAGTATGTCGGCATTGGGCGGGGCTTTCATGAGGCGCGGGTGTTCCGCTGGCTTGTCCAGTGAGCCCTGCAAGTCCGAAAGCGAGGAAAAGTCGAGATCACGGTTACGCCAGGTCAGTATCTTGGACGGCGCAAATATGTGGTTTTCGAGGGCCTCTACCAGTTCGTCATCAAACGGGCTTACCCGGCTTGTCACGCCAAAAGTTCCGTCCTTCATGTGGCGTCCGGCCCGCCCGGCAACCTGCGCCAGTTCTGCAGCAGTCAGTTTGCGGAACTGAAAGCCGTCAAATTTCGAATCCTGCGCAAAGGCCACGTGGTTTACATCGAGGTTCAGTCCCATGCCGATTGCATCGGTAGCAACCAGAAAATCAACATCGCCAGACTGATAGAGGGCGACTTGTGCATTGCGGGTTCTTGGTGAAAGTGAACCGGTTACCACCGCCGCACCACCACGCTCACGACGGATCAGTTCGGCAATTGCGTATACCTCGTCAGTGGAAAAGGCGACAATCGCACTGCGACTCGGCATGCGCGTAATCTTCTTTTGTCCAGCATAATGGAGGACCGACATTCTGGGCCGGGTTATGATGTTGATGCCGGGCAGCAGGTCCCTGAGAGCTTCCGTCATCGTGTCTGAACCCAGCAGCATGGTTTCATGGCGTCCGCGCAGGTTCAAAATGCGATCGGTAAAGAAATGGCCCCGTTCGAGATCGGTCGCAAGCTGGATTTCATCAATTGCAACAAAATCAACATCGGCATGCATAGGCATGGCTTCCACGGTACATACCTGAAAGCGGGCCGTCGGCGGAGTTATGCGTTCCTCACCGGTTACAAGGGATACTTGTGACACACCAACCTTGTCGCAGACCCGATTGTAGACCTCACGCGCAAGCAGGCGCAGCGGCAGCCCTATCAGACCGCTCTGCTGGGCAACCATCCGCTCAATTGCAAGATGGGTCTTGCCGGTGTTGGTAGGGCCGAGTACGGCCGTGACGCCATAGCCCTTCGTCCGGGAATTGTAGTCACTCGACATGGGTGGGAGATTTGCCAATCGGATTTTCTTCTGCTCGCGACTGTTGTAGCGCGCCAGGGCAGACAGTTCCAGCGGGAAATCCGGATACTATCCCGCTTTTCCGAAATACTCCGGCATGGCGTCAAACCGGCCGTACCGGGTTCCGACAATAATGCGTATGGGGGTGAAAACACTGACACCCTGCATTGGTGCGAGCCAGATTTCCATGTTCTTGTTTGCTGCCATTTCCCGCACCGTGCGGTGGTCCTTCTTGTGCCCTGCAACCGGAATGTAGCGCATGGAACAGACATAGGCGTGTCCGTCATAACCTCCGGTCTTGATCGGTTTTGTCGCCTTGTAGGAAAGGCTTATGTCGTACCGGGTCTCGCCGTCAAAGACGGGAAAACGCTGGCTGCATACCTTAACCCCGTTCCGCGCGTCGTCGCCACTTAACGGGACAATCATCGAACTGGCAGGATCAAGCACCTTTGCCATGTGATTGGCTTGTACAGGAACATATTTCGGGGCATTTCTCTTCTTGCGCGGTTTGGTTGTTTCAAAGCGGATATCACTGACACGGTCACCCGAAAACGCCAGCAACAGGTTTTCCGGTTTCTTGGATTTTTCGATCACCGACACCTTGTGCAATTCGGGCTTTAACCGGGTTCCTGCCAATTGACCGGCGCTTTCCACCGATCCGGTTGCAGGTGCGGCCCAATTGACCAGACCTGTCGTTTCACCGCTGCCCTTGAGTGAGTAGGAAATATCATCGAAGCGAATATCAAAACGTGCCTTGCCGATTTCCAGTCCGGCGAACTTGACGGAAAATCGCGTTTCATGAGCGTATTCCTGCGCAATGGCAATGGATGGCAGACAGGCAAGAAGCAGGATTGCGCCGAAAATATTCCTGTTTGCTGAAAGTTGTGGCAAGAAAATTCTCCTGGTTCGATCTTTTGGCAGTCTATTCATGCTTCCATGAACAGTGGCTGAATGCTTTTTGCCGCATGCCGGACGGGTAAACCGGCAACCTTTTGCTTGACGTTTTGGCTTCCTGCCACTATGACACACGCGACTTTCCTAGAGCAAAGCAACAATTATTACCGCTTGGTCGGTTTTGACGGTTTGCTTTTTCATGCCGGAGGCATGGCGCTCTAGAACCGGAATTCGTACAGACCAGGATTATGACTGATGTCCAGACGTTGTGAATTGACAGGCAAAGGCGTAATGAGCGGCAATAATGTCAGCCACGCCAACAACAAGACCCGCCGCAAGTTTTTGCCAAACCTTGTTGATGTTACGCTGATGAGTGAAGCACTGAACCAGACCATCCGGTTGCGGGTCAGCGCACAGGCATTGCGTACCGTGGAGCATCGCGGCGGGCTTGATGCATTCCTTGCAAAGGCCAGTGTTGCTGATCTTTCTCCAAAGGCTGTCACGCTGAAGAAGCAGATTGCCAAGAAAGTGGCTGAAGCTGCAGCCTGAACCATCTGTTTGATGGGTTTGTTGAAGCGGGGCAGCAGTCCCGCTTTTTGTGTTTGCCGGATTCCCACCCGGGTTGATGACAGATTTTCCCCGGGTCAGGGCAAACGAAATTCCAGGAGCAGGGTTCTCTGGTCACTGGAAAAGTTGTCATCCGAAATGACAGTGATGCGTGTGCTGCCATCCGGTAGTGGTGTTGCGGAAATCCCCTCCATATTGTCAATTTCATAATCCGTATTTGCCGTGAGCATTATTGAGCCTGCTAGCACCGCTCCGGGTTGTATCTCTTCCAGGTCAAATTTCCGGATACGCATGCCTGGCCCTCCGAAAAATGAATACCGACGTTCCAGGACCAGAAGATCTCCATTCGGCATGAATGTGGCATCTGTCAGGCTGAAGCCGCTGGATGCCACCAGTGAAAATTCGCGACGGGTGCCATTGGAAAACATGAAAACACGCAAGTCACCGCGTTCGTTGAAGGCGTGTTCGGGGAAAGCCAGTACTGTGCCCTTGTATGCTCCCCGGGGTATCAGTGCGATACCCTCCGGTCCCTTGTTGTTTTCCAGCCCAACATCATTGAGCTGAAATACCGCCTGGGCACTGGTTGCTTTCAGATGATTGCCGGAAAAGCCGAACCTGAGTGCGCGGTTGTTTCGTTCGAAAGATACCAGAAAGTCATCCCCGTCGCGTTCCAGCCCCTCAGCATCCGCATCCCGTTTGCCTTTCATCTTTTGCCCATCCGTGCTTCGCATGCGGCCGGTCCTGATGTCTGCAAGCCCGGTTGGTTGAAACCCTTCCCGGATGATTTTCCCGCTAAACCATTTCCCCTTGTCACTGATCGCAAGAAACGCATCGTCATTCAGCATTCGAAATCCTGAAATACCTCCAAACCCCTTGTCTTCGGAGCTGAGTTCAAGCCCTCCGAGAAACTCGAGTTCAACAAAGTGTTTGCGATCAGGATGTTGAGGCAAAAATACAGGAATTTTGCGGGCTTCTACCGTAATTGATTTTCCCGGTTCGGCCATTACAGCCACGCAAGACCAAAGAAGCAATGATGAAACCAGTGCCCATGCCTTGCCGGACAAAGTCATGTCTCAGCCCGATGCCTTCATGCGTTTGACGCGTTGCGGGCGATCTGCAATTTCCGGGTTTTCCTCGAAGAGATCAGCGAGTTGTTCTGTAATGGCGCCGGCCAGTTCCTCCGCGTCAACAATGGTAACTGCACGCGAATAATATCTGGTCACGTCATGGCCTATGCCGATAGCCAGAAGCTCAACGGGTGAGCGGGATTCAATGTCTTCAATCACATACCGAAGGTGGCGTTCCAGATAGTTGCCGGGATTGACTGAAAGTGTCGAATCGTCAACCGGCGCGCCGTCTGAAATCATCATCAGGATACGGCGTTGCTCCGGCCGTCCCATGAGGCGCTCATGGGCCCAGAGCAGAGCTTCACCGTCGATGTTCTCCTTCAACAGTCCTTCCCGCATCATCAGGCCAAGATTTGGTCTGGCCCGGCGCCAGGGAGAATCTGCTGATTTGTAAATGATATGGCGCAGGTCATTGAGGCGGCCCGGGGTAGGGGGCTTCTCCTGTTTCAGCCACTGTTCACGAGCCTGTCCGCCTTTCCAGGCCTTGGTTGTAAAGCCGAGGATTTCCACCTTTACACCACAGCGTTCAAGCGTGCGCGCAAGTATGTCGGCACAGGTTGCTGCCACAGTGATTGGCCGTCCTCGCATGGACCCTGAATTGTCAAGCAGGAGGGTTACAACCGTATCGCGGAAAACAGTGTCCCGTTCCATTTTGAAGGAGAGCGGCGTCATCGGATCGGTGATGATGCGTGTCAGGCGCGCGGTGTCCAGATAACCTTCTTCAAGATCGAAGTCCCAGCCGCGATTCTGCTGAGCCATCAGCTTGCGTTGCAGCCGGTTGGCCAGTCTTCCGACAACTCCCTGCAAATGGGCCAGCTGTTTGTCGAGAAATGCCCGTAACCGTTCCAGTTCAGCTTCGTCGCAAAGTTCTTCGGCACGAATTTCTTCATCAAACTTTGACGTGAATATCTTGTAGTCGAAATCCGGCGGCATGTCGGAAAACGGCAGATCGGGACGTTCTGTGTCACCTGGCGTTTCCTGTTGCTGTTCGTCTTCTTCAAAGTCCTCCCCGGTTTCAGCCTGGGTAGCTTCCATCTCACCGGTTTTCTCGTCCTCTTCGGACTCGGATTCCATTTCGTCGGCTTCGCCGTCGTCTTCTCCGGTGGATTCCTCGTTGTCCCGTTCACCTTCCTGTTCCTGATCCTCCGGATCCTGGTCGGTTTCCTGGTCCTGGTCTTCTTCCGGCTGCTGCTCGCCGAGTTCATCACCCATGTCAAAGGCGACCAGGACATCCCTGATTGCTTCTGCAAATGCACCCTGATCTTCAATATTGTCACCAAGGGCATCGAGTTTTGCGCCGGCTTTTTCCTCGATCCAGTCCCTCCAGAGGCCAACAATCTCGTTAATGCTTTCAGGTGGTTTTCTGCCGGTCAGCCGTTCGCGAACCACCATGGCAACGGCTTCTTCGAGCGGCGCATCATTCCGGTTCTCGACACCTGCATAGTTCTGCTTCGAATATTTGTCCTCAAGCATGTGGGCAAGGTTGTCGGCAACGCCTGCCATGCGGCTTGCGCCTATGGCTTCGACGCGCGCCTGCTCCACGGCGTCAAAAATTGCCCGGGCATTATCCCCCTCGGGTGCGTTCCGATTGTGGAGCGAAGCATCATGGCAGGCAATGCGCAAAGCCATGGCATCACCAACACCCCGGGAAATCGCAAGTTGTTGTCTTGTCAGTTTGCGGCCGAGGTCAGGCAGGCGGACCTGATTGCCCGCCATTGTCGGCCGGTCACCGGAAAAGGAAATTTCCAGTTCGTTGTTCTGGGCGATTGAACGCACACAATTTGCCAGAGCTTGCCGGATCGGCTCGCGATCCGGTGCCTTGGCATTGCTGCGTTTTGAATTGTCACCCGAAGATGCCATGTTAATGCCAACCTTATGCCAGCGCGAGACTCTCCACAGTCTCGGAAATCTCAACGCCGAATGCGCGCTGATAGAATTCGCCGATCGTGGCCCGCTCAAGTTCGTCACACTTGTTCAGGAAAGTAAGACGGAATGAAGTTGGCAAATCACCAAAAATTTCCGCGTTCTCCGCCCAGTTGATCACGGTTCGCGGACTCATGACGGTCGAGATGTCTCCATTGACGAATGAGGCACGCGTCATGTCTGCAACACGAACCATCTTTGAAACGGTTTCGCGTCCCTCAGGCGTGTCAAACGATTTGACCTTGGCCAGAACAATATCAACCTCATTGTCATGAGGCAGATAGTTCAGTGTTGTAATCAGGGACCAACGGTCCATCTGGGCCTGGTTGATCTGCTGGACGCCGTGATACAGTCCGGTGGTGTCGCCTAGGCCTACCGTGTTGGCTGTTGCAAAAAGACGGAATGCGGGATGCGGTGTGATCACCCGGCTTTGATCAAGCAGTGTGAGGCGACCGGATGATTCGAGTACCCGCTGAATGACAAACATCACGTCCGGGCGACCTGCGTCATATTCATCGAATACGAGTGCAACGTTGTTCTGATAGGCCCAGGGAAGAATGCCGTCACGGAATTCCGTGATCTGAAGGCCGTCTTTCACGACAATCGCATCCTTGCCGATCAGGTCAAGACGGCTGACATGGCTGTCGAGATTGATCCGTACGCATGGCCAGTTCAGCCGTGCTGCAACCTGTTCGATATGGGTCGACTTGCCGGTGCCATGATAGCCTGACACCATTACACGGCGGTTGTTTTTGAATCCGGCAAGGATTGCACGCGTGGTCGGACCATCGAACAGATAATCCGGATCCAGTTCCGGCACATGTTCCGTACGCTCCTGGTAGGCTGGAACCATCCAGTCGCAATCAATATTGAAGACTTCCCGGGCAGACACTTCCGTGTCCGGCATACCGTTTGACATTCCCGTACCTCCGGTGATCGGTAATTTTGGTGCAGTGACTGCAGGCAGGTTTTTTGCTTGTCGCGTTGTCGCCCGTCAATCAAGGTTTTTCAAGAGCAGAATCCACCCTGCTTCAGAATTTTGTATGACTGGATGATTTGCCGCAACCGTTCTTCGGTGCTGCGGTCGCCACCATTCGTGTCCGGATGATGGCGTTTGACCAACGCCTTGTAGCGGGTTTTCAACTCATCGGCAGTAGAATTGTGCGGCATGCTGAGGTCGTCGAAAGCTTTCTTTTCAAGCGCCTTGAGTTTGCGAACCGGCCCGCCTCCCTTGCTTCCGGCCTGCCCGGTGCGGCGCATGCTACGGGAGATGATCCGGTCCGCAATTGCAGATCGCGGATCACCATCGGAAAGCGGACGTTTGCCGCTTGCCTTGTTGACACCCATAGTCCACGTGGGGCGATGGCCGGTAAGGGCATCTTTCTGGAACTTTGCGATCGCGTCATCGCCCAGCCCGGAAAAGTAATTGTATGATTTGTTGTATTCGCGAACATGCTCAATACACAGACGGATATACTGACCCTCCCGGTCACGTCCGAGCGGAGCCTTATGTGTGCCGGGTTTCTGGCAGTCCTTCCATTGGCACGAGTCATCGACGGGTTTTTCGGCCTTTGCCTTCGAGCCCTTCTTTATGCGTATGGAATCGAAATATTTTGACTTCGTGTTCATGGTCACTCGGTAACGGTTAATGCAGCATGACTGCACAGCAGATCAGTTTGTTGTTATTTTGGCATGGCATGCGAGCCCCAAATATTGGGTGCTGCCTTGCCAACGCAACGGGTGAAGACAATCACCTCAAGCGCGGGCCGTCATGCCCGATTCAAAACCGGGCTACCACATTATGGGTATTTTTGCCGTTCAAACAAGGATTGACATTATTCGGGTCCGGTCGCAGAAACGCAGGTTCTGACCGATTGTGGCCGGATGGCAAATACGAACCAGTTTTCATCGGAACCACATGGCAAGGAGGCGGACATGAGCATAGCAGATTATCTAGAGGAAAACCTGAGCAAAGAGTTTTCACCGGAAAGCCTTGAAGTCATCAATGAGAGCCATCTTCATGCCGGTCATGCGGGAGACAACGGTACGGGAGAAAGCCATTTTCGCATTCGGATAGTATCTGCGGCATTTGCCGGTATGGGACGTTTGGACCGGCATCGTGCGATCAATGCAGTTGCAAAACCGAAACTGGATGAAGGGCTTCATGCGCTGGCCATAGAGGCCAAGGCGCCCGGAGAGTAGTTTTAATACACCTGACAACAATGCATCGTGCTTGGGAGCTGTTTATACAGGAATGGCGGCCTAACCCTTGAAGAGTTCGCAGAGTTTCTGTCTTGCAGCCTTGGCGACACCTCTTTCTGACGTTGCAAGAACCAACTGCCGGAAAATGCCTTTGGTACCGGGCTTGAGGATATGCAGCCTGTTTTTTGAATATCGCTCGATATCGGGCTGGGCAAGCATTGTAAATCCAAGACCCTGGTTGACGCATTCCATGATTGCTTCAACGCTGTCCAGATGAATGGTGTGCTTGCGCTGGCTGCCTTGCCGGGAAATATGACTGGCGATCAGTTTGCCAATTCCGGAGCCGGGGTTGAACTGCAGGAACGGCAGTTTTTTTACCAGATCTCCCAGCGGCATCTCTGCGTAACCTGAGGGAATGGCATAGACCAGTTCCTCACGTCTGAGGACGGCATGGTTGATGCCCGGCGTGGGGTCTCCTGTTGCCGTTACGATTGCCGCTTCCAGTTGCCCTGACAGCAGCTTGTCCTCCAGTGTTTCCGAAAGCCCTGTCTCGAACTCGAAATGAACATTTGGTGCGAGTGTGGAAGCGTTTTCGAGGAATAACGGCAATAGACGAACACTGGCGGTTGCAACGAATCCGAGACGATACGTTCCGGACAGGGCTTCTTGCGGATTGGCAATCTCGTAAAGGGTATTTTCTGCAGCGATGACTGCCGCAGCCTGTCTGGCAATCCTGCGTCCGACCGGTGTGAGTTTTGGCGGGCGGAAGGACCGGTCGAACAGGGATGTGCCGAGATCCTGTTCGAGTGTTTTCATCTGCATTGAAAGCGCTGGCAACGTTATTCCAAGTTGGTTCGCTGCAGTGGCAAAACTTCCGACGTCAGCAATCCGAATAAGGGTTTTCAATGCTTTTGTGTGCATTTGCAAGTTCACGTTGAGACAACTTGAGCCAAAGGCATATTCGTCTCATGTGAATTTAGCAAGCGCCGGACGGGTCAATCAGGTTCGGTATCAGAGGACTGGTTCAGTGGATGGTGGTCTTCAACCAGTTGTCGCAGGCGTTCTTCGAGAACATGGGTATAAATCTGGGTGGTGGAAATGTCCGAATGCCCCAGCAATTGTTGTACCGAGCGAAGGTCCGCCCCATTCTGCAAGAGGTGACTTGCAAATGCATGGCGCAGCACGTGCGGGGAAATCAGGTCTGGCAACAGGCCTGCCCGGTCTGCAAGTGTCTTGAGGTCACGGGCGAAAGCCTGGCGTGTATAATGGCCCGATCCCGATCCTGCAGGGAACAAGAACCTGCCGCTTACAGGTTTGCGTGCCTGTTTCATGGCTTCGAGATAGTTTGCCATCGCTTCCCTGCTTCGACCGGAAAGCGGCACAATCCGTTCCTTGTTTCCCTTGCCGATGACCGTCATGAAGCGCCCCGCAACATTGGCAGTCGTGGCGGGCAGCCCAACCAATTCGCTTACCCGCAGGCCTGTGGCATAAAGCATTTCAATCAGGACATGCATTCTTGCAGTTTTGACACGTTTGGCTGCCGACAGTTTTGGCTGGCTGCTTTCGAGTTGAGCCCTTGCAATCAGTTGGTCGACATCAGCAATGCTCATTGTTTTTGGGAGCGTCCGACCCAGTTTCGGGCTGTCAATCGTTCCACAAGGGTCATCAGAACGCATGCCTTCGGAAAACAGAAAACTGTGAAATTGCCGTATGGCAGAGAGCCTGCGCGCCTGGGTCGAGGCAGAAAGTCCTTCCCGGCTCATCGAGGCTAGATAGTTCCTGACATCGGATGTTCCGGATCCAAGAAAGGTATTGCCTGTATCGGCGAGATGCTCTGCGTAACCTGTAATATCGCGCTGGTAGGAGGAAAGCGTGTTCTTCGCGGCGCCACGTTCTGCGCTCATCATTTCCAGGAATGCTTCGAGAAGATGTCCTTCACGCAAGGCAACAAACCTATTGGGGAAGCCGCTTGGCCGGTATCTTTACGGTCATCTCACGCTGCTTCGGTTCAACAAAAATGGTCAGGGCAAATGCTGCCCCATAGACAATGCCTGCCAGAATGGCGAGCGTAAACAGTAACCGGAACAAGCTTGGCATGCGGATTTCTCATTGCACTTTTGTCCAGGCACGCCGCCAGTCGCGCTCACCCGAACGTTATCAGCCCCTATACATACTATATGCGCAAGACAGATAAAAATGGCAACACCTTTACCTGCGTGAAGCGTTTCCGCCCTTGACCTTGTTACTGTAATGGTATCGAAAGGCGGAATACCGCATGAGACAGGATTACCCATCAGGCAACCCCAAATGGCACAACGCAAACCGGCCAGAGATCAACGTATCCGGAACGCATTGAACGGACGCAACATTGTTTTTCTCGGCATGATGGGGTCGGGAAAATCCGCAATCGGCAAGATGGTGGCCCGCCGACTGGGCTTCGAATTCCGCGATGCCGATGCGGAAATCGAGGAGGCCGCAGGCCGCAGCGTATCCGAAATATTTGCCCAATACGGCGAAGAGGAGTTTCGCCGTCTCGAACAAAGGGTCATAGACCGTGTGCTCTCTGATGGGCCGCTTCTGCTAGCCTTGGGCGGTGGTGCCTTCATGCATGAAGATACCCGCAAGCTTGTTGAACGCGAGGCATTATCGGTCTGGCTCAATGCTGATCTGGAAATCATTCTGGAGCGGGTCAGTCGCAGACCCGGCAAGCGCCCACTGCTCAAGACCGGCGATCCGCGCGAGATAATTGCCAAGCTCATGAAAAAGCGTGATCCGGTCTATGCGCTGGCGGATGTGCATGTCATGTCCCACGGCGGAACAAAGGCCGAGATGCGTGATTTCGTACTGGACAAGATTGATCAATATCTGGGAACCCCATCGTGAACGAACACGCCAATCACACCTTGACTGTTGGTCTTGGAGAACGCTCTTACCCGATTGAGATCGGGCATGGTGTTCTGGAGCGACTGCCGCACATAATCGGAGAGTTGTCTGAAGGCGGGCGGACAGCCATCATTACGGATGAAAATGTCAATGCACAGCATGGTGATGTCTTGCGGGCGGTTCTGGACAAGGCAGGTATTGAGCATTGCACACTGGCAGTTGCGCCGGGAGAAGCATCCAAATCCTGGAGTGTTTTTCAGCAGGTGGTTGAAGAGCTTTTGTCGTTCCGCCTTGAAAGACAGGATCTCGTTATCGCGTTCGGTGGCGGTGTTGTGGGTGACCTTGCCGGTTTTGCTGCCTCGGTTGTCCGCAGGGGCATGCGGTTTGTTCAAATTCCCACATCCCTTCTTGCGCAAGTTGACTCTTCAGTGGGAGGCAAGACCGGAATCAATTCTGCCAGTGGCAAGAATCTCGTCGGAGCCTTTCACCAACCGTCCCATGTATTGATTGATCTGGACTTCCTGAGGAGTTTGCCGGCCCGTGAATTTCGGGCAGGATATGCCGAAGTGGTGAAATACGGCCTGATAGGCTATTCCGATTTCTTTGATGCGTTGTGTGAAAAGCATGAGGAGATATTTGCCTTTGGCCCCATGCTTGAAACGGCCATAGCGCAAAGTTGCCAGGCTAAGGCTGAAATTGTAGCCGCCGACGAGACGGAAAAGAACAAGCGGGCACTGCTCAATCTTGGTCATACTTTCGGTCATGCACTTGAGGGGTTTACAAGCTATGACGGGAAAAGGCTGGTGCATGGTGAGGGCGTTGCGATCGGCATGATGCTTGCCCACCAGTTTTCAAACCGTCTCAACCTTTGTTCGATGGATGATGTCCAGCGCGTTGAAACCCATCTCAAGGCAGTCGGGCTTCCGACGCGTATTCAGGATATTCCCGGAGAGCAGCCAAGTGTCGAGACTTTGATGTCGTTCATTGAGCAAGACAAGAAAGTCTCGCGGGGAAGGCTTACTTTCATCCTTACAAAAGGTGTGGGGCAAGCCTATATTGCCAATGATGTCCAGGCGGCAGAAGTTGCCGGCTTTCTGAAAGACAAGATAGGATCATGATAAGCGCATACTGGCTTATATTCTTTGCCATTCTTTTGCTGATCGTGCTGTCCGGATTCTTTTCCGGGTCGGAGACCGCGTTGACCGCTGCTTCGCGGGCCCGCATGCACCAGTATGAAAAGAACGGGGATACACGTGCGGGTATAGTGATGAAGCTGCTGGAGCGTCAGGACCAGTTGATCGGCACGCTTCTTATCGGCAACAACATCGTCAACATTCTTGCTTCCGCTCTTGCGACCAGTCTTTTCCTGAAGCTGTTTGGTGAAGCGGGAGTAGCGGTTGCCACACTGGTCATGACACTCCTTGTGGTCATTTTCGCAGAAGTCATGCCAAAGTCATTTGCCCTTTCCTATGCCGACAAGTTTGCCGTGTCTGTTGCACCTGTTGTGCGGATACTGGTCATTGTCTTTTCTCCATTTGCCGTGGCGGTGGGATGGATTGTTCGCAGGCTGTTGAGGCAACTCGGGGTGGATATCGATTCCGGTGCATCCCTGCTTACCGGTCACGAGGAATTGCGCGGAGCGGTGGAAGTGCTCCATCGTGACGGTTCGGTGGTCAAGGATGATCGTGACCGACTGGGAGGTATTCTCGATCTGCACGAGCTGGAAATCTCGGATGTGATGATCCACCGAACCAACATGGAAACCATCAATCTTGATGATTCCCCGGAGCAGATCGTCAAACAATTGCTGGATAGTCCGTTTACCCGTATCCCCTTGTGGCAGGGAGACAGTGACAATATCGTCGGGGTTATTCATTCCAAGGATGTGTTGCGGGCACTTGCCACAAAAAAGAGTGACATCAGTCAGGTTGATATCAAGCGCATTGCATCAAAGCCATGGTTTGTCCCCGAGACCACCACGCTGAAAGACCAGCTTGACGCCTTCCTGCGGGAAAAGGCCCATTTTGCACTCGTTGTTGATGAGTATGGTGAAGTTGAGGGGCTCGTCACTCTGGAAGACATCCTTGAGGAAATCGTTGGCGATATTGCAGATGAGCATGATGAAGCAGTGTCCGGTGTTGAACATCAGGCTGACGGGTCATGGATCGTTGACGGCAATGTGCAACTGCGCGACCTTAACCGGGCGCTCGACTGGCAGCTTCCTGATGAGGAAGCGAATACGATTGCCGGGTTGGTTATTCACGCCGCGCAAACAATACCGGAAGAAAAACAGGCCTTTACTTTTTTCGGCAAGCGTTTTGTCATTCTCAAAAGAGAGAAAAACCGGATCACGCAGTTGCGTATCCGTAACCTGTAATCCCATAGCTATGGAAAATCCTAATTCCTTGACATGACACAGCGGAAACGTCACAACCTACCGCCATCAGGCAAGCTGGCCCATGTTTGCGGGGGCGCCTTAATGTTTTCTCTTTCATGCCCAGAATGAATTGTGTGTATCGATGGTAAATTATCTCGAATTCGAAAAAGCTGTTGCTGACCTTGAAGGCCAAATCCATGAGTTGCGCAGCGTGGGCAAGGAGGATGGCTCCGTGGACCTCAGTGACGAGGTTTCACGCCTTGAGGCAAAGTCCAAGGATATTCTCAAAAGCCTCTATGCAAAGCTTTCTCCATGGGAAAAGACACAGGTAGCCAGACACCCGGACCGGCCCCATTTCATTGATTATCAAAAAGCAATGATAACGGATTTCACGCCTTTGGCAGGGGACCGTTACTTTGGCGAAGACCATGCCGTATTTGCCGGCCTTGGACGTTTTGATGGCCGTTCGGTTGCGATTATCGGCCAGGAAAAGGGCATGGATACGCAGAGCCGCCTCAAGCACAATTTCGGCATGGCGCGTCCGGAAGGTTATCGCAAGGCTATCCGGATCATGGATATGGCTGAACGCTACAATCTGCCGGTTATTTCACTTGTCGACACCGCTGGTGCATATCCAGGTGTCGGAGCGGAGGCGCGGGGACAGGCCGAGGCGATTGCACGTTCGACAGAAAGGTGTCTGACGCTCGAAGTCCCCATGATTGCCACGATTATTGGTGAAGGCGGGTCCGGTGGTGCGATCGCGATTGCAGCCGCCAACCGTGTCTACATGCTTGAACATGCAATCTATTCGGTCATTTCCCCGGAAGCAGGCGCTTCCATTTTGTGGCGTGACCCCGCCCGTGCCAAAGACATTGCAACCACAATGAAAATAACGGCCCAGGACCTGAAGGAAATGGGAATTGTGGACGGCATTATCGACGAACCGGTTGGCGGAGCCCATCGTAACCGCGAAGCCGTTTTCGAGGCTGCCAAAACACAGATTGCCAGCGCGTTGTCAGAATTTGATGGCATGCAAGGCGATCAGATAAGGAAAATGCGCCAAGAGAAATTTTTGGCAATGGGCCGCAATTTGTCCTGATTTCAGATTTATCCAGCCTGTTCTAACAATCACGTGACTGAGGGCGGTAACCGCTTGTCAACCACGAATGGCTATATCAATCTTACGACAGCAATTCAGCCGGGTGTAGGGTCTTGAGGCGCAAGACATCAAAAATGATCGCGATCGTGTTTGGCGGCATGCTTTTGGCCGCCTGCAATGGCGCGTTGGAAAGTTCACTTCCAAAGCATGAACGACCAGTTTCTGCTGAACTGAAAAAGGCGATGAAAACCAAGGGAATGAAACTTGGTTCGCCAATCATGCTTCGTATTTTCAAGGAGGAGAATGTCCTTGAAGTGTGGAAGCAGGACCATACGGGAAAGTATGCGCTCCTGAACGATTATGAAATCTGCAAGTGGTCCGGGAAAAAGGGCCCAAAAATCAAGGAAGGTGACCGTCAGGCACCTGAAGGGTTTTATCATGTGACCCCGGCGCTCATGAACCCGAATTCAAGTTATCACCTCTCCTTCAACATGGGTTTTCCGAACGCGTATGACCGGGCAAATGACCGTACCGGTTCGTTCTTGATGATTCACGGTGCGTGTTCGTCTGCCGGTTGTTATTCCATGACCGATGAGTATGTCGAAGAGATTTACGCTCTTGCGCGCGAGGCGTTCAAGGGAGGGCAGAAATCCTTCCAGATACAGGCTCTTCCTTTCCGCCTTACACCGGAAAACATGGCCAAGCACGTCAATTCGAACAATTTCGAATTCTGGACGATGTTGAAGGAGGGGAGCGATTATTTCGAACTTACGAAACAGCCGCCAAAGGTGGACGTTTGCGAGAAACGTTACGTCTTCAACCGGGCTGTTGCTGAGGGAGAGCGGTTCAGCACACGTACAGAATGTCCCCTGACGGAAATGCCTCGCTCCTTGGCAACGGCCTTTGCCATACGTCAGGACAAAGACCAGCAACGCTTCCAGCGGTTGATAAAGCAAATCAACCTCAATCCGTTTGTTGAAGAGGCTGAAAAACCAAGAACCCTTTCGGCATCGATCATGGCAAAGCCCACAATCGGCCCACTCAAGCTGACGGATCCACAGCCAGCGGTTGTTGAGAGCGCGCCTGAGGAACCAGCCGAGGAAAGCCCGGAAGAAAAACCGGATAATATTACGGAAGCACCGCAATCAAGTGATAGTGTCCCTGTGCCTTCCCAGGAGCCTGAAATCTCTCGAGATGCTCCAGCTGTTGCCCCTGTTCCGGCGCCCCGGGATCAAGCCATACCGGCATCGGCCAGTGCAGAGCCTGCAGTGGTGCCAGTGTCACAACCTGTGGAACAAACATCGGTGCCGGTCACTGATGCTTCCCCGGCAACAGAAAAACCAAAGGCCAAAACGGATCGCGAAGCAGGACAATATGATGTCGGCTCGCGAATGTTCGGCAGTTAAGATTCCCGGCTGAAAACAGTAGTTGCAGCAGGGTGATAGGCAAATATTGGTTGCTGCTAGAAACGTCCGTGGCAGTGCTTGTATTTCTTGCCGGAACCGCAAGGGCATGGTGCGTTGCGACCAACGCTGCCCCAGGATGCAATTGTCTCTGCATCGACTTCCGGCACATCACTGTTATCAACCACTGGTGTTGCATCCAGGGTTTCGTTCACTACGTCATCTTCATTGCCGGCAACAAGTTGCACGCGCATCATTTGTGTGGTGACGGCCTGACGCAAATTGGTGAGCATGGTTTGGAACAGCTCAAAACTTTCAGATTTGTATTCCTGCAACGGATCGCGTTGGGCATAGCCACGGAAGCCAACAACAGATCGCAGGTGGTCCAGGTTAACCAGATGTTCGCGCCACAACAGGTCCAGCGTCTGCAGCATTACGGATTTTTCAACATAGGTTGAAACATCGGGTCCAAAACCCTCGAATTTCTCCTTGAACGCCTTGTCACTGGCCTCAGTGATGCGCTCGATAAGAACTTCCTCGTCTATGCCTTCCTCGTTGCTCCATTCGACAATAGGCAAATCCATGTTCAGAAACTCACGAATGTCTGCTTCGAGATCTTCCGTGTTCCACTGCTCTGCATAAGCCTTTTCAGGGATGTGTCGCGCGACGACATCCTCGATCGTGTCATGACGCATGTCTGTCACGGTTTCACTGAGGCCTTCGCCTTTCATGAGCTCGATCCGCTGGTCGAAGATGACCTTGCGCTGGTCATTCATGACGTCATCGAACTTGAGAAGGTTTTTGCGGATATCAAAATTCCGGGCCTCAACCTTTTTCTGCGCTTTTTCCAGAGCCTTGTTGATCCACGGGTGGATGATTGCCTCACCCTCCTGCAGGCCAAGCTTTTGCAACATGCCATCCATCCGGTCAGAACCGAAAATGCGCATCAGGTCATCCTGCAGTGACAGGAAGAATTTTGAATGTCCGGGATCACCCTGACGTCCGGAACGGCCGCGAAGCTGGTTGTCGATACGCCTGCTTTCATGCCGTTCCGTGCCTATGACATACAAGCCGCCCGCCTTGCGCGCTATTTCCTTCTGTTCGGCAATGTCGTCGCGAATTGAGGCTTCAAGCTTTTCGCGTTTGGCTGTGTCGGTCCCTTCAGGAATTTCCTGTGCTGCGCGCATCTCGAAATTGCCGCCAAGCTGGATGTCCGTTCCCCGGCCAGCCATGTTTGTTGCAATGGTAACCGCACCCGGTACACCGGCCAGCGCGATTATCTGAGCTTCTTCTTCATGATGGCGGGCATTGAGAACCTTGAAATTGTCGAACTTTTCCTTCTTGAGGAGTTCGGCCAGCAGTTCGGATTTTTCGATTGATGTCGTGCCAACCAGAACAGGCTGCTTGCGCTCCCGGCAATCCTTGATCAATGCAATGATTGCGCGGTATTTTTCATCTGTCGTGCGGTATACCTCATCGTCTTCATCAACCCGTGCCACGGGCAGGTTGGTGGGGACGTCCACAACACTGAGGCCATAGATGTTGCCAAATTCCTCTGCCTCGGTCATTGCCGTGCCTGTCATGCCTGACAGTTTCTCATACATCCGGAAATAGTTCTGGAAAGTTACCGAAGCCAGCGTCTGGTTTTCGGGCTGGATTTTCACGTTTTCCTTGGCTTCCAGAGCCTGGTGCTGACCATCGGAATAACGCCGGCCAGGCATCATCCGGCCTGTGAACTCGTCAATGATGACCACTTCATCATTGCGGACGATGTAATCCTTGTCGCGTGTGAAGAGCTTGTGGGCCTTCAGGGCATTGTTGACGTGATGCACCACGCTGACATTCTCGATATCATACAGTGAGCCGTTCTTCAGAAGTCCGGCTTCATCAAGAAGTTTTTCAAGCTTCTCGTTGCCTTCTTCGGTGAAGGTCACCGAACGCTGCTTTTCGTCGAGTTCATAGTCCTCGTCGGCAATTTTCGGAATGAAGGCGTCGATTGAATTGTAAAGGTCGGACCGGTCATCAAGCGGACCGGAAATGATGAGCGGTGTCCTTGCCTCGTCAATCAGGATGGAGTCGACCTCGTCAACAATCGCGAAATGATGCTCGCGCTGCACCATGCTCTCGAGGTCGAATTTCATGTTGTCACGAAGGTAGTCAAAACCGAATTCGTTATTGGTGCCGTAGGTAATGTCGCAAGCATAGGCAGCCTTGCGTTCCTCATCGTCCATGCTGTTGAGGATAACGCCGGTCGACATGCCGAGGAATTCGTAAATCACACCCATCCAGGCTGCATCACGTTCGGCCAGATAGTCATTTACTGTAACGATATGGGCACCTTTGCCCGGAAGGGCATTCAGGTAGGCGGCCAGGGTCGACATCAGTGTCTTGCCTTCACCAGTGCGCATTTCCGCAATATTCCCGCCATTTAGGATCATGCCGCCGATCAGCTGTACGTCGAAATGGCGCATGCCGAGCGTGCGTTTTGATGCTTCCCGCACAAGCGCAAACGCAGGTACGAGCAGGTCGTCCAGCTTGGTGCCTTCTTCCAGTTGTTTCCGGAATTCAGCAGTCTTTTCCTGTAACTGCTGGTCGGTCAGGGCCTCGAATTCTGGCTCAAGTGCATTGATTGCATCCACTCTGGGCTGCACTTGCCGCAATTCACGGTCATTTGCCGACCCGAAAATTCTGCTCGCTATTCCACCAAAAATGCCCATATGGCCTCTCAAAAAATTTGCGCCCACATTCCGGACGCAAAGAAAACCTAAATAAACCGTCCCTCTCCAGGCAGAGGCAACAAAAGTATTGCCTGTATTACTGGACGAGGGGTCAATGGACAGATAAGAGGGACGCAATGCTATGTCAACGATGGTCTCTGTCATGCACCAAGCGTGTGCAGCAAGAGCGGTTGGCACAAAAATAGCCATAAATGAAAAGGATTAGGAATGGCCTCTACCAGACTTTCGCAAACACTGTGCGCTGCAACCATTTTCGCAGGATTGGCTTTCGCCGCTGGCGCACCTGCATTTGCGCAGGATGCAGAAGCAACCAAATCGCCAGACAGTGTGGTTGCGACAATAAACGGCCTTGAGATTACCGAGCGGGAACTTGCGCTTGCAGAGGTGGAACTGCTTGAGCAATTTGCCCAGACGCCTGCAGAACAGCGTCGTGCAGCCATTCTCAATGCATTGATCGATATCAAGGCATTGGGAGAAATCGCAAAAGAGTCAGGCCTGGATGAAACTCCTGACTTCAAGGCTCGCATGGCATTCACCAAGGCCCGCCAGTTGCACAACACGTATTTTCAGCAGGAAGTCCTGACAAAAATAACGGATGAAGACCTCAAGGCCCGTTATGAAAAAGAAGTTGCCGGCTTTCCCAAGACCCCTGAAATCCGTGCCCGGCATATCCTTCTGGAAAATGAGGAAGATGCCAAGGCAGTTATTGAAACGCTGGATGGTGGTGCTGATTTCGAAGAGCTTGCAAAGGAAAAGTCCACTGGTCCAAGCGGTCCCCAGGGTGGCGATCTCGGATATTTCGGCAAGGGACGGATGGTTCCCGAATTCGAGGAGGCTGCATTCGGGCTCGAGAAGGGCGCCTATACAAAAGAACCGGTCAAGACACAGTTCGGGTATCACGTAATCCTGAAGGAAGATGAACGTGATGCAGAGCCGCCGGCATTCGAGGATGTCAAGGAACAGGTTCGCCAGGCGGTAGCACGTGAGCGTTATTTCAATCAGAGCAAGACTGCGCGGGAGAAATACAAGATTGAAATTCGTGATGAAGAATTGAAAACGAAGGTAGATGCGCTCAGAGCGCAATAACCCTGCCGGGATATTGTTGTCATGTCCGAAAAAGTTTCACCTCTTGCTCCCAAACTCTATCCGGAACTGCCCTTGCTCAAGGGTGTCCGGCTTTCAAGCATTGAAGCCGGGATCAAGTACAAGGGGCGCAAGGATTTGTGCCTGATTGCATTTGATGAACCGGCTGAGGTTGCCGGAGCGTTCACGCAATCCAAATGTCCTTCAGCTCCTGTAGACTGGTGCCGCAAGATACTTGGTAAAGGCAAGGCCAATGCAATTGTCGTCAATTCCGGCAATGCCAACGCCTTTACTGGCAAAAAGGGTGAAGAATCCACGCAGCTGACAGCGAAGGCTGCCGCCAAGGCTCTTGGTTGTAGCGAGAAAACCGTTTTTCTTGCTTCTACAGGTGTGATTGGCGAGCCGCTGGATGTAACCGGCTTTGAAGACCGTCTCGAAATGGCGAAAGCGGTTCTCAAACCGGATGGCTGGCATGAGGCCGCGCAAGCAATCATGACCACGGATACGTATCCGAAACTTTCAACCCGCGAGTTTGAAATTGACGGCAAGCGCTATCACCTCAATGGCATAGCCAAGGGCTCAGGCATGATTGCACCGGACATGGCCACGATGCTTTCATTTCTGGTCACAGATTGCCCGGTCTCGAGCAAGGCCTTGCAAAAACAGCTCTCCCGTGTGGTCAAAACCACATTCAATGCGATTACCGTTGATAGTGACACTTCGACAAGCGACACGGTTTTGCTCGCTTCCTGCGGTGCCGGCGACAAGGTCAGTGACAAGAAGCTGAAGCCGTTCAGGCAAGCGCTCGGTGAAGTCATGCATGAGCTTGCAATGCTGATCGTTCGAGACGGTGAGGGGGCAACGAAGCAGGTTTCCATCAAGGTTACCGGCGCCAAGAACAAGGGTTCGGCCCGCAAGATTGCCACGGCTATTGCCAATTCTCCGCTCGTAAAGACTGCTGTTGCTGGTGAAGACGCAAACTGGGGACGGATTGTCATGGCTGTGGGCAAGGCTGGTGAACCTGCCGACAGGGACAAGCTGGCGATCTGGTTTGGAGATGTCCAGGTTGCGCAAGAAGGGGAGCGTGTTCCCGATTATAGCGAGGAAGCGGCCAGTCTTGTGATGCAACGCGAGGAAATCGACATACGCGTTGACCTTGGTATCGGAGAAGGTGAGGCGCAGGTGTGGACGTGCGACCTGACCAAGGAATATATCGAAATCAATGCGGATTATCGCTCCTGAGGAGTTGAGGGGTTGATGATGGCAGTCAAGGCAAGCCTCGCCCAGATCCGGCGTCTTGAAGCTGTGAGCTTCCGCTCTTTCCCTTCGACTTCCACCCATTATGACGGGACATGGGCGATCCGGCTGACTGCTGGCCATCCGGCAAAAAGACTGAACTCGGTCAATCCGCTTGATCCCTCGGATCATGCATATATTGATGCGCGTCTTGAACTGGCCAGACGGAAATTTGAGAGTTTTGGCCGCCCCCTGGTGTTTCGCCAGTCACCACTTGCACCGGAAGCACTGGAAACCCTTCTCGATGACCGCGGATGGGAACGGTTCGATGAGAGCATGGTGATGACACTGGACCTTTCCGGGGTTGACCTGTCTGGCAGCAATGACCGATTGCCAATCCGCGATGTCGGCAAGTGGGTTGATACCTTTCTGCAGTTGTCCAATGAAGACACGGAGCGCAAACCGGGACTGGTGGAGGTATTGTCCTCGGTCCGTCCTGAGGGCGGTCTGTTCATCAAGACGGATGAAGCGGCGGCGGTCGCTGCATTGCGCTGTGTCCATGACAATGATCTTGCCGGGGTTTTTGATGTGGTTACCGGTTTGGCATTCAAGCGACGCAATCACGCAAGGGACCTGCTTGGCAGTGCGCTGAAATGGGCAAAAGCCAGTGGAGCCAGTCATGCCTGGTTGCAGGTTGTGGTGGAGAACCGGCCAGCAATCAGGCTTTATGAAGCTTTCGGGTTTCAGGAACTTTACAGGTACAGTTACCGGAGGGAGCCGGCATGAATGACAGTCAGGGAGCGAGACATGAAATTCTGCTGGTGAGTGCTTGTGCCCTGCTCGACAGCGACAATCGGGTTTTGCTCGCCAGACGCCCGGAGGGCAAGCCGATGGCCGGACTCTGGGAGTTCCCGGGTGGCAAGGTGGAAGCGGGAGAAACCCCCGAGGAAACCCTGATCCGCGAATTGCGTGAAGAACTGGGCGTGACAACCTGGGAATCCTGTTTGGCCCCGCTGACCTTCGCAAGCCATTCCTATGAAAGCTTCCATCTGATGATGCCGCTGTTTGTTTGCCGGAAATGGGAAGGAACTCCGCAGCCGCATGAAGGGCAGGAACTGAAATGGGTGCGCCCTGTGAAATTGCGTGACTATCCGATGCCTCCCGCAGATGAACCATTGATTCCGGCGCTGATCGACCTTTTGTAACCAGTGTTCCTGACAAGCGCGCAAATGCTGTTCGCCAAGTGTTGCTTGATAGATTGTTAACCATGATTTGCTATTCACGGCATTGTGCGAAGCGGGTTGTTTCGCCTCCATGATTCAAGCATTCGAGGGCAATAAATGACGGGCTCGCAAATTGGTAAACTGGTTTCCAAGTTCCTGAAGGACCGCTCCGGCGACTTTGCAATGCAATCAGCCTTGATGTTTGCCGCACTGGCTGTTGTTGGTGCCCTGGTGGCTGCCCCGCTGCTTGACAATGCAACCCGGCAACATGCTGCAAATGGCGCCTACGGGATTGATCCCTTTACGACAGCTTCGACAAGGGCCACGCAAGGAACCACGCGTACCTATACAGTGCGAAAGAGTATTCTTGACGACAGGGAAAGGATTATCTGTCGTACTGCCGGTGGTTCCCGCTGTTGAAAATTGTATCCGTGTTGTGAATGGCGCCAAGTTCTGCCGGTCATTGAGGCAAAATGCGGGGCAATTTTTCATGCTTTACAGGCACCAACCAAGGCCGTTACGTGGTGAGCCAAGCGTCATTGACAGTTCTTTTCTTGCAGCATTCATCACACTGCTGATTATTGGAACTGTCCATTATCTGGGATCAGGACTGTTGCCAGTTCAGGAAGATGCTGGCGAGAAAACTGTTTTTCTGTACAACGGATTTGAATAACCCTCTTCAAAGTACATCGCGAAGATGTTTCTTTGCGCTGCCCGGTTCCAGGGGTTGCTGTTGCGAGCTGTGGGGCTTCCAGCCTGACAGGTAAATGATTTCCACACTCGCACGAAGGCGGCCATCCGGATCAGAATGATTGTCGCGATAAATCTCTTCTGCAAGGCGGAAGAGCTCGCGGGAGCCGAAAGCCGGAGGTTCAGAAAAAGCGCTGTTTGCACCCATTGCCCGCAGGTCTTTCACAAGCCCCTTTAGAGAACCGTAGCGAACGGTCAGGAGATCGGAGTCCACGACAGGTAGCGCAAAGCCTGCCCGCTGAAGCAGGTTTCCTGCTTGTCGTACTTCCACGAACGGATCAATCCTGAGTGATGCAGCGCCCGTCAATATGCTTTCAGCTTCCACAAGGCTGGCACGAAGTTCTGAAAGCGTGCGTTCACCGGGAAGGCATGCCATGAGAAGGCCGTCTTCAACAAGACAATGCCTGATCTGGCTCAGCATGCCTGGCAGGTCATTGATACGGTGAAGGCTGAAGACCGATGTCACAAGGTGAACCGAGTTTCTTTGCAGTGGCAGCAGTTCCCGGCTTTCAGGGTGAACATCTTCACCTTTTGCACTGGATTTCTGCATGGTGCCCGGCATTGTGATCCGGAATACTCTTGAAACTTTTTCAGAAGTGGAAAGCATCTCCGTCATGCATTCGAACGGAGAAAGAAAATCTGCTGCAACCGGAAATTCACGATTTGTCGCATCCAGCCGGTCGGCAATGGTTGCAGCTGCTTCGCGATGCAGGAAATCTGCTCCCGTACCGGTCATTGCAATTGCACGGCGTTCGATTGCGTCCAGCCTAGATGAGGCGAACAATTTGGGGGGACTCGTCTTATTCATCCCGATTTAATAAACTTTGCGGATGCAACTTTCTACTGCAGCGCGAAACCTGGGTAGCCGAATTGCCGGAATTGTTCGGACCATTCCTGAAATAATGGTGCCTGGGACTTGTCTTGTTTGTGAAAAACATGTTCGGGAACAAGGCGGGTGTTGCCCGCAATGCTGGAGCAGGCTTCGGTTCATTTCCAGGCCCTATTGCCCGGTAATGGGAACGCCATTCTCCATTGACATGGGGTCTGGGTTTTTATCTGCAGAAGCAATTGCCGAACCGCCCCCTTTCGACCGTTTGCGGGCTGTGATGCTGTATGATGACGTTGCAAGAAAACTGGTAGCGTCCGTCAAGTATTCTGACCGTACCGATCTTGTTCCCTGGATTGCCAACTGGATGGCAGTGGCAGGTGCGGAACTCGTGGAACATGCCGACATGATCATACCGGTTCCCCTGCACCCCTCCAGGCTGCATGCTCGACGGTTCAATCAGGCGGGTGAGATGGCCAGACATGTTTGCAGGAGTGCCGGCAAGCCCTTTCAACCTGAATGCCTGATCCGCAAGAGACGGACGAAACAGCAGGTTGGCCTCAGTGAACGCGCACGCGCGAGGAACGTCTCCGGGGCATTTGTCGTGCCTGAACAAAAGAAGGCGGATGTGAAAGGAAAGGCTGTCTTGCTGGTCGATGATGTTTACACAACTGGTGCCACATCCAAGGCAGCAGCGCGTGCCCTCAAGCGTGGTGGAGCATCGCAAGTGGACGTGCTTGTCTTTGCAAAGGTTGAAACGGTTGCCACGTGAGACCTATATCTGTTTCAATGACAAACATTTCTGAAAGTTCATAATGGCAGATGTAGTTCTTTACACCCGAAAATTCTGTGGCTATTGCAGCGCGGCGAAATCCCTTCTTCGAAAGAAAAATGTCAATTTTCGCGAGTTTGACGGGACTTATGACAACGATGTCCGCAAGGAAATGATCCAAAAGGCCAATGGCGCAAGCACCTTTCCGCAGATATTCATCAATGGTGAGCATGTTGGCGGCTGTGACGAACTGCATGCCCTTGAGCAGGCAGGCAAACTGGACCCGATGCTGGATGGTTGAAACATGAGTCGCTTGAAGGTTGCCTGTATCCAGATGCGTACCGGAGTATCTCCGGAAGAAAACCGCGCGGTAATGGATGAACTGGTCCGGCAGGCTGCTTCACAGGGCGCCCGTTACGTCCAGACGCCTGAAATGACCGGATTGCTCGAACGGGGCCGTGAACGCCAAATTGAAAAGGCACGTACTGAAGCTGAAGACATGATCTTTGCCGCTGCCGGGGATCTGGCACGCGAACTCGATATCTGGCTGCATGTCGGCTCAACCGCGATTGCCCTTGATGAAGACCGGCTTGCCAACCGGGCAGGCATGTTCTCCCCTGCCGGTGATCTGGTGGCAACCTACGACAAAATCCACATGTTTGATGTTGATCTCGACAATGGTGAGAGTTGGCGGGAATCTCGTACCTATCGGCCCGGCAATGCTGCCAAATTGTTGGATGCCGGCGAGTTTCGCCTGGGGTTTTCCATCTGTTATGATCTCCGCTTTCCACATCTTTACAGGGAACTGGCAAAGGCGGGTGCCCAGATACTGG
The DNA here is from genome assembly GCA_017643495.1 of Rhizobiaceae bacterium. GTDB lineage: Bacteria > Pseudomonadota > Alphaproteobacteria > Rhizobiales > Rhizobiaceae > JAALLB01. The sequence goes on along the minus strand of JAEPNK010000001.1, from coordinate 182,696 downwards.
CATGCCCTGCCGCTTTCACAAGACAGACCGGCAAGGCACACTGGCACATTTTGCTTAGGTCCCGCGCAATAGAAAACGGAGCCTGGGTCATTGCTGCAGCCCAGGGAGGCGAGCATGAAGACGGGCGTACCACCTATGGCCATTCTCTCGTCATCAACCCCTGGGGTGAAATCGTTGCGGAGCTTGATCATGATGAGCCGGGTGTCCTGGTTGCCGAGATAGACCTTGATGAAGTGAAAAGGGCGCGCAGCAAGGTGCCAAACCTTTTGAACGGCCAGTCTTTTGAGCTGGTCAGTTCCGTTGCCGGGCAGAAAGGCTGACCATGATCAAGTATTCCCTGAGTTGTGAGACAGACCATTTGTTCGAAGCCTGGTTTTCCTCAAGCGAGGATTTTGACAAACAGGCCAAACGGGGGCTGGTTGAATGCCCGGTGTGCGGTTCTCAAAAGATTTCCAAGGCATTGATGGCTCCGCGGGTTTCCGGAACCGGCAATGCTGACAATCAACAGGTTCAGACCGCAGCTCCCGGCCCGGCAATGCCGCCGGAAATGGTGCAGAAGCTGCGTGAAATCAAGCAGTATGTCCAGGCCAACTCCGAGAATGTAGGAGACCGGTTTACCGAAGAAGCCCGGAAAATTCATTATGGTGATGCCGAAGAGCGGGGCATTTACGGAACTGCCAGCCGAAAAGATGTGGCCAGCCTGGCAGAAGAAGGTGTTCCCGTCCTGCCGCTACCGGACCTGCCGGAAGAAAAGAACTGACAGGACGGGCATGGCCACTCAATGGCATAGCCTAAAGCCCGGCATATTGGTGCGAAAATAAACTCGATTGCCTGAGTTGGTTTCCCTCAATTCTTTCTGGCAAGCATCATGTAATTCACATCCATGTCCCGCGACATGTTCCAGCTATCCGTGAATACGTTGTAGAAAACGCCGGTCTGGTCGATGATCTCCATGCCTTCCGAGCCAAGTGGGGTTTTGATCTCGTCCGGCCTGACCAGCTTTTCATACTGGTGTGTGCCTTTAGGCAGCCAGCGCAGGACATTCTCCGCCATGAAAATTGCCAGGGCTTTGGCTTTTTGTGTCCTGTTTATTGTGGCAACAAACATCAGGCCGCCCGGATTCACCATGCGTGCGCATGAAGCAAGAAACAGGTCAACATCAGCGACGTGCTCAACAACTTCCATGTTCAGGACCACGTCAAATTTCTCGCCCTCTTTTTCAAGTGCCTCTGACGTGACTGCCCGGTAATCAATATCAAGTCCCGACTGTTCTGCATGGAGCCGGGCGATTTCAATATTGGTTTCAGAAGCGTCTGCACCAATGATTTCTGCTCCCATCCGCGCCATGGGTTCGGACAACAGGCCTCCACCGCAGCCGATATCAAGGAAACGCAAACCTTTCAGCGCCTTGGGATCCCTGATGTCCCGGTCAAAGTTTTCACATACTTTTTCCTTGATGTATTGCAACCGTACCGGGTTGAATTTGTGCAAGGGCCGGAATTTGCCTTTCGGATCCCACCATTCGGCCGCCATGGCGGAAAAGCGGTCTATTTCAGCCTGGTCGATTGTCGATTGTGCAGTCATGTTGGGGCCCGTGTAATTGGTTTTCCTGCCAATCTAGTTCGGGTAGGCGGGCTTTGATGTCAAGCGTCAGGCGCTTCATCTTGCAGCATTCCAGAATTTTGGCTAAACAACGCCCGTTCGCTCAAGGGACAGCCTTGAGCGTTTTTGTTTTCAATTTCACGGGAAAGCCTGTGGCACGCATAGTGATGAAATTTGGCGGCACCTCGGTTGCGGATATTGACCGCATCCGGAATGTTGCAGCGCATGTCAAGCGCGAGGTCGAGGCCGGAAACGAAGTGGCTGTCGTTGTTTCAGCCATGGCTGGCAAGACCAATGAACTTGTTTCATGGACCCGGGAAATCGCGCCGATGCATGATGCCCGGGAATATGATGTTGTCGTCTCTTCGGGAGAGCAGGTGACTTCCGGACTTCTTGCCATGGCCTTGCAAACCGAGGGGGTCGATGCCCGCTCATGGCAAGGTTGGCAAATTCCCCTGAAAACCGACAATGCCCACGGGGCAGCCCGAATCATGGATATTGATGCGGAATTGCTCATCAGCCGGATTTCCGGCGGACAGGTTGCCGTGATTGCCGGGTTTCAGGGAATTGGCCCTGACAACAGGGTTGCCACACTTGGTCGTGGCGGCTCCGATACGAGTGCTGTGGCAATTGCTGCTGCCATCAAGGCCGACCGGTGTGATATCTATACCGATGTGGACGGTGTTTACACGACTGATCCGCGTATCGAACCCCGCGCCAGGCGCATGGACCGCATTTCTTTCGAGGAAATGCTGGAAATGGCATCGCTTGGAGCGAAGGTGCTTCAGGTGCGCTCGGTAGAGATGGCAATGGTTCACGGGGTCAGGACATTCGTAAGATCCAGTTTTGATGATCCCGCATCTATCAACAGCCAGTCGGGAACGGACGAACTGGCAGGAACGCTAATTTGTGACGAGGATGAGATCGTGGAACAGGAAGTTGTAACAGGCATTGCCTACACGAAAGACGAGGCACAAATTTCCTTGCGTCGAGTACCTGACCGCCCGGGCATATCTGCAGCAATTTTTGGTCCGCTGGCCGACAACCATATCAATGTCGACATGATTGTGCAGAGCGTTTCGGAGGACGGTTCGAAAACCGACATGACCTTCACTGTGTCTGAAGGTGATGTGAACAAGGCGAAACAGGTGCTTGAAGAGGCGCGCAGCGGAATCAACTATGAAATTATCCAGAGCGATACCGGGCTGGCAAAAATTTCAGTGATCGGAATTGGCATGCGCAGTCATGCCGGTGTTGCCTCAACTGCGTTTGCAGCCCTAGCCGAGAAAAACATCAACATCCGGGCAATCACAACTTCCGAAATCAAGTTCTCAATTTTGATCGATTCTGACTATACGGAACTCGCAGTCAGAACGCTTCATTCGGTATACGGGCTAAACCAGTAAGTTAGCTCTTTCAGGTCCGATCCGGCTTTTCGTGTTGGACATATCCTGTGAAGCCTGTGGTGTGGTATAGGTGATTCATGGAACAAGCGATTGCGGGGTCTGGCCCCGACAGGTTGTTGCGCAGGCTGCGGGCCGTCATGGCCGGGTCTTACGAAGCGCAAGAGCGGCTCGACACGATAGTTGGTGACATTGCAGAAAGCATGGTGGCCGAGGTTTGCTCTGTCTATGTGCTTCGTGCTGACAGCATGCTTGAACTGTATGCAAGCCACGGGCTGAAAACAGAATCAGTTCATGTTTCATCCCTGAGGGTCGGGCAGGGACTTGTTGGTACGATTGCTGCTTCCGCACGCTATTTGAGTCTGGATGATGCCCAGAAACATCCCGCTTTCCAGTATTTGCCTGAAACCGGAGAAGAACCCTTCAATTCATTTCTCGGTGTGCCGATCCTGCGTGCGGGACGGGTGCTTGGTGTGCTGGTTGTCCAGAACCAGGAACGCAGGAAGTTTACCGCTGCCGAGGTCGAGGCAATGGCAACCACAGCTATGGTCCTGGGTGAACTCATTGCCACCGGAGAACTCGACAGCCTTTCCGGCAAGGGAAGCGTACTTGATCTGAGCAAGGCGATGCAATCCGAGGGAATTGCCCTCAGCGATGGCATCGGACTTGGACATGTTTTGCTTCATGAACCCCGGGTGGTTGTTACCAACCTTTTCAATGAAGACCCGGAAACGGAGTTGAAGCGGCTGCGGGAAGCATTACTCAAACTTCAGGTTTCTCTGGATGTTTTGCTGCAAAGCGGAAGCGTGCCTGCCGACAATGAAAGCCGGGAAGTTCTGGAAGCTTACCGCATGTTTGCCCATGACAGGGGATGGAACCGCAGGATGGAAGACGCCATCCATAGCGGCCTCACCGCAGAAGCGGCTGTCGAGAAAGTGCAAAATGACAACCGGGCAAGAATGATGCGCCAGCCTGACCCCTATCTGAGGGACAGGCTGCATGATTTTGATGATCTTGCGAACCGGCTGTTGCGGGAACTGGTCGGCAAAAGCAGCGCAAGCGCAAAGGATTTGCCGCGTGGTGATTTCATTGTCGTAGCCCGAAACATGGGAGCAGCGGAACTGCTTGACTACAACAGCAGCCGGTTGCGGGGCATTGTGCTTGAAGAAGCTGCGCCCAACTCGCATGTTGCCATTGTTGCCCGTGCCCTTGGTATCCCTGCGGTAGGCCAGTTACCGGGCTTTGTCTCCAATGCAGAACAGGGTAACGCGGTTATCGTTGATGGCGATGAGGGGATCGTTTCATTGCGCCCGCCCGGCGATGTTGAGGGCTCCTATATTGAGAAAGTCAAGTTTCGGGCCGGACGGCAAAAGAAATTCAGGAAGCTTCTGGACCTTCCTTCCCTGACTCGGGATGGTGTCGAGGTGGAATTGCTCATGAATGCCGGTCTGGTAATGGACATGCCCCAGCTGGAACTGAGTGGTGCTGCCGGTATCGGGCTGTTTCGCACCGAATTGCAATTCATGATTTCTGCAACATTGCCGCGGGCAAGCGAGCAGGAGGTGTTGTACCGGAATGTTCTGGATTCTGCTGATGGCAAGCCGGTTACCTTCCGCACCCTTGATGTTGGAGGTGACAAGGTTGTTCCGTTTCTTGAAACGATAACGGAAGAAAACCCTGCCTTGGGTTGGCGGGCCATCAGGCTTTCTCTTGACAGGCCGGCGCTCATGCGCACGCAGATACGGGCATTGCTGCGCGCTTCCATGGGGCGCAAGTTGCGGATCATGTTGCCAATGGTAACCGAAGTTCGTGAAGTTGAAACGGTTCGCCAGCTTATAAAAAGGGAAGTGGAACTGCAAACCCGGTTCGGTCACGAGATGCCACGCAAACTGGAGCTGGGAGCCATGGTGGAAGTGCCCAGCCTGATGTGGCAACTTGATGAGTTGCTACCTGCCGTTGATTTCATATCTGTTGGCTCAAACGATCTGTACCAGTTCGTGATGGCCAGTGACCGTGGCAACGCGAGGCTTGCAAACCGCTTCAGCCCGCTCGGGAAGCCATTCTTGAGGGTGCTGCGCGATATTTGCGTCAAGGCGCGGGAGCACAATACATCACTTACGCTTTGCGGCGAGATAGCGGGCAGGCCGCTTTCTGCGATGGCGCTGTTGGCAATCGGTTACCGGTCACTTTCCATGTCGCCGGCTGCTATAGGGCCGGTTAAGGCGATGTTGTTGTCTTTGAATGTCGGTTTGTTGAGCCAAACGCTTCTTTCTGCGCTCGACGGGCAAAATGCTGATGAAATGACCATTCCCGAATTGCTTACGGATTTTGCAGACAGGCACGGGATACCCTATTAGTGTCCGGTAACCGGAAATCCGGTATTAATCACAATCCGGGCTTCATCCCTCCAGCTATTCAACCCTTCTTTCTGGAAACAGTTCTGCATGATCGTTATCGAAAAACTCAATCAGCTTCTAGAGCGCCATACCTCCATAGAATCGCAAATGGCGCAGGGGGTCGATCCGGAAAAGTATGTGAAGCTGGCTTCCGAGCATGCAGAGCTTGAGCCTGTAGTCCAGAAAATCCGGGAATATCTCGATGCCAAGGGCAATCTCCAAGAGGCAGAGGAATTGATTGCCGACAAGGAAACCGATGCGGAAATGCGCGAGCTTGCCGAGGCCGAGAAAAGGGAATCGGCAGAGAAACTGGTTGCTTGTGAGGAAGATCTCAAAATATTGCTCCTTCCAAGGGATGCGGCTGATGACAAGAGTGCGATTCTTGAAATTCGCGCTGGAACCGGCGGGTCGGAGGCTGCCCTTTTTGCCGGAGACCTTTTTCGCATGTATGAACGCCATTCGGCCCTGCACGGCTGGAAAGTTGATATACTTTCTGAAAGTGCTGGCGATGTCGGCGGCTACAAGGAAATCATTGCTTCCATTACCGGTCGGGGCGTGTTTGCACGGTTGAAATTCGAATCCGGGGTTCATCGTGTTCAACGCGTGCCAGAAACGGAATCCGGCGGCCGGGTACATACTTCGGCAGCCACTGTTGCCGTGCTGCCCGAAGCTGAGGAAATCGATGTCGAGATACGTAATGAGGACATTCGCATCGACACGATGCGGGCATCAGGTGCCGGTGGTCAACACGTCAACACAACGGATAGCGCCGTAAGGATTACCCACTTGCCAACAGGCATCGTTGTTACATCCTCGGAAAAATCGCAGCATCAGAACCGGGCTGCCGCCATGAAGGCATTGCGCGCCAGGATTTTTGACATGGAACGCCAAAAGGCAGATCAGGAACGCGCCGATGCGCGGAAGGGGCAGGTTGGTTCGGGTGATCGTTCCGAGCGTATCCGGACCTACAATTTTCCGCAGGGCAGGATGACTGACCATCGCATAAACCTCACTCTCTACAAGCTTGATCGTCTGATCATGGGTGAAGGCCTGGATGAGGTGATTGATGCACTTGTGACCGACCATCAGGCAAACCAGTTGGCCCTTATTGAAAATGAAGGATGAGAAACCAAGTTTTGACAGCTTGCTGAACGGATCTCGCCGCAGGCTCAAGGCTGCCGGTCTTGATTCTGCTGATCTGGATGCAAGATTGTTGTTGCAAGATGCAGCCGGAATTTCGCATGCATCCCTGATTTCGATGACGCGTGAGTGTCCGGACGGGCAGGTCGTCGAAAAGTTTGCAAACCGTATCGAAAGGCGTCTTGGCGGTGAACCTGTTCACAGAATTCTTGGCAGTCGTGAATTTTACGGACGGGAATTCCGGCTGTCTGCGGAGACCCTGGTGCCAAGACCGGACACTGAAATTCTTGTCAGTGCTGCTGTTGAAGCCTGCAGAAGAAAAGGAGAAACCGGGAAGATCCTTGATATCGGTACCGGATCCGGTTGCATTGCGGTGACTCTGGCAGCCGAATTGCCTGGATGGGATGTCACCGCAACTGATATTTCGGTTGATGCATTGCTAACAGCAGCAGAAAATGCTGCCTCCCATCATGTTTCCGACCGGGTCGAGTTCGCCCATTCCGACATGTTTGGGAATCTTGCCGGCACTTATGATGCAATTGTCTCCAACCCTCCCTATATATGCAGCAAGGACATATCAGGCCTTTCCCGTGAAGTGCGGGAACATGATCCGATAACTGCTCTTGATGGCGGGGAGGACGGCCTTGATTTTTACCGGGTGATTCTCGAAAAATATATCGACTTTTTGAATTCTCCTGGTTTGCTGTTTCTTGAAGTGGGGCATGACCAAGCTGCTGAAGTGACAAGGCTCGCAGCTGAGGCTGGCCTTTCCGAACTTCAAACCGTTCAGGATTACGCCGGTTTTCAAAGGGTTGTAATTGGCAAGCGCGGCTGAATACGTGTAGCCGGTGCATTAACAAGGTAATGATGTTGCAAAAATACCCGGGAAAACCAGAAATTTGGACTTTGTCTGGCAAAAAAGCTTGGCAACCCGCCTCTCAAAGGCTATGCCTTGGATACGAACCGCACGCGATTGCAGGTTTGTACTTCCGTCATCACATGAACATGGCTGTCAGGGGCACGACGGATTTATGGCAGGTTAGCGCCTGTCAGGTTTCCATAAAGCATTCCGCTTCAATAATGGCGTGATTATTAAGAACCAGCCTAGTTTTATTTCGTAAATCGTCAGGTAGTCGATGAGACAACAACATCAAAAATCCAGATCACGTGGCCGGGGGCGCAAGCCGCAAAACCCAATGAGCCGCAACTATGAGAGTAACGGACCGGACGTAAAAATCCGTGGCAATGCTGCCCATATTGCAGAGAAATATTCTACTCTTGCACGGGATGCGCTTTCAAATGGCGACCGGGTAATTGCTGAAAATTATCTGCAGCATGCCGAGCATTACAACCGGATCGTGGCGGCTGCACAAGCCCAGCAGGCCCAGCAGCGCAACGAGCGCCAGGAACAGGATTCCGACAACCAGTCAGACAACCAGAATGACGATAACCAGGCCAAGGGTCGGGATGACCAGGCTTCTGAGAATCAGGCTGATGCCAAAGAGGCCGGCAACAAGCCAAATGGCAAAGGCAATGGCAAGGCCAACGGTTCACGTTCCCGCCATCCTGACAAGGGATCAGATGAAGCTGATGACAATGGCCGGCAGGATGCTTCATCTTCTTCGGAAGAACAGTCTGATGAGCAGGCTCCGCGCAAGACCACACGTGGCCGCCGCCCCAGAAAGATTTCGGAAGCGAAAAACGGAAAATCATCCGATACGGATGATGACAAGGGCAAGGAACTGCCCGTTGAGGCAATTTCCGATGATGCTGCCAAACTTCCGGAAAGTATTACGGGCGGGATGATCAGCGAAGACAGCTGATTGGAACCGGCGGGCAAAATCGTGCCCGCATGATACGGCTACTCTTTAAACGTGGCCGTTATGTAACCATATCTCTGGTCAAACGGGTTTGCTGCCAGTCAGGAACCCAGTCTGCACACGGTTGCATATGCCGTTCGGGTATGCGCCGCAAAGGAGATGGTTATGAATATCGAAAAATATACCGACAGGATGAAAGGTTTCATCCAATCGGCACAGACTTCTGCGCTGACAAGCGGGCATCAGCAATTTTTGCCCGAACACCTTCTCAAGGTCCTGATGGATGATGATGAAGGTCTTTGCTCCGGCCTTATCGGGAAGGCGGGTGGAGATCCGAAAACTGTACGGGCCTCTGTAGAGAAGACACTTTCCTCCCAGCCAAGTGTCAGTGGTGGGAATGGCAATCTTTATCTTTCAGGTGACATAGCGAAACTGTTCGACCAGGCTGAAAAGGCTGCCAAAAAGGCAGGTGACAGCTTCGTCTCGGTTGAGCGCATGTTGCTGGCGATGACACTCGACAGCGCGTCACCAACGGCCAAACACCTCAAGAAGGCAGGCATTGAGCCCAAGGCGCTCAACCGTGCCATCGAGGAAATCCGAAAGGGCCGCACGGCTGACAGTGCAAGTGCCGAATCGGCATATGATGCATTGAAAAAGTATGCACGTGACCTTACTGCAGATGCCCGTGAAGGACGTCTTGATCCGGTCATTGGGCGCGACGAGGAAATCCGCAGATCCATTCAGGTTCTTTCAAGGCGCACGAAAAACAATCCGGTTTTGATCGGGGAGCCGGGAGTTGGCAAAACGGCGATTGCTGAAGGCCTTGCCCTGCGTATCATCAATGGTGATGTGCCGGAATCCCTCAAAGACAAGCAATTGCTTGCTCTCGACATGGGTGCCCTGATTGCCGGTGCCAAATATCGTGGTGAGTTCGAGGAGCGGTTGAAGTCGGTACTGTCCGAGGTTCAGGCTGCTGCGGGGAACATTGTTCTCTTCATTGACGAGATGCATACGCTTGTCGGCGCGGGAAAAAGCGATGGGGCGATGGATGCCTCCAACCTTTTGAAGCCTGCACTTGCCCGTGGCGAGTTGCACTGTGTGGGTGCGACCACGCTTGAGGAATATCGCAAGCATGTTGAAAAGGATGCAGCGCTTGCCAGACGTTTCCAGCCTGTATTTGTCAGTGAGCCCGACGTTGCTGATACGGTATCCATCCTGCGTGGTATCAAAGAGAAATACGAAGTTCACCACGGCATTCGTATCAGTGACAATGCGCTGGTTGCTGCGGCCAACCTTTCCAACCGGTACATCACGGACCGGTTTTTGCCGGATAAGGCGATCGACCTGATGGACGAGGCTGCCTCACGCCTGCGGATGCAGGTTGATTCGAAGCCCGAAGAACTTGACGAGATCGACCGACGGATCATCCAGCTCAAGATCGAGCGCGAAGCACTGGGGCAGGAAACCGACAAGGGCTCCCAGGAGCGTCTCAAGACACTTGAGGCCGAGCTTGGCGAGTTGCAGGAAAAGGCTGATGTGCTCACGACCCGCTGGGAACGCGAGAAAAGCAGACTTTCCGGCGCGCAAAATCTCAAGGAGCAGCTTGACCAGGCGAGAAACGAGCTTGAACAGGCGCAGCGTAATGGTGAACTGGCCAAGGCCGGTGAACTTGCCTATGGCAAGATTCCGGAGCTTGAGCGCCAGATCGCAAGCATTGAAACCGAAGACGGTGAAGATGATGCGACCATGGTCGAAGAAACCGTTACCGCAAACCACATAGCCCAGGTCATTTCACGCTGGACCGGTGTCCCTGTTGAAAAAATGCTGGAGGGCGAACGTGACAAGCTGTTGCGGATGGAAGATGAACTGACCAGACATGTCGTCGGACAAGCGGCTGCTGTAAATGCGGTTTCAAAAGCGGTTCGCAGGGCACGTGCAGGTTTGCAGGATCCGTCACGGCCAATCGGTTCGTTCATGTTCCTGGGCCCTACCGGTGTTGGTAAAACCGAGCTGACAAAAGCCCTGGCCGATTTTCTTTTCGATGATTCGTCAGCGATGATACGTCTCGACATGTCGGAATACATGGAGAAGCATTCTGTCGCCCGGCTTATCGGAGCGCCTCCCGGATATGTCGGATACGACGAAGGGGGAGCGCTGACAGAAAGCGTGAGGCGCCGACCCTATCAGGTTGTGCTGTTTGACGAGATCGAGAAAGCCCATCCGGACGTGTTCAACGTGTTGTTGCAGGTTCTGGATGACGGTCGGTTGACGGATGGACAGGGACGAACAGTCGATTTTTCAAACACCATGATCATCATGACATCCAACATGGGAGCGGAATATCTTGTCAGCCTTGCTGACGGGGAAAGCGCGTCTTCTGTTCGCGATCAGGTGATGGAAGTTGTCCGGGCCTCATTCAGGCCGGAGTTCCTGAACCGACTTGATGAAATCATTCTGTTCGAACGCCTGAAAAGAGGCGACATGGCTGCGATTGTGGAAATACAGCTGCGCCACCTCCGCAAACTTCTTGTGGACCGGAGAATCAGTCTTGACCTCAAGGATGATGCAGTCGAATGGCTTGCCGAGCGAGGCTATGATCCGGCCTATGGTGCAAGACCGCTGAAAAGGGTGATCCAGTCTGAGCTGCAAGACCAGTTGGCGGAGAAAATCCTTGCTGGCGAAATAACGGATGGAATGCGCGTGACCGTGACAACCTCTGCTGACCGTCTGCATCTCACAGGTATATTGCCTGAACCGGGCGATGTTTCAGCTGATGATGAAAGGCATGCAGCTTGATCAGCTATGACAACCTGGATGCATATTGCTCCACCCTGCCTGCCACACACATGGTGGTACAGTGGGGTGGGGCACATGTTTGGAAGGTTGGCGACAAGGTGTTTGCCATTGGAGGCTGGTCTGATGGTGACCAGCCTTATGTCACTTTCAAGGTGTCTCCGGCGAGTTATGAAATCATGAAAGAGCAGCCGGGCTTGCGGCCTGCACCTTATCTTGCCTCACGCGGAATGAAGTGGATACAGGCTTGCAGTGATGAAAGTTTGTCGGTCGAGGATCTCAAGCTCTATATCCGCGAATCCCATCGCCTTGTTGCACTTAATCTGACAAAAAAGAAAATGGGCGAGTTGGGCCTTGACCCGGAATGACCACCATTCCGGGAACAAAAATGGTTGCTGACTAGTTCAGTGCGGCGGTCAGTTGCTTGTCTTCACCATGGACAAGGGCATCAATCCGGTCCCGTTCTGCTTCAAAGCGTGCAAGTTCCGCGTCTTTCAACACCTTGCCTTTTGGCAATTTGATTCGCATCGGATCAACCCGGTTGCCGTTGACCTTGACTTCGTAATGAAGATGCGGCCCGGTCGAATAGCCGGTCGACCCGACATAGCCGATGATCTGCCCCTGTCTAACGCGTACACCCGGCTTGATTCCCTTGGCGAAGCGGTACTGGTGGCTGTAGGACGTTTCATATCCGTTTGCATGGCGGATACTGGTGAAACGTCCGTTGCCGCCGCGCCAGCCGGCTTTTTCAACAACACCATTGCCGGCTGCAACAATTGGCGTGCCGCGCGGGGCGGCCCAGTCAACGCCGCCGTGCAGTTTGTATACACGGGATATGGGGTGTCTTCTCATGCCAAAGGCTGATCGGAAACGCCCGTTGGGCACCGGTTGACGCAGCAGAAACTTCTTCGCGGATTTGCCCGTTTCGTCATAATAATCGACATAACCGGTTTCTTCGTCCTGAAAGCGATAATACCGGCGTTCTGTTTTCCCGGACTTGAGACCGGCATAGAGAATTTCGGAGCCTTCACCCGGCTCACTCTGTCCGTCTTCAAGTGACAGGAAAACTTCCAGTTCATCATCCGCGCCGACACGACTTTTGAAGTCTACATCGAAGGCGAAAATTCTTATCAGGGAGCCGGCCAGTTCCACGGGTAATCCTTGCGAGAGCGCTGCCCGGTAAATGCCGTCATATATAGAGGGCAGGTTTTGTTTCGGAATTTTTGGTGGCGCCTCTGCTGCATCGATAAGTTCATCAGGGCTTTCCGGTTGTACTGCATACACAAAACGGTCATCGTCGGTACGCGCCACGCTCACCAGATGGGATGTCCCGCGGTAAATGCTGATTTTGGCGAGGGATTTGGACTTCTGCCCTATTGAATCAGTCGAATATCTGAACCACGCCTGCAAGGTGTCACCCTCGCGCAATTCCGAAGTTCCCAGATCACTTGCCAGAACCTGCTCAGCCAGACTTGTATCTGCTTCACCAAGGCCCGCATTTTTGAGGATATCGGAAATCTGCGATTCGCTGGTCACTTCGATCAGTTGCTCGTCGTAATACGGCCCCTGATAGTCCTTGTTGCGGGTTTTCTGAAGGATGGAAACATTCTCGGCTGTGATTGTTACATCCGAATTGGAGATAATGAGCTGATTTTCGCCCGAAAAGCGCTCTGTATCGAAATAGGCAATTGCAGAAACGAGCGTTGTGTTGTCGCCAAGGGCAACAGCTGCTTGCCTGACCTGGGCCAGGATGTCTGCCGACCTCTGTCTTGGTTCAATTGCATCTTCAAGTTCATCAAAAGGAAACGGCACTACATTCAGCGCCACTTCGCTTTCAACTTCTGCGCCATAGAGAAATCCGTTGGACTTTGCAATTTCCTGCTGGCTGTCATTGCCGGAAAAAACGGCCAGGGCATTAAAGGCAGGATATTCCTCTGAAGCCGCAGACGCGATGGCCATTGAAGCTGTCAGTTTCATGAACGGTTTGGCTTTGACAATTTCGAGATCCCCGTCGCGCGAAATCGTGGAAGCCATAATGATATTTGACTGTTCCTTGCCGATCTTCGCGAACAGGCCGGGATGATTGCTGCGAACAGCCTGCCGGATACCCGCTACCTGGTTTGGAGTTCTTTCATAGGCTTGGGCGGGTAGTGTTAGCTTTTCGCGACCTTCAAGTGCAGCAAAGAGTGCTCCTCCCATAAGGAGGGAGGACGTGACACCAACCAAAACACAGCTTGCGAGCCAGCGTTTGCTTACTTCGCGCCTTTCCGGCCTGCGATTGTGCGGGCCGAGTCTGAGGGGGGAAAGTTCACCAAGAAACTGTGCTTCAGTATTCATAAATCAAATAGCTGCCATTTGCCGGGAATCCCCGCAAGAAATGTTTGTTGATCCTGCTTTGCTTTCCAATATGGCAAATATGCGGTCCGAAAAGCAATCGGCCTGAAAAATATCGCACCTAGTCCAACAGGCCATTGTCAAATTCCATTGTACAAAACGGCTGGAATCAGGGCTTTTTTGACGGCACAAAAAATGTGCTGTATACATGTTCGTGCGAGCTTTAAAAAAAGTTCGTTTTTTTTGAAAATCGTTGTTGACTTGGAAAGCGTGAGAGGGATATAACCCCTTTCAACGAGGGCGGCGCGCCGCTGGCGACAGAATGCTTCGCCCTCAAGTTATCCTAAGAGACTGGCGCTACGGCGCATGTTTCAGTGGTTGATTGATGTGACGCAAGAAGCGTCTTTCAGCCGGAGAAATGATTTTGCCTCCAGGGCATCGTTTCTGTTCTTTGACAATTGAATATTATTAAGAAAGAGAAACGTGGTTGGCGATTACTCGCATAGTGTCTGACTGTAATCCTTTGCAGTCGTGACATTTAAAGAGACATCGGCGGACACGTTTTTCGAGAATGTTACTTAAATACCGATTTGGCTTCGGCCAAATCAGGTGTGTTAAAAAAAATGTTCTCGTCAATTCGCTGGTCATACCCATGATCAGCAAATGCGTGACCAGTCATCGCAGTTTCGCGATGATTTAAAGCCGGACAAAATCTCATATCAAACTTGAGAGTTTGATCCTGGCTCAGGACGAACGCTGGCGGCAGGCTTAACACATGCAAGTCGAACGCTCTCTTCGGAGAGAGTGGCAGACGGGTGAGTAACGCGTGGGAATCTACCCTATTCTACGGAACAACAGTTAGAAATGACTGCTAATACCGTATACGCCCTCCGGGGGAAAGATTTATCGGAGTAGGATGAGCCCGCGTTTGATTAGCTAGTTGGTGAGGTAATGGCTCACCAAGGCGACGATCAATAGCTGGTCTGAGAGGACGATCAGCCACACTGGGACTGAGACACGGCCCAGACTCCTACGGGAGGCAGCAGTGGGGAATATTGGACAATGGGCGAAAGCCTGATCCAGCCATGCCGCGTGTGTGATGAAGGCCCTAGGGTTGTAAAGCACTTTCAACGGTGAAGATAATGACGGTAACCGTAGAAGAAGCTCCGGCTAACTTCGTGCCAGCAGCCGCGGTAATACGAAGGGAGCTAGCGTTGTTCGGAATTACTGGGCGTAAAGCGCGCGTAGGCGGACTATTAAGTCAGGGGTGAAATCCCGGGGCTCAACCCCGGAACTGCCTTTGATACTGGTAGTCTAGAGTTCGAGAGAGGTGAGTGGAATTCCGAGTGTAGAGGTGAAATTCGTAGATATTCGGAGGAACACCAGTGGCGAAGGCGGCTCACTGGCTCGATACTGACGCTGAGGTGCGAAAGCGTGGGGAGCAAACAGGATTAGATACCCTGGTAGTCCACGCCGTAAACGATGAGTGCTAGTTGTCGGGACTTCGGTTTCGGTGACGCAGCTAACGCATTAAGCACTCCGCCTGGGGAGTACGGTCGCAAGATTAAAACTCAAAGGAATTGACG
>JAEPNK010000001.1:0-167612 GCA_017643495.1 Rhizobiaceae bacterium | reverse complement strand
AGCAACGCGCAGAACCTTACCAGCCCTTGACATACCAATCGCGGTTAGTGGAGACACTTTCCTTCAGTTCGGCTGGATTGGATACAGGTGCTGCATGGCTGTCGTCAGCTCGTGTCGTGAGATGTTGGGTTAAGTCCCGCAACGAGCGCAACCCTCGCCAATAGTTGCCAGCATTTAGTTGGGCACTCTATTGGGACTGCCGGTGATAAGCCGGAGGAAGGTGGGGATGACGTCAAGTCCTCATGGCCCTTACGGGCTGGGCTACACACGTGCTACAATGGTGGTGACAGTGGGCAGCGAGACCGCAAGGTCGAGCTAATCTCCAAAAGCCATCTCAGTTCGGATTGCACTCTGCAACTCGAGTGCATGAAGTTGGAATCGCTAGTAATCGTGGATCAGCATGCCACGGTGAATACGTTCCCGGGCCTTGTACACACCGCCCGTCACACCATGGGAGTTGGTTTTACCCGAAGGCAGTGCGCCAACCTTTTGGAGGCAGCTGACCACGGTAGGCTCAGCGACTGGGGTGAAGTCGTAACAAGGTAGCCCTAGGGGAACCTGGGGCTGGATCACCTCCTTTCTAAGGAAGATTTTTCAGCAAGCCGGCATTAACGGCGTGCTCTTAAATCTCTTAAGAAAACAAGGATTGTCCAAGTCATGGACTTTCCGACATACAAAAGCGGGTATCGCCACCTTCGTTTCTCTTTCTTCAGCGAATGACCTTGTAGCATTGCTGCAAGGGCTGGTTTTGTTCGTGCTAACCTTATCATTGGCCCGGCCAAGTGATTGGAATTCAAAGATTAGGGCCTTTAGCTCAGTTGGTTAGAGCGCACCCCTGATAAGGGTGAGGTCGGTAGTTCAAATCTACCAAGGCCCACCAAAATCAAGGTCGCGTTAGCGACCGCTAACAACAGGTTCAGTGCTAGACGAGAGTGTTTCTCAGTGATTTTTCTTGCGAAAAATACGCTTTGTGACGCGTTCGCATTTTTGGCTTGGCCAAAAATTGCTTAGGGGCCATAGCTCAGTTGGGAGAGCGGTAGCTTTGCAAGCTTCAGGTCGTCGGTTCGATCCCGTCTGGCTCCACCATTTCCGCTACAATTCGCTGTAGAAACAAAGGTTTGCAACTTGCTTTAGAGTGCTGGTTGCTTGTTCGTATTTCATTGTAAAAAGAAGATTTATCCAGGCTTTGTTGCTTGTCACGTGTGGCAGGTACATTGCGCGCCAAGTGTTTTAGCCGAACATTGGCAACTGTTTCCGGACTAACCGCCGGAACTGGGTATTTCTCGTGAAAACTGGTCTTCCTGGCTGATTGTTTTTGTCGACTTTCAGTCAGGATAAATGATTTGTTGTCCGGTACCGGCCCCATCCTTAAGGGGGCTGGATAAATATCGGCAATGAGAATGATCAAGTGTCTTAAGGGCATCTGGTGGATGCCTTGGCACACACAGGCGATGAAGGACGTGATACGCTGCGATAAGCGTCGGTTAGCTGCGAATAAGCTTTGATCCGACGATTTCCGAATGGGGAAACCCAACCTTGATTACTGTAAGTGCGAAGCCGGCTCGTAAGAGCTTTCTTCGCTGTCCGGCTTCGGATTTACAGTGATCGATATAAGGTTATCTTTACCTGAATACATAGGGTTAAGAGGCGAACGCAGGGAACTGAAACATCTAAGTACCTGTAGGAAAGGATATCAATTGATACTCCGCTAGTAGTGGCGAGCGAACGCGGACCAGGCCAGTGGCATAAGTGAGACAACTGGAACAGTCTGGAAAGACTGACCATAGTGGGTGATAGTCCCGTACAGGTAATGCAAGCTTATGTCCTCGAGTAAGGCGGGACACGTGAAATCCTGTCTGAACATGGGGGGACCACCCTCCAAGCCTAAGTACTAGTGTGTGACCGATAGTGAACCAGTACCGTGAGGGAAAGGTGAAAAGCACCCCGACAAGGGGAGTGAAACAGTACCTGAAACCGGATGCCTACAAACAGTCGGAGCCCGCAAGGGTGACGGCGTACCTTTTGTATAATGGGTCAACGACTTAGTTTATTTAGCAAGCTTAAGCCGATAGGTGTAGGCGTAGCGAAAGCGAGTCTGAATAGGGCGAATAGTTAAATGAATTAGACCCGAAACCGAGTGATCTAGCCATGGGCAGGCTGAAGGTGAGGTAACACTCACTGGAGGGCCGAACCCACGCCTGTTGCAATAGGCGGGGATGACCTGTGGCTAGGGGTGAAAGGCCAATCAAACTCGGAAATAGCTGGTTCTCTGCGAAATCTATTTAGGTAGAGCGTCAGTCGAATACTCCAGGGGGTAGAGCACTGGATGGGCTAGGGGGACTCACCGTCTTACCAAA
This sequence comes from Rhizobiaceae bacterium, assembly GCA_017643495.1. Classification (GTDB taxonomy): domain Bacteria; phylum Pseudomonadota; class Alphaproteobacteria; order Rhizobiales; family Rhizobiaceae; genus JAALLB01. The sequence continues at coordinate 165,255 of JAEPNK010000001.1, read as the reverse complement.
CCTAACCAAACTCCGAATACCTGGAAGTACTAACTGGCAGACACACGGCGGGTGCTAACGTCCGTCGTGGAGAGGGAAACAACCCTGACCGCCAATTAAGGTCCCCAAGTCATGGCTAAGTGGGAAAGGAAGTGAAGATCCCAAAACAACCAGGATGTTGGCTTAGAAGCAGCCATCATTTAAAGAAAGCGTAACAGCTCACTGGTCTAAATAAGGGTCTTTGCGCCGAAAATGTAACGGGGCTAAAGCCATGCACCGAAATTGCGGGTGTGTACTTTGTACACGCGGTAGCAGAGCGTTCTGTAAGTCTGTGAAGGGAGACTCGTGAGAGCTCCTGGAGATATCAGAAGTGCGAATGTTGACATGAGTAACGATAAAGGGAGTGAGAGACTCCCTCGCCGAAAGTCCAAGGGTTCCTGCTTAAAGTTAATCTGAGCAGGGTTAGTCGGCCCCTAAGTCGAGGCAGAAATGCGTAGACGATGGGAAACAGGTTAATATTCCTGTACCTGGTGGATGTGACGGATGTCGATAGTGGTTTGTCCTTATTGGATTGGGCAGGCCGCGTAGATGTTCCAGGAAATAGCACCACCATATAGACCGTACCCCAAACCGACACAGGTGGACAGGTAGAGAATACTAAGGCGCTTGAGAGAACTATGTTGAAGGAACTCGGCAAATTACATGCGTAACTTCGGGATAAGCATGACCTCGATCGGGCAACCGAGAAGAGGTGGCACAGACCAGGGGGTGGCGACTGTTTATCAAAAACACAGGGCTCTGCGAAGTTGCAAAACGACGTATAGGGTCTGACGCCTGCCCGGTGCCGGAAGGTTAAAAGGAGAGGTGCAAGCCTTGAATTGAAGCCCCGGTAAACGGCGGCCGTAACTATAACGGTCCTAAGGTAGCGAAATTCCTTGTCGGGTAAGTTCCGACCTGCACGAATGGCGTAACGACTTCCCCGCTGTCTCCAACATAGACTCAGTGAAATTGAATTCCCCGTGAAGATGCGGGGTTCCTGCGGTTAGACGGAAAGACCCCGTGCACCTTTACTACAACTTTACACTGGTATTCGTACTGGCATGTGTAGGATAGGCGGTAGACTTTGAAACGTGGGCGCCAGCTTGCGTGGAGTCATCCTTGAAATACCGCCCTTATCATTATGGATATCTAACCGCGGCCCGTTATCCGGGTCCGGGACATTGTATGGTGGGTAGTTTGACTGGGGCGGTCGCCTCCCAAAGAGTAACGGAGGCGCGCGATGGTTGGCTCAGAGCGGTCGGAAATCGCTCGTTGAGTGCAATGGCATAAGCCAGCCTGACTGCGAGACTGACAAGTCGAGCAGAGTCGAAAGACGGTCATAGTGATCCGGTGGTCCCGCGTGGAAGGGCCATCGCTCAACGGATAAAAGGTACGCCGGGGATAACAGGCTGATGACCCCCAAGAGTCCATATCGACGGGGTTGTTTGGCACCTCGATGTCGACTCATCGCATCCTGGGGCTGGAGCAGGTCCCAAGGGTATGGCTGTTCGCCATTTAAAGCGGTACGTGAGTTGGGTTCAGAACGTCGCGAGACAGTTCGGTCCCTATCTGCCGTGGGTGTAGGAATATTGACAGGATCTGTCCCTAGTACGAGAGGACCGGGATGGACGTACCAATGGTGGATCTGTTGTCACGCCAGTGGCATAGCAGAGTAGCTAAGTACGGAAGGGATAACCGCTGAAGGCATCTAAGCGGGAAACCCACCTGGAAACTAGTATTCCCTGAGAATCGTGGAAGACTACCACGTTGATAGGCTGGGTGTGGAAGTACGGCAACGTATGAAGCTAACCAGTACTAATAATTCGATCGGCTTGATCGTTCTCATTACCCATATTTATTACCCGAACAACAAAAGACCAGTTACATGCTATTCGCCGACCTGGTGGTTATTGCGAGGTGGCTGCACCCGATCCCATTCCGAACTCGGAAGTGAAACGCCTCAGCGCCGATGGTACTTTGTCTTAAGGCACGGGAGAGTAGGTCGCTGCCAGGTCTGCCAATAGCATGTATTTCACGAGATCTTCTTTTTTAATGTTTTTAGACCGCTTACCAAACTGGTTTTGGTCGGCGGTCTTTTCGTCTTGAGTTCGTTTTTTTAGCGAAACTTAATGCCTCTCGTTACTTTTTCTGTCGAAAATGATAACTGGCGAGGCACTTGGATTCAGGCCACGCCTGAATTGTTGACGCGGGGTGGAGCAGTCCGGTAGCTCGTCAGGCTCATAACCTGAAGGTCGCAGGTTCAAATCCTGCCCCCGCAACCAACACTATTTGCATAGACGATAACGAAACTGGCCTCCCTTCCGGGCGGTCTTTTTGCATTGCAAATGAGATACAGGCGGTGCCCCGCAACTTTCTCCGCTTTCGTATTGTGATTTTCCTTTGCACCCGGACTAAAACAGTCGCCGTCCAACTTTGGATCAGTGGGATGCCAAACGATAACGCAACAACAACAGACTGTCGTTCAACCCAATATTCTGGATCAGCTGAAACGTTTCCTTCATGTTATCCGGAAACAATTTGAGGCCACGACCAAGTATGACCGGGTAAACAATCAGCGAAAGCTCATCAATCAAACCGTTGCGCATGAGGTGGTGGCAGACCGACCCGCTGCCAAAAATCAGAATGCTACCAGCAGTCTTTTGCTTCAGGTCGGTCACGGCATCAACGATGTCCGGATCAAGAAGTGTTGTGTTCTCCCAATCAGGGCTCTTGAGGTTGCGCGAAGCCAGATATTTGGGAAGCGCATTCATGCGTGCTGCATAGCCGCCATCGACAGTCGGCCAAACTGCAGCAAAACCGTCATAGGTTTTTCGACCGAAGATCAAGGCTTCAGCATCCCGGATTTCGTCTTCCTTGAACTTGTCTCCGAGCGGTCCCCGGCTAAACGCGCCGGTCCAGTCACCAAGGCCACTGTCTTCCATTCCCACAGGATCCTCGATAACGCCATCCAGTGACATGTATTGGGTAGCGATGATTTTTCCTTGCATTGGCTCTGTCTTCATCGGTTTCACCTACCGCACCGTGACGGGCGCTTTCAGTCGCTGTCGCGATATGAATGTTCAAGTGCATTTGATGCGAGGAATTGTCCTTTCTGCAATTACTTGACGGGTAATCGGGAGGGTGACTCGTTGCTGTTTGGTTATAAGCTATGCAGCGTTAGCAGTATAATTGTATGCAGCACAGAGTAGGTGCCGGTTGCCGGAATGCCTGCACAGTTGCCTGTAATTTGTTCACCCCAGGATATTGGAGAGCTGGTGATTTCCAGTGGAATTACAAACTTGGTGCGAAAGTCGAACCTGTTGCACTAAATCCAGCGAATCTTGGTTTGTTTGGTATGTCGTAGCCAGCAGATGATGAAACCGGCCTCAGCCAGCGGGCAGTGTCTCCGGTAACGGGAATGCCTGAAGGAATCTTTCGATGGCCTCGTGGCTACCTTTACATTTGAGCTGTCCGGCAGAAATCGCCTGTTGCAGATCTGTCCCGCCAAACAGAATGCCATCAAGGGCGTCAGGAGTGCCCGAAAGCACAGTGTCGGGCGCATCGGCGCTGCTTGGAACTTCATCAATCTTCAGCCCTGTCGCCGTTCCGGTTACCCGCACCGGGCCATGCGGCATGTCGAGTTGTACACAGAATTCGCTGTCTTTGTGCGGCTGATACAACGCTCGCATGGCCAGCAGCAGTCCGGCGCGGCTCATGGGCAGGCCCTGCTGAAGAAATGGGGATCGTGCTGCCCACCGGCCTAGGGTCAGGATAGGTTCTTCCAACTCGCGCCCCCATTCCGTCAATTCATAAACCCAAGACGCCGCGGGTGGCGGCAGTTGCCGCCGTTGCAAAATCGTCGCGTCTTCCAGTTCCTCCAGCCGCTGGGTCAGCACGTTGGGGCTAACATTGCGCAATTCACTGCGCAGGTCGGTGAAGCGCTTCGGCCCGAACATGAGTTCCCGTACGATCAGTAGCGCCCAGCGGTTTCCGATCAGGTCCATCGCATGGGCCGTTGCGCATCCATCGTCGTAGCTTTTGTTAGCCATAGTTCACTTTCAAAATATTTTAGTTGCTTTTTAGGATTAAATAGTCCTTATTTAGATTATGCCATGTGCACGTAGCCGATTCAAGCGCCACTACTATAGGAGACATGCATTGACCAGCGATTCCCACATCCAACGCGCCAGCAAGCGGGAATGGGCTGCAATGGCCATCCTGGCCTTGCCGTGCCTGCTGTACTCAATGGACTTGACGGTTCTGAATCTGGCGATGCCGGAACTTTCGTCTGCGCTGCGGCCCAGTGAGGTCCAGCTTCTGTGGATCGTAGACATTTACGGCTTCGTCCTTGCTGCCGCGCTGATCCCCATGGGCGTGTTCGGAGACCGGATCGGGCGGCGGCGATTGCTGCTGTGGGGCGCATTCGCCTTTGGAAGCGCCTCGCTGATCGCCGCCTTCTCGCAAAGCGCGCCCATGATGATCGCGGCGCGGGCCTTCATGGGACTGGCGGCGGCCACGCTTGCACCTTCGACCCTGTCCATGATCAGCACGTTGTTCCCGCATCCGCAGGACAGGCAGAAGGCCATCGGCATCTGGATTGCCAGCTTTTCTTCCGGCGGAGCTCTGGGGCCTGTGATTGGGGGTGTGCTGCTGGAGCATTTCTGGTGGGGGTCGGTGTTTCTGATCAACCTGCCGATCATGGCGCTGCTGCTGGTGCTCGGCCCGCTGCTGTTGCCGGAGGCACGAGACCGGACTGCACCACGCCCGGACCTTCCCAGTGCTGCGGGATTGCTGTTGGCCGTGCTGGCGCTGGTCTATGCAATCAAGCAGATGGCGGCGCATGGCTGGACATTTCAGCCAATCGCCGCACTGGCGTTTTGCGCCTTTGCGGCCTGGTTTTTCCTGCAAAGGCAAAGGCGGCTTGCCGATCCGTTCCTGGACCTGAAGATGTTCCGCTCGGTCCGGTTCTCGGCGGCGTTGGGTATCAATGTTCTCGGCTTTTTTGTCGCCTTCGGATCGTTCCTTCTGATCGCGCTCTATCTGCAAATGGGGCTGGGCCTGTCGCAGCTCCATGCCGGATTCGCAGCGGCTCCGTCGGGCATGGCCTTCATCGTGGGGGCTGTTACGGCGCCGATCCTGGTCCCACGGCTGGGTATTGCGAGCCTTATGGCCTGCGGTTTCCTGCTGGCTGGCATCGGTTTCGCGGTGACAGGTCTCGCTGCGGCGCAGGGCAGTTTGATGCTGCTGATCGCAGGCTATTGCACTTTCTCGCTCGGGCTGGCGCCGGTCTTCACCCTCACCACCGATGTGATCGTCGGCTCGGTCCCGCAGGAAAAGGCCGGTGCTGCGGCCGGCCTGTCGGAAACAAGCACTGAGCTGGGTGGCGCTCTGGGTATTGCCGTGTTGGGCAGTCTGATGACGCTGATCTACCGGCTTGTGTTGGTTGAAAACCCGGAGCTTCTGGATATGCCGATGAGTGTTGCGACCGGCCCCGGCGTGGCAAGCGGCGACATGACTGCCGCCCGCGATGCTTTGGGCTACGCGTTGCAGGTTTCCGCTTATCTGTGCGGTCTCGTGGCGGTGCTTGGCGCGGCGCTCACCGCATTGATCCGGGCCCGTGACCCGCTTCCTCAACCCACCGGAGACCTCTCATGAAACTCTACTTTGCTGAAACCATGAATTCCTACAAAACCTGCGCCGTCGCGCGATATGTGGATCTGGATGTCAAATTCCATCGGCTCGACTTGAAAAAAGGCGAACAGCGCACACCGGAATTCCTGGCCATCAACCCCAATGGCAAAGCTCCTGCGTTGGTCGATGGAGACCGCACAATCTGGGAATCGAATGCCATTATGTGCCATTTGGCTATCCGCGCGGGCTCCGACCTATGGCCGCAGGGTGACAACCAGGTTGAAGTGGTCAGATGGTTCAGTTGGGCCGCCGACCATTTCTGCCGCTTCGCCGGCCAACTTTATTTTGAACATATTATTCGCGCGGAGTTCGGTATGGGCGATCCCGATCCGGAGGCAGTCGAAGAAGCCCTGGGGTACGTGCGGCGCTATGGGGCGATCCTCGACAACCATCTGGAGAGCCGGGCCTATTTGCTGGGCGACACTTTGACGATTGCCGATTTCGCCGTGGCGACCGTTCTGCCTTATGCCGAGGGTGCGAACATACCGCTTTCGGAATTCCCGGCCGTCGAACAGTGGCATGACAGGTTGATGGAATTGCCCGCATGGCAATCTCCGTTCCGGGGGTAACGGGTGGCGGACGGTTCGGCAGGTGATTACCTTGCACGTAATTGTCCAGCCAAGCCTGTTTAGTTAACCAAGTGACTGTGCGCTAGACGATCATGCATATTTTAATGAGGGACAACCTGGTCGCGCCAGTCGATCAGAGCAATAGAAAGGGATTACAAATGCGCAGCCTGATAAGCACGGCCTTTATATCGCTCGATGGCGTGATTGAGGCCCCCGGCGGTGAGCCGGGTTATCGCAATACGGGCTGGACCTTCAATGACATGGAGTTCCTTGAACAAGCTTATCAGATAAAGGCGCGCGAACAGTCCGAGGCGAGTGCGATGATGATGGGGCGCGTCAGCTACCAAGCTTTCAGTCCGGTCTGGCCGACGATGACTGACGATTTTGCTGCATACAACGCCATGCCCAAGTATGTTGTATCAAGTACATTAGGCGCCTCGGATCTGGTGACGAACTGGGGTGAGATTACCATCCTGCGGAGTCTGGAGGAAGTCAGAGCACTCAAGAATACGTCCGGCGGCCCGATCATCATCCATGGCAGTGCAATGCTGAATCGTAATCTGTCCGATGCTGGACTGATTGACCGTTATCACCTTCTGGTGTTTCCCGTTCTGCTAGGTGCTGGAAAACGCCTTTTCAGCGAAACGGACATAGACAAAAAGATGCTCAAGATCGTTGAAGCGGAGACCTACCCAAATGGCATTCAGAAGCTTGTGTACGAGGTCTTGCACCCATAATGTTAATTGATTGAGGTTCTGAAAAAGACTTGGCATTGCCTGGAGGTGCGCTGCGCGCAAGATGTGTCGGCCGCCTCGCGGCTTGATCCACAACAGATGAATTCTCTTTGGACATTTTACTCAATCGCAAATAATTTTTGACAGTGAGTCGCGGTAACCCCTTGGTCCGTGCGTCGGGATAAGTGCAAATTCCTGCAAGATGTTAGTTTGAAAACACGTTGCTTAGCCTATGAAGCCTTTCCTCATCTGCGCGTCATTGGGAAGGTACGGCATTCCGGCTGGAGCGCCTGAGCTGATGCGGCTGAAAGAATAATGTGAAGATGTTGCTGGCAAGAGCTGTTACAATAAGCCCGACAACTGGCGTAACCTCATGAGAAACTGATCGAAACCTGATGCATGTCGGTACGATACTCAGATCTGCCCGCGAAAATGCCCGCATCTCGCAGCTTGACCTGTCCTTGAGCTTGGGCGTTTCGCAACGGCACATAAGCTTCGTGGAAAGTGGAAGGTCCCGTCCCGGTCGATCTCTCATCGTCAACTGGATGAAGGAAGTGCATGCAACGGTATCGATAAGCAATGCGGCGCTCTTGAGCGCTGGATACTCGCTCCTCCCGGACCAAAACCCTTCGCGCCCAGATGAGCTTGAGGAAGTAAGCCACGTTCATCACCGGGTTTTGGACATGCATGAACCCATGCCCGGCATGATATTCAATGCAGACTGGCGGATGATAAGGCTCAATGCCGGTGCCCGCTGGGTGTTTGACCAAATCATGTCGAAATTTCTCGGAACCCTGTGCCAAAACGGTGAAGACTGGGACATGATTGCAGGCATCGCTCATCCCGGCGGGCTGCTTTCATGCATGGCGGAACCGCTGGTTATTGGCAGGCGCCATCTGGCCCAGTTGCGTATTGAACAATTAAATCGGCCAGCCTTGAAATCACGCATCGACGGTTTGGAACATGTTCTGAGCACGAGATTTGGCGAAGACCTGTATGCGGTTGCTGTCGCCGATCCTGAACCCGGTCTCGACCTCCAATTCGACACAGCACATGGAAGGCTGAGCTTCTTCACTGTCCAGACCGTTTTCAAACTGCCACAGGATGTGGCCCCGACGACAATACGAACCGGGTTGTGGTATCCGGCAAACCTAGAAACACGACAATTACTCGACAGGAATGTTCGCATGGCGTCTTCCGAGACACCCGTCGGGGAGGTGGCTCAAAAGTACGCTACATTAGTGCCGAAAGACCACCATCAACAGTAAGAGCGATACCGTTTACGTAGCTTGAGCCGGGAAGGCAAGAAAGAGTGCGGCTGAAACGTTTCGACCAATCCTCCTGTCTTGCCAATAGCTGCTGCCGTTTCCCGGCCATGAATCTGCGTTGCGGGAAAGAGAAAGTTCCCCCCGCCTAATCCGCCATATACTGATCCCAAAACCCTGCCTTGGGCTCTATCTGTTCGACAATATCGACCAGAACACCCGCAGGATCACGAATCATGAAACGCCGTTGCCCCCAGTCTTCATCAACAAGCGGATAAACAATGGGTGCTCCGGCGGCACTGAAACGTTCAAATACCTTCTTGGCGTCGGAAACTTCAATGGTCAGGATCATACCCTTTCCGTCAAAGCTTTCCGGCCCGGGCGGGTTCGAAGGGTGATCAGGGTGCATGAAGGCGAGCGTTGCACCACGACTGTTTTCTTCGGCAGGACCAACCAGATAGATGAACCAGCTTGCCTCGAAGGCCACGTCAAACCCGAAATGGGTGACGTAGAAATCCCTAGTTTCGGTCAGGTCCGGCGTGGTGACCAGCGGGTAGAGGTCACGAACTTTCATCTGGGGTTCTCCTTCTGCATGGGCATGTAAGGGCAGACCAGTAACCAGTAGAGCTGTCAGAACGATATTTACGATAAAGCGCATTGGTATCATGCAAGATTTGCTGAGAGACGGCATCGGGATCACTCCTGATTTGATTGGGACATCTGTGTGTTTCGTTTGTACTCAATCAGGACATTTGCAGCTGCTCAATTACGTTTCAGGTAATGCTTTTATGGTTTCATAATCCCGGACCCTTCGGAGTGCGCTGAGAAAGGCGGAAAGGAAAGACATGCTGAAAAGGATTGCCACAACCCAGATGCCGGCAAAGGGCGACCAGGTGCTGGCGATAAAACCTCCGAGCAAGGCCCCGAGCGGCCGCACACCGTAAATGGCTGTCTGAATAACGGCATTCACCCGTCCCAGCATGTCTTCAGGTGTTACCAATTGGCGTACAGTGTTCTGAATGACGAGCCACATCGAGGGCCCGAAGCCCAGGAAAAAGAACGCCGGATAGAGCACAAGTTCAGGCGTTCGAACAGGCACGACAAGCAAAAGGAACGATGCGATTGCGGAACTTGCCGGCCCGCCAATCAGAATGACACAGGGTGGGACCATGGGTGCTATCTTGCCAACCACCCAAATGCCGGAAATGGCTGCGATACCGAAGGCTGCCATCGCACCTGCGAACAGGGAGGGATGGCTTGCATAAACTTCTACAATCGCGGGAACCAGGACGACCAGCAGTACCGCGAAGGCAAGATTCCAGAATATGGCACAAAGGGAGATGGGCCTGAGCAATCGGTGTTGGAGCACAAATTTGCCGCCGATTGACAACCGCTTGAGGATTGCATGTTCGTGGGACTGCGCGCGTGTGACCGTCGGCATTGTCCTGACGATAATCAAAGCAATGAATGCGCTCGCTGCCGCAACCCAGAATGTTATCGTAGCAGTTTTGGCGGACAGAAGAAGAGTAAGCACCAATGGAACAAGAAAAGCAGCCAGGGCTCTGGGCAGTGAAACGCGCGCATTTGCGGGCCCCAGGCCCTTGGAGTCGACAAGTTTTGGAATGACGGAAAAAGCGGCCAGTTCGTAAAGGACTATCCCAAGCCCAGCCACTGCGATTGCCAGCCCGAACAGGGAAATATGCCCTGCCGTCAAAGCCAGCGCTGCGGCACTGAAACCGGCCAAGGCCAGCAAAGTGGATGTGATGACGATTGATCTTAGTTGGAACTGGTCGACTACAAGTCCGAACGGAATTGATCCGATCAGATGAGCCGATGATTGGCAGGCGACAAGAATTCCTATGACAGCCGCGGGAGCATCAAAGACCAGTAGCGCAACAATTGGCACAGCCACAAGGGCAATCTGATCGGCGGCGTACATGAAGCGGGCGGACATGACTAGGCGTGATATCGGGCTCATTCAACTGTTCTCCTGGAAGTTGTCCCGAAGACTATGAAATCAAGAAATTCAAGCGACCCGTTTCTTGCGTATGATGCAGATAGTTTTTGCTGCACCGCATTTTGTGCACGACAGCCCAAAGGTAATTACCTGGCATGTAATTATTTGGAGTTCTGGTTTGTGCTGATTGCTCGCAACCGCTCAGCGGTTTCCTGGTCCGCAGGATAGAACGCCTCGATGGCTAGTTCGGAAAGTCCGATAATCAATGCGAGTCGAATACGGTTTTGTGCTGATCAGTGAGAACTGACGTTCGGGAAGAAGAGTTGGCCATGGAATGATGGTAGCGCCGCGCGAAGCGCTAAAACAATTACCTTGCACGTAATCGACTTCCAAAAGCAGATCCGCCAGTTTCAGGCCCAATCATTTGAACTTCGGACATGAAAAGGAGCTTGATATGCCGTCCCAATCCAATATCCCGCTGAAACCTGTCTTGCTGCTTGACGCCACGACCTGTCTGATAATGGGTTTGCTGCTGGTAGCTGTAACCGGGTTTGTGTCGGGCATCACTGCGATCCCGGAAACCCTGCTCCTCTATGCGGGCGCACTGCTTTTTCCGGTTGGATTGTTTATGGCAGCGACAGCGCTTTGGTGGCTGAGGAGCTCAGGCGCGGTCTGGCTGATCATTGTTGGAAATGCCGGTTGGGTGCTCGCAAGCCTGGTTTTGCTGGCGATCGTTAAGCCCAATGGATTAGGTGTCGTATTCATTCTGGCACAGGCACTGGTTGTTGCGATGTTCGCATGGGTTGAGTATCGCACACTTCGCGCGACCCATGCTGTGCTTGCATAGGGCATCGCAAATAGTTGTTTCGCCAGTCCCACTGAACTTCGCGGGTTCGTTTAGCGCTTATATTGTCCAGGTAAAGCAAATGACTGTAGAAACCTTCTTCGCGAAAATCCGCACATATACGGATCTCTCAGCACACGCAGAACAGGCATGGACACCACTTCTGAAAGAAAGAAGGTATAGCAAGGATGAGCCTTTCATCCGTGCTGGTGATGTGCCGACCACGTTTGCCTTCGTTGTCCATGGCCTTATGTGCCAGCACTATGTTGGCCGCGATGGGGGCATGGTCATCAAGTATTTCTTCCCTGAAAACCGCATTGCGGCTTCGGCCAGCGCTACATTGCTGGGAGAGCCCAGCCTGTTTGCGATCACGGCTATCGAAGACAGCATGGTCCTTGAGTACGATTTTGCCGCCTTCAAGTCGCTTGTCGGTGAGTATCCGTCTATCGCAGCGTTTTACATCCGATATATGGAGCAGCACTGGATCATCGAGAAGGAGCCGCTCGAGATCGCCTTCCGCAATGATAACGCACTGCAGCGGTATCTGGATTTCATTCGCAGTGAGCCTGACCTGCACAAGCGGCTCAAGCAGCACCACATAGCCGCATGGCTTGGTATCACGCCGGAGAGTCTCAGTCGTCTCCGCCGGGCTATCGCTTACGCGCCGCCTAACAAAAGCTGATCGACAGATGTTGCCGGGGTTTCTTACCAAACATCAATTCTTTTCACCGAGATGGCCGTCAAACTGTGTGCCGGGTAACTGCCGTGATGGTCATGGTGGTGCTTTCAAGCCGCAAACCGCAGCTTACGATGCGGCAGTTTGCGATACAGTAAAAGGAGTTTTTGAATGACCAAAATGATCTTTGTTAATCTGCCTGTAACAGATCTTGCCGCGTCGACGCGCTTCTATGAGGCTATCGGTTGCGAGAAGAACGAACAGTTCAGTGATGAATCGGCATCCAGCATGGTCTGGTCCGACACGATTACTCTGCAATTGCTGCAAAACGATTATTACTCGACCTTCACGTCGAAAACGATCGCTGACGCGAAAGTGACCAGTGAGGTTCTTATTGCCTTGACGCGCGACAGCCGCGAGGACGTGAACGCCACAGTCGACGCGGGAGCCTCTGCCGGTGGCACGGCCGATACCCGAGAGCCTCTGGACATGGGTTTCATGTACAACCGCGTTGTCGAAGACCCCGACGGCCATGTCCTCGAATTCGTGTGGATGGATATGACAGCTGCAGGTGAGATGCCCGCAGAAACCTCGAACCATCCAGCTCAGTAAACAGGAGAAAACCAAATGTTGCGTTCCCTTGTCATCGCTGTGGTGCTAGTTGTCTGCGGCCCGGCTGCCGCGCAAACGCAATCTTCCGGCAACCTCGCCGGCGTTAACGGCATGCAGATGTATTATGAAGTTTCCGGTGAAGGCGATCCGTTGATCGTATTGCATGGAGCTTACATGAACATCCCGTCTATGGGTGAGATCATCCCGGCACTCGCGGAAACGCATCGCGTCTATGCGCTCGAACTTCAGGGCCATGGCCGCACCACCGATATCGACCGTCCGATAACCTATCAGAATCTTGCTGACGATGTTGCAGCGTTCATGAATGTCATCGGTCTGGAGAAGGCTGATGTGTTTGGCTACTCCATGGGTGCCAATACCGGACTGCAGTTGGCGATCCGTCATCCGGAAAAGGTTGATCAACTCATTGCTGCTTCCGTTTCCTACGATGTCGAGGGCTGGCAGCCAGCGTTTCGCGAATTCCTTCCGCAGCTGACCGTTGAGATGATGACCTCAATGCCTTTTGCGGAAGACTACAAGAAGCTCGCTGCAGACCCGGAAGGCTTCCCCGCTTTAGTTGAGAAACTGATCGCGCTGGAGCATGAGCCCATGGCATGGGAAAAAGAAGTCAGGGAATTGAAGGCGCCTGTTCTCATCATTACCGGCGACGCCGATATGGTGACACTCGAACATTCAGTTGCCATGTTCCGCTTGCTTGGCGGCGGCGGCATGGGAGACATGGGCAAACCACTACCTGCCTCGCGGCTTGCTGTGTTGCCTGCCACTTCACACACGGCCGTGATTGGCCAAGCCGATTTGCTGCAAAACATCATTGAACCATTTCTGATGGGTCAAACACCCAGAGGCATGTTTGAGTAGCATTTTTACTTCAATTTCCAGTGTCTCGATTAAAGAAGAGAGGAGCAAGAATGTCCCATCCTCCCAAAGTGTTCGCGCAAGCCTACTATCATGGAACCAGGGCTGATTTGCAGCCAGGCGACCTGATCTCGGTTGGGTATGGATCGAATTTCAGGGAGGGGGCACTTGCTTGGGTATACTTTACATCGACGATGGATACGGCAATCTGGGGAGCCGAGCTCGCGCGCGGCAGTAACCCTGAACGCATTTACGTGGTGGAAGCTCTTGGTGAAATCGTCGATGACCCCAATCTGACGGATAAAAAGTTTCCCGGAAACCCTTCGATGTCATATCGCTCACGCGAACCGTTACGTGTTGTCGCGGAAGTCGTGGGATGGCACGGGCACACCGAAGAGCAGATTCGGCAGATGAAGGATGGATTGGCCGAGCTTGCTGCGCAGGGAAAATACCACATCATGGATTAGGTTTACTCGGTGCCCATTTATCAACAGGACCAACAAAGTCGGCGCTTGCCTATCGCGCCTTGCCGGTGAAACGCCGAAAGGAGTATTTGAACGTGACGCGTGAGAGAGGGTCGAAACAGTGGCGTATGACGCCGGACCAATGGCATGGAGAGTGGCAGGATCCGGCGGGCGAAAGCAGTGTGTCTATCATCTTCAACCAGACCGATGAAATTGGCTATGGTGTAGAACTGCACCGTCACCCCTATGCGGAGACTTTCATCGTGCGCAGCGGGCATGTTAGATTTATACTGGGTGACAAGACCGTTCTGGCAAGTGCCGGTGATATTTTGGTCGCGCCGGCCAACGTTCCGCACAGTTTCGAAAATCTCGGCCCGGACCGACTTGACATGATCGATATTCACGCCAGCCGGATATTCAAGACAGAATGGTTGTAGAGCAGCACAGGCGCAGGCAAGCCTGAGCATCACGAATTCAGTTGGATAGACCGCAACAAATCCCAAAGCGTGTGGTTTGACATTTGGGACCTGAAGAATCACTCGTCTATCCAGAGATGGGCCTGATGCCATTCCCGCAAAACCCCAGCCTACTTCTGAACTGGCAGTATAGGATTTCCCTGGTCGGGTCGCAGAGTATCAAGCTTGACTACAAACCAACCAGTTGGTATGTTAATTCTAACAGGAGGCTAAAATGCCAAGAAATACTGGAAAACCGGATGCGAGATCGAAGCTGCTTGATGCGGCTTTGTCGCTGATCCGCACGAAAGGGTATACGGCCACCACCGTCGACGAGCTTTGTTCTGCTGCGGGAGTGACAAAAGGGGCCTTCTTCCATCATTTCAAGAGCAAGGACGAACTCGGTATCGCGGCAGCGGACCATTGGTCGACAACCACCGGCGCATTCTTCGCTGACGCCCCGTATCACGACCATGACGATCCGTTCGACCGGCTGGTCGGCTACATTGATTTTCGCAAGGATATCATCGATGGCGAGCTTGCCGAGTTCACCTGCCTTGTCGGGACCATGACGCAGGAGATTTACGGATCAAATCCGACAATCCGCGATGCCTGTGCCGCCAGCATCTTCGGTCATGCTGCCACACTGGAGCCGGATATCGAGGCGGCGATGAAAGGGCGAGGTATCGTGGCCGAATGGACGCCAGCCAGCCTTGCCGCCCACACCCAGGCTGTTCTGCAGGGTGCGTTCATCCTGGCAAAAGCGACGGGTGACCGCGCCATCGCGCGCGATAGCGTCGATCATCTGAGGCGCTACATCGAAATGCTGTTTGCAGCGGACCGCGATGCCGAGGCATCGCGATGAGCAACCTACCCAAGCCCGTTGTTACAGTCTTTGAACGCTCGCCAGATGGCGGTAAAGGCCTCGCACGCGACATGCGGGTGCGATGGGCGCTCGAGGAAGTCGGTCAACCCTACGATGTCCGACCGGTTTCTTTCGACGCGATGAAAGAAACCGAGCACAGGGCCCTGCATCCGTTCGGGCAGATTCCGACCTACGAGGAGGGTTCACTCACACTCTTCGAGAGCGGGGCGATCGTGTTCCACATCGCCAGCAGGCACACAGGCTTCCCGGAAGATGCGAATGCCCGGGCGCGGGCGATAAACTGGATGTTTGCTGCGCTCAGCACTGTCGAGCCGCCGATTGTCGAGCGGGAGGTGGTCCTTTATCTCGAACAGGATGAATCCTGGTTCGAACAACGTCTCCATTTGGTCGAGAACCGCATTCGCGCCAAGCTCACCGACTTTTCGCACCGCCTTGGCGAGGCCGACTGGCTCGACAGCGGTTTCAGCGCCGGTGATCTGATGACGGTTGACGTGCTGCGCAGGTTGAGTGAATCGGGGTTGCTCGAAGAATTTCCGAACCTCGCAGAGTTTGTCGCTCGCGCCGAGGCACGCCCGGCCTTCAGGCGAGCGTTCGAAGCACAGCTTGCCTTCTTCAACGCCGGTGAAGCAGTATGACTGATCGAATACGCCGTCATTGTCAAACCAATCGGTCCGGTCACAGCCGAGCCGGTCTTTCCGGGAGGATGGCCGATGAAGATCAACGGTAGCCGAGATTGCGGGAACTCGCCGAAGAACCGGATCATGCAGGATATTGCGATCGCCCTTGAGACCGGAAATCTGCCTGAAGGCAGTGTCGACGACAGCACCGTTTGGCGTCGAGCCGATGGTCACAAACTGGAAGGAGTGGAGGCGCTTCGAGGCGCCTTGGACGAGCTGCTTCCTGTGCAGTCGATCACGGTGAGTCACGCAATATCACATGGAAAGGCGGGCGCCGCGAACGGTGTGTCGGTGCTTTCCGACGGACGCACACGCCGCTTTTGCCATGTTGTCGAATTCACAAGTGTAACGGCCATGACGATAGCCGAAATCAGCAGCTACTAACCTGGATAACAGAAAGGAGAACCTTCTGATGGAACCGACAATCTATCTTTTCTTCAAGGGCAATTGCCTTGAGGCGATGACCCATTACGCCGAGGTGCTGGGGGGAAAGATCGGCGATGTTTTTCGCAACGCTGACGCACCGGATGCGGAAAGCCGCATGCCTGGTGGTGACAATCTGGTGATGAACATGGTCATGACGCTCGGCAGCGCGATGGTCATGGCGTCGGACGCCCCCAGCGACATGTACAGCAAGCCCGCGGGCTTCCGTGTTTCGATCTCGCCGACCTCGCGTGAGGAGTTTGACCGTATCCATGATGCGCTGGCAAAGGACGCGGAGAGTGTGGAAATGCCCCCTGGTGAAACCTTCTGGGCTGAGCGCTTCGCCATGTTTACCGACCGATACGGCACGCCGTGGATGCTCAATTACGAGGGCAACAAGGGGTCCGCCTGAACGAAACTTGCCCACGGAAGAAATACAAGGAGAAACATAATGACCGAGATTGTCAACTGCCTTTGGTATGATTACGGCGAAGCGAAGAAGGCGGCAGAATTCTATGCCGCTACCTTTCCCGACAGCCATCTCGTTCGCGTAAATGCTGCCGCTTCCGATTATCCGGGCGGCAAGAAAGGCGACGAACTGACCGTCGAATTTACCGTGCTTGGGCGCAAATTTGTAGGCCTCAATGGCGGTCCGAACTTCACACCTAACGAAGCGGTGAGCTTCATGGTTGTCACCGAGGATCAGGAAGAGACCGATAGCTACTGGAACGCGATCGTCGGAAACGGCGGACAGGAAAGTGCCTGCGGCTGGTGCAAGGACCGTTGGGGGCATTCATGGCAGATCACGCCGAAGCTGTTGCTCGACCTGACGACAGGTACTGACCAGGACAAGGCAAGGCGCGCCTTCGAGGCGATGATGACGATGGGCAAGATTGACATAGCTACCCTCGAAAGGGCTGTGGGATAGCACAGTATATATGAAGAAGAACAACGATATCGGCTATTCCTAAAACGGCAACCGGTTGTTGGCTACAGCAAAGAGAAGTGTAAGCATCATTGCTGATAATCTTTGACCTCGCCATTCGGCAGATCATGTCTAACGCGTTGTAACGCTGATGGCATCACACTGTATTGATGCGACAAATGACAATCAGTGATTTTCCTTCAACGCATGTGCCCATTGCTTCGAAACGGCTGAGAGTGGAAGCAGTGCATTGTAAACTTCTTGGCCCAGTTTCGTGACCGTGTAACCGCCATCTGTCTTCTCGATAAGGTCGGCTGAACGCAACTCCTTGAGGCGTGCGTTAAGCACGCCCGGCGAAATCATTTCGCACAATGATTGCAGTTCGCGAAACGTACACGGGGCACGATTTTCGGCGAGTTGCCATAATACGCCCATTGCCCAGCGACGGCCAAGCAAGTCGAACAATGCCATGATCGGACTGCCGCTCGCAGAGCCACGGACCGGTGTTCCAGGAAGAGGTATTTTGTTAGTCATTGATCTTTCTTGCTATTGATATAGTAGCATGCTACTTAAATGATAGCATATATGAGAGGTGGTTGTGAACCTTCAGGAGATTTGCCACAGGACGGAAAATACGTGGGGTCGTGCGCCGCTCGCGACAGGGACCGCAGATTTTGTATGCTTTCCAGTAATGGAATTAACAAATGATGTAACGGCCCGAAGATTGTGTTCACCTGGTCGCAAGATGCAGCCTGAAGTATGGCCGTTTAACGTACGCGATCCGCGCGGCCTGTCAGGCTATTGCAATTGCGGTTTTCCTGAGTCCGCATTCAAACCGCAAAAGTGGACGGCTTGTGTTGAGAGACGCATCCAGCCTCAAAAGCACAAGCCGGAGCTTTTTGCATGAGTGCGCGGGAAACTATCCTGTGGTTGATCCTTGCCTGGCTTTGGGGCTCCTCGTTTTTGGCCATCCGGATTGGTGTGGAAAGTGTTGCACCAGCAGTTCTGGTCGCCGGACGTATGGCAATCGGCGCAGTGGTCCTGGTTGCAATTCTTCTTATTTATCGGGGCGCTACTTTGCGCTTGGGTGCGCGCGGATGGGCAATTGCTGCAACAGTGGGTCTCACAGGAAACGTTATTCCGTTCCTGCTTATCAGCTATGCTGAACAAGAGGTGCACAGTGGACTTGCGGCGCTGATCATGGCGGTTGCTCCCATTATTACGCTTACCGCTGCGCCACTGGTTCATTCTGATGAAATTCTCA
Organism: Rhizobiaceae bacterium; assembly: GCA_017643495.1. Classification (GTDB taxonomy): domain Bacteria; phylum Pseudomonadota; class Alphaproteobacteria; order Rhizobiales; family Rhizobiaceae; genus JAALLB01. The sequence goes on along the minus strand of JAEPNK010000001.1, from coordinate 146,919 downwards.
CGGGATCAAAAACTGCGGGTGGCGTGCTCGGACTGGCTGGTGTTGTGCTGCTGGTCGGACCGCAGCACCTGTCTGGCATGGGTGAGCAACTCCTGCCGCAACTGGCATTGTTGGCAGCTGCTGTTTGTTATGCGTTTACAGCGTTGTTTTCCAGGGCATTCCCGCATGATGACCCAATGCAAATGGCAGCAGGTTCGGTTTTGATTGGGGGCGTCTTTATCTGTGGAGGAATTTTGGTCAGCGGTGATCTCGTTCCCCAGCCGCCCGCCACATGGCAATCCCTGTTAGCCATCGTCTATCTCGGCATTGGTCCGACCGCCTGTGCTGCCGTGATCTATTTCATGCTGATACCACGAATTGGAGCCGGAAAGTTGCAGCAGGTGAACTATGTCGTGCCGGTTCTCGGTGTGCTGCTGGGAGTGGTCTTTTTGGGGGAGCGGCCGGACTGGAATACATGGCTGGCAATTCCTGTCATTCTTGCCGCAGTCTATAGTGTTAACCGCAGGGCGGGCACAGCAGATCGGAAAGTTCTGAAAAGTAGATGAATTGTCTGTGGCTGTTCCGGGCAAGTTTCGGCCCGGCCGTTCAGGTGTCACGTCAAAAATGTTTACGCATCAGGAAACAAAATGGAACGCGCAAACGAACATGCCAAACCGAAAGATGTCGATATTGATGTTGATGTCGTAATTGTGGGTGCCGGCCCTGCCGGCCTGGCGCTGGCTATCGGTCTGGCGATGCAGGGGCAGGATTTTGTCATTGTGGACGCTTTGCCGGAGATCCAGCAAATGTCGAGAGCCGCTGTTGTTCATGCCGGTACACTTGAGGCACTTGAACCACTCGGTGTTGTTAGCAACATGGAGGAGAAAGGCATCAGGATTGACAAGTTCTGTGTACGGGACCAGGAAAAGGTGCTCTTCCATGCGAGCTTCACTAACCTGAACTCCACGAAACAGTTTCTCCTGATGATCCCCCAGGATGAAACAGAAGCCATTCTTGTTTCCCGTCTGACAGAACTCGGCCATCACGTCCGCCGGTCTGCAACAGTCACCGAAGTCAAAAACCAGGACAAAAGCGCCATCGTTCAACTCCAGGACGGAACAAGAATACAGGCAAAATACGTGGTCGGTGCTGACGGGGAGAAAAGTACGGTGCGCCGCTGTGCAGGTATCGGTTTCCCGGGCGAAACGTACGGTTCTTTCCTGCTGGCTGATGTTCGCATGGATTGGCCAACTACCGAAGATGAGGTGACGCTGTTTTTTTCGATGGGTGGTGTGCTCGTGGTCGCGCCCATGTCGGGCAGGCGTTATCGTGTGGTTGCCCAGCTGCAAAACGCGCCGCGCTCTCCTTCACTCAGGGAGGTGCAGGTCGTCATGGATTCACGAGGCCCCCGGTCCGGTGTGCGGATCAAGGAGATACTCTGGGGATCGCGGTTTAAGGTTCATCACAAGCTGGCTGACCGGTTTTGGGCAGGTCGTTGCCTGCTGCTTGGTGACGCCGCGCATGTGCATTCGCCTGCCGGCGGGCAGGGAATGAACCTTGGTCTTCGGGATGCTGTTGCCCTTTCCGCGGCCTTGAGCGAGGCGATAGCGAAAAATTCGAGTGAGCCTCTTGAACACTATGCTGAAACACGCAGAGCGGCTGCAAAGGAAGTCTTGCAGATGACGCATCGTTTGACGGCAGTGGCAACGCTCAAACATTGGTCGCTACGTGTGTTGCGAAACCATGTCATTCGATTTGTTTCCTTGTTTCCATTCGTGCGCCGAACGGTAGCCAACAGGTTGGCTGGCACGATGGACAAGGCCTCCAAAAACTGTTGAGCGGTTTGTTAAAAGAAGCCTGAAAATCTCTCATGAAGCTTTGGCATTCTCATGTGCAGTTACATTTGATCTTGTATCTGCTCCCTCAAGGGCCAGACCTCAACGACACCGTGTGCAACGGCACAGGGGACGCGCGAGAGTTTTTCTATCGCTTCGTCCATGTCAGCTGTTTCGATAATCGTGAATCCGGCAACTGGAAGTTTCGAGGTCATGTATGGCCCCTTGTCAGTTTCCACACCCTTGGCATCCGGGTTTCGTATTTGTATTGGCGGGTCTGCCCTGCCGATCAGGGCCCCTTGCCTTACAAGTCTTGCGTCCTGTTCATGAGCATTTTCTTTGACCTGTTCGGGCGTGCGATCGTAACCGGCTCGGTCACCATAACAGATGGCTATAAACTTGGGCATGGCTGAACTCCTTGTTCCTAACGCTCAAGCATGATGTGGTTTGCTGCGTCTGTTGCCGTTTGTTTGACGATGCGGTAGCCGAGTTCGGGCAGGTCAAGACCTGCGAACAATGCTTCACCGCGACCGAGCAGTACCGGTGATATCGCAAAATGGGCTTCATCGATCAGTCCCGCCTGCAGATACTGCCGGATTGTCGAGACTCCACCACCAACTGTTACTTTTTTGCCTGCCGCCGCTTGCTGGGCCCGTTCCAACGCCGCCTCGATCCCGTCTGTAACGAAATGAAAAATCGTACCTCCTTCCATTTCGAACGCAGCGCGCGGGTAATGAGTGAGGACGAAGACTGGTGCATGGTAGGGTGGATTGTCACCCCACCAGCCCTTCCACTCTTCGTCGGGCCAATCACCCCGGATGGGGCCGAACATGTTGCGACCGATAATGAAAGCGCCGACACCATCGGTAAACCGGGAGACATAGTCGTTATCAGGGCTTTCGGTGCCACCTTCCTGACCGTGAAGCTCCCTGAAAGCCCGTGTTCCGAACATCCAGTTATGGACTGCGTGACCGCCCTTGCCGAGCGGGTCATCCAGGCTTTGGTCCGGACCAGCACCATAACCATCAATGGATAGGGAAAAATTGGCGACTATCACTTTGCTCATGAATGTTTCCTTTCTGAAATCGGTTTGAAGCTTGCCTTGGGTAACGTGCCTTCAGGATTGTTATTGTCCCGACTGTACAAGGACGACGGTATTGCCGTCAGGATCAGACAGCTTCACGAGTTTGGTGGAGGTTGCCGGTTCGAGCGGTCCCGGAGACAGACCTGCCTCCTCCAGGCGCCGTTGTTCTTGTTGCAAGTTGTCAACAATGAGCGTGAGTGTGCCATGGCCCGCATACTTCTTGTTCTCAAAAAGCTGCAATCCAGCAGTGTCGCGGTGGTGCCATTCGACAAGCCCGTTCATCGGTCTGGTATCGGGCGGTTTTGCGAAAACCTGCTCAAACCAGGGTGTACTTGTGCCCAAGTCCGAACAGTTCAGTTGTGCGTAAATGCTGACAACAGGCATTGCGACCTCCATACCGTATGCGTTTTGCAAGCGGTTAGGGTGTAGCAAAACTGATTGTATAATGCAAGCAGTATTCAAAACTTCAGAACCAGTCGGCAGTGCTGGGTGCGAAGATAAACGTATGTGTGGTGTTCATGGGCGGGTTGGTAGCGCCTGCAGTGGGTAGGATATGAAAGTTAGTCATTTACCTAACTTTCATTGACAGTCTGCTGGTTTCTCGTTACTTAGGCGTATGACTAAGTTTAATCCCAGCCTTGATGACTGCTTTTCTGCGCTTGGCGACCCAACCCGGCGGATGGTTCTGCAGCGCCTTGTTCACGGAGAAGCAAGCGTAAGTGAATTGGCGGAGCCGCATGACATGGCGCTTCCGTCTTTCATGGGTCACTTGAGAAAACTAGAAGATGCCGGGCTGGTTACATCAAGGAAGCGGGGCAGAACACGTGTTTGCGAGCTTGCACCTGATGCCTTTGCGCCAGCCAAAAACTGGTTGAGTGAACAAAGTGCGATCTGGGAAGGGCGGCTTGACCGTCTTGATGACTATGTACTCAACCTCATGAAGGAGCGTGAGAAATGAACCTTAACCCAGAAACTGACCTCAGCTTTACACGCACCATCAATGCCCCGCGCTTGGTGCTTTGGGAATGCTGGACCACTCCAGAACACGTCATGAATTTCTTTATGCCAAAGCCACACCATCTGGAAAATTGCGAAATCGATCTGCGGGTTGGCGGGAAATTCAACACGACAATGAATGTTGATGGCCAACAAATCGAGAACAAGGGCGTTTATCTCGAAATTGTTGAGGGCAAACGGCTTGTTTTTACGGATACCTACACTGAAGGCTGGGCGCCGGTTCCTGATCCATTCATGACAGCGATCATCGAGTTTGAAGATGGCGGGAATGGTGGCGCAATCTATACGGCGATCGCACGACACCGCTCTCCCGAGGCGCGGCAAACCCATGAAGACATGGGGTTTTTCGATGGCTGGGGAACTGTCGCCACGCAACTCGAAGAGTATGCGCAAACTCTTGTTTCGTGAAAAGAAAGCGTGATGGCGCTCAGCGCTTATCCTGCAATTTGCGCAAACTGTACGAAAGAATGACATGGTGAAAGCATCTGAACCGAAAAAAGCAGTCAAAGGGCCTGCATCGTATTTTCCCTCGATTGAGAAGAAATACGGCCGCCCCGTCTCCGAATGGATGTCGCTCATCCGCAGTCAAGTTGGCAAAAAACACATGGAACTCGTCAATTGGCTCAAGGCGGAGCATGGTATGGGGCACGGGCACGCAAATGCCCTGGTTGCCTACACGCTATCTGAAGACAAGAAGGGTGGAGCTTAGGTCGAGATGAGAATTTCAACGATGACTTGGGCCGGACGTATCCTGACCGGCATTTTTGCGCTGTTCATGCTCGGCGCTTCCATCGCGCCGAAACTGGTTGGAGCCGATGTCGCAGCAGATTCGTTGCGCAATCTTGGATGGCCGGATGGCTATGTGCTGATGATCGGTTTGATCGAACTGGCTTGTCTCGTCCTCTATCTGGTTCCACGCACCAGCGTTTTGGGAGCGATATTGATGATGGGCCTTCTCGGAGGCGCGATGGCGACCCAACTCCGGGTGGGGAACCCGCTTTTCAGCCACATCTTGTTCAGTTTGTATCTGGGCTTGTTCATGTGGGGAGGGTTGTGGTTGCGCAATCCCTCATTTCGCAGGCTTTTTCCATTGAGCAAGCAGGGAAACACTCATGTCGATACCGGCTGAAATCGAGGTCCTTACCCTTTTCGTCGATGATCTGGTTGCGGCCCGGCATTTCTACCGGAAAGTTTTTGCGGCGAAATTAGTCTATGTGGACGATGTTTCAAGTGTGTTGGAGTTTGGCAATCTGATGATCAACCTTCTTCAGTCATCGGAAGCGCCAGAGCTGGTACATCCGGCAAACATTGCGCCTGCGACGTCAGACCCTGTCAGAACAGGGAACTCTGACATCTGGCCCGGTTAAATGCTGCTGGCTGTCTTCTACATTTGTGCCGACAAACCGCCATCCACTGTAAGGCTAGTGCCATTCACATAACTTGAGGCTGGTGAGGCAAGGAAGAGCACAGCCGAGGCAATTTCCTCCGGCCGTCCCCAGCGTTTTGAAGGAACCCGCATATCGATAAAGGATTGAATGCCTGGGTCATGAGCCAGCTTTTCGTTGGTTTCTGTAGCGAAAAAACCGGGCTCAATCGAATTTACAGTCAATTGCCCGTTCCCGTGCTCTACAGCAAGAGCACGGGTAAGGGCTGAAAGGCCTGCCTTTGAGGCTGCATATGCAGGATCACCGGATCGCGCCAGACGGGCTGCGATTGACGAGACAAAAATCAGCCGTCCGGATGATGAGTGGGCAAGATGAGGCAGAGCGGCTCTGGCCAAGTCGTATGCACAGTTCAGATTGGTATCGACCAAATTCCTGAACGCATCTTCTGAAAGTTCGGACGTACCGCGTCGGTCCCGTGTGGCTGCTGCATGGACGAGAATGTCAAGACTGCCCGTGAACCCGATGCCTTGTTCAATCACCACTCGCGCAGACCGGGTCAGGTCGCCAGGAAGTATCTCAACTGATCCTCCCCGCTTGCGTATGGCGTTTGCGGCACCATCAAGAGCAGATTGGTCGCGCCCGTTCATGATGACCGTTGCACCTGCATCTGCCAGTGCGCTGGCAGCCTGAAACCCAAGGCCGCGGCTGCCTCCTGTGACAAGGGCTGTTCGCCCCTTGCAGCAAAAGAGATTGCCCATTCTTGTCATGTCCTTTGATTGCTTTGTTCCGGGATCACGAAAACCGGGTGGGCATTGTTTTCCTTGTCTGTTTATCCTGCCGCGGTAGCCGTTGACTCAAAAGTATTGAACTGTTTGTCATGCTTTGCCGCTGCAAACAACTGGACAGATACAAGCTCGCCATTTAGAAGTAATGATATTACATTACAGTTATGGAGTGTTTTTATGAGACTTGAAAAACATGTTTCCGGCTTGATGGCCGGAGTATTGTCGTGTGCACTTTTAGCAGGTGCTGTATCTGCAAAGGCCGATGAGGGCACGAAAGAGGCATGGCGCCTGTTTGTTACGGACCAGGAGAAGGGACAGGTAACCGCCATCAACGCGGCCGATGGTAAGATTCTCGATGTTTTTCCAACCAGTGGTTATGTGACCCATCTGGTTCCAAGCGAGAGCGGGAGCACTCTTTTCGCGGTACAAATGGACCATGACATGGTGCATGTGATCAATAGCGGGATCAAACTCTCGGATCATGGCGATCACGGCGATATCGAGATTGAGGAACCGTCATTGCTATCAGTGGAACTTGCCGGCAAGCGACCCATTCATGTGGTTCCCCATGGCAAGCAAATGATCCAGTTCTACGATCGTGAAGGAGTGGCCAGAATCTACGACGAGGATAGTTTGCTGGAAGGCAAGACTGATCATGAAGAATACCGTTCCACCGCGCCGGTTCATGGTGTTGCGGTTCCGATGGGTGATTACATGCTGATGGCGGAGCCGGATTTGCAGGCGGAAACCAAGCCGGAAGATTTGCCCCCACTGTTGGGCGTGTCGGTGCTGGACAAGGACGGAAAACGCGTGGGTGAAACTGAAACTTGCAGCGGTCTGCACGGCGAAGCGAGTTCAGCAGGCATTGTTGCATTTGGCTGTGCAGAGGGCGTGTTACTGGCTGAAGCCCAAAGAGGTGCGACGCCCAAGTTCACAATGCTTGCCTACGATGAAGCCATGCCTGAAGGCCGTGTCGGCACATTGCTTGGCGGCAAGGCGATGCAGTTTTTCCTGGGTAATTATGGCGGTGATCATGTTGTCGTCATTGAGCCTGGTTCGGACAAGCCTTACCGCATGGTGAAGCTTCCTGTTCGACGTGTTGATTTCACACTGGACCCAGAGCATGTCACCACTGCTTATATCTTTACAGAAGATGGAAAGTTGCATGCGCTCGATATTCTGAGCGGCGAAATCACCCGTACAGTGAGTGTTACCGGGCCGTATAGCAAGGATGGTCACTGGCGTGATCCGCGCCCGCGTTTGGCTGTCATAGGGGACGAGATTGCAATTACTGACCCGAATGCCGAACTGGTCAGGGTGGTCAGTACGGAAAGCTTTAAGGAAGTGAGGACAATTCCGGTTAAAGGATTGCCGTTCAACATCCGCGCAGTTGGTGGATCAGGAATGAGCCACTGATATTTGTCAGTTGCCTGTTGCCGGAGTGCTGGCAACAGGCATGCCTGCCCGTCTGGTTTCCGCATTTTAAATGCGCCCTTGACATTTCCAGCTTTGAACAATTACTTTGCCATATGGCAAAGTATCAACTGTATCCAATCGACCGCACGTTTTTTGCATTGTCGGACCCGGTTCGAAGACAAATTCTGCAAAAACTCAGGAACAAGCAGGGTGTTTCCGTCACAGAGTTGACCAAGGCTCTTCCAGTCAAGATGCCGGGCACGATGAAGCATCTTGCCGTATTGTCCGATGCCGGGTTGATCTCCCGGGAAAAAAACGGACGGATTGTTACGGTCAGGCTGCGACCAGAGCCGATGAAGGAAGCGGTCGCGTGGTTGGAACAATACCAGGAATTCTGGAATTCCAGTCTCGACCGGTTGGCAAGTTTTGTGGAAGAACGGGGAGGCGAATGAAAAGCCCCGGTTCTGAAGTACTCACCATTGTTCGCACATTGAAAGCGTCACCCGCAAGAGTGTACAGGGCGCTTACCCGGCCCGAACAAATTCTGGAATGGTGGGGGCCTGATGCGGGCCCGGCGATCCGTGCAGAGACTGACCTGAGACCGGGTGGTCGCTACAGTATTGTTTTTCGTACACTTGACGGAGCAGAACATAATCCGACCGGTACCTATCTGGAAATTGTTCCCGAGCAGAAGCTGGTCTTTACCTGGGAGTGGCGGGATCATCCTGAATGGGAATCCCAAGTCACGTTTTTGTTGCGCGCTGTTGAAACGGGTACCGAGTTGACAGTGATTCACGAACGTCTGCCAAACGCAGAAGCGATCAGGAGCCATGAATCCGGCTGGACAGGGTTTGCAAGAGAATTGCAACATTATCTTGGAGACAGAACGTGAGTGAAATGGTGCTTGTAACGTTTGACTGGGTACCCGAAATACCGCGCGGTTATGTTCGTGACCTGCGTGTGAGGTGGGCTCTTGAAGAGGCAAACCTGCCCTATCGCATAGAGACCGTGCCGTTCAAGAGCCGGAATGCCGAGCATTTCTCCTCCCAACCTTTCGGCCAAGTGCCCTGGCTTCGGGACGGTGAGATCAGCCTGTTTGAAAGTGGTGCGATCATGCTCCATGTTGCAGAGCGCAGTGAAATCCTGATGCCGCAGCACGCCGAGGAACGGGCTGGCGTTATCAATTGGCTGTTTGCAGCGCTGAATTCTGTTGAAATGGCAACACTTCCATACTCCATTTTCAAGTTTAACGGCGATGAAGAACAAACTGCTGGAAGACAGGCATTGGATGCATTTCTGCAATCGCGCCTGCAACACATGGAAGCGTATTTGTCACGCCGTACGTGGTTGGTCGACACGTTTTCAATTGCAGATATATTGATGGCTGATGTTTTGCGGCTGGTTGCCCGGTTTGACGGGCTTGCTGAATACCCGTTGTGTCGGGCATATGTTGAAAGGGCAACGACACGTCCTGCTTTTGCCAAGGTCCATGCTGACCAATTGGCACATTTTGCAGCTGCCGACTGAAGCGCGGCATGGTTCATTCCGGCTGGTGGCTTGTGTTTTTTCCGGCTCCGTAAGCGCTGAGAAAAACCCGGACACTTTCTTTCACATGCTTCCTGCGCTTCTCTTCATCGGGCAGGGCAGCATCCCCAAGCAACATGGCTGCATTAACTGGTGCACCCATCAGAAGCCAGTTGAAACTTGCTGCAGCTGCCATCGGATCAGGAGTATGCAACTCTCCGATACTTGTATAATGGGCCATTGCCGATGCGAGTTTTTTGATGGATTTTTGCGGCCCGTTTTCATACAAGGCCTCTCCCAATTCGGGAAAGCGTTCTATCTCTCCGATTACCATGCGGCGGAGACGCATAAGGCGGGGCGTCATCACGATAGCCAGTTGTTCATGTGCGGCCTGCAACAGGTAATCACTTGCGGACTTTTCAATGGGCGTTTCTCTGGTGTCTTCCTTCAGTGTGGCTGCAGCCTTGCCTGTCATGGCAATCACAACCTCGCGAAACAATGTCTCCTTGGATGTGAAATGAGCATAAACCGTCTGTTTTGACATGCAGGCAACCTCTGCAATCTCATCCATGCTTGTGCCTGGAAAACCCTTTTTCAGAAAAACGGTTTCGGCAGCATTGAGAATGTTCTGCCGGTTTTTTTGCATGCGGGTGCTGGTGCCATTGGGCATGTCATAAATTCTCACAAAACCATGTTGGCTGAAACATAGCAGTTTTGATTGACAAATCAAACTGGACGGTACAGTCTAGTTTTATTGCAAGAGTTTACGGAAAATCCTATGACAGAATTGAAATGTGCCTGTGGGGAAGTGGCGCTTCATCTTGAAGGCACGCATATCATGGCAACGGAATGTCTGTGCTCAGAATGCCAGCAGGCGGGCAAGCTTTTTGCAGACCTGCCTCAAGCGATACCGGTTCTTGATGAAAAAAGCGCAACGGGCTTTGTGCTCTATCGCAAAGACCGGGTTCAGTGCGTCAAGGGGGCTGGCCATCTGTGCGAACACAAACTGAAGGCTGACAGCAAGACACGAAGAATAATTGCCGGTTGCTGCAATACGCCAATGTTTCTCGAGTTCACACAGGGACACTGGTTGAGTATTTATACGCGGTTGTGGCCTGAAAACTCCGCTCCGTCGCTGGACATGCGAACCATGGCAGGGGAAGCGCCTGATGGCGTCGTTCTGCCGGAAAATGTGCCAAACGCGAAGAGGCACGACTTTCGTTTTTTTGCAAGGCTGCTGCTTGCCTGGGCGGCCATGGGGTTCCGCGCACCCAGGATTGATTACGTCAGGAAGACACTCAATGCCTGATCATGAGGAGAAGATAGAAGTCGAGAATGTAAAGTCTCCCGGACGGGTGCAGCGTGTAAACCGTGCCAAATATGAAGCGATGAAACATGCCCTGCTTGCAATATTGCCACTCAGAACGCCGGGCTTGACTGTAGCAGAGGCAAAAGCAGAATTGCTTCCCTTGTTGCCTGAAGACCTTTTCCCCGGGGGAGCCAAGGCCGGGTGGTGGCTGAAAGCTGCCCAGCTTGATCTCGAAGCAAAAGGCATAATAGGTCGCGAGGAAGCCAAGCCGTTGAGATTGTACCGGTTGCAATAGTCCGGCCTGCCAACATTAGGAAAGCTTGCCAGAAGCAGGTCATCATACCGGCGCCTGTTTCGGGCATAAGGCTGAATCACGTTTACGGGTGATTTTATTCAGAGGCTGCCACGTGTGCGGGCTCGCTTTTGGGAGGTGGCGGTGCTGGAGGAGGCGGTACATCGCAGGATTTGGATTTCAGGGCGCTTTCGATGCTGAGAACCTTGCCCTTGGCAACCGCAAGATCTCCTTCCTTGTCATGGCCGGTCACGCTTGCCGTTGGTACACCCAGCAGGAATACCCCGATTGCATCACCGGTCGCGGCCTGGTTCTGTGCCCTTGCAAGATGGTTCAGTTGATTATACTCGCGCAGATATTCCTGTGTCAGTTCCGGGCATTCAAAGCCGGAATAGGCAGCAATTGGTATGCTGACCGGGACAACGGAATCTGCCCGCTTGGCGCATCCTGCAATGGCGATGACTGCAGCTGCGACTGCAAACAGCTTTCCCTGTTTCATGAAAACCCCCACACTTTTACATACATTCATTGTCGAATTTCCCCGATATCCAACAATGTTACCCACATCCGAAAGTATGAAGTTACAGAATAGGGATTGAGTCAAGTGAAGACGGTAGCGAACCGGACTTGTTTTGACAGGGGCGAATGCCGCTATTCCCAGTCGACATCAAATTTGGTGACAAGTTTGCCGACCTGTTCGGTGGTCAATGCCCTGGGTTCAAGACCCCGTGTGAGCATGGCAAGCCGGGCCGTATCTTCAAGTTCCTCGATGGCATTGCATGCGGCTTCCACATCCTTGCCTGCAACCACGGGCCCGTGGTTTGCAAGCATCACGGCGCTGCGTTTGCCGGCCAGTCCGCGCACTGCTTCTCCCATTGCAGGGTCACCGGGCATGAAGAAGGGCAGCAACTTTACCTTGCCGAGTTTCATGATTGCATAGGGTGTAAGCGGAGGCAGGAAATTGTCCGCATCAGCATCCGGCATCATGGAAAGTGCGACTGAGTGGCAGGAATGAAGATGGACCACTGCGCCTGCCGTAGAGCGGGTATCGTAAAAAGCGGCATGGAGCGGCATTTCCTTGGTGGGCTTGTCCCCTCCTATGAGGTTCCCGTCTGCATCAAACCGGCTCAGGCGGGCGGGATCAAGCCGTCCGAAACTTGTGCCGGTTGGTGATACCAGAAGGCCACCATCGGACGTTCGCGAAGAGATGTTGCCGGTACTTCCCCCGGTCAGCCCCCGGTCGAACAGTGATTTGGCGAGAAGGCAGATTTGTTCACGCAGTGCGTTTTCGTTCATGCTTCCTGACCCATGATGTTGACGGCCTTGGCAAAGAAATCCGGTGCGCCGAAATTTCCTGATTTCAGGGCAATGACCAGTTTGTCTCCGGCTCGCAATGCCGGAACACCGGGATCTAACTCAGGTCCGATTACCAGCTTTTCCACGGCGAGCCCCTCAACAACGGCACCGGAGGTTTCACCCCCTGCAGCGATGAGGCGTTCAATACCGGCATCTGCAAGAAGACGTGCAGTTGACGCAAAAAAACCTTCAATGGCATGGGCGGATTTTTCCTTGCCGAATTCTGTCTGTACCTGCTTCACCACTTCCGGGTCGGCAGAGCTGTAAACCAGTGGAACACCGTCCTGTTTCATGACCCATTCAACGGCATCCGCAGGCGAGAGCTTTGCGTTGATAATGTCACCGGCGGTAATTTCCATCGCCGGATTGTTCTCAAGATGCTGTTTGATCTGGCCCCGGGTTGCAATTGAGCAGGAGCCTGACAGGATCGCGGCTTTGCCTGTTTGTCCTTGCCATTCATTGCCGCTGGTGCCGATTTTGCCATGTCGGCGAAAATTTCCGGGCAGGCCAAGTGCAATGCCCGAGCCACCGGTTATCAGAGGCAGGCCATCAGCCGCAGTCCCGATTTCACGCAAGTCATCATCCTGAAGGGCATCAACCACGATCAGCCGGTTACCGGCTTTGTGTTCGCGCTCCAGGGCTTCTGAAATTGTACTGGAGCCACGCAATACATCCCGGGCATTTACATGCCCTACAGACAAGTTTGTCTGGGGTCTCAGCCATCGTCTGATATCAGGATCGGACATCGGCGTCAGGGGATGGTTCTGCATGCCGGATTCGTTCAAAAGAACATCATTTACAAAAAGATGCCCCTGATAGACCGAGCGCCCGGTTCCCGGGAAAGCAGGGCACACGATTACCTTGCTGGCTCCAAGTTCTTCGGCGAGCGCTTCGGCCACTGGGCCGATATTGCCATCTGCCGTGGAGTCAAATGTAGAACAGTATTTGAAAAAGAATTGCTCGCAACCCTGGGCCTTGAGCCATTTGAGGGCTTCAAGAGACTGGGCAACTGCATCGGTTGGATCTATGGAACGCGATTTGAGCGCGATAACACCGGCTTCCACGTCATCAGCAGCAGGTGCATCCGGAATGCCGGTGTACTGTACAACCCGCATTCCTTCTTTTGCCAGTGTGTTGGCCAGATCGCTTGATCCGGTAAAATCGTCGCCTATGCAGCCGAGCAGCATTTATTTTTCCTCCGGTAGTTGAAGCCCTGCATTACGGGCATAAACCTTTGCAACTGCCGCATCATCCTCGGCACCGAGACCGGAACCTGCCGCAGCAAGAAACTGTTGTAAAGCGGCAGCGGTGACGGGAGCTGAAAAGTTCGTACTCCTTGCCACATCGAGCACAATGCCAAGGTCTTTTGGCCAGATATTCACAGACGACCTGGGCGTGTAGTCGCCATTGACAATGTGAGGTGCGCGATTTTCCAGCATCCAGCTCGTCCCGGCACATTGTGGAATAACCTCAAGAAATTTTTCCGGTGAGATCCCCTGGCTAATCGCAAAGGTCATTGCTTCTGCCATTATTGCAATATGTGTCCCTGCAAGCATCTGGTTTACAGCTTTCATGGCAGAGCCGGGACCGGCCTGATCACCCAGTTTGAAAACGGTCTCGGCAATCGCATCAAGAGCAAACCCCGCCGCTTCGAAGGCTTCATGGCTGCCTGCAGCCATTACCGAGAGTTGGCCCGTATCCGCCTTTGCCGAACCGCCGGAAATCGGTGCATCAAGATAGTGAATGTTTCTTTCCGAGCACTGCTTCTCCATCCTTTGCGCGAATTCCGGAGAAACGGTTGCACAGGAAATGACAACCGAACCCGGTTTCATGGTGTCGACCAGTCCGGCTTCCCCGCACAGGATTGCCTCTGTCTGGGCGGCATTGAGAACAACAATAACTGCCGCATCAATCGTCTTTACGATGTTGCCTGGACTTTCCCGGCTGCCTCCTTCTGCCTGAAATTCATCAACCAGTTGCGGATTGATGTCGTGACCATGAATGTGATGGCCTGCACGCAGCAGTGACCGGGCGATACCGTAGCCCATTGAACCCAACCCGAAGACGGATACTGTTTTTCTGTTGCTCAACTGATTGCGACTCCGGTTCAGGTTTCTGACAATATGGATTTGACGAGACTGGAAGGCAGGCCAAATTCTTCCAGCACTTCTTTTGTGTGTTCACCCAGAAGCGGTGCGCCTCGCCGGATTGCTGTAGGGGTTTTGGAAAAGGTTGCCGGAGCCCTTGCCTGGCGGAGCAGTCCGGCATGTTGGTGATCGGTTTCAATGACTATGCCGTTGGCGATGACCTGCGGATGGTTGCGCATCTGGGTCCGGGTCAAAACCGGTGCACAGGGCACGTCGGCATTTTCCAGTCTGGAGAGTACATCCTCGCCAGTCAGGCTGATAACCGAGTTCTGTATTTCTTCAAGTCTGGCGTCCTTGTTGACTTCGCGTTTTTCAGCAGTGGTGAAACGTTCGTCGACAAGAAGGTCGTCACGTCCAAGTGCATGGCAAAATGCCTGCCATTGCTTGTCCTGCATCACCGAGATTGTCACATAGCCATCGGCAGTTTCATAAATCAGGTCGATGAAGGACTGCGCCCTTTCTTCTTCATCCTCTTCGCCAACAAAGGTATGCCCTCCCATGTCGGAACCCCAGAGAAACGCAATGATTGTGTCCAGCATTGACAGTTTCACGTGCTGGCCTTCACCGGTTCGCTCACGTGAAAAAAGAGCTGCGGTAATCGCCTGACTTGCCTGAACGCCGGTGAGCTTGTCCGGCACGATGGTGCGTACAAGTTTTGGGCGTTCATTGTCAGAACCTGCCTGAACAGTGGCAAGGGATGACAAGGCTTGTATCAAGGGATCGTAAACCGGACGCTTTGCCAGAGGGCCGTCAAATCCGAAACCTGCGATTGAAACATAGACAAGACGGGGATTTAGCTTTTCCAGATCTTTATAGCCAAGCCCGAGCCGTTGCATGACACCGGGTCGAAAGTTCTGGACGAATACGTCAGCCTTGCGGACAAGTTCCTGCAGGGCTTTCATTCCGTTGCGGCTCTTCAGATCGAGGACGATTGACCGTTTGTTGCGATTATTGTTCACGAATGAGGCGGAAAAACCGGCACGCCGCGTTGCAACGTGTCTGGCAAAATCGCCATTGGGCGACTCCACCTTGATTATGTCTGCGCCCTGGTCCCCCAACACCATGGTTGCGGAGGGGCCGGATATCACATTGGTCAGGTCGATAACGCGTACGCCTGAAAGAGGGCCGCTCATTTGGTTACGACTTCCGTTAGCTGTGGTTCCAGACTGGAGTGGCAAGTGCTCCGGGGTGCACTTGATCCGCAGTGCCAACAGGATGGTTGCCTGAAAACCCGGCGGACAGTACAAACCATACAGTTTTTCCAATCCGTAACAAGCAGGCAGAAACACTTGGATACGCCACAGCAATATCTTGAAAAACTGCTTTTGGACTGGCGGCAGCAGGGAAGTCCGAGTGTATGGTCAATTGTCATCACGGTTTTTGGTGACGCCATTGTGCCAAGGGGCGGGGTGATCAGCCTTGCTTCCCTTCTGGCAATATTCGAACGGTTGGGTATCGAGCCAAACGCATTGCGAACCGCGCTTTCCCGTTTGGCACGGGACGGCTGGATAACCCGCATCAAACACGGGCGACAAAGTTCCTACATGCTGGCGCCGGATGGTACCGAGCTTTTCGCCTCTGCTGCACAACGTATCTATGCCGGTGAAACCCCTGAATGGTCAAACAGTCTTGAGTTCAAATTACTGCCTGTTGATGCGCAGACTGACCATGATGCGGTTTCAGAACAGTTTGTTGAAATGGGGTACGGTTCTCCCATGCCGGGCATTTTCATGCGGGCGGTAACCGGAGCCTGCAATGCTTCTCCCCAAGATCCGGCATCTTCAATCACATTTCATACAAGCGATATTGGTGTAGAGGATGCAAGGCGCCTGTCAGGCATGGCATGGCCTCTGGAGGAATTGAGTCTCCAGTATGCCGCATTTTCGGACCGGTATCGCAACTTGCATGCTGCACTTCAAGCAGGCGATTTGAACGAGCCACTGGATTGCCTGGCTGTCCGGACGATTGTGATTCATGACTGGCGACGTATCGTGTTGAAAGACCCGAACCTGCCCGCCGACCTGACTCCCGAGCCCTGGCCGGGCAATGAGGCCGGGCATATTGTTGCCGGTATATACAGGAATGTACTTGAGAAGAGTGAAGCCTATCTTGATGATTGCTACCTCTCACCAGAAAACCTCCTGCCAAAACCGGGCAAGGAATTGAGGTCAAGATTTGCATGATCCTTAAATGTTACAAAAATTACTTGAAAAGGTAATTCTTGTAATATATTATGAAGGCAATGGAGGAAAGCTGTCATGTATTCCCAGGGTCTCATAGGTGCCGATGGAAAAACTGCTGAAGACGAGGCATTCATCGCCCGCTTCCAGAAACGTATTGATGCAGAAGAAAAGATCGAGCCGAATGATCCGATGCCGGAGGGGTATCGCAAGACCTTGGTACGTCAGATCGGCCAGCACGCGCATTCTGAAATTGTCGGCATGTTGCCAGAGGGAAACTGGATAACCCGCGCGCCTACCTTGCGGCGCAAGGCTGCATTGCTTGCCAAGGTGCAGGATGAGGGAGGGCACGGACTTTATCTCTATTCTGCTGCCGAAACGCTCGGTGTTTCGCGGGAGCAGATGACAGAAGAGCTCCTTTCAGGAAAGGCGAAATATTCCTCGATTTTCAATTATCCCACCCCGACCTGGGCTGATATCGGTATGATTGGCTGGCTTGTCGATGGTGCAGCAATCATGAACCAGATTCCGCTGTGCCGGTGTTCTTACGGGCCTTACTCCAGGGCGATGATCCGCGTATGCAAGGAAGAAAGCTTCCATCAACGGCAAGGCTACGAGATCGTCATGACACTTGCGCAAGGCACACCGGAGCAGCGACGCATGGCACAGGAATCGCTTGATCGTTGGTGGTGGCCGTCACTGATGATGTTCGGTCCACATGATGGTGACAGCGTCAATTCCGACCAGTCCATGAAGTGGAAAATCAAGCGCTTCACCAATGACGAGCTGCGCCAGAAATTTGTCGATGCGACAGTACCCCAGGCTGAGAGGATCGGGCTGAAAATGCCGGACCCCGACCTGAAATGGAATGAGGAAAAGCAGGGCTACGATTTTGGCCCGATCAACTGGGATGAATTCTGGAAAGTTGTCAAAGGCGGCGGCCCCATGAACCGTGAGCGGATTGCAGCACGACGCAAGGCCTGGGAAGACGGGGCCTGGGTACGCGAGGCAGCTCTCGCCCATGCAGAAAAACGAAAGATGGCCCGCCTGGCTGCGGAGTAAGGCTTATGCATCTTGCCGAACTGAATATTGCCCGCCCGCGCTATGATCTTGATGATCCGCGAATTGCGGATTTCGTTGATAACCTGGACCGCATCAACGGCCTTGCCGAACGCAGCCCGGGTTTCGTATGGCGACTGGTCGGAGAAGGTGACAATGCGACCGATATCACCTTGCCGAATGAACCTGATGCAATCGTGAACCTTTCAGTCTGGGAAAGTGCCGACCATCTTGAAAGGTTTGTCTGGAACACGGTTCACAAGAAATTCTATCAGCGTCGGGCAGAATGGTTTCCGGTTATGGAGAAGCCGCATTTTGTCATGTGGCATGTTGAGGAGGGGCATCACCCTGATGTTTCAGAGGCGGCAGTTCGCCTTGCCCACTTGCGAGAGCACGGTTCGAGCGAATTTGCATTTGGGTGGGACGGTTTGCCCCATCTCAAGCAATGGCTGAATGAGCGTTGCGCCTGACTTGTATCCGATGGAGTTGATTCAATGAACAAGGAAACCCCTGTCTGGGAAGTGTTTATCCGACCGCGAACCGGGCTGGCGCACAAACATGCCGGTTCCGTCCATGCGGCTGATGAAGTCATGGCGCTGCAGGCTGCCCGCGATGTTTATACCCGCCGTGGCGAAGGCCAATCGGTTTGGGTAGTGCGGTCAGCGGATATTGTTGCCTTCGATCCTGCGGACAAGGATGAACTGCTTGAACCTTCTGCCGACAAGATTTACCGGCATCCGAGTTTCTACAATATTCCGGATGATGTGGGGCATATGTGATGGCACATGACAAGGTACTTTTCGAGATACTGATCCGGCTTGCCGATGACCATCTGGTTCTGGGCCACAGGCTTTCGGAATGGTGCGGTCATGCCCCCATGCTCGAAGAAGATCTTTCGATGCCCAATATGGCGCTCGACCTGATCGGGCAGGCCCGCTCACTTTATGCTTACGCCGGGGAGATCGAGAACAGGGGGCGGGACGAAGATGCCATTGCCTATCTGCGAACCGAGCCGGAATACAAGAACCTGCTGCTGGTGGAAAAGCCGAATGAGGATTTTGCACACACCATGTTGCGGCAATTCTATTTTGCGGTCTTCATGGAGGAGTTCTGGAAAGAAGCCATCTCCTCCAGTGACAATACGCTTGCCGGCATTGCCGGAAAGGCTATGAAGGAAATTGCCTATCATATCCGCCATTGTGGCGAATGGATCATCAGGCTGGGAGATGGCACGGAGGAGAGCAGCCGGCGCATGCGTGCTGCAGTGGAAGTACTTCATCCCTATACGGATGAGATGTTTGATCATGATGACGTTGTTGCTGCGGCAGTTTCCGCTGAGATCATTCCGGACCCCTTGCTGTTGCGGCCCCGATGGGAGCAGGGCGTGCAAACGGTTTTCAAGGCTGCAAAAATCACTATGCCAAATGACTATTGGGCTCTCAGGGGAGGGCGTGCTGGCCAGCATGGGGAAGAAATGGGATTCCTGCTGGCAGACCTGCAATACATGCAGCGAACCTATCCGGGCATGACATGGTAGAAGCGCCGGCACCTGACAAATTGCAGGCATCGAAAGAGGCTTGGAAGATTGCGGCACAGGTTCCCGATCCGGAAATCCCTGCTGTCAACGTCTCGGATCTAGGGATATTGCGATCGGTTGAAATTGATGAAAACGGGATTGTTGTTGCCAAAGTTACACCAACCTATTCCGGATGCCCTGCAGTCCTTGCCATAGAGCTGGCAATTGAAGCAGCCTTGTTGAAGGCTGGCTACAAGGTGCGGATTGAACGAGTAACCTCGCCAGCCTGGACAACCGACTGGATTACGGATGACGGCCGCAGGAAGTTGAAGGAATACGGCATTGCACCTCCTGAAAGGGCATCAGGTTCCGTCCGGTCCCTGTTCGGTGAAACACAGGTTTCTTGTCCGCAATGCGGCTCAGCCGAAACAATCAGGATTTCCGAGTTCGGTTCAACCGCCTGCAAGGCGCTTTACCGTTGTGAAACCTGCCGCGAACCCTTTGACTACTTCAAGTGCATCTGATGAACAAATTCCACACACTCAAAATCAAGGAAGTCACAGCTGAAACCGATCAGGCGGTGACCCTTGCCCTCGAGATTCCCGCGGATCTTTCAGAAACATTCCGTTTTGTTCCCGGGCAGTATCTTACACTCAGAACTGAAATCGATGGTGAAGACATACGCCGCGCCTATTCCATCTGTTCACTGGCGGGCAAGGATTTGCGGGTTGGTATCAAGAAGGTCGAGGGTGGCAGGTTTTCCACCCATGCACAGTCATTGAAGGCTGGTGATGAAATACAGGTATTGCCACCCCAGGGCCTGTTTGCCTGTTCATGCGATCCTGATGCAAAGCGTAGCATTCTTCTGATAGCGGCTGGATCGGGCATTACGCCGGTTTTGTCGATCGCCTCGCATGTCCTTGAAACGGAACCGGGCACATCTGTTACCCTGATATATGGCAATCGTTCGACTGGTTCGATCATGTTCCGCACGGCGCTTGAAGAACTCAAGGACACGCATCTTGAGCGGTTTCACATGCACCATGTTCTCAGCCGTGAAACCCAGGATGTGGATTTGTTTTCCGGACGCGTCGATGCAGGGCGCATCAGTGCCATGACGCAAAAAGGCTTGCTGGACCCGACAAACGAGGATGCGATCTACATTTGTGGTCCGGCCGAAATGAGCCTGGAGCTTTCATCCCATTTTGAAAGTCTGGGTGTCGGGAAAGAGCGGGTCCATGTGGAGCTGTTTGAAGTACCTGGTGATGACCGGCCACGCAAGGCCAATGAAGCTGTGCGAAAGAGGGTGGAAGAGGGCGTGCAGATTGACGTCATTCTTGATGGATTGCGCAAACAGGTTTCGCTCACCAACCCGGACCACACCGTTCTGGACGCAGCCCAGGCAGGGGGACTGGACCTGCCGTTTTCCTGTGCCGGAGGCATGTGCGCCACTTGCCGATGCCGGATTATTGAAGGGGAAGGCGAGATGGACAAGAATTTTTCACTTGCCGACTGGGAACTGGAAGATGGTTACGTGCTATGCTGCCAGTTGCGCCCGAAAAGCGGGAAGCTGGTGATTGATTTTGACGCCGCATAGGAGTTTTCTGCCATGAATGATGCTGTCCATCCGTTTCGCAAGACCTTTGGTGAACTTGAGATAGGGGACTATTTCCAGAGTGGTGAACGGGAGATCTCACTGGCAGACATTGCCCATTTTGCAGATTTCACCGGTGACACGTTTTATGCCCACATGGATGAAGCAGCCGCAAAGGCAAATCCCTTTTTCCCCGGTCGGGTCGCGCATGGCTACCTTCTGATTTCCTTTGCTGCCGGACTGTTTGTTGATCCGGAGCCGGGCCCTGTACTGGCCAATTACGGCCTTGAAAAACTGCGGTTTACCAAACCTGTCTCGCCCGGCGATTCCATTTCTGTACGTCTTACTGCTGCCGAGAAAACTCCCAAGACAGACGAGTACGGTGCCGTAAGATGGGATGTGGCCATTTCCAATCAGCATGGCGAGAATGTTGCAAGCTATCAATTGCTTACATTGAACGCTGTTTAAGCGCACGAGCAATCTGTCTGCCAGCGTGGTGAAAACAGCGGAAAAACTCCGTTTGCCAAGACATTTCCAAGCTCATGCGCTATGAACCGGCAAATAATGCTTTCAGGGGAAACAGCGATGAAATCAGGCACGATCATAGCGCCATCGGTACTCGCGTCAGACTTTTCACGTCTTGGCGACGAAGTCGAAGCAGTAAGCGAGGCAGGTGCTGACTGGATACACCTTGACGTGATGGACGGACACTTTGTTCCCAATATCACGTTTGGTGCACCGATCATCAAGGCAATCCGCAACCGGACTGACAAGGTCTTCGATTGTCATCTGATGATTGAACCGGTTGATCCCTATCTGTCTGCCTTTGCTGATGCCGGTTGTGACATTATCACTGTTCATGCGGAAGCCACAAAACATCTTGATCGTTCGCTGCAGGCAATCCGCGATCTTGGCAAGCGGGCAGGTGTGGCGCTAAACCCCCATACGCCAGTGGATGTGATCGAACACGTTCTTGACCGTCTTGACCTTGTCTGCCTGATGTCCGTCAATCCGGGGTTTGGGGGGCAGAAATTCATTCCGGAAGTGATCGAGAAAACACGCCGGGTGAAAGCGCTTGTCAATGAGCGGCCGATTGATATCGAGATTGATGGCGGGGTTGATCCCGATACTGCACCCGGTGTGCTTGCAGCCGGGGCAAATGTACTCGTTGCCGGTTCCGCAGTATTCAAGGGTGAGGGTGTGGATGGCTATCGAGCCAATATTGATGCTATAAGGAATGCGGGTAAGTAATTGACCTTGGGGGAGGTGAGCAATGCTTGGTCGAAAATTTCTGCTGTCAGGAGTGATATACGGGCTGATTGGTCTTGCAATGGGCCTTCACATGGCCATCACGCATGATCATGGCCAAATGCCGACACATGCGCATATACAGGTGATTGGCTGGCTGAGTTTCTTTGCGTTCGGGGTTTATTACAAGCTGGTTCCGGCAGCAGCTTCCGGCTTGCTGGCAGTATCGCATTTCTGTCTTGCACAGGTTTCAGCCATACTCACGTTTGTCGGTCTGTGGTTTCTCTATGGTGGTTATCCGGACTTGGAGCCCGTCGCTGCGATTGGCGGCATTGCCTATTCCGTGTCTTTTATCCTGTTTGCGATTATTGTTTACCGGACAGCCGACTAAACAGCCCGGATATTTATCTGTCGATAGCAGCAAGGTCTGTTAGGCCGAAATCTTCCGTGTGGACAATGATGCTGTCTTCGGTGATGTCGATAATGCCATAGGCCGGTGGTTCATCGGTTTCGATTTGAAAATTCATCGATTCGAAGGTCATGGGCATCTGGCCAACTGTACTCTTGAACAGTGAGAACGGGATGCCGTGGTGACTGCCCGAGATTGTGCGGTGCACATGCCCGCAACTGATGTGGCGAACATTGCCGTGTTTTTTCGCGATTGCGTAAAATGCATCACCGTTTGTCAGGTTGATTGTATCCATGGCGCGAAAACCGACGGGATGGGGATGATGGTGCATGAACACGATACAGCCCTGCTTTCCCGCTTCTTCCAACCGGGTGTCAAACCACGCGAGACGCTTGTCACACATGAAGCCGCGATGCGAGCGAGGGTAGTCATATGGTGGGGCGTCCAGCGTATCCAGAAAGACAAGCCTGCCGTGTGGCGTATCCAGAATGCGTTGAACAAACTGGTTGTCATCGATCGGCGCTTCAGGGAAAACCTCGAGAAAGTTTTCCCGGTTGTCATGATTGCCAATCATCAGGTGTACCGGGGTTTCGTGTTCCTCGAGGGTTTTTCTCAACAGTTGGTAGGAAGGAAGATCGCCCCTGTTTGTAAGGTCTCCGGTAATCACGACATGGTCGATATCGGGCACAAACCGGATGGCGTGACGAAGGCCGGTCACGAACCGTTCGACGGGATCAATTCCGTTTTCTGGCTGTGCAGTAGTAAAATGGATATCCGTAAAGACAACGACGCGCGTACGGGACTGCTGCATCTATTTGCCTTTCCACACTGGGTCGCGCTTTTCTGCAAAGGCGTTAAAACCTTCCATCATGTCTTCCGAACTATATAGCGTATCGATGGTTTGCAACTGGCGGCGTGTGATCCGGTTGAGTGTGTCCTGAAAACTGGAATCCTCTGCATCACGTACCACTTCTTTGATTGCGGCATACACAAGTGGTGGTCCGCTTTCGAGCAGTTTCGCCATTTCCCATGCCTTGTCCATCAATTCACCCGCCTTGTGGACGTGATTGACGAATCCCCACCGGTGGGCTTCTTCCGCATCCAGCCATCGCCCGGTCAACAGCAATTCCATGGCAATGTGATATGGAATGCGCTTCGGAAGCTTGATTGAGGCGGCATCCGCCACCGTACCTGAACGGATTTCAGGCAGGGCGAAGGTTGCATGGTCTGCGGCCAGAATGATGTCACAGGAAAGGGCAATTTCCAGTCCGCCGCCACAGCAGATTCCGTTGACTGCGCAAATTACCGGCTTGTTCATGCGGGGCAATTCCTGCAATCCGCCAAAACCGCCGACGCCATAATCTCCATCCACCGCATCGGCTTCCCCGCCATCCGATGTGGAAGCAGCCTTGAGATCCCAGCCCGGACAGAAAAACTTGTCACCAGCCGCAGTCAGGATCGCCACCCTTAGATCCGGATCATCACGGAACTCCTGGAAAACCCTTCCCATTTCACGACTGGTGGCAAGGTCTACCGCATTTGCCTTCGGGCGATTGAGGGTGACCTTGAGTATTCCCCCCTCACGATGCACATCAACAGGTCCGGTCATAAGCTTGCTCCTTTGACAATCAGTGCGTCAACAGCCACAGCACCGTGTTCCAGTGCCATGAGCGGGTTTACGTCAAGTTCGATCAGGTCGGGATGGTGAATGCAATAGTCTTGCACAGCTTCCACTGCATCAAGAAGCGCATTGATGTCGGCAGATGGCTTGCCGCGATAGCCTCGAAGCACCTCCGATATTTTCAGGCGCGCCAGGGCCTTGCCGATATTATCCCGACTTGAGGGAATAATGAGGGATGCCGTGTCATCAAGAAGTTCGGTCAGGATGCCGCCAGCTCCCAGTGTCAGCAAAAAGAGCCCTGTTTCATCACGCGTGATCCCGATGATCAATTCTGCCAGCGGGCCGGCTACCATTTCCTCGACAAGGAACCTGGAGACGCCGGGCATGTTTTCGGCTGCTTCAAGCACTTCGTCCGGAGAATTCAATGCTGTTCTGACAACGCCTGCCTCACTCTTGTGTGCGATTCCAACGCCTTTTAGCACCAGCGGAAATGAAAGCTTGCTGCAGGCTTCACGAATTTCCTGTGGTGTATTTGCCAGTACGGCTTTTGGAAAATGCAGCCCGTAAGAAGACAGTTCGTTTTTCGAGCTTGCTTCATCCAGTGCAATCGCAGATCTCGCAATGCCGGGCATATTGTCCGGGCCGGGTGTTCCTTGCAGTGCCGGGCTCGTTGAAAGGTTTTGGTATTCTCCAGCACGAATAGCGGCGTCAATTGCTTCAATCATTTCCTCCATGCCAAGAAGGGGGACGATCCCTGCTGCGACCAGTTCATCGCATCTTTGTTCACTCAGGTTTTCAGGTAGTGTTGCCAGAAGTGCTGTTGGAGCGTTTGTAACTTCCCTAGCCCTGCAAATGGCACGAAGCGGGCCCTCCCAGGCAGATGCGTCACACCGGGTCTCATGCGGCATGTCCATGATCAGGACATTGAGGTCAAACTTATCCTCCAGAACTGCCCGGTAACACTCGAACAGCAGGTCTTCATCGCTCCAGATATAGGTATGGTAATCAAGCGGGTTGGCAACCGATACCATTGGGCCAAGCACCTGTTTCAGCTTGCGGTATCCCGCCTCGGAAAATCCGCGAAAGCGAATACTGCTTTTGTCTGCCATGTCGGAAACAAGCCCTGCTTCTCCGCCCGAGCAGGACATGGAGGACACTGCATTGCCGTGAAGCGGTCCACACAGGTGAAGGATTTTGAGCGTTTCAAGAAACACGGCAACCGAATTAACCTCTACAAACCCCAAACGGCGCATCAAGGCAGAAGAGGCAACGGCATTTCCGGCGAGTGAGGCGGTATGGGTCATGGTTGCCAAACGGGATTTTTCAGATTTTCCGGTTTTCAAAGCAACAACCGGCTTTCCCATTTCATGTGCCCGGGATGCGAACTGTTCCAGTTCCCGGATATCCCCGAACCCTTCAATGTAAAGTCCGATTGCCGATACCCTGTCATCCTCCAGCAGAGATGCGGCTATACTGCTTAATCCTGTCTGTGCCTGATTTCCCGCGGCCACTACATGGCTGATTGGCAAACCGCGTTTCTGCATGGTCATGTTGATGAGCACATTTGAGGACTGGCCGATGATTGCAACGCCGCGCTCCACCGGCCTCCCGCCATGCTGGTCCGGCCACAGTGTTATGTTGTCCAGATAATTCAGCAAGCCATAACAGTTGGGGCCGAGTATCGGCATGTCTCCGGCTGCATCCACGAGTTCTTGCTGGAGGTTGGCACTTGTGATGTCTTCCTGACCGCTTTCAAGAAAACCTGATGCAAAACAGGTCGCCCCGCCTGCGCCCATTTCCGACAAACGTCTGACGATCCCAATCGTAAGGTTTCTGTTCACCCCGACAAAGCTTGCATCGGGTGGCTCGGGTAACTCATCCACTGAGCGGTAGCAGGGAATGCCCAACATATCATTTCTGGATGGATGAACGGGCCATATTTTTCCCCCGAAAGAACTTTTCTGAAGCTGCACGAGAACGTTCTCGGCCCAACTGCCTCCAAACAGCGCAATGGATTTCGGTTTCAACAGGCGAGAGAGGTTGTGGCTCATTTCAGCCTCTCCAGTTCGGTGGCATAGCTGGACATTGCTTCGACCCCCTTGGGTGTGACGGCGTAGATGCCCCTCTCCACCCTTTCAAACCACCCGTAATGGTCATCGGCCATGATGTTGCGCGCCCGGTTCACTCCGCATGCATTGGCAACCAGGGAGGCTTTGCTTGGCCCGTTGCCATGCAGATACAAGAGGCAGCGCAGGGCATCCTGCCGGTAGGTTGTCATCACCTGTATCCGGGTTGATGATCCACCCTGATTGGGATCGCCCACCCGATGCTGGAACTCCTTCAGCATCCGGTTCTGGCGTGTCTTTGACTTGCGGGGAAAATATGGTCCCGGATCAAGATGTACATCAGCCCGGTCAAGGGTCTCGGGAACCGTGATCAGTCCGATACCCAAACGTCTGCACAGGGACCGGTTTGCGACGAAGGATTTCCAGCCCGCCCGCCCTTTCCATTCCGGAATTGCAACATAGACAAGGTCGGTAACTTTCAGCCGTTCCGTTGCCTGATGCAAAAGAGTGAGAGAGAAAGCTGTTTTCAGTTCCACAATCACCGGCGGCTCTTCTCCCCTGACAGCCATGATGTCCGCAGCCCCAATCTCGGCCTTGACGTCATAGCCTTGTGTTTCGAGCAGGTTTTTTACCGGCGGATAGAGGTCAGTTTCCCGCAGGGCCACGGACTATGCTCCCAAAGGTCTCAACAGGGCGCGACTGATGATGTGTCGCTGGATTTCGGAGGTGCCTTCCCAGATGCGTTCAATACGGGCATCGCGCCAGATGCGTTCGAGGGGCAGCTCGTCCATGACACCCATGCCGCCGTGGATCTGGATTGCCTCATCGGCGATGAAAGCGAGCATTTCCGAAGCCTTGAGTTTGGCCATTGCCATGTCTGTATCGCTACAGGTGCCTGCATCGTATTTCCAGCCCGCTTCCCAAGTGAGAAGTTCCGCGGCCTTCATCTCCATCGCCATGTCGGCAAGTTTGAACGACACGCCCTGAAACTTGCCGATCTTCTGGCCAAATTGTTCGCGCTCTGCACACCATTCGACGGCATGTCCGAAGGCACGCTCTGCGCGCCCGAGGCAGGTGGCGGCGACCTGTAGCCGGGTCGCGCCGAGCCAGTCATTTGCCACCTCGAAACCCTTGTGCAACTCGCCGAGCATGTTCTCCGCCGGTACCCGACAATCGTCAAATTCGAGGATCGAGTTCGTATAGCCGCGGTGCGAGACGTTGTTGTAGCCATCGCGAACGGTATAACCCGGCGTACCCTTGTCGACGAAGAAAGATGTGATCAGTTTTTTCTTGCCGCGAGGTGTATCCTCTTCACCAGTCGCCACGTAACAAATCGTGAAGTCGGCGATATCGGCATGGCTGATAAAATGCTTGGTGCCATTGATGATCCAGTCATCGCCGTCCTTCTTTGCAGTTGCTTTCATGCCGCGAAGGTCGGAGCCTGCGCCGGGTTCTGTCATTGCCATGCAGTCCCACTTCTCGCCACGAACGCAAGGGTAGAGATATTTCTCGCGTTGTTCGGGTGTGCCCGCGCACAGAATGTTTGAAGGTCTGGCAACGCCTGTCCAGTGCAGGGCATAGTTGGCCTTGCCGAGTTCCTTCTCGTAAAGAAGCCAGGTCAGTGTATCGAGACCGGCCCCGCCGAACTCTTCCGGAATATTGGCAGCATAAAGCCCTGCCTCGATAGCCTTCTTCTGGATATCGCGAACGCGGTCCATATCAAGATGACCGGTGCGTTCCACCTCCGCCTCGTGCGGATAGAGCTCCTTCTCCACGAAAGCCCTGGTGGTATCGACGATCATTTGCTGTTCTTCAGTCAGAGCGAAATTCATCGCATGCTCTCCGGTTTTGGCAGACGTGTCTGGGCCTCATGCAGAGCTGCCATTTTGGCAGCCATGTCCGGGCCCGGTTCGCAGGATCGGCGGGTTTCGAGCGACACGTGGATCAGCAACTGGTTGCAGGTGCAAAGGAGGTCGCCGGGGGAGCCATCGTCGTTCGCCCGGTGCATCTCGTGATACATGCGCAGTTTCTTGCCTTCGGCCTGTAGCACCTGGGTGATGACGGTGATGCGTTCGCCGGGATGGGTCTCGTTTCTGAACTGGATAAGGTTTTCGACCGTGAAGAAAGAGAGGCCGCCGGCTATGTATTCGGGTGTTGCGCCGATCATGGTCATCACCGTATCCCCGGCATCAGAAAAGACCTGCCCGTAGCGGCTTTCGTTCATGTGGCCGTTATAGTCTGTCCAGTCGATCGGGATGACGCGGTTCAGGGTGTTGAGCGGCTTGGCGATATCATTTGGCAAACCGGGTTTCGTGCGGGTTTCGTAATCGGCAAGGATTGCACCTGCGGCCCAGTTGCGTGCCTTCAACCCGCGCAGGATGGTAACCAGATTGTCGTCACGCTTGCGCTCCAGTTCGCGGATGGAGTACTGGCCGGATTGTTCATCGGACTGGCTGGCAATCTTCTCAACCAGCGCGTCGTCGAGTTCGGGAACGTCCATGAGTTTCGTCCATGGCCAGGAAAGGCATGGGCCGAACTGCTCGATGAAATGCTTCATGCCTGCTTCGCCGCCGGCCACGCGATAGGTCTCGAAGAGACCCATCTGCGCCCAGCGAATGCCGAACCCGTAGCGGATGGCGTCATCGATTTCCTGCGTTGTCGCAACCCCGTCCTTGATCAGCCACAGCGCTTCGCGCCAGACTGCTTCAAGAAAACGGTCGGCTATATGGGCATCGATTTCCTTGCGCAGAACAAGACCGTGCATGCCAAGCGTTTCCAGGACCGATTTCGCCTGTGCAGTCGTTGCCGGTTCGCCGACAAGTTCGACAAGCGGCAGAAGGTAGACAGGATTGAACGGGTGGGCGACGAAAATCTGCGCTGCATCGGTAGCCCCTTCCTGCAATTGAGAAGGCTTGAAACCGGAGGTCGACGAACCAATGAGCGCGTCATCTTTGGCATGTTTCTGGATTTCCGCGAAAACCTTGTGTTTGAGGTCAAGGCGCTCTGGAACGCTTTCCTGTATCCAGTCTGCACCGGTAACGGCTTGCGCGATAGAGGTGGCGAAACTCAGGGTACCTTCTTTAATGATCATGTTTTCAGACAGCGCGGGAAGGGAGCGTTTTGCATTGTCCAACACTTCGCCGATCTTGCGTTCTGCTTCAGGGTCGGGATCGTGGATTTTGACGTCCCAGCCATTGAGCAGGAACCGCGCTGCCCATCCGCCGCCGATCACACCGCCACCGATGATTGCAGCCGTCTTCTTCATTGTGTCTTCTCCGTTGCAAGCGGCTTTTGCCACCAGCCGACATCATGCCATTGGCCGAACTTGTATCCGACCTCATGGAAAATGCCGGCTTTCTTGAAACCGACTGTTTCATGCAAGCGAATGCTGGGCTCGTTTGGAAGGGCTATTGCAGCAAGGGCGGTATGAAATCCATGATCGCCAAGTCGGGAAAGAAGTTGCCCATAAAGCAGTCTGGCAATACCTTTGCCCCGCTCCGCTTGGCTTACATAAACCGTTACCTCAGCAGACTTGGCATATGCCGGGCGCGGACGAAAGAAACTGCCATAGGCATAGCCGGCAATGATGTTGTTCCTGATGGCAACAAGGTAGGGATGCGTTCTGGAACAGGTTTCAATCCGATTTGCCATTTCTTGCGGACAGGGCGGTTCGGTTTCAAATGAAATTGCCGTTTCCATGACAATCGGACGATAGATATCGGCGATGTCAGAAGCGTCATCCGCCCTGGCCGGGCGTATCAGGCAGTCGTCCGTCATTGCCTGGTTCATGGTTTGGTTTCCGGAATTGGTGAGCAGCCATGCTTCATGTCATTGCCTCAGGAGAATATGATGAAAGCCACTAGGGACGGAATGATGCAGACCAGTGCTGCAACCCAACGCTCAATATTCTTGTTGGAATGCCAGCCCCGCCATTGCGACCCTGTCAGTCCTGCAACGAGGGTGGTTAGCAGTAATGGTGTCCAGACAGATACCCACAAGGTGCTGATTTTCTCGGCATTGTCTGCAGTGGCAGAGAGAAATGAATACCAGTGAATGGCGATGATTACTGCTGACCCGCCCCATAACCACCAGGCAAGCTTTCTTCCCTGCTTCATCAGTACAATGGCAAGGCATGCGACGGGACCAAGAAAATAGACGACTCTGAGTATAGCTATTGGCATGTTCTGAAGCCTAGTTGCGCGGCGGGCGTTTTTCCAGATTGAGGCGTTTTCGCACTTCGCCGGGTCCAATTACCTTTGCACCCATGTTTTCGATTATGGTCGCGGCGCGTTCAACGAGTTGGGCGTTTGTCGCCAGCTCGCCCTTCCCAAGCCACAAATTGTCTTCCAGTCCTACACGCACATTACCCCCGGCAAGAACCGCTGCCGCCACATATGGCATCTGGCTGCGTCCAAGACTGAAAGCCGACCAGTGCCAATCTGAAGGCACATTGTTGACCATTGCAAGATAGGTGTTGAGATCATCAGGTGCCCCCCACGGTACACCCATGCATAGCTGGACGAGGGCGGGTGATTTAAGGACACCTTCTTCAACCAGTTGTTTGGCGAACCACAAATGGCCTGTGTCGAAAGCCTCGATCTCCGGGCAGACGCCAAGCTCCGTCATCATGCCGCCCATCGCCCTCAGCATGCCGGGTGTGTTGGTCATGACGTAATCTGCCTCGGCAAAGTTCATCGTGCCGCAATCAAGCGTGCAGATTTCCGGCAGACACTCTGCAATATGTGCGACACGCTCGCTGGCGCCGATCATGTCGGTGCCTGCATCCTTCACCGGAAGCGGCTGTTCCACATTGCCAAAGGTGATATCCCCGCCCATGCCGGCTGTCAGGTTCAAAACCACATCGACGTCCGCATCCCTGATCCGGTCTGTGACTTCACGGTAATATTCAAGCTTTCTGGATGGTGTTCCTGTTTCAGGATCGCGGACGTGGCAATGCACGATTGCTGCTCCTGCGCGGGCAGCATCAATGGCTGAATCGGCAATTTGCTCTGGTGATCTCGGGACATGATGTGAACGGTCCTGGGTTGATCCGGAACCGGTCACGGCACAGGTGATGAACACTTCCCGATTCATTTCCAATGGCATTTCATACTCCTTGTTGTGTTCTCATACTCGGGCAATCAGAAGTTCATGTTTAACAATTATCAATGAAAAATTGACAATAATCGTATTATGAACTCCCTAGCTGCACAAAAACCATTGTCTGTACAAGTTCTGGTGCTGCCAGAATCCTCCATGATGTGTGTTGCTTCGGTACTTGAGCCAATGCGTGCGGCCAATCGTGTTTCGGGCAAAACCCTTTACCACTGGACGCTTGCCAGTCTGACCGGTGAAGCTGTCAACATGACATGTGCTGTGCCCCTCATTGTCAATGCCGGGTTTGATGGCAACAGCCGGGGAGATTTTCTTGTCATCATCGCGGGCTTCAACCAGCACAGGCATGTTTCATCATACAATCTGGCACGGATCAGGAATGCCGCTTCAGGCTTTGGTCGCGTTGCAGGTGTTGAAGCGGGTACCTGGATACTGGCGCGAGCAGGGTTGTTGAACGGCCGGCAAGCAACAACGCATTGGGAAGATTTTGAAGCATTTGCGAACGCAAACCCGGAAATTGATGTTCGTCTGGACCGTCACATCACAGACGGAAAATACGTCACTTGCGGAGGGGCTGCCCCCGCGTTTGACATGATGCTGGGATTGATCCGTGATCAGCACGGCCCGGCAATTGCGATGGAGGTTGCAAGCGTGTTCATTCATGATGATGCGCATGTGCAAAGCGAAGGGCAACCACTGATCGCGCTTGGCAAGGTTGCTTCCCGGGAACCGCGCCTGCGAAAGGCAGTGCGATGCATGGAGGAGGCTGTTGAACAGCCCTTGCCGATTGGTCTGATTGCCGAACGTATAGGTGTTTCAACCAATACACTTGAAGCCATGTTCAAGCGGCATACAGGGATGACACCCGGCAAGTTTTATCTCAATCTGCGCCTGAAAGCGGCGAACCGGCTAATTCTGGACAGCAGTCTATCGTTTCAGGAGATTGCAGTTCGCAGCGGTTTCAATTCGCTTTCTGCTTTCTCGAGGGCATATTCCCGGGAGTTTGGGAGGTCGGCAAGCAAGGCGCGTCAGGCTACCTGAAAGACTGTTTTGTCGATGGTAGTGGCTGGAAGGTTTATCGCACAGCCACCGGCATTCAACACAAACGGCTAGAAGTTCGCTGCCAGAATTGCTTCAAGCGCTTCCCGGTCATGTTCACCGAACTCTGCCGGATTGTCAGAATCCACGTCCAGCACTGCGACCAGATTTCCGTTTTCGAAAACCGGCAACACAATTTCTGAACGCGTTGAGGATGAGCAGGCGATATGTCCCGGAAACGCCTCGACATCCTCCACGATTTGTGTTGTTCGGCTTGTGGCGCATGCACCGCAAACGCCTTTGTCAAATGGTATGACGAGACAACCATGGCCGCCCTGATAAGGGCCGATTTTCAGCAGGCCGGGCTCAACAACGCGGTAAAAGCCAACCCAGTCAAACCCGTCGAGTGCCTGATACAATTCACATGAGATGGTTGCCATCTTTGCAATGATGTCGGTTTCACCTTCACAAAGGGCGGCAATGGTCCGGGAAACGGTTTTGTAGTCTCGTTCTGTCATTCCGCACCTATTGCATCGATCGCAGCCAGATAGCCGGGGATCCCCATGCCGATAAAAACACCCTTTGCGATGTCGCTGATATAGGAATGGTGTCTGAATGGTTCACGTTCATGAACATTGGATATGTGTACCTCATAAACGCGTGCATCTATGCCAAGGATGGCATCACGAATTGCAATGGACGTGTGGGTATAGGCTCCGGGATTGATGACGATATGGGAATATACATCTCTTGATTGCTGGATAGCATCGACAATTGCTCCCTCATGGTTTGACTGGAACGTAGCCAGGGAGATGCCCATGCCTGCTGCGTGATCCACGCAAAGCTGCTCAACATCTTCAAGGGTCTGGTTGCCATAGGTTTCAGGCTCCCGTGTGCCAAGCAGGTTGAGATTGGGACCGTTTATCAAGAGGATCGATTTCTTCATGAGGTCCGATTATCAGGAAACCGGCAAAGCGGCAATCATCTGCCTGTGATTGAAGACTTATCCCCGCTCCTCCTGTTTCTGCCAGACTGGCCCAACACAAAACGGAGCATTCATGTTTGACAAAAAACTCAGGCAGGCCATTGGCGAAATTGCACAGGCGCACGGTGTGGAGCCGGAAGTTCTGATGGCTGTCGTCAAGGTTGAGAGCAATGCCAGAACCGGTGTACGGATCAATGGCAGGATGGAACCTCTCATACGCTTTGAAGGGCATTATTTTTACCGGTTGTTACCCCAGCGAAAACGAAACCTTGCGGTGACCCGTGGTCTGGCAAGTGCGTTTGCTGGCGTAATTCGCAATCCGAAAACACAGATTGGACGCTGGCGCTTGTTGCACAAGGCCGAGGCAATAGATCGTGATGCAGCCCTGCGATCAGTTTCATGGGGAGTCGGGCAGGTAATGGGCGATCACTGGCGCTGGCTTGGCTATGCCAGTATTGATGCGCTGGTAGCCGAGGCAAGGGCCGGGACCGAAGGCCAGATCAGGCTGATGATGCGGTTTGTTGAAAAGGCGGAGCTTCTCGATAAGCTTCGCAAGCATGACTGGACCGGTTTTGCACGGGCGTATAACGGCCCCGGTTTTGCAAAACATGGCTATGACAGGAAAATGCAGGACGCATATCTGGAGTACAAAAAGAGCTCCGGTTCAGCAAATTCAAGATACCCGGTTCCCGCAAACCGCATGGCGCATTTGCGTTATGGCAGCTCGGGAAATGACGTTCGGGATTTGCAACGCTCCCTGTCTGCCATTGGCTATGCAATGCGTCCCGATGGCGATTTTGGAAAAATTACAGAAGACGCATTACGCTCGTTTCAGGTTGCCAATGGGCTGGACAATAACGGGGTGGCCGGCCCTGAGGTGATGGAAGCCATACATCGCAGATTGCCTCCAATCCCGCTTTGACCAGTTTCAAACAAACCGCCTTGTCAATCCAGTGGTGCGCAACGAACACCATGTCGGTTTGCAATCCGGTCGAGGGTTTTCCTGCTGCGTTCAAGGTAACGTTTCCGGTTCAATCTTATATCGATCAAGTCAAGCAGGCGGCGTTCCTTCGGGAACCAGCGATCGAGGTCCATGCCGCATCGGAGCACAAGTTGAAAAGGCAGTAGTTCGAGCAGCAGGATGCTGTTGTGGAAGGAATGAACCATAGTAGCAATGTGCCATGCAGTCGGAGCCTTGTGTTTCAGGGACTGAATATCCAGTTCATACAGGCCCGAACCTTTCAACCGGCCCAGGAAAAACAGGTGCGACAGAAAATAGGAAGATGCGGATGAAAGAAACTGGATTGCAGAGCGTGGTGTAATACTCAGGATCGTGCCGTGCTCAGAGAGAAAGGGCCGGTAAGGCATCTGCCCGTTCAGCAAGTGTCCTGTACAATTGATGATGATACTGTCGCGAGGTATGCTGATTTTCTCACCACTGCGCAGAACCATTTCAGGCCCTGATGGCGTATCGATAATGTCTTCAAGATAATCCTCATATGTTGAGGTAATCCGTTCTTCAATCAGGCTCTTTTCTTCTTCAGACAGAAAAGCAAAAACAAACTGTTTGCCTCTGCCGGTTTCGATCGCAAATTTCTTGCGGAAGTATTTGAACGCTTCCTTCTCGTTGTTTCCGTTAAAGCGCATCGTAATTTTGCGAAATGTGCGCAGGAAGGTCGTGCCAAAGATCCATCGTTTGCGGCCTTCAGGTGCGAACAGCTTGCGGTTGAAAAATGAGGTGCCCCGGCCATTGATGAGCGTGACCGGATTTTCAAGCTCCCTGCCGGACAGTTCGCAAATCGCATCCATTGCTGTCTTGCCGCCACCTGCAATGACTATGGGTGTTTCGGGGTGCGCTTTATCGACTGCTTCAAGAAAATGTTCCGGTGTTGTGGACACGACCGATGAGGAAGCGATTTTCAGCGGTGTCAGTGGCCGGACATCAAATCCCGATGCAAGGATTGCACGGCCTGCAACAGCAAATACGCTTTCCCCTTGTCCGTTTGCAGGTCTGTATTCAACTGCTACTCTCGGTGTGCCTTCGGGTAGTTCCTCTTCCAGCCGGACAACCTCGTTTCCATACCGGATATCGAGATCGATTTCGCGGCTGATGATTTTGAGGCAGTTCGCCAGATGGTTTATTACTTCTGTTTTGTCTGCAAGATATTCAGGGGGCTTGTTCCAGTTCGTGTCCCAGTGCCACTGGATATGGCCGACCGTGAACATCGGATGGGGCTGATGCAGTCGGACATGATCATAAACCGAATTCCACATGCCGCCACATTGCTCATTCCGGTCAATCACCAGGACTTTCGCTCCTGACGGCAGATATTCCCTTGCCACGAACAGGGCGTTCAGTCCGGCTATTCCGGTTCCGATGACGCACAGATCATAAATTTTGGCAGGTTGTTTCATGGGCTGTTCCTGCTACCGATGAAGCCTGTTTTCTAGGTTCCCAGAAACTCCCCGATACGCTTGATCGCCTGTTCGATATTATCTTCAGAATTTGCGTATGAAAGGCGAATATAGCCTTCACCCAGAATTCCAAAGTCCGGTCCGCCAATGGTGGCAACACCAGCTTCTTCGAGCAGGGCAGATGCCAGTTGTTTGGCTTTCCAGCCTGTACCCGATATGTTTGGAAAGGCATAAAATGCACCCTTGGGCGTGGCGCAACTGACATTGGGCAGCGCGTTCATTTTTTCAACAACCAGTTTCCTGCGCGTATCAAAAGCGCTCATCATGTTGGCAACTGCATCCTGGGGGCCGTCTATGGCCGCAATTCCAGCCATCTGCGCAGGTGCGTTGACGCAAGACCAGGCATTTACGGCAAGTTTCCTGACCTTGTCATAAAGCGGATCCGGCCAGACTGACCAACCCATGCGCCATCCGGTCATTGCCCAGGTCTTTGACCATCCGTTTAGCACGATGAGCCGGTTCCTGATCTCCGGATAATTGAGAAGTGACTGGTGTCTCTCACCGTCATAGGTCATGACGTCATAAATCTCGTCCGAGAGAATGGCCACATCAGGCCACTTTTCCAGCCCGGCAACCAGCTTGTCTATTTCTGATTTGGGAGTGACACCGCCACACGGGTTGGCGGGCGAGTTAATGATCAGCAATCTCGTGTTTTCGTTAATCAGGGACAGGGTTTCGTCTGCGGAAAATGCAAAGCCGTTTTCTTCGCGTATGGGCACGGGGACCGGTTCGGCGCCTGTAAACTCGATCATGGAGCGGTAGATCGGAAAACCCGGATCGGGATAAAGTATTTCGGCACCCGGTTCGCCAAACATGAGAATGGCTGCATACATGGTTACCTTGCCGCCCGGCATTATCATGATGTTTTCCGGGGAAATTTCCTGTCCTGTCGTGGTTAGCATGCGCCGGCTTACAGCTTCACGGCACGCCAGGGTCCCGGTCGCCGGTGTGTAACCGTGATGACCGTCGCGCAAGGCCTTGATCGCTGCCTCCACGATGTGTTCGGGTGTCTGGAAGTCAGGCTGGCCAATTCCAAGATTGATAATATCCTTGCCTTGCGAGGCCAGTGTGGTGGCGCGTGCAAGCACTGCAAAGGCGTTTTCCTCACCTATCCGGTCGAATCCCGGTATTGTTTTCAACATTGCCTTGTTCCTGCGAGTCTGGTTTTCTCAACATTGGCAGGATCAGTGATATCGCTGCCCGAAGCTGGTTAAAGAACACGAATTACGGTAGATGAAAAGCCATGAAAGATCTCTCCAACTGGCAGGGCTGCGATCGCCCCCACCGAAAGGTGATGAACGGGGTGTATGTCCGACTTGAACCGCTTGAAATTGAAGCCCACGGAGACGGACTTTTTGAAGCCGCCACAGCTGGCGATGCAGATGGCCGTTTTCGTTGGTTGCCGGAAAACACGCCACAATCACGCATTGAATTTCAGGAATGGCTGGAACGTGTCCAGAAATCTGAAGATCCGATGTATTTTGCTGTCATAGAAAAGAAAAGTGGCAAGGTCGCAGGACGCCAGACGATGATGCGGATGGATCCGGCCAACGGAGTGGCGGAAATCGGTCATATACACTGGGGGCCGCTTATCCAGCAAACGCCGGCATCTACGGAAGCATTTTACCTGTTTGCCGCTCATTTGTTCGACGAATTGGGCTATCGGCGGTTTGAATGGAAATGCAACAACCGCAATGAAGCTTCCAAGGATGCAGCCCTTCGTTACGGGATGATGCCGGAAGGTGTATTCAGGCAAGCCGGTGTGGTGAAAGGTGAAAACAGGGACACCGCATGGTTTTCCCTGCTTGACCATGAATGGACCAAAGCCGGACGTGCCATGAAGCTGTGGCTTGATCCCTCGAATTTTGATGCCAATGGAAAGCAGAAAAAGCGGCTGGAAGACATCAGAAGGGGACTTGTGGCATGACATTGCCACTTCGTGATTTCACGAAAATGGAATCTGACATGTTGGAGGCGGCAGATACTTCCGGCTGGATAGCGATACTGCCTTTGGGAGCGCATGAGCAACACGGCCCCCACCTTCCCTTTGATACCGATACAGTGATTGCGAGAGGGATTGCGTCGCGGCTTGCCCAGCGCCTGCCGAATAGACTTCCGGCAACATTCCTGCCGGTTGAGCCGGTTGGCTATTCCCCTGAACACATGGATTTTGAAGGGAGCCGGAGCCTGAGTTTTCAGGAAGCAATCGAACGATGGATTGCAATCGGTGAACATGTCTCAAATCTGGGAATCAGGAAATTGCTGTTGCTGAATGCCCATGGCGGCAATTCACCACTGATGACCATTGTTGCAACCGAATTACGGGTTCGTTTCAACATGTTTTGTGTCGCTACGAGCTGGACGCGATTCATCATTCCCGGCGATGTTGTTTCCCACAGGGAGAAGTCGTTCGGCATTCATGGCGGTGATATTGAAACTTCGGTCATGCTGGCGCTGGCCCCTGACGCGGTAAACATGGAAAATGCTGCCGAATTTCCGAATTTTCAGGAAAAACTGGCTATCGAGTACCATCACCTGAGAGCGTATGGCCCACATGCATTTGGGTGGAAAATACAGGATTTGAGCCCGGACGGGGTGACCGGGAATGCGGCTCTTGCGACCGCTGCCAAGGGTGAGGCACTGATTGCCCAGTCTGTACACGGGCTTTGCGAACTGCTTGCTGAAATGGACAGGTTTGAGTTGGCGTCACTGAATTAGGGTAGTGACTACTGGCTCGCGTGGCTTGTGCCTTCTGCTATTTCATGAATGGCGGCAACGACTTTGTCGCGGGCAACATAGTCCGGTTTGTGGCCAACCCCGTCGAGAACTTCCAGCCGGGCTCCGGGTACATCTTTTGCCAGGCCGTTGACGGAATGTATGTCCAGGCTGACGATGTCATCCCGGTTGCCGTGAAAGATGTAGGTAGGCGCGGTGATTTCGCTGTAGCGGTTGTGAAATGCTTCGACATGTGCCTCCACCTTTGAAACATCCCGTGCATTGGCCAGAAACGAGGCTGGTCGCAGGGCAAGCCGCGTACCCGAAACCCTCTCATAATCATCGGGCAAAGGGTCTGGTGCAAAAACGCGTTCAATCGCGCCTGAATAGATGTAGCTGCCGGCAGGGACAGCAAGCAGATTTGTAAACAGCCAGCCAATGACCGGTATGGAAGCAACATCATAATGCCAGTCGACGCCTGTTCCCCACGGATAGGCAACCGGTGCCAGCAAAACGAGGCCTGCGGTTTTTTCGGGGTAAAGGACACCAAAGGCTGCAGCTACAACCCCGCCAAAGGAATGGCCTGAAACCACGGCTTTTTCTATTCCCAGTTCATCCATCAACAGTGCCACAGACTTTGCCTGTTCCTTCGGATCGTGTGATCCGGGAAAACTTTCGCTGTAGCCCTGTCCCGGACGGTCGGGGAAAACCAGGCGAAACTCGTTTTCCAGCATGGGGCGATATACATGCATCTGGTCGCGAAGATTCCCGCTGGCCCCGTGCAGAAAAATCACGGCAGGCTTGCTGCTGTCTGCAACTGCTCCCGTGTCCACAAAATGAAGCCTGGCATTGTTTGCCTTCACATATTCGCCGATTGGCGGGAATTTCTGCTCAATCCGGTATGAGATCACGTAACTGGTTAACCAGAGCCCGCTGAACAGGATTAACAGGAGAAGTAACAGGATTTTCAAGATGGGAGTCCGATGTCAGGTGCGCTGTCCGGCAAGTTTTTCCTCAAGCTTGATTACAGCTTTCTGCGCAGATTCGTTGGCCGGATAGATTTCCAGTACGCGGTACCAGGCTTCAAGTGCATCCCTGTCACGTTCAAACCGCTGCAGGATGGCTGCAAGGCCGGAAAGGGCGCCAAAGTGGCGTGGTTCGAGTGCCAGTGTTCTTTCAATGTCTGCCAGTGAACGGCTGAGATCTGACATGACATAATGGAGTGTGGCGCGCCTGTTCCAGCCTTCGGCATAGTCGGGCGCCAGTGTCACAACCTGGTCAAGCAGGTCCATCGCCCTTGAACTTTTCTTCTCTTTCATGGCGCGGGCTGCCCAGAACATGAGAAGATCAATGCTTTTGGAACCGGAATCTGCCCATTCCCTCCAGATCATGCCGGCTGTTGCCTGGGCACTTTGGGGTCTCGGGTCCTTGCGCAATTTTTCGAAAAGCCGGTCAATTGTATCACCGGTTTCAATTACGCTGTTGTTTTCGGGTGGGAGGATTGGTTGCTCGACAGCGTCTTCACCTAGCGGTGTATCAGGTGTCTCGGCTTCCGGCAGTTCCTGTGCGAATGCCCGCATGCTGTCAGGCGCATGGGTTACAGCAAGCCATGCTGACATCATTATTGCAAAAAGGCGCACAGAAAATGACATACAGGAAAGCTAGCGCAGCTTCCCCGATTTTCAAAGTGCGTTCTGGGATCGATTACAAATGTTTGATGACGGGGTCATGTTTGATGCTGCCCGTCTGGCGAGGGCAATCAGCCCTGACGTGCCTTGAAGCGCGGGTTTTGCTTGTTGATCACATAAACACGGCCACGACGACGTACTACACGGTTTGCGCGGTGACGTCCCTTCAGGGACTTGAGCGAGTTCTTGATTTTCATGGTACTATTTCCGTACGTTGAGGTTACGAACCTTCTTTTGCGGGTTCTTCCAATAATAAAGCGCGCTCGACGGCGCGCATTTCACGGGTGGTTATATGGTTTTCCGGGTCAATGTCAAGAATTTCCCCGGTTGGGATGCCGGTTTGTTTCTTTCGTCGCGAATTGCATCATGAGGGTCGCAATAAGTCGCAAACGAATTTGAAGAACGGAATTTATTGCCGGAACCAAATACGGTATGTGATTGCCAGCAGTTGAAGCCGTCAGGAATAATCAGATGCGCAAATTTTCCGCCTTCGCCGTTGCCCGTGAAGCCATGCGAGCCCACAAGGGATGGGAAAAGCAATGGGACAGTCCGGAACCGAGAAATTCCTATGATGTCGTCATTGTCGGTGCCGGAGGGCACGGGCTGGCCACCGCCTATTATCTTGCCAAGGAACACGGCATCACCAATGTCGCGGTTCTAGAAAAAGGCTGGCTCGGTGGTGGCAATACGGGCCGCAACACAACAATCATTCGTTCAAACTATCTCTATGACGAGTCAGCCGGCCTTTACAATCATGCGTTAAAGCTGTGGGAAGGCATGTCGCAGGATCTCAACTACAATGTCATGTTCTCGCAACGCGGGGTGATGATGCTGGCCCACAATGTGCACGATGTGCAGGTAGCCCAGCGTCACGTGCATGCCAACCGCCTGAACGGGGTGGACAACCAGTGGGTTTCTCCCGAGGAGGCGAAGGAGTTCTGTCCGCCGCTCGACATATCCCGATCTGCCCGTTATCCGGTGATGGGTGCTGCATTGCAGAAGAAGGGCGGTGTGGCGCGACATGATGCTGTTGCCTGGGGCTATGCGCGGAAAGCGGCTGACATGGGTGTGCACATCATCCAGCAGTGCGAAGTAAACGGGATTGTCCGGAACGCCAATGGCGAGGTGACAGGGGTTGAGACAAGCCGGGGAGCGATCAAGGCCAAGAAAGTCGGTGTGGTTGCAGCCGGTCATACCTCGGTTCTCATGGAGATGGCTGGCATCAGAATGCCGCTGGAAAGTTTTCCCTTGCAAGCGCTCGTCTCCGAGCCGGTCAAGCCGGTCTTCCCTTGTGTTGTCATGTCAAACACTGTTCACGCGTACATTTCCCAGTCTGACAAGGGCGAACTAGTAATTGGTGCGGGAACTGACCAGTATACGTCATACTCGCA
Source organism: Rhizobiaceae bacterium (assembly GCA_017643495.1). GTDB lineage: Bacteria > Pseudomonadota > Alphaproteobacteria > Rhizobiales > Rhizobiaceae > JAALLB01. The sequence goes on along the minus strand of JAEPNK010000001.1, from coordinate 105,690 downwards.
GACCGGCGGACTACACATTTCCACGCATACACTCGAAGCAATTTGCGAACTGTTTCCAATGTTTACGCGCATGAAGATGCTGAGATCCTGGGGCGGTATTGTTGATGTAACACCGGACCGCTCGCCAATTCTTGCAAAAACACCCATCAAGGGGTTGTACGTCAATTGCGGATGGGGAACAGGCGGGTTCAAGGCGACGCCGGGTTCGGGGCACGTATTTGCCCATACGATTGCCAAGGATGCGCCACACAAGATCAATGAAGGCTTCACACTGGAGCGGTTCCACAACGGCCGTTTGATTGATGAAGCTGCCGCGGCTGCGGTTGCACACTGATACAGGACGCAGGAAACCAAGAACATGTTGCTGATCCATTGTCCCTATTGTGAAGAAGACCGTCCGGAACTGGAGTTCCACGGTGAGGGCGAAGCCCATATTGAAAGACCGTCAAACATGGCGGAATTGTCGAATGAAGATTTTGAAAAGTTCTTTTTCATTCGCGAAAACCAGAAAGGCATTGTTTTCGAGCGGTGGCGCCATCTTCACGGGTGCGGGCGGTTTTTCAATGCGGTACGGCATTCGGTGTCAGACAAATTCATCGCGACATACAAGGCCGGTGAAAAAAAGCCCAAACTGAAAAAGGCGGAAATTGACCGTGTTGCTCCTCCGGCGAAAAACACACCGGCCAACGAACCTGTCTGGACAGTTGGAAAAGAGGACGGGGACCGCTCATGACAACGCCGAAAACAAACACCGGTGCAAACCGTGTTGCCGGAAAAGGCCGTCTTTCTCCCTCAAGGACAGTGTCATTCACTTTTGACGGAAAACGCTTGAACGCAATCGAGGGAGATACGCTGGCATCGGCTTTGCTGGCGAACGGGATTCACCTTGCCGGCCGTTCCTTCAAATACCACCGTCCGCGGGGAATTCTTGCAGCGGGAGCCGAGGAACCGAACGCGTTGATCGAGATTTCCCGGGACAATGCACGTCGCCAGCCCAATGTGCGCGCGACCGTCCAGGAAGTGTTTGATGGCATGATTGCAAAAAGCCAGAACCGGTTTCCTTCGCTCGAGTTTGACGTCGGAGCAGTGAATGACGGACTTGGCCGCTTTTTTCCTGCCGGTTTTTACTACAAGACCTTCATGTGGCCGCAAAAGGCCTGGGACAAGCTTTATGAGCCGGTTATCCGCAATGCTGCGGGGCTGGGTGAAGCACCCACGGAAGCCGATCCTGATCATTATGCCAATCGCTATGAACACTGCGAAGTGCTTGTAATTGGCGGCGGCCCTGCCGGTCTTGCTGCAGCCCTTACCGCTGCGCAGTCCGGGAAGCGCGTCATGCTGGTCGATGAGAATGCAGAGTTTGGCGGCTCCCTGCTTGCCGATGCAGAAAGCACGATCGACAACCAGCCAGCGTCGCAATGGGCGGATGCTGCTTACCGGACGCTTTCAAGCCTTGAAAATGTGACACTTCTGAACCGGACCACGGCATTCGGTTATTACAGTCAGAACATGGTAACGCTCGTGCAACGGGTGACCGAACACATGGCCCGTCCGGATCCGGATTTGCCCAGAGAACGGTTGTGGCAGGTGCGCGCGCAACAGGTCATTCTGGCAACTGGTTCAATTGAGCGCCATCTTGTCTTTCCGGACAATGACCGGCCGGGTATCATGATGGCCTCGGCGGCCCAGGTATATCTCAATCGATATGGTGTCATTCCGGGCAGCAATGTTGCGGTCTACACCGCCTGCGATTCAGCATGGCAGGCGGCATTTGATCTGAAAGAGGCTGGCGTCAACATTCCGGTGATTATCGATTTGCGGGAAGGTGTTGACGCTGCTCTTCTTGAAAGGGCCACAAAACTCGGCATCAAGGTGAAGACCGGTCATGCGGTCACCGGGACAAGCGGTCGGTTGCGCGTCCGTTCGATCAAGATTGAACCGGTGAACGGCACCGGAGCCCACGAGATTGCCGTCGACTGCCTGCTGATGTCGGGAGGCTGGACCCCTTCTGTTCATTTGTTTTCACAGTCTCGCGGACGCGTTGCATTTGATGAAAAGACCGGAGCATTTCTGCCGGACATCTACATGGATGAATGCGAGTCGATTGGAGCATGCAACGGAACATTTGACCTTGGTGAGTTGCTTGTTGAGGCCCAGGCGGCGGCCGTGAATGCGGTTGCTTCGTGTGGTGTGAAACTGCGCAAACCCAAGGCACCCAAGGTTGAAAATGCACCGTCCATGAGCGGCTTTCACATAGGTGCTGCAAAAGGGGCGGGACCTGACGACTTTACCAAGGCATTCATCGACTTTCAGAACGATGTGACCGCCAAGGATATTCGCCTGGCAGTACGCGAGGGATTTCACTCCATCGAGCATGTGAAACGCTATACCACGACCGGCATGGCAACGGATCAGGGCAAGATGTCTAACATGCACGGTCTTGCCATAGCGGCAGACACACTTGGCAAGTCCATACCCGAGGTTGGCCTGACGACTTTCCGTGCACCTTTCACTCCGGTTACGTTCGGGGCGTTGATAGGGCATGCACGTGGCGAGTTGTTCGATGTGACACGCCGGACGCCGATGCATGGATGGGCGGAGGAAAACGGTGCCGTTTTTGAGGATGTCGGTAACTGGAAACGCGCCTGGTATTATCCACAGACCGGTGAGGACATGGCAGCTGCTGTTGCGCGTGAATGCAAGACAACGCGTGAGATTGCAGGTATTTTCGATGCTTCAACGCTTGGAAAGATTGAAGTGGTTGGGCCCGATGCCGTCAAGTTCATGAACATGATGTACACCAATCCGTGGGACAAACTTGCTGTCGGGCGTTGCCGCTACGGTATCATGTGTCGCGAGGACGGGTTCATCTATGACGATGGCGTTGTGGCGCGGCTTGCAGAAGACCGCTTTCACGTGACCACGACGACCGGTGGTGCCCCACGTGTACTCAACATGATGGAAGACTATCTGCAGACCGAGTTTCCTGACTGGAAAGTGTGGCTTACCTCGACCAGTGAGCAATGGGCCGTGATTGCCGTCAATGGGCCAAAAGCACGCGAGATCATCGAGCCATTGGTTGAGGGGATTGATCTTGCAAACGAGGCCAAGCCGCACATGAGTGTTTCGCACGGAAAGATTTGCGGTGTTGAAACCCGGTTGATGCGTATCTCCTTTACCGGGGAAACCGGTTTCGAGATCAATGTCCCTGCCGATTACGGACGGTCCGTGTGGGAGGCGATCTGGGAGAGAGGTTCGAAACTTGGAATGTGCGCTTACGGTACCGAGACCATGCACGTGCTTCGGGCGGAAAAAGGCTACATCATTGTCGGCCAGGATACTGATGGCACCGTTAGCCCAAAGGATGCAGGCGTTGCCTGGGCGGTTGGCAAGAAAAAGACGGATTTTGTCGGCATCAAGGGAATGCAGAGACCTGATCTCATCGGGCCGAACCGGCGCGAGCTTGTCGGGTTGAAGACGCTTGACCCCAAAGTGGTGCTGGAAGAGGGTGCGCAGATTGTCGACAACCCCAATCATCCGGTCCCAATGCCGATGATCGGACATGTGACGTCGTCATACTGGTCGGAAAACCTTGGCCATTCGATTGCGTTGGCGCTTGTCGAGAATGGTCATGGCCGGACCGGCGAGAAAATATTCATACCCATGCCCGACGAAACCATTGCTGCCGAAATATGCAGCCCGATATTTTTCGATCCCGAGGGAGGCCGCATCAATGGTTGAGGCAGCAACGCGACTATATCCGCTGACCGGCAGGGAGTTCGCAGGCAATGGCGTTAACATGCGGCCTCTTGATGGTGAACATGAGCGCATTTCCCTGCGGGCTGACGATGTAGCGGTTGCAGGACTGGGGGCGGCCATTGGTCTGGAACTGCCGACAAAACCTGGCGGTGTTGCTTTGGCTGACGGCCTTTCTGCGCTCTGGCTCGGTCCGGACGAATGGTTGATCATGGCGGAAAAGGGTGCGGGGATTGAAGACAAACTCAATTCCGTGACAACCGGTCTTTATTCTGTGGTTTCCATCAATCACCGCAACATGGCAATCCTTGTTTATGGTGCCAATGCTGTAAACGCGCTGAATGGCGGGTGTCCGCGGGACCTTTCCCTGGAGGCATTTCCGGCAGGAACTTGTTCGCGTACAATCATTGGCAAGGCAGAGGTCGTGCTGTGGCGAACAGACACTCACTCGTTTCATGTTGAGTGCTGGCGTTCATTTTCCGACTATGTCTGGAAATTTCTTGTTGAGGCAGCTCGCTGCGCCTGATTGCAAGTGTTCGCTGACATGATGGGAAAGTCGTGCTAGGCAGCAACGGTCCATCCTACAGCAAGAAGGGCTGTTCAGTGCACCATATCAATCGCCTTGTGCTCAATTTTCCGGGTTTCGAGACAACCGGAGCAATACACCAGATTGAACGCTTGAGTGCGGGTGCTGAAAAAACATCCAGCTTGTGGGGATTCAAAACTGCGCGCGGTGATGCGAAATCCACTCCGGACGGGACGAAAACGGTTGCAGAGTTTGAATCGACAGGAGAGGGCTGGTCCGCAAGTACCAGATTTGTACAGTTTTCATGGTCCGACATTATCGAAAAATATGAAAACGAATCCTATCCGCAGAGCCTGTTTCACAACTTCCCGAAATATTTTTCCTTTTTTCTCGACAAGTCTGTAAGAAAATATCGTGAAGCCAGCCTCCGCTACTGGGGCTTCACTATCTATCCAATCCTGATGATGGTTGCCTTTGCGATTGTTTCCTGGTTCGCGGTTTCCGCACTATTCTCCCTGATTTTTCCCGGTGTTGAACTGCACTGGCTGTTTCAGGCCTTTACCGCTTTCGGTCTCTTTCTCGTTCTCTGCAAATGGCCGGGTGACCTTGCTTACATGAACCTGTCGGTGAACGATTGGGGTTTTGCGCGTGACATGGTGAGTGGTTCCAATCCCGAAATCGAGAAACGTTACGAGATATTTGCCAGTCAGGTCATTCGGGAAATCACTTCATCCAGTCATGATGAAATCATCATCGTCGGCCACAGCTTCGGGTCGGTCTGGGCTGTTGCGGCACTGGCCAATGCACTTGAAAAGAAGCCAAAACTGTTGCGTGGCAAACGGGTCACGTTTCTGGCCCTTGGTTCAAGCCTCCTGAAAATTGCACTGGTCAGGCGTGCAAAGAAATTTCGTGTCTGGGTTCGGCATGTGGTCGGTCTCGACAACCTCGTTTGGCATGAAATCCAGACCAAGACGGATTTCATCTCCTTTTACAAATCCGATCCGTTTGAGCCGATTGAAACCTTCAATACTGCTGAGGATATTGCGGCCGACGTTATTGTGCACCGGGTCAATTTCCGCAAGGCACTCGGCAAAAGGCGACTGAAGAAAATGAGGCGGTCAATGTATCTAGCACACCGGCAATACATTTTATACATGGACAACCGGGTTCATTTTGATTTCCAGTTGCGCCTTTTCGGGCCATTTTATGCAGACCAGCTTGCGCGCGATACAGAACTCACTGTAAATCACGACTACCTCCCCCAAGCCAGCAACAAGGAATGACGGCATCGCAATGGACATAGAACTGCTAGCCCGACTGACATGGATTGTATTCATCATTGCATGGGGTGTTATCCGCTTTCGCCCCAACATGAAGTCACGAAAAACCTCTGTCGCGATCAAATCCCGTACAGCCAGCGAACGCTTCTCAATGGTCGTTTCATCGTTCGGTCTTGGATATATACCGGGTTATTGGGTAATTGCCGGTCTGCTCACCGATTTTGGAATCACCAACCACCTCGCGCGGTTTGATTACGAACCCAACCTGATTTTGACGCTGGTCGGCTTTCTTTGTCTGTTCCTGTCACTGCGGCTGTTTCGCCTTACGCACAAGGCACTTGGCAAGATGTGGTCGCACAGCCTTGACCTCCGGGAAGGGCACAAGCTGGTTACAACCGGGATCTACGAGAAAGTCCGCCATCCGATGTACACGGCGTTCTGGATGTGGGCGATTGGTGCAGCATTCCTCTTGCCGAACTGGGTTGCAGGCCTTTCCGGCATTATCGGTTTCGGCATGCTGTACTTCCTTCGTGTAAACCAGGAAGAAAAGCTGATGCTCTCCGAGTTTGGCGAGGAATACGAAGCATACATGAAGCGGACAAAACGTGTAATTCCGAGCATTTACTGAGTGAAGCTTTCCGGCAATTCCTGCAAGGGTGTGACCTGAATCCCCCACTGCCACATTTTCTTCGCAATCTGTTCACCTTGCGATTGAAATTAACAGTTTGTTCAGCATAAAAGGATTTTGTTAGGCCCGCCCCAGAATTTCATTTGACGGACTTTTTATCCATGCTTCATGGCCCCAAAAATTTTCTTGCCCTTCTTCTGGCCGGTTCTGTACTGGCTGCCTGTGCATCTTCAGGAACTTCCAGCAATAACAGTGACCAGAAGGCGCTTGCCAAAAACAAGGATGGCAAGGCCAATGTAAAGATTGAGTCGGTCAAACCGATCCGGACAGCGCTTTCACAACGGCCCAGCGAGATCAATATTTCCGTCAATGGAAGAGTAACCCGCACCGGCGAAGTCTATCTGTTGCGCGGACTTGCCAATGTTTTCTCGCGCGGCATGGATACAATGGGTGCAAAAATGGTCCGTCGCGGGCTGGATGCCCGGGTTTACAACCATGCAGCATGGCGTGAACTGGCAGACAATATTGTTGCGCGCAAGAAACTGAAGGAAGTCTCATATCCGATCGTCATCATGGGGCATTCGCTGGGTGCCAATGCATCCATGCAGATGGCAAAATATCTTGGTGACCGCGGGGTGAAGGTTTCCTATGTTGTCGGATTTGACCCGACCGTGACAACAAGCGTCGGCAAGAACGTTGACCGGGTGATCAATTTCTATCTGCCCAATGATTCCAATTCAAACATCGTGCGCAAGGCCCCCGGTTTCCGCGGTACAATGAAGAACATCAATGTGCGGGGTGTTCGCGGGGTGACGCATACCACGATCGAGAAAGACGCGAAGTTCCACGCCGATGTCATTGGCCGGACGCTCTCTCTCACAAAGAAACGCAGAAAAGCCCGTAGCTGAGTTAGCCAGCATCGCCCTGGCAAAACCACAATCCTGACAGTCCAGGATCAGCAAATCAGCTGATCCTCATTTCAATGTTGCTTGTTGATTTTGCCATCAACGGGACGTGGTTTGTTGCTACTCAGCTTGCCATTTGCCGGGAACCGGCTGTGCTTTCCAACCATTTGTTGATTGCCGATTCCAGAGCCTGCGGTGAAACGGGTTTGGAAAGGTAGTCATCCATCCCGGCTTCAAGACATGCTTCTTCATCGCCATTGATGGCATGGGCAGTTACCGCGATTATCGGTGTGTGCCGGTCTGTCCCTGCCTCAATTTCCCGGATTGCCTGAGTTGCCTCCCGGCCATTCATTTCCGGCATGGAAATATCCATCAGGATCAGTCTTGGCTGCCTTTCCTTGTACATTTCAAGTCCCAGCCTGCCATTGGTGGCAATGGTGAAGGAGTATCCGGACTGACTCAGGATTTGCGAGAACACGATCTGGTTGACTTCATTGTCCTCACAGATCAGTACGTCGAGTTGGGGCGCAGAAATGACGGGATTTGTGTTTTGTGTTTCGCCGATCGCGACTTCGCTATACATGGTGGCTGATGTACCTTCATTAACCGGTGTTTCTGGCGAATTCACGTCTGTCGGGATTTCAGGTGTTGTATCCGTTATTTCCAGTGGCTCATCTTCAACAAGCGGCGGTGTGTTGGAAACCAGTTGAAGATCAGGTTTGGCTTCGCGCAATTGTTGACTGCGATAAAGTACATTCAGTGTAGCATCCAGCAGTGCAGAGGAACGTGCAGGCTTTGTGAGATGTTCCTGAATATCTAGCGAGCGGAAGCTTTTACCATCGGCGGTTTCCTGTACGGATGTGAGCATGATGATCGGAATATCGGAAATACCTTTTCTCGACCGGATTGCCCGGGCAACATCTTCACCGTTCATTCCTGGCATCTGGTAATCGAGAATGATCGCATCGACCGACACACCGAATGAAGATGCCTTTTCAAGGAACATCAGCGCTTCATGACCGCTGCTTACCGATACACCCTCAAAGCCCCATGCAGCAGTCTGCTCATCCATGATCAGACGGTTCACTTCGTTGTCATCCACAACAAGAATGCGTGCACCTTCGAAGCACTGGTCAATGCATGGCCTATCGAGTTCCACCTCGCGACAATGCAGCGGAACCTTGAACCAGAAAGTGGTTCCCTTGCCAACGTCACTTTCAACGCCAATGGTGCCGTCCATCAACTCCACAAGAGATGCCGAGATTGCCAGTCCAAGCCCGGTGCCGTCGTGTTTGCGTGTGGCACTTTCATCAACCTGGCTGAATTGCTCGAATACCTTTTTGCATTTTTCTTCCGGGATACCGATGCCGGTATCGGTGATGCGGAATTCCAGATCATAGAGTTCCGCATCAGTGATGGTGTCATCGGTCTGGCCACTTTTCTCGCCGGTTACTTCCACGAAAACATGGCCAACTTCAGTAAACTTGACCGCATTGCCAACCAGATTGGTAATGATCTGGCGAATTCGACCGACATCACCGATAGCCGTTGCTGGCAATTTGGGATCGACCCTTACGATCAATTCCAGATCTTTTTCTGCGGCCTTCGATGATACGAGCGTCGTAACATCATTGATCGCATCGGACAGGCAGAATGGAGCGATATCGAGTTCCATTTGTCCGGCATCGATTTTGGAAAAATCAAGGATGTCATTGATGATTGTCAGCAGGGAATTCCCTGACTTGATAATGATATTGACGAAAGTGTTTTGGCGGTCGTCAAGTTTTGTCTTGCCCAGCAATTCGGCCATGCCCATGACCCCGTTCATCGGCGTACGGATCTCGTGGCTCATGTTTGCAAGAAACTGTGCCTTTGCTTTTTCACCGGCCCGGGCCTTTTCCTGGGATTCCCGGAGCTCTGCCTCGCGTTGCTTCAGGCTGGTGATGTTGCGGCTTACAAGAAGATATACATCAACATTCCTGCCCTTGTTGTCGAGAACTGGTGTGATCGAGAAATCACTCCACAAATGACTGCCGTTCTTGCGGTACAAACACAATTCGAAACGCGATTCTTCGCCTTCCTGTGCACGGGCAATAATTTGGCGAACAGTTTCCGTGTCAGTGTCTGGTCCCTTGAGAAGCTTGCCTGGTGTTTTGCCGAGAAGTTCCCTTTGCGAATAACCGAACTCACGGACAAACGATGCGTTGGCCCACTTTATGCGATTGGTGTCATCGAGGACGACAATTGCATCGCTTGTCTGCTCAGTCACCAAGGCCATGATCCTGGTGCGGGCATCATTGAGCATGGTGAGACGGAAATAGGCCAGTCCGAGAAACGCGATAAGTCCTGCAAAACCACCTGCTACCCATGCAATTTCCGAGCGGGATAAATCGTGTGCGTCGTTGAAGTTCATCAGGGGGATGGTCGTGGTTCCAGCCATCGCACCAAAATGAAGGATTGCCACCCCGACTGCAAAAACGACGGTGGAGGCAATCACCTTGCCGCGCTTCAATTTGCGGAATGCGGTGAATGCACAAACGGACGTGGTGCAAATAATGGCTGTAACAATTGCTATTGATACCGGGTTGTAACTTACAATGCATCCTGCAAGGCCCGAAACGCCAATATAGTGCATGCCCGTTGTCGACAAGCCGGTTGTCAATCCTCCAAGGTTGCCCCACAATTTTCCGGGTTGCCTGAGAAGCATGAGAATACCGGCGCCATTGCCGGCGATGGAAACAATCGTGGAAACAATTGTGAACTGGAGATCAAAGCCAAACACGATGTCAGGCCGGTATCCCAATACGGCTATGAAGTGCGCGCCCCACACACCTATGCCGAGCGACAATACCGCGCCGATTTTCCAGGCCAGTGCACTGTTCTTTGCTTCTGCGGCTCGCTTTACCGAAAGGAATGCGAGCCACGTGGCCAAAATACAAAACAAAATAGCCGTGATGACATAGGTCAGCACATGCTCAACCGAGAAAAAAGATACAATTTCGAGTAACATTGGGGCCTGCTATAGAGAGTAGCAAATATGTGTAACAGTGATTGTTCTCTGCAGAGAAAGCGAAAACGGTTAATATATCTGAAATTTATTGGGCAGATTTCCGTATATTTCATACCTGAAGTACCAATAAGTGCACTTTTGCAGTATGCATTGTTGGTTTGCGATATCCGGACCGTTATTTCTGCGGCGTTTGAGGTCGCATTCAGGGATCGCAATCACTTACACCTTGTTCAGTCTGCTCCTTCATAAATCCGGCTCTCGAATTCTTTCCAGGTGATCTCTATGATAATAAAGGCTGCTGTCTCACATGCGTTTGGGCAATCTTTGCAAATTGAAGATGTGGAGCTTTGCCCTCCTCGGTTCGGGGAAGTGCAGGTAAAACTCTCGGCTGTCGCGATATGCCATTCAGACATTGTCTTTGCCGAAGGACACTGGGGCGGTGACCTGCCTGCGATTTACGGACATGAGGCTGCCGGTCACATAAGCGCCATTGGTGAAGGTGTTAGCGGATATGAAAAGGGACAACCGGTTATCGTCACGCTCATCCGGTCCTGCGGTGCATGTGCGCCGTGCTGCTCGGGGAAGCCGGTCTCCTGCGCAACACCAAGTCCCCACTCGTCACCAATTGCAACATTGGAAGGCAAGCCTGTTGTGAAGGCAATGAATTGCGGGGCCTTTGCGGAGCAGGTAGTGGTTGACCAGAGCCAGATTGCGGCAATCCCGGAAGACATGGCAATGGATGTTGCCTCACTTCTTTCATGCGGGGTCATCACGGGAATAGGTGCTGCTGTCAACGCTGCGAACATCCGGCCCGGGCAAACCGTGGTTGTTGTCGGAGCGGGCGGTGTCGGGCTGAATGCGATTCAAGGTGCGCGCCTTTGTGGTGCCGCGCGCATTGTTGCTGTTGATCTTCTGGAAGAAAAACTGGCAGATGCGCTGGAGTTCGGGGCAACCGATGCAGTACGCGCAAACAATGGAGACCCATGGGAACATGTCCGGTCTGTCACCAATGGCAACATGGCTGATTGTGTTCTGGTTTCTGTCGGGGCAGTGTCTGCCTATGAAGAAGCTCCGAACTATCTCAAACCCGGCGGCAAGGTTGTAATGGTTGGAATGACCCATTCCGGGGCAATGGCCCGTTATGAGCCGGTGAATATTGCAGCCAGCGGTCAGTCCATGATCGGGACCAAGATGGGAGATGTTGTCTTGCGCCGGGATATTCCCTGGTTGATCGATATGTATCAGCAGGGCAGGCTCAAGCTGGACGAGCTTGTTTCAAGGCGATGGCGTCTTGATGAAATAAATGAAGCGATAGCAGATACGAAAGCGGGCAAGGCTCGCCGTAATGTGGTGGTGTTTGATGAAACTCAGTGATCTCGAGATTTTTACGGTAGCCCCTCCTGCTCCTGGCTGGGGTGGGCGTTACTGGCTGTTCGTCAAACTGACTACCGACAATGGCATTGTCGGATATGGCGAATGCTATGCTACCAGCATCGGGTCGAAGGCGATGGCTTCGGTCATTGAAGATGTTTTCGAGCGGCACATGCGCGGGGAGAACCCGCAAAATGTCGAACTGATGTTTCGCCGTGCCTATTCTTCCGGATTTACCCAACGCCCTGACCTGACTGTAATGGGCGCGTTCTCCGGGCTGGAAATTGCCTGCTGGGATATTATGGGCAAGGCATATGAAAAACCTGTTCATGCGTTGCTTGGCGGTATCGTGAACGAACGGGTACGTTCCTATACATATCTCTATCCCCTGGAGGACCATCCCGGAGATGAGTTCTGGGTTTCGCCAGACCTTTCTGCTGAAACAGCTAGTGCAATGGTTGAACTGGGATTTACCGCTGTAAAGTTCGATCCGGCCGGTCCTTACACGATACGTGGCGGCCACATGCCAGCCATGTCGGATATTGCGCGTTCGGTTGAGTTTTGCCGCAAGATCCGGGAAGCCGTTGGTGACAAGGCAGACCTTTTGTTCGGGACGCACGGCCAGTTTTCCACTGCAGGTGCAATACGCATGGGACAGGCCATCGAGCCTTTTGACCCGCTTTGGTATGAGGAGCCTGTGCCACCTGATGATGTCAGTGCCATGGCCCGTGTTGCAGCGTCATGCACTGTTCCTGTGGCTGCTGGTGAAAGGCTTACTACAAAAAGCGAGTTTGCGGCACTGCTTCAGGCCGGAGCTGCGCAAATACTGCAACCGGCTCTTGGCAGGGCCGGAGGCATTTGGGAAACAAAGAAAATTGCCGCAATTGCTGAAGTCTTCAATGCGCAGCTTGCGCCGCATCTCTATGCCGGTCCTGTGGAGTGGGCTGCCAACATCCAGTTGGCAGCATCAATCCCCAACCTGCTAATGGCCGAAACCATTCAGACAGGCGGTGATTTTCATCTTGCACTCATCAAACACAGTATCAGATGGGAAGAGGGGCACATCGTGGTGCCGACCGGACCCGGCCTTGGCATAGAGTTTGACGAGGCACTCGCCCGCGCCCATCCACATACTGAAGACCGGTTACATCTGGAGATGCAGGAAGAACCGTGTGACTATCTGCACGGGAATGTGTTTCTTGGCGGAGCGCCGAGTGAGGACGGGTGAATCCGTCACCTGTTTGATTGCCGCTGTTTCTATTTCCCGTCAATTTCAGCAGTCGCTTCCGGGCCACCTTCAAGCTCCCTGATAAGTGCTTTCATTTCTGCAATTTCAAGTTCTTGGGCCTTGATAATTTCATCGGCCAGTTTGCGTACGCGTGGGTCTGATATCTCTGCTCTCGAACTTGTCAAAATGGCGATGGAGTGGTGCGGAATCATCGCCTTCATCCATGAAGTGTCATCGACTGTATCCTGGCTGCGAACCAGATAGAGCGCACTTGCAAAAACCAGAATTGCTCCTGCAAATATCACTGCATTGACTTTTTGGCTGGTATACATGCCAAGCATGAATGCCAGCATGATAATCGCCATGGCTGCTCCCATGTAGAGTGCCATATAGGCGCGCGTTTCACTGAAGAAAACATGCGCCATGTCATAGGTGTTCAGATACATCAGGATCAGCATGACCACTGTGGATGTCCCGATCATCGCGAAAAATCTGCCATAGCTCATCATTACCTCCGTCTGTGGTTTCAAACCCCAATAACCTTCCAGCGCAGGAAGGTTCCGAAAAGTTTCTCAAAAATTTTGTTTGACCTTCCAGTCACTAGAAAGTTTAGTGTCTGATCCGGTTTACAAATCAATGATGCCGGAGCGGAATGCATAAGCAGTTTTTCGCTTGTCGGCCGCAATTCGGAAGTATCTTCATGACAACGAAGTCCAGCACTGACCAAACCCGGGAAACCACTGTGGCAACAGAGAAAGACCCGGTGTGTGGAATGAGCGTCAAGCCAAACAACGGAAAGCCGTCTTACCAGTACCAGAAGGTGGAGTACCATTTCTGCAGTCAGGGGTGTCATGACCGTTTTGAAGCGGACCCGTATTTCTATCTGTCCGGCAACCGGGAAAAGAAAAAACAGTCCGCTCCCAAGTCATCGCGATACACCTGCCCCATGGACCCGGAAATAATCCAGGAAGGACCCGGAACATGTCCGATATGCGGAATGGCCCTGGAGCCGATGGATGGGCCAGTTGAAGGCCCAAATCACGAACTGACAGATTTTACGCGCCGACTGTGGATCAGTGTTCTTGCAGCCATACCTTTGCTGTTCCTGACCATGGGGCCGATGGCAGGGATGCCTGTCCGCTCCTGGTTTGGCGAAACCAACAGTCTTTATCTGGAATTCATACTTGCTACACCAGTCATGCTTTGGGCTGCTCTTCCGTTCTTTCAACGAGGCTGGACTTCCGTAAAAACGGGTAACCTCAATATGTGGACATTGATCATGATTGGTGTCGGCACCGCATATATCTATTCGACGATTGCAACGTTTCTGCCTCAAATCTTTCCGGCGGGCCTGCAGATGCCAGGCGGTCATATGCCGGTTTATTTCGAGGCTGCCGTTGTGATTGTTGCACTTGTCTTTGTCGGGCAGGTGCTTGAATTGCGCGCACGGGAGAGAACAGGGGATGCCATTCGCGCACTTCTTGACCTTTCGCCTAAAACTGCGAGGCGGATTACACCTGACGGGGATGAATATGATGCCCCGCTGGAGAACATCATCGGCGGCGATCTGCTCCGGGTGCGTCCTGGCGATGCGATACCGGTTGATGGAACAGTGCTTGAAGGCAACACCAGCATTGATGAGAGCATGCTCACCGGTGAACCTGTGCCGGTTGAAAAGTCGCAAGGCGATCATGTTACAGCGGGTACGCTGAACAAGAATGGCACCCTGGTGATGAAGGCGGAGAAAGTCGGCGATGAGACCATGCTTTCAAAGATCGTTGCGATGGTTTCATCTGCGCAGCGTTCGCGTGCTCCCATTCAGGGTCTTGCAGATCGCGTTGCCTCCTATTTTGTGCCGGCGGTGGTTTTTGTTTCAATAGCCGCATTCGTCGTTTGGCTATTGTTTGGCCCCGAGCCGTCTTTTGCATTTGCGATTGTTTCCGCAGTTTCAGTCCTGATCATCGCATGTCCGTGTGCGCTCGGACTGGCGACGCCAATGTCCATCATGACAGCAACCGGCCGAGGTGCACTGGCGGGTGTCCTGATCAAGAACGGAGAAGCACTTGAGCGCATGGCAGGGGTTGATACCCTGATTGTCGACAAGACCGGCACCCTGACAGAAGGCAAGCCGAAGCTTACCGATGTTGTTACCACCGGAGAACTCGCGGAAGAAAAAATGCTGTCGCTTGTACGCGGCCTTGAGGCAGGCTCCGAGCATCCCCTGGCTGAAGCGATTGTCGAGGGTATTTCACAACGCGAGATTGCTTCTGCGAAGATCACTGACTTTGCGGCTGTCACAGGCAAAGGTGTCAAGGCAATGCATGACAATCAGAAGCTTGCACTTGGCAATGCAGCAATGATGGAAGATGCCGGTGTTGATTTTACCCACGCAGTCGAGCGGGCTGATGAATTGCGTGAAATGGGCAAGACGGTCATGTATTTTGCAGTCGACGGTATCCTGGAGGGATTGATTGCTGTTGCAGACCCAATCAAGGAGACCAGCAACGCAGCGATCGTTGCATTGCACAAGGAAGGGCTCAGGATCATCATGGCAACCGGTGACAATGAGAAAACAGCACGTGCAGTGGCCAGCCAGCTGGGCATTGATGATGTGAAGGCGGGTGTTTTGCCTGAAGACAAGAAGGCACTGGTTGATGAACTTCACCGTGCAGGACACAAGGTTGCCATGGCCGGTGACGGGGTGAATGACGCTCCTGCGCTTGCGGCAGCCGAAGTGGGCATCGCAATGGGGACAGGTGCCGACGTGGCAGTGGAAAGTGCCGGTATTACCTTGTTGAAGGGTGACCTCAACGGGATTGTCCGGGCCCGGCGTCTCTCCGAGGCTACGCTGACCAATATCAAGCAAAACCTGTTCTTTGCCTTTGCCTATAACAGTGCAGGGGTCCCGATAGCGGCAGGGATATTGTACCCGCTTACCGGAACACTGCTGTCACCCATGTTGGCGGCAGCAGCAATGAGCCTTTCCTCTGTTTCAGTGATCGGTAATGCATTGCGCCTCAGGAGGATAAGGCTTTGAGCCTTGTTCTCCCCAAAGCGATGACCGGTCAGCTAACGTTGAACCAGGTCGACATGCCTGCCGCAGCGTGTTCCAGCATGTGACAATGGTATAGCCACTTCCCGGGATTATCAGCCACGAATGCAATCTCGGTGGTTTGTTCAGGGCCGATCACAAAGGTATCCCGCCACGGATTTCCTTCATCAACCTGCGAGCCTGACCGGTTGATAATCCTGAAGTGGTGCCCATGAACATGCATTGCATGCATCCACCGGGTCTTGTTGACAGTTTCAATGATTACCGTTTCACCCGATGTTGCTTCAAGAAGGGGAGTTTCCGGGAGATTGGCTACGCCATTGAATGCCCAGACCTGCCGTGTCTTTCTGAAGTCTTCACCTTGCAGTTTCTTCCCCAGATATGAAATCTCCACGGCTCCACCCATGGCGCCACCTTCCATCGCTACTCTGACCCGCTTTGCAGATGTGAGATCCGGTTCCGGAAGCCGGTTGGGTGTCAATCTTGGCGGGGGACCGGTATTGCCGGTTTCTCCCCGGACACTGAATGAGGCAATTGCAAGTGGCTGGTCGCCTGAAAGTTCCTCAAGGCTGAACTCCTCCGTGGGTGTTACGAGCAGGTCAACCCTCTGGGACGGGCCAACCAGCAACGGCGCATAGGGAAGGGTTTCGGGTTCTTCCAGTGCTTGGCCGTCATAAGCAAGCAGCCTGGCAGAAAAACGGTTCGGATCCAGCTCGAAAATCCGTGCATTTGCAGTATTGATGAGACGCAGGCGATAGGCTTCTCCACGGTTGAGTGTGAACCGGGGGAGCGAGGTGCCATTGACTGTTATCCAGTTGCCAAGACGTCCGGCGTGACTCCAGTCCATCAAGGATCCGAAACTCTCGACGTGAAGCACACCGTTGCCCACCAGTCGCCAGTCATCCAGCACAAGTGTTATGTCATGATCGGAGTCAAATGTCGGAACATCATCTTCAATGATGAGCGGACCATACAGTCCGCGGCCAACCTGATTCCAGCTCTTGTTGTGGGCGTGGTACCAGTATGTTCCTGCATCAGGTGCAACAAAATCATATTCAAAGCTGTCTCCCGGTTGCACAGGATCTTGTGTCAGGCCGGACACACCATCCATGGCATTGTCTATCCGTATGCCGTGCCAGTGAACTGATGTGGGTTCTTCAAGCCGGTTGGTGAAGTTGACTTTGACACGTTCGCCTTTCCGAACCCGGATCTCCGGGCCAGGCAAGGAGCCGTTATATGTCCAGAGCTCGGATTTTTCGCCGTCCGGCTTGTATAGCGGGATGTCGGCAGGTCCTGCGACAAGGCTGAATGAACCGTTATTGTTTTTGGCAGCGCTCAATTTTGCTGTTGGCAGGAGGGCCAGGCTTGTTGCAGCTCCCAGCACAAGGTTTCGGCGTGTGATCATGGCATTCTCATTAAGGCATGATTGCAGTTACAGTATGATGCTTGCAGAAAATGGCTACAGCTTCCAGCTGCTGTAGGGTCAAGCAGTATCTGGATCACAAAAAAGTATGACAGGGATTTGGAAAAACTGTCCATGCCGCCGACTGCTGCTAACCGGAGCTTGTTGCCGTGTCGGGAATGGAAGGCGCATTGTTCTCAGTGTTGCGGGCCTCACTCCCGGATTGGTAATTGTGTGTCCAAGCTGTGACTGCACCACTTTTGGGTTTGGCAATTTTCGTTTGGTACTAGTCCAGTCGCTTGCCGGTCTCACGATCAAATACATGGACTTTTTTCGGGTCAACTGACAACCGGACCTTGTCATTTTTACCCGAAAGGCGATGGACGCCGGGAAGGCTGGCGGTAAAGACATCCTCGTTTCCGGAGAGTTTTCCGTGAAGCAGGGTGTTGGCGCCCAGTGGTTCGCTTGATACGGCTGTCATTTCGATGGTTCCGTCAGGATCAACCTGCAGGTGTTCCGGGCGAATGCCGATTGATACGGAGCCGTCCCGTTTACAAGTGGTCTTGATCTCCGAGCCATTTGGCAGCGCAGCAATCCCGCCTTTCAACACCCCTTCAACAATGTTCATGGCCGGACTGCCGATGAATTGCGCTGCAAAAAGCGTGTCCGGTTTTTCATAAACTTCCAGCGGTGATCCGATCTGCTCCGCGATTCCGGCATTCATGACAACCATGCGGTCAGCCATGGTCATGGCCTCAACCTGGTCATGAGTGACATAAAGCGAGGTTACCCCGAGTTTTGCCTGAAGCTCCTTGATTTCCAGCCTCATTTGAACGCGCAGCTTTGCATCGAGATTCGAAAGTGGTTCATCGAACAGGAAAACAGCCGGTTCACGTACGATTGCCCGGCCCATTGCTACCCGTTGGCGTTGCCCGCCTGACAATTGTTTCGGTTTTCTGTCCAGATACGGTTCCAGTTGCAAGAGCCTTGCTGCTTCACCCACTTTCGTTTCGATTTCTGAGGCGGGCAGTTTTGCTATCTTCAGGCTGTAGGCCATGTTCTGGCGAACACTCATATGCGGATAAAGCGCGTAGTTCTGGAACACCATGGCGATGTCCCTGTCCATGGGCTCCGTATCATTCACCAATTCTCCGTTGATGAGAACGTCACCTTCACTGACTGTTTCCAGACCGGCAACCATACGAAGCAGAGTGGATTTTCCGCATCCGGACGGGCCAACAATCACGATGAACTCGCCATCTTCTATTTCGATACTGACGCCATGAATGACTTCTGTCGTGCCGAAGCGTTTCTTTACATTTCTGAGTTCTACCGTTGCCATTTATTTCTCGCTGTCGACAAGGCCGCGTATGAAGAGTTTTTGCATGGATATCACCACAATCACGGGAGGGATCATTGCCAGTATGGATGTGGCCATGATGACTGGCCAGTCAGCGGTATCATCGCCGGAGGGGAACATCTGCTTGATGCCCATGACGATAGTGTTCATCTCCGGATCCGTCGTAATCAGCAGTGGCCATAGATACTGGTTCCAGCCATAGATGAACAGGATCACGAAAAGGGCAGCAATATTTGTCCTGCTCATGGGCAGGAGGATATCATAGAAGAACCGCATCGGGCCGGCGCCGTCCACGCGGGCCGCTTCCGCCAGTTCATCGGGTACGGTCATGAAAAACTGCCTGAACAAAAATGTTGCGGTGGCAGATGCAATGAGCGGAAAAATCAGTCCCGAATAGCTGTTCAGCATTCCAAACCCAGCTACAACCTCGTAGGTTGGTACAATACGAACCTCAACCGGCAGCATCAGTGTAATGAAGATCATCCAGAAAAATGTCGTTCTGCCCGGAAACTTGAAATAAACGATTGCAAAGGCGGATAGCAACGAGATTGCAATTTTGCCTATGGCGATGCCCAGCGCCATGACAAGCGAGTTCAAGAGCATGATTGCAACGGGAACGTTGACCCCGGAAAATAATGCCCTGCTGTAATTTTCAATGAAATGTCCGCCAGGCAAGACAGGCATTGGCGGAGAAACAATTTCAGGCTGCGTTACGGTTGAAGCTACGAAGGCGAGCCAGATCGGAAAGAAGACGACCAAGACGCCCATGATCATCAGCAAGTGGGTGAGCCACAGGCTACCACCACGTTTTTCCACCATTCCCGGAGCGGGATCCCGTGCCACTGTGGGTTTCGAAACTTGTGCACTCATCAGTAATGCACCCGTTTTTCAATGAACTTGAATTGCAGCACCGTCAGTGTGCCGACGACGATGAGCAATATAACCGATTGTGCTGCTGACGATCCCAGGTCCTGTCCGACAAAGCCATCCGAAAACACCTTGTAAACAAGGATTGTTGTTGACTGCTGGGGGCCACCCGAGGTGATGGTGTGAATGACACCGAAGGTTTCGAAGAATGCATAGACAACATTGACCACCAGCAGAAAGAAAGTCGTTGGTGAAAGCAGGGGCAAGACGATTGTGAAAAACCGCCGCCAGAAATGGGCGCCATCAATTGCGGCAGCCTCGATGACCGAGCGCGGTACGGCCTGCAGGGCGGCAAAGAAGAACAGGAAATTGTAACTGATACGCCCCCAGGAAGAGGCCACGACAACAAGACCCATTGCCTCTGTGCCATTCAATACATGGTTCCAGTCATAACCCAATTGCCCGAGATACCAAGAGACCACCCCAACCCGTGTGTTGAACATGAAAAGCCAGAGAACACCGGCAACTGCTGGCGCAACGGCATATGGCCAGATCAGCAAGGTGCGATAGGTTCCGGCACCCTTTATCAGCCTGTCAGCCAAAACGGCCAGAAACAGGGCTGGCACCATGGAAACCAGCGTTACCAGAACCGAGAAAATGGCGGTGGTTACAAAGGCCGAACGGTAATACTTGTCGGAAAAGAGATATTCAAAATTGCCCAATCCGACAAATTGTGAAGAGAGGCCGAACGGATCGGGTATGAACAAGGATTGCCAGACTGCCTGGGCGGCAGGATAGAAGAAAAAGACTGCCGAGATCAGTATCTGGGGAAATACCAGACACAATGGCAGCAACCATCCTTTGAATTTTACCCGCTTTTCCAAGCCGTCATCCCCTGTGACGCGTCATTTTTCAGCAGGCGGGTGATTAACCCGCCTGCTGTTTGCAAAGATGAACAATCAGCGATTGGCTTGTTCAAAGCGGCGCAACAACTGGTTGCCACGTTCCACGGCACTATCGAGAGCAGCCTGTGCAGTCTTATCACCAGCCCAAACCGCCTCGAGCTCTTCATCGATGATCCCGCGGATCTGGTCGAATGAACCAAGACGCAAGCCTTTCGAGTTTGCAGTCGGCTCTTTTGCAGTCATCTGGATCACGGCTATATCGGTCCCCGGATTGGCTTCATAGAAACCGTCCGCCTTCGTTTTTTCACCGGCTGCAGCGGTGATTGGCAAGTAACCCGTGTCCTGGTGCCATTTGGCCTGGATGTCTGTTGAAGAAAGAAAATTCAGGAATTCGGCAACGCCCTTGTATTCCTCATCTTCATGGCCTGACATGACCCAAAGGGATGCACCACCAATGATCGTGTTTTGCGGTGCGCCTTCCGTTCCTTCCCAATAGGGAAGCGGGCGTACTGCGAAATCAAACTTGGCTTCAGACTTGATGCCTGCATAACCTGCAGAGCTTTCTGTAAACAGGGCGCATTCACCGGCGCGGAAGTTTGCTCCGCCTTCATTGCGGCGTCCGGCGTAGATGAACTTGCCGTCTTTTGCCCAATCGCCCATGGTCTGGATGTGCTTGACCTGAAGCGGGCTGTTGAATGCCAGTTCGGTATCGGTTCCGGCAAAGCCGTTGTCCTTCGTTGCAAATGGCACGTTGTGATAAGCGGAGAGGTTTTCCAGGTGAATCCAGCTTTGCCATGCGGTGGTCAGCGGGCACGAGTGTCCGGAAGCTTTCAGCTTGTCCAGCACTTCACCAACTTTCTGCCAGGTCGAAAGATCGACATCGGGCTCAATGCCTGCTTTTTCGAGCGCGTCCTTGTTTACCCAAAGGACAGGTGTTGACGAGTTGAACGGCAATGACAGCATCTCACCGTCTGTTGTCGTGTAATAGCCCTTCACCGAGCCGATATATGCATCCTGGTCGAAATCAGCACCAGCATCGGCCATTACTTCATAAACAGGCTTGATGGCACCCTTGGCACCCATCATGGTTGCAGTGCCAACCTCAAAAACCATCAGCACATGCGGCTGTTCATTGGCACGGAATGCTGCAATACCTGCGTTCAGCGTTTCGGAATAGTTGCCTTTGTGAGACGCAACAACTTTGTAATCGCTTTGACCGGAGTTGAAGGTTTCGACCTGCTCAGCGACCAAATCGCCAAGACGGCCGGTAAAGGCATGCCAGAACTGGATTTCTGTTTCAGCCATTGCCTGTGCAGGCATCATCAGTGCCGAACAGGATAACAGGGTTGCGAGAATTGTGTTTTTCATTCTTTCCTCCGGGTTGTTAGTTAGAGACCTGATTTGAGAGATCGCTTTAATAACCAACTAGAGACTACAGTTTTGTGACTTGATGGCAATAGTTTACAAACCTGTGAAATCCCGCGCATCTGACGGCATGTCTTTGAAAAAGCAGGCGCCGTACACATGGTTCATGAATTCAGAAACCTTGCTAAAGATCTTGGCCCGCAGTTTCTGGACGCTTTCGCGTATCCGGCAAGAACATTGCCAATATGCCTATTGCCGGCAGGATCGAGCAGAAGTTAAAGACAAATGTCAGACCTTTCCAATCAGCCAGCGCGCCCAACCATGCTGCGCCGATTCCTCCTATGCCGAAGATAAAGCCGAAGAACAGGCCGGATACCATGCCTACCCTGCCGGGCATCAGGTCCTGGCCATAAACAACGATTGCCGGAAATGCGGAAGCCATAGTAAAGCCGATCACGGTACTTAACACGATGGTTCCCACCAAGCCTGCATGCGGAAGCATTAGTGTAAACGGCAGAACACCTAGTATTGAAACCCAGATTACGGGCTTGCGCCCCAGCCGGTCACCGATTGGTCCACCGGCAATCGTTCCTGCAGCCACGGCTCCAAAGAATACGAACTGGTGGATTTGTGCCTGTTGTATTGGCAGGCTGAATTTCTCCATGAGGAAGAAAGTGTAGTAACTTGTAAAACTTGCAAGGTAGATGAACTTGGAAAACAACAGGGCTATCAGTACCGACATTGCTAGAGTGACCTGCTTGCTGGACAGGAAAGCATGCCGAAGCGGGGCATTTGTTGAGGGTGGTCTTGATCGATTGTTTAACTGGTACCAGCGACCGAGAAAACCGAGGATGATGATCCCGGCGACTGCAACCAGGCCAAACCATGCAAGGCCTTTCTGGCCTTGTGGCAAGACAATAAAGGCAGCGGCCAGAGGGCCCAGCGCCGAACCGAAATTGCCGCCAACCTGGAAAACTGATTGTGCCATTCCGTGTGATCCGCCAGATGCCAGCCGGGCAATTCGTGATGTTTCCGGATGAAAGATGGAAGAACCGATGCCCAGCATAACGCTGCCCATCAGCAGCATGTGATAGTTGGTAGCATAGGCCAGAACCAGCAGGCCGGTCATTGAAGACGCCATGCCGAAAGGCAGTGAATAGGGCAGGGGGTGCTTGTCGGTATAGGCGCCGATAAATGGCTGCAGCAAGGAGGCAGTCAGTTGATAGACCAATGTCAGGAAGCCGACTTGGGTGAAAGTGAGTGCAAAATTTCCCTGCAGAATTGGATATACCGCAGGCAATAAAGCCTGCATCATGTCGTTCAGCAGATGGCAGAGGCTTGCTGCACCGAGGACGGCAAATGTGGCGCCTCCTGCAGCCGAAGGTGCTGTTGCGGTGGTGTTGGACACAGGTTCAATCCACTAAGATTGTAACGGTTTTTCAATTTGCTTTGCTTTTTGAAAACTCTTACCAATCACCTTGGAGGCCTGCCACCTGAGTTGGGTCATATTATTACGCAAGTGGGCCAAATATGCGGAATGTTCATATTGATGCCGTAGATCACACGCCTCGCCCGATTGTCGCGCTTGGTCGTGATTATTCGGATGGAACCCATATAGCACCGCACCACCACCGCCGTGGTCAGTTGATTTCGGGAGCGACCGGGCTGATCGTTCTTTCAACTCCTTACGGAACCTGGGTAATGCCCCCTCAAAGGGGCGTATGGATACCACCCGGGATTGTTCACCAGGCTCACATGGTTGGAGCGGTGAGCATGCAAAGCCTGTACATAGAACCGGAAGCTGCAGTCGACATGCCAAAACATTGTCAGGTCGTCGGGATCACAGACTTTATGCGCAGGCTCGTCACGGAAGCGCTGGACCTGCCACTGGTGTATGAACTTGAAGGGCGTGCGGGAATTCTGATGGAACTGGTCATGCACGAAATGGTGCGGCTGGAAACATTGCCATTATCCCTGCCCTTTCCCCAGGATGTACGTTTGTCCGCAATGTGCAAGCAATTCATGAAAGATCCCGACGTTCACGAAACCATAAACGACTGGAGTAGCGCACTGGGAATGAGTCGCAGGGCGTTTACACGGTTTTTTAGAAAGGAAACGGGCCTGAGTTTTGTCTCCTGGCGTCAACAGGCATGTCTACTGTCTGCCTTGCCCAAACTGGCAGCGGGGCAGACAGTCACTGCAGTTGCCATCGGGCTTGGCTACCGGAATCCTTCCGCTTTTACGACCATGTTCAAAAAAGCTTTTGGTGCTGCCCCCATTGCATATCTTGGCATGGGTGGCAGACCAATTTCAGAGCGACATCAGTGATTCAGTATTTTTGACAGGAAATCCCTTGCGCGTTCGCTTTCAGGGTTGCCGAAGAAATCATCTGTTGGACGGTCCTCTACAATTCTGCCCTCATCCATGAAGACAACACGGTCTGCAACCTTTTTTGCAAAGCCCATCTCGTGTGTCACCACCATCATGGTCATGCCTTCTTTTGCGAGTTCAACCATGACGTCCAGTACTTCGTTGATCATTTCAGGGTCGAGTGCCGATGTCGGTTCGTCAAACAACATGGCAATGGGGTCCATCGCCAGGGAGCGGGCAATCGCCACGCGTTGCTGCTGCCCGCCGGACAACTGACTGGGGAACTTTCCTATATGTTCGGAAAGGCCAACCCGTTCAATCAGGGCCTCGGCTCTTGAAACCGCTTCTTCGCGGCTGCGCTTCAGCACCTTCTCCTGCGCCAGACAGAGGTTTTCCAATACGCTCATGTGCGGATAAAGCTCGAAATGTTGGAATACCATTCCGATGCGAGACCGCAGCTTCGTAAGGTTGGTGTTTTTTGCCGTTACTTCTTGACCGTCTACGGTGATGTTGCCCTGGTTGACCGGCTCCAGACCGTTCACGCATTTGATGAGCGTGGATTTACCTGAGCCGGAAGGGCCACAAACCACCACGACCTCTCCCTTGGATACACTGGAGGAACAATTGTCGAGAACCTGAAAGGCACCATACCATTTGGAAATGTTCTTGATTTCAATCATGTCGCCATCCGACCTTTCAGGTAGCGGACCAGCATGGAGCCCGCAAAACAGATTACAAAGTAAACAAGTGCCGCAAACAGATACATTTCGACAAGTCGCCCTTCGGTCCGGGCCACGATTGATGAAGCGGTCATGAAGTCACGCAGACTGACCACAAACACCAGCGACGTATCCTGAAACAGGATGATGCCCTGGGTCACCAGAATCGGGATCATGTTGCGAAATGCCTGAGGCAAGACGATGTAGCGCTGGATTTGCCAGTAGCCCAGTCCGCTTGCCTGTCCTGCATGGACCTGGCCTTTCCGGACACTTTGGATTCCTGCACGCATGATTTCGGAATAATAAGCGGCTTCGAACATCACAAAAGCGATGAGGGCCGACTGAAACCCGCCAACCGGTCTTCCCAGTGCAAGCGGCACCAGAAAGTAGAACCAGAAGATTACCAGAATGAGCGGGATCGAGCGGATCAGGTTGACATAGCCAGCGGCTACAAATGCCAGGGTGCGGATTCCTGACAGTCTGGCAAGTGCCAGCAAGGTGCCGAATGCCAGTCCCCCAATTATGGCAAGAAAGGTCAGCCAAAGGCTCAACTGCAGACCCTGCCACAAAAAGGGAAGGGAGTTTATGATGACCTGAAAATCAAAATCACCCATTTAAGCCTCTTTACCCACGTAACCGGGAATCCGGGTGTGACGTTCAAGCAATTGCATGAGGATCGTTGCGAGCAGGGCGATACATACATAAATCACTGTGGCGGCAGTGAATGCTTCAAAGCCCTGGAAAGTGTATTCGGCGATCTGCTGGCTTTGTGCGGTCAATTCGAGAAGCCCGATTGTCAGTGCGAGTGAGGAGTTCTTGAAAATGGTCAGGAACTCGGAAGTCATCGGTGGCACGATAAGCCGGAAGGAGATGGGCAGGAGTATGTAGCGATATGTCTGGCCAAGGCTCAGGCCCTGTGATTTTGCCGCTGCATTCAGACCTGCCGGGACCGTCTCGATTCCTGCCCTTACCTGTTCGGCAACGCGCGAAGCGGTATAAAAGCCCAACGCAATCACTGCTGTCACGAACTCCGGGTTGGGCATGTCGCGTTTCATCCAGCGCCCCATGTCATCGGGTACCAGTTCAGGAACCGCGAAATACCAGATAAACATCTGAACCAGCAACGGGATGTTGCGGAACAATTCGACATAGGCAGTGCAGAGGGTCCGAACCAGCCTGTTCGGTACCGTGCGCCCAACCCCGACAAGAGAGCCCAGGGTAAAAGCCATTACCCAGGCAGACAATGCGACCGAGACGGTCCAGCCAAGCCCGCTCAAGAGCCAGTTGAAATACTGCTCTTCAAACAGGATGCCCCAGTTCCAGTTGTAATTCATTTGATCGCACTCAATGGAATGCAAAACCAGGCCTGAAGCATGAAGCCGGGCCTGGTTTTGTTGTGAACTTATTCAGGCAGTGCGCCCAGGCGGAAGGCTGCACTCAGAAGCGGATCCTGCTCAACACCAAGCGGCCCGAACCACTTTTCATAGATGTCATTGATCTCACCTGAACGGAAGACTTCTGCGAGAGCCTTCTTGCCAACCAGTTCGAATGCGCTGTCATCACGGCGAACCATGATTGCGTATGGATCATAGGAAAGGAAATCGCCAACCACTGCAAATTCTTCCGGGGTTTTTGACTTGGATATCAGGCCGAACAACAGGATGTGGTCGGTTGAGTAAGCGTCAACACGGTCAGTCTCAAGTGACAGCATGCCTTCTGCATGATCCTTGACAGGCAGTATTTTGACATCGAGTCCGCCTTTTTCAATCGCTGCCTTGACGGCGCGTTCATTCGTTGTTCCCTGAGCAAGGGCAATCGCCTTTCCGTCAAGATCTTCGACAGACTTGATGCCTGACGCCTTGCGGGTAAGCAGTTTTGTTCCCGTTACAAAGGTTACAGGCATGTATTCAACCTGTTGCTGACGGGTAAGGTTGTTCGTTGTTGACCCGCATTCGAGATCAATCGTGCCGTTTGCCATCAACTGGATCCGGGTTTTCGGATTGACCGGCACATACTTGACCGAAATGTCTTTTCCGAGCTCGGCAGACACCGCGTCGACAATCTTCATGCAAAGATCAATCGAGTAGCCAATCGGCTTCTGGTTGTCGTCCAGATAGGAAAAGGGAACGGATGACTCCCTGTGTCCGATGACAATCTCGCCGCTGGCCGAGATCTTGTCCAGCGTTGACTGGGCTGCCGCACCTGTTGCTGCAATTGCTGTCATCAGCAATGCGGCACATGCGGCGGCCAATCCCGTTTGTTTGGCAAATTTCATTTCTACTCTCCCTTTGCTTGTTAAGTTGTATAATCCGGCAAGTCGAATGTTTCCGGATAACCGAACAGTGCTGCACTACCTCCGGTATGCAGGAACACAATGTTTTCCATCCCTTCAAACTTGCCTTTTCTGACCAGATCAATCAGTCCGTCCAGTCCCTTCCCCGAGTAAACGGGATCAAAAAGCAGGCCCTCCATCCGGGCCAGCATTTTCAATGCTTCGCGCATTCCATCCGTTGGCAGCCCGTAACCGGGGCCGACATAGTCACAGTTGGCGCGAACTTCCTCCCTGTCGATTTCAACATCCAGTCCGGCGTACCTGGCCGTCTTGACGGCCAGATCGAACACCATCTCTTCCTGTTTGGGTTGTGCAGCACGCACGCCGATGCCGAGAAGGTGAATATCGCTTCGCAACGCGGCCAGGCCTGCAACCAGTCCGGCTTGTGTGCCGGAACTGCCCGTCGCATGGACCAGTGCATCAATGCGCAGGCCGTTTTCCATTGCCTGCTCGGTCAACTCCCTTGCGCAATTGACATAGCCAAGCGCGCCGATCTCGTTTGATCCCCCTCCCGGAATGACATAGGGCTTGTGTCCGTTTTCGCGGAGCTGGTCGGCAAGCTTTTCCATCTCTGCATTCATGTCAGCGCCACCGGGCCTCTTGGAGACGGTTGCGCCATGAAGCCGGTCGAGCAACACATTGCCGTTATAGATATACTGCTGGTCATTCGAGCCGGTGCGGTTTTCAAGAAGAATGTGACACTTCATGTCGAGCTTTGCCGCAGCAGCGGCAGTCTGACGGGCATGGTTCGACTGGGTGGCTCCCTGTGTGATTACGGTGTCGGCTCCCTTCTCGGCCGCATCGGCCATCAGGTATTCCAGCTTTCGGGTCTTGTTGCCGCCTGAAGAAAGTCCGGTACAGTCATCCCGTTTTACCCAGATGCGGGGTCCTCCCAGCGCCTTGCTAAGCTTGTCCATCGGCTCCAGTGGTGTTGGGAAGTGCCCGAGCCTTATGCGCGGGAATCTTGAAAGCGATACCGCCAGTTCCTTGCAACGCGCCAGGGAGGGAGTTGCATCGGCCGGATTTGTCTTCAATGTTTCAGAGGTGACTGCACTCATACCATAACCATCAATTGCTATTGTTCGATTGATTATTGACCATAAATTCGGCGGCATATAATGCATTTTTGTATGCCCACTCATACTTTTCATATGAGCAAAGAGGATTGAATGAATTTACAGTTTCTTGAAGACATGCTGGTTTTGCTCGAGGAGGGGAGCCTCAACCGTGCCGCTGCAAGGCGCAATGTTACGCAACCGGCTTTTTCCAGGCGTGTCAGGGCGGTTGAAGACTGGATTGGCACACCCTTGCTCGATCGAGGGGCAAACCGGGTGGAGCTGCTTCCTTCGCTTGTTGCCAACGAAGACGAAATCAAGTCCCTGGTTCAACGGATTGATGAACTGAAGCAGAACCTTGTCAATTTCGACAAGGAGCAGGTCACGATATCCATCGCCACACAGCATGCGCTCATCCTGTCGGCATTTCCGGACATGGTGGCGTTGGCAAGGAACAGCTTTCCGAACCTGAATTTCAGGTTGCGGGCAGGAAACAACAGCGAATGTGTTTCGATGTTCTTGCGCGGTGATGCATCCATGCTGTTGCGCTATGAAGACCAGCACACCCGCCAGATGGCGTTTGACCAATCCGTAGAACGGCATGAATGGGGAAAAGACAGTCTGGTGCCTGTGGTTGGCGGTGGTCTAAGACACCTGAAGATTGAAGGTGCGGAAATTCCTGAAAACACGCCGGCTATCGTGTATCCACCCGACAGTTATTTCGGATCGCTTCTGTTGGCGGAGGGGAAGAATTTCGCCTTGCGCAGAACAGCCGGCAACACGGTTCTGGAATCGGCTTTTTCTGCGGGTATCAAGGAAATGGCGCTCGCCAGCCTTGGAATTGCATGGCTTCCGTTAAGCATGGTCTACAGGGAGCTGGAGGCGGGGAAGCTGGCGGACCTCAGTGCCTTGCTGGGTAGCTGTGACCTGACCATCGCTTTTTACATAAATTCGGGCGACAGGGAATCGAGGCTGATCAAATCGGTATGGTCAAAGACGCGTTTTGAATAAGCAGGAAAGCGTTTTGCGCAGCGGTCGCCGCTAGACAGCGGGAGCAAGGCTGAAGCCGGAGTCCTCGCCACCCGTTGCAAAATCCCAATACGACCCTTCCTTGCGGCCAATGTGAGCTTCCAGAATTCGCAGTGCTTTCTCAACGTCGCGGTTTTTCACGGTTTCAAGCATTTCGCAATGTTCCCGAAATGACTTGGCCATGTGGTCTGGATGGCGGCCGAGACGGTTGCGAATGGCGGCCATCTTGAATGAGATTGTCTGATAGGCATCATTCAGGAAGCGGTTGCCGGAATGATCAAGTATGCACTGGTGGAAATGCGTATCCAGTGCGAGGTAGCCTTGGTCATCTGCTTTCTGTCTTGCCGTTTTCATTTGTGCAACACAGTCGGCGAGTGCCTCTTGCAGGGTTTCGGGATTTCTTGAAATCGCCTCGGTCATCGCTGTGGTTTCAAGGCATACCCTTGCATCGCAGATCATTGCCAGTTCTTCGGGTTCCAGAGAGAAGACGAATGTTCCCCGTTGAGGTTCAATCCGCAGCAACCCTTCCATTTCAAGGCGATTAACCGCTTCGCGTACCGGGGTTCTGCTGACACCCAGGTCCTTGGCAATGCTTGCTTCCGAAAGATTGGAGCCAAGAGCAAGCGTTCCATCGACTATCAGTTCGCGCAATTTCTCGGTTACCAGCTCGGTCAGTGACTTAGGCCTGTTCAAAAGGGGCATCAATTTTCTCCGTTACATAACCTATACACACCTCTGATTTGGCATACAATATGTCAGTGTTGACAACTGGCATACAGAATGCCAGTTTCCGTCATCAATTCGCCGTTGGAGGAAATTGATTGAGGCGCGTGGAGCAAGTTTTTACCGAAGCCAACCGGTGGCTGGTATCGGCTGTACTGGCGATTGTGTTTGCAATTGTCACGATGAATGTCGTTGGTCGTTACGGTTTTGGGTCATCATTTGCGTGGGTTGAGGAAACTGCCCGGCACCTGATGATACTGGGTGCGTTCAGTGGCGCTGGTCTGGCCCTGCGGGAAGGGCGGCTGGTAGCGATAGGAATAGTTCCCGAACTGCTTTCTGAAAAATTTCGCCGTCTTCTTCGATGGGCAATCGTTTTTGTAATGTTTGCCTTCATGGCGACGATGGCCTGGCTCGGGGTAAAGTTTGTCCAGTTTGGCTGGCCGAAAGAAACGATGTCGACGGGTATCTCCCGTGGCATTCCCTACCTGTCAATTCCCGTTGGCTGTGTGATTTTCCTGATCCATTTGCTGCTGTATGCGCGGCGCTTTGTTTACGAAGACTTCGATTATACCGACATGAATGACGGGTCGGAGAGAGGTGCAGACGTTGGCTAAAACGCTTCTGATCCTCTTTGTTGCGACACTGGTACTCAGTGTGCCGGTTGCCTTTACAATGGGAATTGCCGGCATTGTTGCGATTTTTGTGGATGGCTCACTGAACCCGCTTGTTGCAACGCAACGCATGTTTGCCGGGATTGACAGTTTTCCCCTGATGGCCGTGCCGTTTTTCATTCTTGCTTCCGAGTTGATGACTGCATGTGGCCTGACCAATTCGCTCCTGCGGTTTGCCAATGCCCTTGTTGGCCATGTTCGCGGCGGACTGGGCCATGTAAACATTCTGGTTTCCATGCTGTTTGCCGGCATTAGCGGCTCTGCCCTTGCGGATGCAGCAGGCCCGTCAGCAATCGTCATGAAGATGATGCGCAAGGCCGGATATGAAGAAAATTACGCTGGTGCCTTGTCAGCAGCGACAGCAACCATCGGTCCGATCATTCCGCCATCCATTCTTGCTGTTATCTTTGCCATTTCGACCAATGGCGTGACGGTAGCCGGCCTTTTCCTGGCCGGGATTGTTCCGGGGATATTGCTCGGTCTTGCGCTGGCGATTGCCAATCACATCGTTTCAACCCGCCACGGTTATCGCGGGCGTGAAGAAAGGGCTGGCCTGGGAGAGTTGGCGAGGGCAACGCTTGATGCAGCCCCTGCAATAGTAATGCCCGCGATAATTCTTGGCGGGATCCTGTTTGGTGTCTTTACTCCAACGGAAGCGGGCGCGGTGGCTTCTGCATATGCGTTGCTGCTGGGGCTTCTGCTCAGGGCGTTTACCTTCTCTG
The DNA here is from genome assembly GCA_017643495.1 of Rhizobiaceae bacterium. GTDB lineage: Bacteria > Pseudomonadota > Alphaproteobacteria > Rhizobiales > Rhizobiaceae > JAALLB01. The sequence continues at coordinate 74,414 of JAEPNK010000001.1, read as the reverse complement.
GCATTTATCATGCTTTTCTTCGCGCTGCGGTGATCACTTCGTCTGTATTCCTGATCGTGGCTTTTGCCTCGATTTTTGCCTGGCTCCTGACCTACCTTCAGATACCCCAGGAAATCGCAAAGCTCATTACCGGCCTGACGGACAACCGGCTCGCAATACTGTTCATCCTTGCCGGATTTGTGCTGGTCTGCGGGTTCTTCATAGACACATTGCCTGCGTTGATCATTCTGACGCCAATCCTTGGGCCGATTGCCTACGGAGCCGGGATAGACCCGCTCCAGTTCGGCATGATGCTGGTTCTCAATCTTACAATCGGGATGATTACCCCGCCTGTCGGGCCGGTATTGTTCGTGATTTCGACAGTTGGCCGTCTGCGTATCGAAGCATTGTCGCGCAGTGTTCTGCCCTTGCTTCTGGCTGAAATGATTGTGTTGCTGCTGGTCATTCTGGTTCCCGGCATCAGCACTTTTGTTCCGAATTATTTCGGATTTGCAAACTGACATGAAAAGGAGGAAACACATGAAAATCATGTCGAAACTAATGCTAAGCACCGCTGCAATTGCCTTGTCTGTTGCAGCAAATGCTGCCAGCGCCAAAGAGCTCAAATATGCACATTTCCAGTCTGCTGACCTGAGTTCGCCAAAACATGCGGCTGCACTTGCGTTTGAAACCTGTGTTGAGGGCAAGACTTCCGGATCAATAGACGTCCAGATTTTCCCTGCAAGCCAGTTGGGTGGCGGATCAGAAATCATGGAAGGCCTGCAACTGGGTACAGTCCAGATGGCTGCCATACATGACGGTCCGATCTCGGCGGTTTACAAACCGTTTTCAGTTCTTGCCATCCCCTACCTGTTTGATGACCAGGCAATGGCCTGGTCCGTCATGGACAGTGACTTCGGGGATGCCTTGTTCGAAGACATGCGCGAGAAAACCGGCATTCGCGGGTTCGGGGTCGCTGACAATGGTGTTCGAAACTTCACCAACAATGTACGCCCAGTTGCTGAACCTGAAGACATGAAAGGCTTGAAGCTGCGTGTGATGACGGCACCTGTTTGGGTCACGCTGGTAGAGAGCCTTGGGGCATCTGCGACACCTGTGCCTTGGCCTGAATTGCCTGGCGCACTGCAACAAGGTGTAGTGGATGGACAGGAAAACGGCGTCACCAATATTGTGAACGCATCCCTGTACCAGCACCAGAAATATGTTTCCCTGGATGGTCACGTCTTCTCCTGGCACGCTTACCTCATGTCAGACAGTTTCTATGAAGGGCTGACAGATGGCGAGAAAAAAGCCGTGGACCAGTGTGTGGAGATATCCAAAACCATCCATCGCGGCATGACGGCAGCGCAGGACGCAAATGCCACTGCAATCCTCTCTGAAAAGGGCATGGAAGTAGTGTCGGTCAGCCCGGAGCAGAAAGCGAAGTTCCGTGCCGCCGCCCAGCCTGCGGTTCGTGAATTTGTCGTCGGGGAGATTGGTGCCGAATGGCCTGACCGCCTCGATGCGGCAATTGAAGCCTATCGCGGAAACTGACCAAGCTGAGGAGGCCGCATCAACATGTCTGCCATTACCATTGCAATTCTTGAACCTGGCTACAGGGACTATGCTGCCGAGGGGGAAGTTCTTTCGGCGCATGATGCGAGAATTGTGCCGGTCTCGGCGGACGAGGATGCGGCCTCATCACTGAAGCAACTCGATCCGGTTGCGTTGCTGGTGCGTGAAAGACCGGTAACGGCTAGTGAAATAGACAGTTGTCCGAACCTGAAGGTTATTGTGCGCTACGGCGTGGGTGTGGACAACATCGACCTTGCGGCTGCTTCCGCTCGCCGCATTCACGTTGCCAACGTGCCGGATTACGGTGCGGAAAACGAAGTATCAGAACATGCGCTGGCCCTGTATCTGGCGGTGCAAAGGCGAATTCCGTCTCGTGACCGTGAGGTCAGGGAAGGGCGATGGGGTGTTGGCCAGGAAGCGCCGGTACCCAATCGCGAGAATGCTGTTCTTGGCCTGATTGGTTGTGGAAAAATCGGCCTTGAAGTTGCAAGAAAATTCCGGGCAATCGGGTTTGCCAGTGTTCTGGGCTATGACCCGTATCTAGACGCAGATACTGCAAAAACGCACGGTATCCAGATCGCTGATCTGGACACGCTTTGCAGTGAAGCAGATGTTGTAAGCCTTCATACACCATACACTGCCGAGACCAGACATATTCTCGACCGGGAAAAGCTTGGCAGGATGAAGCCCCAATCCATTCTGATAAACGTTTCAAGAGGCGGATTGGTTGATGAAACAGCTTTGGCTGATTGCCTGGCCAAAAACAGGATTTTCGGAGCAGGGATTGATGTTTTCGAGCATGAACCATTGGACTCGGCACATCCCCTTCTTGGAACTCCCAACACTGTCCTTTCTGATCACACGGCATGGTACTCGGAACGCACTGTCTCTGTTTTGCAGAGAAATGCGGCCCATGAAGTAGAGCGTGTATTGAGAGGTGAGAAGCCGAGAAACTGGGTGAACCCATGGTAGTGAGTTTCAAAGAACGGCTCAGTGCCTCAAAGATCATACCTGTGGTTCGTCACCACGACCATGACATCGCTCTCCAGGCTTGTGTGTTGCTGGTGGAGGAAGGCTTGTCTGTGCTCGAACTTACGACAACGATTCCGGGATTTGCAGAGCTGATCGCCCAGATGCGCAGCCGGTTTCCGGAAATCGAAATTGGTGCGGGTACAGTTTTAACGCAGCAAGATACCGAACTGGCCCTGAAGGCTGGAGCCGGATTTCTGGTTTCGCCATGCTGGAGCAGTCAGGTTTCTGAAACGGCAAGGGAAGCTGGCAAGCCTTACCTGCCCGGCGCCATGACACCGGGAGAGGTGTTGCACCATGCATCAGCAGGGGCGTCCATCGTAAAGGTGTTTCCTGCAAACTCGGCAGGCGGACCCGGGTTCCTGAAGGCATTGACTTCGGTTTTTCCGGATATCCCGCTCATGCCAACAGGCGGAGTCACACCTGAAAATACCCAGTCTTATCTGGAGGCCGGTGCTGTCTGTGTGGGGATGGGTGGAAACCTGTTGCCTTTCGAAGCGCTTGTTGCCGGCAAGACAGAACAGGCGCGCAATCAAATCATTGCGGCACTCGAGGCCGCATCATTTCATACTTCCTAACATGAGGACAATCACATGAACCTGAATGAACTAATCGCCGGATTTCGCGAAGTGGCCACAGCATCTGTTGCCGATGCAGTGGACCAGATTGCCGGTAAAAGCGGGCTGATGAACTACGATATCCGTCCCCGTACCAATGAAAACAAGATTGTTGGCCCTGCTGTGACGGTGCTCGAAGGACCCACCGACGAGTTTGTGCCTCCGCAACATGCCCTTGATGCAATTGATGAGGCCGATGCCGGTTCAGTTATCGTGATTTCAACCAACAAGTCCGTCGATGTGGCGATCTGGGGCGGGTTGATGACAGCAGGTGCTGTGGCAAACAAGCACGAGGCGGCAGTCCTTGACGGTGGCATTCGTGACATTGTCGAAATCCGCCGGGATTACGATTTTCCGGTCTACTCACGAACAGTTTGTCCCGGCACAACACTGGGTCGCGCCAAGACACTTGCTGCCAACGTTGAAGTGGACATGGGCGGGGTTATCGTTCACCCCGGCGACCTGATTGTTGGTGACATTGACGGTGTTGTCTGTGTGCCCCGGGAACATGCGGAAGCGGTTTTGGAAATGTCGCGGGAAATTGACGAGCGTGAAGCAGAACAGGCACGCCTGATCATTGAGAGCGGCTCGCTTCGTGACGGCCTTGCAAAATACGGCAGAATATAAGCAGGCAGGCATATGTCAGGTATGAAGAAAATCATGGCTATAGCTCCGTTATTCCGATTGAAGGCCGGTCCGGGTTTGAGGATGCAGGTCGGGGGACGGCGATCATGACACAGGAACTGCTTTGCCTCGGTGAGCCGTTGATGGAGTTCAACCAGCAGCCCGACGGAAATTATCTGCCGGGGCACGGAGGGGACACATCAAACTGTGCAATCGCTGCGGCGCGGCAAGGTGCACGTGTGGGTTATGTCACCCATGTTGGCGCTGATCCGTTTGGCAATGATTTCATGGCGTTGTGGGAACGCGAAAATGTTGACACATCGACCGTTCGCCAGGTGGCTGATGCCCATACAGGGGTTTACTTTGTCACGCATACCAAGAGTGGTCACGAGTTCAGTTATTTTCGGGCTGGTTCAGCCAGCAGTCGCATGGGACCTGACGATCTGCCTGTTGAGGCCATCAAGTCAGCCAGGATTCTTCATGTTTCAGGCATAAGCCAGGCAATTTCCGATACGGCGACCGATGCGGTTTTTGCTGCAATCGGTCATGCAAGGGATGCCGGTTGCCGTGTTTCATATGACACGAACCTGAGACTGAAACTCTGGCCGCTGGAAAGGGCGAGAGCTGTCACCCATGCAGCAATGAAGCTTTGTGACATCGCCTTGCCCGGACTGGAAGATGCCGAGCAGTTGACGGGGCTCACTGATCCCGATGCAATCTGTGACTTTTATCTTGAACTTGGTGCAGGACTGGTAGCCCTTACCCTTGGCAAGGAAGGAACCCTGGTTGCTACCGGGGATGAAAGACAAAGGGTGAAAGGGCGATCAGTCGAGGCTGTGGATGCAACAGCAGCCGGCGATACCTTTGACGGAGCCTTTTTGGCCAGACTCTCGATGGGGGACACCCCGTTCGAGGCGGCGCGATATGCCAATGCTGCCGCAGCTCTTTCAACCCAGGGCTACGGTGCGGTTGCTCCGATGCCGCGGCGGGAGGCGGTTGAGGCATTTCTTCAAAGCGAATGATATCCGCCTGGCGGTCCAAAGGAGAAAAATGATGAAACATGCCGTTGTTATTGGCGGTACGCGAGGCATAGGGGCGGGGATCACCAATTTCCTTCTTGGACTGGGCTGGCGTGTTACTGCAACCGGCCTTACGGAGAAGGAAGTAGAGGAGTTTGCTTCAAGTGTCCGCCAAGAGAAACTGAATGCACATGTACTTGATGTGACAGACCAGTCTTCCGTCGAAAGTTTGTTCAGCGACATCATGGAGCTTTCCGGTCTGGTGAATTGTGCCGGAATTCTGGTGCGTGGACAGGAATACGAGATAGAAACTTTCCGCAAGGTAATTGATGTGAACCTTACTGGCACGATGCGCGCCTGTCTGGCCGCACATTCATCACTTGCGGCAAGCGGAGGGGCAATCGTAAATACCGCTTCGATGCTCAGCTTTTTTGGCGGCTCCCTGGTTCCAGCCTATTCTGCCTCAAAGGGAGGGGTTGCCCAGCTTACCAAGTCCCTGGCAGCCAAATGGGCAGATGACGGAATCCGTGTAAATGCGGTTGCGCCCGGATGGATCGAAACCGAAATGACGCAGCCGCTTCGCGAGGACGAGTCCAGAAGCAACGCAATACTTTCCCGTACGCCCCAAAACCGCTGGGGCAAACCGTCAGAAGTCGGGGCCCTGGTGGCATGGCTTCTTTCAGATGACGCGTCATTCGTGACCGGAAGTGTGTATCCGGTCGATGGCGGGTACTCAGCCATTTAAGGAGACCAATATGCCTCTTGAAGAAACTGACAATGATCCGCGGACACCCTACCAGCTTCCCTTTCCTCCTGATGCGCAAGAGGAAATTGTCATCCCTGATGCTATTGCCACGGATGAACGCGTATGGGTTCCGCAAGCCGAAAACGTCTCATTTCGTCCCCTCTGCCTGAACCGTTCTCAGGGTTACTGGATGAACCTGTTGCGTGTTCGAAAATCAGGTGTCCTGTCGCGACACCGCCACCCGCAACCGGTTCACGGTTTCGTTTTGAAGGGCAGATGGCACTATCTCGAACATGACTGGGTTGCGGAGGAAGGTGGCTACGTATTTGAGCCACCTGGCGAGACGCATACCCTCGTGGTTCCCGAAGATGTGGACGAGATGATCACCTATTTTCAGGTCAATGGCGTAATGCTGTATGTGGACCCTTATGGAAACACGATGGGATATGAGGACGTGTTCACGAAAATTGACATGTGCCGCAAACACTATGCAGAAGTCGGCCTGGGTGAGGAATATGTAGACCAGTTCATTCGCTGACACTTGTTGCAGTTGATTGATGCATGGCCGCAGTATTTCCTTGTATGACTATCCGAAATCCTGAACGGGCTTTCGGTCTGTCTGGCTGTATATTGCCAACAGCAGGGTGATAAGGGCCAAGGCCGCTGCGATTGCGAACGTCATTGAGAACGCATCGGCTATCTTTGTGATGCCCGCCCGTGAAACATCGCCGGTTCCCAGAAAGACAACAAACAGTGCGGGCATGGCCGAAGCCCCCGTCATCAGGCCAAGGTTGCGTGACAGGCCCAGAAGGCCGGAGATGCGACCACGTTGTTCCTTTGAGGCATCAACCAGAACAGCAGTATTGTTGGCAGCAAGAAAAAGTTGAAAGGCCGGGGTCAGCAAGATGAGTGCGATCACGTATCCGCCAACACCGAAATAACGTGGCAAGAACGCCAAACACAGCAAGCCCGATATGGTTTGCACCAGACCGATCAGCATGACACGTTTTGCTCCCAGCCGGTCGGTAAGTTGACCTGCCGGAATGCCGGACAGTGCCGCAACGACCGGTCCGACTGCCATAACCAGTCCGACGAGCGCCTCGTTTAAGCCCATCGAGAAAGCCAGGTAGAACGGCCCCACAACCAGGGTAGACATCATGACAGTGCCAACCAACAGGTTCATGAGAAAAGCCAATCCTGTTCTCCTGTCCTGAAGCAAAGTCATTGGCACCAATGGTGAAGATGTCCGGGTTTCGATGATGACAAACAGGGTTATCGTGATCAGTGCAATGACAATCAACAGGCCGGGTGATGCGGGAATGCCGCTTGCTCCGCCACTGGTTGCCAGAGCATAGGCTGCAAGCGCGATTGCCAATACAAACGTCCCGGGAAAATCCATTTGCCTGAATGATGCAGTTTTTGGCTCGGAAGCACATGGCAGAGATGTAATTGAGAGAGCAAGGGCGATGCCGGCAAAACCTCCCAGCAGCCAGAAAGCCATGCGCCAATCACTCCAGAAAAGAAGAATGCCGCCGAGTGAGGGGCCAAGTGCGGTCCCAACAGCAGAAGTTGTCCCAAGTATGCCCATTGCCGTGCCGAGTTGTTTTGTCGGAACCATGTCACGGGCAATCGACATGGGAAGTGCAATCAGTATTGCGCCGCCCAGGCCCTGCAATGCGCGTCCGGCAATCAATTGGGCAAGGCTTGTTGCCATGGCGCTGAGCAGTGATGCGGCGACAAAAACCAGCAGGCCGGAAACCAGAACACGACGATGGCCAAACAAGTCACCGAGTTGCCCGGCAGACACGATCATCATGGTTACAGACATGAGGTAAACCAGAACTACCCACTGGACATCAGAAACCGTTGCCGAGAAGTTGTCCGTCAGGGTTGGGAGCAGGACTGATGCAACACTGATCCCCATGGATGCGGTCAGTGTTGCCATTGCAAGGGTTATCAGTACAGGAAGAATTTTTCTGGTTTGTGTTTGCGTATGCACGTCGATTTCGCTCGTTGCTAAGGGCAATGAAAGTCACCTTGCCACCTCAAGTCAGCTTGAGGTCAATACGAAATTTCATGGCACCGGAAATCGGTCAGGGCACGTTTCCTAACCCGAAGTTCTTGCAGCAAGGATTGCCCTGATCAGGAAACCAGCACGTCGCGAAGGGTTTTTTCATCAAGCACTTTGAGAAAAGCACCCGTTGCAGCATGAATTGTATGGCGGAGTTTGCATTGCGGCAAAAACGTACATCCGGATTTGCCCTCTTGCATGCACTCCACAACTGCAAAGTCTGCCTCTATGGCCCTGACCACCTTGCCGACCGAAATTTCATCGGCCGGTCTGGCCAGTGTAACACCGCCCAGGCGGCCACGTTGCGAATCCACAAATCCTGCATGCCTGAGTTTCGCGACTATTTTCATGATGTGCGACTTGACCAGGCCAAGTTCTGAAGAAATCACATCTATTGTTGCAGGTTCTTTTTTCTTCGCAAGGAGCATGAGCACTCTCAAGGCAAAATCACTGGCCTGGTTTAATCGCATGTCGGCTTTCCAAAACATTCATTTTATATGTTGTAATTAACACCGGATGGGTTTAAAGAAAAGATGCATTGAAAATGAATGATTTATTATGACCGATTTGAAACCTGCCACAGACAAACAACAAAGAAGTGCGCCCCTTCATCCATCGATAGGCGAAGCGCAGGTTTCCATGCTTGTTGAACAGTTCTATCAGCGGGTTCATGGCAATGAATTGCTTGGTCCGGTTTTCGCAACGCAAACCACGGAAGACTGGCCCCTTCATCTGGAGAAGATGAAAACCTTCTGGCGTTCCGTTCTGCTCAAGACAGGCGAGTACAAAGGTAAACCGGTTCCGGTTCACCAGCGACTGGAAGGTGTTTCCACGCAACATTTCGAAGAGTGGTTGAGACTGTTCGCCGAGACCAGCCACGAAGTGTTTTCAACAGAGGCGGCTCAGCTTGTGAATTCCGCCGCCAGAAACATTGCTACCAGCCTCTGGCTGTCCCGGGCAAAAGACCCGTTCGCCACGCCACCGGTATGGACTGATTCTGATTCCAACATGCACTCAATGAAACTGATGGAAAGTGAGGTGTGACGATGAAGGCCATCTTGAACATGTTTGCAGAAGGATTTCTGATGCCTGGAACGGTTGTGCTGAACAAGATTGGTGTCAGCGTGGAAGATGATGGCGGCATCTTGCGTTCGTTCATCAACATGTGCGTTTGGGGAACTGCTTTATTGTTGCTGGCGCTCAGCTTTTACGGATAGAAGACGGTCGTTTATTGCTGTTGGAAATGCTGGCAATTATCAGCCCGTTTGCACATGTTGGCAAACTGGTTTCATGCTGAAAATGGTGGGCGATACTGGGATTGAACCAGTGACCCCTACAATGTCAATGTAGTGCTCTCCCGCTGAGCTAATCGCCCATCCCTGAAACCGGTTGCCGGTTCCGAAACGGTTTGTTGCATACACCACAACGGGAGGGAATCGTCAACAATTGTTGCGGTGATGCCGGCAAATTTTTCACTTGCTGTCACATCAGGCGGCAGCGAGCATCTTTTCCACTTCATTTACAAGGTCACGAAGGTGAAACGGTTTTGACAATACCTTCGCATCCTTGGGGGCATTGCTGTCCGGATTCAGGGCGACAGCCGCAAAACCGGTAATGAACATGACTTTCATGTCCGGATCGATTTCAGTAGCCCGGCGTGCCAGTTCAATACCGTCCATCTCCGGCATCACAATATCTGTAAGCAACAGGGAAAACGGCTCTTCGCGCAGCCGGTCATAAGCGCTTGCGCCATTATCATAGGAAACCACCTGGTATCCGGCATTGTCCAGTGCCTTTTCAAGGAACCGGCGCATGTCATTATCATCTTCGGCGAGCAGAATTTTTGTCATTGTTCGAACCCATACCCTTTTTTGAACCTGCCAACTGGTCGCTTCATAAAGGTGGCTGTGTAAAGATGCAGTGAATGAGATGGAAATAACATTTACTTGCGGGTTCCAACTCTGCAACTATGCAATATATTTAGCATTTTGCGCTTCTATTTCAATCCTGATTTTGCAGGCAGGGCAGGTGGTTGATTCCAATGGATCCACATTTCGATTCTTTTGACGCTCCACCCTTCAATATTTTCGCCCCTTCAGAAAGACCAACACCATTCGTGGTCAACTCACCGCATAGTGGCAGGCGCTATCCCCGGTCCTTTCTGGAACAAAGCAAGCTTGGCAACCTGCGGGTCAGAAAATCTGAAGACTTTATGGTGGACCAACTGGTAAGCGGTTGTATTGATTATGACATACCAATCCTGAGGGCCAATTTTCCAAGGGCTTTTGTGGATGTAAACAGGGAGCCCTATGAACTTGATCCATCCATGTTCAATGGCAAGCTGCCGGATTATGTGAACACGAAATCCCTGCGGGTTTCGAGTGGCCTTGGCACGATTGCAAGAATTGTCGCAGAGGGAGAGCCGATTTATGCTGCCCCCCTGAGTGTGGAAGAGGGGCTGGAGCGTATCGAAAAATTTTACAGGCCGTATCATGCTGCCCTGAGGCGTTTGCTCGCAGAAACGCATGTTGTCCGCGGTGCAGCGGTGCTTCTGGATTGCCATTCAATGCCATCGGGGGCCATGCCTTCGGGGCTTACCATGCGCAAGCCGGACTTTGTGCTTGGCGACCGGTACGGCAGTTCCTGTGCGCCGAAGATTGCGCATTATGCCAAAATGATCCTTCAACAGATGGGATATGTGGTTGAAGTGAATAAGCCGTATGCCGGCGGGTTTATTACCGAACATTACGGACGCCCGGAAAGTGGTCTCCATGCCTTGCAGATCGAGATCAACCGCGGGCTTTACATGGACGAAGTCCGCATTGAACCGTCTGCGAATTTTGAGGCCTTCCAGGTTGAAATGAAGATCTTTTTCAAGCAGCTGGTTGGGCTGGATCTTGGTGAACTTGGTGGTCACATCCCGCTTGCTGCCGAGTAATCAATCATGACACCCGGCGAAATCAGCTCAATATTGCATCAGCTTTGTGATGCGGCCGCGCTCGAGACCCTTCCCAGGTTCCGGACCGGGCTTGGAGTAGACAACAAGGATATGAAGGCGTTCGATCCGGTTACGGAAGCCGACCGGCAGGCTGAACTTGCGATCCGAAACCTGCTAACAGAAAAACATCCTGACCACGGCATTACCGGCGAAGAGTTTGGTTCCGTAAACGAGGATGCCCGGTTTCGCTGGATTGTCGATCCGGTGGACGGTACGAGGGCTTTTATTGCCGGTATCCCCGTGTGGGGAACACTGATCGGTCTTTACGAGAACGGCAAACCGTTGGCAGGAATCATGAACCAGCCTTTCACGGGTGAGCGTTACCTCAGTGATGGCCAGTCAAGCGTGTTTGAACACAACGGACGCACACAGACGCTGCAAACTTCCCAAGTGACAGAGTTGTCCGATGTGATCATGATGACAACCGCGCCGGAACTCTTCAATGAAAGGGATGCGGAGTGTTTCAACAGGGTTGCGCAATCCTGCCGCTTGGTCAGGTACGGAGCGGACTGTTATGCCTATGCACAACTTGCTGCCGGTCATCTGGGCCTGGTGATTGAAACCGGCCTCAACGTGTATGATATCGCGGCTCTCATCCCGATCATAGAAAATGCAGGTGGAATTATAACCGGCTGGCAGGGGGAAAGTGCGTCATCGGACGGCCGGATTGTGGCCGCTGCAAACCGTTCACTGCATGAGCGCGCGCTTGACCTTCTCAATGCCTGAGGCCTGAAAACTCAAGGGCCGGTTTCATCCGAACCGGGAATGAATGAGTCAAATGCGGCCAGCAATTGCTCCCGGTAAATGTCATGTTCCTGCAATATCTCGTGTTTTGCACCATCAATGGTCAGGGTTGACCCGGCACGCAGTCTGGCGCCCAGTTCCTCAATTGCCTGGTTTGAAACCACCTGCTCGTTGCCTGCAAGTACAAGCAGTGAAGGGATGGATATTCCGGTGTAGAAATCCATGTCGTGAACCAGTTCCATCGCCTGACAGGTTGCAAACACCCATGCAGCGGTTGTTCCGCCCACTGCCAGTTCCCGGAAATCTTCCACCAGACGGCGGTTCCGGTCGAAACGCTCAGGGTCGCTGGTGTAGATATTGCCTGCAAAGCTTGAACTTTCTGCAGGTGTGGAACCACTGCCGAGATAGCTTTCGCCAAGCCCTATCGCAGACATGAAGCCCGAGAGCAGGCGGATGCCCGGCTGAGGCAATCCCCGGTTCTCAAGGCCAAGCAGCGGACTTGAAAGCACCATCCGTCGGACCTTGTTTGCAAAACGCGGTGCTGCGAGTAGGGATATGAGGCCGCCTGTCGAGTGGGCAAGAATGTAATAGGGTGCCTTGCAATCGGGTAGGGCTACCTGCTGGAATACGGTTTCCAGATCGACAATGTAGTCCTCGTAATCGTCAATATAGCCTGCCAGTTTGTTCTGTATGAGCCGTGAAGAACCGCCCTGGCCGCGCCAGTCGAAGGTAAGTACCTCAAACCCCCGTTTGCGAAGGTCACTCACCGTTTCAAACAGTTTTTCGATGCATTCGGTCCGGCCATGCAAAAGCAAAACCGTACCCTTTGCTGGATGGGCAGTTGCCTTCCAGCGGGCGTATCTCAGACGGATATTGTCCGGAGTTTCGATATAGCCTGAAAAGGCATCCTCTGGTACCGGATTGTAGGGTGTATTTTTCAGGGTCACGGCGGGATATTGGAAAAATTTTCTGGCCAGGTTTATTGCAACACCCAACAGCAATACCCAAATAATCACTCGGACGCCAGATGGGTCCGATGAAAGCCTCTGCTTGAAAGAGAGAGGCGCATAATGGGCAATCATGCCCGGTTAACGCAAACGTCGCTTCAAGGAGGACATTTACATGCGTGCTATTGATTATTCACCACTTTACCGTTCGACTGTCGGTTTTGACCGTCTGTTTTCGTTGCTGGACAACATGACGCCACCAGATAATGGTGGGCAAACCTATCCGCCATACAATATCGAGCGTACTGCTGATGATGCATATCGCATCAGCATGGCTGTTGCAGGCTTTACTGAGGACGAACTCAATATTGAAGCCAAGCAAAACACGCTCACTGTAACCGGAGAGAAGTCCGAATCCAGTGAAGGCGAAGACAAGAAAGTCCTGTTCCGTGGCATTGCCGGGCGTTCTTTTGAGCGTCGCTTCCAATTGGCTGATCATGTCGAGGTACGTGAGGCCAGCCTGGAAAACGGCCTGCTTCATATTGATCTGGTACGGGAAATTCCCGAAGCCATGAAACCGCGCAAGATTGCGATCGGAAATGGCTCTGCAAAACAGATTGAAGGAAAGAAAGCCAGCTAACCGATTGACTGGCTTGTCCTGAAACCGGGACTTTCAAAGGTTGAATGAGGCGCTCCGGACGGGGCGCCTTTTTGTTTGGACGGCATGCTTATCCGGCCAGCAAATCGGCAAACTGCTTCACGTCATCCGATGTTGAGGAAAATGCACCAACCAGCCTGTAAACCTGTTCATTTTCTCCGATATCTTCTTCCATGCCCTTGGGAGTGGGGAATGCATGGAAAGTGGCGCCCTTGCTCTTCATTTGTTCTGCATGTGTCTGGTCGGTAATGAAAAAGACCTGGTTGCTGTCGCTCGGCCAAGCCAGACGGGCGCGATTTGAATCACGAACCGTTGCCTCTAGTTCCTTGCCGATCGAGTTTGAATGTCTTGCCAGATCAAGCCATAAGCCGTCTTCCAGATAAGCTTCGAACTGGGCACTGATGAAACGGGTTTTTGAAAACAGATGGCCTGCCCGCTTGCGAAGAAACTGGAAGTGGGAAGACAGGTCGCGATTGAAAACAACAAGGGCTTCCGCGCACCAGCATCCGTTCTTTGTTGCACCGAACGAAACCATGTCGACGCCCCTTTTCCATGTCATTTCCGCCGGCGTGCAATCCAGTTTCACCAGTGCATTGGCAAAGCGGGCTCCATCCATGTGCAGTGCAAGGCCGTGTTTGGCGGAAATTTCACCTATGGCCGCGATTTCTTCCAGGGAGTAGACCGTTCCTGCTTCACTCGCCTGGGTTATGGTTGCCATAACCCCTTGTCCCAGATGGTTGAAATCCCGTGGTGTTTGCATTGCTGCGCGATCAAGTTTCTGCGGATCAATTTTGCCAAGCGGCCCGCTTATCGGCACGAGGCGACCGCCTCCTGACAGGAACTCGGGTGCTCCTGCTTCGCTTACCTGAACATGTGCCTCACTGTGACAAAACACCATGCCTCCCGGCTTCATTACACCTGCAGCAGCCAGTGAGTTTGCTGCTGTGCCTGTACCCACGAAGAAAACAGAAGCTTCGGTTTCAAACAGTTCAGCCAGTCTGGCTTCCATTTCCCTGTCGAGATCGCCTTTTCCATAGGCATGTGCCATTCCGTCAGCATGGCGTGCAAGGGCCTGGGAGATTTCGGGGGCAACACCCGCACAATTGTCACTGGCAAACAGCATGTTTTTTCGTTCCGTATTCAGTTTCGGCCTCTTCTATCGCAATTGGTTTCAACATGAAATGAAAAGCTTGATTGCCATGATGTCGTGAAAACATTCGGAAAACATGCTATGAATGCTCTGGTATATGACCACCAGTCTGCAGCAATCCGGGTGCGTCAGCTTTATCACTTGCCCGTGTAGGCAAAATTTGGCATTCTCAATCCGAAAAGGGTCAGTATTACTGTCCTTTTTCTGCGGTTTACGATGCTGTGAAACGTGTGAAACGTTTGAAAGCGTTCGATCGGGCTGCTGGAAGGCAGGATGGGTGGTCCTGTTTTCGGCTTAACCAAACCAACCTGTTTTGCGAAAATCGGCAAACCTGTTTGCCGGTTTTTTGATCTGGAGTGACGACATGAAAAACGTGATCGCCAATGCCGTATCAGGCGAAAAGAAGTCCATGCCTCACCGGGCAGGTATGCCTGAAAAACAGGGTATGTACGACCCGCGCAACGAAAAGGATGCGTGTGGCGTAGGGTTTGTTGCCCACATGAAGGGTGTTCGAAGCCATTCAATTATCAAGGATGGTATCCAGATTCTTGAAAACCTTGAGCATCGCGGTGCGGTAGGCGCTGATCCGAAAATGGGCGATGGTGCCGGAATGCTCGTCCAGATTCCCCATGAACTGTATGTGGAAGACTGCAAGGCACTGGGTTTCACCCTTCCCGAGGAAGGGCGTTATGGTGTTGCCCAGATATTCATGCCGCAGGATGCAGGCCAACGTGATGAAATCGACGAAATCATTACCCGTACTTTCGATGAGGAAGGGTTTGACCTGCTTGGTCGTCGTCTGCTTGAAGTGGATAATTCATGCCTTTCGCAGGACCCGGCAATTCAGGCAACGGAACCGGTTCACCAGCAGTATTTTGTTGCAAGCCGCGATGAAAACCTTGTCGGAGACGAGCTGGAGCGCCGACTTTATGTATGCCGCAAGGTGATCTCGAACCGTGTTCTGGAGGCCACCAATGCCCGGGAAGACGGATTTTATGTCGTTTCTTTCTCTGCACGGACAATCATTTACAAGGGCATGTTCCTCGCCGACCAGCTTGGCCCCTATTACAAGGACCTGGCCGATCCGCGGTTCAAGTCCGCCCTTGCCCTGGTGCACCAGCGTTTTTCTACCAACACATTCCCGTCATGGAAGTTGGCCCACCCGTACCGCATGGTTGCCCATAATGGTGAAATCAACACGCTACGCGGCAATGTGAACTGGATGGCGGCCCGACAGGCCTCTGTTTCCTCACCGCTTTTTGGTGACGACATTTCCCGCTTGTGGCCCATTTCATATGAAGGCCAGTCAGACACGGCATGTTTTGACAATGCGCTCGAATTCCTGACGCAAGGCGGGTATTCACTTGCCCATGCTGTCATGATGCTGATTCCGGAAGCCTGGTCGGGCAATCCTTTGATGCATCCGGACAGGCGCGCATTCTATGAATACCATGCGGCGCTGATGGAGCCTTGGGACGGTCCTGCGGCTGTTGCCTTTACCGATGGACGCCAGATCGGTGCAACCCTGGACCGGAACGGGCTGCGCCCTGCAAGATACATTGTCACAAGTGATGACCGGATTATCATGTCATCTGAAGCAGGTGTTCTTCCCATCCGTGAAGAGGACATCGTCTGCAAATGGCGGCTCCAGCCCGGCAAAATGCTCCTGATTGACCTTGAGAAAGGGACAATCATTTCTGATGCAGAAATCAAGAAGGATCTTGCCAACCAGAATCCATACCAGGAATGGCTGGACAAGACGCAAATCCTGCTTGAAGAAATGCCAAAGCCTACGCGCCGTTCTCCTGAAAGCGCATCCGCGCTGCTCGACCGGCAGCAGGCCTTTGGCTACACGCAGGAAGATCTCAAGATACTGATGGCGCCAATGGCGACCACCGGTCAGGAAGCAATCGGGTCCATGGGAACGGATACGCCAATCTCGGCGCTCTCCTCCAAGCCGAAATTGCTGTACACATATTTCAAGCAATTGTTTGCGCAGGTCACCAACCCGCCGATTGATCCGATTCGGGAAGAATCGGTGATGAGCCTCGTTTCGCTCATTGGACCCCGCCCAAACCTGTTTGATCTGGAAGGACTGTCCGAACACAAGCGTCTCGAGGTCAGGCAGCCTATCCTGACCAATCATGACCTGGAGAAAATCCGGGAAATCAGTGAGATTGCCGACAATCAGTTCATGAGCCAGACGCTTGATATCACCTATCGGGCAGACCGTGGCGCTGAAGGTATGCGCAGTGCCCTTGATACATTGTGCGAACGTGCTGAAAACGCGGTCAATAACGGCTACAACATCATTATTCTTTCTGACCGGCAGATATCGCGAAACAGGCTGGCCATACCTGCATTGCTGGCAACCGCCGCTGTTCACCATCACCTGATACGCAAGGGATTGAGAACTTCGGTCGGTCTCGTGGTCGAGAGTGGCGAGCCTCGCGAGATTCACCATTTTTGCGTGCTGGCCGGGTATGGCGCGGAAGCAATCAATCCCTACCTTGCCTTTGAAACGCTTGGCGAGATGCTTGAGAAAGGCGAATTGCCCGAAGAGGTTGATGGTACCGAAGTTGTTGAGCGGTATCGCAAGGCCATAGCCAAGGGTATTCTCAAGGTCATGTCGAAAATGGGCATTTCCACCTACCAGTCCTATTGCGGAGCCCAGATTTTTGATGCTGTCGGTCTCTCGTCCGAATTCATCAATGAATATTTCTTCGGCACCTCTACAATGATTGAGGGGGTCGGGCTTGAGGAAATTGCAGAAGAAACGGTTGCCCGTCACCAAAAGGCGTTTGGCGGGGATTTCGTGTTGCGCAACGCGCTCGATATCGGTGGTGAATATGCCTACCGGATGCGTGGCGAGGCTCATGCCTGGACACCAAACAACATCGCAAAACTTCAACATGCCGTGCGTGGCAACTCACCGGAAACCTTTGCCGAGTTTTCTGCAGATGCAAACCTGGTTTCGGAAGAAAATGCCACGATACGGGGGCTGTTTGAAATCAGGATGGCAGAACAGTCCGGACGTTCGCCAGTCAAGCTTGATGACGTGGAGCCTGCTTCAGAGATCGTGAAGCGCTTTTCAACCGGCGCCATGTCATTCGGCTCCATTTCACGCGAGGCGCATACCACGCTTGCGGTGGCCATGAACCGGATGGGTGGCAAGTCGAATACCGGTGAGGGCGGCGAGGAGCCGGACCGTTTCTATCCGCTTCCAGATGGTTCACCCAACCCGGAACGCTCGGCTATCAAGCAGGTAGCTTCAGGCCGGTTCGGCGTGACGACCGAGTATCTTGCAAATTCAGACATGATCCAGATCAAGGTCGCCCAGGGTGCAAAACCCGGTGAAGGGGGGCAACTGCCTGGTCACAAGGTTGATGCGGTAATTGCGAAAACCCGCCACTCAACACCGGGTGTCGGCCTCATATCGCCACCGCCGCACCATGACATTTATTCGATCGAGGATTTGGCGCAACTGATCTACGATCTGAAGAACGTGAACCCGCAGGCGGATATTTCCGTCAAACTCGTTGCGGAAATTGGGGTTGGTACTGTTGCTGCAGGTGTAGCCAAGGCCCGTGCAGACCACATCACGATCTCCGGCTATGACGGCGGTACGGGCGCTTCTCCGCTGACCTCCCTGAAACATGCCGGGTCTCCGTGGGAACTGGGACTTGCAGAAACGCAACAAACCCTCGTTCTCAACCGGTTGCGCTCTCGCATCCGGCTTCAGGTCGATGGCGGTTTGAAAACCGGTCGCGATGTCATTATCGGTGCACTGTTGGGAGCAGACGAGTTCGGCTTCTCCACGGCTCCGCTGATTGCTGCAGGCTGTTTGATGATGCGCAAATGTCATCTCAATACCTGCCCGGTCGGGATTGCCACGCAGGATCCGGTATTGCGCAAGCGTTTCCGGGGAACACCGGAACACGTCATCAACTATTTCTTCTTCGTTGCCGAGGAAGTGCGCCAATACATGGCTGACATGGGCTTCACCAAACTTGACGACCTGATTGGTGAAAGCCAGCTTCTTGAAAAGAATGCCATGCTTGACCACTGGAAAGGCAAGGGACTTGATTTTACGCCCCTGTTCTACAAGCCGGAAGCAGAAAAAAGCGAAACCTATCAGACCCAACTACAAAAACACCCGATTGATGACATTCTTGATCGCAAGCTGATCGAGGAGGCGAAACCGGCCCTGGAGGATGGCAAGCCGGTGATGGTCGAGACTGAAATTTCGAATATCAACCGTTCGGCCGGAGCCATGCTTTCCGGTCAGGTTGCAAAGAAATACGGTCATGAAGGGCTTCCCGATGACACGATTGCGGTTTCCCTGAAAGGAACTGCCGGTCAAAGCTTTGGCGCGTTTCTTGCCAAGGGTGTCTCGTTTGACCTTCAAGGGGCAGGCAATGACTATGTCGGCAAGGGACTGTCTGGCGGTCGCATTGTAATCCGTCCACCACAGGAAACACCGATCGTTGCCGAGGAATCAATTATTGTCGGCAATACCGTACTCTATGGTGCGATTTCCGGTGAGTGTTACTTCCGTGGCGTGGCCGGTGAGCGTTTTGCGGTGAGAAACTCGGGCGCCATTGCAGTAGTTGAAGGGGTCGGGGATCACGGATGTGAGTACATGACCGGCGGTGTTGTTGTCGTTCTGGGCGGTACAGGCCGCAATTTTGCTGCAGGAATGTCTGGCGGTGTCGCTTATGTGATCAACGAGTCCGGTGATTTTGAACAGCGTTGCAACCTGGCCATGGTTGAAATCGAACCGGTGCCTGAGGAAGACGACCTGCTTGAAAAACTGCATCACCATGGTGGTGACCTGATGCACAAGGGTCGGGTGGACATTACATCCAACATGAACCGGCATGACCAGGAACGCCTGTACCAGTTGATTGTCAGCCACATGCATTACACGGGTTCAACCAGGGCAAAGCAAATCCTTGACGACTGGGACAATTACCGGACCAAATTTGTGAAGGTCATGCCTGTGGAGTACAAACGGGCGCTTCAGGAAATGGAAAACATGCGTCTCGGCAAGATTGCGGCGGAGTAGGAATACGATGGGTAAGGTTACAGGTTTTCTTGAAATTGACCGTCAGGTTCCCAAATACCGTCCGGCTTCGGACAGGGTAAGGAACTTTCAGGAGTTCATCATCCCGCTTACGGATGAGGAAGTCAGCAAGCAGGCTGCCCGATGCATGGATTGCGGCATTCCCTATTGTCATGGTGATACGGGGTGCCCTGTGCACAACCAGATTCCTGACTGGAATGACCTGATTTATGACAATGACTGGGAAGAGGCGATACGCAATTTGCATTCGACCAACAATTTTCCCGAGTTTACCGGGCGGATCTGTCCCGCACCTTGTGAGGAAGCCTGTACGCTAAACCTCGAAGACGAGCCGGTTGCGATCAAGACGGTTGAGCAGGCGATTGCCGACAAGGCCTATTCTCTCGGCCTGATCAATCCGCGTCCTGCCAAGAACAAGACAGGCAAGAAGGTTGCGATAATCGGTTCGGGACCTGCCGGACTAGCGGCTGCCCAGCAATTGGCTAGGGTCGGACATGATGTGCATGTCTATGAACGCGAAAGCAGGGCAGGCGGTCTGCTGCGTTATGGTATTCCCGACTTCAAGATGGAAAAACACTATATTGATGCCCGCATCAAACAGATGGAAGGTGAGGGCGTTGTCTTCCATTATGAAACGAATATCGGTGTTGATGTCGATGCCAATGACCTGATGCGCGACCATGATGCGGTGCTGATTGCTGCTGGTGCGGAAAAACCCCGCGAGCCCGGAATACCCGGACGGGATCTGGTCGGCGTTCATGACGCAATGCCGTTCCTTGTGCAGCAGAACCGGCGTGTTGGCGGGGAGCAGATCGATTCTGTTGGTTGGTCTTCCGAGGAGATCTGGGCTGCCGGCAAGAACATTGTTGTTGTGGGTGGTGGCGATACAGCATCCGATTGTATCGGGACCTCATTCCGCCAGGGTGCAGTCAACGTGACACAGCTTGATATCCGCCCTGAACCGCCAGAACGTGAAGACAAGATGATGGTCTGGCCGTACTGGGCGACAAAAATGCGGACGTCTTCGTCACAAGCTGAAGGCGCGCGCAGGGAATTCATGGCGGCCACACTCGAATTTGTAGGGCGTAACGGGGTATTGACCGGTGTTAAGTGCATTCGGGTAGACGACAAGCGCCAACCCATTGAAGGCACTGAATTCATCATGAAAGCAGACCTTGCTTTCATTGCTATCGGTTTCGGAAGTCCGCTTCTGGACACCTTCATCGCCCAGCTGGAACCCGAGTTGAAGACCAGTCGGCGCGGTGATGTTTCCATTGATGCTAATGAAATGGACTATCGCACCTCTGTGGACGGACTTTATGCGGCTGGTGATTGTCGCCGCGGTCAGTCGCTGGTGGTTTGGGCCATTCGCGAAGGCAGACAGGCAGCCCGTGCCATTGACATGAAGCTGATGGGTAAAACCGATTTGCCTCGGTAACGGGGTGTTTTCAAGTGCTACCTGAAATGAGGGTTTCCACCTAGCGGGTGGCAGCCGAAGTTTGGGCAGGCTTTGTTTCAAGGGCATGACGCTTCTGGCTGTCTGACATGCCGGGGCCTGCGCTCCGGTCGACGGGAATTCCCCATGTGGCATCAATGCGTCCCGATTTGGGTTCGTAGCCCACGCCCTTCTCCACCAGGTCAAAACTGACGCTTTTGGTGTTCTCTTCGGACTTGAGAAAATCCTTCTCCCCTTCCAGCGGCTCAATCTTGTCCGGTGTTGCAGCCCCCAGTGACATGACGACTGTCGTACCTGAACGCGCCGGATCATATTCCGGCACAGATGGCTGGTTCAAGGAAGGTCTGAAATTGCCTGAGGCACTGATCTGTAAATCCTCGGGGTCAGCGGTAATGCCGAATTTCCGGAGTTCCTTGTCAACATAAAAGGCAAGTTTCCGATAGCCTGCCCGGGTCATGTTTATGCCCTTGGAATCCCGCAACCGGACAATTTGCCCGTTAATGTCGGGTCCGGCGCTGACAAACTTTCCTTCCTCGTTTGTAAACCCGTCCCAGACATCGGCAAACACGCCTCCGATGGCTTCAACCTTTGTCCGGTAAATATCGTTGAAGGCAAGATAATCCTTGTTCATCTTGCTGAACCGTACCGGCGGCAGCCCGACCCATATCAACGGGATGTTGTTGCTTGCCGCAAATCCTGCAATCCGTGTGACCCGTCCCTCGTAAGCCTTCAGCCAGGGTTCGGTCAGTTCCTGAACACGGCCATCGGGCAGTCGCATGGCCTGTCGGTCATTCATGCCAAGGAGGTTCACCATAACCACGGGTTTGTGCTCTTCAATCAGCGGGGGAATGGTTTCTTCCCAATTGACCACATCATAACGGACAATACCGGATGCAGGCGAAGTGCTGCTAACGACCTCGACATTGGGGTTTTCCTGATAGAGCTTCACAAGCTGTCTGGCTATTCCGGCGGCTACAAAATCTCCGGTGACGAGAATCTTCGCCGCATTTTCCGATTTTGGAACGGCTTCGGGCTCGGGTGGCGGTGGAGCCGAAGCAGTTGAACGGCGTGGTTCCTGGCGGCGGATAACATTGCGTTTGGGCCGGGTTACACCGGAATCCCGCCGTACCTTTTCACGCAACCTGTTTCTGCGCTTGTTGCGCCGGTCGAAAATGATGTCAAAAAGGGAACGGCGCTGGCTTTGAGCCTCTGAGGTTTTTACGGAAAACACATGACCAACAACCGGTGCCTTTTCAGGCACCAGAAAGGTCAGGCTCATGACAAGAAACAGGGCGAATGCAAATCGTTTGGCCATTGTCGGTATGTAGCAGTTTCCGTACCTTGAAGGCCAGCAGTCAGGCTGACCCTAGTTTCTCAATCTAGACAAAAGTTTCTTGGAGGCATAGCCATCCTGTTCGATCCCGTTTCGGGCCTGGAACTGACGGATCGCTGCTTTTGAACCGCCTCCAATCTTTCCGTCAATCTCACCGTCATAGTAGCCGAGTGCAAGAAGCCGTTTTTGCAGTTCCTTGCGTTCCTCCTCGTCCAGGGGGATATAGCCACGGGGCCAATCGACGACCAAGGGACCATAGCCTGCAATCTGGTCGGCAAGAAGGCCGACTGCCAATGCATATTTGTCGGCGTTATTATAGCGTTTCAGAACGAAGAAGTTTTTCAGCATCAGGAATGAAGGGCCGGAGCGACCTGCAAGTTCACGCAGGTTTGCCCTGTCGGAAGGCCGTGGAAAAGCCTTCCCGCCGACGCGTTTCACCCCAAGACGTGACCACTCGGACAAGGGCCTGCTGCCTGTGCCTGCTGTCTTTGGCGATACGTTAGAAGGGGTATGCACCTCATAACCCCACGTTTTGCCTGTTTGCCATCCGTTTTTCTTGAGAAGGTTGGCTGCGGAGGCCAGTGCGTCAGGCACTGATTCCCAAATGTTTCGGCGGCCATCACCATCGATATCAACTGCCCAGGTCTGGTAGCTTGTCGGAATGAACTGGGTGTGCCCCATTGCACCTGCCCACGAGCCACGCAGGTCTCTCGCAGATACATCCCCGTTCTGGACAATTTTCATCGCGGCAATCAACTGGTTGCGGGCAAATTTGCGGCGGCGCTTGTCTTGGTAGGCCAGCGTGGCAAGGGAACGGGCGACGCTCATCAGGGCGGTATCGCGTTCAAGGGCGGCACCATAGGAGGTTTCCATCGACCAGATTGCAAGCAGTATGTTCCGGTCAACCCCGTAACGTCGTTCTATTATGTCGAGCCATCGCTTGTAGCGTACCTTCATTTCGCGGCCGGTTTCGATGGCGCTTTCCGTTACCCGGTTATCTATGTAATCCCAGACCTTGCTTTTGAATTCCGGCTGGAAATTTGCCTTGCGTATGACTTCCGGGTCGGGTGAACTGATGCCGGCAAATACGGCATCGTATGTACGTCCGGAAACACCGTTCCTGGTGGCAACAGAGCGAAACTCGGAAATCCATTGTCTGAAACCGGTGTCAGCAAGGGCAACTGCTGGTGCGGAGAGGCTGAAAATAAAGGCAGCCAGCAAGCTGGAAAGCATGTTGCTGCGGCAGGCGGCGAAAAGTGTCATCGTCGATTGTCCCCGGATATGTAAAGCCGAATCATTCTCTGATACGGAATCACGGGGATGGTTAATAACCGGATAAAATGACCAATTTCAGGCGTGGTCAGGCGACTTCGTCAGTGTGTTCGATATCTGCAATTTCCGGTGCCAGTGACCCGGAGACCATATTCTTTTCCCAGGCCAGGGCAGTTTCAACTATCGTGTCGAGGCTGTCATGCTGCGGGCGCCAGTCAAGCCGGGTCATCAAGCGATTGCAATTTGCAGTCAGGCTTTCAATATCTCCTGCGCGACGCTCCGACTCGATGACCTTGAAACGGTTTCCGGAAATGCGCTGGACGGTATCGACTACCTCCCGTACGGAATAGCCCTTGCTATACCCGCAATTGGCAGTGAACTTCCTGCCACCGTCCCGGAGGAATTTCACAGCATGGTAATGGGCGTTTACAAGATCGTTGACATGTATGAAGTCACGAATGCAGGTGCCATCCGGGGTATCATAATCCGTTCCGAAAATTTTCATGGATGAGCGTTTTCCGGTTGCCGCCTCGCAAGCGACCTTGATGAGATGTGTGGCGCCATCAGTTGACTGTCCGGTTCGGCCATGCACATCACAGCCGGCTACATTAAAATATCTCAGAATCACATAATTCAGGTCGTGGGCATTTGCCGTATCCCGCAACATCAGTTCGGTCATCAGCTTTGATGTGCCATAGGGTGACAGCGGATTGAGTATGGCGTTTTCTGCAATCGGTCCGGTTGTGACGGGATTGCCGTAGACAGCAGCGGTTGAGGAAAAAATCATCCGCTTGACGCCGGTTTCAACTGCGGCTGCAATGAGGTTTCGCGAGTTTGCGGTGTTGTTCTGGTAGTATTTCAAGGGATTTTCGATGGACTCGGGCACGACGACCGAACCTGCGAAGTGAATGATCGTATCCACTCCGTTTTTCTTGATGATTTTTTCCATTCTCGACTGGTCGCCGATATCTGCCTCAATCAGCTCTACGCCATCTGGCACGGCCCATTTGAACCCAGTTGCAAGATTGTCCACGACGATGAATTCCTCGTCATGATCGAGCAATTCCCAGACCATGTGACTGCCAATATAGCCTGCGCCGCCCGTAACAAGAATCGTCATGTCAAATTTCCAATCTCTGTTTTGGTATGGCAAGAGTAGGCCAAACGGGTTTGCGTCCGGCTAATCCGCAGCACGTGTTTTTAGTGAATTTCTTTACGGCGGATAAACCACACAGTGCCGGTTGGGCAGGCCAAGATTGTCAGATTGCCTTGAAACCAAAGGGTTCCAATTGCGTTCCTGTTCGGGATCGCCTATCCAGAATCAACGCCAGAAAACAATTTGGAGTAAGTCATGACACTCAAGAAACCGGTACGCAAAGCCGTCTTTCCTGTTGCAGGTCTGGGCACCCGGTTTCTGCCAGCTACCAAATCCGTTCCCAAGGAAATGCTGACTGTGCTCGACAAGCCGGTTATCCAGTACGTTGTCGATGAAGCAAGAGCAGCCGGTATAGAGCATTTCATATTTGTAACGGGACGAAACAAGGCAGTGATCGAGGATCATTTTGATCTCCAGTACGAGTTGCAGGACACTCTTGAAAAGCGTGGCAAGACTGCCGGTCTGGAAACCCTGTCCCGCTACCAGCCAGAGGCAGGCACGACCAGCTTCACGCGCCAACAGGCGCCACTTGGTTTGGGCCACGCAGTATGGTGCGCGCGGGATATTGTCGGTGATGAGCCGTTTGCGCTGCTTTTGCCAGACATGGTTATGAAAGATCCCAAGGGATGTCTTTCAGGCATGATGGAACTGTATGGTGAAACCGGTGGCAATGTCGTCTCCACGGAGGAAGTTGCCTGGGAAGAAACCCACAAATACGGGGTAGTCGAGAAAGGTGATGCCGCGGGGGCCGGGTTTGAAATCAGGGGAATGGTTGAAAAACCTGAACCGGGAACCGCCCCTTCCAACCTGTTCATCAATGGACGCTATATCCTGCAGCCGGAAATATTCGATATTCTGGAACGGCAGGGCCCAGGGGCGGGAAATGAAATCCAGCTTACGGATGGCATGCTCAATCTGGCAAGCGAACAGCCTTTCTACGGCTATGTATTTGAAGGTGAAACCTTTGATTGCGGTTCCAAGGCCGGTTTCATCCGTGCAAACATTGCCTTTGCGATGGATGATGACGAGGTGGCCAGTGAGGTACGGGAAGAGATGGCCAGGCATCTGGGCTAGGTTGCCCGTTGCTTCAGCGTTGCAAGCGGACCCCCATGCGGCCTGATATTTCATTGAAGCCGGAATTCGGATCATCCGATGTAAACTGCCCGTATTCCACATCGGCTGTGAGTGCCATGAAGCGGCTCACCCAGTATTCCGTTCCAAATCCAAACTGGTAAGTCCGGTCGTTTTCGTCGTTTGTTTCAATCTCGATGTCAGCGAACGCATTGATGCCGAGCCGGGCGGTTATCTGGCGCTCGAAATCCAGTCGTGCATTGTAGAGAACGGAGCCGTTTTCATCAGCCGTGATCGAACTATTGGTTTGTGTGCCCACGGTGAGCCCAACCGTGGTTTCGCGCTCTGGCGACCATTGCAGGTTTCCGTTGAGCGTAAATGTATTGAGGTCATTAAGGGCGGCATCAGTGAATTGTTCGGTGAGATAACCCAATGCAATCTCGCCTTGCAGTTTTTCGCCGAAGTCCAGTTCAACACCACCCTGTAACGCATATATATCACTGTCACGCCGGTTGCCATTCCGATCTATCGTACGGTCAAACTCCCGCAGGGTATATGATGCTTCGACAAACGGGGTAACTGCTGTCGAGATTTCATAGCCGATACGTGCTGCAATGCCGTAATCCGTATTGTTGCGGTCAGACTGTGAAACCGTTACGCCGCCACCGAGGTCGGCATTGGTGAAAATGTCACGCTCGACGCTGCCCCTCAATGTGAATTGCAGCCGGCGAACTGCCTGGGCAAGCTCCAGACTGCCGCCATATGAATGTGTGAGCGGGTTGTCGACAGCCCCGGGAGCCAGGGTGCTGCTGGTAAAGCCCTGGGTTCCCAGTGTGTAGAACCCTGTTCCGGTCAATGTGTAGCCATCAGCCAGATCAAGGCGAAGTGCGGAATTCAGCAAGAGGGAAGGTTCGTTTATCTCATCGCTGTTGAAAGGCCTTCTGTATCCGGCGTCAATGGTGGTCTGCAATTCGTGGCGTGACCAGTCGGATGTGAGGCTCAAACGGGCATTGGTTTGTGAGAACGCCCCTCCATTGCCGCCAACCTGGCCAGACAGGTTGCTGGAATACCCAACTGCCTGTTCCAGTGTTGCATTTGCCTCAAAAGTACCGATGCGAAATCCCGTTGGTGCAAACGGGTCCGCATCCGGCGTTGGGGTGTTCCCTTCCTGCACTGGTGCAGCAGGCAGGTTTGACCGGGTTGCTCCGTCAGCGGAGAGAGGATTGCTGACCGGTGATGCTGCACTGGCAGCGCGCGCCCTTTGTTGCTGGTTTCGCTGGTTGCGGGCAGTTGGTATGGCAAGCTGGCCGGATGTGGAAGAATCTGCTGAGCGGGATGCAGGTTCGGAAGTCGGGCTACCTGATGCCGGACTGCCTGATGCCGGATCCTGGTTTATTGAACCGCGGATACCGCTATTGTCCGGGAGTAATGCCGTTTGGGCCAGAACAGAACCGACATGCGGGAATACACCGCTTCCCACAAGAAAAGCGGCAATCCATAGGCCGGACTTGGACATTTTCGCCGTTGTCATATATCAGGTTCGGGAACATCGGTTATGTGTTGCCAAACCGTAAACATTTACAGTTAACGAATAGTTGCGAGACCAGCATCTTGTCAGTGATAAACGAAAACTCCGTCATGACCAGAACTGCCAATGTGACGTCTGCCCTGCAGACCATTGAAACAGAAAAAGCGGGCCTTGAAGCACTTGCGCGCGAGCTGGAAAACAGCATGGGCGAGGCATTCGAGCAGGCTTGTGAAACCATCCTCAATATCAAGGGCAGGGTAATTGTCAGTGGTGTGGGCAAAAGCGGTCATGTTGCAGGCAAGCTGGCCGCCTCTCTTGCGTCCACAGGGACGCCGGCCTTTTTTGTCCATCCGGCAGAAGCCAATCACGGGGACCTCGGAATGATTGCCCGTGATGATGTGGTGATTGCGTTGTCCTGGTCCGGTGAGACCACTGAGCTCAAGGGTGTTCTTTCCTATGCAAGCCGTTTTTCAATTCCGCTGATTGCGATAACCCGAAGCAGGACATCCACGCTTGGGCGGGAAGCCAATATCTGTCTGGAGCTACCGCGTGTTAAAGAGGCTTGTCCAAACGGTCTTGCTCCGACAACATCGACGATCATGCAAATGGCCATTGGTGATGCCCTTGCTGTTGCGCTGCTCAAGGGCAGGGGCTTTTCAGCAGATGATTTCGGTATTTATCACCCGGGTGGATCACTTGGTGCGAACCTCAAGCGGATCAGTGACATCATGCATACGGGGGATTCAATACCGCTGGTGCCTGAAAAAACCAGTCTGCCTGATGCAATCATGGAGCTGTCTGCAAAGCGTTTTGGCTGTGTGGGCATAACCGGGAAGGATGGCGAACTTTGCGGGATCATCACGGATGGTGACCTGGCTCGCAATCTCGACAAGACGCTGACCAAAATGTTGGTGGAAGACATGATGACGGTCAATCCGGTTACCATTGACGCCGGTTCACTTGCGACAAGTGCAATGGCAATACTGGATGGCAAAAAGATCAGTGCGCTTATTGTTACTGATGAAGCAAAAAGACCGATCGGCATCGTGCACTTGCATGACCTGTTGCGGATTGGTGCCGCCTGATATCCTGTGATCAGGAGTCAGCAGGGGCTTCCACAGCCTCAACCCGCAATGTGCTGCCATCTATCCCGATGACCCGTACGGTATTTCCGGCAGGGATATCCGGTCCTGTTACCCTCCATGTGGAGTCGCCCATGCGAATGCGGCCGCTACCGTTTGAAACAGGCTGGTCAAGGGTCGCCGTGCGGCCAATCAGCTGGGCTCCGCGTTCATTGAGTGCGGGTGTTTTATCAGAACTTTCCCTTTGCCTGCTCATGTAACCCCTGCCCAAATAGGCAATCACCAGACTCAGCAACAGAAAGGTGATGACTTGTGCCTGCCAGGGCCAGACCGGGTTTTCAAGGCCAAGCAGAAGTGTTGCCACCCCAACGATCAAAGCTGCCAGGGCTGGCCACAGCAATATGGTGCTTGGCAGCAGTATTTCCGCGCCCAGCAGGACAAGCCCGAGTGCTACCCAGGCCCAGGGCCCCAGAAATTCAAGGATTGCACTTTCCATGTGTTTTACTGCTCCTGTTGTCTACCGGCCATCCGGATTTGGCGGCACGATCGGAGTAGTGCCGGTGCGCTGACCAGTTGACGGGCTGCCATCGTCCTTTCCGAAAACCTCTTTTGCGATTTCACCAATTCCGCCAAGCGAACCCAGAATGGAAGTCGCTTCAAGCGGCAGCATGATGACTTTCTGGTTCCTGGAGTTTGCTATCTGGGCAAGGGCCTCCAGATATTTCTGCGCAACAAAATAGTTTATTGCCTGCGTGTTACCTCCGGCAATCGCATCAGAAACCATTCGTGTTGCCTCGGCTTCGGCCTGGGCTAGGCGCTCACGGGCTTCTGCTTCCCTGAAGGCTGCTTCACGCTCACCTTCGGCCTGCAGGATCTGGGACTGTTTTTCGCCTTCGGCCTTCAGAATTTCCGATTGGCGGAATCCTTCCGCCTCAAGAACCCGGGCCCGTTTTTCCCGCTCTGCCTTCATCTGTCGCCCCATGGCATCAATCAGGTCTTGCGGCGGGTTGATGTCCTTGATCTCGATGCGGGTAATCTTCAGTCCCCAGGGAGAAGCGGCCTCGTCAACCACGCGCAGCAGGCGCTCGTTGATATCATCGCGTTTGGCCAGCAATTCATCCAGATCCATTGAGCCCATGACAGTACGGATGTTTGTCATGGTGAGGTTGAGCAGCGCCCGTTCAAGGTCCCGTACTTCATAGGCGGCCCGAGGGGCATCCATTACCTGAAAAAATGTGACGCCATCTGCAAGGATACTGGCATTGTCCTTGGTAATCACCTCCTGGGTGGGAACATCCAGAACCTGTTCCATCATGTTCATTTTACGTCCAATACGGTCGATGAACGGGACTATCAGATTGAGACCGGGTTTGAGGGTCTTGGTGAATTTTCCGAAGCGTTCGACGGTGTAGTTGTAGCCTTGAGGCACCTGTTTGATGCCGGCAAAGAGAATCAGGATTACCAGAAATGCAAAGATCGCAATGGCAACGTCAAAGCCAAAAATCATGAGAGCCCTCCCGAAAGGTTGTTCAGTTCTTATATACGGGAAAGTCGGCTTTGTGGCAGAAAAATCGCGAGCGCGGTTTCGGCGCTGTCAGAAGGTCATGGCCCGTGAAAATCAAGCGAGTGGTGTAACCCAGCCCTGCATTTCACGCCGCACCACTGTTTCGATTACATGCATGCCTTCCGGACTGTCATTGAGGCAGGGAATGTAGTGGAAAGTTTCGCCACCATGTTCCAGAAAGATGTCCTTGCCTTCAACAGCAATTTCCTCGAGCGTTTCCAGGCAGTCAGACGAGAAACCCGGATTGAAAACAGCAAGGTTTTTTACTCCGTCGGCGGCCAGTTTTTCGATTGTCTTGTCCGTGTAGGGTTGCAGCCATTCTTCCGGTCCAAAGCGGGACTGGAAGCAGGTAATGAGATAGTCTTGGGAAAACCCCATGCGCTCACGCACCAGACGTGTCGTCTTCATGCAATGGCAGTGGTAGGGATCCCCCTTCTCGAAATAACTTTTGGGAATGCCGTGATAGGATGCGATGATTTTTTCCGGCTTGTGGTCCATTGAGGAAAGTGCATTTTCCAAGGTGGAGCACAATGCTTCAATATATGCTGTATCGTCGTGATAGGATGGAATGGTTCGCACGGCCGGCATCCATCTTTGCTTCATCAGGTATTCAAAAACCTTGTCATTGACGGTTGCAGTCGTGCTTGCAGAATATTGGGGATAGAGCGGAAAAATGATGATACGCTCGCATCCGTTCGCCTGAAGCTTCTCAAGACGCGAAGATATGGATGGCTGTCCGTATCTCATGGCCCAGTCGACAATGATGTCCGTGTTTCGAGAAAACGCTGTTGCAAGCTGTTCCGCCTGTGAGCGCGTGAAGGTACGCAAGGGGGATTCATTCGCTTCGTGGTTCCAGATCGTCTTGTAGGCTGCGCCTGATTTTTTGGGACGAACATTCAATACAATGCCAAAGAGAATTGGATACCAGAGGAGCTTTGGCCACTCGATGACACGGCTGTCTGTCAGGAATTCCCGCAGGTAACGGTACATGCTCTTGCGGTCATATCCGTCCGGCGTTCCGAGATTGACCAGAAGAACACCGGTTTTTCCGAATGATACAGCCGGGTGTTGATCGGGCAGATTGCCCGTGTTTCCAGAATTCTTGGTTGCTCGCTGCATCCGGTCAATCCACGGTTCGGTGCTGTTTCCAGTTTAGACTGGTTCTAATTAGCGTGTTTTGCGCAGAGTTCAACGCGGCATAATGTTCATTGCCGGTTCAAGAATTCGTGTGACGGGATGAAAAACGGTTTCAGGCAGTGAGTGCAGCTGTAAACAGAAGGAGGCCAAGTCCAAAAACCAGGAAGGCACCGAATATTTCTATGCAACGGTGTATGAAGCCTACGCGATCCTGAAGTCCGGCCACTCGAACAGCCGTGTTCTTTGCGGTAACGGCCAGCAATGCCAATGCAGATACCGTAATGCCTGTGCCAAGTGACATGGCGATGGTCGACAGAATGCCGGCGAGATAAAGCCCGTTGAGAAATGCAAAGGTGAGAACGATGATCGCGCCGGTGCAAGGGCGCAGTCCGACTGCAAGAATTGCCGACCAGGCTTCCTTCAAGCTGAAAGTGCCCTCAAGCATTTTCGGGTCCGGGGCATGGCTATGCCCGCAGCCGCATCCATCGTCATGGGTATGGTGATGATGATGCTCATGGGAATGATCATGATGACCATCATGGCCCCCGTGTTCATGGTGATCATGCCCATCCTTGTTATCGTGCGTGTGGTGATGACCTTTTCTGAACAGTTTGGTCCATATGAGATACAGGCCGAGCAGCATCACGCAGAAGTAGCTCGATATTTCCAGATAGCCAGTCAGGTTGTCACTGCGCAGCCCTGTTCCCCGCAAAAAAAGGACCAGTGCCGTGATAAGCAGGATAGCGGTTCCGCCCTGAAGAAGGGCTGAGGCAAATGAAAGGAAAATTCCGCGCCGTGCGGCAACTTCATTTGCCAGGACGTAGGACGAGATTACTGCCTTGCCGTGGCCCGGACCGGCAGCATGGAAAATGCCATAGGCGAAGCTGAGCCCAACCAGCCCGGTAACCTTGTAGGGATCCGTTTTCATGCCATTGAGCGCTGCAACCATGGCCTTGTAAAAGGATTGCTGCTGTTGCTGTATCCAGAACAAGAGCCCGGAAAACATGCCATTTGGACGAACAGCCTGTTGTGAGCGGCCTATGCCGAGTGAACTTTGTGCAAGGGCATGATCCACGATCAACAGGACCATGGACAGGGCAAACAGCGCTGTGATGAGGGGGCGAATACGTAAAGAGGTCATGAACAGGAAATGTTTGCCCAGGAGTAGAATTGATCGCCAAGCTTGAGATCCGTAACGCCTTCCTGCTCGTTGAAGAAGGCTTCGCTCAATGTGTCTGCATTCTCGGCATATAGCTTGTCAAAATCGGGGTGGACGACTGTCGTATTGCAAGCCTCTGCATCAGGGCCGACAAGCTTGATGTTTGCTTCATCCATGTTGAATGCAACATAGTAACTTGTGTCACTTGCGGAGATGCGTAGAGGACCATCGTCAAACGAGTATGGCTTGGCCGGTTCAACGGCCAGGAACATGATCATCTGGCCACCTTCCATGTATCCCTTCAGGGCATCGGGTTCATAAAACTCGATAACCTTTTCACCGGCACGCATGGCCGTATAGAAATCATAGTCGGCAATCGATTTTTTCACGGTCGTTGTGATTTCCTCAATCTCGTCAGGATCGAGTTCGCCATTTCCATTGGCATCAAAATCGAGGACAAGGGTGGAGGAGAAGAGTTCGTCGAAACGCCATACCTGCCGCAATTCTGAAAATTCACCCTTGTCGTTCCGGACAATTTCCATGCTTGTTTCCACAAAAACGTGGGGATGAGCATTGGCGGGAATTCCTGACACCAGCAGGGATGGGCCGGTCATGGCCAGCATTGCTAACAATCTCTTGAAATGAATCATGGCAGTGTTCACCCGAACTTAGATGGCAACCGATAAACAGCAATGCTGTGGCGAATGTTAGGCAATCACAGTTTGCTTGGCTGAAGATTGTCGCAAAAGTGTTCACCTTTTTGGCGTCGGACGAAATGACCTGATGATCAATCCGTTCGTTTCTTCTTGAACCAGTCAGACAGGAAGTCGACAAACACGCGGACCTTGCCGGGCACGTGTCGGCGATGTGGATAAACGGCATAGATCCCGCCTCCGGACGGAATGCGGTCCTCAAGAAGTGAAATCAGGGTGCCATCTTCCAGTTCTGCTTCAATGGAAAATTCCGGGATCAAAGCGATGCCAAGTCCTGCCAAAGCTGCCCGTCTTGCAACTTCAGGGCTGTTTACCTCAATATTGCCCCGTACCGGCACAGAGTATTCTTCGCCGGTATCGTCGAGGAAACACCAGTTGGCTCGCCGCATCATGTTGGTGTCCACAATGCAGGGGAGGTCACCCAGATCGTTGGGGCTTTCAGGCGGTCCGTATTTCTCCAGAAATGAAGGTGCCGCACACAGAATAACACGAAAGCTGTCGAGCTTCTTTGCAATCAGGGTGGAGTCGGCCAGACGAGAAATCCGGATTGCCACGTCGAAACCGTCTTCCACCATGTCTACCATCGCATCATCAAGATTGATGTCGAGAGTGATGTCGGGATAGGCGAGAGCAAACTCCACGATGGGAAGCCCGATTTCCAGGTCGGTCAGCGAACGCGGTGCAGAAATGCGAAGCCGACCCTTGTGACCGGTCCCTGCCTCGCGAACGGTATCCTGCAGGTCATTGACCTTTTGAAGAATTTCCAGTGCGGAACGATGAAAGACCTCGCCAGCTTCCGTCAGGGAAAACTGTCGGGTTGTCCGATTGAGGAGGAGGATGCCGAGTTCATCTTCCAGTTCGCGGACATATTTCGACATCAGTGCCTTGGAGCGGCCGATCTTGCGGGCGGCTGCGGAAAACCCTTCAGCTTCCACCACATCGACAAAGGCCTGCATTCTGGTCAGTGTGTCCAAACGTCCACTCCCTGTCCCGTGATCTGCCTAAACGCCGGACTGTCCGTCCGATCCCACAAAGGCAATGCGCAGCATGTTGGTGGCGCCGGGTGTGCGGAGCGGCACACCTGCCGTGATGATCAGACGGTCACCCGGTTCGGCAAAGTCCTCGTCATGGGCAATCCGGCAGGCCCGGTCGACCATGTCGTCAAGGTCGTAGGCATCCTGGGTTACAACGCAATGCAGTCCCCATACCATGGCCAGCTTGCGCGCTGTGCGCAGAACCGGGGAAAGAGCTACGACCGGGATTGATGGCCGTTCACGAGCGGCTCTCATGCCGGTGGCACCCGATGCGGTGTAGCAGACAATTGCAGAAAGATTGAGTGTTTCGGCAATCTGGCGTGCAGCAAGTGCAATTGCATCTGCGCCGGTTGGTTGTGGTTCGCCACGCTGTGCGGAAATGATGGAAGCGTAGTTTGCATCCTGTTCGATCTGCGTGGCAATGCTGTCCATCATTGCCACAGCTTCGACAGGATAATCGCCGACTGCAGATTCCGCAGAAAGCATAATCGCATCCGCCCCTTCAAAGACTGCTGTTCCGACATCTGATACTTCGGCCCGGGTGGGGGAGGGTGCAGAAATCATGGATTCCAGCATCTGGGTTGCAACAACTACCGGTTTGCCGGCTGTTCGGCAGGCCCGGACCATGCGTTTTTGAAGTCCGGGAAGCTGTTCTATCGGCATTTCGACACCAAGGTCACCGCGGGCAACCATGATTGCGTCCGACAACTCGATAATCTCGTCAAGTTTGCCAACTGCCTGGGGTTTTTCGATCTTGGAGAGTACTCCGACTTTGCCCTGGGCGATCTTGCGAACTTCTGCAACGTCTTCGGGACGCTGGACAAAGGAAATGGCTACCCAGTCAACTTCCGCATCAAGGGCTGCATCAAGGTCCTTGTAATCCTTTGGTGTGAGGGACCCGACGCCAAGCTCGGTATCCGGCAGGCTTACACCCTTGCGGCTGGAAAGGGTGGTGCCGCTTATCACTTCAGCGGTCACCTTGTCCTTTATGGCACGGGTGACGTTCAATGTCACCTTGCCATCGTCAATCAGGATACGGTCGCCTTTGGAAACCGATTTCAGGATTTCAGGATGCGGAATGCAAACGCGTTTCTTAGTGCCCGGCTTTTTGTCTGAATCGAACGTGATCTTGTCGCCGGGAGCAATTTCAATGCTGTCGTCTGAAAAATTGCCAAGCCTGAACTTTGGCCCCTGGAGATCGGCGAGAATACCGATTGGCCTGCCGACTTCCTTTTCCACGCTCCGGATTGTGGCAACGAGTTCATTGAGTGCTTCATGGCTTGAATGGCTCATGTTGATGCGAAATACATCTGCTCCGGCCATGAACAGTTCGTGGATTTTTTCCTTCGAACTTGATGCGGGACCCAGTGTGGCAAGGATCTTGGTCCTGCGGTTGCGATACATTACTGGCTAGCCTCCGTTTGCGGTTGGGCAGACTGCCCCTGTTCTGTCAGCCGGACCATCCAGCTTGTACGGTTTCCGGTGTCGATTTCGAAGAAACCGGTCTTGACCAATCCACGCTTGAAACAGTCCTGGACCCCTTCAATGCGAAATTCACGCTCTTGCGTGCACAGGAATACGTCTCCCCGCCACTGGCCGCCATTGTCGGCATCTTCTGCATAAATGTAGTAAAAGCGGGAGCTCAAATCGCCCTCGATGAGGGAACTGCAGGTTTCCGGCGGAAGTTGGAACCAGCCTTCGGAAACCCAGGTGCCTTCCTCACGATAGCCAAGGGCGGCCCCGACAAGGCTTTTCGTGTCATTGCAAATTCTGAAATCGGCCCTTGCCTCGACCGTTCCGAAGAATGCATTGCCCGGCAGCAAGAAAAGCAGGAACATGCCAGAAAACAGCAGACCCTTTAACGTGTGACTTGTCACTGTCTAACCCCGATCAGGCGGTGATGAATGATTCACCAACATGTTGTCCCGCACCCCCGATTCGATGTCAACATGACAAGACCCATGACGAGCTTCTCGCTGTCAGGTTTTTGTTTCCCGTTTTGGCCGGGAAAACCATACACCGGCAAGGATCAGGATACCTCCTGCAATCTCCATCGGGCCCAGATGTTCGTCAAACAGTACCCAGCCCGAAACAGCGGCTGCAACCGCCTCAATGAAAATGACAAGTGAGGAAAACATTGCAGTCAGCGAGCCGAGTGCAATGGTTACCAGCCCCTGTCCTCCGGCATGGGTGAAGGCACCCAGCGAAAACAGTGCTGCCCAGCCCTTCCAGGTTTCCGGGAAGAAACTGCCACCAAGGAACAGAGCAATCACGAACAGGCACAGGGTGGTTATGCAGGTTGACGTGAAAAACAGGTTGCCGCTTTTTGCGGTGCTTCTACCAAAGCGCATGGCAAGAAAATACAGTCCGAGAAAAACCGAAGTAATCAGTCCGTAAATATCTCCCAGCAGGCGTTCCGGATTGAATTGCACGGACGCGCTGATCAGCAATGCAAGTCCGATCAGGCACAGGCCCAAACCACCCATCGCCCGTAGCGGGGTGGATTCACCGATGGTGAAACGAGAAAGGAGAACGACCCATACGGGTGCCATGCACCCCATGAAGGTAGCATTGGCCATTGTGGTGTTGAGGATGGAAAGGTGCCAGAAGGTCAGGTCTCCGGCAAAGAAAATGCCGGCCAATATCGCAGGTTTTGAAAATTTTGGCTTGAAGCGCATGCCGCTGCGTTTTGCTTCCCAGACCGCCCAGAATGCAAGAAAAGGCAGGGCAAACAGTACCCGCCAGAAAGCACTGACAAAGGAACTGGTTTCTGCTGCGCGCACGAAAACGGGCGAAAAGCCCATGATGACGCCGCCCAGCACAAGGGCCGAGAAAGCTGCCGCAAAACTCAGCTGCACGACGGTTGAGGTGATTTTGGGTGTTGTCATTGCGAATGTGCGAACCGGGAACTACATCAGAATGGATATCAAGCCCTATCGTGCCGGAACGATGCGGACAAGATGAATTTTTTCATATGACATTTCCGGTATGATTATGGGAATGAATTTGCTGGAGATGTTTCAGGGCTATTCGCCTGGCAGAGAACTTGGACAAGGAGAGATTTGATGGATGAAGCTACGAAAACAGAACTGGAAGCTGCGGCCTTCCGGCGTATGGTGCAACACTTTCGTGAACGCACAGATGTACAAAACATTGACATGATGAATCTTGCCGGTTTCTGCCGGAATTGTCTTTCCAGGTGGTATCAGGAAGCTGCAAATGCCAAAGGAATAGACATGGACAAACTGGAAGCCAGGGAAATTGTTTATGGCATGCCGTTTGATGAATGGAAGGCAAAATACCAGACCGATGCGACGCCCGAGCAGAAGGCCGCATTCGAGGAAACCCACAAGCATTGATGCTTTCGGTTGGCGCTGTTTTCGAATCGTGCTAGCCGCTGATAAATTCGGCATGGTGCGCGCACGAAGCAAGTGTGATGACCGTGTTACGTTCTGCCACAGGAGAATTACATGTCCGACATGATGGTTGCGCGTGAGCAACTCAGATCAATCGTTGAGCGCATTGAGCGGCTTGAGGAAGAGAAGAAGGCGATTGCTGATGACATTCGCGATATCTATGCAGAGGCCAAGGCAAACGGTTTTGACACCAAGGTGTTGCGCCAGGTCGTAACGCTGCGCAAGAAAGACATGACTGAAAGGCAGGAGCAGGAAGCAATCCGCGACTTGTATCTGCAGGCGCTGGGAATGCTTCCCGATTTTGAAGAGGACAGTTCCGCCCCTACTGCCTGAAGCGGGTAAAGCTCAGGAATTCCAGCGAGCTACCGGAGAACCCTTCGGTGAAATCGCGAATGGTGTCACGGCTGAAGCCACTGGAAAGCACTGTATCGGGACGTTCACGAATGATGTTGCGTCCGTAGGCAGGAGGTCTGATATCAGCAATTTCGGCTATGCTGGCATCAGCAGCTAGAGCCCATTTGCCGACCAGCCGCTCATTCAGGTTTGCGTTCTTGAACTGCTCCAGTGAAAGCTGGCTGTTTGCTGTGTCCTTTGTCTCGGAGACATCATCAAGACTTGCAGTTTGCGTCAGCGCCGTTGTGCGGGACGGGTTTCTGACGGGAACGGGAATTCCTGCCAATCGTATATCATTTGTTTCTGTGGCAGCGAGGGTGTCATCAACAGCATTTTCAATGCCGGTTTCCAGACCGGTTTCATTGCCCAACTGGTTTGACAGTGCAGTTTGTGTTGCCGGTGCTGGCCGTCTCACAGGTGTAATGGTTGCCGCCGAATTGTCGGTTCCGCTGGCAGCATAGCCCACCAGGCTTGTTTCAGGTGTATTGCTTTCGGTGCTGCCGTCCAGTGATGCCAGTGCCTGTGCCGTATCGCGCGGAGGCTGGGCTGCCGTTGCATCGGGTACCGCAATCTGCGGGCGGGGAACGTTTCTTTCCTGTGTGCGGTCAACAGATGCGATTGCAACCGATGGTGGCCCGAAGCGGTCCGGGTCAGGAGTGGCGGCTGCGAAAGTCACGTTGGCGGGTTGTTCAGTTACAGGCGTGTTGATTGCACTGTATACTTCCCTGCGCAAATCCTGGATTTCGGTAGGTGAGAGGGCGGCAACCTGCGTGTTCCCAGATGGCTCGGCAGGGGCTTGTGTATTTGCGACCAGAGCCAGGGATTCAATTGCCTCATCCTGCCGGGTTGCCTGAACGGGGACCGGTACGGCCTGTGCAATCTGCTGTTCGTTCAATTGTTCCTGCACGCTCTCACTCTCAGGGTTTTCCTGATTGACAACGAGCTCGGTTGTGTTTGCAGCAATCTCACGAGGTGCAAATACCGGGACCGGGACGCTGTCAGGTGAAAGTTCGGCGATCAGGTTTTCTGCCTGGACTGCGGGTTCTTCCGGCTGTGGTTGCGGTGTTACCGTGGCTGGCGCAGCTGTCGTTACGGTTGGAACGGCTTTTGGAGTAGCACTTGCTGATGGAGTATCATCATCGTCGTCGTCATCACGACCAAGCAGTTTTGCGAAGAAGTTTGGCTTCTTTTCAATTTCCTCAGCCTTTGCAACGACAATCTTGCCACTCGTTGCCTTCTCGTATCGTGCCTTGGCAATATTGTAGCCCGGTAGCGGCTTGCCGTCCGTTGGAACGTGCAGTGTCTTGCCGTTCGGGAAAATCCGGACCAGTTCACGGCGGGTCATGCGTGGCCAGTGGCGAACGCGCCCGGTGTCGAAGTGGACGAACGGAGAGCCGGATTTCGGATAGTAACCAACGCCGCCAATGCCCTTTTTCAAACCGATTTCGCGAAGTTTCGCGAGTTTTACGCCAGGAATGAAGAAGTCGAGGGCTTTGCCGAGTGAGTGCTGGCTCTTTTTGGCAACGCCCCTACCGCGTTTGCGGAGAAGGTTGTTGGTTGCAAGAGAGCGATATGCGGAAATGACATGAATGTGCTGGCGGCTGCCGGTTTCCTGATAAACTTCCCAGATAAGATCAAGCAGTTTCGGATCCATCTTGGTGGGTTCGTTACGACGCCAGTCGCGCAGGAAATGGTTGATCTTTTTCAGACCGCCGGAAATGTACTTGCCATTGCGCTTGAACGTTATTTCATCGCGTTCGCCGGTGTGCAAAAAGTACAGCTTCAACGAGCGTGTTTCTGCACCGGCAGAGGCTACAGGCATGATTGTAAAGGCAAAGGTCGCAAACACGAGCGCAACCACAGTCCTCGCAAGGACCGTGCTGTACATCCCACCCTGAAGCAGGTGCCGTTGCGATTGCATCACAGCTTCCAAATCGAAAATGACTTCCCCGGCATACTCTGCCAACTCATGTGCGGCACCCAGTCTTAAACCGATATGGTTAACAGTTAGTGCGTTAGACTATAGAGTCGAAAAAATACCCCGTAAATTCCCTTCTACCGGCACAAACCAGCAAAATGCGGTCAGACGATGGCAACGGGAACCAGGATAAGCAATTCGAATAAGCCTTTGGTTAACAAATTGTCAACTTCAGGCGTCTTCGCCTTCGCCAGCAGTCTCCAGACCGTATTCCCTTAGCTTGCGATACAGGGTGGATCGTCCAATACCAAGCTTGCGTGAAACTCGCGACAACTGGCCATCATAGTGATCAACTGCAAAGCGAATGACCTCGCTTTCGGCTTCGGCAAGCGAGATTACGTTGCCTTCCTTGTCAAACAGGTTGAGGAAACCCGGCTCGGGGCCTGTGAGAGGTACTTCAGGGATGACAGAACTTGCAGCCGGAGCTGGTGATGCAAGTTTGCCGGTGTTTCCCTCATGGGATGAACCTGCATTTCCGGATGATGTAATCTGCGGAAACTCTTCCATTCCAAGCTCGTCGCTTTCGCTCAAAACGACAGCACGGAACACCGCATTCTCCAGCTGGCGGATATTTCCCGGCCAGTCAAATGCACAGAGCATCTCCATTGTGCCCTGGTCCACACCTGAAATGTTGCGTCCTTCCTCAGCGCCAATCCGCGCTGCAAAATGCCGGACAAGTTCGGGTATGTCCTCACGACGGTCACGCAGGGGCGGCACCATAAGCGGCAGAACACTCAGCCGGTAATAGAGGTCTTCACGGAAATTGCCTTCATTGACTTCATCAATGAGGTTGCGGTTGGTTGCCGAAATCAGGCGAAAGTTCACTTTTACGGGTTTGGAAGCCCCAACGGGGTCAACTTCACCTTCCTGGATTGCGCGCAACAGCTTTACCTGCAATTCCAGCGGCAGTTCCCCGACTTCATCCAGGAAAAGGGTTCCTCCGTCCGCTTCCTGGAATTTGCCCAGATGCTTGTCGGTGGCACCGGTAAAGGCTCCTTTCTCGTGGCCAAAAAGGATGCTTTCGGCAAGGTTTTCAGGAAGCGCCCCGCAATTTACAGTCACAAAGCTTTTTGAAGCGCGATCACTCATGCCCTGAATGGCGCGTGCGATCATCTCCTTGCCGACACCGGACTCACCTTCAATGAGAACGGGAATGTTCGATTCCGCAGCCTTGGACGCGATTTTCTTGACCCGTTCCATGTTTGGACTGGCTGATATGATTTCCTTGAATGTCAGCTTTCCGGTACTGGCTCGGTTGATGCGTTTGATCTCGCCCTTCAGTGCATCCAGTTTCAAGGCATTTTTCAGAGAAACCTTCAGACGTTCCGGGGCGGCCGGCTTCATGACAAAATCCACTGCACCTGCGCGCATGGCGT
Source organism: Rhizobiaceae bacterium (assembly GCA_017643495.1). GTDB lineage: Bacteria > Pseudomonadota > Alphaproteobacteria > Rhizobiales > Rhizobiaceae > JAALLB01. Next base: position 33,504 of record JAEPNK010000001.1, on the reverse strand, counting down.
TGACGGCGGTCTCCACACCACCCTTGGCAGTCTGCACGATCACGGGTTGTTTCAATCCCTTCTTGCGCATTGCTTCAAGGACTTCGATGCCATCCATGTCAGGCATCATCACATCCAGCACGATTGCCGTGATCCGGCTTGCATGTTTGCCTGTCAGGGCCTCGATTGCAGAGGTTCCGCCGTCAGCGGTCATGGTCCGGTAGCCGAATTTCTGGATGGTTGCTTCCAGCAGACGCCGTTGCACCGGCTCATCGTCGACAATCAAAATCAGTTCAGCCATGTCCCGTCCTTGTTGAATGGATCGCCCGGTTTGCGGCGAACCGTTTCATTTTGTGACAGTTCTAGCATTGCGGGTTAAACAGCGGTTTAAACGGGACGGTTAACGGCAGGCATTGCCGAATGCTCAAATTTTAATGAAAACAGGGATGGTTGACATGTCCGGCAAGGCGGACAACATGCCCTGAAACTTATCTTGGCCACCGGCTGTCGGGAAATGAAAGAGGAATTATATGGGAAAGCAAGCGTCACCGGAAGCAAATCGCAAGGAAGGGCTGGGTGACTTGCCGGAGTGGGATCTGAGTGACCTCTATCCGGCGATGGATTCAACCGAATACACCTCAGACCTTGAGGCTTCATCCAGCGATGCCCGGGCATTTGAAACAAAATATGCCGGAAAGCTGGAATCCCTGCTCGACAACAACCCTCGTGATCTGGCTTTGGCCATTGCCGAATATGAGCGCATTGAAGAACGGATGGGACGTATCATGTCCTATGCTTCTCTTCTGTATACCGGCGATACAAGCAATCCGGTGCATGCAAAGTTCTTCGGGGATGCACAGGAGCAGTTGACGGGGGCCGGATCACACCTGTTGTTCTTCCCGCTTGAAATCAACAGGATTGAGGACAGCAAGCTGAAAGACGCAATCAGGCAGGATGCTTCACTTGCCTATTACGAACCGTGGTTGCGTGACCAGCGATTGGGCAAGCCATACCAGCTTGATGACATGATCGAGCAGCTTTTCCACGAAAAATCGATGACGGGTCGTGGTGCGTTCAACCGGCTTTTTGACGAGACGATGTCATCGTTGCAATTCGAGGTTGCCGGTGAGGAATTGCCTGTCGAGGCAGCACTCAATCTTTTGCAGGACCGTGACCGCAAAAAGAGACAGGAAGCTGCGTCAGAAATTTCACGGGTTCTCAATGAAAACATCAGGACGTTTTCGCTGATAACCAATACCCTCGCTAAGGACAAGGAAATCTCCGATCGCTGGCGCGGGTTCAAGGACATTGCAGATGACAGGCATCTGGCGAACCGGGTTGAACGCGAAGTTGTCGAGGCTCTTGTCGAAGCCGTAAGGGCGGCATTTCCCGATTTGTCCCACCGTTATTATGACATGAAGCGCAAATGGCTCGGCCTGGAAATCATGGAGCATTGGGACCGGAATGCACCGCTGCCGATGAATGAGGACCGGGTGATTGGCTGGGACGAGGCACGGAATACCGTGCTTGAGGCTTATGAAGGATTTTCGCCCGAAATGTCAGAGATTGCATCGCGCTTTTTTGACCGCAACTGGATAGATGCACCGGTGCGCAACGGCAAGTCGCCGGGGGCGTTTGCCCATCCCACGGTTCCGCAGGTTCATCCCTATGTGATGGTGAATTACCTGGGTAAATCCCGGGATGTCATGGTGCTCGCCCACGAGCTCGGACACGGGGTCCACCAAGTGCTGGCCGGAGAGCAGGGTGCATTGATGGCGCAGACTCCCCTGACACTTGCCGAAACGGCCAGTGTTTTCGGGGAAATGCTGACCTTCCGCTCTTTGCTGGCCAAATGCGAAACGGCAAAGCAAAGAAAAACCATGCTGGCCCAGAAGGTCGAAGACATGTTGAACACTGTAGTCAGGCAGATTGCTTTCTACATGTTTGAACGCAAGGTTCACACGGCACGCCGGAACGGGGAACTGACTTCAGACGACATTGGGGAATTGTGGTTGTCCGTTCAGGGTGAAAGTCTTGGCCCGGCATTCCGTTTCGGCGATGACTATCGTCCGTATTGGGCATACATTCCGCACTTCATACATTCGCCGTTCTATGTCTATGCCTATGCGTTCGGCGATTGTCTGGTGAATTCCCTCTATGCCGTTTACGAAAATGCGGATAGTGGCTTTCAGGACCGTTATTTCGAGATGCTGAAGGCTGGCGGAACAAAACACCATGGCGAATTGTTGAAACCATTCGGACTGGATGCAAGCGATCCGGAGTTCTGGAGTCGCGGGCTGTCAATGATTTCCGGAATGATTGACGAACTTGAAGCCCTCGATGCACAAACTTGACGCTGATATCCGGCATTTCGTAAGGAAACAGGATACGCGGTGGACGATCCGGCAACGGAGGTATTGGTAATGATTGAAAAATTTGAAAATCGAAATCTGGTACGGACAAAGCGGGTGGCTGCCGCTGTTATTCTGTCAGCCACTCTTGCGGGTTGCCAGACAAACGGCTCTCCTTCAGAGCCACCTTTGGCCAATGGCAGTTGGGCATCAAGCGACGGAGTTTACGTTGCCGAGTTCCTGAATGGCAGTTTCCGGGCTGTTGCCAATGATACAGGGAATGTCATTTCCGAAGGCACCTACATTGCCTCTTCAAAGGAAAATATCAAACTCCGTTGGACAAGTAACCTGACAGGACAGACCAATCAGGCGGATTGTATCAAGCCCGATGTCAATGTCATGAACTGTACAGACCAGAATGGAAACAAATTTACGTTGCGACGAAACGCGTAATCCTGTTTATACGCAAACAATGATAGGTCACCGGGCAACAAACCGTGACAACGGCGAACGTAAAATGGCATGATTACATCCGGCAAGACCGGACGGGATTAAACTGGAGCATTTCAAATGGCGAAAAAGGCAACACCGAAAAACGCGATGGATTATCCGGAGCACGAGAAAACCTATGAACTTTTCCTCAAGTTCTCGATCTGGACCACGGTTTCCTGCGTTGCATTGTTGATTGCCATGGCGGCAGGATTTTTCGGTGGTTTCGGGCTGATCGGCGGAACACTTGTCTTTATCGTGCTGATGGCGATTTGCCATTTCGTCATCTGAGTTTCCAGAGTGAAATCAGGAATAAGTATTTCAAAGGGGCCGTCCGTCTTGCCGGATTGGCCCCTTTTGCTTTTCAATTTCGGGCCATGGCCATGTTTGTTGGCAGTGACCTGTGGGTACGGCCCTTCAAGGATTTGATTTTCCGGAAGGTTTTGTGCCAAGTAAGACTTTAGTTTATCAAGGCAAAGTTCAAGGCAACACGATGATCGTCTTCGTTCCGAAGGAAACACAGAACAGTGAAACCCGGGTGGCTGCTTCTCCGGAAACTGTCAAGAAGCTCACCGGCATGGGGTGTGAGGTTCATGTCGAAAAAGGTGCCGGTATCAACTCCCGGATAACCGATGAGCATTTCAAGGCGGCTGGTGCAAAGATCAGTTTCGCATCCTCTGCCGGCAACGCGGATGTGGTTCTCAAGGTGCTGCGCCCGACTGCTGCCGAAGCATCAAAATACAAGAAGGGTGCGCTTGTTCTGGCGATCATGGACCCGTATGGCAATGAAAAACAAATCGCTTCGATTGCTTCCGCCGGGGTCAGTGCATTTGCCATGGAGTTCATGCCGCGCATTACCCGGGCGCAGGTGATGGATGTTTTGTCTTCCCAGGCCAACCTGGCCGGTTATCAGGCGGTAATCGAAGGAGCGGCAGAGTTCGGACGTGCTTTCCCAATGATGATGACGGCAGCCGGCACAGTGCCCGCGGCAAAGTGTTTTGTCATGGGGGCAGGCGTTGCAGGACTTCAGGCGATTGCAACCGCACGCCGTCTTGGCGCTGTTGTGACTGCGACGGATGTCCGGCCTGCTGCCAAGGAGCAGGTTGAATCGCTTGGAGCAAAATTCATTGCCGTAGAAGACGAAGAATTCAAGCAGGCCGAAACTGCTGGCGGCTATGCCAAGGAAATGTCCAAGGAATATCAGGCCAAGCAGGCCGAACTGGTTGCAGCCCATATTGCCAAGCAGGATATTGTCATCACCACGGCACTTATTCCCGGACGTCCGGCTCCGAAACTTGTTTCGAGCGAGATGGTGAAATCCATGGCACCGGGTTCTGTACTTGTTGACCTTGCTGTTGAACGGGGTGGCAATGTTGAGGGTGCCAAGCCGGGAAGCGTTTCCAGGGTTGATGATGTATCAATTGTTGGTCATCTCAACATGCCGGGAAGGATCGCGGCTTCGGCATCCCTTCTGTATGCCAAGAACCTGCTCTCGTTCCTTTCCACAATGATTGACCCTGAAACCGGCAAGCTGACGGTGGATCGCGAGGATGAACTGGTTTCAGCGACCATGCTGACGCATGGTGGTGGAATTGTTCACCCGAATTTCAAGGATGTACCTGTAGCGAAGGCTGCTGCCAAAAAAGCTCCTGCGCGCAAGGCGCCGGCACGCAAGGCCAGTGCGGCCAAACCTGCCGCCAAAAAAGCAGCGACAACAAAAGCCACTGGAGAAGGTAAATGAGCGAACCTGCAACCAAACTCTCCGGTAGTGCCGAGGCACTGGCCGAGAAAGCCCTTCAACTTGCTGACGAGGCAACACGGGTTGCCAATGAGGCTGCAAATGCGGGTCAACCAGAAGGACTGGCGCAAATGGCGAGTGCGGCAACCGGCGGTGCGATCGACCCGTTTGTGTTCCAGTTCGCAATTTTCGTCATGGCAATTTTCGTCGGATATTATGTTGTCTGGTCTGTGACCCCGGCGCTGCACACGCCCTTGATGGCGGTCACCAACGCCATCTCTTCGGTGATTGTTGTTGGTGCCCTGCTGGCTGTTGGCATTCAGGCTGCCGGTGCAACCGCCACGACATTCGGATTTATCGCCCTGGTTCTGGCTGCGGTAAACATATTTGGCGGGTTTCTGGTTACTCAGCGAATGCTGGCCATGTACAAGAAGAAGGAACGCTGAGCCGTGGAAAACCTGACCGCTCTCCTTTATCTCCTGTCCGGTGTGCTGTTCATCATGGCACTGCGCGGACTTTCGCATCCAACCACATCCCGTCAGGGCAATGTCTACGGCATGACCGGTATGGCAATTGCCATTCTGACCACGCTCTTTCTTGCAGCACCCACGTTTGGCGGATGGTTCCTGATTATTCTGGGCCTTGCAGCCGGTGGTGGAGTCGGTGCCTATGTGGCAAAACGCATCCCGATGACTGCCATGCCGCAGCTTGTTGCGGCATTCCATTCACTGGTTGGTCTCGCAGCCGTGCTTGTTGCTGCTTCTGCGCTATATGCCCCGGAAGCCTTCGGAATTGGTGCAGCAGGCTCGATCAAGGGAGCCAGCCTGGTTGAAATGGTGATTGGCGTATCAATCGGCGCCATCACATTCACAGGATCTGTGATTGCCTTCGCCAAGCTGGACGGGCGCATGTCCGGTGCGCCGATCCTCTTGCCCGCACGGCACATCATCAACCTTGCACTGGCCGGGCTGCTGATCATCCTGGCGATCGTCTTCGTGCAGACCGAAAGCGCGACGTTGTTCTGGATCATCACCATTCTGTCGCTGGTAATCGGGGTTCTGCTGATTATCCCGATTGGTGGAGCGGACATGCCGGTTGTTGTTTCCATGCTCAATTCCTATTCGGGATGGGCAGCTGCCGGTATTGGTTTTACCCTGGGCAATCTTGCGCTGATCATTACCGGCGCGCTGGTCGGTTCATCGGGTGCCATTCTTTCCTACATCATGTGCAAAGGCATGAACCGCTCATTCATCTCAGTCATTCTGGGTGGTTTCGGTGGCGATGGTGCTGCTGCAACAGCCGGAGATGACGGCGTTGAACGCACGGTCAAGCAGGGGTCTGCTGACGACGCTGCCTTCCTGATGAAAAATGCGAGCAAGGTTATCATCGTGCCGGGTTACGGCATGGCGGTGGCACAAGCCCAACACGCGCTGCGCGAACTTGGTGACCTGCTCAAGGAAGAAGGAGTCGAGGTCAAATACGCTATCCATCCGGTAGCGGGCCGCATGCCCGGCCACATGAACGTGCTGCTTGCGGAAGCAAACGTACCTTACGACGAAGTTTTCGAACTTGAAGACATCAACAGCGAATTCGCTCAAGCGGATGTTGCCTATGTAATCGGTGCCAATGACGTGACAAACCCGTCTGCCCGGGATGATGCTGCATCGCCGATTTACGGCATGCCGATCCTTGACGTGGACAAGGCGAAAACCTGTCTGTTCGTAAAGCGTTCACTCGGGTCAGGATATGCCGGTATCGACAATACGCTATTCTATCAGGATGGCACGATGATGTTGCTGGGCGATGCCAAGAAAATGACGGAAGATATCGTCAAGGCGTTTGATTAGTAAGTGTTGTCTAGAATATTCCCCCCGGAGACCCTGTTTTCGGGGGTATCTGTTTCAGACGCATTTCAATGGCAGTATGCTGAACTTGCCATTTTGCTCGGGACTTCAAGATTTCATCAAAGGCATGCGTTACGTTTGTCAGGCCTTGCCGTCCGGCTCCATTTTCAGACGGGAAGCGGGAACCCGCTTGTATAACGATGGATTGCCAGTCGCTTCTGCCTGACGATCCGCCTTGCGCCAGATCTGTTTCAGGCCGTATTCCTGGATTTTCAGGAACAGTCTGGATCCTGTGCCGGGAAACGGGTTGAACGGCAGAACGCGCGAATAGCCATAGATTGCAAGCCGCGAGCAGGGCTGATCAACATCGCCACGACGATGGAAGCCGTGAGTATCGGCTATGATCAGTGTATTGGCGGTGACCGGCAGCTCCCTTGCTTCGAGGCCGAGTTCAGCGAGATCTTCTTCATCGACCCTGAAGGAGCCGAGTGCCGAATGGCCACCGAGTTCTGCTGCGGCCTTACGGCTCATGTCATACTCCCAGGCGAGCCTTTTCCTTGAAAGACGATGCGAGCCGGGTGCATAGACGAACGGCCCCTTGCCGGTCTCCACATCATCCAGAAACAACCAGTATTTCGCTGTCGGCTGGAACGTGTCCGAATGGAGCGTTTTCTGCGGGTCTGCAGCCCTGCTTTCCACGTAACCGTTTTTGACGCAGTGAATGAAATTGAGCGGGCGTGCGCGGGCGCTGGTCACGTATCCAACGAGCCGCTGCATCATGCGGTTGTCAACGAAAGCCTTGCAGTGGGGCAGGCTCTTGCAGCGTTCCGTGTCGAGTAGCGCCATCTGGGTAAGGGTATTTCCCTGGGTCATCTCGCGCATCTCGCCGTCGAGTTCGAGAACCTCTTTCCGCAAGTCACGAAACGCCTGTTCCGGCAGGAAATCCTCAATTTTGATGAACCCGTTATGGTGATATTCGCGCCGGTATGCGGCTGGCACGAAGGGGATGAGGAAAAGCCGGCGAAAACCGCCAACGGCTTTTGCGAGCACGACCCTCGACACATGGAGCCCCATGCGATTGAGTGTCCGGCTGCCGATGATCGGGTTTTCTCGAAAGGACTTGTACTGCGTGAAGACCTGAACGAGCCAAACGGGTGCCATGAAGGCTTTCCTGGCTATATCGGTTGCCGACATTCGGCTCCTCCCGTCACTGTGAGCGTCCTGTGCCTTGAGGCAAGCTTGAATAATTGTGTCCGATCAGCTCCGCGTGCGACTCATGCCGTCGCGGGCAGGCTTGTAGTCGCGATCAAGGTTGGCTGCCCTTGAATATGACTTGAATGCCTTGCGACGTTCGTTTCTTTGCTCGAATATCAGGCCGTGGTTGACCCATGCTTCTGCATAGCGGTCATTCAGGGTCAGTGCCCGATTGATATCGGCGAGCGCGTTTTCAAGATCACTGGTCGCAATATAGGACACGCCTCTCGCATTGTATGGTTCCGGAGCATCGGGTGCGAGCGAAATTGCGGTTGTAAAATCATCAATGGCCCGGTCATGCTGGTTTTCCGATTGCAGAATAAGGCCACGGGAATGATAGGCGCGGGGATTGGTTGTTCCAAGCCGGATCGCACGTTCATAGTCGGTCAGTGCTTCCTTTTGCCGACCGGCGAAACGATAGACATTGCCGCGACCAATATAGGCGTCGTCATAGGAAGGATTGATGCGCAGCGCTTTCGTGTAGTCTTTCACCGCATCCGCCGGATTTCCTGTCTGGCGGTGAATAAGCGCACGATTGGCATATGCCTGATAAAATTTAGGGTTGAGTTCAATGGCCTTGGTAAAATCAGCCAGTGCATCACGGTTCTTTCCGGCCCGCCCATACGCAGTGCCGCGAATGTTATAGGCTTCCGGTGAAGATGGATTGGCTTCAACCACGCGTGTGAGGGAGGCAATATTGTTCTGCGAGCCTTGCGCAGGATCGAGTTGTACGGCCTGCTCCAGAGTGCCTGATGTGCTGCTGCATGCTGCAAGGAATGCGGTCAAGGCCAGAAAGCTTGCGCACCTGGCAAAGCCGGCCCGCTTGGCAAAAAATGCCTTTCCCCCGATATTCCTGTCAGACCTCATGTAAGGAACAATTCCCGCAATCCCGATTTGTTTCATTAAATGCTTAATGCGCCAAGACATTCTGCCCATACAAGAAAAGACGAAGTCGCAAACGCAGACTTCGTCTTATTGAAACCTAAAACGGCGAAAAGAGGGCGCGAGGCAGGCCACTTCCCACAATTGCCGCTGAATGCCGAAAAGAAAACCGTTTCGGCTTAGCGTCCGCGGCTCGGGATCAGTCCTTCGCGCTGGGCCTTTTTGCGTGCCAGCTTGCGTGAACGGCGAATCGCTTCAGCCTTTTCGCGGGCACGTTTTTCAGATGGTTTTTCGTAGAAGTTCCGCAATTTCATCTCACGGAAAACACCCTCGCGCTGCAGCTTCTTTTTCAGGGCGCGCAGGGCCTGGTCAACATTGTTGTCGCGTACAAGTACTTGCAAGTTTCGGTTCCATTTTGTTTGCAGTAGATTCAGGCAAAAGCTAATTGCGTCCGCAAAGCGTGTTTGCCGATTGATCTGGATATAACAAAACAGAGGCGGGTTGTCCACCTCCCGGACATGTAAAAAGCCTACATTCAGGCGGTTTTTGGAGTGATCCGGGTCACGTGACCCATCTTTCTTCCCGGGCGGACTTCATGCTTGCCGTAAAGATGCAGATGAATGTTTGGTTCCCCAAGCAGGCCGGGCACTGAATCCATGTCATTTCCGATCAGGTTTTCCATGCAGCAATCACTGTGCCGCTCCGTATTGCCGAGAGGTTGGCCTGCTATGGCACGAATGTGGTTTTCAAACTGCGAAACCATGCAGGCAGCTTCTGTCCAGTGTCCGGAATTGTGAACGCGGGGAGCAAATTCGTTCACCAGCAAGGTGCTGTCCGGCATAAGGAAAAACTCGATGCCCATTGTTCCCACATAGTCGAGGGAAGCCAGCATGCGCTCGGCAACCGAAATCGCTTTTCTGGCAATGTCGGGGGCAATTCCGGCAGGAACGGTTGAAGTTCTCAATATGCCTTCGCGGTGAACATTGTGGGATGGGTCATAGGTGACGATGCTGCCATCAGTTCCGCGAGTGGCAATTACCGATATTTCCCGTTCGAAATCCACAAATCCCTCCAGTATCGAGGGCGATTCACTTGCAAGCCTGGCTGCTGCCTCGAAACTCTTGCTGTCATCGGAGCTGAGACGGATTTGCCCCTTGCCATCGTAGCCAAAGCGCCGGGTTTTCAAGATTCCGCGGCCAACAGCCTCACCAAGTGCATTTTGCAGAACTTCAGGAGACGGGCAGTCCCAGAATGGTGCCGTATCAACTCCCAGATCCCGGACAAAGGATTTTTCCATGAACCGGTCCTGGCTTATTTCAAGCGCCCGTGTGTTGGGGTGAACCGGGGTTGTTTCGGGAACCAGTTGCAGGGCGCTTACAGGCACATTTTCGAATTCATAGGTGATGACATCCGATTTTTCGGCAAGCTCCGCGATGGCCTTTTTATCATCATAGGCAGCAATGATCGCCTCTTTCGCTACCTGGAAGGCAGGTGCCTGCGCGTCCGGGTCAAGAACGACAGTTTCAAAGCCGAGCCGGGCCGCAGCCATGGCAAGCATACGACCAAGTTGACCGCCGCCGACAATTCCGATGGTTGAACCTGGTGCAAGCATGATGTTCAGTCCTGTCCTGTGGGATGAAAACCGACGGCCTCGCTCTGGCGATCACGGAATGCGTCAAGCTTGCCGGCAATTGTTTCATTGCCCAATGCCAGGATTGAGGCAGCCATAAGGGCCGCGTTCTTGGCGCCCGGAACGCCGATGGCAAGTGTTCCCACCGGAATACCGGCCGGCATCTGGACAATTGAAAGCAGGCTGTCCTTGCCGGACAGTGCCTTTGACTGGACAGGCACGCCCAGTACGGGAAGGGGGGTTAGTGATGCAATCATGCCGGGGAGGTGCGCAGCGCCACCGGCACCGGCTATGATCACCTTGTATCCGTTTTCCCGAGCATTGCTGGCGAAGTCGAAGAGGCGTTCAGGTGTGCGATGCGCAGAAACGATATAGGCTTCGTTGCTTACACCAAGCTCATCGAGAATGTCTGTCGCATTCTTCATTGTATCCCAGTCGGACTGGCTTCCCATAACGACCGCGACTTTAATACTTTCCGTCTTCATGCAATTTGACCCATTTCACAAACAAGGCAAGGTCTCTACCAGATCGCAATAAAAAGTGAAACGCCGTGAACACTGTAAATTCGGCATTTTGGCTATCTTCTCAACAGGCCATCACTGCGATGTTGGACAGGTCTGCCATTTTATGTTCAAATTTTCATATTGAGTTGAAACGGAACAACAGGAAAGAAAACAAAAACCGCGACCATTAAAATCAAAACCAGAGGAGAATTGATTATGCCAGTAGAATCACACGTTGAAAGCCTGAAAGTGCGCCATCAGCAGCTGGAGGAGCAGTTGAATGAAATGCAAGGTGATCTGAGTGTCGATGATGCGGAACTGGCGGAAGTGAAGCGGCGAAAACTGGCCATCAAGGACAAGATCAAGTCGCTCCAAAGCTGATTTCATCAAGACCGGGCAGGGCAAGCCCCTGCCTGCTACCGGGGTTGCAAGCATTTGCACTTCGGTGCAATTAACCCGCAACGCGTTACACGTTGCGGGATTTTTTATTGATGAACGAGATACCGAACCGCTGCCGACTGGTCCTGGTCGCAAACATGGCAGTGGTATCAGAAGAAGCAATTGGCAATGCTCTCGCGGGCGGGGACGTCGCCAGCCTGATTCTTTATGCAGGCGATGATGCGCAGGCCGATATCGACGGATACTGCAAAACCCTTGTCAGCCTGGCGCATGGCCATGATCTGGCAGTCCTTATTGCAGATGATACACAAGTCTTCGGCCGCAGCGGTGCAGATGGTATGCTGGCTGAAAGGGAAAAGCCCCAACTCGCTGATCTGATCGCCCGTTTTTCGCCACAGAACATTGTAGGATGCGGAAACATAAAAAGCCGTCACCAAGCCTTGCAGGCTGGCGAGTTGAAGCCGGACCTCCTCTTTTTCGGAAAGCTCGGGGGCGACATACGGCCAGAGCCGCATCGCAAGAATCTTGGTTTGGCAGAATGGTGGTCAGAACTGGTGCAAATCCCGGCAATTGTCATGGGTGGGAATGAACTGGCATCAATTGTGGAATGTGCGAACACGGGAGCCGAATTTGCAGCTTTGGAACAGGCTGTATTCTTGCACCCTGACGGACCGGGAGAAGCGGTTCGGCAAGCCAATGCCTTGCTGGATGAGCACGCACCTGAATTTGATGACGAGGACGAGGCCTAGTTTGAAACAAAAGCCAGGAACATACGCTCTGCTACCGCTGTTCATGGCCTTGCAACTTGCCTGGTCAGTGCTGTTTCCCATTCCACTTGCAGCCCAGGAAAGTGGGTCTGCACCTGACAGCACGAACGGGCAATCTGCTGCCAATGTATCAAAAAGCGATACGAAAGAATCTGCTGCCGACCAGTCTGCGCAAGATGCTGAAGGTGAGGCGGAACAGGATGCCGAAATTGAGGACAGGTTCGGCGACAAGAAACGTCCTGCTCCCGATCATGCTTATGCGGAATACCAGAAAGGCAATTATCTGAGCGCCTTTGCCGTCGCACTTCCATTGGCCGAAGCGGGGGATGCAGCAGCCCAGACACTGATTGCGGAACTGTATGAAAAGGGGCTGGGTATTGCACGTGACCGTGAGCAATCGGCTGTCTGGTACGGAATAGCTGCAGAAGCGGGAAATCGCGAGGCGCAATTTGCTTATGCCTTGAAACTCATGAAGGGTGATCATGTTGAGCAGGATTATGATCGCGGCATCGCAATGATGCAAAAGGCTGCCGATGCGGGTCATCCTGTGGCGATGTATAATTATGCCAGTCACCTTATTGACCGTCGTCCGACAAGTGCGGGCTACAGGAAAGCCTTGCCTTACTTCGAAAAGGCAGCCGAGCATCGTCTTGCAGATGCCTTTTATTCACTTTCGCAAATTTACAAGGCCGGACTGGCAGATGGTATCCAGCGCCCGGAAAAGGGGCAGGAATGGCTGGAAAGGGCTGCGCGCTCAGGTGTCGATACGGCCCAGATCGAGTTGGCCCTTGACCTGTTGCAGGGCACAAACGGCAAAAAGGATGAGAAAGCCGCCTTCAAATGGTTTCGGGCGGCTGCAATGCAAGGCAATGTCATTGCCCGGAACCGGCTTGCCTACATGTACTGGAAAGGGCTTGGCACAGAGCAGTCTTCCGTACAGGCTGCCATGTGGCATATTCTTGCCCGCAGGGGTGGTCGCCTGGATCCGGAACTGGACCGTTTCATGGAATTGCTGGACAAGGACACCAGGAGGCAGGCAATTGCGCTTGCGGAACGTTGGCCGACTGGCAGGTCATGAGCTTGATGCCAGGCGCATGTAAGCTATCGTTGCAAGGCTGAAGGCTTTTGCGGCTTGCTTATTTGTGTCTTTTGTGGTCAATCCGCGCAAAGAACACTAACTTCACCAAGTCGGGGACGAGGCGTCTAATACGCCTTTGAACAGCATGAAAATCAATGGCAATGAAATCAAACCGGGTAATGTGATCGAGCACAAGGGTTCGATCTGGGTTGCTGTAAAGACCAATGCAGTCAAGCCCGGCAAAGGTGGTGCCTTCAATCAGGTGGAACTGAAGAACCTGATTGACGGCCGAAAAGACAATGAACGGTTCCGTGCCAGTGAATCAGTCGAGAAGGTGCGTCTTGAACAAAAGGAATACCAGTTCCTTTACGAGGAAGGCGACATGCTGGTTTTCATGGATACCGAGAGCTATGAACAGCTTGAATTGCAAAAAGAATTTGTCGGAGAGCGTGCTGCATTCCTGCAGGACGGCATGATGGTTACCGTTGAAAGCCATGAAGAGCGGCCAATCGGTATCAACTTGCCTGATCAGGTGACCCTTGAAATACAGGAAGCCGATCCGGTGGTGAAAGGTCAGACAGTGTCCTCTTCATACAAGCCTGCGGTCATGGAAAACGGCATTCGTGTCATGGTTCCTCCCTTCATTGAAGCAGGAGAAAAAATCGTGGTTGACACGAATGAAATCACCTATATTCGTCGCGCCGATTAACTCCTTGTAATACAAACGAAAACGGAGACCGGCCTTGGCCCGCTCAGCCCTCTTGAACGTCATGACGAAAGCCGCATTCAAGGCAGGACGTTCGCTTGCCCGTGATTTCGGTGAAGTGCAAAACCTACAGGTGTCGATGAAAGGGCCTGCGGATTTTGTTTCCGAGGCCGATATCAAGGCTGAGAAGATCATCCGTACCGAATTGCGGGAAGCCCGCCCAAAGTTCGGTTTTCTGATGGAAGAGCGTGGTGAGATACAGGGGCAGGATCCCCAGAACCGGTGGATTGTCGACGGGCTTGACGGTACGATCAACTTTCTTCACGGCAATCCGCATTTCTGTATTTCAATTGCGCTTGAGCGCGAGGGCGAGATCGTCGCCGGTGTCATCTACAATCCTGCACGCGATGAGCTCTTCGCTGCCGAAAAAGGACAGGGTGCCTTTGAAAACGATGCCCGCATGCGGGTATCGGCGCGCCGTGACCTTCATGCTTCCCTGATTGCAGCCTATATCCCTCAGATGGGGAAACGGGGCCATGGCCAGCAATTGCGTGAACAACAGGCGATAATGAAGGAAACTGCCGGTGTCCGCTGTACAGGGTCCACCGCGCTTGATCTTGCTTATCTTGCAGCAGGACGCCTTGACGGTGTCTGGCAGCGCGGACCGGAAGCATGGGATATCGCTGCCGGCATCATTTTGATCCGGGAAGCCGGTGGCTATGTCACCGACCTGGATGGCGGACGTGACATGTTTGAAAAGCATACTGTTCTGGCCGGCAATGAATACATTCACCGCAAGCTTGGCGATATTGTACGCGGCGTGCCAAAACCCTCCTGAGCTATCGGGCGCGGGGTCACGCTTCTTTCCCTTTCATTTGCCTTGTTTACCGTTTAATCCTTGACGGATGACCATTCGCAGAATGCAGGTGGTGACAAGAGCATCAGCAAGCATGGGGAAGTGCCTGAAAATCATGCAAACGGGAACATGACGCTCGCAAACATGTTTCATGAGCGTAGTTGAGACGACAATCACTAAAGGTTGCCACCAGATCACTGTGGCACACCGGACTGGTGACCGGCGGAAAACTGTGCGCTGCCCTTGCAGATTTCAGGCTTTCGACCAATGTGTACAGTGAAGGTATAGAGGAGGAGCATTATCGTGGAACGGGAATTTGACCCTCACAAACTCTCTAATCCCAGCGTGTTTTTGGTCAGCATGATCATATTCCTGATTATTGTCGGGTTTTTGGCTGCCATTCTTTATCGACAAATCCTCAGTGCATTCGTCACCAATCCGGGTTTGAACGGCCTGATCCTTGGTGTGCTGCTTGTGGGTGTCCTGCTTGCCCTCGTTCAGGTTGTCCGCCTGATACCGGAGGTGCGCTGGGTCAACGCCTTCCGCCAGGGTGATCTTGATCTGGATGAAGGCCGTGAACCGGTTTTGCTTGCCCCGATGAAGGCGTTGCTAGGGCAGGGAGGCAACAATATTCACATGTCCACCAGTTCGATGCGGTCTATACTGGACTCGATCGGAAACCGGCTGGACGAGAGCAGGGACATTTCCCGCTATCTCATTGGCTTGCTTGTCTTTCTCGGGCTGTTGGGAACGTTCTGGGGCCTTCTCCAGACCATCGGTTCTATTGGAGACACCATCCAGTCACTTGATCCCAATTCCGGTGATGCAAATGATGTGCTTGATGCGTTGAAAAGCGGGCTGAAAGCGCCGCTTGACGGTATGGGTACTGCCTTTTCATCCTCCCTTTTCGGTCTGGCCGGTTCACTTGTTCTGGGATTTCTCGACTTGCAGGCAGGCCGGGCCCAAACGCGCTTTTATACCGAACTTGAAAACTGGTTGTCATCGGTCACCGATCTGCGTTCGGATGCGGTTGTATCGAGCGGTGATGCCGGTGCAGACATTCGTACGCATATTGCAGAGCTCAAGCAAAGCCTTCAGGGGCAGGGCACAAGCGAGCGCGTTTCAGGTTCGCTTGCCTCGCTGGTTGAAAGCATCCAGCAAATGGTCCGGCACCTTCGCGCCGAACAGGAGATTACGCGTACCCAGTTAACCCAGCAGGAAGAACAACAGAAAGAGCTGATAACCCTGATGGACAAGATGAACACCTTCTTCGACAAGGCGTCGAAGGGATAATTCATGTCTGTTTCCCGAAGCCGATATCGCGAAAGAAGCGTCAATTACTGGCCGGGCTTTGTTGATGCGCTGGCGACGCTGCTGCTTGCGATCATGTTCCTTCTGTCCGTGTTCGTGCTGGCCCAATTCCTGCTCAGCCAGGAAATCACCGGCAAGGATGAAGTTCTCAACCGGTTGAACTCCCAGATTGACGAACTGACGGCACTGCTTGCACTGGAGCAGGCCAACAAGCAGGATCTGGAAGACAATGTCGCCAATCTACAGGCTTCTCTTTCTTCCTCACAGGATGAGCGTTCCCGCCTGGAAGAGATGCTTGCCAGTGGTTCGGATGATACGGAACAAACCGAGGAACGCATCAGTAGCCTGACCACCCGGATTGACGAAGAGCGGCAGATTTCCCAGCGTGCGCTTTCCCAGGTTGAATTGCTCAACCAGCAGATTTCCGCTTTGCGCCGACAGATTGCTGCGCTGGAAGATGCGCTTGATGCATCGGAAGAACGGGACCGTGAAAGCCAGACCAAGATCGCGGACCTTGGCAAAAGGCTCAATGTTGCGCTGGCCCAGCGTGTGCAGGAACTCAACCGCTACCGTTCGGACTTTTTCGGGCGCTTGCGGGCAATACTTGGTGGGCGGTCGGATATCCGAATTGTCGGTGACCGTTTTGTTTTTCCGTCCGAAGTCCTGTTTTCTTCGGGCGCGGCTGAACTCAATGAGAACGGCAAGACCGAAATGTTGAAAGTGGCCGAGGCCCTGATCCAGATCGGTTCTGAAATTCCCGATGACATCAACTGGGTCCTGCGCGTGGACGGACACACAGACAATATTCCGTTGTCGGGTACAGGGCGCTTTGCCGACAATTGGGAGCTTTCCTCCAGCCGTGCGACTTCGGTCGTCAAGTTTTTCATTGAACAGGGCATTCCTGCCAATCGTCTGGTCGCTGCGGGCTTTGGCGAATTTCAGCCGCTTGTCGATGAAGATACGGATGAAGCTCGTGCCAAGAACCGGCGTATTGAACTGAAACTCACGGAACGCTGATGGCTGAAATCGCTGATGCAATCATTGTCGGGAGCGGGCTGTCGGGCTTGGTTGCGGCACATGAACTCGTCCAGCGTGGCAAGCAAGTCCTGATTCTGGAACAGGAGGGTGAAAACTCCCTTGGCGGGCAGGCTTTCTGGTCGCTCGGTGGTTTGTGCATGATCGACACGCCTGAGCAGCGGCGCATGCGAATCCGGGACAGTTACGCACTCGCGCACCAGGACTGGATGGGATCGGCGCAGTTCGATCGCCCGGAAGACCACTGGCCTCGTCAATGGGCAGAAATGTATCTCGATTTTGCTGCCGGACCCATGCGCTCCTGGCTTCATGAGTTGGGCATGCGCTGGTTTCCGGTTGTCGGCTGGGCAGAGCGGGGCGGCGGCTTTGCCAATGGACATGGCAATTCGGTTCCGCGCTTTCATATTACCTGGGGTACAGGGCCCGGTGTGCTCAAACCGTTTTTGGATCGTGTGCGGGAAGCAGAAAAAAAGGGTTTGGTCCGCTTTCGTTTCCGCCATCGGGTGTCACGTCTGACCAAGGCAAATGGCACCGTGACCGGTGTTGCAGGTGAAATACTTGCCCCTTCCACTGTTGGTCGTGGCGAGCAAAGCAACCGCGAAGTTACGGGCGATTTTGAATACCAGGCCTCGGCCGTCATTGTGTCCTCCGGCGGGATCGGCGGCAATCAGGAACTGGTCAGGAAAAACTGGCCGACCAAGCGTCTCGGCAAGGCTCCGGAGAACATGATCAATGGCGTTCCCCATCATGTTGACGGCAGGATGATCGGTATAGCCAAGAAGGCTGGTGGCCATGCAATCAACGAAGATCGCATGTGGCATTATACCGAGGGCGTGCGAAACTTTGATCCAATATGGCCTTCCCACGGGATAAGAATTCTGCCGGGTCCCTCATCGATGTGGTTTGATGCACGAGGCAATCGTTTGCCTGCTCCCTGCCTGCCGGGATTTGATACATTGGGAACGTTGCAGAAAATCCTGGAAAGCGGACATGATTATTCATGGTTTGTCCTGACCCAGAAGATTATCGAAAAGGAATTTGCCCTTTCCGGCTCTGAACAAAACCCGGATTTCACATCGGGTAAATGGATTGAGGTTCTCAAGGCAAGACTTGGAAAAGGTGCCACCGACCAGGTCGAAGCATTCAAACAGAAGGGTGAGGACTTTGTGGTTCGGGACGATCTGGAAAGCCTCGTTGAAGGCATGAACGCCATTACAGGCGGCGGTCTTGTTTCCCTCGAGAAGCTGAAAAGCCAGATTGAAGCGCGAGACCGGGAACTGGACAATCCTTTCACCAAGGATGCCCAGATCATGGCGATACATTCAGCCCGCAATTATCTCGGTGACAAACTGATCCGTACGGCCCGCCCCCACAAGATACTTGATCGTTCCGCCGGGCCCCTGATTGCCGTGCGTCTTCACATCATTACCCGCAAGACACTTGGCGGGTTGCACACCAATCTTGAGAGCAATGTTCTGGACAAGAACGGCAATCCGGTTGCCGGTCTCTATGCCGCAGGCGAAGCCGCAGGTTTCGGAGGCGGCGGCTATCATGGTTACAATTCGCTTGAAGGGACATTTCTCGGCGGCTGCATTTTTTCCGGGCGCCGGGCCGGACAACATGCCGGATAGAGCATGCCGCCCGCAATGTGTATCCGTTAGGCATTTTCGCCGAATTGCAACTTGGCAAGACCGGCGTATATTCCGTTTTTCCTGATAAGGTTCTTGTGGGTTCCTTCCTCCACGATACGCCCGCCATCCATGACCAGGATGCGATCTGCCTTGAGAATGGTGGAAAGCCGGTGGGCAATGATCAGTGTTGTACGGCCTTCCATCAGCCGGTCGAGGGCGTCCTGAACCAGTTTTTCACTTTCCGCATCGAGTGCACTTGTGGCCTCGTCGAGCAACAGGACAGGGGCATCTTTCAGGATGGCCCTGGCAATGGCCAGTCTTTGCCGCTGGCCGCCTGACAAGGTTACCCCACGTTCTCCCAATACCGTGTCATAACCCTGGGGCAGTGCCTCAATGAAGCTGTCGGCATTGGCGCTGCGTGCAGCCGACAATATGTCTGCGGTTTTGGCACCGGGGGTGCCATAGGAAATATTGTCGGAAGCGCTGGCAGCGAAAATCGTTGTATCCTGCGGTACAAGTGCAATCTGGCTTCGCAAGGCATCAGGATCGAGTGTGCGAATATCGGTACCATCAAGCATCACGGTTCCTGCTTGCGGATCATAGAACCTCAGCAACATGGCAAAGACAGTGCTTTTCCCGGCACCTGACGGGCCGACGATTGCCACGGTTTCCCCGGCCTTGACGCTCAGGGTCAGGTTCTCAAGCGTCGGTGTTTTGCTTCTTGTCGGATAGGCGAAATCCACCGAATGAAATGTAATCTCGCCTTTGACAGGGGTTTGCAATTCAGCCGCCTTGTGTGGTGGCTGTATGGTTGGAACAGTTGCCCGCAATTCCATCAATCGTTCTGCGGAGCCTGCTGCCTGTGAAAGCTCTCCCCAGACTTCGGACAATGCCCCCAGCGCTCCGGCTGCAAAGACAGCGTAGAGAAGAAACTGGCTCAGTGTTCCCGGTGTCATGGTGCCTGACATGACATCATTGGCACCGATCCACAGAACGGCCACCACGCTTGAAAAGATAAGGAAGATGGCAAAGCCGGTGAGAAAGGCCCGAGTATGAATAGCCTTTCGGGCAGCATCAAAGGCAAAGTCCACGGCGCCAGAAAAGCGTGAACGAACGGTTTTGCCGTTGGAATAGGCCTGCATGGTGCGGACTGCTCCGATGGCTTCGGTGGCAAAAGCAGTGGCCTCGGCAAGACTGTCCTGGGCTGCACGGGAACGACGCCGTACTGCCCGGCCAAAGGCAATGATCGGAAGAACAATGAGCGGGATGGCTGCGATCACGATCATGGAGAGTTTTGGCGCTGTATACACCATCATCGCCAAAGCGCCGAAACCCAGCAGGATATTGCGCAAGGCAACCGAGGCCGTTGCGCCAACAGCAGATTTGATCTGGGTCGTGTCGGCAGTCAATCGGGAGACAATTTCGCCTGACCGGGCGGTATCGAAAAAATCGGCACTCAGGTTGGTGACATTGGCAAACACATCTTTTCTGATGTCTGCAACGATTCTCTCCCCAAGCCAGATGACAAAATAATAGCGGCAGGCGCTTGCAATCCCGAGAATTGCGGCAATGCCGATGAGTACGGCAAAATACGAGTTTACCAGTTGCGGGTCTGAGGCAGAAAACCCCTTGTCGATTACCCGCCGCACAGCGACCGGCAATGAAAGCGTGGTTGCTGCAGCAAGAAGCAGGAAGAAGACGGCAATCCAGACACGGTACCGGTATCGGGCAATATAGGGCATCAAGCGCACAAGAGGGCGCAGGGAACGCTGATTTTCGGTATTGTCTGCCATCTACTGGTTTGCTCTTGTTTGAATGGACATGGTGATGTATAGGACTGCCGAAGAAGCCGTGGAGCGATCCGCGGTTTTATTGTTGATAGCTATCCCGGCATTCATAACCCGGGTTATTCATTGGTAGAGCTGCAATTTCAAGGCTTGATTGGCCGGAAGGCCCATTCGCCGCACAGACCGCTGCTCAAACGGTTAGGGACAGGACAAGACGATGAAGAAAGACATTCATCCTGACTACCACATGGTGAAGGTGGTCATGACTGACGGAACAGAATTCGAAACCCGCACAACATGGGGTGCTGCTGGCGATACAATGAACCTTGATATCGACCCGAACTCCCACCCTGCATGGACTGGCGGCAACCAGCAATTGATGGATCGTGGCGGTCGTGTTTCCCGGTTCAAGAAAAAATACGAAGGTCTTGGCATTTAACAGCCAGGATGATCCTTCTGCGATCTTTCTGCATGGCAGAAATCAAAAAAACCCGGCTTTCGCCGGGTTTTTTATTTGGAATTTCGAAGGGTGAAGGCGAAGTTGTCAGCCTTGTCCCATATGGACTTATTGCTTCATGGCTCCCAGCGCGGCAGAGAGCAGGTCAATCTGCTGGCTAACCGGGTTGGAAGTCTGTTTCTCTTCACTTGCCTGCTTGCCATACAATTCGGCATCAAGGCTCATGACCCGGTTCTGAAGCGCCAGGGAACGTGACACGAGATCAATGAAATCAGCAGGCATGTTTTGCCATTCCGGGTGGTCGGCCCTGTTTACGGTTTCTTCCAGCTTGATCTTCTTTTTTTCTTCGAGAAGCTGCTCGCGGGACATTTCACCCTCGTTGGCTGCACGCTGCAGCAAAAGCCAGGATGCGAGTTGCATCAAACGGGTGGTCAGCCGCATTGATTCCGATCCGTAAAGCATGGCAGCTGAACGGGTCAGGTTGCGGGCATTTTCCCGGCCTTTGCCGTCAAGGTAGGAAGCGCTTTCCTCAACCAGACCCATTCCATCCTGGAAGAGTGACTTGAACTTTTCAGAATGGGCAAATTTTTCAGCCAGATTTACAGTATTTGTCACGGGGACCATCCCTTGTCCGGGCATTGCTGCAGTTGATCTTTCCAACCGCCTGATGCCAGCTTTCCTCGTCGCAAGTTCTCGTGCGAACATGCTTGGTTAACAATAGATTAATGCAGATGAACCTGTTGGTAAACCCGACTTGCGGGACTTGGTTAATATCCACATTTCTGTATCCGGTGTTGCAAGAACCCTGCCAGGTTTGAAAGCGGACAAAAAAAAGAGCCGTGCAAAACGGCTCTGAAAAGTTAACAGGGAGGCTCAAACAAAGCGACATGGTCGCTGGCTTGATATCCAGATCGCTCTGGATGTAACCATTAATGCGATATAAACCTTACCAAATGGTTAACGCGCGTTGATTTCTTCATTTAGAGGCCTGGTTTTGGCTTGTTTCAGCGGTTTTCAGGATGTTTTCGCATCTGGGTTGCGCACCAATATGGGACAGGTGGTCAATTCTTGAACAGCGCCGAAGCCGCGTCCAGATGTCTTGATTTTTCACCTTTTGCCAGTTCAAGGCGCTGAATTTCGCCGTGCAGGCTTTTTATCGCTTCATCAAGATCCTCGATAGACAATGTATCGAGTGACTGGCCAATTACGAAGCCGGCAGGCTGTTTGCTTGCGCTTTCATCACCACTCATTGTGATCCTCCATCATGATCCGGCAAAAATTATTGCAACACATCGTTCCAGCGTTTATACAGGAGGCGATTTCCAAACAAAACGGCATTTTCCCGAAAGGGAGCCTCCGGGAAACCGGGCGGGCACACGGGAAAGATGTATCGTTTCTGATTCTACCAGGAGAAGCATCATGGCCAATACACCACTCATGC
The DNA here is from genome assembly GCA_017643495.1 of Rhizobiaceae bacterium. Classification (GTDB taxonomy): domain Bacteria; phylum Pseudomonadota; class Alphaproteobacteria; order Rhizobiales; family Rhizobiaceae; genus JAALLB01. The sequence goes on along the minus strand of JAEPNK010000001.1, from coordinate 11,366 downwards.
CGAAAGCTACTGCCGTATGGCTGGTGGACAATACGTCTCTTACATTTGACCAGATTGCCACATTCTGCAGCCTGCACCCCCTCGAAGTTAAGGCAATTGCCGATGGCGAGAATGCCCAGGGCATCAAGGGAATGGACCCGATTTCGACCGGCCAGTTGACGCGTTCCGAACTTGAACGGGCACAGGAAGATCCGAATCACAAACTCAAGCTGGCTGCTGCAAAAGTCGTGGTGCCGACGCTCAAGCGCAAAGGTCCCCGCTATACGCCGCTTTCCAAGCGGCAAGACCGTCCCAACGCAATTTTGTGGCTGGTGCGCAACCATCCGGAATTGAAGGATTCCCAGATTATCCGTCTTGTCGGCACAACCAAGAACACGATTGAAGCCATCCGTGAGCGCACGCACTGGAATTCGGCCAACCTTCAGCCAATGGATCCTGTCACACTTGGTTTGTGCACACAGATTGCGCTGGATGGCGAAGTTACAAAGGCCGCCAAGTGGGCACCTGCGAAACCGGAGCCGGTGGAAGGTGAAGCAAGCGAAGACACGTTGCGTCCTGCAGCCGAAACACAATCACCGGGTGATGCTTCGCAAGCCGCTTCCGAATCTGAAAACATCAGTGCAGAAGATGTCTTTGCAAACTTTTCAAAGAGCAGTGAAGACGATGCCGAGGAAACAGGCGACGACAAGTCGTAAACTCGGCTTTTCTGCGTGGGAACCCGGACCGGTTTCCCCTGCTTGATGCAGTTCAATGATTTGGCGCGGTTCCTTTGGGGAGCCGCGTTTTTCTTTTGAAGATGAGTTAGTCTTCGACAGGCACCGTATAGTTCAAGCCAAGGCGCCCGCCGTCAGCGTAGATGGTTTGGCCGGTGATATAGCTCGCATCGTCTGACGCCAGAAAAGCTGCAATGGCAGCAATCTCCCTGGGTTCGCCCGTCCGGCCCATGGGCGTACGGCTGAGGATCCTGGCCTTGGCATCTGCATTTTCCGCCATGACCGATTCCAGCATCTGGGTTGAGATGGAGCCCGGTCCTATCGCGTTGACGCGAATGCCGTATTTTGCAAGCGACTGGGCTGCAACCCGGGTTAGCTGGTTGAGTCCGCCCTTGGAAACCGAATACGGCACCTGATCGGCAAGGGCATATACCGCATTTATCGATGAGATGTTGATAATGCTTCCTGCTTCCATGCCGTCTCCGACCTGGTTGACCATGTGGCGGGCTACTGCCTGTGAGCAAAGAAATGCGCCCTTGAGATTAACGGCCATTACACGGTCAAATTCTTCCTCGCTGAGGGTCAGGAAATCGCCGGCCGAAACGATACCTGCATTGTTGACCAGAACGTCAATACGGCCGTACTCGTCTATGGTTCCTGCAACCAAGTTGTGTACATCAAGACGCTGGGCGACGTCACAATGGACATATCGCGCATTGCCGATCTTGGTCAGGGCGGAAATTGCCTCCTGTCCTGCCTTCTCGTCGACATCGGCAATGATCACCCGGGCCTTTTCCCTCAGGAAACGCTTGGCGATTGCATAACCAATCCCCTGTGCAGCTCCCGTGACGATCGCAACTTTCTTTTCCAGTGACATGTGCCGGCCCCGTCCTTCAATTGTGCATTGTATTTGCAGAAATCATCTCTGGCATGTTTCCGCAAGATGGTGCATCCGCCGGTACAAGGCAACAAAAGAGTAACAGGCAAGCTTTCGCCGGATTGTTCAATTGCCGGAAAGGGCCGCGTCAATTTCATCAAGGATCGCCGGATCATCGATTGTTGCCGGCATTTTCCATTCCTGCCCGTCGGCAATTTTCTGCATGGTGGCACGCAATATCTTGCCGGAACGGGTTTTTGGCAGGCGCTTCACAACGAGTGCCTTCTTGAAAGCGGCGACAGGCCCGATCTTCTCACGCACCAGTGCAACCGCCTCGCTGCAAATCTCGTCCGGGTTGCGGTTCACGCCAGCATTGAGGACGAGAAATCCGCATGGCACCTGGCCTTTCATTTCATCGGCAATGCCGATCACGGCACATTCTGCCACGTCGCGGTGTTCGGCCAGGACTTCCTCCATGCCTCCGGTTGAAAGGCGGTGTCCTGCAACGTTGATGATGTCATCGGTACGGGCCATGATGAAAAGATAACCATCCTCATCCATGTAGCCTGCATCCGCCGTCTTGTAATAGCCGGGAAACTCCGAAAGATAGGCGTCCCTGAACCGCTCTTCGGCGTTCCACAGGGTGGGAAAGGAGCCGGGCGGCAATGGCAGGCGTACAACAATGTTGCCGAGTTCGCTGCGGGCGACCGGGTTGCCTTCATCGTCGAGTATGTCCATGGCATAGCCTGGCATGGGTACGGTCGGGGATCCGTACTTGACCGGCATGATCCCAAGCCCGACAGGGTTTCCGGCAATTGTCCAGCCCGTTTCCGTTTGCCACCAGTGGTCAATCACCGGAACGCCAAGCTTGTCTTCGGCCCAGTGAATGGTCACCGGGTCGGCGCGCTCACCAGCAAGGAAGAGGTGGCGGAAATGGCTGAGGTCATACTTCTTTACATATTCTCCGTCGGGATCTTGCCCCTTGATGGCACGAAATGCCGTTGGAGCCGTGAAAAGGGTTTCAACCTTGTGTTCCGATATGATGCGCCAAAACGTGCCGGGATCAGGTGTGCCAACGGGTTTCCCCTCGAACAAAACCGTCGTGCAACCATGAAGCAGTGGACCATAGACAATGTAGGAGTGTCCAACGACCCAGCCGACATCAGAAGCCGCCCAGTAAACCTCTCCCGGATTGACATCATAAATCGCCTTCATTGACCATTTGAGTGCAACCATGTGGCCGCCATTGTCGCGAACCACGCCCTTGGGCTGACCTGTAGTGCCGGAGGTATAAAGCACATACAGAGGGTCGGTGGCTGCCACGGGTTCGCACGGAACATCTTCAGCAGCCTCTCTTGCTTCGGCCATGAGTGTTGCAAAGTCGTGGTCACGACCTTCAACCAGATCACACGCCAGTTGTTCGCGTTGCAGGACAAGTGTGCCTGTCACCTTGTGACTTGCCAGATCAATTGCTTCATCCAGCAGGGGCTTGTAGGCAACGATACGGCTTGGCTCGATGCCACAGGATGCGGAGATAATGAAATTGGGTGTGGCATCATCAATTCGGGTAGCAAGTTCTGATGCGGCAAACCCGCCAAACACAACGGAATGTATTGCGCCGATGCGGGCGCAGGCAAGCATGGCAACGGCAGCTTCGGGGATCATCGGCATGTAAATGATGACACGATCACCACGTTTCACACCCTTGTCCTTGAGAATGGCGGCAAGGGCCTGGGTCTCCTGAAGCAATTCGCGATAACTGATGCTTTTCCGGGAGCCGGTCACAGGGCTGTCATAAATGATGGCAGCTTGTTCCGCGCGACCTGTCTCGACATGGCGATCCACGCAATTGTAACAGGTATTGCATGTCGCACCGGCAAACCAGCGTCCATAGCTTCCGGCTTCCGGATCGAATATTTTCTCTGCCGGTTTGAACCAGTCGATTTCTTGCGCTGCGCTGGCCCAGAATGCTTCCGGATCCTTTTCCCAGGCAGCATAAATCTCGTGATATTTCGAGCTCATTGTCTCCTCCCGTGGACAAGCAGGCAGATGTTGCAATTACCCGGTCCTGCGTCTTGCCGGACATAAGCAAAATTGGATTGGGTTGTCCATTATCCCTTTGGCGTGGCTTCGCTTATTTCCATTTTCGCAATAAAACCTGCAAGCTCCTTTGCCCACATACCATAACCTTTTGCAGAACAGTGGAACCCATCTTCCGCAAAGTTTTCGGGCAGGGGTTGCCAGCCTGAGGGCGGTGCCAACGCCCCGCGTTCCTCACACAGTGTTTTCCCTGCCTGCATCAGGATCCGGGAGCGAATACTCAGGATGCGGTTCAGGGGAAAGGGCAGGGCAGGAATGTCACCGATATCAATGATGCCGGACCAGATAATCCGGGCATTGGGGAAGCGTGTTCTCAAAGCGTAGATCAGCGTGCCGAACTCCTTGCAAAACCGTTTGCCGGAATGAAAGTTCTTGGCATCATTGGTGCCAATGCTGAGGACCACATAATCATAATCCAGTGGTTCTATATGGGGCAGGACAAAATCCCGTATCTGCCCCGTTGTCGCGGAATTGTTGCCGCATGTGCGAGCATAAACCGGCCTTCCGGTCAGCTCTGCCAAAAGGGTCGGAAACCCTCCTGCAACGCTTTGGTGAAATTCGGTAACGCCAACACCGGCAGCGGAGCTGTCCCCGATCATCAGGGTACGTATCGGTTGGCCATTACCTTCAATCTCCGCAACAGCGGACGCGGCAGGCGGCAGCATTCTTTGAATGCGTGAACGCACCCGCAAGCCTTGTACTGCATAGACCGGGAAAGCCAACCAGGAGAATGCTTTTTCTAGATTTGTAACCATGTCCGGTTTGAAATATCCTTGACGTAAAGGTCAATCAAACCGTGATGTATTGAGTTTGTCGAGTGGGATTTTTTGTCACAATGACTGACCGGCGACAAAGCCACTTGCCCAGGCCCATTGAAAATTGTACCCGCCGAGCCAGCCGGTGACATCGACTGCCTCGCCGATGCAATACAAGCCGGGCACTTTCCTTGCTTCCATTGTTTTGGAAGAAAGCTCCTGCGTTGAAATGCCGCCAATCGTGACTTCAGCTTTGGCGAAGCCTTCTGTTCCGTTTGGATAGAATTGCCAGTTTGCGAATTCCTCCTCGATGGCAGCGAGACTTTTGTCCGTCAGGGTTCCAATCGCACCGGATGGCTTGACCTGACTTTCCAGACGTTCACAAAGTGCATCTGCCAAGCGCTCCGGCAAGATTGTGGCGATTGCCGATTTCAGCCTTGTTGCCGGTTTGGCGCGCTTCAGACTGCAAAGCCACCCGTCGCGGGTGTCTGGAAGAAAGTTGATCGAAACCGGGTCCCCGTGTTTCCAGTAAGAGGAAATCTGAAGGATTGCCGGTCCGGACAATCCCTTGTGGGTAAACAGGCCGGCTTCACGGAATTCGGTCTTGCCGTGCCGGGCGATGATGTTGGTTGAAACGCCTGAAAGGGACTTGAAAACCGCCTCATCGGGTCCAAGCGTGAAGGGAACCAGCGCGGGCTTTGGCTCTACCACTTTGAGGCCAAACTGTCTGGCAAGATCATAGGCAAAGCCGGTAGCCCCCATTTTCGGGATTGACGGCCCTCCAGTGGCTATGACGAGCGATGCGGCATTGTATCTGCCATTTTGTGTACTGACGGTGAAACCGTCGGGGGTTTTGCCCACTTCGGCAATTTGCTCATCACATTTGATGGTAACACCACCGGTTTCACATTCTGCCAGCAGCATGTCCACGATCTGGGTTGCGCTCTTGTCGCAGAACAACTGGCCGAGTGTCTTTTCGTGCCAGCTGATGCCATGGCGCTCGACAAGGGAAATGAAATCCTGCGGTGTATAGCGGGACAAGGCCGACTTGGCAAAATGCGGGTTCTGGCTCAAGTAGTTTTTCGCGGAACTTTCAATATTGGTGAAATTGCAACGCCCGCCACCTGATATCAGGATTTTCTTGCCGGGCTTTTCGGCATGGTCGAGAAGCAGGACCTTTCGTCCGTGCTGACCAGCTGTTGCAGCGCACATCATTCCGGCGCCGCCGGCTCCAAGGACTATCGTATCATAAGTGATCTGTTTCAAAGGGTTTCCTGACTAACTTGGCGGAGTATGTTCCCACAAAAAAGCCCGGAAGAAATCCGGGCTCTTTGAAATCACATGAAAACAGGAACTCAGCTTTCCATGTCTTTCGACCATTTGCCCGTTGCAGCAAGGCCGTTCATCTTGGCCCGGTGTGCAAAGGCTGCCTGTGCCGCTTCGACATTTTCCTGTTTGCCTTGCCATGCAGAAAGTGCCGCTGCCTGCAATGCGCGCCCATAAGAGAATGTCAGTTTCCATGGCAGGTCATAACTTGCGTTCATGGCATTCAGGTGTGCCGTTGCGTCAATGTCTGACTGTCCGCCAGACAGGAAGGCGATACCTGGTACGAGTGACGGAACGCAGGCCTTGAGGCATTGAACGGTTTTCTCTGCCACCTCGTCGACACTGGCCTGGCTCGAACAGTTCTGGCCCGGAACAATCATATTCGGCTTCAATACCATTCCTTCGAGATTTACACCTGCGTCATACAGTTCGGCAAACTGTGTCTTGAGTGCCCATTCGGTAACCTCGTAGCACCGGTCGATTGTATGGGCGGAATGTTCTCCATCCATAAGCACTTCCGGCTCGACGATCGGTACAATGCCGGCTTCCTGGCAGAGGGCAGCATAACGGGCGAGTGCATGAGCATTTGCCTTGATGCAGTTCCAGCTTGGCGTGTCATCGGTGATGGTGATCACGGCACGCCATTTGGCAAACCTCGCACCCTGTTCATAATAACCGGCGAGGCGGGAGCGAAGACCGTCCAGTCCTTCAGTCACCTTTTCGATGGACGTTCCGGAAAGCGCCTGTGCGCCCTTGTCGACCTTGATGCCAGGCACAGCACCGGCTGCCTTGATCAGATCGACCAGTGGCGTTCCGTCAGCAGCCTTCTGGCCAAGCGTTTCCTCAAAAAGGATGACACCGGAAATGCAGTCCTTCATTGCCTGATCTGCACGAAACAGCATTTCCCGATAGTCCCGCCGCTTGTCTTCTGTGGACTCGACACTGATTGAATCAAAACGTTTCTTGATAGTGCCTGTGCTTTCGTCGGCGGCCAGAATGCCCTGACCCTCTGCAACCATGGCGACGGCAATGTCCTCAAGGCGTTCGCTCATCGTAATTCTCCTGGATTGATGTTGGCAGCGTCTTACCAGATGGCCGGCTTTTTTCAATCATTTGCGTGCTAAATTTGCGTCAAAACCATGCTCTTGCCCAACTTTGTCATGTTATGATGAATGAACAGCAAGGTGAAACTGCAATGATCAAACTCGGTGCACTTCAAGACCAGGATTTCATGCGTGATCCTACCCCGACCCTTGCGGCATTGCGGGAAGAGGGTTCGTTTGCAAGATCCTCAATTCCACTGATTGGCAAAGTCTGGCTGACAACGACACAAGCTGCAGCAATACGAATTCTCAAAGATGACAAAACCTTCACTGTCCGGCGCGCCAATGGCAAGGTGATCGGCATGCAGTGGTGGATGCCTTCTTTCATACGACGGCTGTCTGTCAACATGCTGAGCAGTGATGAACCTGACCACAAGCGCCTGCGCTCCATGGTGGACGAAGCTTTTCGTCGACGCGAGATCGTTCAACTTGAAGAGCGGGCGGAACTCCTGGCAGAGGGTTATGCCGAGCAACTGGTCAGGCTTGGGGACGGGGCCGACCTGATTCAAAACTTGGCCCGTCCCCTGCCTCTCTCGGTCATCTGCGAACTTCTTGGCCTTCCCGGTGAAGACCAGGAAAAATTCATGCAATGGGCTGCCGCGCTGACCGGTGTGAACAGCATTTTTTCGGTTCTCGTTGCAATGTGGAGACTGGGGCCGCTGACCCGTTACATTGATGACCGGATTGGCAAAGTGCGAGAAGGGGACCGGGCTGGCCTGCTCGGCAGTCTTGTCGAACTGGGTGAAGACGGGGCGGAATTGGGTGATGATGAGTTGTCAGCCATGGTTTTCCTTCTGTTGATGGCCGGACACGAGACCACAACACATCTCATTTCCGGCAGTGTGCTGGCCTTGCTACAGCATCGTGAACAGCTTGAAATGCTGAGAGACGATTGGTCCCTTCTTGATGGTGCCGTCGAGGAAACACTGCGCTTCGTCTCCCCCGTTCAATCAACAAAGCCCCGTTATGTCCGTTCCGATACGGAGATTGAAGGCACTGTGTTGAAAGCCGGGGACATCGTCATGCCCCTGCTCGTGGCGGCCAATCATGACCCCGCCGTTTTTGAAAGCCCGGAAGTGTTTGACATTACCCGCAAGCCCAACCGGCATGTTGAATTCGGTACCGGTATCCATTTTTGTCTCGGTCACCAGTTGGCACGGGTTGAAGCCAAGGCGGCTATAAGGGCACTGTTTACACGCTTTACGGATATCCGACTTGCCGTACCGGTGGATGAACTCAGCTGGCACGAGCGTTTTGGTATCCGGTCATTGAAGGTTCTTCCATTGGCGGGGCTTCACGATGCCCGTTAGAGAAATTTCCCTGTCAGGAATGCAACTGCCTGGCGCAGGAACCGCCAGTTCAGACCTGCCTTGTGAATTCCGCTGATGGCTTCTTCCGGCAGGCCGTCGCGAACCGGCTGCATGCTGCGGCTGACGCGTGTCATCAATGTCTGCTTCTGCACTTTCGGACTCCATTCCTGCGGCAACCAACAGGGTTGCATCAAGGCAGAGAGAAAATGCAGCATTTCTGCGTTTCAGACTGTGACGGATGTCACATCATCTTCTCAGTATGGCAACGCCCGGAAGTTCCTTGCCTTCCATCCATTCAAGAAATGCACCGCCAGCGGTTGACACATAGGTGAAATCCTTTGCGGCATCGGCATGATTGAGAGCCGCCACGGTGTCGCCGCCTCCGGCAATCGAAACCAGTTCTCCCTCACGGGTGAGACGGGCGGCTGCCTGCGCTGCCTGCACCGTTGCCCGGTCGAAAGGCTCCATCTCAAATGCGCCGAGCGGGCCATTCCAGACCAGCGTTTTGAGGTTTGAGAACTCCGACACGACTGCCTGTGTGGCGCTGGTGCCGGCATCAAGAACCATTTCATTGTCCGCAAGTTGTGTTTGTGCATCCAGCGCAAGATTGCGGTTTTCGGCACCTGCGCTGAATTCGGTCGCAACGGCGCCGTCCGTTGGCAGGACGATGCGGCAGTTCTGCGCTTCGGCCTTTTGCATGATTGAGCGGGCCGTATCCAGCAAATCGTTCTCGACCAGTGATGCGCCAAGACTTGCCCCCTGTGCGACAAGAAAGGTATTTGCCATGCCGCCACCGATGATCAGGACATCAAGCTTTTCCACCAGATTGTCAAGCAGGTCGAGCTTGGTGGAAACCTTGGCTCCGCCGACCACGGCGCCCACCGGCTTGCGCGGGTTGCCGAGTGCCTGTTCGAGCGCTTCAAGTTCGGCCTGCATGGTACGCCCGCAAACCGTTTCCATGTGGTCTGAAAGACCGACCGTTGAGGCATGGGCGCGATGCGATGCCGAAAACGCATCTGCCACAAACAGGTCGCCATTCTGGGCAAGGGCCCTGGCGAAATCCGGGTCGTTCTTCTCTTCTCCGGGATGAAAGCGGGTATTCTCCAGAAGTGCGATGTCACCATCATGCATTTTCGAAATACAAGAGGCGGCGGCCTCGCCAATGCAGTCGCTGGCAAAAGCCACCGGCTTTCCGGTCATGTCGGATAGTGTTTCGACCACCGGCGCCAGCGACATGTCTTCGACCGGTTTTCCCTTGGGGCGACCGAAATGGGCAAGCAGGATCACCTTGCCGCCCTTTTCCGAGATTTCCCCGATCGTGGGCAGGATTCTCAGGATACGGGTCGCATCCGTCACCTTGCCATCAGCCATGGGTACATTCAGGTCCACACGGACCAGTACCCGCTTGCCTGAAACATCAACGTCGTCGAGCGTTTTGAAAGCAGTCATGTCTTCATCTCTGTTCGGGAAATAGGTTGGGCACCTTTTCCGCGATCACCGGCGTTTCGTCAAGTTCAACCATCCGCTCTCTTGCCTGTTGCGGGAACCGGCAAATCTTCTTCCTTTCGTGCTGTTTGGATTTGCCAAGTCCTGCCAGTCTGCTAATCCTCATATGAACACATCTCGAAAGACTGGAGAATTGATGGACTGGCCAAACCTGATCCGTGAACTGGTTACATTGCTGGTGGTGATTGATCCGATTGGCAGTATCCCTGTCTACCTGTATGCCGTGCAGAGTGTACCTGCCCGGCTGCATCGCCGGTTTGCCATTCGGGCTGTTTTCATTGCCGCACTGGTTCTGCTTGTTTTCCTTGTTGGCGGCCAGCTCATGCTCGAAACCATGGGACTTCGGCTCGGCTCGTTCCAGATAGCTGGCGGAGTGGTCCTGTTCATTTTTGCGATGACCATGATTTTCGGGGAATCGAAACCGGCCAGGGAAATCGAGGAAGCCGGTCGCGACCATCTTGCCGGTGCTGTTTTCCCGCTTGCAATGCCATCGATTGCTTCGCCGGGTGCCATGCTCGCCATTGTTGTCCTCACCGACAATCATACGGAATCCATCACGGACCAGGCGATCACAGCCGGCCTCCTGATCGTCGTTCTCGTGACAACACTCGTGGTGCTGCTGCTTGCAAGCTACATTCACCGCATCATCGGCAATACGGGGGCAAGCGTAATCAGCCGGGTCATGGGCATCATTCTTGCGACCATCGCCGTGGATGCCATTCTCGGCGGGCTTGATGCGCTCAATGTGCTGGAGATCGTTCCACCGCCGGAAGCTGCAGCGATCAAGCCAACACCCTGAAGGTTGCCGGTCAACAGATTTCACTTTCCGTTTCATTGCCAAGCACGATCCGGTCCATCGGGATGTCCCAGGGCATTGGGAAAATTGTCGCCATTTTTGAAAAGGACTGTCCGACACCGATTGTCAGTGGTCTTGGGGACAGCGAGGCAAGTGTCCGGTCATAATAGCCTCCGCCGTTTCCAAGACGGTAGCGTTCCCGGTCAACACCAAGAAGCGGCACGATCACCACATCGGGCGTGACGGGCCGTTCTTCCGCAGGTACCGGAATTTTCCAGTATCCCGGTACCATTCTGCACTCCGGTTCCCATTGGTGAAAAGCAACAGGGCTGTCTTTTTCAACGACAACAGGAAGTGCGATTGTGGCGCCTTTTCCAGCAGCTTTTTTCATCCAGTTGCGCAAATCCAGTTCACCGCGGATCGGCCAGTAGACTGCTATTGCCGCACCGGAGAAATTCTTGATCTCAAGATCCAGTTGCGCCGAAATTTTTTCGGCAGCCGCATGCCGCGCATCGAGCGGCATGTCTTTTCGCATTGCATACAGGCGCTGGCGTTCCGACTTGCGGAACCGGGAAACATCGAGTGCGGTTTGCGGATCAACCGGGTGTCCACCCACCAGATGATGGGCAAAGCACGGGCTGGAATCATCACTGAAGTCATCTTCATTCATGCTGAAATCCTGCATCAATCCGTAAGCCTGCTCAAGTGAGTCCCGGCCAAGTTTTTGTTTGTTTCCGACAGGTTGTCATGTCCGTGTGTGCCAACCCTTCTTTCGCCGTGGCATGCGTGATTGTTCACCGGGCCCTTTCGGGCGGTGTTGGGGGGCAAACATGCGGGGTCCTTGTTGAAGGCCTTCCGTCTGTTTTGTCTGTGGTCTTCA
>JAEPNK010000018.1 GCA_017643495.1 Rhizobiaceae bacterium | reverse complement strand
GACCAGGGTATAGCCATCGTCCGGCTGGTTCATGACATAGACCATGCCGTTCGATCCGGCGACGCCGCCGGTCTGATTGATGACATTGATGCTGACCGGTAGGTGCTTTTCCATTTCGGCCATGATCATGCGGTTGATCGTGTCCGTTCCGCCGCCGGCGCCCCAGACCACCGCCGCCGTAATGTCGCGGTAGGGATAGGTTTGCGCCTCGGCCGCCGACACGACGCCAAAACCCAATGCCGCTACGGCGGCTGCCTTTAAGAACCTCCTCATCGCTTCCTCCTGTCAATATGGTGTGTTTGTTGTTGTGTGTGTTTATGTATACGTAATAATATGCACCGTCAATAATGCTTCACAAAATCCCGGCGACGCGCTTTTGTCGGCGGATGCGAAGAGGGAGGTATCATGCCGTCGGACTTCAGAATTGCCGTCTTCTCCGGGGACGGAATCGGCCCGGAAATCACGGCCCCGACATGCCGGGTGCTGCGCAAACTGCAGGACC
>JAEPNK010000017.1:293-523 GCA_017643495.1 Rhizobiaceae bacterium | reverse complement strand
ACCAATCTGGCCATCACTCACGCGGTCCAGGATGACGGCTTCTATTACGCGCCGGACCCGTCGAGCCAGATCGCCTGTACCATCGGCGGCAATGTGGCGGAAAATTCCGGCGGCGTGCATTGCCTGAAATACGGCCTGACCACCAACAACGTTCTGGGCATCGAACTGGTGACCATGGATGGCGAGATCATGCGGATCGGCGGCAAGCATCTGGATTCCGAGGGCTATGA
>JAEPNK010000017.1:0-283 GCA_017643495.1 Rhizobiaceae bacterium | reverse complement strand
CCTGCTGGGGATCGCGATCGGGTCGGAAGGCCTGTTGGGCGTCGTGACGGAGGTGACGGTGCGCCTGCTGCCGAAGCCGGAAACCGCCCGCGCGCTTCTGATCGGCTTTCCGTCCAGCGAGGCGGGCGGCGATTGCGTCGCTCAGGTGATCGGGAGCGGCATCATCCCCGGCGGCATGGAGATGATGGATAAGCCGGCCATCATCGCGGCAGAGGATTTCGTCCATGCCGGCTATCCGATGGATTGCGAGGCGCTGCTGATCGTCGAGTTGGACGGGCCGGAG
>JAEPNK010000016.1 GCA_017643495.1 Rhizobiaceae bacterium | reverse complement strand
CTCCACTTTCGAGCGCTTTTCTAACTAAGGCCCATGCCTCCACTTCGGGGCCATCCGCAGCTTCTACGTTGTCATTCAGCCAAGTCGCAAGATCGCCCATTCCTTTTATGCCATGCGGGATAGATGCACCGCTCCCCAGCACAATCACTGGATTCTTCTGCGCACAATTTTGGCAAATTTTCGCGAGTTCTTCGAGGTTCATTTTTTTTGTTCTACTATTATGAAATATTTGAAGATTTTGCCGTATTATCGAATTCCCTTCAAGAAGAATATACAACCCTAGATATCTTGTGGCGCATCTGGACGGGCTGTCGTGAACCGAGCCTGTAGTCTCGGCCATTCGGCTTCCATCCCTTGCGCATGATCTGAGCTGCCTTGCAGCACTTCATTTTGTTTAAGGGGAAGCCAAGAGGCGTTGCCTCTTTCTCCCCACAAGGAAAATAGACGCTAACCGTGGCTCCGCGCTTATGCTTGTGCGCCCGCACCGCCCGCATCGATTTTCCTTGTCCCCTCCCATCTCCATCCTCGCCGGAAGCAG
>JAEPNK010000015.1 GCA_017643495.1 Rhizobiaceae bacterium | reverse complement strand
TTGTGATTTTTCGCAACGAAAGAACGTGATCGCGAACTAGTTGTGATGTGGTTTTGCAGGTTTTACCCCTGCGCAAGCCGCAGAACAGTTAGCTGAGGGATCTCTCAAGCATAATAAGGGCATCTGGTGGATGCCTTGGCGTCAAGAGGCGATGAAAGACGTGGCACTCTGCGATAAGCTACGGTGAGCCGAGAGCAGGCTTTGACCCGTAGATTTCTGAATGGGGAAACCCCACCCAATAGGGTGATCATGTTGTGAATACATAGCAGCATGAGGCGAACCCGGTGAACTGAAACATCTCAGTAACCGGAGGAAAGGACATCAACCGAGACTTCGCTAGTAGCGGCGAGCGAACGCGAACCAGGCCAGTGGCTTATGCATAAGAACCGGAACGATCTGGAAAGGTCGGCCATAGTGGGTGATAGCCCCGTACGGGTAGAAATTGCATAAGTCCTCGAGTAGGGCGGGACACGTGAAATCCTGTCTGAACATGGGGGGACCACCCTCCAAGCCTAAGTACTCCTTGACGACCGATAGTGTACCAGTACCG
>JAEPNK010000014.1 GCA_017643495.1 Rhizobiaceae bacterium | reverse complement strand
GAATTTTATAGATATGCCGCCGGTGGGTGGGGCGAAGCCCGCCCCGGCGGTTGGTAAAGTGGAGTAGGTCCCATGGTAGCGACAAAGGAAACCGTTCAGCAGGTCCGCGATCTCGGCACCGAGAAGTATAAATACGGTTTCTCGACGGATATTGAGATGGATATCGCGCCCAAGGGCGTGAACGAAGACATCGTCCGTATGATCTCCGCCAAGAAGGAAGAGCCGGAATGGCTGCTGGAATGGCGCCTGAAGGCCTTCCGCCTGTGGCAGGACATGCCGGAACCCGCTTGGCAGAAACCGGACGTGCCGCCGATCGACTATCAGGACCTTTACTATTACGCCGCGCCGAAAAAGAAGGACGGCCCGAAGAGCCTGGACGAGGTCGACCCGAAGCTTCTGGAAACCTATGAAAAACTGGGTATCCCGCTGAAGGAGCAGGAAGTCCTGGCCGGTGTCGAAGGCGCGCCGAAAGTCGCGGTCGACGCGGTCTTCGACAGCGTGTCCGTCGCCACGACCTACCGCAAGGAGCTGGAAAGCCACGGCATCGTTTTC
>JAEPNK010000013.1 GCA_017643495.1 Rhizobiaceae bacterium | reverse complement strand
CCATCTGTCCAGCCAGAGCACCGATTTTGTCGGCGCTCGCGCCTTTTACCTTTTCGGCAATGATCTGGAACGCTTCCCCCCAGGAAACGGGCTGCAGCTTGCCGTCCTTCTTGGCGTAAGGCCGGTCGAGGCGCTGGGTCTTCAGACCGTCCCAGATGTAACGGGACTTGTCGGAAATCCACTCCTCGTTGACCTCTTCGTTGAGCCGCGGCATCACCCGCATGACTTCCTTGCCGCGCGTGTCGACACGGATCGCGGAACCGACCGCGTCCATCACGTCGATGCTTTCGGTCTTGGTCAGTTCCCACGGACGGGCGTGGAATTCGTAAGGCTTGTGGGTCAAGGCACCAACCGGGCAAAGATCTGCCACGTTGCCCTGCATTTCCGACGACAGGGCCGCTTCGAGATAGGTGGTGATTTCCGCATCTTCGCCACGGCCGACCAGACCCATGTCGGTGACACCACACACTTCCGTGGTGAACCGCACACAACGCGTGCAGTGAATGCAGCGGGTCATGATCGTCTTGATCAGCGGACCGATTTCCTTGTTCTCAACGGCGCGCTTGTTCTCGTGGAACCTGGAACCGTCGACGCCATAGGCC
>JAEPNK010000012.1 GCA_017643495.1 Rhizobiaceae bacterium | reverse complement strand
ACCAACTATCTAATCTAACGCGGGCCAATCTTTCGGCGATAAATCTTTCTCCCTAAGGACGTATTCGGTATTACACCCAGTTTCCCGGGGCTATTCCGAACCGAAAGGTATGTTCCCACGCGTTACTCACCCGTCTGCCGCTCCCTCCGAAGAGGGCGCTCGACTTGCATGTGTTAAGCCTGCCGCCAGCGTTCGTTCTGAGCCAGAATCAAACTCTCAGGTTGAGTTTTGATCCCGACACGCTTGGCATTCAAAGTTCTTGACGAGATTTGTCGCTCTGCCCTGGAAAACCAGAACAGAACTAAAATCGTCGTAAAGAAACGCGTCAGCGTATCGGTTCTCAAGTGGCGGTCTGACCCACCGCAGAGCACCGCCGCCTGCGTTTCTCTTTCCTATCAACAATGTCAAAGAGCCGGACCACAAAAACCAGGGGCTTCCAGGTCCGCATCACCTCGGCTTCCTCAGGAAGTCCTCCGTGACGGGAGCGCGGTGTTTAGGCCGCGCCGTTTTTGAAGTCAACCGCCTTTTCCAGCCTTCGCAGCAGCAAGTGCAGTCCGGAGGATTTTCTTGCGAAAACCAACCGGCGATGAACTCACAATCGCCTA
>JAEPNK010000011.1:324-647 GCA_017643495.1 Rhizobiaceae bacterium | reverse complement strand
ATGCCTGTTCCTCCCGGCATCTCATTCGATTGATCGGTCTTGCTGTCCTGCTGCGCGAACGTGTTCGCGCATCAATTTTGGGAGTTCAGGCCAACGCCGTTATTCGGCGGCCTGAGCCATACCGGCCATTTGATCGGAGGCGGCTTTGATCGCCTTGACGATATTGTGGTAGCCGGTGCAGCGGCAGATATTGCCTTCCAGCTCGTGGCGAATGGTTGCCTCGTCGAGATTTCCAGCACCATGACGCTTGATCATGTCCACGGCGGTCATGATCATGCCGGGGGTACAGAAGCCGCACTGAAGCCCGTGATGTTCACGGAAAG
>JAEPNK010000011.1:0-314 GCA_017643495.1 Rhizobiaceae bacterium | reverse complement strand
CATGGTGCAAGACTTTACGGCCTTGCCGTCGACATGCACAACGCAGGCACCGCATTGCGAGGTGTCGCAGCCAACGTGCGTACCAGTCAATCCGCGCACGTCCCGGATAAACGATACGAGCAGCGTCCGGTCTTCGACATCAGCCGAAACCGTCTTGCCGTTCAATACCATCGATACTTTCGACATGAATTCCTCTCCCTCATGAAATTCCCTGAACCGGAGCGATCAAACCGGCCACCTGCATGAAATGACAGGCAAGACCTCTGAGGTCCGATCCAGACCAGCGTACGAATAAACAATCGAATTCGATTGCG
>JAEPNK010000010.1:920-1156 GCA_017643495.1 Rhizobiaceae bacterium | reverse complement strand
CCTGCTCCGACGGTACGTCCGCCTTCACGGATAGCAAAGCGCAGGCGCTCTTCCATGGCGATTGGCACGATCAGCTCGACTTCCATCTCCACATTGTCGCCAGGCATGACCATCTCGGTACCGGCAGGAAGCTGGCAAACACCGGTCACATCCGTTGTACGGAAGTAGAACTGTGGACGATAGTTCGTGAAGAACGGTGTGTGACGCCCACCTTCATCCTTCGTCAGGATGTAGGC
>JAEPNK010000010.1:0-910 GCA_017643495.1 Rhizobiaceae bacterium | reverse complement strand
CCTTGAACTTCGTGTGCGGGGTTACAGAACCCGGCTTCACAAGAACCTGGCCACGCTCAACCTGGTCACGGTCAATACCGCGGATCAGACAACCGATGTTGTCACCCGCCTCACCGCTGTCCAGAAGCTTGCGGAACATCTCAACACCCGTACAGGTCGTCTTCTGGGTGTCCTTGATGCCGACGATCTCAATCTCGTCACCAACGTTCACAACACCACGCTCAACACGACCGGTCACAACCGTACCACGACCGGAAATCGAGAAAACATCCTCGATCGGCAAAAGGAACGGCTGGTCAACAGGACGCTCGGGCTGGGGAATGTACTCGTCAACATTCTTCATCAGCTCGCGGATCGCGTTCTCGCCAATCTCAGTGCCGTCCTTCTCAAGCGCCTCAAGCGCAGAACCCTTGATGATCGGAATGTCGTCACCAGGAAACTCGTAGGAAGAAAGAAGCTCGCGAACTTCCATGTCGACAAGCTCGAGAAGCTCCTCGTCGTCAACCTGGTCAACCTTGTTCAGGAAAACAACAATCGCAGGAACACCAACCTGACGGGCAAGAAGAATGTGCTCGCGGGTCTGGGGCATCGGGCCGTCAGCAGCCGAACAAACCAGAATCGCGCCATCCATCTGCGCGGCACCCGTGATCATGTTCTTCACATAGTCAGCGTGACCAGGACAGTCCACATGCGCATAGTGACGGGTCTCCGTCTCATACTCAACGTGAGCCGTCGAAATCGTGATCCCGCGGGCACGCTCCTCAGGGGCACCATCAATCTGGTCATAAGCCTTGAACTCACCAAAATACTTGGTAATCGCAGCCGTCAACGTCGTCTTGCCATGGTCAACATGGCCAATCGTGCCAATGTTGCAGTGCGGCTTGTTGCGTTCAAACTTTTCTTTTGCCAT